>NZ_JAMCOJ010000024.1 GCF_023476645.1 Cellulophaga sp. 20_2_10
AGGTTCCAATAAGAACTAAAAGAATTAAGTATTTGATATGATTCATAATTATTGCCAACGTTGTTGTATATGGTTTGTTGCGTGTTTCAAGGAACTAATTTAGTAAATAATTACCGACCAAGAAAGTCCGCGAGGACTTTCGTAAGTAGGCGAGAAGCCAGCAATAAATTATATACGGTGTTAGCAGCAGTAATTTATTCAATAATTGATGATTGTGTTGTTTTATTTCCTATTATTCTCAATATATTCTGTACTAATTCATTGTTATATTCTAATTCATAATATTTACCATTTCCAATTTCTTTAGTAGCCATTTTGATATAAGTAGATTTACGCATTTGACTTCCAAAGTCACTTTTAGTTATCTCTTCTGCTTTGTCCATATAATATTGATAAATATCGTCTTTTTTCAATTCTACTTCAATTCCTTTTGAATTCCACCTGTAGCCTTCTGTATAGAAAGGTTTACTTTTCTTGATGGTATCTGGATTTATTTTAATCTTTTCATTAACTACTTTAATTATATTCTCAATTTGACTATTCGCTATATTTTTTTGAGTAATACTGTAGATATATTTTTTATTAATAATTTGAGCTTCAATATTTTCGTTTCCTTTAGGGTTTCCTACTAAAATATTTGTGTCATCATAGGTTTTTTTGTCTTTTATATTTTCAAAGTTTTGTATAGATATAGAGTCACCAATTTGCATTCCACCAATTTTAAAATTAATGAGTGATAAAAAGTTATTAGTTTCTTCTAGTTCAATATTATTTTTTGAGGTTGTTAGTACATTATAGTATTCAGATTTTAATGGTTTAATTATTAATAATGGTTTGTCAAATAATTTTTTAAAATCGAATAGTAAAGTGTCAGTTACTATAGTGTCTTTCTTTTTTTCTCCTTTTCTTGTTATTGTATATAGTTCTTTGAAAATGATTAAACTATCTTTTTTAATTAACGGAAATTTCATTGATTTTCCAGTAATTTCCGAAAAACAAACTATTGAATCATTTTTGAATAAAACTTTTTGATGGGATGTTGATTTACTATAATCTTCATTATACTCTTTGTAATGAATTAACCATTCATATTTTGAGAAATTATCTTGCTTTTTTGAACAAGAAAATAAAATTGTTAGTAATAATAAAAACGTAATGTTCTTTCTCATATTTTTTGGTTTATTGCTGCTAACGGTTTAGCTATGATTAGTGCGGAACTAAGGAAACCTTTTCGTTTCCGACTTCGGACTAAGCTAAAACTTTTTGTTTGTTTTTTATTTTTATTTTCAAAAGACAAATCCAATAGATTTGGCGACAGCATAAATATACACAAGCCATTCGATTAAACAATCCAACCCGCATTAATTATAGGTGTTGTTAGTAAATGTTCTTTATTCGGGTACAACCGCTCTAAATACATCTGAGTATTACATTCTATTATTGCCAACAGAGTAAAAACGAACACCGTTCTGATAAACATTGGAATGGAGTACAGCCACAAACTTATTCATTTCCGATTATTCTGTAGCTATTATGCCGTCTGAGTGATCTCCAACAACCCTGATAAACATCTGAGTTAAGTCCAACAACATAATTTTATTCAGTTACAATTACTCAGAGAATATTTGTCTTACTAGTCGATATTTTAAATTTCAACTGTAATATTTACTAACGTTAAGTATAAGAAATCGTAGGGCGGTTAAAAAGCACTTACGTTTCGGTTTAATACTTAGCTAAATATAAATATTTTGCTTTTATTTTTCGTTTAAATGCCAATTTTTATATTTAGCGGACTTTGTAAATAAGCACAGAACTTCGGGGTTGGCACAAAAGCCCTATGTTTTTTATACAGTGTTGTAACACGTTTCATTCTTTGAATTATTCATATTAAAATCAATCGAAAAACATTAAATATCCAAAATCCAATTGCAGGAAATACTAATCCAATTAATAACCATTTCGTTTTCAGGTTAGTCCAACTTTTCCAATTTTTTATTGTTCTTACTATAACTGCTAGTCCAAGTCCAAATGCAATAACTGTTATTGGGAGAAAGAAACTAAAATTAAAACTGAAATTATGCCCTGCATATCCTTTCCTATATCCAAACAAGTGCCTAAATTCATTAACTAAAAGTGCGAGAAGCAATAATACTAGGCTAAAAATAGCCATTATTAAAGTCCATTTAATTTTCTTTTTATGAGCTTTAGATAATTCCAAAAAATGTATTTGATTTGTTTTTATTCACTTCGTTCTTTCAGTCTTTTTAATAAATCAACTAAATGTTGTTCAGAGTGTGTTCGCATAGAAAACTCGAAATTCCAAAGTGCATCATTTAGACTCGTATTCTCCATTCGCCATTTCACAGCCAATAAATCTTTTATAATGTCAGTCAAATCGTCTAACTCATCTCCAATTCCGATTTCAATATTCGGTTCCATTTTATTTGAGTCTAAAACTGAACTGTACCAACCAAAATTTTGAAAATTTGATTTTACATTTTTAAGTATTTCTTTATAATCAAATTCAGGTTCTTTTTCATAGTCTGCCTCGTCAAATTCAAATTCTGCATTTAGAAATT
Source organism: Cellulophaga sp. 20_2_10 (assembly GCF_023476645.1). Lineage (GTDB taxonomy): Bacteria > Bacteroidota > Bacteroidia > Flavobacteriales > Flavobacteriaceae > Cellulophaga. Next base: position 2,580 of record NZ_JAMCOJ010000024.1, read on the forward strand.
CCGAGTAAATTCCGACTAACAGTTTTTTTAGGACATCATTTTTGTCGGTCAATTCCACTTTTGGGTTAATTCCAAACTCTGTGATTTCGTCTATTAATTTTTTTAATTTACTCAATGTTTCCTGGTTTGGTCAAATGTGTTACAACGTGTTTGTATATGGTTTGTTGCGTGTTTAAGCACCTAATTTAGCAAATAAAAACCGAATAGAAAATCCGCGAGGGTTTTCGTAAGCAGGCTAGAACCAGCAATAAATTATATACGGTGTTAGCCACTGGGCTTTTATTCGTTCAGTTCAAAATATGTTTCTAAAGTATTGAATGTATATATCGATTTAACGAATATTTCTTCCAAAACCTTAGTGTAATTATCGTTTTCAATTCCGAAATATTTAAGAGCCTTTTTACAATCCTTATTTGATTCACTAAATGTATGAGCAATTAAACCAGATCTTAAATTTTGAAGATTTCTTAAAAACTCAAACATTTTAGGTATATTTATTTCTTTAGATTCTAAAAATTTCTCAAATTTTCCAATTCCTCGAATTTTTGATTCTAAACTTAACCCTTTTGCTAATTCTTTTTCATTTAGTCTGTCAATAGTTAGTTTTACAATAGTCAAAGTTTGTTCACAAAAAGATTTGACATTATTAGATGTAATTTTATGTAATGCCGTAAATAAATGTTCATCTGTTTTTGATAATGGTTTATATAATTTCCATCCAAATTTTTTTTCCCACTTTTTATTAAAACTTTCGTATTTTGATTTGAATAATAAGTCCACTGCCTCAGGCTGTTCTGCCCATTGGCCTTCTATCATTGTTTTATAATAAGTTCGACTTATGTTCATTCCTTCTTTAGGTGGAATATTATATTGTTTCCAATGAAGTTGTTCCATTTCTGGAAGCATTCTTAAATTGGTAAGAAAAACAGGAATATATTCATCTACATTATTGTCTATTTTTAATCTAAAGAATTTGGAACCAACGCTAAAACCGTCAACTTGATATTTATTAGGCTCATTATAATATTTGTTTAATACCTCTTTTTTAAAATAGGTTACTTTAAAATGATTTCCATCAGTTTCTGCGCAGTCTTCATAAATTAATTCTCCTTCATCATCAATTTCAATTATGTAGCTTTCGTTTTTTGAGATCTCAATGTCGAAATGTGATTTTTTTGTTTCATTTGGTTTAATGAAAACTTTACCCATTAACCAACTTTGAGTTTTTTTAGATACGTTTCTAATTAAATGATTATAAATAAAATCGTTTTCTTTGATAAGCTCATCTTGATGCTTAATATTCCAATCTGAAGGAATGTTTTTGAGCAACCTCATAAAATCATAGCAAACAACAAAGTTCATATCACGCATTGTAATATATTCTCTTAAATATTTAATTTTAACTTTAATTAATTTTGGCTCGATAATTAAAACTTCGTCTAATTCTCCATAATCACTTACGTAGTAAAAGGTTCGGTTTTGTTTGTCATTTCCTTTTTCGTATAGTCGAAAGTAGAGAACAAATTCTTCTGCAACATCTAAATATTTAATTGATGTCTCTTGCAATAAAAAGTTTTTATAGAATAAAAAAGGCTCTAATCCATCTTCTTCATTGGTTTTATAAGAGTTATCTCCATAAACAGAAGGTTTTCCTTCACTTCCAAAAGAAAGTGGCCATTTGTAATCCTCATTGTATTTTTCAATTTTGTCATTTGCTATTAAACAACAGTAAACTCCGGCAGTATCATCAAAATTGTTAGAGTCGTTTTCATATATTTTTAACCAACCGTTTTTGATTAAAAATTTGGATTCAATCTCTTTTTTTTTGTCTTCTAAAAGAAAATAGTTTTTCTCCATTTTTTTTATTCGTTCAGATTGGTTTTTGCCTTGTGGCTAACGGTTTTGTATATGGCTCGTAGCGTGTAAATTAGAAAACAAATTTCAGATTAAGCACAAGCCAGATTTTTAAATTTTACTATTTATTTTTTTATTGGAAATCGTCAAATTTAAAAATTTGGCGACTTTCCAAATATGCCTTAAATTCTATTAATCAGCTTATTAGCTATGAGTTATATACGTTGTTGTAAAATGTAATTTTTTTATTTCATCCACAGTAGTAATTCTCCATCTGATTGAATAAACGGTATCAAGTAAATTATTATAAAGTATGTGAGAACAAAGACTAACTCCCAATTATTGAAATTCACAGATTTATGCTTATAAATTGAAATGAAAATTCTAAGAATGATAATTAATACTAAAACTACCGTAATATAAGTTGTGACTTTTCCTTTATTACTATTTAGGCTAGATACTTCTTGGAATCCAAAACCATATTTTGCTCCTTTGATTCTACTTTTCAAAATCCATTTTTCCTCATTTATATTTGAATATAATACAGAAAACATTTCTCCATCTCCTTTTTCCAACGCCTCTTTGTTTGATAATGAAAAGATAATTGAATCATTCAGTATCTTAGGTTTGAATTTAATATTAGGTCTGCTACTTTTTATTGATGAAATTTTTAAAATTTTAACTTTTCCTTCATTGTACAATGTAAGCGGTTTGTTTGCTACGAAATCAGAATAATCAATTATGTCATCACCATTATTCCAAATTTTAATATTTATTGAATAAATATTTTTAATTAACGAATCTTTCCATTTAATTGAAATGTTAGATTCATTTAAATTTTGTGCTACTAACTGCGAATCGGAAATATTATATAAAGGTTCTTTGTTTTTAGAACTTAAAACATAAAAAAAATAGCTAATTATTAAACTAATGAAAATAGCAGTTATAGGACTTTTTATAATCTTATAAAAAATATTAACCGACTTGTGCGTTATCTTTATCATCTGTATATGCGCCTTTTACAAAAAATCTTTTTATATTACCTATATTGTCATTAATGACTTGAGCTTTTAAGAATATTTTTCCTTCTCCTCCGTAGACTGAAGCTTTATATAAAGACCATTTTAAAATTTCTTCTTGTTCAACACTAATTTCGTTTTTATCAATATTAAAAGGTAGTGTTTTTTTCTCATCGTCCATATAAAATCTACCATACCCTGTTATTATATTATATTTGGTTACGTTTCCTAAAATATCCTCTCTTAAGCCTCCATCATTTTTAGAGTATACATAATTTTTTGTTTCTTTATCTAAGACTAAAATTTTCCCTCCTCTTGGTCTAATAATCTGTATTTTTGAATCTAAATTATCTATAGGTCTATGTATTTGTTGTAATGGTGCTTCTAAAACAGCTTTTAATTCATCTGTTATAAGTTCGTTCTCTTTTACGATTCGTTTAACAGTATTTGTTTTTGGAACAGCATCTTTTCCTGTAGCAATTTTCCAAGAATATTCTAGCATATCCCAAAAAGCAGCAACTACGACACTTGTTCCAAGAGCTTGAACAGCTGGGTCTTGAAAAACAACTGATATGACCTCTATGAAACTTCCTTTTTTAGGCGGATGTAGGTAAAATTCAACATCAGGGATATTAGCACCTTTTACTCGAATATCTTTTCCTCTTGTTATTACAGCTTGAGTTGTTATAGCTAAAGCTTTTGAAATACCTAATAAAGATGTACTTGCATTATATAAATCAAGTCTGTGGTTGTCTGCTTCACCACCGATATATCTGATATTTATTCTAGCTTCTTTTTCGGTCATCTTTTGTTATATTTTACAACGTTAAGTGTAAAAAATCGTAGGGCAGAGGATAAGCAATGTTCTTACGATTTGACACTAAGCCAAATATAAATATTTTGCTTTTATCATTTTTTGTAAACGCCAAATTTTACATTTGGCGACCTCGCAAACAAACCCAAACCTTTACAACTAACACAATCCGCCCTATGTTTTTTACACCATGTTAGGCAATGTTTTTGGTTTCTACAAACGTCTTTCTTGCGGTATTTCCAATAATATTTGTAGTTACAGTATCGAAAGTTCCACCAATTATTCCACCAACAATTGGTACAGCTTTTCCTAAATTTATTGCTCCTTTTTCTCCAAATTTAGTTAATAATCTAAATCCAACTTTTTGATTAATTGCTGTTATTGTTTTTCCCGATATATTAGCTATCATTTGTGTACTTAATTTACGACCAACAACAATCCCTATATCTTTTAAAATGTCTTTAGCTCCATTTCCAGCCATACACAAATAAACAAGTGACTTTACTCTGTCATCTTTTAAGTCATAACCTCCTATATATGCTATTGAAGCAATCATCCGAATTTGGACATACATAACACTTGCTAAATTAGCTGGAATAGCAACCGGCATTGTAATAAGTCCACCTAAACCTGTCAGAAATCCACTAGTGCCTGCTTTTGTATTTTGCCATCTGATTAGCGAATTACAGTTATTTATAGAATCATCTCCGTTTTTCATATAGTTTTCCGCCATTTCTTGCGCAGAATCAAAACCAGGAATTCCATTTATAGCCTTATCATAAGCATAATCTAATGCTTTTATAATCATTCCTTGATTCAATTCTTTCGGTTTGGTTTCTTCGGTCATAGTTTGTTTTTAATATTGCCTAACGGTTAGTGTAAGGAATGTAGGGCAGAGGATAAGCACTGTCTTTCGAATTCTCACTAAGCCAAATTTACATATTTTGCTTTTATTTTTTTCTAAATGCCAAATTGAAAATTTGGCGACCTCATAAAGAAACCTAAACCTTTAAATTAAGCCCAAACGCCCTATGTTTTTTACACCGTGTTAACAACTGGCTTATTTCCACCACATTTTTCTTTCTTTTTCTTGAGCTTCTTTATCTCCATATATCCAAGCTTGTGAGTAATTCTCCCAACCTTTATCAAGATATTTTTCATTTGGAGAAAACTCTCCAGCTCCTATGTCAAAATCTTGATTTGCATTAGGAATTCTAAAATCTGCCCAATTACATTTTTTTTCTTTTAAGGTTTTATAACTTTTCCAAATACCAACAAAGGCATTGTTCATATAGCTATCTGAATTAGACTCAATGTCATCATAAATTATTTTATTTTCAGAATTTAAATACCATTTAGAGTAAAGCTTACCTTTAAAAGTTCCACTATATTTTTGTTCAATATTTTCATTGAATTCATAACTCGCAATTAAAATTCCTTGTGATTTAATTCCTTTATCAGCATAGTAGCCGTCAACACCAAAGTGTAATTTTTTCACTTTATTTATTGTAACGAGAGTTATTACTCCGCTAAAATCACAAATTGTTCCTTTTACTGAAGATTTCCCTGTAACTAAATATTCGTTAAGATTATTAGTTTTTTTAGTGATTGAAATCAGTTTTAATTTAATTCGTTGATGGTCTTCCCCAATAATTCCTCGAATTAATGAGTTTTTTGTTTTTGTCCAAATATTTGAAAAATCATATGAATTTAGAGAATCAATTAAATTTTCATTTTTTATCTCGTTTTCAAAGTCAAAATTCCTATCAAATCGATTACTTGTTTGTCCAAATGAGATATTTGTTAGAAGAAGAAATAATATTAGTAGTCTCATTTTTGCTTGTTGTTAACGTTTTGTATAAGAAACGTAGGGCAGTTAATAAGCACTTTCGTTTCGATTTATCACTTAGTTAAATATAAATATTTTGCCTTTATTTTTATCTTAAATGCCAAATTTTATATTTAGCGGACTTTGTAAATAAACACAGAACTTTGAAGTTAATACATATGCCCTATGTTTTTTATACATTGTTAGCAGATGGCACTATTCCTCAGCTTCTCTTTTTGGTAGTTTAATCTTACTTATTTTATTTAACCCTGGTTTTTTATCTCCATATTCATGTTTAGCATATCCCATTTTTAATAAGTAGCTAATGTTTTTAGACTCAGTTTCGTCTGTTATTGCATAATGATACTTTGCTCTTAAAGCGTTTACTGTATCAAATAGATAAAATGAATTCTTTGAAATACTTATTATATATTTTTCAACCTCATTTTTCCAATTACGCGGTCGAGTGAAAATTAAGAGAAGTATTAAATGATGCTTTATTAATTCATTATCTTCTGATGATATACTGTCAAATAATAATGGTCCAATTTTACTTGAAATTAAATCATCCTTAAAAAAACCAACAACATTAGTTGGATTGGCTTGAAATATACGATTGATTCTTTCTTCTACTGTATCTCCAAAATTATCGCCCAAATAGAATCCTTGACCAGCAAAAGCAGCACTTCCTCTAGTCGCTAAAGCAGGTGTTAAGGCAAATAAAACTTTTGAAATTTGTTCCCAACTGCGAGTAATTGCTTTAAGCATTTTTCGTTTAGTATCTGGGTCAGCATAATCACTATTTCTTAAAGCCCTTGAACAAGCTTTGATTTTTTGCATTAAGACTACTAGAGAATATTCTTCAAATATTGTTTGTATGCTTTGATTGTAAGGTTTCAATTGATTGTAATCTCTGTCAGCATGTTGGTCTTTAATAGATTCGGGAAGTTTTGAATTTTGTACATCCTCACTAATTTCTGCCTGCATTTTATTAATACTGTCTTCTGATGGTTTCCATTCAGCTAATTTAAAAGGATTTAGTTCTTTTGGTAAACCAAGTTTATCTTCAACAATTTTACATGTTGTTTCAATATCATTTGTTAAAAACACAAGTGCATCTGTTCTGTTTCTGTCTATTCCAGTATAAAATTCTATTATTTCTGGAAAAGAAACATATTTCTTTTCATTAAAAATATAATCGCAAAATTCTTTATTTGAATGCATTCTTTTTGCTCCGAAATAATAAATCCAATAGGATGCACGAAAAGAAAATTCTGTTTCTGTTTTCATAATTATGCTGTTTGCATAAAGTATATCAAACACTACTGATACTTCTAAGTCTATAAGCTTTTCTTTACAAAAGAAATTAATTTCTGACAAGAAGTGTTCTCTTGTAAACTGATAAAAATTATTTTTTATTAATTTCTCACAGAATCTACCTAATACATACTCACAATCTTTTAAATCAGGTTTTATTTTATAAGTAGGTAATTCTCCTAGATCAAATAAAACAAAAAGAACCATTTCTAACATTTTTGTTCTATTAACGGGACTTTCGTCAAAATGCTTTTCAGAAACTTTTAGAAGAGTTAAACAATTAGATGGTGTTCTATGGATGTTTAGCACATTTAAATCAGAAATAACTTTATTTAAAACGGCATTCTCATCCCCAATATGGATTTTATTATTATAAGCCGACACAACGTTTCTTATTTCTGTTCTAGGTAGAGCTAATAAGTGAAGAACATTAAAATCTCTATCAATTTTTTCTTGATTATTTTCTGTTTTAAATTTTGAATCATCAATAGTTTGCATGACGATTATTGGAGTGTCTTTAAATTCTTTACAGAGGTTTTTAAGTAATTTATTAGCTCCGTGATCAGTATTAATCCAAGAATCTAAAATGATACAATCAATTTTATTATTTTGAATATTTAAGCTTAACAATTCTTTTTTGATACAATTAGTAATAGAGTTTCTTTTTGTTTTTTGTGCATCTAGATATACCCAAGTGCAATCTCTTTCCCAAGCTTCTTTTATAAAGTAATGTGAAAGGCAGGTTAAGCCAAATTGCGGTGGTGATTTAATAACAGTAGATTTTGGAGTTTTAATAATATCCTCTAAATCTATTTTTGATTTGAAATTTTCATCAGAATTATGTGAAATGTCATTTGTATCACTTAATATTGGAGGAACCCATATGATTGGTTGCCCTGAAAACATACATAATGCTTCATTAAATCTATTTTTAAGTAATTGCGTAACGGATTCTTTTAATGCAAGTTGTTTAAGTTTTTCGGATTCTATTTTAAGTTCTATATTATCGTGTTTAGGACTTAATTTACTTACAAAATATGAATATAAATGGTTATATAAATTTTCTTCAAATTCATTAGTTCCTCTAAATTGATTATATAGACCTCCTAAATCGGAAACTTTTCTTTTAAAATCTCTAACTTTTTGAACTTGTTCTAAATCTAAAGAATCTATTTCGGCATTTTCTTGATTGAAATAAAATAATATTTCAACATCTTCTTGATTTATATGACGTTTATAGGCATGTAAAAATTCTTCTTCAGTTCCTGAACCTGCTCTTGGTGTAGCTGTTCCAAACTTATTCCACATGATACCAACAAATAAGTCATATTCATTTAATAACTGTTCATTTATTATAGCTTGTCCATCTTGACCGAAACTTGGTCTAGCATCATTCTCCCATTTTTTTGATTCAATTCTAAAGTTTAATTGATTTCCTATTGTCTTATTTAATTTAGCGAATACTGTATCACAAATATCTCTTTCATTTTGAGTATCACCTGGAGAAGCAATAAAACATTTATATAAATTTATAGTCATAGGGTATTTTTTTTTGCTTTCTGCTAACGTTTCAGCTATGATTAGTGCGGAACTAAGGAAACCTTTTCGTTTCCGACTTCGGACTAAGCTAAAACTTTTTGTTTGTTTTTTATT
>NZ_JAMCOJ010000025.1 GCF_023476645.1 Cellulophaga sp. 20_2_10
TACTGCCACTAGGTGGGAGAGTAGGCCGTCGCCTTTTTTCAAAAGCCCTTATCTAACGATAAGGGCTTTTTTTATACCCTAAATTTAAATATTAGTGTAGATTTATAGGTGGTAATCTATAGAAACACTAACAGAAACACACACACAGAAACAAAAAAAAGGCCTAGATATACTCTAGGCCTTTTTTTATTTAGAAAGGAGTATCCAAACTTGGTTTAGTTATATTTATATAGGCTAGTATACAGCATTAGAATATCTATTTTGTAGGGGTATTAGAGGTACTAACTTGCTTTAAAAGTAGAGTTTACTCTAAATAGAATATGGATTATCTAGTAATTAAGGTACTATTTGTTGTTATACGTAATATGTTAACTGTTTTTTGAACTTAAGACTAAGAAGAGGCAGTGTAATGTTAAAAGTAAGCTAATTTTTAAATTATTAAATCTTTTTATGTCGTTGGAAGAGGGTTATGATAGTTGAAATTGTTTCATTTTACTAAAAATAACGTATAATTTTTAGTGTATATTTAAATTTATAGTGGTATTTATGTTAAAAATATACTATGCACGCATAATTTATTACTGTTAATAGTTGTTAAAATCAAAAAAAAATATAACTTCACATCAAAACTAACTTAATTCAATACTAGAATGAGAAAAATAATTCTTTTTTCTTTCCTTATTTTCGGAGTTTTGGGGTATTCTCAGACAACTATAAAAGGAAAGGTTGTTGATCAAAATGATCAGCCAGTATCTTCTGCCAATGTGGTAATTGTTGGAAAAGCAGAAGGTGTAGTAGCTAATTTTGATGGAATTTTTACGTTAACCACGTCAGAAGTTCCTCCATTTAAATTAAAAATTACGAGCATTGGTTATTCATCTTCAACTGTGAATGTAACGTCAAATAATCAAACATTAACAATAACATTAAATGAAGAGGCAACACAATTAGGAGAAATTGTAATTTCTGCTTCTAGAACGCCGGAGCGTATTTTTGAATCTCCTGTGTCTGTAGAGCGTTTTGGGTTAAAAGATATTCGGAATACAGCATCATCAGATTTTTACGATGGTTTAGAAAACCTTAAAGGGGTAGATATTAATACAAATAGTTTAACCTTTAAATCTATTAATACTAGGGGGTTTGCAACGTTTGCAAATACTAGATTTATGCAAATGGTAGATCAAATGGATAATGCCGCTCCTGCATTAAACTTTCCATTGGGGAACCTTTTGGGAATGACAGAAACGGATGTTTTAAGTGTTGAATTATTACCTGGTGCTGCATCGGCTTTATATGGAGCTAATGCATTTAATGGAATTTTATTTATGAGGAGTAAGAGTCCTTTTGATTTTCAGGGTATAAGCTCATATATGAAAAGAGGAGTAACCTCTCAAGAAGTTTCAGGAGATAATACATATACAGATTTTGGTATTAGAGCTGCTCATAAGTTTAGTGAGAAATTTGCTGGTAAAGTAAATTTTGGTTACTTAAAAGGAACAGATTGGGGTGCTGATAATGAGACGGACAAATTATTTCGTGGTTTAACTAGAGATGATTTAGATTATGATGGTGTAAACGTATATGGTGATGAAGTAAGTCAGAATATGTACAGTGTTGCGCAAATACTTTCAAAAACGATTAATCCTTTAACAGGGAATACTATTATACCTGCCGGAGCTGAAGCTTTGGTGCCAAGTGTAAATGTTAGTAGAACAGGTTATAGTGAAAAATATCTAACGGATTACAACGCAGAAAGTATTAAAGCAGATTGGGGTCTTTATTTTAGGCCTTGGGAAAATGACTTTGAAATATCTTATGTAGGTAAAGTTGGTTCTGGTTCTACAATTTATCAAGGAGCGAATAGATACGCAATTGATGATTTCTTTTTGCAACAGCATAAAATAGAAATTAAAAATGATAATTTTTTCTTAAGAGGTTACATGACTGAGGATAAAGCAGGTGATTCTTATGATATGGTATTTACGGGTATCAATATAAATAGAGCTTGGAAACCCGATAAGCAATGGTTTGGAGAATATGTTGGTACATATGTATTAAATACATTAGGTGGAGCAACATCAGATCAGGCACATTCAGCGGCTAGAGCTCAGGCAGAAAGTGGAAGGTACTTGCCGGGCACACCAGAGTTTCAAGCAGCTTATGAAAAAAGTATTAATGATCCAGATCTTTCTTCTGGTTCTAAATTTCAAGATAATTCTAAGATTTACCATGCAGATGCAAATTATAACTTTGGGGATAATTTAAAATTTGCAGAAGTGCAAATCGGTGGTTCAACTAGAACATACGAATTAAATTCTTCTGGTACTATTTATACAGATAATGATGGTCCTATTAAGTATTCTGAATTTGGTGTTTATACACAAATGCAGAAAAAATTATTAGAAGATCGTTTAAAATTAACTGGTTCTTTACGTTATGATAAGTCTGAATTGTTTGATGGTTTCTTTTCACCAAGATTAGCTGCGGGTTATACTTTAGGAGAAAACAAAAATCACAACCTTAGAGCATCTTTTCAAACAGGGTTTAGAAATCCAACTACGCAAGATTTATATATTGGTTTAGATGTTGGTAGAGCTATTTTAATTGGAGGGGCTAAGGATAACTTAGAAAGAGATGTTAGAACATTTGGTATTAGCCAAGAGGCTCAAGATAATTATGGGCAGCCAGCAACTATTGAGAAATCAGGTGACGGTGCATACAATAATTCTTATTTAGCAAGCTCAGTACAAGCGTTTGGAGCATCTAGAAACCCAGCAGATTTAAAAGTAGCAAACTCTAACTTGGCTAAGCCAGAGCAGGTAACTTCTTTTGAATTAGGATATAGAGGTAAAGTACACCATGTAGTTATAGATTTAAGTGGTTATTATAACGTTTATAAGGATTTCTTATCTAATGAAACTGTAATTTCTACATTTTATGGAGATGCTGGTGATAATGGACTTTCTATGATAGCAATTGCAAACGGAGATTACCAGGCGTACCAAACATATACAAACTCAGAAGCAAATGTAAATTCTTATGGAGCCACTTTAGGTTTAGATACTAGAGTTCTTGGAGGATTTGATTTAGGTGCTAATTATACATACTCTAAATTAGATTTTGATAAAGAGGCAAATCCAGATTTTAAAACAAACTTTAATACGCCTGAACATAAGTTTAAAGCTAGTTTTGGTAAAACAGACTTGTTTGAAAACATAGGATTTAACGTAGCATACAGATGGAGTGATTCTTACTTTTGGGAGGCTTCATTTGGAGACGGACAAGTACCTTCTTACAGCGTGTTAGATGCTCAGGTTAATATTACAGTTCCAAGTATAAAATCTAACTTTAAAGTTGGCGCATCTAACTTGTTAGGAGATGAATACTTCACTGCTTTTGGTACAGGTTATGTTGGATCTCAGTACTACCTTTCTTGGACAATTAATAATTTATAAGATTTTAATATGAAAACTAAATATATATGGCTTATTGCCGCAATGGCAGCATTTTCTTCTTGTAGTGATGATGACGATTCATCTACGATGGTTGAAACTCCAACACCAGAATTAACGGCGGGTACAGTAGATTTTTCAAATTTTGTCGCTGTTGGCGCGTCTTTTACTGCTGGTTATACAGATGGTGGTTTGTTTAAAGCAGGTCAGCAGATGTCATTTCCTAGTACATTAGCAACAATGTTTGTAAATGCGGGTGGTAGTTCAACTTTTTCTCAACCCTTAACGAATGATAATTTTGGTGGTTTGGCTTTAAACGGCAATAGAATTGTAGAGCCAAGATTGGTTTTTGGTGGAGCAGGTCCAGTACCGCTAGAGATAGCGCTTAAAGCGCCCGTTACAGTTACAACAGATGTGCTGTTAAATAATCCAACAGGTCCTTTTCAGAATATGGGAGTTCCTGGAGCTAAAAGTTTTCATTTGTTAGCAAACGGATACGGAAATATATCTAATTTGTCTGCTGGTTTGGCAAATCCTTATTTTGTAAGGATGACAGGGAGCACTCCAGATGCTAGTATGTTAGAAATGACTGTAGCGCAAAATCCAACATTTTTTACATTATCAGAAATTGGAGGAAACGATGTTTTAGGATATGCAACTTCTGGCGGAGATGATTCAAATGCAATAACACCTTCAGCTACTTTTGATTATGCATTAAGTACTATTGTAGATGCTTTAACTGCAAACGGAGCAAAAGGAGCAGTAACAAATGTGCCTTATATAACAACATTACCTCACTTTACAACTGTGCCTTATAACCCATTGCCAATGGATGCTGCTACGGCATCTGCAGTAAATAATGGCTATGCACAGTACAATGGAGGCTTGTCAACAATGGTTTCGTTAGGTCAAATTGATCAAGATGAAGCTGATGCACGTACAATAGAATTTATGCCGTCATTAACTAATGCAGTGGTTATTGAAGATGAAGATTTAACAGATTTATCTGCATTTGGTTTGCCAAGTTATAGACAGGCAACTCCGGAAGATTTATTGGTGCTGCCTGCGTCATCTTTTATAGGAACAGAGGTTAATGGTGATCCTACAAAAGTGAATGGTGTGTCTGTACCGTTAAAAGACAAATGGGTGTTAATACCGAGTGAATTAGCAGCTATTAACACAGCAACAGATGCATACAATGCAACAATTGCTTCGGTAGTTTCTGCAAAAGGACTAGCATTAGTAGATTTAAATTCTGTTCTTTCTCAGGCTTCTGAAACGGGTATTACCTTTGATGAGTATACAATGACAACAAATTTAGTTGTGGGTGGTTTGGTTAGTTTAGATGGGATACATTTAACAGCAAGAGGATATGCGCTTATGGCTAATAAATTTTTAGAGGCTATTGATGCAACATATGGGTCTAACTTTGTAGCGTCTAAAACACTAGCTGCTGCAGCAGTTTTTTCAACAAATTTTTCTCCAGCATTACAATAAATAAATTTTAAAATAAGTTTAAAAAGCGCCTTAATAGTTAAGGCGCTTTTTTTATTAATATAGTGCAAGAATTAAAAGGTTTTCAATAAGTTAAAAAAACAATAAAAAGTAGTTTTTATTTAAATTTGAAAAACTTATCTTTGCACCCTGAAAAAGGTAGGGTCTGTATTGCAGAGTTTTATGTTTTTTGAAAAACGAAAAATTATATATAAATAAATACTGATAGCAATGTCTAAAGTTACAGGTAAAGTTTCCCAAATTATTGGCCCAGTTATAGATGTGGAGTTCCAAGCAGGGGTAGATCTTCCAAAAATTTACGATTCATTAGAAATTAAAAAAGCAGATGGATCACTTTTGGTTTTGGAAGTACAATCACACATTGGTGAAAACACAGTAAGAACTATCTCTATGGATTCTTCTGATGGATTAAGCCGTGGAGCAGAGGTTTTTGCAACAGGAAGCGCTATACAAATGCCAGTTGGTGATGACGTTTACGGACGTTTATTCAATGTAATTGGAGATGCTATTGATGGTCTTGGAAATTTACCTAAAGCAGGTAAAGATGGTTTGCCAATCCATAGGGATGCACCAAAATTCGAAGACTTATCTACTTCTACAGAAGTATTATTTACGGGTATCAAAGTAATTGACCTTATTGAGCCTTATGCAAAAGGTGGTAAAATTGGTTTATTTGGTGGTGCTGGTGTAGGTAAAACAGTATTGATTCAGGAATTAATTAATAACATAGCAAAAGGTCATGGTGGACTTTCTGTATTTGCTGGTGTAGGTGAGCGTACTCGTGAGGGTAACGATTTACTACGTGAGATGTTAGAGTCAGGTATTATCAAATACGGTGATGACTTTATGCATTCTATGGAAGAAGGCGGATGGGATTTATCTAAAGTTGATAAATCAGTAATGAAAGACTCTAAAGCAACATTTGTTTTTGGACAAATGAATGAGCCTCCTGGAGCACGTGCACGTGTTGCATTATCTGGTTTAACTATTGCAGAATATTTCCGTGATGGAGCAGGTGAAGGTCAAGGTAAAGATGTACTTTTCTTTGTAGATAACATTTTCCGTTTTACACAAGCTGGTTCAGAGGTATCTGCACTTTTAGGTCGTATGCCTTCTGCAGTAGGTTACCAACCAACATTAGCAACAGAAATGGGTGCAATGCAAGAACGTATTACATCAACAAAAAGAGGTTCTATTACATCTGTACAGGCGGTTTACGTACCTGCGGATGATTTAACGGATCCAGCACCGGCAACAACGTTTGCTCACTTAGATGCAACTACAGTATTGTCTCGTAAAATTGCTGAATTAGGTATTTATCCTGCGGTAGATCCTTTAGATTCTACTTCTAGAATCTTAGCTCCAGAAATTTTAGGAAAAGATCATTATTCTTGTGCACAACGTGTAAAAGAGTTATTGCAACGTTATAAAGAATTACAAGATATTATTGCAATTCTAGGTATGGAAGAATTATCTGAAGAAGATAAAATGGCTGTAGGTAGAGCAAGACGTGTACAACGTTTCTTATCTCAACCTTTCCACGTAGCTGAGCAGTTTACAGGTCTTAAAGGTGTTTTAGTTGATATTAAAGACACTATTAAAGGATTTAATATGATTATGGATGGTGAGTTAGATCACTTACCAGAATCTGCATTTAACCTTAAAGGTACTATTGAAGAAGCTATAGAGGCAGGAGAAAAAATGCTTGCTGAAGCATAAATAATACATAATATTACGTGTTTGGTTTATATCAACACGTAATATTAATTACTTAATACTTTTATAATTATGTATTTAGAAATTGTATCACCAGAAGCTACATTATTTGCAGGAGAAGTTATTTCTGTAATTGTACCTGGTATTAATGGGGATTTTCAAATGTTATCTAATCACGCACCAATTGTATCATTATTACAAAAAGGAACCGTAAAGATTCAAGGAAATATAGTTGTAGATGAAGCTTTTGAGGATAAATTCTCTAAAGGTTCTAACGGAGAAACCGTTTTACCAATAAGTAGCGGTACTATAGAGATGAAAGATAATAAAATTATTGTGCTGGCAGATTAACGTTAAGAACACAGGGAATTAAAGGGGGTTATACTATTTGTAGTATAACCCTTTTTTTGTGTTTAAAAATGAGATCGTTAATTTTTTTAATAAAATTCCTACATCTGTGTAATCCAAATTGTAATCTTGAACGTATATTAGTTGTACCAATCAACCAAACCTTCAATTTTATGAAAACTTACTACTATATTATTGCTGTTATTCTTCTTTTAACGGCGTGTTCTAAAAACGATGATGGGGCGTCTGAATTAGATATTAATCATAATTCGAAATATACATTAACTGCTGGGATTAATAAACTTTCGATGTCTAATTTACAAGTTGATGATCTCCTTGGCTGTAATATTAAAATTGAAAACTTTGATGGATCTGAAAATGTAGTGTACGTTTTAAAGCCTGTTATAGGAAGTCAATTAAAACATCAGGTTAATAAATTAGACTATAACTTTATAGAGAAAACTGGGCCTGTAGAAGTTGTAACTTTTTCAGGAACTAAATCGGTGTATAGCTATGGAACAAGGGATAGTATTGTTATAACAAGCGCAAATAGTGATTTTTACTTGGAAATATTAAAACCGGGTACTTTTGAGTTAAGTTTTACTTTACAGAAAATGATTAAGCAATCTTATGTGTCTGATATAAGCGAAGAGTCTTTACTTTTTAATGCAGTAAAAATAAATGCTTGGACTTTTTACAGGGAAACTAGGGATTCGGGGCTTTTCAATCACTCGGAAAAAACGCGCTATTACCGTTTTAATATAGATGATGGTGAGCAAGATTATGATAAGTATTTAACTAATGAAAATGGAATTTCTCATACGTATAGCGTTACTTATGGGGATGATAGTGAATATAAAAACAACTTCGTTGTTAGTGAAGAACTTTTGTTTAAAGATGATAAGACTACAGAATCAAGCGCTCCAGCTATTTCAAATTTTATAATAGAAAATTTAAAAATTACTCAAACTTTTTCAAATAGCCCTTCAAACATTATCGATTATAAAAACATTAAGATAGAAAATCGCGATGGACTTTAATTGTTTGCAAACAAGAATATTAATCAATTTAACTTAAATACTTTATAAATGAAAAAATATAGCAAGTTACTTATGCTCAAAAGTGTATGTCTAACCTTCCTTTTTATTTCTTGTGATGAAAATGACGACGTTTCTAGTGCAAATTTGAGTGAGCTTAAAGAAGTTTCTTTTCAAGTAGAGCCAGATAATATTATTAGCTCTGAAAAAACTGGAAATACACGTTTTAATGCATCAACTAATGAAACAAATTATGAATATCTTACTTTGGTTGAGAAGCAAGCTACTTTAAAACCACTTTCTATTGTTAGTGCGAATAAATCGGATATTATTTATCCAGGAAGCATTTTACGAGGTTCTTCTTTTATGGATGCAGCTTATGACCCTATTGTACTTAAAAATGAGTTTAATGATGTTGAGCTTTCATTAACACTTAGAGGGGGTGATTATCCTGTTAGTGTTTCAACGCCACCTAAGTTGAGTAGTGTTAGATATGCATTAAATAGTTTGTTACAAAACAATAAAATTTTAATTGACTACGCGGCAGTACCAAGTTTTTATAGTTACGAGAGTAACTCAGTAACAACTCAAGAAAGTTTTAATAAGACTTTGGACATACATGTTAAGGCAGATGTGCTAGGAGGTTTGGTTTCTTCTAGTTTTAATTTTAGTCAGAGTAGTGGTACACTTTCTAGTAAAAAGTATGTTGTTGTAGAAGTGCGTCAGTGGTTTTACAATGCCTCTATAGATCCCAAAAATTATACCCAATGGATAGAAGGTGATATGGATACAGAAGATTTAGGTTCTCATGAGCCATTATACGTGAGTAGTGTTGACTATGGTAGGGTTGCATATTTGTTAATAGAAACAGATAAAGATGAGGCCTATAATAGTACAATGGTGAAAGCATCAGTTAAAGTTGCTTTGGCAGTAGTAGAAGCAAGTACAGATGTGAATTATTCAGAGGAGTTTAAATCTCTTTTTGAAGATAATAAGGTTAAAGTGCTTATTGCGGGTGGTCCTGTAGAATTGGGTGGTAGAGTTACAGACTACAATAGTTTTGTGCGCTTTCTAGAAACGCCGAACACTGCTGATCTTGTTGGTTCTGCAGCGCCTATTAGTTACAAAGTGCGTAGGTTGTTAGACAATACAGAGGTAGAGGTGAAGCAAATGTATACCGAACAAATTTTGGAGTACAAGGTAGATTAAAAACAAGGATTTTTGAAAAATGAGTACAGAATATCTTTTAATAGTAGAAACAAATGAAAAATAGGAGCGGGTTGTTTATTGTCAGTATTTTGAGCCTATCACTTTTCTTTATAGGGTGTGATAAAAATGACGATAATTCTAGTGCAAATTTGAGTGAGCTTAAAGAAGTTTCTTTTCAAGTGGAGCCAGA
>NZ_JAMCOJ010000026.1 GCF_023476645.1 Cellulophaga sp. 20_2_10
AAGTGTAAGATAATAAGCTTTAGTTTCGCGCGGCCACGCGAGGCTAAAGCTTATTAGCCGTCTCGCTGAGCGATTTTTATAAAAAAAATGATTAGTGAGCCACTTTATTGGATCGAGAGTTCGATGGGTCGTACCAAATTACTTTTAGCTACTGATGTTACATCGTTAAATATATGGCAAGTAGGGCAGAAAATAAAAAATAATCTTCGGTTAAGCCACAAGCCAAATCTTTTTATTTTGTTTTAATTTTTCTCGCTTAATACCAAATCAAAAGATTTGGCGACTTAGTAAAAGAGCACCGCCCTTTGGAACTAGCCTAAATTGCCGTATTTGCTATATATAGTGTTGTAAGTAGTTGTTTTTTGTTTAGCTTACATTGCTCCAATCACAAATGGAATTTCAGAGTTTTTAGCATAATCTCTTGAAAAGCCAGAATTTTTACCTTTTAAAATTATTCCAGAACTTTTTGCAGTTCCTTTAAATCCATCGTTACAATCGACTTCTAAATTCAGGTTTTTAATTTTTCCATTTTCAGAAAATTCAGTTTTGGAAAAGTCAACAATTATATTTTTGTCTGTTTTAAATTCAGATGCTATTTTCGTCAATTCGCTTTCAGTTGTGTTTTCCGTAATTATTAAGAATACTTTTTCAGAATCAGTTGAATATTTTGTTTCCGATTCCTTTGAACAGCTTAATATTAAAATTCCGACTAGTACTAAAATTGTTTTTTTCATTATTTGTTTTTTCTATTAGTAACTTATTTCTTCATTTTGTTACAATTTGCTCAAAATTACTTACAACTAGTCAGTAACCTCATTTTATTGCGTTTATTTCGCCAATAGGGTTGTGTAAACGCACGTTTTACATTTCTAGCTATTATTAGGTTACTATTTTTCTCACAATTTAAAACTATTTTCTGTACTACAAATACGTATTTGTGTAATTGACCCAATTTTATGTGTACCATGCATTAAAATAGTTTAAACCCGTGGTGTTTGTAGATGGTTTTAGAAGGCGGTTTTGAGTGTTTTAAGAGAGGTAGTGAGTTAAGCAGTTATGGTTGGTTAACAAAGCTGTAATGCGTAAAAGTAGAAGAAGCGTAAATGGACGAAGTAGAACTTGTAAAATCAGCACTAATATTTGATAATTCTTATAGAACTACTTTGTTGGGCACAGTTATTTTGTTAATTTATCTAGTTCTTTATTAGAGAATTTTACCATAGATTTTGGCATTGTTTTAGATAATTCATCAAACTTATTTTTTGTTTCTAATTCAAAACTTCCATTTGCCTCAAATTGATAAGTTAATTTAGTAAATAATCCAAAATATGTATAATGTTCATCCGATATCATTATTTCAATATCATTTGGGTTCACATTTATGTAAGAATCATTTTTTGCGTAACTACCCATTACACGCAAAACTGCTAATTCAACTTCCTTTTCTGGACCGTTAGAAGTTAACCTTTGATACCGTTTTCCATCGCTAAAAAACATCCCTGTTTTCATTGGTATTAATGTAACAAAAAAAATACCTGTGGATGCTAATGCTCCAATTAATATAATTATTGGATTGTTTAAATGAAGTAAGAAATATAAGCTAACCAAAATTAAGGCAAGGATAAGCGACGCAATTGGGCCTGCTAGAATTATTTTCGCAAAAATCTTACCGTTTTCAGGATTGTCATTTTTAGGTATTGTAGCTGCAATTCCGCCATAATGACCAATATTTTTATTTAGATAAACTTTAATTTTATTGTTTTCCCTTTTTATTCCCAAAGGACCAACTACAAAAATTTCAAACCTAAAACCTTGAGCTAATCCGGAAAGCAAATGACCCAATTCGTGAACGCCAAGAACAACAAATAACATAATTACAATGCCTAATATTTCAATAATTTTTGCTGTCATTTACGGTGTTTGTTTTTAGTTGCGCACAACGATTTGGCTATGAGTAGTACGGCGCTTAAATCTTGCCGATTTTGTGGTCTTTACAAATATAAACTAACATTCCTCAAAGACCTTGTGTGCGCGTTAATTAAAGCCGTTGTTAGCTACAGTGGGTACACGCCCAGTAAGTACGCTTCTATTCTTATTTTGTCTACGCTAAGCTGTTTAGAACGCGTTTGGTATTTTAGTTATTTCTAGTGTACTTAGCTTTTGGTTTTGCCTAAAACCTTAATTCAAATTACGTTCTTTTAATAGCGTTTCTAATTTCTTATCCTTTTTAGAATTTTTTATTATTTTGTAAATAAAGTAAATAGGAAGTAACATCGGAAGAAGAAAAGCAATTAAGTTTTTCTTAGAACCTAAACTCCAGGCTACAACCGCAACACCAATTGCAAAAGCACTAAATATTTTTCGGTTTTTCAATTTCTTTTTCTTGGCTAATAGATCTTCATCTGTGAGTTTATATAGTTCTGTTTCCTCCATATATTTTAATTTTAAAATTCAGTTTCATTAAAAAGCAAAGTTTAAGTAAGGTCTTTATATTTGCTTAATCAATTACTTTTTTTTGATGAAATAATTGTGGTTTTCTAATATAAGCGGCAAATATTGTCGCCATAACAATTAGAATTGCCACTTCATACGGTTTTCCTTTATACATATGAATAAAGACAATAAATGTCATATAAAATGCCAAAAGACTACTTCCTATAATTACTGTTTTGTTGTATAAAAATAAAGCAGTTGAAATTAACAGAAATACGCCAGTAAGTATGAGTATTGTACTATTTGTAACAATTTTTTCAGTTTGATTTGAATTCAGGATTTTATCCAATGCGTTTGGAATATAAAACAAAGTTATTATTAGTGATGGCAACCACATTAGTATTTTTGAAAAGATTTTTTCGGCTTTCATATTTTCAGTTAGTTTAGCTTATTTTTTTATTTAGTTGTATTCGCAATACCTTCCTTTTTTTAGTGCCTTCTACACATTCTGTAGCTAGTATTTTAAATTGATACTTATTAAACATCCACCGCTTTCTTCCTTAATTAAAACATACTTAGATTTAAAAATAAAACAACTCGAAATTAGAAACAATCCTAAAATAAAAAATGTATAGTTCATATTATTTTTTTTATTTCTTATAACGTTGTTTTAAGTGGTAAAGTTTGCAAGTAAATCATAAGTAGAAAGTACGTGGTACAAGCCCTTCAGGATTCGCAAATATGCAAGAAGCTAGCAATGAATTTTATATGGTGTTGTATATAGTGTTTTTTAGAAATTTCAATAGCCAGCATATTGAATGGTAATGATAGTTGTGTTATTTAAATATTCAATATCAAGTATTTGTTTTCCGTGATTTATCATATTTTCATAATAATGTGAAAATTGATCAAACTCTTTTCTCTGTTTTTCATTAAAATAACATAAATACAACCGTTTGTAAACTCTTTCTGATTCATTATCCTTTTTATAATTTTTCTTTTCATAAACAAAGAAAGTATCAAATTCAAAATCACCAATTTTAATATCTTTTCTAAAGTAATTTCCTGTAGGATGCACTCTGTCAGTATATCCCATTATATTTTCATTATCTAAACCTGGTAAATTACAATCGCTACATTTTTCGTAAAATAATGTGTCATTTTTAAGTTTATTAACATAGCTTGTTAAAAAAGGATATTTTAGGTTAATGTAATCCAATTCAATGTGGTTATTCTGAATATCAGTTTTTAATTCCGATTCAATATTTGAATGCGGTTCAGTATTTTTTATTTCGTTTTTACACGAAATGCTGATTAAAAATAGAATGAAAATCGATATGTAATTCAGTTTTTTTGACATTGTGTACAATGGTTGGGCTATGATTAGTACGGAAATTATAAAGCGATTAATTTCCGATTAAGCACATAGCCATCCCGACGCTTCGGGATTTGTTTTGTTTTAATTTTTCTTCTTTAATACCAAATCAAAAGATTTTGTGGGCTTATAAATATACACAGACCATTTGTTTAAGCCAGAAGCCCGTATTGTTTATAGGTTTTGTTAACAAACGTTAATTTTGTTCAGTCTTAATTAAATCTCCGTTTTCATTATAGTATTTCCAAGCTCCAGATTTTATATCATTAACATAATTGCCAATAGACATTAAATTCCCATTTTCAAAGAGAGACTTTCTTTCACCAAACTGTTTTCCTTTAACGTACTGTCTAATTACCATTAATTTTCCAGATTCGTAATAATATTTCCATTCTCCATCTTTTTTTCCATCAATATATTTTCCAATATTTTTGAGCTTTCCTGTTTCGTAATAGTAATTCCATTCACCTGTTTCAATATCATTTTTGTATTCACCTGTTTTCATTAATCCACCATTTCTATAATAAAAAACAGAACTTCCATTCTTCAAATCGTTTTCATATTTTATTTCAAAAACTAATCTATCTTTCCCTCCTTTGTAATATTCAGAATTGATGTCTATTTTCCCATTTTTATATTTTTTATCAAAAGCTAATTGCTCTTTTCCATCTTTAAAGTATTTTTTCCAAAGTCCATTTTTTTCTCCATTTTTATAATTACCTATTTCCTCTAAGTTTCCACTTGAACGATAATATTCCCAAAGCCCCTCTTTAGTTTCATTTAAATATTCTCCTATGGCATAATCTCCATTCTTTTTAATCTCTTTTTTATCTTGTGATTGGCAAGAAAACAGAATAAAAACAATTAGTATAGTTATATAATGTCGTTTTTTCATAATGGTTGCTAATGTTTGTGTGTATGATTAGTTTCGTGTTTAAAGCGATAAAATTAATAAATAAATCAGAGATAGGAAATCCGCTAGTCCCGACGCTTCGGGATTTGTTTTGTTTTATTTTTTTCGGTTTTGCCCTAAATTCCGCATTATGTTTAGGCTTTGTTGTCATTAGTTTTTTGCAAATTCAATTAACTGTTTAAAACTTCCTTTATCAGCTTCTTTTAAAGCATTTATATATTGATTTCTTGTTTCGTTAGCTTTAACTATATTTGATTGATGCCAAGAAAATATTTCATTCCCAAATATTGATTCCATAATTATATCAGCCATCATTCTAGAGTGTCTCCCATTGCCATTAGGAAAGCAATGAATGGATACTATGCGATGCTTAAATCTTATAGCTATTTCTTCAGGTGGAAAAGTTTTGTTTTCTATCCAATACTTAGTGTCGTCCAGTAAATTTTTTAATTCAATTCCAATTTGTGTCCAAGAAATTCCAATGTTCTTTTCAGTCTTTCTAAATTCACCAGCCCATTTCCATACATCACCATACATTTTTTGGTGCAAGTCTGTTACAAATTTTTCAGTTAAAATTTTTTCAAGTTTGAATTTTGTATGAATAGTCCATTCGACTGCTTTTTCAATGTTCAATTGCTCAAATTCATCTAGTTCTCCTTGAGTAGTTATAGACTTTATTTTAATACCTTCCTTTTCTTCTTCGTCTAAAGGTGTTTGTCCATCTTTATAATTGAATGCTAATCCCATAATGATTTTTTCATCTCTCGTTTTATTTCACTAGCAAGCTCTTTTATGGTTTTATCTATTTTTTCATCTCCAATTCCTTGGTCCTCCAATTTCATATTTTGGTTAGTTCTTAATACTATTTTTCGGGCCAACTTTTCGGCCTTTAAGTTTATTAGACTTTCAATGGTTCCATCTTTCGGAATAAAACCGTAGATGAATTTCATATTCAAGGCATTGCCAACATCTTTTAATTTATTAATGGTTATCTGACCTGTGGCTTCGCGTTCCTCGATTTTTTGTATGGCTCCTTTAGTTAATTTAAGTTTGGTCCCTAATTGGTCCCTTGTCATATTAAGAGTAGTTCTAATAGTATTAACCCATCCCTTTTGTGGGACCAGGACCATTCCTGCATCTTTAAAATTTGCTAATTTTTGGTCCAGTTGTTCTATGAGTAATTTTTTTTTGTTTCTCATTTGATGATATTTTATACATATAAGTATATTATAAAATTTAAAAGTATACAAATACGTATAAAAAAACAAATAAAAAAATACATATATGTATCACTAATTTTGTGTTATTAAATTAATGCTAACGTTTATGTATTAGAAACATAGGGCAGTTGATAAGCACTGAATTTCGGTTTGATACTAAGCCATCCCGACGCTTCGGGATTTATTTTGTTTTATCTTTGTTTGTGTCAAAGCGAAATCCCAAAGATTTCGCGACATTATAAAAATACGTAGACCTTGGCGTTTAAGACTTAAGCCCGTATTACGTTTTGGCTTTGTTAGCATTTGTTGTTTCCGTTAGAGTGCTTAATTCCGTTTGTGTTAACAGTGTATTCTGTAAATTACTTATAAAGGAGTTTATATAAACTTAAACTTGATTTTGTACAGATATGAAAACAAAAAGACAACAAATATTATTGAAATTATTGATGTTAATCCAATAGCGCCATCTATAAATGGATTTCCATTTACGAGTAGAATTGTAAATACACCAGCAAAAGCATTGAACATACCATGAAACGCACCGCACAATAGTGTACTTTCAGTCTTAACTTTGAGAATAGTAAATGCAAAAGAAAAAATTGTGCAAAATATTATGAATGCTATTGTGCCAAATACTAAATTCTCGTTACCATAATTATAACCTTGTAAAATTAGAGGAGCATGCCACAATCCCCAAATGACACCCGTTAATAAAGAATATTTAATCAGACCTAGACCTTTAAGTTCATCCCAGAGGTAACCTCTCCATAAAATTTCTTCGGTAAAACCAAATATTAAATTAATTGTAAACCCTGCTATAATTGCACTTAATATGGCTAAGGGGATTATCAGTAATGGAGAAGGAGGTAAATTTGCATTACTTGAAGCATTCTCACCTGCTAATTCTTGTATTTTTAAAATTAGTTCTTCATTTGTGGTAATTAAATTTGAAAACATTTCAGGGAAAAAGTGTGCTAAAGAAAAAGTCAAAGTTAGTATAATTATTACCCAAGTTAAAAACATTAAAATTGGAGAAATAATTTTTTTTAAGTTTAATTTTTTGAAATCTATGTACTTTAAGACTAAATTTTCTTTAGTGATTAGAGAGTGAATGGAAAGCGCATATAGAGGAGTTGGCATATAAAAAACAGCAATATATATTATTGCCATCGAAGTATCTTTTATATAGTGGTATCCTATTCCACTTAATATCGTCAGAATTGCCAAAATGGATAAAACACTCTTTAAACTCTTATTAGCCATATTGGATTTTATTTGTGAAACACTTTATATGTAGTAAGTAGTCATTTTTATTTATTTGTTACAATTTGAATTGTATTTAAACTTTTGAATTATTAATTCAGTAATCAAACTTGCTATAAGGTCCATCTGCGAAAATATAGAAGTCTGCCAAAATGCTTTTTTACAATAAATACTAACGGTTCGTATAAGGTTAGTGCGGGGCAGAAATCCGTTTGATTTCCAGCTACGCACAAAGCAAAACCTTATGGTTTTGTGTTTTCTTTTTTTTCTATCAAAGCAATCCCGACGCTTCGGGACTAAAGATTTCGCGACATTATAAATATAGACAGACCTTGGTGTAAAAACCTAAGCCCGAATTAATTATTGGCATTGTTAGCAATAGTTTTTATCGGTTTCCCCGCTAAGGTTTCGAAATTATAGTAATTATCAGTTTCATATATTCTGAAGACTTTTTTCACATAACTTTTATTGATTTTTTGAATAAGTTTTTCAATTTTTTGGTCTGAAATTGACTTGTCCGCAAATACTCTGAAATGAATTTCAGAGTCCAATTTTCGTTGATGATATTCATCTAATGGATTAAGGTTTTGTTTAAACCTAATAATATCGGTTTTAATTGAATCCAGTCCATTACCATATTCCGATATAGTAACGATTTTATTATTAATAGTTCCAATAAAAATTTTCATACCATATTTACTATATAGTCCTACACGTTCAACTTTGATGGCATTAGGTAATGTGAATTTCACTCCACTTTGTTTGCTCAAAAAGTCAAAATAGTTTTTAGCTCTGATCAATTTAAAGTTTCCATCTATTGTTGAATCGTTAATGTTATTAAAGGAAAGAGTATTGTTGTTTTTTGAAAGAAAATATTCTATAAACATTGTTTTTGTTGAATCTTTCACCAAAGTTTGATAAGGCCATTGTTCAACATAATCAAATTCAATTTTGGATTCATCCGCTGTCCATTTTACAGTTTGAGTATCGCCCTCCATAAATATCAGACTATCTTGGTAAAAGTACATTCTGGTAAATCCATCATTTTCCACCCCGTACCACTTTCCGTTTATTTCTTTTTCAAATGAGTTTTGTCCACATGACAGAATTGTCAGGGCTAGGATGAAAATGATGATGTAATTTTTATTTTTCAAAATTATAGCTAACGTTGTTGTATATGGTTTGTTTCGTGTTTCAAGCAACTAATTTAGTAAAAATTACCAACCAAGAAAGTCCGCCAGTCCCGACGCTTCGGGATTCGTAAGTCGGCAGTGACCAAGCAATTAATTATACACAGTGTTGCCCACAGTATTTTAATTTGTTAATGTTAATTCAATTGCCAATTGATTGTATTTATTTCTATATTTTCTAAAAGATTCATTATTGTTTTTCCAGACTTTTCTCCATTTTCCTTGATTTAATCGCCAACTATTTTCATTTGTTTCAGCAGGAACAGTTCCAATTGCAGGTTCGTA
>NZ_JAMCOJ010000027.1 GCF_023476645.1 Cellulophaga sp. 20_2_10
GTCCATATTCGAATTGGTTCAGATTTTTTTAGTTTCTGAATTAGCTTTTTTTCTTTGTTGTTAAATGTATATTCCACTTTTTCTTAAATTATTGACCAACTAGTCAGTAACCTCATTTTATTGCGTTTATTTCGCCAATAGAGTTGTGTAAACTTACGTTTTACATTTCTAGCTACTATTTTTCTTACAATATAAAAACATTTTTTGTACTACAATTACTTAAACACGTAATTGTTTAATTTCTAATTTTTGATAAACAAATCTATAACAAAAGAAGCCTCTTAAAAGGGGCTTATATCTATGTTTTTCCGCCAAATTAGAAGCTTGTGTAACGTTTATTATTTTTGGGAGCTGAACTTTGTGTTTATTTTGTTTCTATCAATTCATCGTCTTTAATAAAAACTTCTTTTAGATTATTTACCCTAAAAGGGATATTTAGTATTGTGTCTTTTTTATTAATTATTAAGGATGATATTTTTAAAATTCCTCCCTTGTTTTTTAAGTGCTTTTTTATTCTATTAATATTTTCAGGAATTAACGGAATGTCCATACTAAATGAAATATTCATTGAGTGTTTAGGTAAAATATGATAGGATTTTTTAAATGATTTAAGATAGTCTCTTGTGTAAGGAGTTAATTCAAATAAGGTGTCATTTATAGCAAGAAAATCATTATTTGCTTCATTATTGTAATATTCAAAACTATTTTTGTTTCCTATGATAATGGTATTATCACTATTATTTTTTATTTTAATGTTAAAGGCAATATTGCTTAATAAATGCGTCCTAACTTGCTGAACATATTTCTGTGTGTATTCATAATATATCAATTCATTACTTTTTATCTCTATGCTGGTTTTATTTGATTTACACCCAAGAATCAGTAGTAATAGAACAAAAGCGTATTTATACATTATAATTATTTTTTTTCGATAACGGTTTGGAAACTTGGCTCCCAAAACAAAGCCTTCCCTGTGACTCTCTCATATCTATTGAACATTTCATTTTTTTGGCTAGGACTTAAATAAGGTTTACTTTGATATTTTGCCTTTATAGCGTTTGTTAAATATCTTCTAAAGTTTTTCTCTGTTATGTGTTTGAAGCCGTCACTAGTTTTACTATACGTTGAGTTTTCTATTTGGTCCATATATACCCATATTTCACCAACACCGTAAGTTTGGATACCTATGTCATCATAATACTTATGCCTTAATTCGTGGTACAAATCACTTATAAGGTTAAAATAGTTACTATACTTCGAATTGGTTTTGTCAATTATTACAGCAGCTTCTTTTTTTCCTAAATAAAAAACCTGTGCTACTGCTTGTCTGTGCAATTTTTTACCTTTAGGTAAGTTGTAATATAGAATTTTCATTAAAAATCGTTGTAACTACTTTTGATATTGTTTCCGTACTTAAGGACTGGTATTTTTGATATGATATTTGCTTAAACTCAACCTCGTTGTCAGAAGTTTTTTTGATTTCAGACTTTAATAAACTTTTATCTGAAATAGTTAAATCATCAGAGAAAACAAATACAAGATTACTATACTTGTGATTATTTCCCATTCTTCCGATAAACTCACCCTGGTTTGAAAAATAGAACCCATCATTTAGATGTAATTTTTCTTTTATCTCTTCTACAACAGTATTTACCGGCGATTGGTATTCTTTTATACCGTAGTCAGAATAATGCCATCTAAATACATTTAATACTTTTTTGTTTATTCTTTGAATTGCAGAAACTATTTTTATGTCTATGACCATATTTGTATCTGTTTCACTATTATAATTTTTATAGGTAGCAAATACTTCTTTATAATTTTTAATATGAGCATCTATAAGCTCTATATATCTTGTTTTGTATCCCTGTTCATCGTAAATTTGAACAGAAAAAGGTTTAAATATCTCACTTGGTGTAGGGTCAGGCTGATCATCATCATAAAATTTTCTGTCGATTTTCAGTAGCTCTTCTAAAAAGCGAAGCCCATTTTCATCAGTAGGAATTGTAAAATCAAATCCTCCAAAAAGTACTTGAGTTGAGGGTTTTCCATTTATTCTATAACCTCTGTAAAATTCAAGGCTAGACCTTATAAATTCAGTTGTTATTCCTAGATAATTAATTTCTCCTTTCATTTATATTCTGTTATTTTCTTTTTAACCGAAATATTTCTGAGCCTTGTTGCCAACGTTTATGTATAAGAATAGTTGCGGGTTTGTATGCGAGGATTTTCCGAAGGAAAATCAGACGTTACAAACACGCAACGACCTTTGGATTAAGCACTAAACCGCAATTATTTTTATACGGCTTAAGTTTGATTTTTATTAAATTGATATAATAAACAGAAAGAATAAAAGAGAGAATTAAGGTTAATTTATACGGTGAAGCTTTGGACTTCGACAATCCCGACGCTTCGGGAGTAATCCTCTCTCTTTTCTACTAAAAATCACGTTCAGTTCTGTGAGACCTAGATCTCGTTTTCAAGTTGTTGTGATGTTAGTAATTTATTCTTTCATAAATCATTTCTTATGAATAAATATAACGAAACTTTTGGAATAGACATTAGTAAAGATGTTTTTGATTGTTATGGCAGTGTTCAAGGACACTTACAATTTAAAAACACTGAAGCAGGGTTTAATAAGTTTCTAAAAACGCTTACAAAGAATAGTTTAGTCGTTATGGAGGCTACTGGCTATTATCATTACAGATTAGCACAATTTCTATACAAAAAAAGCATAGTAGTATCTGTTGTAAATCCATTATCTATTAAACGATTTATACAAATGAAATTAGCCAAAGTAAAAACAGATAAAAGCGATGCCAAGGCAATTTGTAACTATGCTTTAATTAATGAAGTTCCTATTTACAGTGCATTGACAGATATTCAAAGTGAATGTTTGCAATTGTTTAGATTATTAGATGCCTATTTAAAACAGCGTACAGCAACCAAGAATAAGATACATGGAGAAGTAGTATTAGGTATGCCATCTAAGTTTGTGTATCGTTCCTTAGTACGTAATAAAAAGCAATTAGATAAAGAAGTAAAGGCAATTGAATTAAAGCTGCTATCCTTGGTAAAAGAAGACCAACAAAAGCAGTTAACCTTATTGATGTCTATACCAGGAATAGGCCAAAAGACCGCTTTATTTTTAATAGTTGTGACCGATGGTTTTTCTAAGTTTGAAAATGCATCCCAGCTTTGTAGTTACGTAGGTATAACGCCTACAATAAGGGAGTCTGGAAGCAGTGTAAGAGGTAGGGCGCGAATAAGTAAGGTTGGTAATAGAAAGCTTCGTAATCTTTTGTTTCTGTGCTCTTTTAATGCCTGTAAACATAACAAGGCCTGTAAGGCTATTTATGACCGCATAGTTGCTAAAGGAAAAAGTAAAAAACTAGCATTAATAGCTGTTGCTAATAAGCTACTTAAGCAGTCTTTTGCTATTGCAAAATCTGGAAGGCCATATGATGAAACTTACGTTTCTATACTGCCTAGATAAATATAAAATAAATACAATAAAAAAAGCTCAAAGAACCAGTTTTAGAGTCTATGAGCTTACTATAATAATGCCTCAAATTAACGAAGAATTTGTTTGTTTTTTACCTCAGTTCTTTGTTGTGCGTAGTGTTTTTTTTGATTAATTTTCGTTTCATTTTATTCATAAATACATTTTGTCTAATGAGAGTAATTATCCAATTCATTCCAAAAAACCATAGAAAGATAATTATTCCAAACTTATAACTTTGAGATATTAATCCAAAAAAGAAACTAAAAGCTAGAGATATATAAAACGTTCTAATTACAGAAAATGAATATTCTAATTTCCATAATTTTCTATCTAATTTGAAATATCCTTTATCAACAGGTGCCATCAAATGCCATCGTCCTTGTCCGTTAAAAAAAGAGTTTTTAAACTTTATTTCTAAATCTGAATGTTTAAATTTATCAACACCCAATCTTATTAATTCTTTTTCGATTACGTCAAAAACTTGCTGACTTTCTATATTTTCAGTTAATTCTCGTTTGTATTTTATAATTAATGGAAACAATTTTTTATTCTTTTCTTTTAGATTTCATTCGAACGAACGCTTGGTTTACATTACGCACAACGCCCTGCTAAACGCAGTTCGGCCTTGAGAACGAAGATACAAAAAGTGTAAGATAATAAGCTTTAGTTTCGCGCGGCCACGCGAGGCTAAAGCTTATTAGCCGGCTCGCTGAGCGATTTTTTTTAAAAAATTGATTAGTGAGCCACTTTATTGGATCGAGAGTTCGATGGATCGTACCAAATTGCTATTAGCTACTGATGTTACATCGTTTTCCTTAGATGGGCAGCAAAAGCTGAACTTAGCGGATAAGCACTATCCCAATTTGGTTTAGCAGGGCGATGGAACACATTTTCCAAAGGGGCGGGAACAGCGAAGCTGTGTAGCAACTTTGGTCAGCTTTTCGCTGAATGTGTTCCATCGTTTAGTATATGGAAAGTAGGGCAGTTGATAAGCACTACATTTCGGGTTTAACACTTAGCTAAATATAAATATTTTGCTTTTATCTTTTTTACTATAAACGCCAAATTTTATATTTAGCGGACTTTGTAAATAAACACAGAACTTTGGAGTTAGCACAAAAGCCCTATTTTTTATATACATTGTTAGCAACTGTTTATTTAGTTGGGTTGTATATTATAATATTTTCCTCAGATACAGCATAATCAAAGCCATTTTTATAGATATCTAAATAATTAGATAAATCTACTTTACCTTTAACAATTCCTGCTAAAATTCCATAAACTAAATCATAATCTGAAGCTATGTTATATAAGACTTCTTTTAAACCATACAAACGATAATCCTTTTCTATATTTTCTATGACATAGTCTCCAACTCCCTCATAGAGTATTGTATTGTTATCACTTTCAAGAGCATCATAGAGTTCTTGTCTTTCGTTAATCATTAAATATTTAGGATTGTCAATTATATCAACTAATTTAGAAGAGTCAGGCATTTGATGAATTATTTTTCTTTTTTCTCTTAAATCATTTATTACCCAATCTTTTATATCTCCTTGTTTTTTCTGTTGATTATTAAACGTGTATTTTATGTTTTGATAAATAGATGAATCAAAGTATTTAGTGATTTCTTTAATAAATTTGTCAAATTCGGGAGTATAACCTCCTAAAAGTGTCTCCATCAATAACGTAGAGAAGTAACAAGTATCAAATTTTTTTTTTCCTTCACAATAGTCACACCAATCATTAAGTAAATTTTGGTCAAATGAAGCTTTGTACATTATTGTTTGTTTTTAATAGTTGCTAACGGATTAGGCTATGGTTAGTACGGGAGTTAACAAGCGATTAATTTGCGATTAAGCATCTAGCCAAAACTTTTTATTTTGCTT
>NZ_JAMCOJ010000028.1:0-2500 GCF_023476645.1 Cellulophaga sp. 20_2_10
GCTTGCTCCGCTGACGACCGGCGCACGGGTGCGTAACGCGTATACAATCTGCCTTGCACTAAGGGATAGCCCAGAGAAATTTGGATTAATACCTTATAGTTTATTAGAATGGCATCATTTTAATAATAAAGATTACGGTGTAAGATGAGTATGCGTCCCATTAGTTTGTTGGTAAGGTAACGGCTTACCAAGACTACGATGGGTAGGGGCCCTGAGAGGGGGATCCCCCACACTGGTACTGAGACACGGACCAGACTCCTACGGGAGGCAGCAGTGAGGAATATTGGACAATGGGCGAGAGCCTGATCCAGCCATGCCGCGTGCAGGAAGACGGTCCTATGGATTGTAAACTGCTTTTATACAGGAAGAATAAGGACTACGTGTAGTCTGGTGACGGTACTGTAAGAATAAGGACCGGCTAACTCCGTGCCAGCAGCCGCGGTAATACGGAGGGTCCGAGCGTTATCCGGAATTATTGGGTTTAAAGGGTCCGTAGGCGGGCTATTAAGTCAGGGGTGAAAGTTTGCAGCTCAACTGTAGAATTGCCTTTGATACTGATAGTCTTGAATTATTGTGAAGTGGTTAGAATATGTAGTGTAGCGGTGAAATGCATAGATATTACATAGAATACCGATTGCGAAGGCAGATCACTAACAATACATTGACGCTGATGGACGAAAGCGTGGGTAGCGAACAGGATTAGATACCCTGGTAGTCCACGCCGTAAACGATGGATACTAGCTGTTCGGTTTTCGGACTGAGCGGCCAAGCGAAAGTGATAAGTATCCCACCTGGGGAGTACGTTCGCAAGAATGAAACTCAAAGGAATTGACGGGGGCCCGCACAAGCGGTGGAGCATGTGGTTTAATTCGATGATACGCGAGGAACCTTACCAGGGCTTAAATGTAGATTGACAGGTTTAGAGATAGACTTTCCTTCGGGCAATTTACAAGGTGCTGCATGGTTGTCGTCAGCTCGTGCCGTGAGGTGTCAGGTTAAGTCCTATAACGAGCGCAACCCCTGTTGTTAGTTGCCAGCGAGTCATGTCGGGAACTCTAACAAGACTGCCAGTGCAAACTGTGAGGAAGGTGGGGATGACGTCAAATCATCACGGCCCTTACGTCCTGGGCCACACACGTGCTACAATGGTAGGTACAGAGAGCAGCCACTTAGCGATAAGGAGCGAATCTATAAAACCTATCACAGTTCGGATCGGAGTCTGCAACTCGACTCCGTGAAGCTGGAATCGCTAGTAATCGGATATCAGCCATGATCCGGTGAATACGTTCCCGGGCCTTGTACACACCGCCCGTCAAGCCATGGAAGCTGGGGGTACCTGAAGTTCGTCACCGTAAGGAGCGACCTAGGGTAAAACTGGTAACTAGGGCTAAGTCGTAACAAGGTAGCCGTACCGGAAGGTGCGGCTGGAACACCTCCTTTCTAGAGAACGACGACCGTTACATATTATATATGTAGTAAGAATTTAGTTATTACTAGATTTATTTTCTTTTTAGCTGTCACTTCAAAATATTAAGATACAAAACTAAGATTGAGTCCCATAGCTCAGCTGGTTAGAGCGCTACACTGATAATGTAGAGGTCGGCAGTTCGAGTCTGCCTGGGACTACTAAGAATAGCTTATTTTATAAGTTATGTTTACAGTAGTTCGGGTAAGGATTACAGATCGAAGTAAATTGTATTAAGATAGCATTATAAACGTAATGCAAAGGAAATTCTGGAAGTTGAGTAGTAGTTGGAAGTACTAACTACGGCTACTATATACTACTTTTAGTATATGGGGGATTAGCTCAGCTGGCTAGAGCGCCTGCCTTGCACGCAGGAGGTCATCGGTTCGACTCCGATATTCTCCACCATTCAGTTTCGACTGAAAAACGTTCATTGACATATTGGGACATTGTGTATAATTACCACAGGGGTAATTATCACGATAAGAAATAAAAAGAATACGAAATAGAGAAGAGCAAGAGGCTATTAGATATTTGTAAAGTATCTAGTAGTGACAAGTTAAATAAGGGCGTATGGGGAATGCCTAGGCTCTCAGAGGCGAAGAAGGACGCGATAAGCTGCGAAAAGCTGCGGGGATCAGCACATATGATATGATCCGCAGATATCCGAATGGGGCAACCCGGCATATTGAAGATATGTCATCTCGTAAGAGAAGCAAACCCGGAGAACTGAAACATCTAAGTACCCGGAGGAGGAGAAAACAAAAGTGATTCCGTAAGTAGTGGCGAGCGAACGCGGATTAGTCCAAACCAATATTGTTTCGGCAATATTGGGGTTGTAGGACCACGACATTTGGTGTGTTATGAATTAGAATACGTTGGAAAGCGTAGCAGTATAGGTGATAGCCCTGTATAAGTAAAGACCATTACCGATAGTGGTATCCTGAGTAGCACGGGGCACGTGAAACCTTGTGTGAATTTGGCGGGACCATCCGTTAAGACTAAATACTCCTGAGAGACCGATAGTGAACCAGT
>NZ_JAMCOJ010000029.1 GCF_023476645.1 Cellulophaga sp. 20_2_10
CTTGCTGCGCGGGATAACAGTTTGATAAATCAACCTGTTTCCTAAATTATTAAAGAAAAAACTTGTTTTTTAACACAGTACCTATGGTTTCGTTGTGGAATTGTCCGCTAGGACCATTCCGCCGATACCAAGCGTTGGTTGAAAGATAGGAATTTTCGGAGAAAAATTCCGCCACAATGAATTATAGCCGTTGTTGTGAGCAGTATATTTTATTTTTCATTACAATTTTCGAAACTCAAAGTTTTAAGTGCTTTTATAAATTCGGCTTGAGTTTTGTCAGATAAGTAGTATCCATAAAAATTAAAACGGACTTTATTATATTCCAATTTACTTCCAAATAAGCTGTCAATATAAATTCCAGTTACTCCGAAGCCTTTATTTTTAGGTTTGATTATTTTGGTTTTATAACAAGCAATTGTGTCAAATTCCGTATCGTACTTTAAATACTCTTTAGGATCAACATTTGATTCAAATATGTCATCTACTATCAAATGTTTTGTATGAGGAAGTAATTCGCGTTCTTTTTCTGATAATTCGGCTAAACTCTCTTTATCATAAACCATAGGCAAGTCTCTACTCGCATCACCTGAGTATCGGCCATAGTC
The DNA here is from genome assembly GCF_023476645.1 of Cellulophaga sp. 20_2_10. Taxonomy (GTDB): domain Bacteria; phylum Bacteroidota; class Bacteroidia; order Flavobacteriales; family Flavobacteriaceae; genus Cellulophaga. The sequence continues at coordinate 606 of NZ_JAMCOJ010000029.1, forward strand.
AAAATTCAGTGTGTCTTTAGTATCCGTAATTATTCCACCAACAAAACTATCAATTCCTTTCCGGTCATATTTAGTCCAACTTTCGGGAACTGTTATTTTGAATTTACCAAAATTAATAATCTTATCACTCCTATTTGAACAAGAGAAAAACAGGAGTAAAATTATAATTGACAGAGTTTTTTTCATATTGCTCACAACGGTATTGTATAAGAATAGTGCGGTTTTGTGCGCGAGGAATTTCCGCAGGAAATTCAGATGTACCAAAAATGCACGGACTCTCGATTAAGTACTAAATTACGCATTATTTTTATGCGTTGTTAGCTACAGTTTTTTATTTTTTCAGTGGCTTCTTTCAACTTCTCGGAATTAAACCCTTTTGTCAATTCTGTCAAAATCAGACTTTCTTTTATTCCGTTTTCTAGTCCATTTAATGATTTGTCATCATCGATTATGAGAAAATCAGACGCTTCAAATTCCGCTATGAATTTCAGGACTTCTTCTTTTCGATTTCGACAATCCGCATATATAGGTACAAATCCAATAATGTCTTTCTTTATCCCAAGATTTTTAAAAATCAGATTAAATTCAGTCAGAGTTTTTACAGTGCGTCGAGTCGAACTTAACCAAATATCAAATTCCGAAGGAGTGAGAAGTCCGTTTAAGTTTTCAACTCACGATTCATTGAATTCAGAATATCCATCCGAGTGAATTCGGTCAGCTTTCCAAGATGGATTTGTTATTAAAACTCCATCTAAATCTAATATCAAAAGTTTGTTGCTTCTCAAATTCTAGCTGTTTTTTTTGCGTAGTTTCATTCCATACGTAAAACTGACTATACAAAGAACAATCATAATTACAGGCACAACGTATAGTATCACAGGAGGAGGATATAGAACAAAGTGTGCCACTAATAAACAACCGATGTTGGGAATCAGCGCAATTATTGCGAGGATAATAAAAATTTGACTATTATTTTTACTTGATGCCATTTTTTGTTTCTAGCTTTAATTGTAGCTAACGTTTAGTATAAAACACGTAGGGCAGAGGATAAGCACTGCACTTCGTGTTTGGCACTTAGCCAAATATAATATTTTGTATTTATCTTTTATGTTGAAATGCCAAATTTTATATTTGGCGGACTTTATAAATAAACACAAAACTTTGGAGTTAACACAAAAGCCCTATGTTTTTTATACATTGTTACCTGCTGGCTTTTTCTTTTATTTCATTAAAACTCGGAATTAAACCAGAACCTTTCATTCCAGTAATTTTTGAAAGTCCATATTCTGCAAATTCAATTGCTTTTTCATTCCTACCAAGATGTAAATTTATTCTTGAAATCATTAAAGAACTACTTAAAGGTAAAATTGGAAATAATTTTTTCGATATTCCTTTTTCTATATCCTCAATAGATAATTTTGAAGTTTCATTTTCCCAATCATTATAATTTTCAAAATACAGTTCAGCTTTTTCTATTATCAATTTCACAATTTCTTCAAATAATGAATTCTCTATTTGTTCAGTTATTGGAAAATCCCACCAATAATCTCCCGATTCGTTAGGTGTCAATCTTTTTCTAATATCTACATCCCAAGTTTTGATCTTTGATAAGTCTTTTTCTGCTTTCAATGGTATAAAATCAAAATGAACACCAATCTCTATGCAAAATTTTCCGCCAGAACTCGAAGGTTGAATAGTTAATAGTCTAATTACATTTCCAACTTTTTTCCTATAATCAAATCCGCTTCCTTTCCAATTCTCTTTTCTCAAAAAAGGAGCAAGATTTTTAGTTACTATTTTTTTAAATTCTGTTGATTTCATTTTTTTTGGCTTGCAGGTAACGTGTTCGTGTATGGTTAGTTGCGTGGCTAGCAACTAATTTAGCAAAAGAAAACGAACCAGAGGAAAATCCGTAAGATTTCCGGAGTACACACAGACCCAAGCAATTAATTATACACGGTGTTGTGGGTACGTGCTTTTTCAATTTCAGCTAACATATTCAGATATTTCTTTGCTTTAATGTTTTCTTTTTCAATGCTTAGTATATAATGTAATTTACCAATCATTGTTTCTAGATAATGAGGGTTTCTTATTTTTAGTTTTGACATATGAGCATTCATTCCATATTTTTCAATATAATGCAATGATTGAAATAACTTTCTTTTGTAAGTTTTTGGAGCTCTGATAATATCAGTGTTTATAGCAACGCCAGTTAAAATTCTTTTTCCTTTTCCCTTATGTAGTTGGGTCTTTGAATTATTTATTTCAAAACTTTCAGTTTTAATAATATTTTCTAAGTAATCAATAAATTTCGTGGGTATTCTTTTACCAGAAATAGCTAAATCATCGGCATATCTCGTGTATTTTAAATCAAATTTTTTACAAAAAGAAAATATTCGATTATCTAGGCTGAGAGAGACAATGTTGCTTATTGTTGGACTTGTTGGAGCTCCTTGTGGTAAACAATCTTGTAGGCAGCAAATTGATGCTAAGTAAAACGATACTTCAGTTGGATAACCTAAATTACAAAACATAGCAATAACTCTCCCTTTCTTTATAGATGGAAAGAAGTCTTTTAAATCTAACTTAAGTAATTGTTCTTGTTGTATGTGTATTTGTGCATTTGTAACAATTGATTTTTTTTTAGCAAATCCGTGTGCACAATAATTTATTTTAACTTTTGAAAGAATATTTTTTTGAATCCATTTTTGACATTCTAATAAAGCTGGATATGGAGCATCTATAGTTCTAAAACCTCCCTTTCTTTTTTTTAATTTAAATTCACGATAATGTGATTCTGGTGAATGAACTACCGAATTCATATATTTTTCATTGCGCCCTAATAACAAAGAAAGATGCTCATTTTCAAAAATAATAGGTAAGTTTTGAGATAATAAAATATTGATATATTCTATATAGGATAATTGAAGATTTTCTTCAATTCCTCTATTAGAAAAATATCTTTTCCATTGGTTTAGAATTTTATTATCTGACATATAATTTAAAAAAGGTGATGGTAGACTTCTTTCTTTATCTTTAGCTAATCCACTTAAATAATATTTTCAGTGGCGTCACGCCACTTAAAATATTATTTAAGTGGGTGAGTCTCAGCTCTGCTGAGCGAACGTCATAAAATTCAAATCTCCGATTTTAATTTTATGACCTGGCTAAATCTAACCTTAGTTCGCGAAGACGACTACATCTTCTATGTGCAAGTTCTTTTAACCATCACCTTTATTGTTTTGTAAATTTAATATTTCTTTTGATATTTTACTTAAATTTGGAATATAAGGAACATTTATTCCTATTTTGTTACCTAAAAATTCTTCTGGTATTCTATCGAATTTATTGTTGCTATAAATAAATCTATTTTGCTGAACAAACTCTTTTCCTTTTTCAGTAATCAATAACTTGTCATTTTGACTTACAATAAATTCCATTTTTTGAAATCTACTAGTAGACTTAAAAACTGTAGTTGGAGTATATTTATACCTCTGAAAAAATGCATACGGAGTTAGACCATCTATTGATTTATATAAATCAACTAAAATTTTTATATCAGTTTTTGTTATTTTCATAAACCTAAACCAGCTTCATTTCTAATTAATAAAGAGTTTCTAAACTCTTTTTTTACATCATATGGCCACCAAAAAAAAGGAAAGACAGAATTTGGGGCATTACCGTGTGATGAGTATAGCGCCTCGACTTTTCCAAATCCGAATGAATAATCAGCTAATTTCTTTTTATTGATTAATGGTAATAGTTGGTTTTCTAAATCCAGCATATTTTGGATAGCTTTTTCTTTTAAAGGACTCTGATATTTGTCTGAAATACCTTTTTTTAATGGTATTAAACATTTAAAATCATTAAACCTTGATTTCACTTTATTTATACCATTCTCCATTCCTGCCAAAAAACAAGCATTTATTTTATACTCCGTCTTTGCTTCTTTTTCCAAATAATTTAAACGACCATCTACCGATTGACCACTTCCTATAAATTCATCAATGAGAATTAAATTAGTTAGCCCTTCTTTATTCATTTTGCGCACAGCTCTGTGGAATTCTGGTGTTATTTTAACATTATTCCATCCTTTTTTTGTTAATATTGGTTTCAATAATTGTAGTATCCATTGACTACTATCTGGATTTGAATCCATTACCATTCCAACTATTTGAGTGTTTTCAATTTTGAAACCAGAATCATTAATTATATAATCTGCTATATTTTCTAAATACCTATTGAACAGTTTATAATCTACATATCGAAAATCTTCCAGCAATTCAAATATAAGTTTTTTTTGTTCTTTGTTTTTACAACTTGAAATCAATTTAATCATCTCATCCTCCTTTTCGGTCAACCAATTTTGTCTAGGTAAAAGTTCAAAGTAATTATTAAAATCTTCTTTATTCATATGTTTTGTTCTGCATTACCTACAACGCTTGAGCTCGTATGTTTGGTTCTTAGTTTGAAGATACTATAATTATATAAATAAAAGAGATTATAAAGGAGAGAGATTTAGAGGTTGGGCTAGA
>NZ_JAMCOJ010000003.1 GCF_023476645.1 Cellulophaga sp. 20_2_10
GTCCATTTGTGGTATGGATTAGTACTAGAAAAGCAAAAATATTTAGAAATTTCATTGTTCTTATAATGTTGATTTAAATTGCTTACAACTAGTCAGTAACCTCATTTTATTGCGTTTATTTCGCCAATAGGGTTGTGTAAACGCACGTTTTGCATTCCTAGCTATTATTTGGTTGCTATTTTTCTTACAATATAAAAACATTTTTTGTACTAGAATTACGGAAATGTATAATTGTTTTAGTCCTAATTTTTATCAAACAAATCTATAACCAAAAAAGCCTCTAAAAAGAGGCTTCTTTGTGTACATAATTAACTTTTTCTATTCTCTATTCTCTATTATGTGTTATTGGTTTAGGTTCATAATTTCTAAATTGTTCTTACAACGCATTACTCTTCAATAAATAAATAATTTAACTTTAGGTTATTAAAGGCAGTATTAAAAGTAGTAATTTCATCATTTAACACCTTGTTAAAAGCAGTTAGTTGCGTATTAATTTTAGCTGTAAGCTCTTTTTTAACAGCAATATCCTGGTCTGTTGGCGGAAAATCGTCCAAACCAATTAAACTGTTTATATGTGCTAATTTGTTGGTGAGTTTTATAGGGAAATTAAGCGGATCTTGGTTGCTTCTGTTTTTTGTTTGGTACAGCTCTTTCTCTATATTTTCTAACTTTTCTCGCATTGTTTTGGCTTTTTCAACCAGTTCTTTTGTAGCTTCAGTATCCTTGTGTTGTTTTTCAAAAGCAGCAAGTTGTGCTGTTATTTTACGCATTTTTTTAATAGACGTATGTGCTTTGTCTACGGTAGCATTTACTTCACTTATAAATGTATATTGCTTTTGCATATCTGCAACACTAGCCTCTGCTCTTGGGTCTGGCAAAATAGTAAAGTCTTTGCTTTGTGTAGATCCATTAACCACCAATTGTACTTTGTAATTTCCAGGTACAGCTTTTGCACCGTTAAAACTAGCCCACCAAAAAATCATTCCTTCTAATTTTTCTGCGCCTTTGCCACGTGTATCCCAAACAAAAGTATTGCCGCCTTTTTTAGCAGTTAGCTTTTTGTTTTTCTCTTTTGCAGTAGTACTAAATGTAGCTAAAGTGTCTCCTTTTTTATTAAAATAGATAAGCTTAACACTGTCTTTTTCTTCTAATTTATTTAGATAAAAATGTGTAATTACACCATTTGGATGGTTGCTACCTGCCAACTTAGATGGCTTGCTGCTGCTACCACCTTTTGTTCTGTACGTGTCTTTTGGTTTGTATAAGATTGATGTTGCATTTTTGGCATCTTCGTTTAATTGATGCAATACAGACAAATCATCTAAAATCCATAAACTTCTACCTTGCGTAGCTACAATTAGGTTGTCGTTTTTAATGGTTAAATCTGTTATTGGTACAATAGGTAAGTTTAACTGAAAAGGTTTCCAATTAGCACCATCATTAAAAGAAATATACATTCCTGTTTCTGTGCCGGCGTATAACAATCCTTTTTGTTTTGGATCTTCGCGAACTACACGTGTAAAGTGCTCATTGTTTATACCGTTTGTTATTTTTGTCCACGTTTGTCCGTAATCTGTAGTCTTGTATAGGTACGGAGCAAAGTCGCCCAACTTGTATTTTGTAGCAGCTACATAACAGGTACCCTCATTAAAAGCAGAAGGTTCTATACTGTTTACCATAGACCATTCTGGCATATTTTTAGGCGTAACATTCTCCCAAGTTTCGCCTCCGTTTGTAGATACGTGTACCAAACCATCATCACTACCAACCCAAAGTAAACCTTCTTTAAGCGGACTCTCATTGGCTGCAAAAATGGTGCAGTAATATTCTACACTTGTGTTGTCTTGTGTAATTGGTCCGCCACTAGAAACTAGCTTACTGGCGTCATTACGAGTTAAATCATCACTTAATAATTTCCAAGACTGACCTTCATTTTCTGTTACGTGTACGTGGTTAGAAAAAGTGTATAGTTTTTTAGGGTTGTGTTTGCTAAATAGTATAGGAAAGTTCCATTGAAAACGATATTTCATACCGTCTGCACCATACCCCATAGGATTGTCTGGCCATACATTAATAGCTCTTGTTGTACCTGTTTCGTGGTTTTTTCTAGTTAAAAATCCGCCATAACTACCACCATACACAATATCGTTATTTGTTGGGTCTACAGCAATATGTGCAGACTCGCCACCTGCGGTTTCCTCCCAATCATTAGCGCCAATAGAACGCCCATCACTTCTGTGGTTTATACGTATGGTAGAATTGTCTTGCTGTGCCGCATAAATTCTGTACGGAAATGCATTGTCTGTAGTAACTCTGTAAAACTGTGCTGTAGGTTGGTTGCTGTACGTGCTCCAAGTATCGCCACCATCATACGTAATTTGTGCGCCACCATCGTCACCAATAATCATTCGCTTTGGGTTTTCTGGAGCTATCCATAAATCATGATGATCTCCGTGTGGTGCATTAAACGTATTAAATGTTTTGCCACCATCTGTAGATTTGTGGTACTGTACGTTAAGTACATAAACAGTATTTATGTCTTCTGTATCTGCATACAAACGGGTGTAATACCAAGCACGTTGCCTTAGTTTACGCTCTTGGTTTACTTGTGTCCATTTTTTGCCACCATCATCACTGCGGTACAAACCGCCTTTTTCTTTATTTTCTACAATAGCCCACACACGTTCCGAGTTTTTAGGCGAAACAGTAACACCAATAATGCCTAATGTGTCTTTTGGGAAACCTTCGTTTTTAGAAATCTCTGTCCAGCTTTCTCCGCTATCTGTACTTTTCCATAAAGCAGAGCCATTGCCACCACTGCTTAAGCTATAAGGCGTTCTTTTTGCGCGCCACGTAGATGCATATAAAACACGAGGATTATTGGGGTCTAGCATTAAATCTACAGCGCCTGCATTGCTATTTACAAAAAGTGTTTTACGCCACGTTTTACCACCATCTGTACTTTTATAAACACCACGTTCTTCTGTAGGTTTGTATATGTTGCCCAAAACTGCTGCATAAACAATGTTAGGATTTTTAGGGTGAATTTTTATACGCGGTATGTGCCTGCTTTTACTTAAGCCAGCAGAAGTCCAAGTTTTTCCTGCATCTTCAGTTTTCCAAACACCGTAACCTGATGATACATTACCACGAAGTGTTTTTTCTCCGCCTCCTACATAAATAATATTAGGATCGCTTTGTGCTACTTCTATAGCACCAATACTACCACCAAAGAATCCGTCAGAGATATTACCCCAACTTCTACCACCGTCTTCAGTTTTCCAAACACCACCACCTGTGGCACCAAAATAAAATAGGTTTGGCTTGTTAGGTACGCCGGTTACGGCAGCAGATCTACCACCTCTAAAGGGTCCAATTAAGCGGTATTGCATACTGCTGTATAACGCTTCTGGATATTGATCTACTGTAGATTTTTGTTTTCTTTTTTGAGCAAAAGAAATTTGAGAAATGCATAAAAGCAGCAACAAGAGTGTGCTGTTTTTTAAGTAAGTGAGTTTCATAATGTTCTTGGTTGTAATTAGTCTCTCTAAAAATAGGGAAAAACTACTAGCCAAGGAAATTAATAGGGGTAGATAGGGGCTAACTTGCTTGTTTTCAGTGTTTTTTAAGCATTGGGGTTTTTAGTTCTAATACGCTTGTATAGCTTAATTCCTAGCATTAAAAGTAAGGCTAAAGCAAAAATACCAAGTACACCATAGATCCAATTAATAGCGTTCCTTACAATAACTAAAAACACCACAGAAAAAAGAATAAGCGTAGAGGCTTCATTCCAAATACGCATAAATTTAGAGCTGTACCTTATTTGGTCTTTTTGTAATTGGTTTACTATTTGATGATTTTTTAAATGGTATAAAATCAATAAAAAAACAAACCCCAGTTTTACGTGCATCCAAGGCAGTTGTAAGAACGATGGGTTAATTATAAGTAATAATACAGCAAATAACACAGCTAAAACGGCAGATGGCCACGTAATAATGTACCACAGACGTTTGGTCATTAATTTAAACTGTGTTATTAATATTTCTTTTTCTGGTGATGGTTTAAAACTAGCTTCAATATGGTAAATAAATAACCTTGGTATATAGAACAAACCAGCAAACCACGTAATTACAAAAATTAAGTGAAGTGATTTTATATACAGGTAATATTCGTCCATAAGTACAATAGTTTATTTAGCTAGGTAAGCTACCGTCTTTTTCCCAGTTGTTAACCCAGTCTGCCATAACAGCAACCCAGTTTTCATCAGTATTTAAACAAGGTATATGTTTGTATTCTACACCACCAGCTTCTGTAAATTGCTCTTTACCTTCCATTGCAATTTCTTCTAGTGTCTCTAAACAATCAGCAACAAATGCAGGTGTAATTACAGCTAAGTTCTTTTTGCCTTCTTTGGGAAAACGCTCAAATTCAAAATCTGTATATGGTTTTAACCAAGGGTCGTTTGGTAAACGAGATTGGAAAGAAACACTTATTTTATCTTCTGGAATACCTAAATATTTGGTTACTCTTTTTGTAGCTTCATAACATTGGTGGCGGTAACAAGTGTTGTGAGCAACAGAGTTTGTGCTACAACAAGAACCATCTATTTTACAATGAAACTTAGTTGGGTCAGATTTTCTAATATGACGCTCAGGAATACCGTGGTAAGAGAACAATATATGATCGTAATTAAAACCTTCTAAGTTTTTAGCAATACTTTCTGATAGTACTTTTATATAGTCGTCATTCTTGTAGAAAGCCTGCAATGTAGTAATTTTCATTTCTGGAAAATACTGCTCTTTTTGTTCCATCGTTTTTACAACTACGGTTTCAAAAGAAGACATTGCATATTGTGGGTACAAAGGAACTAACAATACCTCGTCTACGCCTTTGTCTTTAAGTTCTTGCAATCCGTTTTTAATAGTCATACTACCATAACGCATACCCAAAGCAACTGGCATTTTTGTGTGTTCTTGTACTTTTTTGCTAAAACGTTCAGAGATTACAACAAGCGGAGAACCTTCTTCCCACCAGATTTTTTTATAGGCTTCGGCAGATTTTTTAGGTCTGGTACGTAAAATAATTCCACGTACAATAATATTACGTAACCAATTAGGTACATCTATAACTCTTTCGTCCATTAAAAACTCATCTAAATATGGTTTAACATCTTTAGCGGTGGGACTATCCGGTGATCCTAAATTTACTAATAAAACTCCTTTCACAATTGTATCTTTTTAGAAGTGCAAAAATAAGGCTTGTAACTCAACTTTAACACTTTTGGCTATAATTTATACTTATTCTTGAATAGTAGTAATAGTTTTAAAAATGTCTTATCTGCTAATGTAACGTTAATTAGTTGCTATTTTTTTTACAGTAAATTATTTTAATGCAACTTACGTAAGAATTTTACGTTGTTATTTTATAAAAAATAAATGTTTATGCGCATTTTAATTTGTTCTGTTTTACTAGTTTTTTCTTTTTTATCTGCAAGGGCACAAGAAGAAAATAGCTTGCTTTGGGAAATTTCTGGTAACGGATTAAAACAAACATCTTATGTATACGGAACAATGCACGTTAGTAAAAAGGTTGCTTTTAGGTTAGATGATGTTTTTTATGAGTCTTTGTTAAAGAGTGATATTGTTGCTTTAGAATCTGACCCAGCTACTTGGCTGGAAGAAGATTTAAAAGAAAATAAAACCTCTGGGTATAGTTATGTTCCAGACGGCTTTTATTCCAAATCTTTTTTAATGAATAATCCGCAAACCGAAGACTTAGGTGCTTTCTTGTCTTTGGAAGATAGAGTGCTTAACGGATTGTTATACAGAACCAACTCTAGCAACCAAGATTTTGAAGAAGAAACCTATTTGGATATGTTTATATACCAAGCGGGACAAAAATTTAATAAACAGATTGTAGCCTTAGAGGATTTAGAAGAATCGTCTACACTTGTAGGTAGAGCTAGTCTTAATTCTATGAAAGAAAAACCAGATGATTGGTTGCTTAAAAAGATGCAACAGAAAGGAATGGGTTTTTTATTGCAAGATGCATACAGACAACGAAATATAAATTTAATTGACTCTTTAGACTCTGGAATATATACCGACCATTATCTTAAAAATATGCTCTATATTAGAAACGAGAATATGGTTAAAAAACTAGATTCTCTATTGCCCAATAATAAGGTTTTTACAGGGATAGGAGCGGCGCATTTGCCAGGTGAAAATGGTGTTATAGCCTTGTTGCGTACCAAAGGGTATATTGTAAAGCCACTGACTTCTAAGGCAGGTGCTAAAGGCAAGCAACTTAAAGAAAAAATTGAAAGAACATTTAAACCAAATACATATATAGAGCAGTCACCTGATGATGCTGTTTTTACGGCATTGCTGCCAAATAAATTGTATGCCGTTAGAGATAGAAATACGACAAGTTATATTGTGCCAGATTTAGCAAATGGTAGTTATGTAATGATTACCCGTGTGCCTACTTTTTCGTATTTAAAAAAAGATAGAAGTTTCGATTTTAAAAAGATTGATGAGCTATTGTTTGAAAATATTCCTGGAAAAATTTTAGAGAAAAGTAGAAAAGAAAAGGATAGTGTTCCTTTTATTGAGATTAAAAACGTACTTAAAAATGGAGATCATCAGCGATATCAAATTTACATTACTCCTTTAGAAATTATTATTTTTAAAATGGGAGGTGAGGGTGCGTATGTTCAGCACTATTCAGATACTATATTTAATGCCATATCGTTTAAAAAAGATCTCTTAAAAAAGGTAAAGGTTACTTCCGGATTTAAAGATTTCTCAGTTCAAATGCCATCTAATTATACTTTCGCAAATAAGTATAGAAAAGGAAACAGGCTGGTGCAAGGGGTAGATGTAAAAACAGACGATTATTTTTTTCTAAGAAGAGTAACGCAGAACGATTTACGCTTTATTGAAGAAGATACGTTTGAGTTAAAGCAAATTCATAAACGTTTTTATCAAGAGCTAAAAATTAAACCAACATATAATAGTATAGAAAATAAGGCGCTTACATCTAATGCAATATTAGACGTGGTTACAGGTAAAAAGCTGTATTTAAAATCGGTTATAAATGGGGTTAATTACTATTTATTAGGAATGGTTGGTACAGATTCTGTTACTGCAAAAACCTTTTTTAATTCATTTAAAACAACACCTCCTAGTTATAAAAAAGAATTTGTTACAGTTAAGGATACAGCCTTGTTTTTTACAACAAAGACAATTGTAAAACCACCTAGTTTTTCAATAAATAATTACAATTATAGAGTAGGAGGTAAAAAACCGAAAGCATATGAGGCATACAAGAAAACCAATCTCTATGAAAATAGTAATGGCGAAGTAATACAGGTATCTGTGCACAAGGCACACGATTTTTTAATGTTGCCTAGTTTAGACTCTTTGTGGTCTTTGCGAAAAAAAATATATGCTAATGATAGTTTTATAATTACAAATGAAGAGCGTTCTGTAACTCCGGATGGTTACAATCAATTACAACTTGTTTTGGCAGATACGGCAAGTACAAGAGGTATTTTAGTAAGGAATCTTTCTAAAGATGGCTTGTTGTATGAAATTAAAACAGCTGTAGATGCAGATGAAAAGCCAAGTAAGTTTGTAACTGATTTTTTAAGTAATTTTAAACCGAAAGATACTGTTATAGGTAGGTCCTTTTTGGAGGATAAAACAGCTGAATTTTTTGCGGCCTTACGTAAAAATGATAGTATTGTTTTAAAAGGTTACAGCTATATAAATTTTGAGAATAAACATTTGGATTCGCTTCAGTATTATATCGCTAATTTTAAATTTAAAGAAGAGCAGAAATTTGTTCAGGCGCATTTAATACAGCAATTGGGTAAATTGAAGAATCCAAAGGTTGCGCCTTTCTTTTCTAATTTTTATGAAGACTCTTATAATAATTCTAATGCGCAGACAAAGATATTGCAAGCCGTTTCCTCTAAGGCAAATACTGCCTCTATAAATGAACTGTTAAGTCTAATGTCTAAAGACTTGCCTTTGGTTAGTAACAGCTTTGCTATTAGCAGTATTTTTAAACCTTATGTAGATAGTTTGTCTTTGGCAAAACACCTGTTTCCAGAGATTTTAGAATACAGCGCTATAGAAGAATATAAAGAGCCTATTTTTTCACTCTTGGCACGTTTGCAGTTACACGGATATTTAAAGTCCAATGGGTATAAAAAATATAAGAAGCAGATTCTAAATGATGCCAAAATTCAGCTTAAAAGACATTTAGGGAAAGATAAGAATAAACGAAACAATCTAAATTATACCAATAGAAACGTTACTTATAATACACTAGAAGACTATGCTATTTTACTTTTTCCGTTTCGTAAAGAAAAAGAGGTTCAGTGGTTTTATTCAAAGTTGTTGTTAAGTAAGGATGCCGCAGTTAAAACTACATATGCTGCTTTATTGGCTAGATCAAATTCAGCTATACCAAATGGTATTTTAGATTCATTAGCATCAGACCCTAAAACTAGAAAATTACTTTTTGATAAGCTAGAAGTCGCAAAGAAATTGCAGATTTTCCCTAAAGAATTTTACACAGCAGAAAGTCTTGGGGAGAGTATTGTCTGTTGGAGAAATATACATAATACCAATAAGTATAAAGTTGGTTTTATTCAGATGCAAGATATAGAATACAGAGGTAAGGACTATGTGGGTTATTTTTATAGATTTACTCAGGAGAGCATTTATGATAACGCTTCTAAATTATACCTAATAGTATATCCAAAAGGTGCCAAAATAGGAGGGAAACCATTTTATCAAAACAACGGAATTTCTATGGACGATATTTATACGGAACAAGAGTTATTAGATATGGCTATAGATGGGTTTATTTTAAAAGATAGAAAAAGAGCATCGATATTTAAGCCAAATGCCTATCACGGAAATTACAGACTTTATAATAATTAATTTTTGATTATTTTTGATGACGATGAAACAACTCTTCCTTTTTTTTAGCCTTCTATTTGTTACTGCAACTTTTGCGCAAAATATAAGCTGTTCTCCAGAAGATGGAATAGCGTTTAATAAGAAAACTAAAGAAATAAGTTTGTTGTCTCAATCTGTCAATTTTGGGGACTCTTTAACGTCAATAGGCAAAACGTTTTTAAAAATTCCTTACGTTGCTAAAACATTAGAAGTTGGAGAAAAAGAATCTTTAGTTGTAAATTTACGCGGTTTAGACTGTACTACTTTTGTAGAAAATGTACTTGCTTTTGGTTTAATTTCTAGAGCGGATAATTTAGAGTTTTCTTCTTTTACAAATGCTTTAGAAAAAATTAGATATAGAGACGGACAATTAAATGGTTATGGCTCTAGATTGCATTATTTTACAGAGTGGATTTCTAACAATGAAACCAAAGGCTTGGTTAACAATATAACCAACGACCTTGGTGGTAAAATTGTAAAAAAGGAAATTAACTTTATGGGTACCCACAGAGATTTGTATCCGTTTTTAAAAGATGATGCCAATTACAATACGATATTAAAGTCTGAAGCAGAACTAAAGCAAAATGAGTTTTGTGTAGTGTCTCAAGAAGATATTGCCGCTAACGAACACCTACTACAATCAGGAGATATTATTGCATTAGCAACCTCTATAAAAGGTTTGGATGTTACGCATACGGGTATTGCAATACGCGCAGAAGATGGTCGTATACATATGTTACATGCTTCTACAGGTTCTATGCAAGTAGAGATTACAAAACTGCCGTTGGTAGATTATCTTAAAAAGATAAAAAGTAATATTGGTATTATGGTGGCTAGGCCAATGTAGTTTATCTATTTACCCATTAGTTAAAGACATTAAGTACTTTTTTGGTGTTGTTCCGTATTTCTTTTTAAAGGCGGCAATAAAATGACTTGCGGTACTGTAGCCTACTTTTAAGCCAACTTCGTTTACGTTATGTTGCCCTGTTTCTAACATTTTGCGGGCATAATCCATTTTGTGTTCAAACAAAAAGCTGTAAACCGAATCCCCGTAGATTTGCTTAAAACCTTCTTTAAGCTTTTTTAATGACAAGCCAATTTCATCAGACAGTTCTGCTAATGTTGGTGGTTCTGCCATTCTTGCAATAACAATCTCTTTTGCCTTTCTAATGCGTTGTACGTTGTCTTCATCTACCAAAAACGGACATTGTTCTATATCTGCGTCTTCACTCATATTAAAATACAGCGCTATAAGCTCATAAACCTTAGCTTTTATGTATAAACCTTTAATGGATGAATGTAGATTGTAGTTCATAATCTGACTAAGAACAATTGCCGTAGCCGGACTCACATTTTCTTGTGAGTAGTATTTTTTATCTTTAAAATCCGAGCTTAAAAACGGAATATATTCTGCTTCTTTAGAAAATAAAGAGTGAAACTTGCGTATGGTCATTACCACAGAAACCATCCAAGAGTTAGGGCTTAACTCCAGGTTTAAAGGTAGATCTTTTTGAGTGTTGTATAGTAAAAGCGAATTTTCTTCAGAAACCTCTAATGCATAGCTGCTGTCATTAAAAATAAACTTTCCGTTGCCTTTTAAGCAGTAATGAAACTGAATAAAAGAACTGTCTATTTCGCGCTCAACTTTTTGATTTTCAATACTATCGTTTTGTATTTTAAGTACATAAAACCCATCTTCAATTAGCACTTCTTCAAATGAACCTTTAGCGGTATTTTTTGCTTCCATATTAAAAAATATTACAACACACATCTATTTAGAAAGGTTCTAAATAGATTTTTAAGAATCGTTCTTATTTCAACAAATATAGGCATTTAGCAGTTTTTAAGCGTCAATTATTAGGTAAAAAGCGGTAATCGACACTTATTGTTCCTCTAGCGTTACTTTTATTGTAATGCTAGAATTATTTTTGTAATCGATTTGAAAAATTCCCCATGAAGAATTATCATATTTCTAAATACAGTTCCTTTTACACCATAGGTCTTAATTACGAAAAGGCAGATGCAGTTGTAAGAGGTAAATTTAGTTTGGATGAAAAAGCAATGAATGCATTGCTGGTAGAGGCGGTAGAAGAAGGTATAGACGGTTTGTTGGTGACCTCTACGTGTAATAGAACAGAACTTCACGGTTTTGCAAAGCATCCATTTCAATTAATAAAATTGTTGTGTGATAATGCTTTGGGTACCGTAGAAGAGTTCCAAGAGGTTGCTTATGTATACAAAAATAACGACGCTATTAGTCACCTATTTAAAGTAGGTACAGGTTTAGATAGTCAAATTCTAGGCGATTTTGAAATTATAAGTCAGCTTAAACAAAGTTTTGTTCGTTCTAAAAAGCACAATTTGGCAAACCCTTTTTTAGAGCGTTTGTGTAATGCTGTTATACGTGCAAGTAAACGTATTAAAAACGAAACAGAAATATCTAGCGGGGCAACATCTGTGGCTTTTGCATCTGTTCAGTATATAATTAAAAACGTTCCTAATATATCAGAAAAAAACATTTTACTTTTTGGAACTGGTAAAATAGGGCGTAATACGTGTGAAAACTTAATAAAGCATACGCAAAACTCGCACATTACCTTAATAAATAGAACTAAAGATAAGGCAGAAAAAGTTGCTGGTAAGTTTAATTTGGTGGTTAAGGATTACGGAGATCTGCAAGCGGAAATTAGAAATACAGATGTATTAATAGTTGCTACAGGCGCTGCACAACCTACAATTTCTAAAGAATTAATTTATACAAAAAAGCCTCTTTTAATATTAGATCTTTCTATTCCTAAGAATGTTGCCGAAAGTGTAGATGAGCTAGATAATGTATCGCTTATTCATTTAGATCATTTGTCGCAAATGACAGATGAAACATTAGAAAAAAGAAAACAATTTATACCGCAAGCAGAGGCTATTAATGATGAAATTAAAGGTGAGTTTATAAAATGGTTAGAAACCAGAAAATTTGCTCCGGTAATAAAAGCATTAAAGCAAAAGCTAAACACAATTAAAGAAGAAGAGCTAGATTTTCATAGCAAAAAGGCTGCTAACTTTAACTTAGAAGAAGCAGATATTATAACAGATCGTATTATACAGAAGATTACAAAGCAGTTTGCAAATCATTTAAAAGATGAAAATACAGACGCTAATAATAGTTTAGATTTAATACAGAAAGTTTTTCAATTAGAATTGAATTCAATAAAATGAGCAAAATAATACGCATTGGTACCAGAGATAGTGAACTTGCATTATATCAGGCAAACAGAGTAAAATCTGAACTAGAAAAATTAGGTCACAAAGCAAAAATTGTTGCTGTAAAATCTGCAGGAGACTTAGAGTTAGATAAACCTCTTTACGAATTAGGAATTACAGGTATTTTTACTAGAACTTTAGACCTAGCTATGTTAAATGGCGATGTAGATATTGCTGTACATTCTTTAAAAGATGTGCCAACTGTTTTGCCAAACGGTATTGTACAAGCTGCTGTTCTAGAACGTGGTAATGTAAGAGATACTTTGGTGTATAAGAATAACGAAGAATTTTTAGGTGCTCGTGATGGTGTTATTGCTACGAGTAGTTTACGCCGTAAAGCACAGTGGTTAAACCGTTACCCAACGCACACCGTAGAGGATATACGCGGAAATATAAACACACGTTTGCAAAAACTAGAAGACAGTGAAACTTGGCACGGTGCTATTTTTGCAGCTGCAGGTATTGGACGTTTAGAGCTAAGACCAGAAGAAGCTGTAAATTTAGATTGGATGGTGCCTGCTCCAGGGCAAGGTGCAATTATGATTGCTGCTAGAGAAATAGACGAAGATATTTTGGCTATTTGTGCAGAAATTAATCATGAAGAAACAGAAATTTGTACTACAATAGAGCGTACATTTTTAAATAAATTAGAAGGTGGTTGTACTGCTCCAATAGGTGCTTTAGCTTACATAAAGAGTGAGCAAGTAGTTTTTAGAGTTATACTTTTAAGTCCTGATGGATCTAAAAAAATTGAGGCAGATAGAGTTGTAAAATTAGGGAAACACCAAGATTTAGCTGCTACGGTTGCAGAGTTTGTTTTAGATCGTGGCGGGAAGTATATTATGGAAGGTTTGCATAGTGAAGAAAAGAAAACTTCTGTTTTTTCTACAAAGCTACTTACCAACGATCAAAAGGATAGGTTTACAAAAGGTATTACAGTAGAAAGTAAAGACTTTATTAAGGTAAGTCCTAATAGATTGCCACCTCGTATCTTTAAAAAGGAAATCGAAAACGTAATTATTACCAGCAAAAATGCGGTAGAATCTATTGTTACAAATTTTCCTGGATCAGAATTGCAATTCAAGAATATTTACTGTGTTGGTCGTAAAACAAGACGTTTTATAAAAAACAATATTGGTCCGGTTGTTCACTTTGAAAAAACTGCAAAAGAACTGGCTCATTATTTAGTTGATAATTTAGAAACCAAAGAAGTAACTTATTTTGCGAGTAACTTAAGGTTAGATGAGTTGCCAACAATACTAGAAGAAAACAATATAACAATAAACGAGTTTGAAGCTTACCAAACTAAGTTTGATACTAAAAAATTAGACGATACTATAGAGTCTGTTTTGTTTTATAGTCCGTCTGGAGTAGAAAGCTTTTTGTTAGAGAACACACCTAACGTTATTGCATTTTGTATTGGAGATACGACAGCAGTAGAAGCTAGAAAAAAGTTTTCAGATGTTAGGGTAGCAAAATTACCAACAGTAGAAAGTGTTATAGATTTAGTAAATGAACATTATAAATAACAGTAGGCTTTTAGCCTTTAGGTTATTATAAAGTTGAGTATAAGTTAATACAAATTCCATCTCCAACGGAGAGGGTTAGGAATAGGATATGATAAAAAACGATTTATTTTTAAGAGCTTTAAAAGGAGAAACTGTAGACAGACCACCGGTTTGGATGATGCGTCAGGCTGGTAGATACTTACCAGAGTTTATGGAAATCAAGAAGAAATACGATTTCTTTACACGTTGTCAGACTCCAGAATTGGCATCAGAAATAACAGTGCAACCAATACGTAGATATGGTATGGATGCTGCTATTTTATTTTCTGATATTTTAGTTATTCCGCAGGCAATGAATATTGAGGTAGAAATGAAACCAAATTTTGGTCCGTATTTACCAAATCCTATTCGTACTTCTAAAGACTTAGAATCTGTTATTGTACCAGACATAAATAGCACATTAGGTTATGTTATGGATGCTATTAAAATGACAAAAGAGAAGTTAAATGATGATATTCCTTTAATTGGTTTTGCAGGTTCTCCTTGGACAATTCTATGCTATTGTGTACAGGGTCAAGGTAGCAAAACGTTTGATAAAGCAAAAGAATTTTGTTTTACAAATCCTGTTGGAGCTCACCAATTATTACAAAAAATTACAGACACTACAATTGCTTACTTAAAAGAGAAAGTTAAGGCTGGTGTTAACGCTGTTCAGGTGTTCGATTCTTGGGGAGGTATGTTATCACCAACAGATTATCAAGAGTTTTCTTGGCAGTATATGCAGCAAATTATAGATGCATTAAAAGACGAGGCTCCAGTTATTGCTTTTGGTAAAGGATGTTGGTTTGCTTTAGATGAAATGGCTAAATCTGGTGCGTCTGCATTAGGTATAGACTGGACGTGCTCTGCACGTAATGCAAGGTATTTAACAGGAGGTAACATAACGTTACAGGGTAATTTTGATCCATCTAGGTTGTTATCGCCACCTGCAGACATTAAAAAAATGGTACACCAAATGATTAATGAATTTGGTAAAGACAAATACATAGTAAATCTTGGTCACGGTATTTTACCAAACATACCACTAGAGAATGCTAAGGCATTTATAGATGCTGTAAAAGAGTATAAAGCCTAGTTCGTGAAGGTCTGGACCAGAATAAAGAAGTTAAGCATAAGACAGTTTTTTAAACTGTCTTTACTGTTTTTAAGAAACCCGTTTTTGCTGATTCCTAGTATAAAAGCTACAAAACAAACATTTGTACTTTGCAATACGTATTATCCTGGTGGCCATAGTAAAAGTAATATAGGAAACGCATTTAGACACGCTGTGTGGAATGCACTTTTGTGTACATATACCTTAAAACGTACCAAAGACAAGCAAAAAAGTGTTTTTTGGGCTCAAAAAGTAACCGATTTGTATGAAAAGGTTACAAATAACAATGAGTTAGATGAGCAAATGGATCTTCAAAATAATGCCGTAGGTAGATTGTATTTCTTTAATTACGCCAACAAACCTGAAGAAGAATTAATAGATTTTATTTTAAATAAAAGTAAAGTCGCAGAAAAAATTAATGTACAAAAAGACATTAAAACTTACCCCGCAAATATGGTGTATATCGTATCTTAGTTTTAGAAACTAAAAATGAATACTATATGTTAAAAAACATACTAAAAGGAATAAAAGCATACGGAGGTAGTTTTGCTTTAATTTCTAAGTTAAAACTTTGGAAATATTTTTTTGTTCCTATATTAATTAGTCTTGTAACAGCGGCAATTATTGGGTTTTTGGCTTATGGTTTGTCAGATAATATAGGTGCTTTTATAGCTCAAATTTGGGTTTGGGACTGGGGAAAAGAGGTGTTTACTACAGTATCTAGTTTTATAGGAGCAACAGCAATTATTGTAATAGGATTGTTGTTATACAAACATATTGTAATGGCACTTTCTGCACCATTTATGAGTCCTGTTTCAGAAAAAATTGAAGCACATTTAACGGGTATTCCTGCTCATAGTCATACAGACACATCTTTTAGCGAACAATTATGGCGTGGTATACGCATAAACGTTAGAAACTTAATTAAAGAAATTTTATTTACGATCCCAATTATACTTCTCGGTTTTATCCCTGTTGTAGGGGTAGTGTCTACTATATTATTATTTTTAATGCAAGCATATTACGCGGGTTTTGGTAATATGGACTATACTTTGGAGCGTCATTTAAAATATAAAGAAAGTATTCGTTTTGTTAAGAAAAATAGAGGCTTAGCAATTGGCAACGGTATAATTTTTATGTTATTTTTGTTTATTCCGTTGGTGGGTATTATTCTAGTTTTGCCCTTGTCTGTAACGGCAGCGACTTTAAAAACTGTTGAGGTTTTAAAGAAAGACACTTTAGTTGCTTCGAAATAAACAATCCGTATGCTTTTAAATTTTCAATCTTATTACATAACTCCTATTCAAGAAATAGATGCTTGGGCTTTGTGTAATTTTATGGTTGCAAATGAAGACAGGTTTAAATTGTATATGCCTAAAACATTGGAGCAGAATTTAACTCCCGGTTTATCTAAAATATTTGCGGCTAAAAAAGCAAAAGAATATAAATTAGCAACAGAACTTCTTTTTTTGGTAAAAGAGAAAGAATCAGATGCTTTGGTAGGTTTAGTGTATTTAAAAAACTTTGACAGGAATAAAAGAGAAGCCGAATTTGCTTACTGTGTTAGTTATCAGTTTAAAGGAAAAAGTGTAATTGCGCAAGCTGTTAAGGAATTGTGCTGTTATTCTTTTGGCGAGTTAAATTTAAACTCGTTGGTAATCATCACACATAAAACAAATAAAGCAAGTGTTACTATTGCAGAGACTAACGGTTTTATTTGGCAGAAAACACTAATTAACGAATTTACTCCAGTTGGCAGCTTGCCATTAGATATGGAATTATATAAATTAAATCGATAATATTTATGGTGAAAAAAATAATACTTACTCCAATTCAAAAATTTGTAAAAATTGAAAGCTCTAGTGGTATATTGCTGCTAATAGCTACAATTTTAGCTCTTGTTTTTGCAAACTCTCCTTTGGTAGAAAGCTACCAGTCTCTATGGGACTATAAAGTTGGTTTTGTAACGGATAATTTTGAGTTAAAAAAACCACTTATTTTATGGATTAATGATGGATTAATGGCAATCTTTTTTTTGTTAATAGGATTAGAAATTAAACGTGAATTTCTTATTGGTGAACTTAACTCATTAAAGAAAATTGCATTTCCATTGTTGGGAGCTATAGGAGGTATTGTTATTCCCGTTTTATTTTTTTTTATTTTAAATGATAATCCAGAAACAGCAAAAGGATGGGGTATTCCTATGGCAACAGATATTGCTTTTTCTTTAGCCCTTTTGAAGGTCTTGGGAGATAGAGTGCCGCTAAGTCTTAAAGTTTTTTTAACGGCCTTTGCAATTGTAGATGATTTAGGTGCTGTTTTGGTTATTGCATTATTTTATAGTAGCAACATACAACTAATGTTATTGGGAATAGCGCTTTTGCTTTTATTAGCATTATACCTAATTTCTTATGTTGGTTATTATTCTAATTTTATTTTAATTTTCTTAGGTATAATTATTTGGACTTTATTTTTAAAGTCTGGTATACACCCTACTTTAGCTGGTGTTTTGTTGGCTTTTGCTGTTCCAATTCGTCAAAAGATAACTACTCCAGAATTTGTAGATAACTTAGTGGAGATTACAAACAACATTAAAAAAGCATCTGTTTCTAAAAAACCAATTTTATTGAAAGGGCAGATAAGCGAGATTGATGATTTGGGAGAATGGACAGACAAATACCAATCTCCATTACAAAATTTGGAGCATAAATTACATAATTGGGTTGCTTATCTTATAATACCTTTGTTTGCTTTTGCGAACTCTGGGGTTGTTTTAAGTAGTGGTTTGGACTTGGAAACTGCATTAATAGTAAACATAGGTATTTGTTTAGTGTTGGGTAAAAGTATAGGGATAAGTTTAATTATTTTTGTGGCTAAAAAGATTAAATTGATAGAGGTTCCTTCAGATATTAGTAACCAACAAATTATTGGAGTATCGTTTTTAGCTGGAATAGGTTTTACTATGGCAATTTTTATTGCAAGTTTAGCTTTTGCAGACAGTCCTAAGTATATAGATTCCGCTAAAATTGGGATTTTAATAGGTTCTATTATTGCGGCAATTATTGGCTACCTTATTTTAAGATTTAAAAAGTAATAATGAAAGATAAATTTTATACATACATACAAGAATTACAAGATACGATATCTAATAAATTAGCGGCTGTAGATGGCGTAGCTACATTTAAAGAAGATATTTGGGAACGTCCAGAAGGCGGTGGTGGTAGAACTAGAGTTATAGAAAACGGTGCTGTTTTTGAAAAAGGCGGAGTGAATATTTCTGGTGTACATGGCGAATTGCCAGATAGTATGCAGAAGTATTTTGGTGTAGAAGATGCTAATTTTTTTGCGTGCGGTTTAAGTCTTGTTTTACATCCTAAAAATCCAATGGTACCTACTGTGCACGCAAATTGGCGTTATTTTGAAATGTATGATAAAGAAGGTAACATTGTAGATCAGTGGTTTGGTGGTGGACAAGATTTAACACCTTATTACTTGTTTTATGAAGATGCTACTCATTTTCATACTATATGTAAAACAGCTTGCGATAAACACAACCCAGAATTTTACGCTAAATACAAAGCACGCTGTGATGAGTATTTTTGGAATGCACATAGAAACGAAGCGCGCGGTATTGGTGGGTTGTTTTTTGACTATTGTAAGGCCACTGAGAGTATGTCTATGCAAGATTGGTACAATTATGTAACCGAGGTTGGTAATAGTTTTTTGGAGTGCTACGTGCCTATTGTAGAGAAGAGGAAAGACTTACCGTATACTAAGGAACAAAGAGATTGGCAAGAAATTAGACGTGGCCGTTATGTTGAGTTTAACTTGGTACACGATAAAGGAACCTTGTTTGGACTAAAAACCAATGGGCGTATAGAGAGTATTTTAATGAGTTTGCCACCGCATGTACAATGGGTTTATGATCATAACCCAATAGAAGATAGCGAAGAAGATAATTTGCTTCAGGTTTTAAAAACACCTAAGGAGTGGGTGTAAGATATAGGGTGATGTAAAAAGTATTGAAATGTAAAATGGTGTCTAAAGTAATTTAGACACCATTTTACATTTGGAGAAAAATCAATCAAACTAATAAACTATTTCATTGGTAAAACTACCGTATCTACTACGTGTATAACTCCGTTAGACTGGTTTACATCTGCGATTGTAACTGTAGATATAGTACCAGCAACATCTTTTAATTGTACTTTTCCTTTAGTAACCATTGCAGTTAATTTTTCGCCAGCAACAGTAGTAAATTCAGCTTTTCCTTTGCCCATTTTTATTGCTTTCATTATATCTGCTGCAGAATGTTTACCGGCAATAACGTGGTAAGTAAGTACCTTTTGTAATGTTGCTTTGTTTTCTGGCATTAATAAAGTCTCTACAGTACCTTTTGGTAATTTTTCAAAAGCCATATTTGTTGGTGCAAAAACAGTAAAAGGACCTTCTCCTTGTAAAGTTTCTACTAAATCTGCTGCTTTAACAGCAGCAACAAGTGTTGTGTGGTCTTTAGAATTTACCGCATTAGATACAATATCTTTTGTTGGGTACATTTCTGCACCACCAACCATTTTAGTTTCAGCCTTCATCATTTTATCTTGTGCAAATGTGTTTGCTCCAATTAAAAGTACAATAGCTAGTGAAGTCGATTTTAATAATTTAGCTAATTTCATTTTTGTGTGTTTTAATATTTGATTACGACCTTACCTACGGCAAAAAATAAAAGAGGGTTTTAAAAAAAGGTATTTTTTTTAGAATGATTTGTTTATGGTTCTAAAAATTAGAAAACAGACTACTTAGTTTATTTTGTTTAGTCGTTTTTACCATGTTTTAAACTTTTTGGCAGATATATTGGCCAATTTTAGGGCTAAAAAGTACTTTTTAGTACTGTTTGTAGCTATTGTGTAGCACGTAACAAACTAGGTGGTTTGTTGACTTAAAGAGTTTGTGAAAACAAAAACGCCCCAAAAGGAGCGTTTTAATAGCTGTAAAAGTATGTGTTTTGTTTATTCTAACACTTCTTTTAAGTTGTCACTAGACTTACGGTCTATTAATTTATTGTACGGATCTATACCTGCTTTTTCAGGCTTTTTGTCTGTTACAATTGTAAATGTATTGTCTCCTGGAGTCAGCCATTTTAATTCAAAATAATATGGATCCTTAAGAGTTACGTTATCTTCATTTTTAATGTCAGGTCCAAAAAGGCCAACATCAACTAAATTCTTTTTAGTATCTGTTTCCCTTTCTTTTCCTTTATCATCATAATAAATTTTAGAAGAGTTTACGGTAAATGTAGTTTCCCATTTTCCGTTGTCTAATTTTTTAGTTTTAGCATCTACTACTTTGTTTTCGTATAAAACAATTTCTTTAAAACCATCTGTCACCTTATACTTTAAAGAGTCTGGTGTAACAGCGTAAATAGCATCATATAAATTCTCTGATGTTGCATAAACACCTTTGTTAAAATACTTATACTCGTTTAAAAATTGTTTTAATGCACTATTAATCTTGTCTTCACCAATAACATCTTGCAGCTCGTACATAACCATAGAACCTTTACGGTACCAAATATGCTGACCAGTTTCTACATTAAGCAAAGAGCGTTCTGGTTTAAAACTAAATTGTCTACTTCTTAAATATTCATCTAATGAGTTTTTTAAGAACGATTTTATTCCGTTTTCACCATACTCATTTTTCATTGTCATTAAGGACACATACTCTGCTAAGGTTTCAGAAATAATATTAGCGCCAGATGTTTTACTTGGTGTTACAATATGTCCCCACCATTGGTGCGCAACCTCATGCGATGTTACTCTAAAGGCATAATTAAAATCTTCAGCTTTTGAAAAATCTGCCACAAAACCAAAATCTTCAGAATAAGGTATTGTTGTAGCAAAAGATTGTGCAAAAGTGGAGTATGCAGGGAATTCTACAATTCTAATAATAGAATACGGATACTCATAAAAGTTTTTAGAGTTGTAATCTAAAGATACTTTTACCCCATTTATAAAGTGTTCTAAGTTTCTTTTGTGTTTAGGAGAATGATAAACTTCTATAGCAACTTTCTTACCGCTTGGTGCAGTCCACGTGTCTTTTTTAACGTCATAGGCAGCAGAAGCAAAATTGAAGAAATAATCTGTTTTTTCTCCTAATTTATACGTAAAGTAGCTTCTGTTGTCTTTATCCCACTTTTTAATAAGCTTACCAGGGGCAATTGCTGTTTGCCCTTTAGAGGTGCTTACAGTAGCCTCAAAGTTCATGTAGTTCGCATCTTCATTAAAAAGGTTTTTACGTAATGCAATGGTATCTGTTCTAGGCGATAGTAAATAATCCATTTCTTCTAAATCATACTTTTTACGAGTACCATTATCGTTTAAAGCAATTTCATAATGAAAAGAAGGGAAAATGTCATCTCTAAAAAATGTACCGTTATTTAATACATTTGTCTCTAATCCGGTAGAAAACCCCTTAGTAATAGCTCTAGTATTTATAACTAAAGAAGCAGTATCCTTTGGTTGTAAAGGCTCTGGCAACTTGTATATAAATAGCCTGTAAATACTGTCTTTTAAAAATGGTTGTAGTTCTTTGCCATTGTAAACAACCTTTGTTATTTTAGTATCTGCCACACCAAATTTAACCTCCATTAAAAGCGTGTCTATTGGAGTGTCAAAGTTATTAACGGCAGTAAAATTACCTTCTGCATAAACGTCTCTTTCTTCTGGGTAAATATCTACTTTAGCCTTAAGATCTATAATTTGTATATGTGGTTTGTTTAAATACTTTACGTATTTTTTTTCTGCATCGGCAGCATTTTTATTGCTGTAATCTGCGCTTTCTATACTGTTTAAGATTTTTAAGTTATAATAACTGTAAGCGCCAACTGCTATAAATGCAATAGTAAAGACTAAGAATACAGCTATTGTTTTCCCTTTAAAACGAGAAACAGCTAAGCGAAATCTTTCTTTAAAAGAAGAATAAAATCCTCTGCTCCAGAAAACATAGCCCACTATAGCTAAAATACAACTAAATAAAATCCAATATAGATTTAACCAAAATCCGCCATTTAAGTAATGTCCAAAGCCATTTAAATCACTTAAAAAACTACTTGGTACACCACCGTATATAAATAGTGGGTTGTTTACTTTAAAAATTAATGTAATTAGTACAGGCAGGCCTAAAGCAATTACAATAACTAAAAAGTGACCTAAGAATTTATTATTTGCTAGTACGTGAATAAAAAAGGCAAGTAGTACCGTTGTTATGTACGCAGGAAATATATTGGCGAAATTAAATGTAAGGTACATTCCAATTTCATAATTAAAATACCCATTATATGTTTGGTATAACATACCTACGACTATGGTAATTATTGTAAGAAGTACTGCTACACCAACTAAAGATATAATTTTAGAAATGTATAGGGTTGCGTTGGTCACTGGCAATGCATCATAAAACTCAAAAGTTTTATTACTTCTTGTTCTGTGTACAGCTTCACCTGCATAAATAACAAGTATAATTATAGAAAAAACCAATAGGCCAGAACTTAACTCTTGTACCATAAAACGAGTTAGAGGTAAAGATGGAGTGCCATATGTTTGGGTAGATTGCGTAGCTAGAAATACAGAGAAAATAATACCAACTAGAATAAGAATTCTAAAAGCATTCTCTTTAACAATAGATAAAAATTCAATTTTACTTAAAGACCATAAGTTGCCCCAATTGGCTTTTTTAGTAAAAGCTTGTTTTATAGTTTCTATTGCTATAGCACTTTGTGGTGCTATGCTATCTTCTTTTAATTTTTTAGCTTTTTTAGGAATTAAAAAACTAGGGTATGAAAATTTAAATAATGTAAAAACAAAAATACCAATACTAATAGCAAACCACAAAACACGATTTAGTAAAAACTCACCATACATTGGTAAATACAAGGTGTTAACCTCGTTTATAGACCAATATTTTTTAATAAATTGATATGCCTGAGAACCAAACGGATCTAAATAAATACTTAGCCATTGGCTATCTAAATCGCCCAATAAAGTGCCAGCTATGTTGCTTAAAATGAATATTAAGATTCCTCCTAAATATAAAATAGACATCCTTTTAAAAAACGTCATTAAACTAAAGAATAATGCACCAATAAAAAGTGAATTAAGCGTAAGGTAAAATATAAAAGGAAGAAAGTATGCCGTAAAATCAAAGCCAGTATAGGTACCATAATCTGGCCTGTTTAGCATAGCGCCAATGGTAAAACCAATTATTGCGCCAAGTACAGCACCAATATTCATTATAGTTACAATAGTGAAACTACCTAAAAAACGACCTAAAATGTAATTTTTCTCTGTTATAGGAAACGTAAAATAGGTTTGTGCTGTTTTGTGTTCTTCATCTCTATACACTGGTACGCCCATAATTGCGGCATAGAAAAACAAACCAAGAATGCTTAAACTACCCAGTACGCCTGCAATTGCGTTAGGACTATTGGTAAACTGTGCTGTTCCAGAATCCTGAAAAACTGAAATTAGCAACGGAATTATAAACAACAGAAAAATGTAAATGTATGTTACGGGTCTGCGTAACCTGTATTTAAGTTCAAATAAAAATATCTCTTTCATAATTACACAGTTTGTTTAGCCTTTTGGTTAATACTGTAAAAATAAAAGTCCTCTAAAGTGTTGTTTATGACTTCAAAGCCTTCACCAGGGTTACTTTCAGCATACACATTTATATTTAAATTTCCGCTACGTAAATAAGAAGACAATACAGTGTGACTTTCTTCAAAAGCGGCAATTTCTTCTTTTTTAATACTTTTTCTAAAAACCTTGCCGTTTAAAGAATTGGTAAGTTCTATAGGATGGCCTTGTACTAGTACTTGACCCTCGTTAAAAACAGCCATATTTGTACAAAGGTTAATAACATCGTCTACTATATGTGTAGATAAAATTACCACAGCATCTTCTCCTAGCTCACTTAATAGGTTATGAAAACGGTTACGCTCTAAAGGATCTAAACCAGCAGTTGGCTCATCTACAATTATTAATTTAGGATTACCAATAAGTGCTTGTGCTATACCAAAACGTTGACGCATACCACCAGAATAATCACCTAAGTTTCTTTTTCTAAACTTGTATAAATTTACCTTGTTTAATAAGTCGGCAACATATGCTTTGCGCTCACCACTGTTTTGTATCCCTTTTATTTTTGCAATATGATTTAGCATCATTTCTGCAGAAACTTTAGGGTATACACCAAAATCTTGTGGTAGGTAACCTAAAGCCTTACGTAATTCTTCAGGCTCTTTAAATACATCTGTGCCATTAAATTCTATACTGCCACTATCTGCTAATTGTAAGGTAGCAATGGTTCTCATTAAACTAGATTTACCAGCGCCATTTGGACCTAAAAGGCCAAACATACCCTTGCTAATTTCTAAATTTACATTGTTTAACGCTTTTGTTCCGTTAGGATACGTTTTGTTCAGGTCTTTAATAGATAGCATATGTGATTTTTTTAGTTTTAGTGATGTTGCTAGGTTAGTAACTAGAAGTGTTAAATTGTTACACTTTTAAGTCATTATTTTAAGAATTAACCTACTATTTTATAAATTATCTCCAGGTAGTTGCTTTTTTAGATGCATCTTTAAACTCATAAACAATGTGGGCTAACCTTGCTTTAATTAATTGCTGTCTGCCGTATTTTGTTCTGGTATATACTAAGGAAGAATTGCCCACAAACTCTTCCCAATAAAAATGAAACTTTTTGGCTTCAGCCTTGCGTTTGCAAAAAATGGTTGGTACTACATAATAGGTGCGTAAGTTCCATTTTCTTTTTAGCCAAGAGCTGTTGTCTATTAGGTATTTTGGATTTTCTACTGGTGCAATAATCTCTTCTAAGGTTGCAATAAATAAAGAACTCTCATTAGTAGTTGCACCTGTTATATAAAATGTAAAAATGCCGTTACTGTAGCGGTCGGTTTCTAGTTTAATAGTATCTAAAGGAGTTGTAATTTTATCCAATGCAGCTAAAGAATGCAATACTGCTTGGGCAATTTTTTGTGTCTTGCGTTCCATATTGCCAAACAAAAAATAAAGCTTTAGTGCTTTGTAAGCCTTAGGTATAAAACCTAGAAAAACAGCGCCAAAAAATAACGAAATAAATTGCGTTATACCCTTACTTAAAAGTATGCCAATATTTTTTAAAATAAATTCTGGTATTATGGCAAACGTGCCAACTAACACTTCTAAAACAAGATACTTAGAAGCGTTTACACTTTTTAATTTTTTTTGCTTGGTATACGGTTCTTTATAAGGGTATAAAATGTTCAATTCTCTAATAAATACATCTCCTTTACCAATGGCTTTTTTCCATCTTTTAGCAATTAGATCTCTTTGGGTTGCAATTGCAAAAGTGTCTTTGTTTAAAGTGTCTAAATCTATTTCTGGTGAATATTGTAAAGGCAAACCTAGCCTGTCTAGGCCATTAACAATATAAGGTTCTCCTTTTAGGGCAACACCCATAAAAGCATTAAATCTGCGAGTTAGTTTCTCAAGATCCTTACCGCCTTCTGGGTCTGTAGGATCTATACAGGCTAAGTGCCAAATATTACCTGTTTTGCTTTTATTGCCAACTTGAGTTCTAATTGCTCTGCCTCGCATTTGGTTAGACGATACAAACGAACCAACATAAGATGCTAGCACCAATGTGTTAATTGCAGGAGCATCCCAACCCTCTCCAAGTAATGCTTTTGTGCCAATTAGTATTTTTACGGTTCCGTTTTCAAAGAGAGTTGTAACCGCAGAAACCACAGTGTTTTTACCTTTTGTAAACGATGTTATTATAACAAAATCTTCATCTACTTCTAAAGGTTTAGCCGTAAACTCTGTTTCGTTTACTATTTTTTTTAGATTGATGATTGCACTCTTATGTAGAATTACAATAGAGCCAGTTAAAACACCTAGTTGTTCTTTTTGTTTGCTTTGCGTACGTAAATATTGAAAGATAGAAACAACACCAAGTTTGTTTAATTCTTCAAGCGCAGTACTCGTAAAAGAAAGAAATTCTTTTCGTATAAAATCGGTTAAAACAACAGCCCTTAAATCTTCTTTTAGGTTGTTGCTTTCTTCAGTAATAATAGCATTTATACTTTTTAATTTACTGGGACTATTAGCTAGTGTTCTATACAAATCTTCTACACCAACAAAATCTACTCGCTTTTTATCAAAAGCACCAATTTTGCGTAAATCTCTTTCAATGGAGTGTAGTTTTTCTTCAAAAGGTAAAAGTTGCTTTTGTTCTACAACAAGTAGTTCTTGTAGTAAAACTTGTAGCCAGTTGTAGTTTAAGTTTGGAAACTCAATTTTGTCATCATTAAAACCTAAAATTGCTATTTTTTCTTTTGGCACGACTACTTTTGCCGCATTTAAAAATATAATGATAGAGGAATAAAATAATGGTTTGCCGTAAATATTCTCTAGCTCTTCTTCTGTGTTTTTGTAAAACGGATGCTCTTGTAAAATAGTGGCGAACTCGGCATCATCTACAAGTGTATTTGTGAAATTTAAAATGTTTTCGCGGTAGGTAACAATGTACTTTATCTGCTCTTTACCTGGCTTAGAAAAATGCACATAATCTTGGTGCGGACATAAGTCTCCGTTTTTAACTAAATCCGGAACCACAATCTCATCATCTATTGGTCCGCATAAATCAAAATACTTTTTTACCTCACTAGGTTCACTATCATAAGGTGGTGTAGCAGTAAGCGATATTACCGTAATATCTTCTGCCTTTTTAATTTCAAATAAACATTTCCACCATTCATTTTTTAGGTGATGTGCTTCATCTAAAACAATAGTTTTTATGTTATTTTTCTTTATAAAATTTACTAAAGTTTCTGGATTGTCTTCCTTTTTAAAATCTTTATGCAAAGCGTGTAAAGCTTGGTAGGTCGTAAATGTAATTTGCTTTGGCTTTTTAATATTTAGAGAATAGTTTGTGTACAAATCATCCTTTAAAAAAAAGGTGCGCATCCTGTCTTTCCATTGATTTCTAATGGTTAAAGAAGGTGATAAAACCAAGGTAGTTTGGTTTACACGTTTTAGCATTTCTAAGCCTAAAATGGTTTTTCCAGAACCGGGAGGTGCAACCACATGCAAATGTTTGTCGCTTATGTGTGTCTCAAAATTATCTAGGAATTTTTTCTGATAAGTACGCCAAGTAAACTTAAATTGTAAAATGTTGTTAATAGTACTCAAATGAAGGCTGTGGTTTCTTGATCTTTGGTTGATATTAAGTAACTTTGACTCTACTAAAGTAAACAAAATTATGTATCCAATTATTAGAAACAGAAGATTACGTAGTAATGAGGTAATCCGTTCTATGGTTCGTGAAACCATTATATCTCCAGATGATTTTTTAGTGCCGCTTTTTGTGGTAGAAGGTAAAGGTATAAAAGACGAAATACCGTCTATGCCAAATTACTTTAGGTTTAGTTTAGATTTATTAGAGAAAGAAGTAAAAGAGCTTTGGAAAATGGGCCTAAAGTCGGTTTTACTTTTTGCTAAAGTCCCAGATAATTTAAAAGATAATAAAGGAACAGAAGCTTTAAACCCAGACGGATTAATGCAACGCGCTGTAAAAACAGTAAAAAATGCGTGTCCGGCTATGTTGGTGATGACAGATGTTGCTTTAGATCCTTACTCGTCTTATGGTCACGATGGTATTATAGAAGATGGTTTGGTGTTAAACGATGAATCTGTTGAGGTACTTACAGAAATGAGTGTTTCCCATGCAGAAGCAGGTGCAGATTTTGTTGCTCCTAGTGATATGATGGATGGCCGTATTTTAAGCATACGTGAAGCTTTGGAAGATGATGGTTTCCATAACACCGGTATTATGAGTTACAGTGCCAAATATGCTTCAGCTTTTTATGGTCCTTTTAGAGATGCTTTAGATTCTGCGCCAGTAGATGTAAAAGACATACCTAAGGATAAGAAAACATACCAAATGGACTATGCAAACCGTTTTGAAGCAATTAGAGAAACAGAAATGGATATAGACGAAGGTGCAGATATTGTAATGATAAAACCGGGACTTTGTTACTTAGATATTGTACGTGAAATTAAAAACGAAGTAGATGTGCCAGTGGCGGTTTACCAAGTTAGTGGCGAGTATGCAATGGTAAAAGCAGCAGCAGAAAAAGGCTGGTTAGACCATGATGCAGTGGTTATGGAACAACTTACTGCAATAAAGAGAGCAGGAGCAAATATTATTGCAAGCTACTTTGCTAAAGATGCAATTCGTATTTTAGGATAAAAATATACCTTTTATGAAAAAACAACAGCAGACTAAAATAGTGTTAACAATACTACTTTTTAGTGTGCTGTTTTCATTTGCACAAGACTTAACTACGGGTAGTATAACTAAGGCAGGGTTAGATTCTGTTTTGGTTTATAAAAAGGTGGACTCTATTATGAAACTAGGAATTGACAATGACGCTTTTCCTGGTGCACAACTTCTGGTAGCTAAAGACTCTAAAATTATTTTTCATAAAGCATATGGGTACCACACGTATGACAGTCTGCAAAGAGTACAATTAACAGATGTGTATGATATTGCTTCGGTGACAAAAATAACAGCTGCTTTACCAGCATTAATGAAGCTTTATGATGAGGGTAAGATAAACTTAGACGTGCCATTTAGTACCTATTGGAAACCTTGGAAGCATAGAGCAGATAAAAAGCATATTACCCTAAGAGAGATACTAGCACACCAAGCAGGTTTAACCCCTTATATTGTTTTTTTAAATGATGTTTTAAAGAAAAACGGGAAGCTAAAACGTAGGTTTGTTAAAAATAAGCCTAGTAAAAAATTCTCTAAAGAAGCATATAGCGGTTTGTATGTAAAAGATAGATTTAAGAATAAAATGTATCGTAAAATAAACAGATCTAAAGTAGCAGAAGAAAAAACATACAAATACTCTGGGCTCACTTTTTTGCTATATCCAGAGCTAGTACAGCAAATCACTGGTGTTAGTTATAATACATATTTACAACAAAATTTTTATACTCCTTTAGGACTAAATACAATGGGTTTTCTACCCAAAAAGGGAGGACATAGTTATGCAATTGTACCCACTGAAATAGATACCGTTTTTAGAAAAGAACTTACTCGTAATTTTGTGCATGATGAAAACGCAGCACTTTTAGGAGGTATATCTGGTAATGCAGGTTTGTTTGCTTCTGCAACAGATTTAGCTAAAATTATGCAGATGTATGTGAATTACGGAGTGTATAACGGCAAACGCTATTTTTCTGAAGCTACGGTAAAAGAATTTACACGAGTACAGTACCCAGAGAACAACAACAAAAGAGGCTTAGGTTTTGATAAGCCTACATTGGGTAATGATACATTGCCATTAGCAAAAGCATATCCTGCACCAGAAGTTAGTAAAGAGAGTTTTGGACACGCTGGTTTTACAGGAACATTTGTTTGGGCAGATCCTAAAAACAAACTCGTTTTTATTTTCTTGTCAAACAGAGTATACCCAACCAGAACCAACAGAAATTTATATACACTAAATATTAGACCAGCACTACAGCAGGTTTTTTACACTTCAAAAAAAGAGACAAATTAGTCTGTTTTAACTATTAAAAATACTTGCGCTTACAACGAATAAAGGTTCAAGTCTACCAGAAATACATACACACTATAGTATTCTAAAAATATTATATAGTTTAGTTTTATAAATAACCTATTTAACCAAACTATATATGATACAGTTTTTAAGAAACATTCTAGGACTTGGTCCTGCAGAACCAACCAAATTGCGTAAAAAGCCAGAAGAGGTAGTAGTAAAGTCAGCAGTGAAGGAGATGGTTGAAGATGAGTTAGAAATGGATTTCACTAGTATTTATCCGTATTTGGTTTCTCAAAAAACACAAGAGCTAGATTTGGGAGGTGAATTAGTCTCAGTTTTTCATAAAACAGAAAATAGTTATGCTCCTATTGTTCAGGCTTTTGTTATGATGAATATAGGTAAGATTGATGAAAATGGAGAGGTAGATATTTTTCATTTAAAAACAAGTAATAAAACGGAAGATGATTACGAAATGTTTGATAAGCATAGTCTAATCAATTTAGATAATTTAGAATTACCTTTTGTGTTTTGGGATTTCTCTGATGAAAAAATAGAGTATGATATTTTATCAGTTAAAATAGCTGCACTTGCTAGTGAAAAAATACTAAGTAAAAAACACATGTTAGAGGCGCATAAAATGCTAAATTCTAAGGAACTTTTGGTTTCAATACCAAGAAAAGGACTCATTTTTGTGTGCTCTAATTTACTAGATAAAGAACATATTACACATTTTATGAATTTACATGCATACGCTATCTTATCTGATAAACATGACCTTGAAGTATTATGTGAAGATCTTTTTGTGGTTGAAGAAGGAGAGGTAGTCAATGTTATAGGTATTACTCAATTATCTGATGTTCTTAGAGAAGGGAACTCTTAATAATCCCGTTAAACAGGGTATAATTGTATAAATTATTCTTTTAATTTTACACTTTACTGCATCAACCTTAAAAATTATCTATGAAAAAAATATTACTACTATTAATTGTAATACTATTTAATAGCTGCTTTGGCGGAGAAAAAACAGATGAAGAGCTGTTGGCTATAGACAAAGAAATGCTTGCAGAGAGTATGGAATCTGATAAGGTTTTGTCTTATAAATTTGCGAAAATAATAATTAGGGCTTCTGCTGCAGAAGATTCTATTTCTCCTGAATTTACAGAGTTTAAGTCGGACTTAACCAAGATCTTTAATACAATTTCTGAGCATAATGTAGAGGGGTCAGAAGGTTTGTCTGTATTGGATTATATTTCTATTTACAGAGATTATAATAAAATGAAAGATTTTATAAAAGAGGCAGATGAAGATGATTTTCCAACCTTGTTAGAAGTTTTTAGTGCTGCAGATGCTAAGTCATCTGGACAAAAAATTAATGTGCCAAAAGGAATAGCTAAGGATTACCTGCAGAATATTGAACATTCCGTTTTAAGTGCAATTGTAGTATTAAGTAGGGATATTGGTAAAGATGTGTCTTTGTACGAGTGTTTTAAAACAAAACCAGAGTTACTTCCAGATTCAGAAGTAAAAACACTTTTACAGTATTTTAGAGGTTTTGTGTTTTTTGAAAAAAAATTACATTATTTATCAGAAGATGAAATATCTAGAAATATAGATTGGCTAAACGCTAATGAAGGTATAGACTTACCATTAACAAGACTAATGTTTCAATGGGGTAACTTAAGTAATAAAGAAACGTATACTGGACTTCATTCTTTAAATTATCTATTTAGAGGTTGTAATAGGTTAATGATGGAGCGTGATATTGATGAAGAACGTGCTTTAGAAGATTTTGAAGTCTTTTTAGACGATTCTAAAAAGATTGGATTGGATAACGAGGTTATATGGTCTGTAGAGTCTTATTTGTATCTTAAAAAAGAGAAAAACGATAAGGCAATTGCCGCTTTAAAAAAATTGAAAACTAGTGATTTACTTTCCTCAGATGAAAAAGAAAGGATAGATGAATCTATAGAATATGTAAAAAATAGAGAGTCCGGTAAAGTGTTAAACGGTTTTTACGATAAATATTTTTTAGGTAAAATAACTACAAAGTATATGCTATCTCTTTTAGCAGAAATAGATTGGCAAAAAATAATGGAGGAGCAAAACGTGCCGTATACTAAAGAAATGTTTGCCACTGTAGATAATTTTAAAAGCTTTATAGAAAACTACAATAAATACACAAGCTCGGAAAACCTAGAAAAGGCAGGAGACGAAATTATGAAGCAAGGAGAAGGACTTTGGGATAAAACCAAAGGTTTATTAGATTAGGTAACTATTTCCCTAATTCCATTTTTTATTATAAATGCCCAAAATGAGCTAAAAAACACATTTTGGGCATAGTTTTTTCATAAAAGTATCAATATCTCACCGAATATAACAATATAGTGTTTAGTAATATTTCTACTTTCGTAGGTGTTAAATTCTTCAATCTATTCTAAATTACACGGTATGAAAACTACTTTTTTAAAGTATCTAATCGCTTCTAGTATTGTATTTGCCTCTTTTGGTGGTGCTTCTTTTACGACAATAAAAATGGCTGGTAACACTGAAAAGTCAATCACAAAATTTAGTATAGATAGCACCGATAATTTTGATCCTAATTTTCATATTTACCTGTGTTTTGGACAATCTAATATGGAGGGTTCTGCAACAATAGAGGAGCAAGACTTAATAGGAGAAGATCGTTTTAAAGTATTACAATCTTTAGATTGTGATAATCTTAAAAGAGAAAAAGGAAAATGGTACACCGCTGTACCTCCTTTAACACAGTGCTACACAGGATTGTCTCCTGCAGATTATTTTGGTAAAACTATGG
Organism: Cellulophaga sp. 20_2_10; assembly: GCF_023476645.1. Lineage (GTDB taxonomy): Bacteria > Bacteroidota > Bacteroidia > Flavobacteriales > Flavobacteriaceae > Cellulophaga. The sequence continues at coordinate 32,345 of NZ_JAMCOJ010000003.1, forward strand.
TTAAAAACCTGCCAGATAGTATTAGTGTAGGGCTAATAAGTGTAGCTGTTGGTGGTTCTGATATTAGATTGTTTGATAAAGATATTCATGCAGATTATGACGACACTTATAAGGAAGATTGGTTTACAGATAAAATTAAAGCTTACGGAGACAATCCTTATCAGCATTTAATACAACTAGCAAAACAAGCGCAAAAAAGAGGTGTTATAAAAGGCATTCTTTTGCATCAAGGAGAAAGCAACACGGGTGATGAAAATTGGCCATTGTATGTAAGTACTATTTATAATAATATGTTAGCAGATCTTGGGTTAGATGCTAGTAAAGTTCCTTTGTTGGCTGGTGAAATGGTACATAAAGAGCAAGGAGGTAAGTGCGCAAGTATGAACCCAATTGTTAATACGCTTCCACAAACTATACCAACAGCCTATGTAATAACCTCTAAAGGCTGTGAAGCAAGGAAAGACAGTGTGCACTTTAACTCTGCTGGAGTAAGAGAACTAGGAAAGAGATACGCACTTAAGATGCTTTCGTTAAAAGAAGAATATTAGTGTAAAAACCTTGTCGTACTTATCTAATATGTTAATCTAAAAAAATAACATACTTTTGGTTTTTTAGATTAACACAAGGACAGGTGGCATCAGATATACAAAAATACGGTTTTAAAGAGGGGTTGCCGCACGAGTTTGAGCTTGCTAACCTTGGTGAGTTGTATGCTAATTTCTTTGATGATTTAATTGTACCGCATAGAACAGATTTCTATCAAATTATATGGTTTAAAAAGGGTAAACCTAGACATATGGTAGATTTTAACCCAATAGAAATACAACCAAATTCCATACTGTTTGTAGATAAAAATAGCGTTCAATGTTTTGATGAAAATGAACCTATAGATGGTGAAGTACTTTTGTTTACAGATAATTTTTTCTGTAAAACAGAAGATGACACAAAGTTTTTAAGAAGTAGCATGCTTTTTAACGACCTGTATTCTATATCTACTATAGAGATTAAAGAGTTGAGGTCTATTTTTGATAGCTTTTTTAAACTAATGAAGATAGAGTTAGAGAACGATTTAGATAATTATCAGTCAGATATTCTTAGAAATCAGCTAAAAAATTTACTGCTAATATCAGAAAGAGAAAGACAAACTCAAAATAGTGCTATTATTAATAAAGGACCAGATTTAGATTGTGTAATTAAGTTTAGGGATCTTTTAGACAAACAGTTTCAGTTACAAAAATCTGTAGCGAAATATACAGAGCAGTTAAACGTTACTCAAAAACGTTTAAATTCTGCTACATTAAAGGTAATGGATATTACTCCAAAGCAAATGATAGACGCTAGAGTTATCTTAGAGGCTAAGCGTTTATTGGTGCATACTTTAGATAGTGTAAAAGAAATAGGGTATACACTTGGTTTTGAAGAGCCTACAAATTTCGTGAAGTACTTTAAAAAACACCAAACAGTTACGCCAATAGAATTTAGAAATAAGTTTGGCAACTAGTTTTTATGGCGCAAAAATACCATTTTAAACTGCTTTTTTATCATAATTAATTAATTGCCTTAACGCAAATTTGCTTCTTAGTTTAATCACAATAAAAGAAACAAATTTGAAGAAATGAAATTGTTAATAGATGTTATAGGGTGGTCAGGTTCTGGCTTTTTAATTCTTGCTTACGGACTAACATTAGTAGAGCATAATAAGTATGTTAATTACGCGAAATACTTAAATCTTTTTGGAGCGCTTTTAATAGCCATAAACTGTTATTACTATAACGCAATACCTTCATTTGTTTCTAATTTAATTTGGTCGGTTATGGCTACTTTAACCATATATAAAACAAAAAAGCGAGAACGTTATTTTGTTAAAGCTAAGTTTAAAATGTAAGTTCTTTTATTTAGTTAGTGCGCTGTTTATTAGTGAATTGTTCTTTGCTAAAAATTACCATACTATGGATTTTTTGTATCATCATATATCTTTTTTGTAGCAACATCTTTGCATCAAAATAAAAACAATTATGAAAAAATCTATACTTACAGGAACTGTGGTGTTGGCAATTTTAGCTACGTCATGTAAAACAACTGAAAACACCAATTCAGAATCTAAAAAAGAAGAAAAAACGATGGATGTATCTAATCAAGAAAAGACCTTAGCGGTTTTAAAAAGCATTGAAACAGGGGCTCAAGAGCCAGTAGCATACATTAACCCAACTACATATATTCAACATAATTTAGGTGTTGCAGATGGTTTAGCAGGTTTTGGTGCTTTATTGGAAGCGTTACCTCCTAATTCTGCTAAAGTGAATACAGTGCGTGCTTTTACAGATGGTGATTTTGTTTTTGCACAAACAGAATATGAGTTTTTTGGACCTAAAATTGGCTTTGATATTTTTAGATTTGAAGACGGTTTAATTGTAGAGCATTGGGATAACTTACAACTAAATACGGGCAAGCCAAACCCAAGCGGACATACCATGATAGATGGCGCAACTGAAATTACGGATTTAGATAAAACTGATGCGAATAAAGAAATCGTAAAAGGTTTTGTTACCGATATTCTTATGAATGGTGATATGACAAAAATTTCTGGTTATTTTGATGGAGATAACTACATACAACATAATCCAAATATTCCTGATCAGCTTTCTGGTTTAGGAGCAACCTTAGAAGCATTGGCAAAACAAGGTATTTTTATGAAGTATGACAGAATACATAAGGTATTAGGACAAGGTAATTTTGTATTAACAGTTAGTGAAGGTCACTTTGGTGAAGATCATAATTCTTTTTACGATTTGTTTAGAGTAGAAAATGGCAAAATAGCAGAGCACTGGGATGTTGTTGAAAAAATAGCACTTAAAGAAGATTGGAAAAATCAAAATGGGAAATTCAATTTTGCTAAGTAATTTCTAGACTAAACTATGAATCTAATTATACCTTAAAAGATGAAGGGTTATGAAGAAGATTTGGTGTAATTTGAATAGTAGTCTGTAAAAAATGCAGCCCTTGGGCTGCATTTTTTTATTTTCTAGATTCATTTTTTGTTTATTCGTCAAACAAAAACTCACCTTTTGTTTCTGCGGCGTGTAAACCCCATTCAACTATTAGGGTTAAAATAGGCGTAAGCGTTTGACCAAATTCGGTAAGGGTATATTCCACTTTTAAAGGTGGTTTTTTAGTGTAAACTTTTCTGCTTACAATACCATCAGCTTCTAGTTGTTTTAATTGCAAACTTAGGGTGCGTTCTGTAATACCCGGTATTTCTTTACGTAACTCGTTATACCGCTTCTTATTACTAGTTAAATGTGTAAGTATAACACTCTTCCATTTTCCACCAATAAGTTGCATAGCTGCGCTTGTTGGGCAAAAGGATATTTTATCGTTGATTTTAATCTTTGGTTTTTTTTCAAACAGTTCTTTTCTGTCCATTTCTAAAGTATTTAATATGGCACAAAGGTAGTATGCTTTAATTTAGTATGCAACTATACTTTTTATAGTAAAATATTTTTATTATATTTCATTGTATATCAGTGTTTTGTGTTTTTATGTTTGTGCTATACTTTATGACCGTTATTGCGCAATTGTTAAACTATATATACATTTGCGCTATAATTTTGATAGTATTAATAATCAGCAACTTAAAATATAAAGATATGAATCTAACAGAAGCCTTAAACAGCCGCTATACCGTAAAAGAATTTGATGCGACAAAAAAAATATCTAATGAGGATTTTGAACAAATCAAATCTTTGTTGCGTTTAAGTCCATCTAGTATAAACCTACAGCCTTGGCATTTTATAATTGCTGATACGGCAGCTGGAAAAAAGCGTATTGCAAAAGGCACAGAAGAAACCTTTCCTTTTAATACACCAAAGGTTTTGGATGCTTCTCATGTAATTGTAATTGCAGCAAAAACAAATGTCGATGAGAATTATATAAAAAGCATTCAAGATAAAGAAGACGAAGATGGGCGTTATGCAAAACAAGAATATAAAGACCAAGCTTACGCAGGACGTATGATGTTTGCAAATCTGCATCGCTATGATCTAAAGGATGTACAATCTTGGATAGAAAAACAAGTGTACCTTAATATGGGTTCTTTATTAACAGGTGCTGCAGTTTTAGGCATAGATGCTTGCCCAATGGAAGGTGTAGATGTAAAAGCTTTAGATAAAGAGTTTGGCTTACGTGAAAAAGGGTATACAGCATTAGCTGTTGTGTCTTTAGGATATAGAAAAGATACCGATTTTAATGCGAAGCTTCCAAAATCGAGATTTTCAGAAGAAACCATAATTACCAAATTATAAAATAAACAAGAACACTATAAAAACACATAATTATGAAAAGCACAATAGTAAAATTCACAGCAAAACCAGAACACGCAACTAGTTTTGCAGCAACCTTAAAAGAAGCACAAGCAGCAACACAAAAAGAAGCTGGTAATAAAGAAATTAAAGTATTTGTATCGAATACAGATGCCAATGTATTTTTTGTTTACGAACGTTGGGCAGACAAAGCAGCAATAACATCTCACGATAACGAGCCGCACACAAAGAAGTTAATGAAAGTAGGGCAAACAGCATTAGCAGGTGCTCCAGATTTTTATTTCTTAGGTGATACTAATCCGTTACCAGACCATTCTAAATCTGCAAATCCGGAAGATGAAGTATTTATCATATTCTTCATATTTAAGTTGAAAACAGAATTTAGAGCACAACTTTTAAATCAGTTTGAAGATCATATTACAAATACCAGAAAAGAGGAAAAAGGAAATATTCTTTTTGACTTATACACAGTAGACGACCAAGAAGATACATTGGCTGTTTATGAGCATTGGAGAAAAGAATCTGATGTTTGGGATATTCATTTTCACCAACCTTACGCAGAAAAAACAGGTAAACTTATGGAAGAAGCTGTTGTTGGAGATTTAAAACAGTATATGAATTTTGTAACTGAAATTTAAAATTTTTTTAAAATGAAAAATATAATTACAGCACTAGTTTACGGAATTATCGTTGCAGTTGGTATTCAGGAGATTTCTGCTCAAGAACCTAGTATGAGAACTTTTAATGAAAACACAAAAGCAGTACAATTAGATAAGGGTATGATGCAAATTTTTGATTACGGTGAAACTAAAGTTCACGTTTACGAAACCAAAGGTTTTTTTAATACACACGCTTTTTTTATTGAAAAAAACGGAAAAGGAGTATTGATTGAAACACCACCAATGAAAGATAATTACAAGGAGCTTGTAAATTATATTGTTGGTTTAGGTTACACAAATATTGATGTGATGGTTTCTTATCATTTAATAGGAAAGCACTTTTTTGATACGGATAAACTAAAATTTAACCATATATATTCTAATCAAGAATCTTTAGATTATATGACGAATTCTGGTAATGAATCGCTCTCAAAATTAGCAGAAGTTTCAGGTGAAGATCTAGACGAAACTACAATAGTACCAACCGATTTGCTAGAAGCAGGAGCACAAGAAATTTCAGGAATTCCTTTTATTATTACGCCAACTGGTTTTGGTTTTGATGTAGAAATGCCAGAAATAAAGGCTGTTCACTTGCATATGGTTGGGCACGATAACCATACTATGATTTTTAATTCAGAATTTATAGATACCGTAATTAACGAGCTTTCTGCTTTTCAAGAAAAAGGGTATACCACCTATTTTTCTTCACACAGTGCACCCGAAACTTCGGGAGATGTGACCATTAAAATCAACTATCTTAAAGAGATGAAAGCTATTCTTTCAGCTTCTAAAAATAGCGAAGAATTTATTCAGAAAATGGATAAAGCCTATCCTAATTTTGGATGGAGAAACTACTTATTAGGAAGTGCAAATATGTTGTTTACTGAAAACTAATTCAGTTAAACAAAAAAAACTACTATTATGAAAAAACTAATACTACTATTTTCGTTGGCGCTTTTAGCAAGCTGCGGAAATGAGACTAAAAAAGAAGCAACGTCAACTTCGGAAGAAGGACACGGACATTCACATTCTCAAGTTACGGACGAACACGGTTTGGCGCCTCATACCGAAAATACCATTCACCAATATGCACCAACGGTTGCCTTATTAAATAGTATCTACGAAGGTAATATTACGCCGCAACAAATGGTACAACAGGGTAACATTGGTATTGGAACCGTAAATCATTTGGCTGGCGAATTGGTTGCTGTAGACGGAGTTGTCTATACAATTGATGCCGAAGGCGGAATAGCAGAAGCACCGGAAGATTTAGAATCTCCGAATATGACGATGATAAATTTTCAACCGAAACAAACGGTAACTGTTGAAAATATTGAGTCTTATGAAGACTTAACTAGAGAACTTCAAAAGTATTCAACCTCTAAAAATAGCTTTTATGCTTACCGAATTAAAGGTGAATTTAAGCACTTAAAAATGGCTTCGGCGCATAAAGTAGAGAACGAAGATGTGTCTTTATTTGAATATTTAGACACACGTGTAATGTATACTAGAGACAACATTAAGGGGACTTTGGTTGGCTTATTTACACCAGATTATTTAGGAAATATTGTAATTCCTGGAATGCATTTTCACTTTTTATCAGACGATATAAAATTGGGCGGACATTTAGAAGACATCAAATTTGATAAACTTTCCATTGAAATTCAAGAAGTAAACCAAGTTAATTTACAACTTCCAGAAACAGAAAAATTCAGGAATAAAGATTTAAAACAAGGTGCAGCACCAAAGGCTACAGCAAAACAAAACGGAAAATAATAAGATTATGAAAAAGTACATAATTTTAGTTTTAGCATTGTTTTTCTCTTTTGCGAGTATTGCACAAAACACAAAAGAAGACAACTATAAAACAGGCGTAAAAATTGTAAATGAGGTAAATGGCGATGGCGCTTCAAAAGGTTTGGAAGCCGCTTTTAAAAGCGTGTCTCCAGATATGGCAGATTATATTATTCGTTATGGTTTTGGAGAAATTTATAGCAGACCGGATTTAGATTTTAAGACAAAAGAATTACTAATAATAGCTAGTCTTACTACACAAGCCAATGCAAAATCGCAATTAAAGTCGCATATGAAGGCTGCACTTAACCTTGGTGTAACTCCAAATGAGATTTCTGAAACGATGATTTTGTTGAGTCTCTATACTGGTTTTCCGGCTGCAAACAATGGAATCTTTGCTTTGAAAGAAGTTTTAGATGAAACTAATTATGTTGCCTCTTCTAAAATAAATTCTACGGATCAATTAATTAAAAATTGGGAATTAGAGGGTTTTGCTATGCCAGAATCTATAGTAGCTTCTCCAACTGAAGATTGGTTGTATGTTTCTAACGTAAATCAGAATGAAAAAGGATATATAAGCCGAATTACAAAAGCTGGTAAAGTAGATAATTATAAATGGGTAACAGGGTTAAACAACCCTGCTGGTTTAGCTTTATACCAAGACAAATTGTATGTAGGTGATGGTAAGGAACTTCATATAATTGATGTAAAAAAGGGTAAGCTGATAAATAGCTTTACATCAACAGATGTGGTTTCATTAAATGATGTTGTAGTTTCTAAAACAGGACAGGTTTTTATCTCTGATATTGCAGGCGGAAAAATTTTCACTTTAGAAAATAACAAACTAGTAGTTTGGTTTCAAACACCAGAAATTAAGCATCCAAATGGAATTTTCATCCAAGATGATAATTTAATTATTGCTGATTTTGGTGCAGAATTATCATTAGAGTTAACTCCAGATAAGTATGGTAGTTTGTATAAAGTCAACCTAAAAGACAAAACAGCTACGATGATTAAAAGTGCGTATCAATTAGGTGCTTTAGATGGTTTAGCAGCAGTTAAAGATGGGTATTTAGTTACAGGCGGTACGGTTAGCGATTTGTTTTTTATTAATAACGATACTCGCAAAAGAGTAGGAACATTTCCTAAAGGATTAGCAGATATAAGTATTGAAGGTAATACGCTATATGCGCCAATTCTTTTTAGTAATAAAATTGAATCTTTTTTACTTCCTATGGTTTACGATAAAAAGTAAGGCGTGCTTTGTTAATTAAATCATAAAATATTGATATTAAATAAATTACGGACACAATACACCATTAAAGGTACATTATTTACCATTACTAAACTACAAGACATTTATAGATTTGTAGTGTCATTAAAATTAACAAATAACTAAAATTAAAATTAAAATTATGAAAAAAGTACAACTAACAGTAGTCTTAATTGGTGCTATCTTATTAGCATCTTGTTCTGATAATTCTGGGGAATTAAAAAAATTAAATGAAAACATTACAAATTTGGAATCTAAAATAGAAGTTCAAAATCAGGAGCAAGCGACTTTAGAGGCAAACAAAAAAGTAGTAACAGATTTTTATCAAGACCTCTTCGGAAACCAGAATTATCAAAACATAGATAAATATGTTGGTCCGGTTTACATTCAGCACAACCCTAATGTTGCAGATGGTAGAGAAGCGCTTAAAGAAATGTTACCTATTTGGTTAAAAGATGCTCCTAAATTTAAACTCAACTTCAATCTTATTGTTGCAGAAAAAGACCTAGTTTTTGTACAAGTAATTACAAATAAAGAAGGTGATAGAACCTCTACAATGGATGTTTTTAGAATTACAGACGGTAAAATTTCTGAACATTGGGATGCGTTTAACACCTTCAATAAAGGAGATAAATCTGCGAACGATAATCCTTTATTTTAATCAAATTCATCAAATATAATTTTTTAAAAAACACACAATATGAAAGCTATAGTATTAACAAAAGCAGGAGGACCAGAAAACCTTCATTTAGCAGAAGTAGAAAAGCCAAGCATAAAAGAAAACGAAGTGTTAGTTGCTGTTAAAGCAATTTCATTAAACCCTGCAGATGTAAAACCAAAGTACGCTGACAAAATGTTGGATTCAATGTACGGTAAAAATCGTCCAGTTATTTTAGGATGGGATATTGCAGGAACAGTAACTGAGGCTGGTACAGCCGTTACCGATTTTAAAGTAGGTGATACTGTTTTTGGGATGGTAAACTTTCCAGGAGCAGGTAAAGCATACGCGGAATTTGTTGCAGCTCCAGAAGCTCATTTAGCACTTATGCCAAGCAACGTTTCTTTTGAAGAAGCTGCTGCGACCACTTTGGCTGCTTTAACTGCTTTGCAAATATTATCTGGTAAAGTTAATAAAGGCGATAAGGTATTAATCCAAGCGGGTTCTGGTGGCGTAGGTCATTTTGCAATTCAAATAGCAAAATGCTTCGGAGCATATGTAATTACAACTGCTTCAGCAAAAAACAAAGAATTTGTATTATCTATTGGAGCAGATGAAGCTATTGATTATCATACCCAAAATTTTGAAGAGGTGTTGTCTGATATAGACTTTGTTTTGGATACTCAAGGTGGTCAAGTATTAGTGAACTCCACTAAGGTTTTAAAAGATGGAGGAACAGTAATTACCACTTTTGGTATGGATATGCCCGAGGAAGCTAAAGCTATAGCAGAGAAAGAAAACAAAACGGTTTCTAATATTTTAGTGCATTCTAGCGCTAAAGATATGAACACTTTAAAAGGAATGTTAGAAAGCGGAGCTATTAAACCAAACATCTATAAAACGTTTGCTTTTGAAGCTATGGCAGACGCACATAGAGAAGTAGAAAAAGGAAGAACGGTTGGCAAAGTGATTGTTACTCTTTAGAATTAATCAATAATTTAAAATCAAGTAAGATGATAAAAATTATAGGTCAGTTTGAAGTAAAACCAGCATTCCGTTCTCAATTTAAAGAGGCTTTAATTGCTGTTAAAAAGGGAAGTGCTACAGAACCAGGATGTTTGGGCATTCGCTTGTTTGAAGACAAGCAAAACCCTAATATGTTTTTTGGATATGAATTGTTTACCGGAGAAGAGGCTGTGGCATTTCATCGTTCTCAACCCTACGAACTAAAACTAGCAGAATTAGCAAATGAAGCACTTGTAAACCCACCTAAAGCTTATGTTTTGGTTGGTGAAGTTTCCGAAGAAAAAGGAGTTGAAGAGTTTAGCAGTACTGCAAATTCAGCAGAACTACGTGTTATTGCTTTGTTTGATATTAAAGCAGATGAAAACAAAAAACTGATCGCACAATACGAGAAGCAAATTCCGAATGTGCGAGCACAAGATGATTGTGTTTCTTTCAATGTATACACGGTTTTAGAAAATCCAAATCAGTTGGTAGTTATTGAGGAATGGAAAACGCAAGAATTTGCACAAAAATTTTCTACAACAGACGCACTTTCTATGGAAACTGGTAAAGTGTTATCAGAAATAGTAGAACGTCCTATCCCAGAATATTTACATCAAGTAAACGAGATATAATAATTATTGGTTATTAAAGATAGTAATCAAAAAAAACACTAAAAATGAAAACACAAGAAGAATTACCTAATTACACCAAAAAAATATTTGTTGGTGGCGAATGGAAAGACGGAAAAGGACCAGTAATAAAAGATATTAACCCTTGGAATCAAGAGGAATTATTTTCTTTAAGTAGTGCAACAGAAGACGATGTAAATGAAGCTTTTGAAACAGCTGCTATTGCACAAAAAAAATGGGCTGCAGTATTACCTCCAGAAAAGAGCAGAATGATGCAAAAACTAGCTACGGTTGTTAGAAATCGTAAACAAGAATTTGCAGAATGGGCACGAAAAGAAGTAGGAGCAACTTTGGCAAAAGGCTATTTTGAAGCTGAGTTAGTAGCTAGTGTTTTTGAAAGCGCTGTGCATTTACCATTATTAGTAGAAGGTAAAATTTTACCAAGAGATATAGAGGGTAAAGAATCTATTGCAGTTAGAAAACCATTAGGGGTTATCGGGTTAATTTCTCCTTGGAATTTCCCAGGACAATTAACAGCTCGTACTTTAGGTCCTGCCTTAGCAGTTGGTAATGCAGTGGTTTTAAAACCAGCATCAACATCTATAGTTACTGGAGGATTAATTTTTGCTTCATTTTTAGAAGAAGCAGGTTTCCCTAAGGGATTATTAAGTGTATTGCCAGGTGGAGGAAGTACTATTGGTACTGCCATTACAAAGCATCCAATCTCAAAATTAATTTCGTTTACAGGTTCAACTCCCGTTGGTCGTCAAGTAGGGCAAAATGCGTTGAGTGCTGATATTATTAAAAATATCGAATTAGAATTGGGAGGTAATAGTCCGTTTGTAGTACTTGAAGATGCAGATATTGATCAAGCTGTAGAAGCTGCTGCTTGGGGTAAATTTATGAATCAAGGTCAGATTTGTATGGCGATTAACAGAATTATTGTAGAAGATAAAGTTTATGATGAATTCACAGAGAAGTTTATCGCCAAAGTAAAAACCTTAAAACGTTTAGATATGAATGATCCAGATACGTTTGTAGGACCAATTATCGATCAAGCACAATTTGACACCGTTAAAAATTTAATAGACGAAGCTAAAGCACAAGGTTATAAAATGGCTTTAGGTGGTGAAGCAGATGGTTTACATATGCACCGCACGTTTTTGTAGATACAGATGAAAACTGTCCGTTGTTTAAACACGAGATTTTTGGACCTGCAGTATCGATTACACGTGCTAAAGATATGGAAGACGCATTGCGTTTAGCTAATGCTACGGATTTTGGTTTGTCTAGTTCTGTATTTACACAAGATGAAGCTAAAGGAATGGCGTTTGCACAAGGCATTGAAGCTGGTATGACGCATATTAATGACCAACCGGTTAATGATAGTGCTTATGCACCATTTGGAGGCGTTAAAAACTCAGGATTAGGTCGTTTTAATGGACAATGGGGCGTAAAATCGTTTACTGTTGCACATTGGATTACTATTCAGAAAACACCAAGGAAATATCCTTTTAAAGCATCTGATTTTCAATAGAAACTTGTAAAATTTTATTTATAACATTAGATCGCTCTATTCTTGAATATCTACATCAAATAAGTGTATTGTAAACACTATTGAACATTAAATATAAGATCTTTTTTTACTAAACTGACTTATGTCATATGACATACTCTTTTAGGAGATTATTTTTACTAAATCAAATTGATAAAATAATTTAAAAAAGGTAAAATGAAAAAGATGTTTATGTTTCTCGTAATTACATTGATTTGTTGTAATTTATTTGCGCAGCAACTCCCACGTATTAAAATACTTGCCACAGGCGGAACAATTGCAGGAAAAGGTACGTCTCCTAATGCTGCGGGTTATCAAGCAGGTGTAACACCTATTAATGATATGATAGATGCTGTTCCAGGAATTGATAAATTAGCGACGCTAACAGCAGAACAAGTGTCTAACATTGGTAGTCAAGATATGACTGTTGCGATTTGGTTAAAGCTGGCGAAACGTATAGATGAAATTTTTAAAAATAATGAAGCAGATGGTATAGTCATTACTCATGGTACCGATACGATGGAGGAAACAGCCTATTTTTTGAGCCTTACCAACCGTTATAATAATCCGGTTATTTTAACCGGCTCAATGAGACCAGGTACAGCTATGAGCTCAGATGGCCCAAAAAATTTATACAATGCAGTTCAGGTTGCGGCAGACCCACTTTCGAAAGAGAAAGGAGTTATGGTTGTTTTTAATGGTAATATTTTAGACGCACGTGAAGTCGTAAAGACAAATACAACACATGTTGATGCCTTTACTTCACCAAATACTGGGCCTATGGGACAAGTGCTTGGTGAAACAGTAAAGTATTATACTAAAGAACTGAGAGATGCTAATAAAAATACACCCTTTGATGTTACAAAAATGGATAAACTTCCGAATGTTGCTGTAGTTCTATTATTTGCTGATGTATCAGATGTGGCTATTAATGCTTATGTAAAAGCAGATGTTGAAGGGATTGTTACTGCAGGATTGGGTGATGGAAATCTTAACGAGATAAATACTTCCGCAGTAATGAAAGCCACAAATAAAGGAGTTGCTGTCTGTCGAGCTTCAAGAGTCCCTACGGGAAGAGTTATTTTGAATGACGAAACCGATGATAAAAAGATTGGTTCAATTGTAGGCGACGATCTTAATCCACAAAAAGCTAGAATATTATTAATGCTTGGACTTACGCAGACTAAAGACAAAGAAACGTTACAGAGTTATTTTTTCAAATATTAAATCTAGCAATCTAAATTAAAATATTATGAAAAAATTTATATTTTTATGTGTTCTTATATTTATATCTATTGATGTGAATGCCCAGTTACATAAACAATCCGATACATTGAAATTTGGGTCTAAGCCAATCATATCAGTCGATAAGGCAAATATATTAGAAAATGTAGATGTTATTGCTAATATGCAATATGCAAATAACAATGATTTTCAGGATGGTAAATATACTAGCAGTAATTTTGCAATGAATCAATTTCGACTTGAAGTAAAGGGTATGGTTTTAGATAGTACTGTGTTTTTTAGGTTTCGCGATAGGTATACTCGGACCCCTACTGTTCAATCTGTAGATAATGTTGATCATTCAGTTGATATGGCTTTTGTGGGTATTAATTTATCAAATAGCTTTAGTATAGCTTTTGGTAAAATGTGTGCAGATTATGGAGGATATGAATTTGATGCGAATCCCATTGATATATATCAATATAATGATATTGTTGAGGAGGCAGATAATTTTTTGACAGGGGCACAGTTCACATGGAATACACATAATAATCAACAATTTACATTTCAAGTTCTTAATGCTAGAACTAAGACTTTTTCTGAATTGTATAATAGTGTTCCAGATGTTAATTCTACAAAATTTCCTGCTGCCTTTGTAGGCAATTGGAGAGGGAGTTTTGCAGATGGATTGTTTTCTACATTTTGGAGTTATTCCTTTATAACGGAAGCAAGTGAAAAGCAAGTACAGTATATTGCTTTGGGTAATCAATTAAACCTAAAAAAAGTATTGATTCAATATGATTTTAAGTATATGAAGGATGACCTTGATAGACTTGGTGTAATAACTAGTCTAATTCCAGAAAGCTACTCTCCCTATACAGCCCTGAAAACTAGTTATGTTGAACATTGGTTGCGAGTACAATACAATTTTTCTCCACAATGGAACTTCTCATTAATAGGTATGGTAAGTGATTCTTATTGGAAAGGTAATCCAGACGAAACTGTTAGTAATGATCATATTCGTACGGCATGGGGAGTAATACCATCTTTAGAATTCTATCCCTTTAAAAAATTGAATCTAAAATTTTTCGCATCATACGTAGGAAGGGATTATAACTATTCTAACACTGCTAAATCAATATATGATTTAGAAGATTCTACAACTGGTAAGGTGATGCTTGGTTTTATTGCACCACTAAAATTTTTATAAGAGTCTTGTAAACCTTATGAAGTAAGAATATGTTTAAGGAACTCTTAAGTCTAGGGTTTCTTAAACATATTTTAATTATTTAAATAAGAAAGACATTATGGATCTATAAATATCACGTAAATCAACAAGTACTTAGGGTTGATTGATATAAAGTTAGCGTTATATTCAGTGTTAATTACTATTACTATAAATTTTGAAAAGCAACCCAGCGCTATGATGGAAGCTTATTGGTGGTGGAAGTCAAAATAAATCAAAAGATAATGGTTTAGGAAATAGGGCTTAGTTCATGGCGATATACCACCTTTAATCCAACTACAAATCAGAACTAAAATTAAAATAAATTATGGAAATTATTTACGATACACTCAGAAATTTTCCTTATCTCACCTTGTTTTTAGCAATTGCTATTGGGTATTTTGTAGGGAAGTTTAAAATTGGAAAATTTACACTTGGTGGTGTAGCGGGTACATTAATTATGGCTGTAATTATTGGTCAAGTTGGCGGGTTTGAAATTAGTGGAGAAGTTAAAAGTCTCTTCTTTGCTTTGTTTATTTTTATGGTAGGTTATTTAGGTGGTCCGCAATTTTTTGCTTCATTAAAATTATCCTCCTTAAAGTTTTTAGTAGCCGCATTTTCAATGACCGTTTTAGGATTATTAGCTGTAGTCGGTCTTTCAATGTGGATGGGGCTTGACAAAGGTATGGCTGCCGGATTGGCTGCAGGAGGATTAACTCAATCTGCAATAATTGGTACAGCAGGAGAAGCGATAGATAAATTGGGATTAGCCACAGAGGCAGCTAAAATCATGAAAACAAACGTAGCTGTTGGTTATTCTATTACCTACATCTTTGGTTCTATTGGTCCAATTTTAATGGTCTCTTTTATTCCAATAGTAATGAAATGGGATATTAGAGCAGAGGCTAAAAAACTAGCAGCAAAACTTGGTGGTAGTAAAGAAATGGTAGAAGGCGAATTTGATCCGATCAAAAGAGTTGATACTAGAGTATTCAAAACTTCAAAAACATCAAAGTATTTGAGTAAAACGATTCAAGATTTTGAAGCTGAATTTAATTTTAATTTAACGGTAGAGCTTGTTATTAGTGATGGTAAAAACATAGAGCCTACTGCAGATTTTCAAATTAAAGAAGGCGATATTTTATTTGTAACAGGATTAATAACCGCCTTTTCTAATGCTAGTAATACTTTAGGTGAAGAGATTTCAGAAATTGGAGCAAACATTGATTTTACAGAAGAGCAAAGACACGTTATTATTTCAAATAAAAAACTACAAGGCAAGACTTTAGCTGAAATTCGTAAGCAATTAGGTCTAACTAAAACACACGGTGTTTATATAAATAGCATTGTTAGAATGTCTCATGAATTAGCGGTTTTAGATAATACTGAAATTCATGCTGGTGACGAAATAACATTGGTTGGTAAGACCAAAGACTTAGATAGAATAGAAAAAGAAATAGGATACAAGCCAACGTCAATCAATAGTACAGATTTTATAGTCTTTGGTTTAGGTATGGTCGTTGGTTATTTAATCGGCGAAATTAATTTTGATATTAATGGAACAAACGTTGCGTTAGGCTCAGGATTAGGCTGTTTAGTTTCTGGTTTAATCATTGGTTTTTTAAGAACAAAACACCCAAAAATGGGAGGTATAAACGTTGGTGCTGCTAGTTTTATTCAAACTTTTGGACTTGCTGTTTTTGTAGGTATCGTTGGTTTAAATGCTGGAGCACCTGCTTTTCAAGCTATTTTAAAAAGTGGTATTACCTTATTTCTTTTAGGAATTTTAGTGACAATGATACCTATGATTGTTCAGTTTATTATGAACTTCTATCTTTTAAAAATAAAAAATCCTGTAGAAGCTTTAGGTGTTCTTGTGGGTAGTAAAAGTGCCAATCCAGCATTCTCATCTCTATTAGATAAAACACAAAACGCAACATCAACGCCAACATTTACAATGACATACGCGGTGGCAAATATATTTTTAACACTTTGGGGTCCAATAATTATTGCATTGATGCCTTAATTTATAAAATGCATTATAATGAAAAAACAAGAAGAAGTAGAACTTAATACGTTAAGTCCGTTTGAAGTAAAAGATACACTAATAAAATTAGCGAAATCTAACCACCAACATTC
Source organism: Cellulophaga sp. 20_2_10 (assembly GCF_023476645.1). Taxonomy (GTDB): domain Bacteria; phylum Bacteroidota; class Bacteroidia; order Flavobacteriales; family Flavobacteriaceae; genus Cellulophaga. Next base: position 48,828 of record NZ_JAMCOJ010000003.1, read on the forward strand.
TACGATTAATGCGGGTAGAGGTAATCCAAACTGGATTGCAACAAAGCCTAGAGATGCCTTTTTTCAACTTGGTCTATTTGGATTAGAAGAAAGTAAAAGACAATTTCAGGAACTAGATGGTTTTGGTGGAATTACAGATAAAGATGGTATTACCAAAAGATTTCAAGCGTATTTAACTTTAAATAAAAATGTTATTGGATTACGTTATTTAAATGACTTATTTCAATTTGCTGTCGCTAATTATAGTATTGATTCAGACGATTTAATGTTTGAATGGGTTAATGGTATTATAGGAAATAATTATCCAGAACCAGGACGTATGTTAAAGCATTCTGAAACCATTGCTCATGCTTATTTAATGAAAGAAATGAGCGCAGGAGCAACACCTCCAAAAACAAAATATGATGTATTTGCTACAGAAGGTGGTACAGCTGCAATGGTTTACATATTCAATTCTTTAAAAGCAAACAAGTTTTTAAAAGCAGGAGATACCATTGCTATTGGGACGCCTATTTTTACGCCTTATTTTGAAATGCCAGCGTTAAAGGATTACGATTTAAAAATGGTTTTGATTAATGCAGACGAAAACGATAACTGGCAAATTCCAGATTCTGAAATCGATAAACTAAAGGATACCAAAGTAAAAGCATTCTTTTTAGTGAATCCAAGTAATCCGCCATCAGTAAAATTAAGTGAGCCTACTTTAGATAAAATTGCCAAAATAGCTAAAGATAGAGAAGACTTGATTTTATTAACTGATGATGTTTATGGATCGTTTACGGAAAACTTTACATCACTAGCAATTAAAGCTCCAGAAAGTACCATTCTAGTGTATTCTTATTCTAAATATTTTGGAGCTACAGGTTGGAGACTTGGAGTAATAGCATTAAATGAAAATAATAATTTTGATAAAATGTTAGCCAAACTTCCTGAGGAAGATAAAGTAGAATTGCGAGAGCGTTATGGAACTATTTCATTAAATCCAGATGGCATAAAAATGATAGATCGTTTTGTTGCTGATAGTCGCAGTGTAGCTTTAAATCACACTGCTGGTTTATCTACACCACAACAAATTCAAATGTCTTTATTCTCTTTAGCAACTTTAATTGATACTGAAAACAAGTATAAAGAAGATGTGAAAAAATTGGTTAGAAATAGATATGATAAGCTCTATAAAGACTTACCTGGTAAACCATTAATATCTGAAGACAATAAGAATGCAGCATATTATTACACTTTGGTAGACTTCTTGAATTTAGCTAGAGATAAATATAATGAAGCGTTTAGTAAATGGGTTGGCGAGAATTATAACGCTTTAGATCCAGTAATTCGTTTGGCTGAAGAAGAGTCTATTGTAGCTATGCCAGGTGGTGGTTTTGATGGACCGGACTGGACGATTAGATTCTCACTAGCAAACTCTTATTCTGAAGATTTTGAAAAAATTAGTATTCTAATAAATAATATTATAGATGAATATTATAATGAATTTCAAAAAATTTAAAACAGTCTATTAAAATCATATAAAGCATACCGAAAAAGGAAATTTAAGACTAAGCTTTGCACATTGGATTACTATTCAAAAAACACCAAGGAAATATCCTTTTAAAGCATCTGATTTTCAATAGAAAAAGTTTAGTTGAATTGTTAGTTTTTCTGCGTGTTAAGGTTGCTATACGAATCAATTTTAATGCGCAGATTTTTTGTTTTAGTACAGATATCAATTTATATTGGCATATAATAGCAGTGAGTAGTACGCTTCTATAAGTTAATAACTTAGAACTGCTAACTTTTTGCTATTTTCGTACTTTAAATATATACTATGGGTCTATTATTATTTTATGCATTTATTTCAGTTTTCTTCTCTTTTTTATGTTCTATTCTAGAGGCTGTTTTATTAAGTGTTACTACTACATTTATAAACGTAAAAAAGAAAGAAGGTAAAAGCTTTGCTCTAGGTTTAGAAGCGTTAAAGAAAGACGTAGATAAACCACTAATTGCAATTTTAACGTTAAATACCATTGCACATACTGTTGGTGCAATTTTAGTTGGGGTACAAGCAAAAGTAGCCTATGCAGAAATGTATGGTAGTACAACAACAAGTGTGTTGGGAGTTACTTTTACAGAGGATTTAATGGTTGGTATTGTTTCAACTTTAATGACAATTTTAATATTAATTGCATCAGAAATTATACCTAAAACTATTGGAGCAACATATTGGAAGCAACTTGCGAATTTTACAACCAAGGCTTTAAATATTATGGTCTTAATTTTAAAGTGGACAGGACTTTTATGGATTCTACAAGTGTTTACTAAATTGGTAGGCAGCAAAGAACACCATGGTAGTGTATTAAGCAGAGAAGACTTTACAACAATGGCAGATATTGCTCATGAAGAAGGTGTTTTTCAGGAATCTGAATCTAAAATTATACGCAACTTATTAGAGTTTGATGAAATTTTAGCCAAACATATAATGACGCCACGTACGGTTTTAAAATCAGCGGCAGAAACAGCAACAATAGGTGAGTTCTATGCTGCTAATCCTAAAATGCGTTTTTCTAGAATTCCTGTATACAGTGGGTCTTTAGATAATATTACAGGTTTTGTTTTAAAAGATAATATTTTAGAAGAAGTTATTAGTAAAAATGGCGATTCTCCTTTATCTAGTATAAAAAGGGAAATTTTAGCAACAGAACGCAATACACCAATTCCGCAATTGTTTGAGACTTTTATAAAGAAAAGAGAGCACGTTGCTTTGGTTGTAGATGAGTACGGATCTGTTAGTGGCCTTGTTACTATGGAAGATGTTATAGAAACCTTGTTAGGAATGGAGATTATGGATGAGAGCGATCACATCGCTGATTTACAATCCTTAGCTAGAAAAAATTGGGAGACCAGAGCAAAAAAAATGGGGTTAATTGGTGAAGAAGATGGTAAAACTGATAGTTCTGATACAAAACCAGGTTCTGCCGAAGATATAAAATGATAGAAACAGCTTACATAAAGACTCCGTTGGGTATAGCCAAAATAGAAGGCGATGAAAACGGACTTTCTGTAATTTCTGTTTTAGATGATGCCGAAATAACGGAAGTAATTCCAGAAGTGCTTGAAGATGCTGTTTACCAACTACAAGAATATTTTAGTGGGGAACGAGCAATATTTAGTATAGAGTTAAATCCAGAAGGAACAGATTTTCAGAAAAAGGTATGGAAGGGCCTTTTAGAAATTCCTTACGGTAAAACGTGTTCTTATTTAGAGCTCTCTAAGGTTTTGGGAGATCCTAAAGCAATAAGGGCTGTAGCCGCAGCTAATGGTAAAAACCCCCTGTGGATTATTGTTCCTTGCCATAGAGTAATTGGTAGTGATGGATCTTTAACAGGCTATGCGGGTGGCTTACACCGTAAAAAATGGCTGTTAGAACATGAGAGTCCGGCTAAACAAACATCCTTATTTTAAAATATAAAAAAACCGACTTAATACGAAGTCGGTTTTTTGTTTTATACTGATAATTAACTCTTAGTTTTTACATGTAATTTCACTAGACTTTACATCATCTGCTGTAGCGTCAGACTGATTAACAGAGTCTTTAAAAAGAACAAACTTGTCTATGGCGTGGCCCGCAGAACGGGCAGATATTTCCATAGTATAAACTGCAGCTTTATCAAACGTAACAAAAATAGGGTGACTATCATTATCAGATGTGCTTGCTTGCCATTTAAAATCTAAATCACCACCGCTTCTGTATACTTTAAACCAGCCGTCTTTAGATGCGCCTTTTGGATTTGGTGTTTTGCCAGTATCTTGTGGGTATACAATACTACCGTCTTTCTCTCCAAAAAAGTCTTTTGCATCTGCAAAACGCAACCACGAGTCATTATGGTCAGCTCCATTGTTTCCTTTTTTAACGGCAGATTTCCATAAAAAACGATATGTTCCAGGACTATTTATTTTAATGCTATACGTTGCTAAACCTTCACCTGGTTTACCCAAATATTGATCGCCTTCCCAAACCATATATCCTTTTCCAGATATATTATTTCCATCTTTTTTTAATTTCCAGTTGTTGGTAAAAGCAGCATCTTCAAACTCAACGCTAACTAATCCGTCTTTTTCAACAAAGACAAAGTTTTCAACCTTATCACAGCTTGTTACTTGCTCCTCAGATTTTTCAGGATCATCAACATTGTTGTCATCTGCGCTGTCGTCATCACTAGAGCAAGAAAATATAGTAACTGCAATTAATGCTAACGGTAATAATTTTAATTTCATAGTAGTAATTTGTTTTTGTAGCTAACGGTATTTGTAGGATTTTATTGGTTGCGTATGTTGTATTTCGATAAACGGTAATTTATACTTATATTCAGTTTTCTTTTTAAATATTAAATCATTATTATGCTTCATAAAATTAATCTAGAACATATTCTTTTCTTAGATATAGAAACCGTGCCTGAGTATGAGGGTTATAGTCAGATGAGCGATGAAAAGAAAGAATTATGGGCGGGTAAAACAGCGTATAAAAGGCAAGAAGATTTTACGCCAGAAGAGTTTTATGATAGAGCAGGTATTTGGGCAGAATTTGGGAAAATTGTATGTATTTCTGTAGGGTATTTTAACACAAAAGGAGCTATGCGTAACTTTAGGGTCACTACTTTTTTTGGAGAGGAAGATACGCTGCTTAAAGAGTTTAAAAATCTTTTAACCACGCATTTTGCATCACCTAAATATGTATTATGTGCACATAACGGTAAGGAGTTTGATTTCCCGTACATAGCGCGTCGTATGGTTATTAATCGTATAGATTTACCTCCAAAACTTAATTTATTTGGAAAAAAACCTTGGGAAGTACCACATATAGATACTATGGAGCTTTGGAAATTTGGCGATTTTAAGCATTATACCTCATTAAAACTAATGACCAATGTACTTGGGATACCATCACCAAAAGAAGATATAGACGGTAGTATGGTTAGAGATGTTTTTTATATTGATAACGATATAGACCGTATAGTAAAGTACTGCGAATTGGATGTAATTGCAATAGCCCAAGTTTTTCTTAGGCTACGCAATGAAGAGTTGTTAGATGCTGATGAAATTAAACGAGTGTAAAACGGTTACTATTCGTTGTATTTAAATTGCAAAAATACAGGAAAATGATCACTATAACCACCAACATATTTACGACCAACATAAGTTCTAAATGGCGTGCCTTTAAACTTACCATCAAACTCAGTTAAAAAATGTTCGTCAAAAATATTAGCCTCTACAAAACTGTGGGTTCCTTTTTCATAATTTAAAAAACTATGAGATATAATTATTTGATCAAACAAACTCCATTTTCTTTTATAACTAGCGCTACCTTTTTCAAAAGTTAATAAATGGTCACTAGGGTTGTAAAGTACATTGGTGTCCATTAATACTTTTATACTATCAGATTTAGGACTATCGTTAAAATCGCCCATAATTATATAGTTAGGATTAGGATACTTTTCTTCAATTTTAGCCATAAAGCTAGTTAGTACTTTTGCAGCTTCAATTCTTTTATAGTCTGTAGCTATATTACCTTCTCTTTTAGATGGCCAATGGTTTACAAAAACGTGTACTTCTTCGCCATTTAATTTACCGTGTACATAAAGTATGTCTCTGGTATTGTCTATAGCACCATTCGTATTTATAATATGTACATGTATAGGCTCAGAATGTAAAACCGTAAAATGATCTTTGTTGTAAATAAGACCAGTATCTATACCACGCTCATCCGGAGAATCGTAATGTACATATTCATAATTTATATTGTCTAAATTACTATTGTTCACAAGATCTTTAACTACAGTCTCATTTTCTACTTCTGCAATACCAATAAGTACAGGAGGCTCATCAGTGTTGTGAGTTCCTATTTCTGATATGGTTTTTGTTAATTTAAAAACCTTCTTTTTGTATCTGTTGTTTGTCCATCTTTTTTCTCCTTTAGGCGTAAAATCGTCGTCTAGAGTTGTAGGATCATCAATAGTGTCAAATAGGTTTTCTAAATTATAAAAGGCAATTGTAACCAAATTAATTTTATTTTATTATTTTAAAGTAGTAAAAAAAGCGCTCACTTTTTAATATTAGATGCTAAAATACAAAAATAGCTTAGCAAGTATTGATTAGATTTGCATTATAAATTAAACATATGCTAGAGAAGATAGTCGTAGAATATGAAAAAACTGTTCTTATAGGAGTTATAAGTAGCACACAAACAGAGCAAAAGGTAACAGAATACTTAGATGAATTAGAGTTTTTAACCTATACAGCAGGTGGCGAAGTATACAAGAGATTTGTACAGAGAATAGATAAACCAAACCCTAAGACATATATAGGAAGTGGTAAAATGGATGAGGTTGCTCTTTATGTTGAAGAAAATGAAATAGGTTCTGTTATTTTTGATGATGAACTTACACCAGGGCAACAACGTAATATAGAGCGTCATTTAAAATGTAAAATAGTAGATAGAACCACACTAATTCTAGATATTTTTGCGCAGAGAGCACAAACAAGCTACTCACGTACACAGGTAGAATTGGCACAATATCAATATCTACTGCCAAGACTAACAGGTTTGTGGACTCACTTAGAGCGTCAAAAAGGGGGTATTGGTATGCGTGGACCTGGAGAAACGGAGATAGAAACAGATAGGCGTATTGTACGCGACCGTATTACATTACTTAAGAAGAAGCTAGGTAAAATAGACAGGCAAATGGAAACCCAACGTGGTAACCGTGGTGCTTTAGTTAGAGTAGCTTTGGTGGGGTATACCAACGTAGGTAAATCTACTTTAATGAATGTAGTTAGTAAGAGTGAAGTATTTGCAGAAGACAAACTTTTTGCAACTCTAGATACAACTGTACGTAAAGTAGTTTTGGGGAACTTGCCGTTTTTATTAAGTGATACTGTAGGTTTTATTAGAAAACTACCTACGCAATTGGTAGAGAGCTTTAAAAGTACATTAGATGAGGTGCGTGAGGCAGATTTACTGTTGCATATAGTAGATATATCTCACCCTAATTTTGAAGACCATATAGCTTCTGTGCTAAATACACTTGAAGAAATAAAAGCACAAGACAAAAAGACAATTATTGTATTTAATAAAATAGATCAATTTACACACGAAACTATAGATGAAGATGATTTGGTAACAGAGAAAACTAAAGTACATTTTACGTTAGACGAGTGGAAAAAATCTTGGATGCAAAAGGTAGGCGATAGGGCTTTATTTATTTCGGCATTGAATAATGAGAATTTAGATACGTTTAGAAAAAGGGTTTATGATGAGGTTAGGGATATTCACGTAACTCGTTTTCCTTATAACAATTTTCTTTATCCAGAACACTTAGATGAGTACTAAATAATAACGTGAATAGTTTACTATTCATCTATGAAAGTGCACTTTATCGAAGAAAAGTGACAACTTATTTTTTATACAACAGAATAGGGCAGGTTCACAACATAAATTGTTAGAGTTTTAAGTTACCTCATATATTTGCATTGTAATTAGGAAATAACGATTGTAAAATCCGAATTAAATAATTGCAAAAACGATATTAAAACGCCTTTTTTCCCAAATCTGGCATTTTCATAAAATGATATAAAATGATATAAAAAGATCCCAAATCTTATTATCAAATTTGACCTATGAGCCCTCTTTAGAGGGCTTTTTTTATTTTATGCGATTCCTTACATATTTTTTTACTGTTTACTAGAAATATTTTTATAGTTTTGAGGCACTAAAATTATGAGAATGAAACAGATAATTACGGCAGTTGTGTTGCTTTTTGCTTTAAGCATAAGTGCACAAACAAAAAGTGACTTGTTAACGCACTATGAAGCATTTTACAAGCAAATGAAATCTCAAGGAGATACTCAAGGAATAATTAACGCAATAACACATTTAAATGTATTAGCCCCGAACGAAGCACGTAAAGATACTCTTGCTTATTTATATGTAAACAACAACCAAAATATGCAAGCATTGCGCACTATTGGCGTAGATACTAAAGATACAGATTCTGATATGGCTGTACAGGTAAGAGCATTGGCTTTAAAAGATCTTGGTGATTTAAAAAGGGCTATTGCTCAGTTCGAGATTTTAAATAAAAGAGCACCTAATGCTTTTTTAGCATACGAGTTAGCAGATTTAAAAATACAAACAGGAGATAAAGCAGGAGCTAGTACTAATATTGAGTATGGTTTAACAAACGCTAAGGATGATATGAAGTATGCTTTCTATGAAAGACAACAACCTTACGAGGTGTCTTTAAAAGCAGCATTTTTACATTTAAAAGCTTTGGTACAGTACAATAACGACCAGGCAAACCCTGATGCTGCATTGGCTATTATTAATGAAGCTCTGGCAATAGCACCTAATTTTAATTTAGCTAGCCTAAGCAAGCAAGCTATAGAGGCTAGAAAAACAGAGGCTGCTGAGCCAAAAAAATAATTGCTATTTACTACAAAACTAAAAAAGGAGCGCTTTTGCGCTCCTTTTTTAGTTTTGTTTTAATTCTTCCTTTAACAGTTGGTCTTTCTCTTTTTTTAAGTCAACCACCTTGTCTACGTTTTCATTTGGTATGGCAATAGAAAGTACATAATGTGCAATTTTCCATTCTCCTTTTACTTTTTTTAGAACTCCAGAACCACGACAAATTTCCATTTGGGTGTCTAGTAATTCATCAAACCAAGCAATTTTTTTAGATTTATCTATATAAATGTTTCGTTCTAATGCTGTAAAGCTCCACGCTTTTCCTTTGTCAAAATAAGGTTTAGAAAAAGCTTTAAAGTCTTTGTTTTGCCAGTTTTCTGTGGCTTCTGTGCCTATAAACACACCATCCTTAGTCATAAAACCAAAGTACGCGTCAAAATCTGCATCCGATGCCGCTTTGTGCCAAGCATCTACAACCGTGTTAATTTCTGTTTTTTGTGCAGTTAGCTGTAAAGTTGCAACAAGCGTAAAAAGAAAAATAAAGGTCTTATTCATTTTGTAAAATTAAGTTAGTGTCTAAAGTGTTATTTGCAATAATATTAAACTGATTTCTAAAATTATTGTAAGCATCTATCATCTCTGATGCAGGTTCTAAAATAACTAAACTATATTCTATAGCTGCTTTAGTTTTTAAAGTATATGTTTTTATAACCGTTAATCTGCTTTTAATATGCGGTTTATTATATTCTTCAGGAAAAGTAGATGCTTCTAGCTTTTTCTGAGCTTCTATAATTTGGTCTAGTGTTAAGCGCAGATCTTCATCATTTTCTGCTTTATACATACCATCTATAGCTGTGTTAAAATTCTTGTACTCTTGCCAGTTTTCTAGAACAGCTACTACTTTTGGATCTAGTTTATTCTTTTTAGGAAGCTTTTTAGCGTTAAAAGTAATTTTACTAGCTACGAGCTCTTCTTTTACGGCTTCTTTCTTTGTTTTATCACAAGAAATAAAGGTAAAAATCAATATAAAAAAAAGGGAAAATCTTTTCATAAGACGAAAGTATAAAAAAAGAATAAGATAAGAAGTTTGTTCACTTTGTATTCATCTATAAAATTAGTTAAATAAGTAGTAAATATGTAATTGACACTAAAGTTAATTTAATAAATATATCTTTGCAGTCTAATTTTAGAACACCAATTATTGTGCAAAAATCTATCTTAATTATAGGTGCCTGCGGGCAAATAGGAACAGAGCTTACATTGGCTTTGCGAGAAAAACACGGTAACGATAATGTAGTTGCTAGTGATATAAGAGAAGGAAGTGAAGATCTTATGGCAAGTGGCCCTTTTGAACTTTTAGACGCTACAGATTATAAGGCTATAGAAAATGTAGTAATGCATTATGAAATAGATGAGGTGTACCTTATGGCAGCAATGTTAAGTGCTACTGCAGAAAAATTTCCTATGCGTGCATGGGACTTAAATATGGGGTCTCTTTTTAATGTTTTAAATCTTGCTAAAGATAAAAAGATAACTAAAATATTTTGGCCTTCTAGTATTGCGGTTTTTGGACCTAATACACCAAAAGAAGATACGCCACAAAATACGATTATGGAACCGAGTACAGTTTATGGTATAAGTAAGCAGTCTGGTGAACGCTGGTGTTCTTATTACTTTAATAAATATGGTGTAGATGTACGTAGTTTGCGTTACCCAGGTTTAATTAGTTGGAAAACACAACCAGGTGGTGGTACTACAGATTATGCTGTAGAAATTTACCATAAGGCTTTAGAAAATAAAGAATACACTTGTTTTCTGTCTGAAAACACAAAGTTGCCAATGATGTTTATGGACGATGCTATTAGAGCAACTATAGCCGTTATGGAAACTGGCGCAGAGAAGATAAAAGAACGTTCTTCTTATAACTTAGCAGCAATGAGTTTTACACCAACCGAAATTGCAGCAAGTATACAAAAACAGATACCTGAGTTTAAAATTGATTATAACGTAGATTTTAGACAAGAAATAGCAGATTCTTGGCCGCAAAGTATTGATGCTTCTGTAGCAGAAAAAGATTGGGGTTGGAAAGCAGAATTTGATCTAGAAAAAACTACAGAAACAATGTTGAAGAATTTGGCTAAATAAATTAGTCATCATCATCTGTATCTAAACTAATGTCTGGGATGGCTGTGGGGTCATCATCTTTAAAATCCTCATAGTCGTCCTCGTCATAGTTTTCCATAGTATACTCTAACTTGGCGCTAATTTTAACAAGATACTTTGTGTCTTCTGTAATTACTTCTACAGCCTCAATAGTTTCCTTTTTGGCATTTTTAAAAGTAAAAATATCTTTATCACCATATCCGGCAGGATATTTTTCGACCAAGAGTTTTAATACTTCTGGAGTAAGTTTTTTAAAATCTACAATTACCCGTTTAAGATTGTCCATAGTAGCTATTTTTTAGAGAATTGTAATACACGCAATATGCGAGTTATTAAAATTAGTTTATTCTCTTAAAAACGCAAAACCAATAAAGTTAATTGCTTGTAAATTATAAAAAATAATATTTTACTTATTGGTAATATCAGACTTACCACCTGTTTTCTTTAAAAGCTTTATACGGTGTATCTCTATGCCTTTGTCTATTGGTTTTAGCATATCGTACATATTTAGTGCAACAACACTTGCGCCATGCATAGCTTCTACCTCTACGCCAGTTTTGTAGTTTGTTTTTACAGTAATGAGAACAGTAATCTCTAAGTCGTTAATTTGGTATGTAATATCTGTATACTCAATAGGTATAGGATGGCAATCTGGTAATAAATCTGGTGTTTTTTTTACACCAAGTAAACCTGCAGCTTTGCTCATAGCAAAAACATCTCCCTTAGGAACAGTTTTGTTATTTATAGCATCTATAGTTGCTTGTGTACTTACTTTTACAACAGCTTGTGCAATTGCAGTTCTTAATGTAATTGCTTTTTGTGTAATATCTACCATTGTTATTTGTTTACTTTCCATTGATAAGAGCTGTCTTCAAAAATTTCTTTGCCAAAAACAGGAACTTGGGCTTTAATTTCTTCTACAACATAATTAAGTGCATCAAAAACTACTTGTCTGTGTGGTGCAGAAACAAAAACGAACAAACAAATTTCGCCAATATTTACAATGCCTTTACTATGGTAAATGTGCATGCAAGTAATATTAAACTTAGAGAATGTTGCTTCTTTTATTTCGTGAAACTTAAGGTTTGCCATTTCTTCATACGCAGTATAATCTATAGCTTTTACAACTTTATCGTCTATTTTATCTGCTCTAACCTGACCTAAAAAAATATTATGTGCTCCTATTTGTGTTTTACTCTGGTGCTTGGCAATTGCTTCGCCTATAAAAGCACTAGAAATAGCACCTTCTTTAAACACATTTTTTATTTTATCGTTCTTCATAAATCTTATTCTACGTCTGTTCTTGACTTAAAAAGTAAAAATACCATTTTTTTAATGATAGTAAATACTGTTTTAACCTTTGTTAGAACTAATAAGTATTGAAAATACCCTTGTAAAATATAATGTTTTGGAACTAAAAATGTAATTAACACACAAAATGAAGCTTTATTTTATCTTTTCCTTATTTTTGTGTAGAGACTAAGTCAATTAGGATCAAAGACTAATTTAACAATTTAAAAACTGAACAATGAAAATTACTAACAAATCACTACTTATGGTAGGTTTAGTTGGTGCTCTTGCGGTTACCTCTTGTAAAGAAGGTAAAAAAGAAGCGGCAACAACTGAAACAGAAACTAAAGAAGTAGTAAAAATTCCTGGTATTGCACTAGAGAATATGGATACTCTGGTTAATCCTAAATCAGATTTTTACAACTATGTTAATGGTAGTTGGATGAAAAATACAGAGATTCCTGATGACAGGTCTAGCTGGGGTGGTTTTTCTGTATTACGCCAGTCAACAGATGCAGATGTATTAGAGATTATTGCAGAAGCTAAGGAAAGTGGTAAGTACGGTGCAGATACAGACCAAGCCAAAGCATTGGCTATTTTTGAAACTAAGTTAGACACCGCTGCTAGAAACAAAGCAGGTTTAGCACCAATTAAATCAGCTTTAGAGGCAATTGCAGGGGTTAAGAACTTGGCAGATTTACAAACAATTTTAGCTAAAAACCCAGCGGTTTCTTCTCCGTTTATTGGGTTTAGTGTACGTGCAGATTTAAATAATTCTGCAATGAATGCGGTTTATATGGGTGGCGCTGGTCTTGGTTTACCAGATCGTGACTTTTATTTAGAGCAAGATAGTAAGTCTAAGGAAATTAGAGAAGAGTATAAAAAGTACATCTCTAAAATGTTACAAATGTTGGGCGACTCTGAAGAGGTTGCAAACAAAGCAGCTGTAACGATTTTAGATCTAGAAACTAAATTAGCAGAGCCACGTTTAGACAAAGTGCAAAGTCGTGATGCAAGAAACTTTAATAATCCTAAAACTGTTGCAGAGGCAGACGCTATGCTTACTTCTTTAGATATTAAAAAGATGATTGCTGATTTGGGAATGACTAAAAAGTTTGATACTATTTTGGTTACACAATTAAAGTACACTGCTGCTTTAGATAAGTTATTGAAAAACACACCTATTGAAGATTTAAAAACACTTGTAAGGTGGGACACTTTTAATGGTGCAACAGGTAGGTTAACTACGGCTACGGATGTTGCTAGCTGGGAATTTTATAGCAAATATTTAAGAGGCGATAAGAAACAACGTCCTGCAGATGAGTTAGCATTGGCTACTGTAAATGGTACTGTTGGTGAAGCTTTAGGTAAATTGTATGTAGACGCTAAGTTTCCGCCAGAAGCTAAAGTAAAAGCAGAAAAAATGATTGCGAATGTAATTACAGCTTATAAAAACCGAATTAAGAAATTAGATTGGATGAGTGCTGATACAAAAGTAAAAGCAATTGAAAAGTTAGATAAGTTTACTGTAAAAATAGCTTACCCAGATTCTTGGGAAGATTATTCTGCTATGGAAGTAGCAGCAGACAAGTCTTACTTTGATAATATGATGGCTGTTGGTAAATGGGGTAGAGCTAAAAACTTTTCTGAAATTGGTGAGCCTGTAGATAAGAGCGAGTGGGGAATGTCTCCACAAACTGTTAATGCATACTTTAATCCAATGAATAACGAAATTGTTTTTCCTGCTGCAATTTTACAACCTCCTTTTTACAACTATACTGCAGATGATGCTGTAAATTATGGTGGTATTGGTGCTGTAATTGGACATGAAATTTCTCATGCTTTTGATGATAGTGGTGCTCGCTTTGATGCTGAGGGTAACCTTAAAAACTGGTGGACAGATGAAGATTTAGCTGCTTTTACAGAAAGAGGTGATGCTTTAGCTGCACAATACAGCAACCTAGAAGTTTTAGATAGCGTTTATGTAAACGGTAAATTTACTTTAGGTGAAAATATAGGTGATTTAGGTGGTGTTTTAGGTGCTTATGACGGTTTGCAATTGTTATTTGAAGAAAACGGAAGACCTGAAGATATTGATGGGTTTACAGCAGAGCAACGTTTCTTTATGTCTTGGGCTACAGTTTGGAGAACTAAGTCTAGAGATGAAGCTTTACGTAACCAGGTAAAAACAGATCCGCACTCTCCAGGAATGATTAGAGCGGTACAACCATTACTTAACATAGATTATTTCTACGATGCTTTTGATATTAAAGAAGGAGATAAAATGTATGTTGCTCCAGAAGAAAGAGTGCGTATTTGGTAGTTTTAAACGAACAAAGAACATTATTTTATAAAAGAAAGGCTGCTCCAAAAGAGTAGCCTTTCTTTGTTTCTAACAATCAAAAACTATAATTTTAGTTTTTTAACTATAAAAATAGTTGCGTAACTAAAAAAATAGGTTTAAGTTTGATTTCTGATACATACGAGTTGTAATACATACAAGATGAAAAAGTTAACAAACAAAGAAGAAGAAGTGCTTAAGATTTTATGGAAGCTTGAAAAAGCTTTTGTAAAAGATGTCTTGGCAGAATTTAAAGAAGATAAGCCGCATTACAATACGCTATCTACAATGATTAGGCATTTAGAAGAAAAAGGATACGTTAGTCATACTGCATATGGTAATACACACCAATATTACCCTATAGTAGAGAAAGAAGTATATAGAAAAGGATTTATGAGTAGGGCAATTACAGACTTTTACAGCAACTCTTACAAAAGTTTGGTATCTAACTTTGTTACTGAAGATAAAATTAGTTTAGATGAGTTAAAAGAGATTATCAACCATATAGAAAACAAGAAATAATGGAGTATTTAATTTTTGTTGCTAAAAGCAGCTTGGTAGTTGCGCTGTTTTTTGTTTGTTTTCAGTTGTTTTTGCGTAGAGAGACTTTTTTTAAAGCAAACCGATGGTTTTTAATAGTGGGCGTGGTTGTAGCTCTAGTATTTCCGTTTTTAATTATTACTAAGGTTGTATTTGTAAATGCTCCTGAAGTAGATTTTAGTTCATTAGAACAAATAGTTGCTAATAACCCTACAGAAAATATAAATTGGTGGTCGGTAGTTTTTGCTATCTATGGCATAGGTTGTGTGTTTTTCTTAGGTCAGTTTTTAGTGCAATTGGCGTCTTTATTTAGTTTAATAAAAAAAGGGACAACTAAAAGAGTAGGTCGTTTTAAAATGGTTGAGGTTACGGAAGATACAAGTGCTTTTTCATTTTTTAATTACATTGTGTATAACCCAAGTTTGCATACGGCAGATGAGCTTAAAACAATTATTAAGCATGAAGAGTTACACGCCATACAAAAACATTCTTTAGATATGTTACTTACACATTTGTTGTGTATTTTACAATGGATAAATCCATTTGCTTGGTGGTACAAAAAAGTGGTTTCTGTAAACCTAGAGTACCTTGTAGATGATGCAATTGTGTCTCATCAAAATAAAAAAGAATACCAGTATTTATTGTTGCAACAATCTGTACATAGTGTAGCATCTTTATCGCTAACCAATACATTCTTTAACTCATTAGTGAAAAAACGTATTGTAATGCTTAATAAAAGTAAGTCTAGAAAAGAAAGTATATTAAAAATGGGGTTCGTAATACCTATGCTATTTTGTGCTGTTCTTTTATTCAACACAAAAACAATTGCGCAATCTAAACCTGTTTCTAATAACTTAATTAATGGTATTCCTAAAATAACTATTGTAAAAAATAGCGAAGCCGTAATTACAAAAGACACTATTAAAACAATAGTAAATGAGGCTAAAAAACCAACTAAAACTGTTGATACACAATCAAAAGAAAAACAAGAAAAAGTAAGTGATACATATAACTTTCAAATAGAAAATAATGCATCGGCTACTATTACCCCTGTTTCTATGACCACACCAATTGGTACTGTTTCTGCTAAAGGTTCTAATTTTAGCAGTAAAAAACCACTAATAATAGTAAATGGTGAAGTAATGCCGAGCTCTTTTGATATGAACCTTATAATTCCAGAAAATATTGAGAATATATACGTCTTTAAAAATCAATCCGCGATAGACAGGTTTGGTAAAAAAGGGGAGAATGGCGTAATAGAAATTAAAACAAAAAAATAAATATCAATCTTTAATCAATAAAAAAACGATCAGTTATGTTACAAAAAATGAAATCGGTAAAAATTAAAATTAATGCAGCAGTTATTGCATTATTACTTTGTATGTTAAGTGCAAATCTACAAGCACAATCCAATAGCTTTACATTTTCTAAAAAAGAAGGGAATGAAAACTTTAAAATTTTAAAGCTAGATATTAATTCTGCTACTACAGAAAATGATTTAGCGAGTTATATTGCTGATGCCAAAAAGGAAAAGGTAGACTTATCTTTTAATAATGTTGAGCGCGATACTAAAGGTAATATAACAAGCATATCTGCAGTGTATAAAACAAAAGATAATAAAACAGAAACACATAAGGAAGAAAGTGCAATAGCAATTAATTCTTTTTATTTTTATGTGACTACCTCAGAAAAATCTAATGCAATTGAAAAAATTGGCTTTAGATTAGAGAACAAGAAAGGAGTAGAGAAAGCATTATTTGTTGTAAATGGACAAGAAATAGATAATCAGTTTAATTTAGATATGATTGATCCTGATGAAATTGAGTCTATTAATGTTTTGAAAAATGAAAGTGCGACAGCAAAATACGGTTCTAAGGGTAGAAACGGTGTTATTGAAATAACTTTAAAGTAAAAAATGAAGATAGTATGTAATACAGTACAGAAATATATTTGTGTTTCTGTACTTTTTTTATGTTTTGTATGTAGTTTTTCTGTCTCTGCACAAGATAAAAACGTAGTAAAACCAAAAATGATTTTTATTGTAGACGGTCAAGAGGTCACTGAAGAATCTCTTACGGTTTTACAAAAAGAGAATAGAATAAAGGCTATGCATAATGGCGTTTCTAAAAAAGAGAAAAAAGCTATTGTAGAACGTTTTAAAGAAAGATTGGATAACAACTTTGTAATGAAAATTGAAATATTTTCTGAAGAAGAAATGTTAGCCAATAAGAACAAGCAACCAATTAAAGATAAGTCTAAGACTAAAGACGTAAAAATTATAAAAAAAGAAGCAGTAGTTGCTTCTAAAATTAAAGTTGGTGATACGATCGCTGATTTTGCACTAGAAGATATTCATGGGGACTTATTAAAAAAGTCTGACTTAAAAGGAAAAGTGATTTTGCTAAATTTTTGGGCAACATGGTGTGTACCTTGTTTGCGTGAGTTTTATGAGATTTCAGAAGTAATTTTGGAGCCCAATAAAGGCAAAGACTTTCTGTTTATTCCTGTCTCTGTAGGAGAAAAACGCTCTACGGTACTTAAAAAAATGGATGAGTTAAAGGGAAGAGGAGTGGACTTTAATGTGTATTTAGATCCTAAAAAAGAGCTTTATAGTGCTTACAAAAAGCAAGGTATACCCCTAAATTATATAATAGATAAAAACGGGGTAGTTGTTTATATTTCTATGGGGTATAATGAAAAAAATCTAAATAAATTGGCAGCTAAACTTAAAGAATTAGTGGACTAATATTTTAATATAAAAAAGCTTCAAACTATTAGGCAAACCTTTAGTTTGAAGCTTTTTTTAGGTCTTTTAAGATGTATTATTTAATATAAACGGTCTTTTTGTTTACAAACTCTAACATTCCTTCTTTGGATAACTCTCTACCATAACCAGATGCTTTAGTTCCTCCAAAAGGTAATCTTGGGTCAGATTTTACCATTTCGTTTACAAAAAATGCGCCATCTTCTATCTGGTCTATTGCTTCTCTTGCAGCATCTATATCTTCGGTAAATAACATAGCTCCTAATCCAAATCTTGAATTAGCTGCTAGCTCTAAGCTATGTTTTTTATTTTTAGCTTTTATTATTGTTGCTACAGGTCCAAACGTTTCTTGACTAAAAACGGGCATATCTTCAGTAATGTTTGTAAGTATTGTGGGAGCGTAATTCGCATTTGTAAGCGTATTACCCATGAGTACTTTGGCTCCTTTTTGCACCGACTCATCAACTTGTTTCTTTAATTCTTCAGCTAAGTCTGTACGTGCCATAGAGGCCATAAAAGTATCTTCTTCTTCCGGATTTCCAATTTTTAAAGATTCAACCTCTTTCTTAAATTTTTCTAAGAACTCCTCATATATGCTGTCTTCAACTATAAATCGTTTTGCTGCAATACAACTTTGTCCTGTATTTTGGAATCTTGCTTTTACCATTGTAGGTATGTAAGTATCTAAATCTGCATTATCCCAAACAATACAGGAATTGTTACCGCCCAATTCCAATACTGATTTCTTTAAGTTTTTACCAGCAATACCGGCAATCGATTTACCAGCTTTTTCACTACCGGTAACACTAACAGCTTGTATAAAATTACTTTCTAAAACTGTCTCTGTTGCTTTGTGGTCTGCAATAATTGTCTGAAAACAACCCTCTGGATAGCCAGCATCTGTAAATAAATCTTGTATTGCTAACGCACAACCAGTAACATTTGCAGCGTGTTTTAAAATACCAACATTACCAGCGGTTATTGTTGGTACTGCAAATCTAAATACTTGCCAAAAAGGATAATTCCAGGGCATTACAGCCAATACCCCACCAATAGGGTCATAACTAATAAAGCTTTCTTGTGCTTCTGTATCTATAATTGCATCGCTTAAAAAGTTGTCTGCGTTTTTAGCGTAAAAGTCGCACAACCAAACACATTTATCTATCTCTGCTCTACTTTGTACTATTGGTTTGCCCATTTCTGCAGTCATTAAAGCAGCTAAGTCTTCTCTTTTATTCTCTAACTGTTTTGCTAATTTTTTTAATAAAGAAGTGCGCTCTTTTATACCTGTTTTTCTCCAAGTTTTAAAGGTCTTTTCTCCTGTTAGTAAAACAGAATCTATTTCTTCTTTTGTATGTAAATTGTATGTTTTTATGTCTTTTCCGGTATACGGATTTACTGTTGTGATTGTAGTGCTCATATTGTGATTTTTTTAATTGTACTATATTTCTCGTTTTCAAAAATACCCAAAGGTATCAAAGTAGTTTAATGCAATCCATTAAATTATTAACTGTACTAAAGTTACTTGTTTTTCTTCTTTTTGTTGTTCTCATCCGCACCTTTTTCTGCATCTTTAAAAGTTACGTTGTCATCTACTCTACCTTTAAAGGCAGATATCCAGGCGTTTTTAAAAATATTAGTTACAGTAGGAAAAATTTTGGTTTTAACATTGGTTAAATCTCCTTGAACAGGAATTTTAGTAGCTAGCGTATTTTGCTTTTGGTTTTTAAGAATAAACTTAAAAAAGCCAACAAAGCCTTCCCATATAGTTTCAAAAAAACTATCTTCTTTATTAATAAGTTTTGCATCCTTTAAAATAGGTTTAAAGTAGCCTGTTAAATACCCGTCTGCAATGGCAATTTCACTATACAGTCCAAAATTACCTTTGCTAAAGTCTATGCCTGCATAATGGTTTGTAAAACTGTTTAGGGCCTTTGCATCTGCATTTTCTAGCGATAAAGAGATATCCATATCTGGAATTTCTTTTACCAAATCCATTTTGCCATCTAATTGTACTTTTCCGTTACCTATAGAAACAGCAGTAGCCGTTAGGGTAGAAGGTAAATTTCTACTCTTTTGTGCTATGTTTTTTAAGTTTGTTGCTTGTAAATTAATAGAGTTTAAATGTAAGTCTATGTTTGGGTTTGTGTTTATTTCTACAAAACCAAGCTTTCCGTTTTTAATAGTTAAATGGTTTATGTCTATAGGGACTAAATCTGTTAAGGCTTTAGACCAATCATCTATATTTGTGCTGTCTTGTTCTTCGTGGTCTTCAAAAACATAGATAAAACTAGGCTCATCCAAATTTACCTCACTAACTATTTTTCCATTTAAAAGTGCTTTCCATTGTATAGAAATTGCTGTCTTTTTTATGGCAATAAAGGGCACTTGAGATTTAGCTTCCTGTTTGTTTAAGTACAGGCCATTAATTACATAGGCGCCCTTAATTAAGGAAATGTCTATATCTTTTACTTGTCCGTAATACCCAGGTATGTCTGCTAAAACATTGTTTACATAATTTTTTACAAGCGTAGGTAAAAGCAAGCGTGCTACAAAAACAATAACTAGGATTGCTATTGGTATGGCGTACCTCTTCTTTTTATATATTTTACGCTTTTTCATTTTTTACTGATTGTTAGTATTTGTTTTTGTGTCTAAATGTTTTAATACATCTGATGGTGTTTTTATCAAAGCAAAATCATTACCATTAATTAAAATTGCATACGCCAATGTTTCTGGCTTGTTTTGCAGCACTTTAATGCAATCTTCGTTAGATATGTTAACCTCCTTATCTCCATATTCTTTTGTGAAATTTGGATGGTTTTGATC
This sequence comes from Cellulophaga sp. 20_2_10, assembly GCF_023476645.1. Lineage (GTDB taxonomy): Bacteria > Bacteroidota > Bacteroidia > Flavobacteriales > Flavobacteriaceae > Cellulophaga. The sequence continues at coordinate 69,207 of NZ_JAMCOJ010000003.1, forward strand.
TACTAAATCACGTATATCCATTTTTAATTTATCAGCAATTTCTGCCCATTGAGTGCCTGTTATTTTTGTTTTAGAAGAATCTATAGTTAAAATATCTTCTGTAGCAGAAGATATATAGCCAAGTGTTTGTTTGCCTATAGAATTCTCTGCACTATAAATTAGTGTTATTTTATTGTTGTCTGTGGCAATTACTCCCATATTATTTGTTTTTATGTGTTAAACTTTATTTTTGTGGTGTTTTACTCTTCTTTAATTCCTTTGCCAGTTAACGCATCTAAAAGTCCGCCCTTAATGCTTATCCATAGATAATTAAAGAACGATTTTGTGGTGTCTCGTTCAACTTTAATTTTACCATATCTAAAATTTTTAGGGTTTGATTTAGAGCCTTCTTTAATAATTAAATTACCCAGTTTGGTCAAGAGTTTATTAACTCCTAAACGGTCTTTTTTTAGTATTTTAAATTTAAAATTGTTGTACTTAATTTTTAAATCTCCTGTAGCTGTTTGTTTTGTGCCGCTAAATGTAAAATACATACGCTGCATATCTCCTTCTGCTGTTACACGTAAGTTTGTATTTAAAAACGGATTTATACTGGCTATATCTAAGTTTGTGAAACTTCCCCAGGCAGTAAAAGAATCAGATTTTTTATGTATGTCAAAACTCCAATTTAACGCTAGCGGAGTTTTATTCATTAACAAAGAGTTTGTGCGTACTATAGTTCTTTTGTTACTGTCGTTATTTAAGTTACTTATGGATGCATTTACTTTGTTAAAACTCAATTTTTCCGGCTTTATATGTTGCTCTAACTTTTCTTGGTACGCAATTTGGCCTTGTTTTATTAGAACAGAGTCTACGCTTATTTTTAGGGGCAACTCTCTTAGCATTTTACTGTACATTGGCTTGTAACTAAGGTCATCTGCAATCAGTTTATCCCTGTATACTTCTAAATTGGGTTCTATTATACTTATTAAGGGAATTCTTAAAATAGAAGTTGATTTGGCATAGTTAAAAGATGTGTTTTCTAACTTTAATTCTTCAATTTTTAGATTGATAAAATCTCTTTCTGTTATTATATTTTTTGATAATTCTTCTTTGGTATATTTTGTTTTTAGTTGAAGATTATGAACCATTACTAATTCATTTTTTACGACTAAACTTTTTGCATAAAATGCTTCAAACTTTCCTAAATTACTATATAATTTTTGAGCAGTAATGGTGCCGTTGCTATACTTTATGGGGTTGTTATTTTCTTTTTTGTCAGTTTTAAAAGCAACATCTTTTAAAGTAATAAAAATGTGTTCTGCGCTAGCAACAGTTTCTTCTTTATCATTTAAAAAGATAATGTTGCCGTTTGTACTTTTAAATTCGCCAATAGAGATTATGTTTTCTAAAGCACCTTCTTTTTTATGCTTAAGGTGTGTCTCTAATCCTGTGTAGTATGTAAGCTCTGGATTGTCTATTTCTAGCTTACCTAAACTTATTTTGTTGTGGAATAAAAGAGGTATATAACCAATGTTTTTAACAGCGATTTTATCTGCTTTTACGACTGTTTTAGCCTTGTTATTTGTACTAAACTCTTTAAAAACAATTTTATCTAAGCTAACATTACCTACTAAGAGATTAAGGGAAATGCTGTTGTAATTTATATTTAAATGTTGCGGTAAATTTTCTTGTAAATGTTGCTTTATTTTATATTTAACAAAGCTGTGAGCGCACAACAAACTAAGTAAGCCTAGTACAACTATAGCTATGCTAATTTTAAATAGATTACTTTTTTTTAGAACCATAATTTGTAGTGATATTGGCAACTATTTTACCACTACTAAATTCCGTTAAAAATTGAAAAAGGTGTAACGCATGCGATTAAATCTTTGACTTATTCAAGAATTAGCACATAAAAAAAGCCCTTTAAAAAATTTAAAGAGCTTCGTTATTTCATAATATAGAGACTACATTTTTATAGTAAAACCATTTGCATGTTCAATAGTGTAGTATGTATGGTCCGGATTATCTCTGTTTAACTTTAAAGTCCCTTTTACAGAAATAAGGTCGTCCATAGAAAAGCTAGGTCTAGAATCAAAATACAATTCTATAATAGTTTCTGGTCCGCCGTTACCACAAAAGAAGCAAGATGCCATAGGATTATTAGATAGCATAAAAGAATCTTTTTGCCCCTCTAGAACTAAAAAATAGCCAGTAATAGATATTTCTTGTCCTTCTAAATCTAACATTTTTTTCTTGTAAGTTGGTGTTAAAAATTCACCTAACTCAGCTCCGCCTTCTGGAGTTGTATATGTTACGCCTTGTATCATATCTTCCCAGTCTAACAATGCTTGTGCAGATGTAAGCTGAGCAAAAAGAGCAAAAAACAATAAGAGACTTAACTTTTTAACCATAGTATTAATTTTTTTCAAAGATAGCAATCCAATAATTGTTCCAAATACGTTTTTATTTTTCTGCTGATAGAATTTTAGAGACATTCAGTTTAAAAACGGATAAGGACGCCAAGACAGAAGCTAAAACAGTAATGCCTAAAGTAGCGAGTAGTAGTAGGGCTTCCCATTTAGTAGGTGTTGCTAAATTAAAGGTATAACCATAACTATTTTGTGCGTAGGTAGATATTACCCATAGTCCTAACCTGCCAATTAACCAACCTAAAACGTATCCTATAAAACCTAGAAACAGACCTTCTAAGAGAACTAACCATAATAATTGTCCAGATGTTGCGCCATAAGTACGTAACAGTGCAAGCTCTTGTCTACGTTCTCTAATCGCTTTTAAAAGACTAATAAATATACTTAAACCAGAAACTAATAATATTGCAATAGCTATAAGTTGTATGGTTTGTACGCCAACACCTAGTAGCTTAACCAAACGATTAATCTCTAGAGAGGGTAGTGCCGCTTGCATATTGGTTTTGTCGTTAATATATCTAGGCAACTGCATCATTGCCATTGGGTTGCTAAATTGTATAAGTAAAGAAGTTACTTCTAAATCGTCATCATGGTGTTCCTCTCCTGGGTGACTATGAACATCCCAAATACTTTCTAAACTCGTAATAATTAAATTGTCTACTACGCTGCCCGTTGTTTTTAAAATACCGACTACTTTAAATGGGTGTCCGTGATGTTCTTCTAAACTTTGGTCTGCCAAACCGTGAGAACTTAAAAAGGTGTCACCTAATTTTAAGTTTAATTTTTTTGCGGTTGCACTACCTAAAACGACCTGATGAGATGTATTAAATAACGTGCCGTTTTCTAGCTCGGCATGGTATAATTTTAAGTAACTAGTTTCTGTGCCTAAAATGCGAACTCCTTTGTAGTTATCGCCATAAGAGACAGGAACGGCCGCTTTTACAAGTCTACTTTTTCTTAGCTTTTCGGCGTCTTTTAGTTTAATGTTTCCTGTAGGTGCATCTATATGTAAGACGGATGAAAGCACTAGTTGCAACGGGCTTCCTTTTGCGCCAACAACTAAGTCTACCGGTTTTATGTTTTTATCTAAATTGCCTTTAACCTGTGCGCTTAATTGAAGCATAAATGTAACTAAGGCTACACTTAAAACTAAAAGTAACAGGCTTAATACAGCATTAAGAGGTTTAGAAATTAGATTTTTAAAACTGAGCTTTACAAGATTCATAAATACAAATGGTTTTTGAACATTGTTTTTACTCTTTGGTCGTGCGTAATTATAAGCAAATTAGCATTGCTGTTACTTGCTTCTTCTTTTAAAAGGGCAATAACTTTTTCGCAGTTTTTATCATCTAGACTGGCTGTTGGTTCGTCTGCAAAAATAATTTTCGGCTTGTTTATTAAGGCTAAGGCTATAGATAAACGTTGGCGTTGCCCTTCGCTTAAGGCCGTAACTTTTTTAGGTAGTAATTCTAAAATCCCGAGTCTTTCTGCTAATTCTTTTATTCTTGTAGGATCTTTTTTCTTGTCAGGAAAATACAGGCGTAGCGCTAGATTTTCACCAACAGAAAGCGCATGTATAAAATAATCGTTCTGAAAAATTATTCCCATTTGTCTGCCTCTGAAAGCATCTAGTTTTTTTCTAGATAATTGCTCTAAAGCAGTATTGCCAATAGTAATATTGCCAGAACTTGCAGGCAATAAACCCGCTAGTAAATGCAATAAAGTTGTTTTGCCAACACCAGAAGATCCTAATATTAAAAGGTGTTCTCCTTCTGGTAAAGAAATATCTGGAAAACCAAAAGTGTTTTCAGTAGAATAAGAAAATTGAAGTTTACTTGTTTTTATCATAAGCCTACACACAAATATAACAAGTAGATAAATACCGTTTTTATATTTGTGAAATTATTATGAAACCTACAGTAATATTTAAGATATCAAAAGTGCAGAAACCTAAGCCATAATAGCTCTAACCTCTATACTTTCTTTAAATTCGCTAGGGCTAATATTATACTTGTTTTTAAATATTTTAGAAAAATAACTTCTACTACTAAAACCAATAGTGTACACAATTTGTGATATGTTCATTTCTGTAGTTCTTATATAGTCTCTAGCTTCTTCTAAACGTACATGTCTTATGTACTCTGTAACGGTACGGGTGTATAATAACTTAAAGCCTTCTTGTAGTTTAGCCTGCGATAGCCCAGATTCTGCACTAAGCATATCTAACGAATAATCTTTAGATACGTCTTTAAGAATCATTTTAGACATATTTCTCACAATTTTAAGCTCACTTTTAAGTAATGTGGTTTTTGGAGCTTTGTTTTTTAGAGCTCTATCATACTGTGAAATATGCATAGAAAGTATATGGTATACCATACCTTCTATTTGCATAATACGGATCATTCCTTTTGTTTTTGACTTACGTAAAGCACTAATTTTATCTGCTAACCTTAGATTGTAATTTCCAAAGTAACGGAATGTGTTTTCGTGGTCTGTATCTAAAAATACCTCGTATAATTTTTTATTAAGTTCGTCTACATTATTAAGACGCTTTTTTAAGAATTTTTTTCTTGTAATCTGTATTACGTTTATAGCTAATTTAACTCCTTTTGGAAAATAACCATAGTTGTAGCCACCGTCTTTGCTTGTGATTATTACAGATTGAAACTGCTCCATTTGTCTTCTTGTGGTTTCTTCTTCATAACCAAAACGATGAAAACAATGGCCCTCTAAACAATAAGTAAAGTGTATAGGGTTGTATTCTGATGCATCCATTTCTATGGTAATATCATCATGAAAAGTAATGTCGTATTCTAACAAATTTACACCCCAATCAAATGTGATAAAACGGATATTTCCTGTGGCTAATTTAGAATCTACGTGTAAGACATATTCTCCCCAACGTTCTTCTATATTTCCACCAATTACCTCTTGGATTTGCCTTACAGTACCTTCTGTACTTTGAGCATCAACAATAATTTTAATCATATTTTTTTTGGGTTGACCCATAAAATTGTGTTTTAAAAAAGACAGTCAACAGTCAAAGGTAATAAATTAATTTTTATTTTTTGTAGCGTGTGCTAGGGCTAGGCTGTTATTTTAAAGCAAAAAAAGGCCTCTTTATAAAAAAGAGGCCTTTTTAGTCACCACAAACCAAACAAATAATATTGAATAATTTCTTATTCAACAACAATAATATTGTTCATTTTTTTGTGTCTCGTAGCGTTCATGTCTGCTTCCTAGTTTTTAGAGGCAAACTCTCCGTTTTGTGTATTATTTACATTAAGTTTATTGTTAAACTCAAGGGTTCTAATAGGGAACGGAATATTTATATTATTTGCGTTAAAAGATTTTTTAACTGCCTTTATGGCAACACTTTTAGCGTCTAATTTATTTTTTGCGTTTTCTGCATCGACCCAAAATCTACATATAAAATTTATAGAGCTGTCTGCAAATTCTGTGTAATAAAACTCTATTTCAGAATCATCATCAGATTTATAAAGGCCAGCAACAGCTTCACGTGTTAACTTTTCTACCTTTTCTAAGTCCGACTCATAACCAACTCCGCATTCTACTACAATTCTCATTTTAGATGTTAGAGAGTAGTTTTTAAAAGGGTTTTCTATTATAGTTTTATTGGGTATTACCACTAAATTGTTATCGAACTCTTTAAGTACTAGACTACTTAAATTAATGTCTATAACTTCACCGGAGAAACCATTTGTTTCTATCCAGTTTCCTATTTCTATCTTTTTTCTAAAGGACAAAACAACACCAGATAGTAAGTTAGATAATGTGCCTTGTAGTGCCAAACCTATAACTAAACCAGATATACCTGCACCTGCAAGTAAGGTGTCTAAGGTTTTGCTTAGATCCATTGCGCCTAAGGCTAAAAATAAACCAATGGAAACTACAATAATGGCGCACATGCGCCCAATTAAGTTAGATATACTACTCTGTGGTATGCGTTTAGATGCTAGTTTTGCAGCCCATTTGTTTACAAAACGGGCAATGTAAAAAGAGATAACCATTACAATAATGGCTACAATTAAATTGGGTAAGTTTTCTATAAAAGAACTTACCCAACCTTCTATTTTGTCTATAATATCAACAAAAGAGGTTTGTATTTTATTATTCATAATTTGGATTTTTAAGGTTCATAAATGTTTAAAACATTTAACCTTAAGAAATCATCTCCTTAGATCTAATTTTTAATTGATCTTCTGTGTTTTTTCTCCAAGCATCTAGCATCCAACTAGATTTTTCTAGTTCTGCAATATAAGAGCCCATCATATCTATAGTACCTTCATCACCTGCTTCTTCTGCTGCGTCTATAGTTACTTTCATTTGCTTCAATATTTTCTGGTGGTCCCCTAAAATTTCGCTAACCATTTCTTTGTCATCTATTAACGGAGATACTTCTTCTATAGAAGATATTTTTAAGTACTTACTAAAGTTACTTACTGGGTGGTACCTTAGAGTTAATACTCTCTCTGCAATGTCATCTACTTTTATTCTTGCATCTGTATATAATTCTTCAAATTTCTCATGTAAATCAAAAAAGTTTTGTCCTAATACGTTCCAGTGAAAACTTCTTAACTTCTGGTAATACACGCTGTAGTCTGCTAAAAGCATATTTAACTCTCCTACTACAGGTACTAATTTGTTATCACTAATATTTAAATAATTCATAATGTTTGTGGGTTTTAAATTATTCTTGGGATAGACTGTCTATTCCTTTTCTATTATTGTTCCACACAAAATTACTTAAGCTTTACTGTCGGCCTTTGCTCATTTAAAATGATTCTTGACTCAAATACTACAGTCAAAAATTTATACCTATTATATATACCGAGGCTTGTATTTATTTGTTTTTAAATGAGTTAATGTTTACAGCATTTGTGTTAAAGCTACTCGTAAACAAGTCACATCTTTGTAGTATAGAATTTAAGTATTCAAAAAATAATAATAACCTTTAAATTAAATAGTATGTTAAGATGGACAGTTACATTTGTGGTTCTAGCAATAATTGCAGGAATCTTCGGATTTGGAGGTATTGCAGCAGGAGCTGCCAGTATCGCAAAAATTTTATTCTTTTTATTTTTAATACTCTTTGTAGTATCATTATTAACAGGAAAGAAAAAGAATATTTAGCCTAACACTACCACAAACAGTTAAGCGAGAATAGTAATACATAAAAAACAACAATATGAAAAAGATATTATATTTAGGATTATACATATTTGCAATGGGCGTAGCCTTAACAAGTTGCAGAGATACTAGGACATCAGGAGAAAAAGTAGAAGACGGAATTGAAGAAGTTGGCGACGGAATTGAAGAAGGAGTTGAAGAGGTTGGAGATGAGATTGATGATGCCACCGACGATAACGAATAACTAAAATTAACATAATTTTAGTACAAAAAGACAACGTCATAGTTGTCTTTTTTTGGTGTTAACACCGTATATTTAATAATTAAAACAACAAACAATGAAAAAGATATTAGGTTTATTTTCAATTTTAGCGCTTACTGTATGTAGTATGCAGGCGCAATCAATTTCTGAAAATGCAATTGGTTTACGTTTAGGAGATAATGATGGTTTTGGTGGTGAGATTTCTTATCAGCGTCATTTATCTGACAACAACAGACTGGAGTTTGACCTTGGTTGGAGAAATTCTAATGATGTAGATGCTTTTAAATTAGTTGGTTTGTACCAATGGGTAATGCCTATAGAGGGTAATTTTAACTGGTTTGTAGGTGCAGGTGCAGGTTTAGGATCTTTTGATGCTGGTGAAAACGATGGTACTTTTGCTTTGGTAGCAGGTGACATAGGTATAGAATATAACTTTGATTTTCCTTTAATCCTATCTCTAGATATGAGACCGGAATTAGGTTTTAATGACGAGTATTCTGATGACTTAGACTTAGATATAGCATTGGGTATTAGATACCAGTTCTAAACTGATAATAACACATAAAAAAAGGAGGCAATTAACTAATTGCCTCCTTTTTTATTTAAAATAAGTGCTTTACTTTTTCTACAAGTTTTAATGGTAAATTATAGGGCGGATAACGCAATGGTGCATCTAGCCAGTTTGCTCTTTTTATAATTGCTTTTTGATGCGAAAAAATATCAAAAGACGTTTTCCCATGGTATGCACCAATACCACTAGAACCAACACCTCCAAACGGAAGCTTTTTATTGGTTATATGTATAACTGTATCATTAATTGCACCACCGCCAAAACTGTATTTATGTATTATTTTTTGCTGAAATTTTCTATTAGTAGAGAATACATAGGTTGCTAACGGTTTGCCATATTGCATAATGTATTTTTCTATGTCTGCTTCTGTGTTGTATGCTATAATAGGAAGAATAGGCCCAAAAATTTCGCCTTGCATTAATTTACTATCCAGGCTAGGCTCGTTTACTAGAGTAGGAGCTAGGTAATTATCAGTTTTGTTACTTTGACCGCCAAAAATTATATCTTGACCAACTAACATCTCTTTTAAATTATTAAAATGATTGGCACTAACAGTACGTGCGTAATCTTTAGAAGCTTCTATATCTGTGCCATAAGCATCTTCTATACTTTTCTGTAAAGCAGCCACCAATTTAGCTTTAACGTCTTTGTGTACCAAAATATAATCTGTGGCAATACAGGTTTGTCCTGCATTTAAAAATTTACCCCAAACAATACGTTTTGCAGCTAGTTTTATACTGGCTGTATTATCTACTATTGCTGGGTTTTTTCCGCCAAGTTCTAAGGTTACTGGTGTTAAGTGTTTAGCAGCACTTTGGTAAAATATTTTACCAACATTGGTGCTTCCTGTAAAGAAAATATAATCCCATTTTTGGTCTAATAAACTTTTAGAGACTTCTATGCCACCTTCTACAACAGCAACATATTCTTCTTTAAAAGTAGTAGTTATGATTTCTGAAATTATTTTTGATGTATTAGGTGTTATTTCTGATGGTTTTATAACAGCTGTATTACCAGCAGCAAGAGCGCCAATTAAGGGAGCAATTGCTAATTGAAAAGGATAGTTCCAAGGGGCAACAATAAGTACGGTGCCATAAGGCTCTTTATACAACCAATCTGATGACGGGAAGTTTAATAGTGATCCAGATACTTTTTCTGGCCTAGCCCATTTTTTTATATTTTTAATAACATAGTTAAGTTCGGCTAAAACAAACTGTGTCTCTGCCGCCATAGACTCAAACCTAGGTTTTTTAAAATCGGCATAGATAGCATCACAAATGTCTGCTTCTCTTTTTATAATTTCTTGTCTAAGTTTTTTTAAAAATTCTCTTCTGTAGGTAACATCCTTAGTCTGCTGAGACTTAAAAAAAGCGTGTTGCTTTTGTAGTATTTCCATCATATTATGCAATATAATAATAAGAGATTTAGCGATGTATTAAATAAGTTAGTTGTCTATACTTTGCGTATTCTCTATGTCTTTATCTGTAAAGTTCTCGTCTGTTAGCTCTAATACTTTTCTTAGCATTGGGTCCGACTTACTTTTAATTTTAGCATATGCATTAGCATCAAACAACTGATCTGCTAATGTGGCTTTTAGAAACCTTTTTATGCTAATCTCATATTTGTAAAAGTCTAAATTTACATTACTCTTTTTGGCGTAAGAAATAAAATCTGTAAACAAGTTGTCATCAACCTTAAAGCCGTTTATAAACTCTTCACGAGTAAACATATTGTATTTAGATCTATCCTTATCTAAGTGTTCAAAAATAAAGTACGACATAAATCCGTAGCTATCTAAGTCTAAAATAGCTTCTTGTTCGTTATCTCCAATAGGCACAAACTCATCTGGTATTATACCGCCGCCGCCGTATACAATTTTACCCTTAGGTGTTGTATATTTTAACGAATCTGCTACTTTAATACTATCTGCTTCTCGCATTTCTCCTCGGGCGTAACGTTTCATTAGCTCTTGGTAGTAATCTGCATTTCCTTTTTTGTAATCGCGTTGTATAGATCTTCCTGTTGGTGTATAATACCTAGATATGGTTAAGCGAACAGCAGAGCCATCACCTAAATCCATCTCTCTTTGTACCAATCCTTTACCAAAAGAACGTCTGCCAACTATAGTCCCTATATCATTATCTTGTAGCGCACCAGCAACAATTTCACTTGCAGATGCAGAACGCTCATTTATAAGGACAAAAACTGGTTTGTCCTCAAAACTACCTTTGTCTGTAGCAAATGCTTTTTCTACTTTTCCTTTTTTATTTTTGGTAAATAATATAAGTTTTCCATCTTTTAAAAACTCATCTGCCATTTGCTCGGCAATACCTAAATAACCACCTGGGTTATCTCTTAAATCTAGAGTCAATTTTGTAGCTCCTTGTTTTTGTAAATCTTTAAGGGCAGTTTTAAACTCTTTGTAGGTAGACTCTGCAAACCTGTTTACTTTTATATAACCAATATCTTGGGTAAGCATGTAATAACTATCTACACTTTTAAGAGGGATAGTATTTCTTTTTACTGTTACAGTAAAAGTACGATCTTCTTTTTTTCTGTAAATTTCTAAATCTACGGTAGAACCTCTTTTTCCTTTTAATTGATCTACAACACTACCACTCGCTAAATCTTTGCCAAATAATTTGTTTCCGTCTGCGCTTAAAATACGATCGCCAGCTTCTATACCTTTGTTATAACTAGGACCATTTTCTACCGTTTTTATAACCGAAATTGTATCTTGGTACATGTAAAAATTCACGCCAATACCCACAAAATCACCTTTCATATTTTCAGATACTTCTGCCATTTCTTTTTTAGGAATGTAAACAGAGTGTGGATCTAATTTACCTAAAATGTTATTTACGGCGATATCTACAATACTATCTGTGTTAACCTCGTCTACATACTCGTAATCTATGTAATCTATAAGTCTGTTAAGTTTGTCTTTTTTAGAATTGGTAGTAAAAAGACGTTCAGGAGAGTCATTAAAATTTAATTTACCACCAAGTAAAATCCCAATTGCTAACGCAAGAGCAATTACAATTGGCCATATGTAATACATTTTATTTTTCATACTGTCTTTACAATGGCAAATACGTTAGTTTTATGCCTGCTTTCTCTAAAAATCGTAATCCGGAATCATCTTTGTACGCATTTTGATATACAACACGTACTATGCCAGATTGGTGAATAAGCTTACTACATTCTTTACAAGGTGATAATGTAATGTATAAAGTTGCTCCGGTACAAGATTGTGTAGAAGATGCTACTTTAGATATTGCATTGGCTTCAGCATGTAAAACATACCATTTTGTATAACCTTCTTCGTCTTCGCAGGTATTTTCGAAACCAGTTGGTGTACCATTGTATCCATCAGAAATTATCATTCTGTCTTTTACAACAATAGCGCCTACTTGCTTACGTTTGCAATACGATAGTTTGCCCCATTCCTGAGCCATTCGTAAGTAAGCTTCATCGTATTTTTTTTGTTTACTGTCTTTCATTTTTAATGTAATGGCCACAAGATACAGGCTTTAGCTAAAGCACACAATCAATAAAGGATAATTTTAACACTGCGTCTTAATAAGGAAACGTGTCTATAAGCATTGGTATTGTAATGGCAAGTACAATTACAGAAGCTATAACTACATATAACCATTGTTTTAGTTTTAGTAAATGCACCATAATAAAAGTTAACCCTAAAGCAAATACTAAAATTAATATCTGAGACATTTCTATACCTGTAGCAAAACCAAGAAGCGGTAAAAATTTGTTTTCTTCTTCTGCCATTAACATTTTAAAGTAGTTAGAAAAACCAAAACCGTGAACCAAACCAAAAAATGCAGTGGCTATAACGTGTAGTTTTATAGATGCTAAAGTTTGCTTGTTTTTAGCAGCGTAAATATTAAATAATGCAGTTATAAAAATAGTTACGGGGATTAAAAACTCTATTAAACCTACATCTGGTGTTACGTAACCATAACTAGATAAACCTAAAGAAAAACAGTGAGTTACAGTAAAAACAGTTGCTAATAATAATATTTTGGGCCAATCTTTAAATGAAAACGGAATTGCCAGTGCTGTTAAAAACAAAATATGATCATAAGCACTAAAATCTAAAACATGATCTAAACCTAAACCAACGTAAAATAAAAACTGTTCCATTTGCTGTAATTTAATTAATGTATAACTCTGCTTTAAGGTAAGCTTAGCCTATTCCTCTTTCTTTTTGTATTGTTTCGTAGGCTTTTTGGACTTCTTTAAATTTTTCTTCAGCACCTTTTTTTATAGCTTCATTTTGGGTAATTACCTTATCTGGGTGGTATTTTTTAGCCATTGATCTGTATGCTTTTTTCACCTCATCATCGGTAGCAGTTTTGGCAATCTCTAAAATTTTATAAGCGTTATCTGCAGATTCTACAAACATTGCTTTTACGCTCTCATAATCTTTTTTCCCTAGTTTAAAGTATGCGGCAATATCTCTAATAACTTCTACTTCTGATGTGGAAACATTACCATCTGCTTGTGCTATACCAAATAAGAAATGCACTAATTGTAAACGCACCTCGTAACGAACCCGTTGGTTTAGGTAATAACAAATACGTTTTGCAGAGATCTCATGCTTTTTATTTACCTCGTTAAACGTTCTAAAAATGGCATTTGCTTTTTCTTTACCGTATGTCTGTACAAAATATTGGCGTACATAATCTAGTTCTGACTGGCTAACTTTACCATCTGCTTTAATAACTATAGAGCAGAGCGATATTAGCTGCATTTCAAAATCTGCAGGAGATACTTTTTGACGCGTCATATCACTAAAAACAGTGTTTCCGCTTCTGTTACGGCTACTTCCGCTAAGATTATCTAAAAGGCTACCAATAAAAAAACCGGCAATACCTCCAGGGATTTTAAAAAATATGCTGCCCAGTATAGCAGCGATCCATTTTAACATGCTTTTTATAAATTTTTTCAAAGATAAAGGTTAAGATTAAATGAAAAGTTAAGGTTTACAGAAAAATGCGACAAATTGGTTACTTTTGTAAAACGCTTATTAACATAAAAATATAGAATATATGTACCCAGCAGAATTAGTAAAACCAATGAGAGAGGATTTAACCTCTGTAGGTTTTGAGGAATTATTTACAGCAGAAGCTGTAGAAAAGATAGTAAATGCAGAAGGTACTACTTTAGTAGTAGTTAACTCTGTTTGTGGTTGTGCTGCTGCTAATGCAAGACCAGGCGCAAAAATGAGTTTATTAAACGATAAAAAACCAGACAATACTGTTACAGTTTTTGCTGGAGTAGATACGGATGCAGTTAACGCAGCAAGAGGATTAATGGTTCCTTTTCCTCCTTCATCGCCAAGTATGGCTTTGTTTAGAAACGGAGAATTAGTACACATGATAGAACGTCACCACATTGAAGGAAGACCAGCAGAAATGATTGCTGAAAATCTTAAACAAGCGTATGACGAATTCTGTTAATTAATAGAATTAAAATTATCTTTGAAAACCGCTCTAAACATAGGGCGGTTTTTTTATTTTTGTAGCATGCAAAAAATCTTATCATATCCGTTAACGGCGTTGTATTTTTTCTTTTTTGGGTTATCACTAATTGTGTTTCATCCAATACAATGGATCTGTTTTAACGTCTTTGGCTATACCGCACACAAAAAAAGTGTGAGTATTTTAAACTGGTTTTTAATGCGTAGCACTCATTTTTTGGGTACGCACTATGCATTTAAAAAAGAAGTAGAGATACCAACAGATAGACCAATTATTCTAGTGGCAAACCACCAGAGTATGAATGATATTCCGCCACTTATTTGGTTTTTTAGAAAGAACCACCCAAAATTTGTAAGCAAAAAAGAATTAGGAAAAGGCATACCAAGTGTATCTTATAATCTAAGGCACGGTGGCTCTGCTCTAATAGACCGTAAGGATGCTAGGCAAGCACTTTCAGAGATAGCCAAGTTGGGTAAATACATAGAAAAGAATAACCGTTGTGCTATCATTTTTCCAGAAGGAACAAGAAGTAGAACAGGTCATCCTAAAAAGTTTCAGCCAATGGGACTTAAAATTTTAATGAAAAATGCGCCATCGGCCTTAATTGTTCCTATTAGTATTAATAATTCTTGGAAGCTTTTAAAATATGGTAAATACCCATATGGTTTGGGGAGTCACTTTACTATAGACGTGCATGCACCTATAGAAATTAAGGGCAATGCAGACGATATTATAGCACAAGTAGAACAGACAGTAACCAAAGGTGTAACTTCTTTTAAATGATAAATTCTGATATAATTGCACAAACTAAAGTCTTTGTAAAAAAAACCTTAGAAGGTGCAGAAGGTGGTCACGACTGGTTTCATATAGAGCGTGTATATAATAATACAATGCTTTTGGCTAAGGATGAAGCTGTAGACCAATTAATAGTTGCTCTTGGTGCTTTGCTACACGATATTGCCGATGCTAAATTTTATAATGGCGATGAAACTGTTGGTCCTAAAATGGCAACAGAATTTTTAGAATCTATAGAGGTTGATGCAGAAATTATAGATCACGTTGTGAAAATTATAAATAATATTTCTTTTAAAAGTAGTTTAAAGGTTGATGGTGCAAGCGTAGCAAAACCTTTTACTTCTCTGGAGTTGCAAGTGGTACAAGATGCAGATAGGTTAGATGCTATTGGTGCTATTGGTATAGCGCGTGCTTTTAATTATGGCGGATTTAAAAATAGGGAAATGTATAATCCCGAAATTCTTCCTAATGTAAAAATGACCAAGGAGGAATATAAAAAATCTACTGCCCCAACAATTAATCATTTTTATGAAAAATTGTTACTTCTCAAAGACAAAATGAATACCGAAACAGGTATAAAGCTAGCGGCACAAAGGCATTTGTATATGGTGGCTTTTTTAGATCAGTTTTATAACGAGTGGAACGGTAAAGAATAATAGGTTTTACTACAACGTTATAGTTCTTCTTTTAACATATTTGGTAAAAGTGTTGGTGGTATTTTTTATGTATCTTCAACCAGTAAACTATAAGCAACCTTTATTATGGAAAGAAGAAAATTTATAAAAAATGTAGCTGCATCATCTGCTGCATTTTCTATTGTTCCAAGTTTTGTACTTGGTAAAAATCACGTGCCACCTAGTGATACACTTTACATAGGAGCATTTGGAGTAGGAGGAAGAGGATCATCTGTTATTAAAGAACTTACAGATACGGGTAAAGTAAAGTTTGTTACCCTTTGTGATGTAGATGAAAGAGGCGTTGCTGCTAGTCATAAATTACACCCCAAAGCAAAAAGATATAAAGATTTTAGAGAAGTGTATGATAAGCATTTAAATGAAATGGATGCTATTATGGTGGCAACACCAGACCATACACATGCTACAATTGCATTGCCATTTATGCGTGCTAAAAAACACGCGTATGTAGAAAAACCTTTGGCACACAATATACAGGAGGTGCGGTTAATGACTAAAGTAGCTAAAGAAAATGGAATTATTACTCAAATGGGAAACCAAGGAGCATCTAGCCCAGGTAGTAGAACTGCCAAAGAGTGGATAGATGCCGGAGTAATTGGAGCTGTTACTAAAGTAGATTGTTGGACCAACAGACCTGTGTGGCCGCAAGGTGTAAAAACACCAGCAGGCGGACACCCAATTCCTAAAGAGTTAGATTGGGATTTGTGGTTAGGGCCAGCTGCAATGAGAGATTATAATCCTGCTTATTTGCCATTTAAATGGCGTGGTTGGTGGGACTTTGGAACAGGAGCCTTAGGTGATATGGGTTGCCATATTATGGAAACTCCGTATAGCGTTCTAGGACTTGGATCACCAACAGAAGCAGAAGCAAGTTGTACAACCACTTGGATAGGAGACTTTGTAGAGGCAGATTACTCTAGCTCTTGTCCGCCTTCATCTGTAGTGCGTTTAAAAGTAGATGCACCAAACCAGGGAAGTATAGATTTAAATTGGTACGATGGCGGAATTATGCCAGATATACCAAGTGAATTAGCCGATGGAGAAAAATTAGGAAACGGCGATGGTGGTGTAGTTTTTCACGGAACAAAAGGCATTATTGTAACAGATGTGTATTCTGCTAACCCTAGATTATTACCAGCAGATGTTAATAGTATGTTTAATAAACCAAAAGAAACATTGCCAAGAATAGTAGGTGGTTCTTCTGGACACCAAAATAACTGGGTAGAAGGTTGTTTAAATGGTACTACAGCATCGTCTGATTTTGTAACTAAAGCCGGACCATTAACAGAAGGTGTGCTTATGGGTAATTTAGCCATAAAAGCATACCAATATAAAACATTAAAAGCCGGTAAAAAATCAGGAGATTGGGATCCTTATAATTATCCTGGTAGACGTACCATAAAATGGGATGCTGCCAATATGAAAGTTACAAACTTTGATATGGCTAACGAGTGGGTTTCTCGTGACTATAGAAAAGGATGGGAACTAAAATAAAAGTATTTTAAAGTACAAAAGGCGCTATAACAATTGCTAATAGCGCCTTTTTATTTGTTTGAAATTGTAAATTAATCACAATTGCCATCTACATCACAAGATTCTCCGCCTGTTGTAGGTAAAATTGTTAACGACTCTTTTTGGTGTTTTTCCCAAGCTTGTTCTAAAGCCTCAGTAAAAGCTTCTACTGGTTGTGCTCCAGAAACTCCGTACTTGTTATCTAAAACAAAAAAAGGAACGCCGCTAACGCCTATATTACGAGCTTCCATTTCGTCTTGTCTAACTTCATAGGTAAAAGCATCTGTTTTGTATATTTCTTCAACAGAAGACTTATTCATACCAACAGAAACTGCTGTGTCCACTAAAAACGCTATATCATCTATATTTTTACCATCTTCTAAATGTGCTTTTAATAATGCTTCTTTAGTGGCATCTGCAAAATTTACTGTTTTTGCATATTGTAATAAGCGGTGCGCATTTAAAGAATTTGCGGTAACAATGTCTTCAATTTTAAAATTAAGACCAACACCACTTGCCATTTCTGTAACCCTGTTAAACATACCTTTGGCATTAACCTCGTCTACACCTTTACTTTGCATAAACTGGTCTATAGCATTAATGTCTGTTTGCGTTTTTAAGTTAGGGTCTAACTCAAAACTTTTCCACTCTACAGTAGTTTTATCTTTGTGCGGAAATTTATCTAATGCAGCTGTAAAGTTACGTTTACCAATGTAACAAAACGGGCATCTAATATCTGACCATATATGTATTTGCATAACTATTTTATCTTTTAGTATTAATGTATTGTTAGACGAAAATACGGTAGAAAACTTTCAAATTAATAAGTCGTTAACAGATTTTTAGGAGTTGATTAATTCACTTGTATTTCTTCTACAGTACATTTTTTTTCAAAACCATCTATAAAACCATTTGTGCTAATGATTTCTAATGGGTAGTATTTGTCTAAAACTTCAGATAAATTTATAAATGGGTGATACTTAAATTGTATTTCCTCTGTAACATAAAGTATTTGTTGGGAAGTAGGCTCTAAATAATCTATATATTTTTGTTTAAATTCATTAGAAACATAATCTTCTATTGAGTTAAAAGGTTTAAAAAAAGGCTCTGTTCTTGTAACTATTATTTTAAAACAGTTAAAACCTTTAATATTTTTTGTAACCTCTCTGTACTCTTTTATTTTGAGATTTTTATTACTATCTTTTACAGGTACACTAATGGTAAACTCATCCAGGACCAGAATAGAATCTTGTAGCATATAATTTTTTTGTATGCCAGTACTTCTGTTAATTACCGTAACCTGATTATTTTTATCTAAAGGAGAAGTTTTTATTTGATATTTTATTATAGAGTCTTCTAATTTATAAATGTGCTTCTGAGCAGGTTTTATTGTTTTTCTGGGATCTAAAATAAGGTCTAATGAGGGTAATATTTTTGTCTCAATACTTTTGTTTAAAGCTATTGTATCAGGCGTAAGACCTTGTGATAAAGAAATTTCATTGTACATTTCTTTAAACATATTTATAATTACAGGCTTTTTAACTTGTATTGAAGAATCTAATTTTTGATTGTTGTATACATTTTGTTCAACAGAGAAAATTATTTTCCCGTTTTTAGGACTAGTTTTTTTGTTTTGTCCTTGTAAGAAAGTAAAAGTGAATAATACAACAAGATATAATGTTTGCTTCATAAAATAAAGTTTAAAGTCAGATTACAAAATAATCTGACTTTTTATTTTTAACGGTTTTACAAGTTAATCCATTTCCCATCATCCCCCATTATTTTTTCAGGTTGCCAATGGTCTATGAATAATTCCTTTAATTTTTCCTTGTTCTCCTTTATTAGATAATGCTCATAAATTTCTCCTTCATAAGGAAAGGATAGAGAACAGTTGTTGTTTCCGAAATTTGTTTCCTCACGCCCTAAGGAAGCCCTAATTCCAAAAGCTTCTGAATCTTTTTTTGCGCCATTCCATAAGGCTATCCGGAATGAATGCTCAGGGTATTCATCATCTTTACATGTTTTACATATTTCATTTTTAATGGCATCATATTCCAGAGGGATTTTTTGTTCTAAAGCTTCTTTTTTACTCCATCCTTTTTTATACCATATGTCAAAACGTGAATCTAATAGCTTAAGCCTCTCCATAAAAATGATGAATGATTCTGTACATTCTTTTAATGTTTCCCTTCTATTATACCAGCTTACCCCTATGTCTTCTATTAATATCATTAATTTCTTGGTGTGTGTATTAGAGTTAAATTATAAAGTAATCTGACTTGTTATATCCTAAATAAGTTTACTGTTAAATGCTATTTTCTTTTTTAACTTCTAAAAAAATAATCTATTTAGCTTTCAGATAAGTTAATAGAAGAGACTATTTGCCACGTTCCACTTTTCTTTTCTAAGCTAAATAAACTTGTATAACCAGCTAGTTCGTGAGTATAAGATCCAAAAATTAATGTAGCTTTGTTTAATTTTTGATTAAAATTTATATCCGAAACATATACTTTACCCATTACGTTATACTTCTTTTTTATCTCTTCTATTTTTAAAATATTCTCCTTTTCAATTACTACAATTCTATTACCGTTTACATCTTTTAAGTTTGACGGAAGTATATTTTTGAATGAAAATATGTAGGAGGGATTAATTTGTATATTTTTGTATTCCTGTGCTGTAAAAACCTCCTCATTTTTAGGATTATCAGTTGATTTAAAAAACGAAATCACATACTTGTTTTTAAGAAATTGTTTATCTGTTAATTGTTTTTCAGGATGTTCAATTTTTGAACTACCATCAACTGGTGGTAACGGAACAGGGAACTTGTTTAATTCATTATTATATAACAACCTAATAATAGACATACTTTCCAACTCAAGGGTAGTTTCTTTATTCTGACAAGAAACATAAAGAACAGTAACTACACTTATTAAGAATAATATTTTTATCTTTTTCATAGTTTAATATTTAGTCACATATTTCACTTTTAATGGCATCATTTCTTGTGATATTATTTTATTATTGGTTCTAAAGTCACCAACTTTCATTGCTTCTTTACTTTTTTTATGACTTTCTTCTATTACTATTAGAGCTTCTTGGGGGCTAGTAAAATTCATATTTTATTCAATTTTTATGACTTCAATTTGTTGTCAACTACTATGATTAAGTTTTTTTGATAAATTATACTTAATAAGCCTAGATATTTCATTCCCATCAAAACTTTTTACGCCTTTGATTACCATATTCATATTAAAATGAAAAAAATAAGGTAGATGGTTAATGTAGCAATGTATATGTTACTTCGCTTGAATTACTATTGTATCTAAAAAAGAACTTTATTTCATAATCTTCTTTTGTCCAAACTATAAATAATGGGTTTTCATCAAATTTTCCTTCCCTTAATTGTATATTGTTTTTCCTTAGTTTTTGATTAAATGGCTTACCTTCCAAAAATCCTTCGCTTGTAGTTTCTGAAGCTTCAATAACTAGAATATTATTTGGTTTCTTATAATCTTCAATAAAAGATTCATAAAAATATTTATTTATGGTTTTATCAAAATGAATACTTATTGATTTAATGTTATCTTTTTCATCAGTTAAAACAGTTACTGAATTATATTGCATTCCATATAAATTCTTTTTTGTTGATTCATTTTTTATGTAATAAAAACTACTATCAAATAGTTCGTTTTCAAACTCTTCACCAATAATTTTACTCAATTTTGAAATATTTTTTCCAAGTAAATTCTCTAATTGTTGACTCTTCATCTGGTATGAATGATTAAATGCTATAACGAACACTAAAAATTTAAAAATATTATTCACAATCATACGGGGTGCTTAATCCTAAAATACTAGTAATGTAAGGTGCTGGACTTGGGATGTTAAAAGGAGGGGGAATAGTATTAACCTCCCTAAAAGTAATCTAGCTTTGTTTTTTATTATTGCGTTCTTGTTAAATTCATCACAATATTACTAAATTAAAGCAGGAGAATACATTATAAAAACCTTTAAAAAAGTGAGGTTTTGGTTTTAATTGTATATGTAAAACAAAAAAAATCCTCTTACTAGAAAGCAAGAGGATTGTAATATATAAGATGTGTTTGTTTAAAAAGCTACTTCTACCAACTGCTTTTTTGTACCTCGTTTTGCGTAAAACAAAACATTATTTTCGTTAACCAAAGGTTTAGAAATCATTAGTGGTAATCTGGCAGTTTTGCTGTCTATAATTTTATCGTACGTCATAAAGCCTTTAGCATCTAACTTAATTAAAAATATGTTTCTGTTTCTGCTTAAACCTTGTCTAAAAACAATACGTTCGTTATTTATTAATTGTGGATTTTCTGCAGCTGTACTAATAAAAAAGTAAGTGTTGTCTCCTTTTGTAAACGTACTGTAAGATGCATAGGCAGCGTCACCCTGTGTAACCTCTGACTTATTAATGTTACGCACCCAAATAAGGTCGCCATCATCACTTAGTTTAGCACCAACCATATCATTGTAATGGTACCTGCTAATTTTAACTCTAGAGCCACCACCAGGATTACTTTGGTAACCAGAGGTTACAAAATACTCCTCTGCATTAAATAAGATAGAGCCATCATCAGCAATTTCTGCATTTTTAAACACTAAGTTTTTAACTTCTTTACTATCTTCTTCTTTACCAAATTTATCAGCCATAAACTGTGCAGAAAACGGAATAAACTTCTTGTCTTTAATGTCTAAAGAACCTTCATCTAGCTTAAAATAACTAAGGCCGTTGTACCTATTGTCTTTACGTGTAGCATAAAAGCCTACGCAAATAAATTTTTCATCTGTAAGTATTGGCTTTAATGCTTCTAAAAATTTACCTGGCTCATCAAAAGTTTTCATAACTCTTTCTTCTTCAGAAACCTTAAGCAACTCGTACTGGTATCTACGCTCTAAGGCAGAAAAACGTCTTTTTTTAAAGTAAGCCTTGGCAACAAGAAAAACTTCTTTTTTGTTTTTAGTAATTTCTACACTTTCAAATGCATAGTTTTTTTCTTCAACTTCAGCAGAAAAATCGTGCGTAATTAACAAATCTAGGTTGTTATCAAAAACATAAATAAAATGCTGATTATCTTTCGCTTTTTTAAAATGAGCACTTATTACAAAAGCATCTTTACGTTTGTTAAATAATACAGAGGTTGTAAAACCAGATGCAAAATTACGGTTGTAATAATTCTTGTCTAACGGACTTTCTACAGGCTTAGATGCTACAGACAATATTACTTTTTGGGTAAAAGCAAAATTATCTAACGGGCTTTGGTGTGCAACATAATCGTATGTTCCTTTTGCATTGTTATATTCTAAAAATATAAGGTACAACTGTCCGTTACTAATAAAACCATTTACAAAATCTTTGTCTTTAAGCTTGTAATTAAACTCGCTTACCAAATCTAAATTCTTATTGTAGTGTTCTATGTAGTATCCTTTAGGTTTTAAAATTAAACCGGTATAGTAAGAGCGTACAAGTATTGAACCATTATCACCATCACTATCTATGGTAAGTAAATTAGAGTATTTATACCTGTCACTATGTTTTTCGCTAAACTTGTATGTTACTTGCATTTTCTGCGCTGTGGCGGTAAAGCCCACAAGTAACAAGAGTAGCATTGTAATTTTTTTCATCATGTGTTCCTTAAGATTTACCTAATAGTAACGCTTTGTATTGGTAATTGTTATTTATTAAGTAAATATATTATTTGTAAAATAGCAATTGTTGTTGATTTATTTTAAAGTATAAGTTGAACTACATCGTTTTCGGTTGAATTTATAATAAAAGATATATAAATGATGTCTGTGTTATTTTTTAAACAGAAATTAATCCAATATATTTATGAACTTAATCCAAACTTATTATAACTATGTTCTTAACGTTAGCGTCTTTTGTGGGCTTTACAGTTTTGGTAGCCGTTGTTTCTTATTTTGCTACAAGAAAAACAAATGAAAACTCTTCTGATGGATATTTTTTAGGAGGAAGAAGTTTAACTGCTGGTGTTATAGCGGGTTCTCTTTTATTAACGAACCTTTCTACAGAGCAATTAGTAGGTTTAAATTCTGATGCTTATACAGACGGCTTGTCTGTTATGGCTTGGGAAACGTTAGCAGCAATAGCAATAGTTATTACCGCTATTTTTTTATTACCAAGATATTTAAAAGGAGGTTTAACAACTGTACCACAGTTTTTAGCTGAACGTTTTGATGTTGCTACTAAAACAATAACCTCTGGTTTGTTTTTAACAGGCTACGTGGTTGTGTTGTTACCTGTAATTTTATACTCTGGATCTGTAGCAATTAGCGGAATGTTTAATGTGCCAGAAAACTTGGGAATTAGCCATACTGCATCTATATGGTTGTGTGTTTGGGGTATTGGTATAATTGGTGGTATTTATGCCATTTTTGGGGGCTTAAAGGCCGTTGTGGTTTCAGATTCTATTAATGCAATAGGGTTGTTAATCGGTGGTATTTTAATTCCTATTTTTGGATTAATGTATATTGGTGATGGTAGTATTATGGATGGTTTATCTATTTTAACTACACAGAACCCAGAGAAATTTAACTCTATGGGAACAAAGACAAATTCAGTTCCTTTTGCAACTATTTTTACAGGGATGATGTTGGTAAACCTATTCTATTGGGGAACAAACCAACAAATTATACAAAGAGCTTTAGGAGCTAAAAATTTAGCAGAAGGACAAAAAGGATTGCTATTAGCTTCTTTTATTAAAATATTAGGTCCGTTAATATTAGTACTACCAGGTATTATAGCATATCACGTTTTTGAAGGAAAAATAGAAGCAAAAAGTGCGTATCCAGAATTAGTAGGCTTAGTGTTGCCAGATTACTTAGTTGGCTTTTTTGCAGCTGTTTTATTTGGTGCAATCCTAAGTTCTTTTAATAGTGTTTTAAACAGTTCTGTAACATTATTTGGTTTAGATATTTACAAACAGCATATCAATAAAGATGCTAGTGAGATGAAAGTTGTTAAGAATGGTAAAATATTTGGAACCATTTTAGCTTTTGCAGCAATGTTTATAGCTCCTTTTATTGCCAATGCAGATAGTTTATTTGGATACCTACAAGAGGTAAACGGTATTTATAGTATTCCTATCTTCTCTGTAATTGTAATAGGATTTTTAACTAAAAGAGTACCAGCAATAGCGGCAAAAATTGGTATTATATCTGGTTCTGTATTGTATATAATAAGTCAGTTTTTTATGCAACCTTATTTTGTAGGTTCAGCCTTAGATAAGGCAAAAGCGGCTGGCATTATGGATGCAGATGCATTGGCTGTAATTAAAGCAGATGCTTATCCGCACTTTTTACACGTAATGGCAATATTGTTTGTAATAAACTTTGTAATAATGCTAGTTATTGGCAAGTTTATGCCACGCGATACACCATTTAAGCAGAAATACACAGAGCAGGTAGAAATTAAACCTTACAAATATGTTAACCAGATAGGTATTATGGTTTGTTTAATTGTAGTAGCAATCTATGTATATTTTGCAAACTAAGTAAATACATACGATAATAAAAAAGAGGCTAGTTTTTACTAAACTAGCCTCTTTTTTATTACAAGTTTTTTGCTTGTATGTTATGGAAAGCATCAGTTTGTTGCTTTAACAATTTTTCTGCTTGTTGTTTTTTATAAGTATAAATTTCGTTTTCTTGTTCAATATCATCGTACACTTTTTTATGTATAGCGGCATCAGTTTGCATTAAAGTGTTGCGTTGCGCTACTTTTTGTGTTACCCATGTTTTTATTACGCTTTCCTCTTCTTCTAATTTATAATCGTACATAGCTTTAGGTGCGAGTAACTTTGCTATTATGGGAGACGTTTCAATAGCTAAAAACAATAAAAATATAAAGAATGATGGCAACCAAGGCAATTTGTTTAAAGCGGTAATACGTGCCATTAAACCGTCAAAACCATCAATAATTGGTTGCGACTCTCTAACAGTTGTAGCATATTGGGTATCTAGTATGGCAATCTCACGTTCTAAAGCTGTAATTTTTATGCTATTATTTTCTTTTAAGGTTTGTAATTCTTGTAAAGCAGCATCGTGTTTTTCTCTTTTTTCTTTGTAAACCGGGCCTTTGCCTAATAATTTAGTGCCTTCTCTACCTTCAGCTTCAGCAATAAATGTATTGTATAATGCATCTGTTTCTTCTTCTTTAGAAGTTATTTCTTGTTTTAATTTTTCTATAGATTGATGAATGCTTTCCTTTTTTGGATTGTACTGTAACGCTAACTGATCTTTGTTTGCAAGCGTTAAGTCATTCTTTTGTTCTAGTAAAACCTGATTGATTTCTTTTTCAAAAATCTTCATCTCTAAAGGTTTTGAAATTACAATAGCAATAATAACAGCTAAAATAATACGCGGTGTAGCCTGTAACAATTCACTTTTAAAGTTGTCTCTTTTTTTAATGGTTGAAACAATAAAGCGGTCTAAATTAAAAATTAATAAGCCCCATATAAGGCCAAAGAATGAGGCGTAATAAACATTGTCAAAAACAGTATAAAGTGCATAAGAACTAGCAATAAAAGCCATAACAGCTGTAAAAAATACAGTTGCCCCTATACCAGCGTATTTGTTCTGTTCTCCGTTAGAGCAAGTTTCTAGTATAGCAGTATCTGCTCCGGAGCAGAGTATAAAAAAACGTTTAATCATAATGTGTTCTTTTTTTGATGATTGATGTACCT
Organism: Cellulophaga sp. 20_2_10; assembly: GCF_023476645.1. Lineage (GTDB taxonomy): Bacteria > Bacteroidota > Bacteroidia > Flavobacteriales > Flavobacteriaceae > Cellulophaga. Next base: position 94,846 of record NZ_JAMCOJ010000003.1, read on the forward strand.
ATAAGAACGCATTTTGCAATGATTTGTTACAGAAAAAGCCTCTAAATGAGGCTTTTTATTACTTTTTTAAGACATTATTATGAAAACTATTCCTTTATTGGTGGAGCAGGAGGTGGCGGTGGTGGTAACGGAGCTGCTCCTTTTTCTTTTTTAATTAGAGCACTACATTTCTCATAGCTCTTCATTGTTTTCTTATACAACTTATTTAATTCTTCTTTAGTTCCTTTTCCTTGTTTTCTGTATTTACTAACGGCAGTACCATATGCATTAGCATCTTTTTTAAAAGCAGCTCTGGCTTTTGCAAGTTCTTTAGAATCTTGTTTGTGATTTGATGCTGGTAATGGTGGTGGTGGTGGCGGAACTATATTAGACCCTATTTTTTCTTTTTTTGCTATGGCATTGTATATAACCAGAGTCTTCATTGTTTTGTCATACAATTTTGTTAACTCTTCCTTGGTTATTTTTTCTCCTTTAGAATATGCTTCAACAGCAGCACCATATTCAGTAGCATCCTTAGTCCAATCTGCCCAAGCTTTTTTTAGCTCTTTAGAGTTATGTTTTAAACTAGCATTAGCTGCAGGTGGCGGTGGTGGTGGTGGTAATAGTTTTTTGTCTTCTGCCGTTAACTCGCTTCTTTTTTTGTATTCTGTTTTACCATTCTTAATCAGCATAACGTATGGTAGAATAGGAGGATTAGCTGTTTTAACCTTAGCTCTATCTTCTTTGCTTAAGCTAAAGTACAGGCTTCCTAAAAGTGTAAAAAGATCATCTATTTTCTTTTTCTCAGCTTCTGACCTATGTATATAATGTGGCTCTTGTTTAGTTAAGGTTACATATGTATTGTATTCTTTTTTATAGGTTTCTAAAGGATCTTGTTTTTCTTCTTTTATAACTAAGCCTAACTGTTCAGAATTTTTAACGGGGATACTTTCCGGGAAAACAATGTTGTGTTTTTCTATTTCTTCTTTGCTAAACTCAGCATAAAGTTTTTTTAATTGAACATTTTTTATCTCTAAATCATCGTTATAAATTTCGCTGTTATTTTTAAATACATGTAACTCGCTATTATAATTTTGCAGTATACTATTATAGGTATTTACATCAGCTTTAATGTATGTATTGGTAAATCCTTGTTTGGTAAATAAATTTACTTGATGCTCTTGCGGAAATTTTGAGCTGCGTGCATTTTTGTACACATAGCTATTGTTAAAATGTACAATATCTGATGCCGTATATTTGTTTAATACAGAATTAGGAACGTATTTGTTATCTATCCAAATGGCAAAGTTTTCTTTGTTTTTCCAAGAATTAAATTCTGATGGTGTTGGTGCTTTTTTTGTAGTATTTTTTAAATCTATACTAGGAAATTTAAGAATTGTTTTATGGTCTGTAACGCTTGCACGTTGTTCTTCTGTCATTAGATCATAAATGGAAACTATACGCTGATAGTACGTCATATCTATTACTTTCTTCTTTGCATTGTTGTATTTTTTAAAAAATGTACGATATTCTTGCATCATTTTTTCTGAAGCACCTTTCCCTATATTTTTATTGGTGTGTGAGGCTTGATTGTCTACTAAGACTTCTTCTGTTTTTTGGTTGCTAAAACTGTAAAAAAGCAATGCTGCTAAAGGTATAAGTAGCATACTTCTTAATACAACCGACCGTTTTGAGGTTCTTTTTTTCATAACTGTAAATCGTTTTTTGATTGATGAATAATTAATTGAGTTTGCCATATGTGGCTCTGTGGCATTTGATGAAAATGCGAGTAAAATTTTTCTGTAATTAATAGTGTCCGCACCTTGGCTTAATACGGCTTGGTCTGCTAAAAATTCGTGATTTAATTTAATAGCGTGCTTTATAAAATAGATAAGCGGATTAAACCAGAATGCAACTTGTAAAACCTCTATAAGTAACACATCTAAAGAGTGTTTTTGCTTTGCGTGCGTAATTTCATGCAGCAACACTTCTTTTGGTATTTTTTTATGTTGATAGGCTTCTTTATTTAAAAATATGTAACTTAAAAAAGTATGAGGTGTCGTTTTTTCAGACAACAATACATTGGTATGGTTTTGTAACCTTTGCTTAGGATTTTGCTTTATCTTGTTGAATAAATTAGTGCTGTTTTTAATGAATTTTATACTAAAAATTAAAACGCCTAAACCATAAATACTCCAAATAATATATGGCCAGTAATTGGTAGGTTCTGCACTAATTTCTGCAGTGTTTATGTTGCTATACTTCAATGGTGTTTGGTACATTGTTATTGGTACTTGTATGTAAGTAATAAACGTTACTAACGGTATAGCAAAACTTAACGCAATAGCTGCAAGAAGATAAAAACGTTTAAACTTGTGCATATTTTGCTCCTCTAAAAACAGTTTGTAAAAGACAAATAAAATGGCTAAGCAAGCAGTCGACTTTAATAGGTATATAAGCATAACTATTTGTTTTTAAGTTCTTGATCTATTAACTCTCTTAAATGTGCCAACTCTTCTTTAGTTAGGTTGGTTTCTTTGGTAAAGAACGATGCAAATTGTGATGCGCTATCGTTAAAAAAGTTCTTTATTAATCCGTTTACGTGCTTAGAGAAATAGGCTTTCTTTTTTACGAGCGGATAATATTCTCTGGATTTGCCGTATAGATTGTAGGCTACAAAATTCTTGTCTGCCATACGTTTTAACATTGTGGCCACAGTAGTGGTTGCAGGTTTAGGGTCTGAATACTGATCCAGCAAGTCTTTTAAAAATGCTTTCTCTAATTTCCAGAGGTGGTTCATTAGTTCTTCTTCGGACTTTGATAACTGCATAGTTCTACATTGTTAGAATGTTCTCTACAAACGTAGAATAAAAAAATGAATTCTACAAGTGTAGAGTATATTTATTTTGTCTTTTAATTTTTGTTAAGGTCTTAAATCGTGTGCTTTAGGTTGTTTTTGTTGGCTGTTTAAGTTGTTTTGTAAACATAAAAAAAGTCCGTTTCTGTATTAGAAACGGACTTTTTAATATGGTAAATAGTAGCTTTATGCTGTTTCTTTCTCGTCTTCGTCTTTACCAAAGTAGCTAGAATATATTCCGTAAAGAACAATTAAACCTATTAGGCCTAAAATTATTTTTCCACCTAAACGGTCAAAAAACGATGCAGATGCAGTTTCCGGAATTTCTACCTTTGCTACTTCTGCTATTTCTTTTAAGTTTTCTGCAGTTAACTCTACATACGTATCATCATCTACGTAACCTGTTATTATAGGTTCTGTATTGCTATAAGGTAACCATACAATGTGACTTATGGTATACATTTTACCTATGTCAAAATAAGTACCGTCGTCTAACTGAAAATCTTCTGTGTCTGGTAGGTCTACTATTTTAACTATTTTTTGCTCTTCTCCGTAAGGTATTGGAATTCCTCTACCGATAAGATTACTTATTCCGAATATCGAAATAGCTAAAAGAGATAATACTTTTAATTTCATAATTTAATTTTAAAGGTTGGTTTGTAAATGTACTATTTTATTTGAAAGTAATTACGTTAGTTTTTGCGTTAGGGATAGTAGTGAAAAGCCCACAGCGCAGCGAGGACTTGCAGCGCATAGCCTGCCCGTAGGAACGCCCTAAAATAATTGTTAGCATAAAAAAAGTCCGTCTCTGCTAAAAGAAACGGACTTTTTAAGTATTGTTTTTATAGGTGTTAAGAATTCATTTCTGTAAAATTCTTGTAAAAATAAGGAATGGTTTCTATGCCTTTTAGGTAGTTCCAAACTCCAAAATGTTCGTTAGGCGAGTGTATAGCATCACTATCTAGACCAAAGCCCATTAGTATGGTTTTGCTTTGTAATTCTTTCTCAAACAAAGCAACTATTGGTATACTACCGCCACTACGTTGTGGTATTGGTGTTTTGCCAAATGTGGTTTCGTATGCTTTAGATGCTGCTTTGTACCCAACGCTGTCTATTGGTGTTACATAACCTTGACCACCGTGGTGTGGGTTTACTTTTACTGTTACGCCTTCTGGAGCTATATTTGTAAAGTGTTTAGAGAACAATTCTGTTATGTTTTCCCAGTCTTGGTTTGGAACCAAACGCATAGATATTTTTGCGTATGCTTTACTTGCAATTACTGTTTTTGCACCTTCGCCAGTATAGCCGCCCCAAATACCGTTTACGTCTAATGTTGGGCGTATAGAGTTGCGCTCGTTTGTGGTGTATCCTTTTTCTCCGTAAACAGAGTTTATACCTATAGATTTTTGGTAGCCTTCTAAATTAAAAGGTGCTTTCGCCATCTCTGCACGCTCTTCTGTAGATAACTCTTCTACATTATCATAAAAACCAGGAATGGTAATATGGTTGTCCTCATCATGTAAAGAGGCAATCATTTTTGTTAGTATGTTTATTGGATTGGCAACTGCGCCACCGTATAAACCAGAATGTAAATCTCTGTTTGGACCTGTAACTTCTACTTCTACATAGCTTAACCCTCTTAAACCTGTTGTTATAGATGGTACGTCTTTAGAGATCATACCCGTGTCACTAATTAAAATAACATCGTTTTTAAGTTTTTCTCTGTTTTCTTTTACGAATATAGAAAGGTTTACACTACCAACTTCTTCTTCGCCCTCGATCATAAATTTTACATTACAAGGCAATTGGTTGGTGCTTACCATAAACTCTAATGCCTTTACGTGCATGTACATTTGACCTTTGTCATCACAGGCACCACGAGCAAAAATTGCGCCTTCTGGGTGTAGTTCTGTTTTTTTAATTACAGGCTCGTATGGTGGCGAGTCCCATAAGTTAATAGGATCTGCTGGTTGCACGTCATAATGACCATAAACCAAAATTGTTGGTAATGATGGGTCTACTAGTTTTTCTCCGTAAACAATAGGGAAACCTTGTGTTTCGCAAATTTCTACTGTATCACAACCTGCTTTTTCTAAAGCAGCTTTTACGGCATCTGCAGTTGTAAGTACATCATGTGCATAAGCTGGATCTGCACTAACAGACGGAATTTTTAGTAGTTCTATAAGTTCGTTTAATAATCTGTCTTTATTGCTATTTATAAAGCTTTTTACGTCTTGCATAGTATGTTTTTAGAAGGTATAAATGTACAAAAAAAGAAGTTTTTATAATTAAGTATTTCAAAATTGATTTTTTGCATTATATTTGCAACCCAATTAACAAAATTGTTAGTTGCCTAATGCAAGCGTGGTGCCCCCGAATGGTCGGGATGTAGACACGTAAGACTTCTAAAATTTATTTTTCTTAAGTCGATAAAATGCAGGCGTGGTGGAATTGGTAGACACGCTAGACTTAGGATCTAGTGCCGCGAGGTGTGAGAGTTCGAGTCTCTCCGCCTGTACAAACAAAAAGCCTTTCAGGAAACTGAAGGGCTTTTTTATTTTAAAAATCTTCGGTTATAGTACTCTTAATGACCACTTGTCTTTTTAAGTAAACTAATATTAACATTTTTTAACAAGGGGGCAGTTGGTTAAAATGCTTCATGGTAGTAAACGTATAAATATATTATTACAAACTAACTCACTTAACTTTTAAAAAAGTTAAACAAATAACTACCTAACAATATGAAAAAAATAGCAGTATTACTTTTATTTGGTTTAATGACCGTTACGGTATTCTCTCAAGGAATTAATTTTGAACACGGTACTTTGCAAGAAGCTTTAGATAAAGCAAAAAAAGAAGATAAATTGGTTTTTGTAGATACATATACTACTTGGTGTGGACCTTGTAAGTGGATGACAAAGGAAATTTTTCCGCAAGAAAAAGTAGGGGAGTATTTTAATGAAAACTATGTAAGTATAAAAATTGATTGTGAAAAAGGCGAGGGTATTGGCATTGCAAATAAATACGGTGTTGCTGCTTTTCCTACTTTATTATTTTTAGATCCTAACGGAGAAATTGCGCATAAAATAGTTGGAGGTAAAGAAGCCGATGATTTAATACAAGGAGGTAAAGATGCCCTTGATCCTAATAAAAGAATTACAAATATTGCCGCTCGTTACGCAAACGGAGAAAGAGATTTTGATTTTGTTATAGGATACATTAATACATTGGATGCCTCATACAATAAAGGAAAAAGTGCAGAAGTGTCTAAAGAATTGTTAGGGACTATGCCTATTGAAAAATTTGCAAATAAAGATTTATTTGTAGTTGTAGCCAATGCCAAAGTAGATTACAACTCTAAAGAGTATAACTACATTTTAGATAATAAGGAAGCTATTTTACAAAAAGTAGATTCTACCTTATATTTTAGAACCTTAGAGTGGGCAATACAAGGACACTTAAATACGTTGGCAGAAACTACTACTAGTTTAGTTACTTTAGAAACTGAAATTAAAAAATGCAAGCAAGACTTTGTCTCTAAGTATCAAGAAGATTTGGAAAAGGGGTTAAAGTATTCTTTTTTCTTAGCTCAAAAAGAATATGATACCTGGTTTGATTTAAAATTAGCAGAGGCAGAAAAATCTAAGGGAGAGCAGAACTATTTGTATCAAATATACGACATAGGAAATGAGGTTTATATAAATCCTAAGTTTAATGGTTCTAAAGAATCTTTAGATAGAGCTATAGCATTAGGAGAAAAAATGATAGCCGATACTGATGGTCTAATAATGGGTAATTTGTTACTTTCTAAATTGTATTTAAAAGCAGGTAATAAAGAAAAGGCATTAAAACATTTTAATGTATTTTTTGAAACAAATGAAAAGTCTGGAGGCTTAAACGATCATCCTTCTGTAACGAGTATTAAAAACGGAATAGATAATTTATAGAGCTTAAACTTTAAGTTTTAATAGATGATTAAAAAGCCTTTTGGGAAACTAAGAGGCTTTTTTTATGCTAATTTTCTATAGTTCTAAATGTTAAGTTTATTCTTGGAGTGCTTACTTTTTTAGTTGGTGGCAGCCTATGTAGCCAGTTGTATACCGACTGGTTAATAGTTTGTTTTCAAAATAATAGTAATTATTTAATCTATGTTATCGTTTTCATAAACTTCTTATCTGCACAGTTGGGCATATGTATATGTTGATTATAAAAAGTATGGGCTAATTGCAAACTGGGACACTTAAAATAATGTACATAAGGTTATATTGTAGTAAGGCGCTGTTTTAGTTTTATTGCAATTCAGAAAAATGATTAAAAGATTATCCAAGTTTATCACAGAAAAGCCAAAAAGTATTTTTTTTGGAAGGAATGAAATGGAATAGAATTGCGTTGCAAATAAAATCAATAGAAAATTGAATTATTAGGATTGTAAAGTTTATTTAAATAATCGTTTTAGTTTTTCTTATTTTTTAATCTGCTTCCCATCGATTGTAAGAGATAATTTAAAATTTCTCCTTGTTAATAGGGTATTTTGCATATTCTATAATACATCATGCACGTTTTTTGTTATTGGCTTATTGGGTTTAAAAGTAATTTTATTACTCGATTAAAGGCTTAAGAATTATAAATTGTGTTAAGCCGTTTTTTTTAACTTAAAAACAAGAAGGTTTGTATTATTTAGGATTAGACATTGGGAGTTCTTCTATAAAAGTGGCTTTGGTAGACGTAGAAACAGGAAAAAGTTTAGGAGTTGTACAAGAACCTAAAGAAGAGATGGGGATGTTTGCTCAAAAAAATGGTTGGGCAGAGCAAAAACCAAACGATTGGTGGCTGCATATTTGCAACGCAATTACTAAGCTAAAAAAAGAATACAATATAAGTAGAACCCAAATTAAAGGTATTGGTATTTCGTATCAAATGCACGGTTTGGTTTTAGTGGATAAACAAGGAAATCCACTTCGTAAAAGTATTATTTGGTGCGACAGTAGAGCTGTAGAAATTGGTCACAACGCATTTGCTGAAATTGGAGAAGAAAAATGTGCGGCACATTTATTAAACTCCCCGGCCAACTTTACAGCATCAAAATTAAAATGGGTTAAAGAAAATGAACCAGATATCTACAGCAAGATTCATAAATTTATGTTGCCAGGAGATTATGTTGCTTATAGATTTTCGAACAAAATAAATACCACAATTTCTGGTTTGTCAGAAGGTATCTTTTGGGACTTTAAAAATAATTCGGTTGCAGATTTCCTTTTGGAATATTACGGAATAGATGCATCTTTAGTTCCGGATATCGTAGACACCTTTGGAATCCAGTCTTTAGTTGATGAAAAAGGGGAAGAAGAAAGTGGTATTGCCGCTGGAACTCCAATTTATTACAGAGCAGGAGATCAACCCAATAATGCACTTTCATTAAACGTATTTAATCCAGGAGAAGTTGCTGCAACAGGCGGAACATCTGGTGTTGTGTACGCAGTAACAGATAATTTGTCGGGTAAAGAGAGTACCCGAGTTAATAATTTTGCACACGTAAATTATTCCAAAGAAAATAAAAGAATTGGTAAGTTATTAAACATTAATGGAGCAGGAATCCAATATCGTTGGTTGCTAAACAATCTTGCTGTAGACTCTTATGAAGAGATGAATAACTTGGCATCAGAAATTTCTGTTGGTTCAGATGGTGTTTGCTTAATTCCTTTTGGTAATGGAGCAGAACGTATGTTAAACAATAAAGAAATTGGAACTCGTATTGTAAATATGAACCTAAACAATCATCATAAAGGACACATGTGTAGAGCGGCTTTAGAGGGCATTGCTTTTTCTTTTGTATACGGAATGGAGATTTTAAAATCAGACGGTATTCAGCCCAGTGTTATTAGAGCAGGAAACGATAATTTATTTCGTTCAGAAATTTTCGCAAATACAGTCGCAACTTTAATTCAGCAAGAAATAGAGATTTACAATACCACAGGTGCCATTGGTGCTGCAAGAGCGGCAAATTTACATAAAGGAGATTTTCAAGCTTTCGGCAAAGCTATTATGGACAATGATCACGTTATGACATTTATGCCTTTTAAAGACCAAAAGCCATATTTAGAAGCCTATGCAAATTGGAAGAAAGAACTAGAACTCGTATTAAATAATCAATAAAAGTTTTTGAGCATTCCCTAAAAAGGTCGGGCTTTACGCACTCGCTTTTTTTACTTAAAAAAGTAAAAAAGAGCTCAAACAGATGCTTCAATCCCTAACGCAGCATAGCGTAATAAAATAAGTACACGTATAAACAATTAAATAACATTTTAAGATGGCAAATAAAGAATATTTTAAAGGAATTGAAAAAATTCAATTTGAAGGAAAGGAATCAGATAATCCATTAGCATTTAAATACTACAATCCAAACCAAGTAGTTGCAGGAAAAAAAATGAGCGAATGGTTTAAATTTTCAATAGCATATTGGCATACATTCTGCGGACAAGGAGGAGATCCTTTTGGACCAGGAACACAAAGTTTTGCTTGGGATAAATCTTCAGATGCAATTCAAGCAGCAAAAGATAAAGCAGATGCCGCTTTTGAGTTTATTAATAAAATGGGCTTCGATTATTTCTGTTTTCATGATTACGATTTAGTGCAAGAAGGCGCAACCTTGGCAGAATCAGAAAAAAGATTAGATACTATTACAGATTACATTAAAGGTAAGCAAGCAGAAAGTGGTGTAAAATTATTATGGGGAACAGCAAACTGTTTTTCTAATCCACGTTACATGAACGGTGCTGCTACAAATCCAGATTTTAATGTAGTTGCAAGAGCAGGAGGTCAAGTAAAATTAGCTTTAGATGCGACCATTAAATTAGGCGGTGAAAATTACGTTTTTTGGGGCGGAAGAGAAGGTTACATGTCTTTATTAAACACAGATATGGGACGTGAATTAGACCATATGGGACAATTCTTAACCGTAGCAAGAGATTATGCAAGAGCACAAGGTTTTAAAGGAACTTTCTTTATTGAGCCAAAGCCTATGGAACCAACAAAACATCAATATGATTTTGATTCTGCAACGGCAATTGGATTCTTAAAAGAGTATGGTTTAGACAAAGATTTTAAATTGAATATTGAGGTAAACCACGCAACCTTAGCACAGCACACTATGCAACATGAAATGGCAGTTGCAGCTAAAGCGGGAATGTTAGGAAGTATAGATGCAAACAGAGGGGATTACCAAAACGGTTGGGATACAGATCAGTTTCCAAATAATATTCAAGAAACAACCGAAGCTATGTTAGTTTTCTTACAGGCAGGAGGATTACAAGGAGGTGGAGTTAATTTTGATGCAAAAATCAGAAGAAATTCTACTGATATGGATGATGTTTTTCATGCACATATTGGTGGAGCAGATACATTTGCAAGAGCATTATTGACTGCAGATAAAATTATGACTTCTTCTGCTTATAACTCTTTAAGAGAGAAGAGGTATAACTCATTTGATGCCGGTAAAGGTAAAGATTTTGAAGGAGGTAAATTAGATCTTAAAGATCTATATAATATTGCTCTAGAAAATGGGGAATTAGCATTACAAAGCGGCAAACAAGAATTATTTGAAAACATTATCAATCAATATATATAAAAAAAGCCTTTCAGAGTTTAAACTCTGAAAGGCTTTTTTTATAAGCTTCTATTTAATAGTATAACTTTAAACTAACGAAACACACTGTGGGGAAATCAATAAATTCAGGATATCTTATTAAATTGACATTAGTGGCTACTCTAGGCGGATTGCTATTTGGATATGATACCGGTGTAATTTCAGGAACTGTAGGTTCTCTAGATAGTTTTTTTGTAACTCCCAAAGGTTTATCAGAAACAGCAGCTAGTGCTTTTAAAGGTTTCTTAGTTTCTAGTGCATTAATTGGTTGCATTATTGGTGGTGTTTTTGGAGGGTTAGTTAGTAAAAAACTAGGCAGAAAAAAAGGATTAATACTTGCGGCCATTTTATTTTTAATATCTGCTTTGGGTTCAGCAATGCCAGAAATGTTTATTGGTACTTTAGGAGAATTAGATCATACTTTTTCATCCATTTTTATTGTGTATAGGGTTATTGGAGGAATTGGAGTAGGTTTAGCATCTATGTTATCCCCGTTATATATAGCGGAAATTGCACCAGCAAAAAGTAGAGGTAAATTGGTGTCGTTTAATCAACTGGCTATTGTTGGAGGTTTTATGGTAGTTTATTTTGTAAACTATTTTATCTCAAGAAGTGGAGGTTCAGATGCTTGGTTAAATGAAGTTGGTTGGAGATGTATGTTTGGTTCAGAAGTAATACCTGCAGGTCTGTTTTTAATACTTTTATTTTTTGTTCCGGATACACCTCGTTCTTTAATGTTACGAAAAAAACCAACAGAAGCCTTAGATGTTTTAGTGAAGGTAAACGGCCAAGAAGAAGGGAATAGAGTTTTTAAAGAAATTGAAAGCTCTATGAATCAAAAATCTTCAGGGCATATTTTGTCTTTTGGCTGGCTGGTAATTATAATTGGTGTTTTCCTTTCTATTTTTCAACAATTTGTGGGCATAAACGTAGTGTTGTATTACGCTCCTGAAATTTTTAAAACCATTTCATCTGGTACCGATAGTGCCTTATTGATGACTATTATTGTAGGTGTTGTAAATTTCTTATTTACTATTGTCGCTGTAAGAACAGTAGATAAATATGGTAGAAAACCATTAATGATTATTGGAGCAGCAGGTATGGCAGTAGCTATGGTAAGCTTAGGTTTTGTTTTTTATTTAGGAGCAACAGGCTATTTCGCATTATTTTGTATGATGTTGTATGTTGCAAGTTTTGCTATGAGTTGGGGACCTGTTACTTGGGTTTTATTAGCAGAGATTTTTCCAAATAAAATTAGAGGTAAAGCTTTGGCAATTGCAGTTGCAGCACAATGGATTTCTAACTATTTAGTGTCCTTAACATTCCCCGTGATGAATGATAATTCTTATTTAACAGAACTATTTAATCATGGATTTGCGTATTGGGTATATGGTGTAATGAGCATTTTAGCGATGTTATTTATTATGAAATACATACCCGAAACTAAAGGAAAAACTTTAGAAGAGATGGAAGGTCTTTGGAAGAAAAAATAAGTATAAAATCAATTTAATAATAATAAACCCAATTGATGACCTTTTTTGTGAATTGGGTTCATTTATAAATAAGTAAAAATGAATAAAAAAATAGACCAACAATCAGCAGACAATATTAGAGCCTTAGCTGTAGCGATGGTAGAAAAAGCAAATTCAGGTCATCCAGGAGGACCTATGGGAGGAGCAGATTTTATGCACATCTTATATTCAGAATTTTTTAATTTTGATCCTTCAGATATGACTTGGGCATTTAGAGATCGTTTTTTTATGGATGCAGGGCATTTATCAACCTTAATGTATGCACAATATTATCTTTTAGGAAACTATAAAAAAGAAGATGTAGCCAACTTTAGACAATGGGGCTCTATAACTCCTGGACACCCAGAAGTAGATGTTGCAAGAGGAATAGAAAATACATCTGGACCTTTAGGACAAGGCCATACAATGGGAGTTGGTGCAGCAATTGCAGCGAAGTTTTTACAAGCTCGCTTTGGAAATTGGATGGATCATAAAGTTTATGGTTTTATTTCAGATGGAGGAGTGCAAGAAGAAATATCACAAGGAGCAGGAAGAATTGCAGGTCATTTAGGACTGAACAATTTTATTATGTTCTACGATTCTAATGACATTCAATTATCTACACCAACTGATGAAGTTACTTCTGAAGATACAGCTATGAAGTACAAAGCTTGGGGTTGGAAAGTAGTTACTATTGATGGTCATAATCATGATGAAATAAGAAAAGCATTAAAAGATGCGAATGCAGAAACTGAAAAGCCAACCTTAATTATTGGTAAAACAATCATGGGTAAAGGTTGTGTAACATCTGATGATAAAATTTTTGAAGGTGAATGTGAATTACACGGACAACCAATTGGAGCTTCAGGTGCAGATTACATAAAAACTTTATTAAATTTAGGTGCAAATCCAGAAAGTCCTTTTGATATTTATGAAGATGTTAGTGTCTTTTATAAAGAATTATTAGAGAGAAAAATAATTGAAGCAAAAGAGAAAAAAGTAGATATTTCTATTTGGAGAGAAGCAAACACAGAATTAGCAACAAAATTAGATTTCTTCTTATCAGGAGAATTACCTGAATTAGATTTTGAAGGTATTGAACATAAAGCAGGTTTAGCTTCGAGAGCAGCTTCTTCTGGGGTTTTAGGGTATTTGGCTGAAAATGTAGAAAATATGATTGTTTCCTCTGCAGATTTATCAAACTCTGATAAAACAGACGGATTCTTAAAGAAAACACATGCGCTTAAAAAAGGTGATTTCAGTGGATCCTTTTTACAAGCAGGAGTTGCGGAGTTAACGATGTCTTGTATTGCAAATGGAATTGCATTACATGGAGGAATTATTCCCGTAGTAGCTACTTTCTTTGTGTTTTCAGATTATATGAAACCAGCTATTCGTTTAAGCGGTATTCAAGAATTAGGAGTAAAATATGTGTGGACTCATGATGCTTTTAGAGTTGGTGAAGACGGACCAACACATCAACCCGTAGAGCAAGAAGCGCAAATTCGTTTGTTAGAAAAATTAAAAAACCATAGTGGAAATCCAAGTTTCTTAGCTTTACGTCCTGCAGATTCTGCAGAAACAAGTGTGGCTTGGAAAATGGCTTTGGAAAATAAAAATTCGCCAACAGGTTTAATTTTATCAAGACAAGGAATTAAAGATTTACCAGCCAAAGGCGCATCATCAAGATATCAAGAAGCATTAGCTGCTGAAAAAGGAGGTTATTTGGTAAAAGAAGTTGAAAATCCGGATATTGTTTTAATAGCAAATGGATCTGAAGTAGCAACTTTAGTAGCTGCAGCAACCATATTAGAACAAGAAAACGGATTAAAAGTAAACATTGCTTCAGTAATTTCTGAAGGAGTATTTAGATTACAGTCTAAAGAATACCAAAACAGCATCATTCCAAAAAATAAACCTTTATTTGGTTTAACAGCAGGTTTACCAGTAAACTTAGAGGGTTTGGTTGGGGATACAGGAAAAGTGTTCGGGTTAGATCATTTTGGGTATTCAGCTCCGGCATCTGTACTGGATGAAAAATTTGGATTTACAGGAGAAAAAGTAAGTATACAAGTATTAGAGTATTTAAAAACAGTATAAAATTAAAAACAAATGAAATTTTTTATAGATACAGCAAACCTTAATGATATTGCAGAAGCAGAAGCGTTAGGAGTTTTAGATGGTGTTACAACCAACCCATCTTTAATGGCAAAAGAAGGAATTACAGGAGCAGAAAATATTTTAAATCATTATAAAAAAATCTGTGATCTTGTAGAAGGAGATGTTTCTGCAGAAGTAATTGCTACTGACTATGATGGAATGATAAAACAAGGAGAAGAATTAGCTGCTTTACATCCACAAATTGTAGTGAAATTACCTATGATTGCAGATGGTGTAAAAGCATGTAAATATTTTTCTGATAAAGGAATTAAAACGAATGTAACCTTAATATTTTCTGCAGGTCAAGCATTATTGGCTGCAAAAGCTGGGGCAACGTATGTTTCTCCTTTTCTAGGAAGATTAGATGATATTTCTACAGATGGATTAAATTTAATTTCGGAAATGAGATTAATATATGATAATTATGGGTTTACATCTAAAATTTTAGCGGCATCCGTAAGAAACACAATGCACGTTATCAATTGTGCAAAATTAGGATCTGATGTTATGACAGGTCCATTATCTTCAATTACAGGTTTATTAAATCACCCATTAACAGATAGTGGTTTGGCAAAATTTTTAGAAGATTACAAGAAAGGAAATTAGTATTGACTGTTCTGTTAAAAAAAAAGTAAAGGGTGAATTCTATTTAGGGTTCACCCTTTTTTTATGGAATAAATAATTAAGGAGTTGGTTTTAGTAATATTTGCAGAATCTATAACATATCATGCACGTTTTTTGTTATTGGTTTTTTTAGTTTAAAAGTATTTTTATTCATAATAGAAATTCTGAAGAACTATTTATTTTCGAGTCATGAAAATAGTTTTTTACAAAATCAAAATTTAATTTTATGTCAGTAAGTAAAAGGAATTTAATTTTATTTTTTTTAGTGTCCATTTCAAATTTCACTATGTTTTCTCAAGTGAAAATTGAGGGAAAATTGGAGGAGTGGAACAAAGTAACAATTAGTTTTAATTATGAAGAATTTCATGAAAACGATGAAGACAATCCATTTTTAAATTATAGATTAAATGTTACTTTTAAAAATGGTGATGAAGAAATAATTATTCCTGGTTTTTTTGCTGCTGATGGAAATGCTGCTGAAACTAGTGCTAAAAAAGGTTTGGTTTGGCAAGTGCGTTTTATGCCAAATAAAATTGGAAAATGGACGTATAAAGCTTCTTTTAGAAAGGGAAATGAAATAGCCATAAATGATGATGAAATAGCTGGGAAATCTGTTGGTTTTGATAATGAAACTGGAAGTTTTGTAGTAAAAAGGAGTGAGAATAGAATCGATGGACGATTAATTTATAAAGACGAACGTTACTTACATTATTCTAGATCTAATAAACCATTTTTAAAAGGTGGAGCAAATAGTCCAGAAACTTTTTTGGCATATTATGAGTTTGATGAAACACCAGCGACTCACAAATATCAACCGCATTTTAAGGATTGGAAAAAAGGAGATCCAACTTGGAAAAATGAAAAAGGGAAAAACATTATTGGAGCACTAAATTATTTGGCTTCTAAAGGAATGAATTCTGTCTTTTTTTTAACAATGAATGTACAAGGAGATGGTGATGATGTTTGGCCTTGGACGACTAAAAATGATAGAACTCGTTTTGATACAAGTAAATTAGATCAGTGGGAAATTGTTTTTGATCACATGGATAATTTAGGTTTGATGATGCATATTGTTACTCAAGAAACAGAAAACGAATTGCTATTAGATATTGGTGAGTTAAAAACGCAACGTAAATTATATTACAGAGAATTAATTGCAAGATTTTCGCACCATTTGGCAATTACTTGGAATCTAGGTGAAGAAAATGGACCCGTACATTGGTCTCCAAAAGGACAAAGTGATGCGGATAGAAAAGCGATGGCTACCTATATTAAAACACATGATCCTTATCATAATTTTGTGGCTTTGCACACTCATTCTCTTGCAAAAGAACAAGATTTGTATTTAGAACCTTTATTAGGTTTTGAATTTTTAGATGGACCGTCTATGCAAACTAATAGTCTAGATTCAATTCATAATATCACAAAAAAATGGATTTCTGAATCTCAGTTAGCGGGCAAAAATTGGGTGGTTTCTCAAGATGAAATAGGACCTGCAGATGCGGGTGCAAAACCAGATGTAGATGACCCAAATCATGATACTATAAGAAACGAAGTTTTATGGGGAAATTTAATGGCTGGAGGAGCAGGAGTAGAATGGTATTTTGGTTATAAATATGCGCATAACGATTTAAATTGTGAAGATTGGAGATCAAGAGAAAATGTTTGGAACCAAACAAAACACGCATTGGACTTTTTTAATAAATACTTGCCTTTTGATAAAATGTATGCTGCAGATGGTTTAACAGATAACCCAGACGATTATGTTTTTGTAGAAAATGATAAAATTTATGCGATATACTTACCGGAAGTAAAAGAAACTAAAATCAATTTATTTGGTTCAACAAAAAAATACACTGTTAAATGGTATAACCCAAGAACTGGTGGAAAACTGATAAATGGTTCTATTAAAAAAATTATAGGTGGGTATGAAAAATCAATTGGTTTTCCACCAAATAAAGATAAAGATTGGGTTGCACTTATTACATCAATCAAAAATGAAAAAGAAAAGTTTAATAAGAAGGACCAAGAAGTCATCAGTTTAAATGGAATTCAAGATTTTGATTTAGTAAAAAATCAAGGTTTTGGGTATTACAAAGATTATACAAACAATGTATTAGCAATTAATGCATCAGAAAGAGATAATAGAGCTAAATTTGCAACCGCAACTACTAAATTTAAAGGTGCTACAGGTGCATATAATTTTACTTTTGTTACAACTGCAGAAAATGATGGTGAATCTACTTACGTTATAAAAATTAATGGATTAGCTTTAGATACTATCAAAAACCCTAGAGTTTCTGAGTCTTTTAAAAGTATTAGACATCTAGTTAATAGTGTTTTTTTACATGAAAATGACATTATAGAAATAACATCTAAAGCGGTTACTAATGGTTTAATACCAGAAGGAAATGAAACGGCTTGGTCTAGAGGAAGATGGAATTCTATCACTTTTACACCTAAAAATTATTCACTATTAAAAACGTTAGCGGATACAAAGCCATTTGAAGAAAAAGAAGGCATGTTAGAAATTGAAGCAGAAAACTATCATTATAAAAATAATAATAGCACAAAAAGAAATTGGGTTGTAAGATATTTAAATGATAAAGTAAATAAAAATTTATCTACTACAAATTATAGTAAATCTGCGAATAAAAATAGTTATATTGAAGCTTTGCCAGATACTAGGGTTACCCATGATGATGCACTTATTTTAGGTGAAAATTTTTTCCCTGTTTCTGGTACAGGAGGTATTGTTTCGTATAAAATTAAAATAAATGATCCAGGAAAATATTATATTTGGGTAAATGCACTTTCTACAGGTACAGAAGATAATGGTGTACATGTTGGTTTTAATGAAAATTGGCAAGAAAGTGGAGCAAGAATGCAATGGTGCGATGGTAAAAATGAATGGACTTGGTCTTCTGCACAAAGAATGACAGATAACCATTGTGGTAAAGAAAAAACTGTTTACTTAGAGTTTGATAAAGTAGGTGAATATGTTTTGTCTTTTTCTATGAGAGAAGACGGTTTTAAAATGGATCGTGTTATTCTAACAAAAAACAAAAATTTTAGTCCTAATTAAAATCCCAAATTATGCAACTTAAATGGTGTATTGCTTTTATGTTGTCTTTATGTACATTTTTCTGTGTACCTATTGAGGCGCAAAATAAAACGCAAAATTTTAATTTTGAAACCATAAAAGAAGGTATTTCTAAGGTTGGTATTTATACCATTATTCAAGATAATAATGGGTTTATTTGGATAGGAACCAATGGGTCTGGTTTGTATAAGTTTGATGGTCTTGATTACATTTCTTATAAGTTTAAGCAAGGAGATTCAACATCTATAAGTAGTAACTTGGTTTTTTCTTCATATTTAGATAAAGATAATAACCTTTGGGTGGGTACTGAAGATGGTTTAAATTTGTATGATAGAGATTTAGATCAGTTTAAAAAAATATCTATTGGAGAATTAAAAGGCGTTAATATTTCAGTACTAAGCATTTTAGAGCATAATGGAAATTTATACATAGGAACTAGAAATTATGGGCTTTTTAGTTTGAATTTGAAAACTAGAAAAATTAAAAGATTACGAATAAAAGATGATAGTAGCCCCGCTATAAATAGTATACAAAAAAATAAAAGCGGAACTATATTTCTTGGTACAAGTTTAGGGTTAAGGAAATTAGATACTTTAAATTCTTTAATTGTAAAACCTAAAAAGTTAGAAGGTTTTAATACCTCAAATTTTGAAATTCCTATTCAAACTTTATTGGTAGATAGTAGCGATAATTTATGGGCAGGAAGCTATACAAAAGGTATTTTTAAGTATCAACTTCAAGGCAATAATATTATTGGTTTCTCACAATTTTCTATCACTGAAAAACGCATATTATCTTTAGTGGAATTAGCAGATAAAACCTTTTTGTTTGGTTCAGAAAATGATGGTCTTTTTCATTTGGATTCTAATGGAGTTTTAATAAAAAACTACCTCTATAATAAAAAAGACAAAAATAGTATTCGTTCAAATTCAATTTGGTCATTGTTTGTTGATAATAATCAAAGAATCTGGATGGGATATTATAATAGTGGTGTTGTTGTTAGTGATCATTTGTTTGATAAATTCGGCAACATAGAAAGTTTAGAAAATAACCCTAATTCATTACAAACGGGTTCTGTTACAGGTATTATAAAAGGCAATTCTAATAAGTTATGGATAACAATGGATGGCGGAGGTGTGGATGTTTTAGATATGGAAACATCTGTAGTAAATCATATTAATATTTCAGATAGCACTTTTTATAAAGGTTTAACAAGTAACTATATACAAACTATTTTATTAGATAGTAGAGGTGATATTTGGGCTGGTAGCTGGGATAGTGGTATTTATATTTTGAAAAAAGGAGAAAAAATATTCACAAATATTAATATTCAGAATTCAAAAGGGAAATTATTGTCTAATGCCATTTTAAGTATTGCAGAGGGTAAAGATGGCGTAATTTGGATTGGAACTTTTTATACGGGGTTATATTCTTTTAATCCAGATACAGAAATCTTAACGCACCATAATTCACAAGAATTTTTAGAAAAAGGTTTAGCTACTAGCGATGTTAGAAAAATATTAATAGATTCTAATGAGACTATTTGGGTTGGTACAACTGCAGGTCTTTTTACCATAGATAAGGATATTAACGGTAAATTAGGTATTACTTCGTTTGTAAAACCTATGGCTAAGGCTAATAATAACCAAAAAAGCTCAATTCATATTTTATCATTATATGAAAGTAAGGACAATTATATTTGGATAGGAACAAGAGGAGCAGGTCTTTGTAGGTATGATAAAAGAAATAAGGAATTTAAGTGGTATAACAAGTCTTCTGGTTTAGAAGAAGAAAATGTTGCAAGTATAATAGAAGACAATTCAGGTAATATTTGGGTTAGTGGAAATTCTGGAATTACAAAATTAGATTTAAAATTTAACAAGGTTATAAATTACAGTACCAATGATGGTTTATTATCTGATGATTTTAATTTTAATGCAGTTCTAAAAGACGAAGAAGGAAAACTGTTTTTTGGTAATTACAAAGGTATAGATTACTTTAATCCTAAAGATTTAAATACAAATTCTAGTAAGCCTTCGTTGTACTTAACAGGCTTAAAGATTTTTAATAAAGATGTTATTCCTAAAGAAGAGAACTCTCCTCTTTTTAAAACAATTACAGAAACAAAAAGTATAGAGTTTAATTACAAACAGTCTGTATTTACTATAGATTATACGGGTATTAGTTACACTAGACCAGAAAAAAATCAATATGCTTATTATTTAGAAGGATTTGAAAAATCTTGGAATTATGTTGGAAACCAAAGAAGTGCAACATATACGAACTTAGATTATGGTGATTATGTTTTTAAGTTGAAAGCAGCAAATAATGATGGTCTTTGGAATGAAACACCTTTAGAATTAAAAATAAAAATTTTACCGCCTTGGTGGAAAACAAATTGGGCGCTAACATTATATGTCTTACTATTTATTCTAGGAGTTTTACTTTTAAATAAAATAACAAAGAATAGAATAAAAGAGAAAGAACTTATAAAAAATGAAAGAAACCAGAGAATTCAGCAAGAAGAATTAAATAAAAAAAAGTTACAGTTTTTCACGAATATTTCTCACGAATTTAGAACGCCATTAACACTTATTCTAAATCCTTTAAAGGATATAATGAGGGATGAAACTTTAAATTTACCTGAAAAAGTTAAATCTAAACACAGTACTATTTATAGAAATTCTGATAGATTATTTAGGCTTATAAACGAGCTTATGGATTTAAGAAAGTTAGAATTTGATAAAGTAAGAGTAAGAGCATCAGAATTAAACTTGGTAGATTTTACTAAGAATATTGTTCTTTTCTTTAAAGAAGAAGCTTCAAATAGAAATATATTTTTGACTCTAGATACAGAAATGTCGTTGATAAAAACATGGGCGGATCAGAATATGCTTGAAAAAATTATTTTCAATATTTTGGCAAATGCAATGAAGGTGACTCCAGATGATGGTGTGATTAATGTAAATTTAATTGATAATGATGAAGACTATATTTTGCCTCTAATTTCATCAACCGAAGCTGTAAAAGTAGTCGAAATTGTAATATCTGATACAGGTAAAGGGCTTGAAGAAGATCAGGTTGATAAAATATTTGAAAGATTTTATCAAGTAGAAAGCCTTAATAAAACGTATTATGGAGGGACAGGTATAGGATTAGAAGTAGTTAGTAGTTTTGTTAACTTACATAAAGGGAAGATAGAAGTAACTAGTAAAATAGATGAAGGAACTACCTTTAGAATAATTTTGCCAAAAGGAAAAGAGCATTTTTCCAAAGATGAAATTAAGAGTTTTAAATTAGAAGAAGATCTTCCTAAAAAAGAGATAAATTTTATTCCTGAAAATAAAATTTCAAGAAAAGAGGAGGAAGATGAGAAGGAAAAAACAACCTCTAAAAAGTATACTATCCTTGTTGTTGAAGATAATACGGAGTTAAGAAATTATTTAAAAACAGAATTAAGTAAAACCTACAAAGTTTTAGTAGCAAATAATGGTTTAGAGGGTTTAAGTGTAGCAGAAAAATCTTTTCCAGATGTTATTTTAACAGACGTTATTATGCCAGAAATGGACGGTTTTGAGTTTTGTAAACGTATTAAAACAGATATTAAAACGAGTCATATTCCTTTATTAATGCTTACTGCAAAGGCTAGGATAGATGATCGTATTGAAGGAATAGAACATGGTTCCGATGCTTACATGACCAAACCATTTGACATGCGCTTACTTACTTTAAGACTGTCTCAATTAATTACCAGTAGAAAATTAATTTTTGATAAATACTTTAGTGAAGTTAGTGGTGGAAAAGAGAACACAAATGCTACTTCTATAGACAAAGAGTTTATTAATAAAGTTTTAGCATACATAGGTGAGAATATTAGCAATTCTAGTTTAAGTGTAGAAGAATTAGCTAATGAATTAAATCTAAGTAAAAGTCAATCATACAGAAAAATAAAATCCTTAACAGGCCAAACTCCAAATGAACTGTTAAGAAGAATTAGATTAGAAAGAGCATATCAAATATTAGAAACCGGTTCAGCATTTATAAGTGAAGTAGGTTTTAAAGTTGGTTTTTCTTCTGCATCCTATTTTACAAAATGTTTCAAAGCACATTTTGGAAAACTACCAACCGAGGTTGTAATCAAGGAAAAATAATAATTCTTTTCATTTTCCTTAACAGGACAAACTCCAAATAAACTGTTAAGGAGAATTAGATTAGAAAGAGCATATCACATATTAGAAACAGGTTTAGCATGTGTAGGCCAAGTTGGTTTTAAAGTTGGTTTATCGTCTATATCTTATTTGCAAAATGATTCAAAGCACATTTCGCATAACTAGCAGTCAATGTTGTCATTAAAGAAAATAATACCGTTTTTCACTTTCCTTCTTAAATGTAAAATTAGCGACTAAAAGCTAATTCAGATAGTGCGTATGTGCTATTTTACCCCAAAAAGAGCCAAAATTAACATCGCATGCATTCTTTCTTTTACTCAATAGCATATCAACTTTCTATATTTGAGATGTAGTAAGAGTTAATTATGCAGAAAAAATATCCAATAAGAAATATCATTATAGAAATCTTAATCGTAGGTATTTTATTACTGTTACTAATTTTAATCTTTAATTAATGACCTTGAGGAAAAGTAAAATAAATATCAAAAAGCTAAAATCTAATGTTGCATTTAAAATATGCCTCGTTTCATTACTTCTTGTTTTTTCGTGTGGTAAAGAAAAGACTGAATTTAAATTTCAAAATCAATCTTTATCAATAGAAGAAAGAGCGGTAGATTTAATTGGTCTAATGACATTGAAAGAAAAAATATCTCAAATGAGATATGATGCACCCGCAATAGAAAGATTAGGTGTGCCAGAATATAATTGGTGGAACGAATGTTTACACGGAGTAGGTAGAGCTGGCGAAGCAACTGTTTTTCCGCAAGCAATAGGAATGGGAGCAACCTGGAACCCAGATTTAATTTTTAATATGGGAACAGTTGTTTCTGATGAGGCAAGAGCAAAATACCATAAGTTTATAAGTGAAGGTAAAAGAAGAATGGGACAAGGTCTTACTTTTTGGACCCCGAACATTAATATTTTTAGAGATCCACGTTGGGGAAGAGGACAAGAAACTTATGGAGAAGATCCTTATTTAACAAGTAGAATAGGGGTTAATTATATAAAAGGTTTACAGGGTGATGATGAAAAGCATTTAAAAGTTGTAGCAACGGCAAAGCATTTTGCTGTTCATAGTGGTCCAGAAAAATCTAGACATCAAGACAATTATGTTACTACTAAGAAAGATTTGTACGAAACTTATTTACCAGCTTTTGAAGCTGCTATAAAAGAAGCAAAAGTACATTCTGTTATGTGTGCTTATAATAGGTATAATGATAAGCCTTGTTGTGGTAGTGATTTATTGCTTCAAAAAATATTAAGAGAAGATTGGGGCTTTAAGGGATATGTGGTTTCAGACTGTTGGGCAGTAACAGATTTTTGGGAAGAAGATAAGCATGCTGTTGTAAAAACACCAGAAGAAGCAGCTGCATTGGCAGTAACAAGCGGTACCGATTTAAATTGTGGTAGTGTGTATGATCCTAACTTAAACGAAGCGGTTTTAAAAAAGTTAATAAATGAAGAAGAATTAGATGTTGCTTTGGTAAGATTGTTCTCTGCTCGTTTTAAATTAGGAATGTTTGATGATCAAAACAATGTTAAATGGTCTAAAATACCATACAGTGTTGTTGCTAGTGATAAACATTATAAATTATCAGAACAAATTGCCAAGGAATCTATGGTGTTGTTAAAAAATGACAATAATATATTGCCTTTAAATAAGAATATCAAATCTATCGCAGTAATTGGGCCAAATGCAGATTCTAAACAAGCATTGTTAGGTAATTATCATGGAACACCAAATAACTTTATTACGCCGTTAAAAGGATTGCAAGAGAAATTGCCAAACACAACTATTAATTATGCATTGGGTTCTTATATAGCAAAAGAATGGCCAACATTAAAGGCAATACCTAGAGAGGTTTTAAAAAATGGAAATGGTACAGGTCTAAAAGCTGAATATTACAACAATAGTAATTTAGAAGGAGAACCTGTATTGGAAAGAAACGATCAAACTGTAAATTTTATTTGGACGCCAGTTAGACCTATCAAAGATTTAAAATCGGATGATTTTTCAGTACGATGGTCAGGAGAAATTGTGCCAGAAGAGGCTGGAGATTATAGAATTGGTTTAAAGGCAAGTAGCTATGCAAAGCTATATATTAATGATTCTTTAAAGGTTGATTACAGTGCAGATTATGAGCCAAAATTAGAATATTTTGAAGTAAAATTAGAAGCGAAAAAAGCTTATAAAATAAGAATAGAATATAGCAATACACTTTCAGATCCTCAAGCCCATTTAGTTTGGGCAAAATTAAATGAAGATTTATTGTCACCAGCAATAGAAGCCGCAAAAAAATCTGAAGTTGTAATTCTTTGTTTGGGATTATCACCCGAAATAGAGGGCGAAGAAATGTCAGTTGCTATAGAAGGTTTTGACAAAGGAGATCGGTCTAAAATTACATTGCCAAAAACACAGTTAGAATTAGTTAAAAAGATTCAGAAATTAGGCAAGCCAACAGTTGTAGTTTTAATGAACGGAAGTGCTTTAGCTATTAATTGGACGGCAAAAAATATTCCTGCCATTTTAGAAGCATGGTATCCTGGTGAATTTGGTGGTCGTGCAATTGCAGATATTCTTTTTGGAGATTATAATCCATCGGGGAAACTGCCAGTAACTTTTTATAAATCGGTAAAAGATCTGCCAGATTTTAAAAATTACGATATGGAAAACAGAACTTATAAATACTTTAAAGGAGAGCCGTTGTTTCCTTTTGGTCATGGTTTAAGTTATGCTAAATTCGAGTATTCAAATTTAGAAATATCAGATAAGATTGCTAAGAATGAGGATATTGTAATTTCTGTTAATGTAAAAAATAACAGTAAGTATTCTGGAGAAGAGGTTGTACAATGTTATGTTACGCATAAGAACAAAACAATTAAAAACAACCCAATAAGAAGTTTGGTAGACTTTAAGAAAGTACTTATAAAATCTAATGAAACTAAAAGAATAACATTTAAAATTCCGTCTGCAAAATATGCAAGAATATCTGAAGAAGGAAAAAAAGTAATAGAATCTGGAACGATGAATATTAGTATTGGTGGCAAACAACCAGATGTAAAGTTGTCATCAGAAAGTAATGTATTAGTAACTAATGTTCTAATTCAATAAATAAAACCAATTCAATTAATTTAAATTACTCAAAATGATGAAAATGAAAATCGCTATCATAGCCTTAGTTATGATATGTTCTCAGAGTATTTTTTCACAATCCAAGACCGTTAGTGGGTCGGTGAAAGATAATTCAGGAGAATTATTACTTGGTGTAAGTGTAATAGTAAAGGGAACCCAAAGAGGAGTACAGACAGACTTTGATGGTCTTTATAAGATTGACGATGTTCAGTCTACAGATGAGTTAGTCTTTTCTTATATTGGTATGACAGGTAAAACTGTTCTTGTAGGTGAAAGTACAAGAATTGATGTTGTTCTAATAGAATCTTCAGAGCAACTTAACGAAATCGTTATTGTAGGTTATGGAAAACAAAGTAGAACAACAGTAACAGGGGCAATATCTACCGTAAAGTCTGAAGACATTTCGGCATTACCAGTAGCAAATGCAGAATCAGCTTTGCAAGGTAGAGCAGCTGGACTTACAATTACTAATAGTGGTGTTCCAGGGTCTTCGCCATCTGTATTAATTAGAGGTTTAGGTTCAGTAGGTAATAATAGTCCACTATATGTAATTGATGGTGTTATTGTGGGGAACCTGTCTGGTATTAGTCCAAATGATATAGAGACAGTATCTATATTAAAAGATGCTTCTACTACAGCAGTCTATGGTGCACAAGGTTCCAATGGTGTAGTGGTTGTTACCACAAAGCAAGGTAAAAATGGAAAAGGAAGATTAAGTTTTAATACTTATACAGGTTTTCAAACAGTAGCAAAAAGATATGATGTTTTAGAAACTATAGATTATTTAAAATATGCGGGTGAATTAGGGGTGTTTCCTAATAGACCTTTGTCAGCTTACAAAACCAATACAGATTGGCAAGATGAAATCTTTAGAGTAGGTATGATTCAAGATTATAATTTAAGTTATTCTGGAGGTACAGAGAATTCATCACATCTTTTTTCTGCTGAATATTTAAAACAAGATGGAACTTTAATTGATTCAGGTTTTGAAAGATATTCCTTTAGAGCAAATAGTAGTGCTCAATTTGGAAAGGTTAAAGTGGGAGAATCTATGTCTATTTCTTTTGGGAAGCAAAATCCTGAAAGAGATGAAGAAGGCAGATCACTTATAGAGCACGCTATTAAATCGGCACCCTATTTATCTGTATATAATTCAAGTAACTTAGGTGGTTTTCAAGGGCCTTCTTCATCAGCAGATGGACAAGATGCTGTAAACCCAGTAAGAGCTCAAACAATTGGTAATGCAATAAATAAAACATTAGGAATTATAGGTAATGTGTATGCAGAAGTAGAAATTATGGATGGATTAAAATTTAAATCTCAAGTAGGTTTAGATTATTACTCATACGATAATAGTAGTTTTAAACCGTCATATAGTGATGATAGTGTAGAGGGAAGTACAACACACGCACAAAATTACGCAGCAATTACACGTAATACTGGTAGCGGTCAAACAATCATACTTGATAATAGTTTAACATATAATACAACAATTGCTGATAAGCATAATATTGAAGCATTACTATTGGTTGAAAAATATCAAGGTCAAAATAAAAACCTAAATGCAAGTAGTAGAAATGCTGTTACCGATGAAGTAAATCAAGTTTCTAATGAAGATTCAAGTATTAGCTCTGGTTCTTCAGAAGTTAATAAAATTGGATACTTAGGACGTGTAAACTACAATTTTGATGGTAAATATATTGCATCTGCATCTTTGAGACGTGATGCTTCATCAAGATTTGGAGCAAACAGACGTTGGGCTAACTTTTACTCAGCATCTGCTGGTTGGAATATTGCAAAAGAATCTTTTATGGAAGATTCTAATTTCAGTAACTTAAAATTAAGAGCTAGTTACGGTACTGTAGGTAGTGATGCTATTGGAGATTATTTATATGCACCGTCTTTAACTGGTGGTTTTGAATATCCTATTGGTGGTGCAGTTGCATTTGGTGTAACAGCTAATGGTGGTTCAAATCAAGATTTACAATGGGAAACCAAAGAAGTTGTGAACATTGGTTTAGACGCAGGTTTATTTAATGAAAAATTTACAGCTTCTTTAGAGTACTACCAAAATACAAGTAATGACTTATTAATTTATATACCTTCTGTATTATCTAGCGGTATTAATGCAGGTAGCTTACCTGTAAATGCAGGTTCAGTAGAAACTAAAGGTTTTGAATTAGTATTAGGATTTAATGATTATGAAGGAGACTTTACTTGGTCTGCAAACTTAAACTTAGGAACTTCTAAAAACGAAGTATTAAGTTTAGGAGCTAGAGATGAGATTACAGGATCTCAATACAAATTAGGAGGAGGAGATGTTACACGTACCGTAGTAGGAGAATCATTATTCCATTTTTATGGTTTAGAATCTGACGGAATTTACCAAAATCAAGATGAGGTAGATGCTGTATTTACTGCAAACCCAAATCAACCTATTGTAAAGCCAGGTGATGTTCGTTTTAAAGATTTAAATGGTGATGGAACAATTAATTCTGAAGACAGAACAATTATTGGTAATCCATTTCCAGATGTAACATATGGTTTAAATTTAGATGCCAAATATAGAAACTTCGATATGAACCTATTTATTACAGGTGTTGCAGGAAACGAAATTTTTAATACAAATACGTACGATTTAGTTGGTGGAGCAAACAGATTATTTAATGTAAGTCAGTCTTATTACAATAACAAATGGTCTGCAGCAAACCCAACAGGGACAGAACCTAGAATTTTAGGAGCGCCTCAAAACAATGGAGTTTCTGATCGTTTTGTGGAAGATGGATCATATACTCGATTAAAAAATATTTCTTTAGGGTATACATTGCCAAGTGAAATGTTTGAAAAATATTTTTCAAAGTTACGTCTGTATGTTAGTGGTCAAAACTTAGTAACTATAAGTGATTATTCTGGTTTAGATCCTGAAATTGGAGGCGGTGAATTTGGAATTGATAGAGGTAGATATCCACAGCCTAAATCTTTTTTATTAGGCTTACAAGTTTCATTTTAAAAATTAAACAATTATGAAAAAATATATATTAATAGTTTTAGCACTTTTCGGAATTACTTTAATTAATTCTTGTTCCGAAGATGATTTGGAGTTGTCAAATCCAAATCAATTATCACCAGATACTTTTTTCTCAAATGAGTCTCAGGTAGAATCATCAGTAAATGCAGCGTATGCCAATTTGCAACCATTTGGATTGTATGGTAGATTAATATTTTACATGATGGACAACATGTCTCACGAAAATTCTGGTAACGGACAACAAGAAGGGGATAAAGTAACTTTTTCGGATTTTTCTTTTGATTCAAGCCTGCCTTCTATTAAAGATTATTGGGATGGATGTTATAGAGGAATTAACAAAGCAAATTTTGTAATTGCTAATACTGAAAAAATTAATGCATTGTCTGAAGGTGCATTAACTGACGCTAAAAAAGCAAAATACATTGGTGAAGCACGTTTTTTAAGAGCACATTATTATTGGCTTTTAGTAAATCGTTATGGAGGAGTTCCTATTTATTTAGGTGATGGTACTGATAATGCAGAAGGGCAACCAAGAAGCACAAAGGCGGCAGTGATTGAATTAATTATAGACGATTTAAAATATGCGGCTACTAATTTATTAGATAAAAATGCTGAAACTCCAGGTAGAGCAACTAAAGGAGCAGCTCATGCTTTTTTAGGAAAAGTATATTTATATCAAGAATCTTATGACTTAGCTTTAGTAGAGTTTAATAAATTAGTAGGATATGATCTTGAAACTAACTACTTCGATAATTTCAAGGAAGAAACAGAGCATGGTATAGAATCAATTTTTGAAGTTGAATACGATATAGCTTTAGGAACTGAGCAATTTTGGTGGTCTCCAGTTAATGGAACAGGTCCAAATCATGCAACTAAAAGAGGTCAAGATTATGGTGTGTTAGATTGGTTTAATACATATCCATCAGATGATTTAGTAGCTGAATTTGAAACAGGTGATAATAGATTTGCTAATAGTTTTTACATAGCAGGAGATACGTATAACAATGGTGATAATACGTTTATAGCATCTGATTTTGCTGAAAACGGAGGTAATATTAGACCAGCTGCTTGGAAAAAATATCAAAATTATTACAAACAACCTTCAGAAAATGGAGAATCAGGAATAAACGTAAAAGTACTTCGTTTTTCAGATGTTTTATTGATGATGGCAGAGTGTGAAAATCAAAGACCAGGTGGTTCTCAGTCAACTGCAGTTGGTTTTGTAAATAGAGTCAGAGCAAGAGCAGGAGCAACAACCGGAGGTACTTTTCCATTGTTATCAACATCACTTTCAAAAGAACAAGTTTTTAACGCTATTGTGCATGAGCGTAAGGTAGAATTGAGTGGAGAACAAGTTCGTTTTGATGATATTTTACGTTGGGGAATTGCAGGAACAGAATTAGCTGGTACTAATTTTCAAGTAGGGAAAAATGAATTGTGGCCAATACCAGATGCTGAGATTAGTTCAAATGTAAATATTAATTCAGAAGATCAAAACCCAGGTTTTTAATACTCGAGTTCATTAAAGTAAAGTTTAGTTTAGTTCAGTTTTAGTTTAGATAATGGTGTGTGTAACAATGCACACCGTTATTAAACTAATTAAAGTTAGTCGTTTATAAAATAGATTGTATTGTAATTAGTTGACTTAAAGCAACTTACAATTTTATTTTACAGTATTAAAATAATTATAATAAAAATACAATTATGAAAAAAAATAAAATATTAGGTTTATTATGTTTGTTCATGGCCTTTTGTTCATGTACAAATAAGGATGAAGATGTTGCAGTATTAACACAGCCAACATTTACAGTAACAGAATCTACTGACAATTCAGGTATTTATTATTTTGAAAATACAACACCAAACAAAGACGAATTTTATAGCTACTGGGAGTTTGAAGTTGCAGGAAGTAAGGGAACAGATGGAGCAGGTGCCGTAGAATACACATACAAAGAGTCTGGAAGTAAATATGTAACACTTACAATGGTTAGCGAAGGAAATGCTTTGCAAACGTCCAAGACTGTTGAAGTAACTGTGCCAGTAGATGAAGTATTTTTAACAAATCCAGAAAATTTATTGGTAAATGGCTATTTAACCGAAGGTAGTGGCGATGATTTTACAAACTGGAGTGCATATAATGGAGAAGATAATATATTCTCTACAACAGATGCACTTGTAGGAGGTAGAGCAGCTACCATATCAAATTCTGCAGATTCAGATCCTTGGAGTGTTCAATTTGTAAGTGATGCTATTGAAACCGTAGTAGGAGATGAGTATACTGTTTCATTTTGGGGTAAAGGAAATGGAGAAGTAGTTCGGTTTTCAACAAAACCAGATGCATCTGCTCAATATGGGCCAGATTATACATTAACATCAGAATGGCAACAATACACTTGGACAATTACTGCAAATGAAGCCGCAACTAATATCTCTTTGGATATGGGTAAATCTGCAGGTACATTTGTAATAGATGTTATTGAAGTTGTAAAAGGAGACACAGCACCAGCACTTCCTTCTGATTCTAGTTTAATTTTAAACGGTGGTTTTGAAGATGGTTCTGGTAATGAATTTACAAATTGGGGAAAATATAATGGAGGAGATAATATTGTTGAGGAAACAAGTGATGTGTTAACAGGTTCTAGGGCAGTTAAAGTATCAAACTCAGCCGCTGGAGATCCTTGGAGTGTACAATTTGTAAGTGATGCTATGGAAACAGAAGTAGATGCTGAATATGTAGTGACTTTATGGGCAAAAGGAGATCCTGCGGTGATTCGCTATTCTACAAAACCAGATGCAACGGCAAAATATGCGCCTGACTATACAATTACTGAAGATTGGGAGAAATATACGTGGACTTTTATAGCAAATGAAGCAAGTACAAATATATCTTTAGATATGGGTGCGTCAGCAGGTACATTCATTATTGATGATATTAAAATGGAAAAAAAATAATAATAGAACCTTAGTTAACGAAATATAAATATTATGAAAATAAATAAACTAATACTATTATTAGTCTCAGCGCTATTCTTTTTCTCTTGTTCAGATGATGATGAGATTATCAATAGGTCTGAAGTTGAAACTCCAATTACTGTCAAAGCTTCATTTAATTATACAGTTTCAACAACCGATCCTTATATCGTAGTATTACAAAGTACTACAGAAAGTTCGGTTGAATATCAAAGTTTTTGGGACTTTGGTTTAGGAGGTGGAGTTGTAAGTGATGACGCAGGTATTGATGAGGTTAGGTATAATGAAGCGGGAGAATATACTGTTACATATTACACTATATATGATGGACTTACAACAATAGCAACTCAAACAATTATAGTTGATGAAAATGGAGTGTGTCCAGATGGATTTTGTGGTTCAGGAGAAACAGGAAGCTTAAAGGATGCCGCAGCTACTTTTTCAGTAGGTACAATCACTAGAGCATCTTGGGTAAAAGCAGGAGGAAAACATACAGAAATCTTAAAAAAGGAGTTTAATAATATTACTTCAGAGTATGAGATGAAAATGAATGTGATGTATCCATCGCAAGGAAACTATGATTTTAGTGCAGCAGATGCTATGGTTAATTTTGCGCAAGAAAATGATATGAATGTTCACGGGCATGCATTAATTTGGCACAATGCAACACCTTCTTGGGTTGACGATTTTGCAGGAACTAATGAGGAATTTGAAGTAATGGTGAAAGATTATATTACAACCACTTTAACAAGATTCAAAGGAAAAGTTCGTTCTTGGGATGTTGTAAATGAAGCTTTTGAAGATAGATCAGGTAATCCACTTAGAAATTCCGTTTTTAGACAAAAAATGGGTGATGACTACATTAAAAAATGTTTTCAATGGGCAAGAGACGCAGATCCAGATGTATTGCTTTTTTATAACGATTACAACATGGCTTCTAGTACAACAAAAAGAGCAGCAATGTTTAAATTGGTAGATGAACTAGGTGATTTAATTGATGGTGTTGGGGCACAAATGCATATTTCTTATGAAGGGCCATCAAAAGCTAATATCCAAGCAGTGGCAGATGGTACTGTATCTAGAGGATTAAAATTACACTTTGCTGAATTAGATATTAGAGCAAATCCAAACGAGGATATCACTTCTTTAACAAATGATAGAGCTCAAGAACAAAGAGCAAAATATAAGGAAGTGGTTCAAATATATAATTCAATTCCTTTAGAAAATAAATTTGCTCTAACAGTTTGGGGAGTCCGAGATAACGAATCTTGGTTGATAGATTTCTGGGGAAATGCAGATTGGCCTTTATTGTTTGATTCAAATTATAATAAAAAAGCTGCTTATTTTGGCTTTTTAGAAGGATTGCAATAAGTAATTATTAATTGAAGTTTTGAATTGGAAAGCAGTTAAGCATCTAAAAATGTTTAACTGTTTTTTTATCAAAAATAACTAGCTAATATTTTAAAATTCATACTATGAACTATAGTCAATATTTCAACTCAATAGTTATAATTATAACCATTTCTTTTTTGTTTTCTTGTAATAGTGGTGTAAAGAAGGAAGAATTAAAAGGGTTGAAAATTTATGCGGATTTTCCTATAGGAACTGCTATCAAAATAAATACATTATTAAAAGATACTGTACTACAAAAATTACAAAAGAAAAATTTTAATAGCATTACTTCTGCGAGTGATATGAAAATGAATAGCATTATGCCTAAAGAGGGTGTGTATTCTTGGAAAATAGTAGATAGTATTGTTAATTATGCGCAGGAAAATAATCAAAGGTTATTTGGACATAATTTAATTTGGCACAGTTCTACACCAAATTGGGTTCAAGAAAAAGCATCAAAAGATAGTCTGTGGTTGGGTGTTTTTATGAAAGAATACATAACAAATTATGTTACAAGATATAAAGGAAAAGTTGCTGCTTGGGATGTAGTTAATGAAGGTTTAGAATCTCATGGAGGTGAAGTTAGAAAAACAATTTGGTACAACGCAATTGGTAAAGATTATATCGCAAAAGCATTTCAATATGCGCATGAAGCAGACCCGGAAGCTATTTTATTTTATAATGATTTTAATATTGAAAGAGATACGCTAAAATTGAACAGTACTCTTAATATGATTAAAGAATTACAAGCAAAAGGAGCTCCTATATCTGGTTTAGGATTTCAAATGCACATTAGAATGGATACCCCTGATGAAGTAATTGCTAATTCATTAAAAAAAGCAGTAGAGACGGGTTTACAAATTCACATATCTGAGTTAGATATAATTTTTAATAAACACGATGATACTAGAGAAGGAGGTATACAGGTTTATGAAAATCTAACGGAAGAAATGAGAAAAGAGCAAGCCGCGAAATATAAAAATTTGGTTAAAATGTATAAGTCAATTGTACCGAAAGAACAACAATACGGAATTACTTTTTGGGATTTTACAGATAGAGATACGTGGATTAAAGGATTTTTTAATATAAATGATTGGCCAACTATTTTTGATGAAAATTTAAAGCCTAAACCTGCATATTTTAGTTTCTTAGAA
This sequence comes from Cellulophaga sp. 20_2_10, assembly GCF_023476645.1. GTDB lineage: Bacteria > Bacteroidota > Bacteroidia > Flavobacteriales > Flavobacteriaceae > Cellulophaga. The sequence goes on from NZ_JAMCOJ010000003.1 coordinate 128,568, forward strand.
GGACTAAAAGAAACTTTATAAATTACATTTTTACTATGACAAAGATAATCAAATGGGGGATATTGGGTCTTGGGAATATTGCTCAAAAATTTGCAGAAGACTTATCTTTAATAGAAGGCGCAGAGTTGGTAGCTGTAGCCTCTAGAAGTAAGGTTAAAGCCAATGATTTTTCTTCTAAATTTAACGTAAAACAGGCATATGATTCTTATGCAAATTTAGCAAAAGATCCAAACGTAGAAGCTATTTATATTGCTACTCCTCATTCTTATCATCAAGAGCACGCTATTTTATGTATGAAGCATAAAAAGGCCGTTTTATGTGAAAAACCTTTTGCAATGAACCTAAGTGAGGTTAATAAAATGATTACGGTAGCCAAAGAAAATAATGTGTTATTAATGGAAGCTTTATGGACATTTTTTCTACCACATTATAAGTACTTGTTAGACACCATAAAGAACCAATCTTTAGGGAAATTAGAAAAATTAGAAGCAGATTTTGGTTTTAAAGCAGCTTATGATTTAGAGAGTAGATTTTTAAAAAAAGAAATTGGTGGAGGAAGTCTATTAGACATAGGGATCTATCCAATTTTTGCGGCTTTATCTACTTTAGGTTATCCAAAAAGTATAGAAGCAAATGCTTCTTTTTATAAAACCGGAGCAGATTCTGAATGTAATATGTTTTTTAATTATGATGATGCAACTGCGGTTTTAAAAAGTACATTATTACAAGAAACAAAATCTGAAGCTATTTATACATTTACTGATGGAGTAATAAAATTAAATACTAGGTTTCATGAACCTACCGCAATTACAATAACTAAAAATGGTAAGGAAACTACAAAAGATATATCCTTTAAAGGTTTTGGATATTATTATGAAATTTCACATTTTAATCAGTTATTAAGAGACAATAAAAAAGAGAGTGATGTTATGAATTTTGAGTTTTCTAGAGTTTTAATTAAAACTATAGATAAGGTTAGGAATTTAATAGGATTGGAATATTGATGGTAAAGAAAATAGTTATATTAATTTCTCTTATACTGTTTTTTAGTTGTTCTTCTAAAAAACAAAATAAAGATGTTTTAAAAAGGGCTACATTTTCAAATCCTGTTTTAAAAGGCTTTTATCCAGATCCAAGTATTTGTAAAGTAGATAGTAGTTATTATCTAATAAATTCAACATTCGCTTATTTTCCAGGAATACCTATTTTTAAAAGTGATGATTTGGTAAACTGGAAACAAATAGGAAATGCTTTAGACCGATCAGAACAATTAGATTTAGAAGGTTTAGAGGTTTCTCAAGGTGTTTTTGCTCCTGCAATTTCCTTTAATAATGGTGTGTTTTATATTATTAACACAATTGTTGGTGGTAAAAATAATTTTATTATTTCTGCTACTAATCCATCAGGACCTTGGTCTAATCCAACTTGGTTGCCAAAAGTGGAAGGTATAGATCCTTCTATGTTTTTTGATCCAGATGATAAAACGTATGTTATTTTTAATAGCACTCCTCCTAATAATTCGCCAGAATACGACGGACACAGAACCATTAAAATTATAGAGTTAGACGTTGAGAATCTAAAAACAGTGGGAGAACCAAAAATAATTATAAATAAAGGTGCAAAACCAGAAGACAAGCCTATTTGGATTGAAGGGCCGCATATTTATAATAAAAATGGGTTTTACTATGTAATGGCCGCAGAAGGTGGTACAGCAGAAGATCATTCTGAGGTTGTTTTTAGAAGTAAAAATATTTTAGGCCCTTATAAAAGTTTTAAAAATAATCCGATTTTAACACAAAGAAATTTACAAAGAGATAGAAAAAATCCAATTACATCTACTGGCCATGTAGATATAATTGAAGATAATTCAGGAAATTGGTGGGGCGTTTTCTTAGGATGTAGACCTTATGATGTTGATAACCACTTTAACACGGGAAGAGAAACTTTTATGGCTCCCGTAAAATGGAAATATGATTGGCCAGTTTTTGATTTAGGAGGAGATGCTGTAAGAGATAATTATCAAATAACATTAAGAAAACCTCTTACAAATGTAGAGTCTGTTAATTCAGATTTTATAGACGAATTTAATACGGATACCTTAGCTTACGATTGGCTTTTTTTAAGAACACCAAAAGAAAAATGGTATTCACTTTTAAACGGTGAATTAACTATAAATACACGTTCAGAAACTACCTCAGGAATATCAAACCCGAGTTTTATTGGGTATAGGCAAAAACATTTGTTTGGAAATGTAACTACAAATCTATCTTTTAAAGCAGTTGCAGAAAATGAAAAAGCGGGTTTAATTGCTTTTCAAAATGAAACGCATTATTACTATTTATGTAAGAGTTTAAAAAACAATACGCCGGTGGTTCAATTATTAAAATCTACAGAAAACGGAACAGAGGAAATCACCTTTAAATCAATAAAAGAGCGGGATGAAATATCTTTCAAGATAGAAGCCAAAGGAGCATACTACAATTTTTACTATTCAATAAATAATACAGATTGGCGAGTTCTAAATGAAAATGTTGATGCTCGCTTTTTAAGTACCAAAAAAGCAGGAGGGTTTGTTGGAACAATTTATGGTATGTACACAACTTCTTCAGGTGAAAAAAGCACAAACAAAGCCGTTTATCATTGGTTTAGAAACAAGAATATAAATTAATAATAATCTGTAAAGTAGTGTGGAACAAGCTCAATAATTACTAACATTTATGTTGATTTAAAACACTATTTACAATAAATTTTAAAAAATGATAAAATTAATAGGTTCATTATTTATACATAAAGCAAGTTTACTAATTCTTTTGTTTTTTTTACAAAATGGATTTAGCCAAGAGGTAAAACCTCGTTTTAATTATAATGCTAAATACGAACCAGAAACAGGAATTTACCATGGTGCTGGTCAGGATAAAAATGGATTTGATGATTATGTAAATGCTTTAGGTGATGATAAAATGCCAGCAATTTACATGACGTATGTTAATATAACGTCATCTGTAAAAAGGATTGAACGTTGGGGGAAAGATTTAAAACAGGTTTTAGATAGTTTGCCCAAAGGGATAATGCCCCAAATTGGTTTAGGATTTACTGGCGGTAAGGATACCGGATCGGGTTTGGATAAAGAAGTAGCTGATGGGAAGTATAACAAGCAATTACAAGCATTTTATAAAGTGCTTTTAGATTTAGACAGATCCTCTTTTACTAGAATTGGTTATGAGTTTGAAGGCGATTGGAACGGCTATTCACCTGAAAGTTTTAAAAAAGTATTCATCACTATTTCAAAGGCATTTAAAGAAAAAAAGATAAAATCGGCTACGGTTTGGTGTTCTGGTGGTGGCTCTGCAGACTTTATAAGTCTTGATAAGTTGATGGAATACTATCCTGGTGACCAATATGTAGATTGGTGGGGTATTGATATTTTTAGTCCTGAAGAATTTGATCATATTGGCTTGCAAAACTTTTTTGATGCAACGCATATGCATAAAAAACCAGTGATGATTGGCGAAGCTACACCACGATATGTGGGTGTTTTAGATGGTAAAACTTCTTGGAATAAATGGTTTAAACCTTTTTTCGAAATGATTTATTCAAATCCTGGTATAAAAGCATTTTGCTACATCAATTGGGATTGGGAATATTGGTCTAACAGAAATGGTTTTCCATGGCATGATTGGAAAGATGCACGTATCGAAAAAAATCCATTTGTATTAGAGGCTTATAAAAAAGAAATGGAGAAGCCATTATTTATTCACCTTAATAATAAATAAGTAAAGATGAAAAAGGTTATATTTTTAGTTATTTTTCTAATGACATTTGTCGGTTTTGCTCAAGAAAACTACAGTATTACTTCTCAAAAAGATCGACTCATGCAATATTCTGGTCAATGGGTAAGTGCTATGAATCCTAGTACAGATAGTGTCGCAAAATTTCCAGAGATAAAAATGAGTAGTTTGAGTAATTTCAATAATCATTCGCTCTCAGTTAAAGTTTTACAAAAAGATAGTAGCAATCAATACAATTCGATACTTCAAGAAATTATTGGTTATGATAGTGTTACTGATACTATTTTTGCTGCAGGTCATAATGCACAAGGCGCCTTTTTCACTGGAAAAGGAAGTTTTGCTTCAGAAAAAAAATGGACGATGCAAGATAAAGATCTCAACGGTAATAAAACAATGAAGGTTGATTTTAACTTTCAAAATTATACGGATGTTATATTAGAAGGGTTTGATACTAACAACAAATCCTTATGGAAAACTAGATACATTAAAAATAATCCTAAAGACAAAAACATTGGTGTTCAGCTCGTTTCTGTTCACAAAGAAATGCTTAAAAACCCAGAGCAAACCTTAATTCAGTTAGGCAGAATTGGGTACAGCTATGTGGAAACCTTTGTATATAAAAATGGCGGTTTTTACGGACAAAGTCCAACGCAATTTAAGAATATGGTTGAAAAAGCAGGTATGAAATTTTTGGGTTCTATGACTTTTTTCGATCCGGAAGATAAAAATGATGATACCGCAATAAATACATGGTGGAATAAAACGATAATAGACCATAAAAAAGCGGGTGTAGCATATCTATCTACCTCAAATAGTAAATTAAAAGGCATCAAGACCATGAAAGAACTTCAAGAGTATTCTAATTATTACAATAAAGTTGGAAAACTATGTAAAGAGAACGGACTTAAGTTTGTGTATCATAATCATGCTGATGAATTTCTAAAGGTTGAAGGAGTAACTATTTATGATTATTTCCTTAAAAATACCAATCCTGAGTATGTCTATTTTCAATCGGATGTATATTGGATGCAAATGGGAGGTGTAAATCCTGTTCATTATTTTAAAACCTATCCTAAACGTTTTATTAGTTGGCATGTGAAAGATTATAAAGAACTAGGCGAAAGTGGTAAAATAGATTTCAAGGATATTTTTAATTATCAAGAAATGGCTGGAGTTCAATATATTTTGTCTGAAGTTGAAGACTATAGTTTTCCTCCTATGTATAGTGTTAGTTTAGCATGGGAATATATTTATTATGAATTATTAAAATAAACGTTTGATTATGAAACCTTTTACAATGAAGTATCTTTTAGTAACTATATTTTTTCTTACAATGCTCAAAACAAATGCGCAAGACCAGTTTAGTGTTTTATTGTTTACCCAACATGATACTTGGCATTACAATACAATCCCGGTTGCAGTTAAAGCTTTTGAAGATATGGCAGTAGAAAATCAATTTAAGTTTGATTGGACACAAAGACCAGATGATCTTATAACTAAATTACCAGAATATGATGTTGTACTATTTATGAACGCCAATGCCAATTTTTTGAAGCCAAAACATATGGATGCTTTAAAGGCATTTATGAAACGAGGCGGAGGCTTTGTTGGTATACACGGAACAGCAGATGGTGAAAACGATAATGCTTGGTTTGATGGTCTTGTAGGGGCAAAATTTGTGAATCACCCAAAATTACAAGCAGCAATTGTAAAGGTGGAGAATAGTGATTTTCCAGCAACATATCATCTGCCAAAGAAATGGCTTCGTAGTGATGAGTGGTATAACTTTAAAAATATGAATTTAGATAAACTAACTATTCTAATGACTGTTGATGAAGCTTCTTATGATTTTACTGCTGGTTATGATGATATTCCGTTAAAAGGTATGGGAGAGAAACACCCTATTGCATGGTGTCAAGAATATGAAGGAGGGAAATCGTTTTACACTGCTTTAGGGCATAAACCAGAATCGTTTAAAGACAAAAACTTTTTGAATCATATTTTTGGTGCAATATACTGGACAGTTAGTAAATAAATTATTCATAAACTTTGTTAGAACCTATTTACAGTATCTAATGCAAGATATGTTTGATAATATGCCTATTTAGTTTTATCAATAATTTTCAGCAAATGATATATTTACTTTAAAATATTTATTCAAAAAAACAAAACAAACAATTAGCTCTACTTAACTAGAAAACCATTTGTTTAAGAAAAAATGTTTTAAAATAAATAAGATATGATAAAAAATATTACGATCATTTTAATGGTCCTTTTTTGTGCTATTGGCTATAGTCAAACGAAACAAAAGGCAAAATATGTATTTCTGTTTATTGGAGATGGTATGGGAGCAAATCAAGTTTATGCTACCGAAATGTTTTTAAATGCAAAACCGAACGAGATTAAATCTAATAAACTATTAATGAATAGTTTTCCGGTTAACTCGAATATGACTAACTATTCAGCTAGTTCTTATGTTACTACATCTTGCGCAGCAGCAACAGCAATGTCAACAGGATTTAAAACTAGTAATGGTATTATAGGAAAATCACCCGACCAAAAAATAGCATATGAAAACATCTCTCAAAAAGTAAAAAAAGAAGGTTTTAAAGTAGGGATATTATCTAGTGTAATGATAGATCACGCTACTCCAGCGTCCTTTTATGCGCATCAAAATTCGCGTAATATGTATTACGAAATTAGCATGGAGTTACCCAATTATAATATTGATTATTTTGGTGGCGGAGGCTTTCACTATCCTACCGGAAAAAAAGGAGATCAACCGGATTCATATCAAAATGCTATAAATAAGGGCTATACCATTGCAAACTCACAGGAGGAAATTAGAAATTTAAAAAATGGAGATGAAAAAATAATTGCCATAAATCCAGACATGTATCCTTCAGGAGAATTTCACTGGGCTATCGATCAAAAAGAAGAAGCGCTTTCTCTTGCCGATTTTACAAAAAAGGGAATTGAAGTGATAGATAATGACAAAGGTTTTTTTATGATGATAGAAGGCGGTAAAATTGATTGGGCATGTCATGGAAACGATGGTGTATCTATGGTTCATGAAGTACTAGCTTTTAATGATGCTATTCAAGAAGCCTATGAGTTTTATAAAGAACGACCAGATGAAACATTAATTATAGTTACTGCAGACCATGAAACTGGTGCCCTGTCTACAGGGATAAATTATGCCACATATCCTGAATTGTTGAAATATCAAATAATTTCAGTTCAAGAGTTCAAAAGAAAAATGGAGGAACTTAAAAATACGAACCCAGAAATTTCTTTCAATATTATTTTAGATGTAGTACAGGCAGATTTTGGCCTGGGAAATAGTGATATAGGTTTGTCTTTAGATGATAAAGAATTGACTCTATTAAAATCTGCCTACAGGAAACAATTTAAAGGACATAATAAAGTAAATGCAGATGCCGATTATTTAAGTAAAACCGAGGTAAAATCTATTGCAGAAACAGCAGCCTATATTTTGAATAAAAAAGCAGGATTAAGTTGGGGTTCTGGCGATCATTCTGGCACACCAATTCCCGTTAGAGTTATTGGCAAAGGGCAAGAAGAGTTTTCGGAATATTTTGACAATACCGATTTACCAAAAAAAATCCTGAAACTTATGGGTATATAAATGAATCATTTTAGATGAAATTCTTTTAAGAGTATCCTCAGTTAATAGGTTATAAAAAGTAATAAAATTTCATTATTGAAGTTCTACTATACTTTTTGTCAGATAACAAAATCAGAAGCATTAATTTAATAAATACATAATAAATACATAATAAATCTAAAATTTATAAAATATGAAATACTCATTATTTATCGCATTATTCTTATTCCATATCATAGGTTATTCCCAATCTGCTGATGTAAAAACTAGTTCTGAAAAAGTTGATGACAAGCTGTTGCTCACAGTTTTTCTTAAACATGATCAAAGTATGAATTTAAATGAGATTGAAAAGATAAGGACAGGTCAAGGGTTTTATGAAAACTTTCCGCCAGAAGGTGTTTCTGTAGTTAATTGGTTTGTGGTTATGGGAATTGGCCAAATGGTTGTATTGGAACTGCCTGCTTCAAAATTATCAGCTGTAAATCTAGCGATTGAAAGAACAGCATGGAAAGCTTTTAAATCAGAGATGTATCCAACCTATGATCTATACCCTATTATGGAAAAAAAGTTAAAGAATAAGTCAAAGGTAACTTATTAGCATTTTTGTTGTTGAATTGCGTATTCTGAATGCTCTTTTTTAATGCGGAAAAAATAAAATAAAGGTTTAATAATATATCACTAAAAATAAATATGAAACATAAAATAATATTATTAGCTATTGGCTTAATTTGTTTTCTTGCTGCAGATGCGCAAAACATTGTTTATGTATATGGAGATGTTGCTGCTGATGGTACGTTACCATCCGGAAATAAAGAACCATTTCACCAAATGCGTTTGAATGATGAAGGTGATTTAGGTATGAGCGGTTTTAAAAAAGCATTGGAAGCTGTTGGGTTTACTGTAAGCGAAGTTTACGATCAAGAAATCGTAATTAATGCCGAATTTCTAAAACTGATTGATGTTTTAATTTTAGGCTCAAATCAGCGAGTTTTTCTTGAAGCAGAAGCTAAAGCCTTAAAGCGCTGGGTAAAAAGTGGAGGCGGAGTAATTACTTGGTCGGATAGTGGATTTGGCGGAGAGTATAGCATTGTAGGTGTAGATAATGAAGTAGGGCGAATTTCTGACAATGTTTTAATGGCGCAATTCGGTATGTATTTTTTAACTGACAATGGAGCTGGTAATTATTTGGTGAATGAGTATACACAAGATCATTTTATTAATAAAAACAACAAACATAAAGGCGTTGCTTTTAGGGGAGAAGGCGTAAGTTTTGTTCGTGTTTCTAAACCAGCAGTAATTTTGGCTAAAGCGCAAGAAGGTGGATTAGGCGGTAGGTTAGTTGTAAATTCAAATGATGGTAAATTTAATGAAAATACCGATGTAGCTTTGGCAATAGCCGAAGTAGGTAAAGGTCGAGTAATAGGTGTTTTTGATCGTAATTTATTTTGGAATGCCGGTGCTGGTACCCGTTTAAGTCATTCGGATAATAGGTTGTTTGCACAACGTATTGCACTTTGGGCAGCAGGTATTGAGGAAGAGAAACGCTTTGAAAATGATACCAATGCTTTAGTTTCTGCAATAAATACACCTCCGACTATTACTATAGATTATACCTACTCAAAAGCGGATAACACTCTTGCAGTTATCACTGTGATTACTGATGAGGATAAAGATGCCATTAGCCCGGAAATAGTATGGTATCAGGTAGAAGGTCCTGCTAATTGCGAGTTCGAAAATAATAATCCCAATACTACAACACCACGTATTTTTATTCCCAAAGCAGGGAAATATGTTTTTAAAGCAAGTGTTTTAGATGGTGAGTTTGAAATTATTAAATTCTTAAACTATGAAAGGGAGTAAATGTTTTTAGAACCTTTTTAGACTTTAAAAATATCATTTTGTTTATAGTCTTATCTGTCACAAATATTATTATGATGCTATTCCCTTAAAAGGTGTAGGAGAGAAACATCCTATTTTGAGCAATCAAGATTATGAAGGAGAAAGGTTGTTTTACTGAATCAATTTGTTAAATGAAATATGAAATAGTGAAATATTTAGCTTCTAAAATGAAAAGAATAAATACAAATGAATTAGAGAGTAGATCTTCAAAAATTCTGATAAATGCCGTAAATCTCTTATACTTATGTGTTTTTCCTTTTCTGGGATTTGGCCAAGACAACAATGAAGGTAATAATTCAAAGGAAATAATTGCGCATTCGCTCAATGGCAAAGAGCTTTATTTGGATGGTGTTGTGGATGAAGAGTTTTGGTTGAAGAGTTTTGGTTGAATATTCCTGCCAAGGACGATTTTCTAATGCAAGAACCTAAAGAAGGAGGTCAACCAACAGAGCAAACACAAGTAAGAATCGCATTCGATAACCAAAACCTTTACATTTCAGTAATTTGTTACGATAGTAATCCATCAGGTATAAAGGCTTTCCAAAAAAAGAGAGACGCATCCCTTGAAACAGACGATGGTTTTAAATGGATTTTTGACACATTTATGGACAAACGAAGTGCTTATTTTTTTGAAATCAATCCATTTGGATTGCGGGGTGATGCCCTCATTTCTCCTGGTCAGAGTGGAACCTTTAACAAAGACTGGGATGGTATTTGGAAGGCATGGACCCATATTGGTGATTTTGGGTGGTCGGCAGAAGTAAAAATTCCCTTTCGAAGCATAAATTTTGATTCTAAAAAGGACGTCTGGGGAATTAATTTTCAAAGGACTATACGACGTAAAAATGAAGAGCTATTATGGACAGGTCATCGTCGTAATTAGGGATTGTTTCGGCCCCAGAATGCAGGTGTTTTAACGGGTCTTACAGATCCATCGCAGGGCTTAGGATTAGAAGTCATCCCCTTTGCCATTACTCAATTTAGTAAAGAATATGATATGGAGAACGATGACTCTATGAGTACTACTTCTGCCGATCTGGGGTTTGATATTAATTATAATATTACATCTCAATTAAAAGCCTCTTTTACATACAATACTGATTTTGCGCAAGCCGAGGTAGATAATCGACAAATAAATCTTACTCGTTTTCCATTGCGTTTTCCTGAACAAAGAGATTTTTTTCTAGAGGGGTCCTCTATTTTACAATTTGCACCATCAAGTGGAGTTGATCCTTATTTTAGTCGTAGGATTGGTTTGGTGAACGGAATGCGTGTACCTATAAAGTATGGCGGACGTATTATAGGCAATGTAGGTAAGAATAACATAGCACTACTCCACGTACGAACAGGAAAGGAGGGAGACCTTAATTCAGAAAGTTTTACTGTAGGTAGGTATAGGCGAAATTTTTGGAAGGAGAGTTCTATTGGTGTATTGTATACCCATAGAAGCACTGAAGATGATATGTTACTTGGTAATCCAGTCCAGGATAGGAAAACATGGGGAGCCGATTTAAACTTAAGTACTTCAGAATTTTTGGGTAATAAAAGACTGCAACTTTCCGCCTTTTTTGTTGCTCACAACCCTGTTTCCCCTTTTGATAATTCTACTTCTATATAGGATAGATCAGTCCGGGGTTTTCGTCTTAATTTCCCGAACAAACCGTGGTCTGGTAATGTTTCGTATAGGGAATTTGGAGATGAGTATGATCCAGCCGTAGGGTTTAACCAACGTAATGGTTTTAAAAGGTTACAACCAGGAATAGGATATGCTCCTCTGTTTGAAAACAGCAAATTCATTAGAGAAATAGAATGGGGTATTGAATATGAATATCTCACTTCTTTAGAAAATAAACTTCTTACCGAGAACCTTACCTTTAACCTGGGGACTATCCGACTTGAATCTGGAGATAAATTAGGTGTTCAAGTATCTAGGGGTTTTGAATTTTCGGATAAAGATTTTGACATACTCAATGATGGTTCTGTTGTAGTACCTACAGGTGAATATGTGAACTGGGGCTACCAATTGGAGGCATCATCTGCATCCTTTCGTATGGTATCCGGATCAATTGGTTATGAAGCCGGAGGGTTTTGGACAGGAAATATTTCTAGCTTGGTGTTAGGTTTAACCATTCGTCCAGTGCCCGGAATTAATCTGAGCAGTGGATACACACATAGCAAAGTAACAGCTGAGAATAGTGGGTTTAATACAAATTTATTCCAGTTAGATCTTGGCCTTGATTTTACGCCTGATATTTCGTTTTCGTCAAACATTCAGTTTGATGATGTAAGTGATATTCTGGGGTCCAATACCCGTTTTCGATGGATTATTACACCTGGCACCGATATTTATTGTGTGTACAACCACAATTGGCTGAACAATTCGACATTGAATAGAAGACTTTTTACGATACAACAAGGAGCGATAATGAAGATAATTTATAACTATCGTTTTTAGATATATTTAGATTTTTACCTAAATCAAATAAATGATGTTATTTTCTGGGTTCAGTTTATCGATTAAAGGAGCAGACGGAAAATTATGATTACTCTTAGAGGAGATGATTTTTAAAGCTATTTTTTTAACCATATTTTTTCAGACATAATGTTGGTCTTGAAAATAATAGTTTAGACGATAAAAAGAATATGTTGTATAAGAAAAGAGCAGTGTTTTTGTTTAGAAACACAACATTTTTCAAATAGTCCTAATCCAACCAATTTTTCATCAACTTTATTATTACTAGAAGAAAAATATTTTTCAAGAACTATTTATAAGTTTAGTGTTTATAAGTGATTGCTAGAATTTAGTATCACTTTTAAAACATGAATTAGTTCTTGTTATGCAAGAATTGTTCTACTAAAAGCAGTATTTGTTTTATAGGAATCTACATATTACAGTTAATTTTAGTCCAATAACAAGTGCTTTTTTTTAAAACTACCTATTGGTGAATTTATTAAAAAAAACTCACGTAATAGCGGTAAGTGGCATTCATAGAAATTTACAAATAAATACAATATAAACATGTTTAATAAAATAAATACGACTTTACTCTTATTATCAATTTGCTTTCTAAGCTGTAAAGAGACAAAAAAAGAAGCTGTTAAAGAAACAACTCAAGACAAGACATCTTTAAAAGATAGTTTTAAAGAAGACTTTTTACTAGGAACAGCACTTAATACAGGTCAAATTAAAGAAGTAAATGCAGTGCAAACAGCTTTAATAACTAATGAGTTCAATGCTATTACTCCAGAGAACGATTTAAAATGGGAGCAAATTCATCCTAAAAAAGATACATTTAATTTTGAGGTATCAGATGCTTATGTTGCTTTCGGGAAAAAAAACAACATGCATGTTGTAGGTCATACCTTGCTTTGGCATAGTCAACTTGCTCCTTGGGTACACGAAATTACAAATAAAGATACTTTAGTAAACAATATTACAAATCATATAAATACAATTGCAGGTAGATATAAAGGAAAAATTGATTCTTGGGATGTTGTAAATGAAGCTTTAAATGAAGATGGATCTCCAAGAGAGTCTATTTTTTATAAAATTTTTGAAGGAGAAAGCTATTTAGAATTAGCTTTTAAACTTGCTGAAAAAGCGGCGCCAGATGCAGATCTAGTTTACAACGACTACAATCTTTGGAAACCAGCAAAAAGAGAAGGAGTTATTAGAATTGTGAAAAATTTACAAGCAAAAGGTATTAAAGTTGATGGTGTAGGTATGCAAGCACATTGGAGTTTAGATGGCCCATCTTTAGAAGACATTGAAAACAGTATAATTGCATACTCAGACTTGGGTGTAAAAGTAATGTTTACAGAGTTAGATATTACGGTTTTGCCAAATCCTTGGGAATTGGATGGAGCTGCCGTAGAGCAAAGCTATGAAAGATATGAGAATGACCCTAAAATGAATCCTTATCCAAATGGATTAACAGAAGATATTAAACTAAAAATAGCAAAACGTTATGAAGATATTTTTAATCTTTTCTTAAAACACAAAGATAAAATTAGTCGTGTAACTTTTTGGGGAGTTAATGATGGTCAATCTTGGTTAAATGATTGGCCAATTAAAGGGAGAACAAATTATCCATTACTTTTTGGAAGAGATGATAAGCCTAAAGAGGTATACAATAATGTAATTGCACTTAAAAATAAGGCAAACTAATAACTCCTAAAAATGACAACTATTTCACACAAATTATCTGTAAAAGAAAAAGTAGGTTATGCTCTTGGAGATTTAGCAGCCAATTTAGTTTTTCAAACTTTAGTAACCTATCTCGCCTATTTTTATACAGATATTTATGGTTTAAAGCCAGAAGATGCTGCACTAGTAACTTTAATAGTTGGTCTTATAGCTGCGTTTGGTTTTAACCCTATTGTAGGTGCTTTAGCAGATAGAACAAATACTAAAATGGGTAAGTTTAGGCCATGGATTTTATGGACGGCAATACCTTTAGGAGTAACTGCATTATTAGCTTTTAGTACGCCAGATTTTGAGTATCAAGGAAAGGTTATTTATGCTGTAATTACCTATACTTTACTGTTGTTGTTATACTCAGCAAATAATTTACCGTATTCTGCTTTAAGTGGTGTTATTACAGGAGATATGAAAGAGCGTAATAGCTTATCTGCATATCGATTTGTAGGTGTTTTAGGAGCACAGTTTTTTGTGCAAGTTTTTATGTACGATTTAATTTTAAAAGCAGGTCATGGCAACAAAGCAGCGGGTATGGAAACTGTAATGACCTATTTGGCGATTATAGGAACCATAATGCTAATGATTACGTTTTTTACAACAAAAGAAAGAGTAATACCTAAGCCAGAACAAAAATCTAGTTTAAAAGAAGATTTATCAGATCTGTTTAAAAATAGACCTTGGGTAATTATGTTGGTGCTTACCACTCTAATATTTATCACATTAGCAATGAAAGGTGGTTCTTATGTTTATTATTTCGAAAACTTTGTCAATGAAGATAAATTAAGATTGTTTTTAGATCCGTTTAGATCAATTCTACCCACATTTGAAAATGAAACTTCTTTTGGTTTAGGAGTGTTTAATGGAGTAGGTATTTTAGTTGGGTTAATAGGTATCGTTCTTTCTAAACGTTTGGCAGATAAATATGGGAAACGAAATGTTTTTGCCATTTCGCTCTTTATTTCAACCCTATTTATCATTGCTTTTTATTTTTATCAACCAGAATCGATAGAGCTTATATTTATTACTCAGATTTTGCACATGTTTTTTTACGGAATTGGTACCCCAATCCTTTGGACTATGATAGCCGATGTAGCGGATTTTTCTGAATGGAAAACAAACAGAAGAGCAACTGCCATTATTTTTTCTGCAATGATGGTTGGATTAAAAGGAGGAATTAGTATTGGTAGTGCTTTGGTTTCATCAATATTAGGTTTTTATGGCTATGATTCTCATTTAGAAATTCAAACAGAAGCAACCGTTAATGGAACTAAACTATTAATAAGTATGTATGCTGCCATTCCCTTTTTAATAGGTGTAGGTTTATTATATTTTTATGAAATTGATAAAAAAATGGAATTGAAAATAGAAAAAGAATTAAACGAAAGAAGAGCAAATTAAACAAGATAATAATGCCAGAAAAAAGTACAGAACACATCAACTTTGAGGAATTAAATAAAAAAGCTGTTTCACAACCATTAGTATCACATATGTATACAGCAGATCCTTCTGCCCATGTATTTAATGGTAAAATATATATATACCCTTCCCATGATATAGATGCAGGCGAAGCTTTTGACGATTTAGGAAGTCATTTTGCAATGGAAGATTATCATGTAATTTCTATGGATACTATAGATGGTAAAGCCGTAGATAATGGTTTGGCCTTACATGTTAACGATGTTCCTTGGGCAAAACAACAAATGTGGGCACCGGATGCAAACCAAAAAGATGGCGTTTATTATTTGTTTTTTCCTGCAAAAGCCCATGACGGCATCTTTAGAATAGGAGTTGCAACAAGTACCTCTCCAACAGGACCTTTTAAAGCAGAACCAGAAGCGATTAAAGGAAGTTTTTCTATCGATCCAGCGGTTTTTAAAGATGATGATGGAAGTTATTACATGTATTTTGGTGGTCTTTGGGGAGGACAACTGCAACGCTGGCGAACAGGAGAATTTAATGCAGAACAACCAAATAGTCCAACAGCATTTATTCCAGAAGAGAATGAGCCTGCCTTATTGCCTTTTGTAGCAAAAATGACAGCTGATTTGTTAGAATTTGAAGAAAAACCAAAGGAAATAGAAATTATTGATGAAAAAGGAAAATTATTATTAGCACAAGATATAGACAGACGTTTTTTTGAAGCAGCTTGGTTACATAAGCATAATGATAAATATTATTTTTCTTATTCTACGGGAGATACTCATTTTATTTGTTATGCTATAGGAGACAATCCTTATGGGCCATTTACATATGCTGGCAAAATTTTAGAACCTGTGGTAGGTTGGACTTCGCATCATTCTGTTTGTAATATTGATGGAAAAGATTATCTATTTTACCATGATTCTAGTTTGTCTAAAGGAGTAACTCATTTGCGTTCTATAAAGGTTGTAGAAATTAATTATAATTTAGACGGTACAATTCAAACCATAGAACCTTACAAGTATTAATTTTGAGAAGTTGCAATTTTTTGACCAACAATAAACTATCAGATGTAGCCTTTGTAATTGAATTTTTCAGTTTAAAATAACGAATTATCACTTAGTTATAAAAATTTTATAGAAGTATTTAGTAGAACATAGGTTTATAATTTATGAACTTTTTTACTTAGTATACGATGTCGTTCATTAAATAATTTATTATAAAAAAGCCTTTTGGGAAACTAAGAGGCTTTTTTTATGCTAGTTTTCTATAGTTCTAAATGTTAAGTTTATTCTTGGAGTGCTTACTTTTTTAGTTGGTGGCAGCCTATGTAGCCAGTTTTTTTGAGTAGTTCCTGTCATAATCAACAGACTTCCTCTGTCTAAATTAATGTCTAATCTTTGTTTGTTTTCTTTATGTTTAAAAGAGAATTTGCGTTCTGCACCAAAGCTTAAAGATCCTATTGCTCCGTTTTCTTTTAAATCTTTTTCACCATCACTATGCCAAGCCATACCTTCTTCTCCGCTATGGTATAAGTTAAGTAGACAAGAATTAAATGTTTCTCCAGTCTTTTCTTCTACAAGTTTTTTTAATGCTACAAGCTCTTTGGTCCAAGGTAAAGCCGTTTTAGTAATTTTAGAGTATGTGTATGTAAATGGTTTGGTAGCGTACCAGGCAACTTTACGTTTTGTAGTTATCGTTTTCCCAAAAATAATGGCTTTATCGTGTTGCCATTCTATGGTACTTAAAAGTGCTTTGTAATATTCTTGGGCTTTATTAATGGACATTATTCCACCGTAATAATACACTTCACCATCATAAGGAAGTATGTTTTTGTAGGTATTTGTATTAAATAAGTCCATTTTTTAATAAAAGTTACAGATAATAAGAAAAAGTCATTTGTTACAATTGTAATATACAACTTTGCTAGTTGTGATAAAAAAGCACTTTTTAACTTTTATTAACAGTAAAATGTTGCCTAGTAAATTTGTGTCGCATTATTTTGCAAACTGTATGAAAGTAGCGTATAAAAATAGTTTTATTTTAACTTTAGTGTTGTGTATTGCAACACTGGGTAATTTATATGCGAATGTTACTACAGAAAGCACAAACTTAAGTGAGCTATATGCTATTGGCTCAGAAAATAGTTTAGATTTTAATACCAATGATAATTTAGGATTATCTATCTCTGTTAGAGATAAACATTTTGCAACTGAAATTTTAGAAGGAAATGAAGAAGAGTTTGCAGAAAATGTTGCAGCAAGAAAAATAGATACAGATAATGGCGATTCTAAAATTGCCTTTTTTTATGCTCAAAATTTCGGTTCTTTCTATGCAGAACCTAAAAGCAGACTGCAGCTTAAGCACATTATTTTAAATAATGCAGCAAAAATCTATATAAGGCATCAAGTACTACTAATATAGAAAATTAAAGAAGCAGCACTATCTAAAACCACTGCTTTTACACCACACTTTTATTTATTTTGTCCAAGGACAACGGCTTCGTTCGTTTAGTATTTCTATGCGTTTGTGCCACACTTTTAAACAATCAATTATTTAAAAAAATCAATCGTATTATGAGGAGAACTTCTACACTCATAGGTTTACTACTTGTGCTTTGTTTTGCCAGTTGTGAGTCTAAAAAAGAAGAAAAGAAAGAGGAATCTACATTTCTTGTTACCAATCCTATTCAAAAAGACACCATTATTAAAAAGGACTATGTGTGTCAAATTCATTCTATTCGACACATAGAATTAAGGGCTTTAGAAAAGGGGTATTTAAAACATATCTCTGTAGATGAAGGTCAGTTTGTTAAAAAAGGCCAACGATTATTTAATATAATGCCAAACGTATACCAGGCCGATTTGGCTAAAGCGAATGCGGAGGCAGAAATAGCAGAAATTGAATACAAAAACACAAAACTATTAGCAGATAGTAATGTCGTTTCTACAAATGAATTGGCAATGTCTAAAGCAGAATTAGATAAAGCAAAAGCAGAGGTTTCTTTATCACAAACACATTTAGGGTTTACAGATATTAGAGCTCCTTTTGATGGTATTATAGATCATCTAGAAGTTAGGGAAGGTAGTCTTTTAGATGAGGGTGAAAAACTTACTACTTTATCAGATAACAGTAAAATGTGGGTGTACTTTAATGTGCCAGAAGCAGAGTATCTAGACTACATTACCAATACTGGAAAAGCTAGAGCTAAGCAGGTAGACTTAGTTATGGCAAACAACAAAATGTTTAATCAGCCTGGCGTTGTAGAAACAATAGAAGGTGAATTTAACAACCAAACAGGAAACATTGCCTTTAGAGCAACATTTCCTAATCCAGATAAAATTTTAAGACATGGAGAAACAGGTAGTGTACTAATGTCTGTTCCTTTTAATGATGCTTTGTTAATTCCGCAAAAAGCAACCTTTGAGATCCTAGATAAAAAGTTTGTGTATGTAATAGACGCTAATGGCATTGTTAAGCAAAGAGAAATAGAAATTGAAGCAACTTTACCTCACTTATTTATAATTAGCAAAGGCCTTTCTACAAAAGATAAAATATTGTTAGAAGGCCTGCGTATGGTAAAAAACAACGAAAAAATACATACAGAATTTTTAGAACCAAATACTGTGTTAAATAAATTAGATCTGTACGCAGAGTAATTACAAAATGTAACTATAAAAAATATGTTTAGTAAATTTATACATAGACCGGTATTGGCTATTGTTATCTCTGTAATTATCATTTTTACAGGGTTATTAGCAATAAACCAATTGCCTATATCACAGTTTCCACAAATTGCACCTACCACGGTAAATATTTTTATTGCTTATCCTGGAGCAAGTGCAGATGTGTTGGTAAAATCGACCTTAATTCCCTTAGAGACATCAATAAATGGTGTACAAGGAATGCGTTATATCGCTTCTGATGCAACAAGTGCTGGAGAAGGAACTTTACGTGTAATTTTTGAACCAGGTACAGACCCAAGTGAGGCTGTAGTAAAGATAAAAACACGTGTAGATCAAGTTATGCCTTTGCTACCAGAATTGGTACAGCGTGAAGGTGTAATTATTACACCAGTACAGCCAAGTATGCTTATGTATGTTAACTTATACAGTAACGAAAAGCATACAGACGAAAAGTTTTTATACAATTATGCTTATACCAAAATGGTGCCCGAAATACAGCGTATAGACGGTATTGCAAGTGCTAAAATTTTGGGTAGTCGTAAATATGCTATGCGTGTGTGGTTAAAGCCAGATCGTATGCGAGCATACAATGTATCTGCCGAAGAGGTTTTAAAGGCAATGGAAGACCAAAGTATTTTGGCTAGACCAGGTAGAATTGGTAGAAGTTCTGGTAAAAAATCTCAAGCTTTAGAATACACATTGGTCTACCAAGATAGGTATAGTGAACCGGACCAGTACAAAGACATTATAATTAAAGCCAATGAAGATGGTGAAATGCTTCAGCTAAAAGACATTGCAGATGTAGAGTTGGGAAGTGAGTTTTTTGATATTTATTCTAATCTAGATGGTAAACCATCGGCATCTATTGTATTAAAGCAAACCTTTGGTAGTAATGGTAGTGATGTAATAGCATCTGTAAAAGATAAACTTAAAGAACTTAAAGCAGATTTGCCTCCGGGTATAGATTATAAAATTAGTTATGATGTATCTAATTTCTTAGATGCTTCTATAGAGCAAGTATTGCATACACTTAGAGATGCATTTATTCTTGTTGCAATTGTAGTATTCTTATTTTTAGGAGATTGGAGATCAACTTTAATTCCAATTATAGCCGTACCAGTTTCTTTAATAGGGACCTTCTTTGTAATGCAGTTGTTTGGGTTGTCTATAAACTTAATTACCCTGTTTGCTCTGGTGCTCGCCATTGGTATTGTGGTAGATAATGCCATTGTGGTGGTAGAAGGTGTGCACGTTAAAATGGAAGAAGAGAATCTAACGCCATTTAAAGCATCTTATGCCGTACTTGGTGAGCTTGGTGGCGCTATTGTAGCTATTACACTGGTAATGACATCGGTTTTTATACCAATTTCATTTATGAGTGGCCCAGTAGGTGTTTTCTATAGACAGTTTTCTATAACAATGGCTGGGGCAATTGTAATTTCTGCAATTGTAGCACTTACATTAACTCCGGTTTTATGTGCTATGATGCTTAAAAATAACCACGGTAAACCTAAAAAGAAATCACCCGTAGATAAGTTTATAAATTGGTTTAACAATGGTTTTGAGAAATTAACAGGTAAATACGTAGGGATTTTAAAATACATTGTAAACAGAAGGGTTGTTACTTTTGGTATTCTAATTGCTTTTTGTGTAGGTATTTTTATAACTAATAAAGTGTTGCCAGCAGGTTTTATTCCTAATGAAGATCAAGGGATGATTTATGCCATTATACAAACACCTCCTGGAGCAACATTAGAGCGTACCAATGAAGTTGCTAAAAAGTTGCAAGCCATTTGTGAAGAAGTAGAAGGCGTTGCATCTGTTTCTTCTTTAGCGGGTTACGAGATTATGACAGAAGGTCGTGGCTCTAACTCTGGTACGTGTTTAATTAACCTTAAGCCGTGGTCAGAAAGAGAAAACTCTGTGCACGATGTAATGGAGAAATTAGAAGAGGAAACAAAAAATTTAGGTGCGGTTATAGAGTATTTTGAGCCACCTGCTGTTCCTGGTTTTGGTTCTTCTGGTGGTTTTTCTATGCGTTTGTTAGATAAAACTAACGGTACAGATTATCACGAGTTCGAGAAAATAAACAACAATTTTATGGAGGCTTTAGGCAAACGTAAAGAGTTAAGTGGATTGTTTACTTTTTATGCTGCTAACTATCCGCAGTATAAACTTAATATAGATAATAAAGCAGCAATGCAAAAAGGAGTATCTATTGGTGCTGCTATGGAAAACCTAAATATTTTAATAGGTAGTACGTACGAGCAAGGATTTATTCGTTTTGGTAGATTTTTTAAAGTCTATACACAGGCAGCTCCAGAGTACAGAAGTATACCGTCAGATCTAGAAAAGCTTTTTGTTAAGAGTGAAGAGGGTAAAATGGTACCGTATTCCGCTTTTATGAAGATTGAAAAAGGTCTTGGTCCTAACGAAATTACCAGATATAACTTGTACAATTCGGCGGCAATTAGAGGACTTCCTGCTCCTGGTTATACTAGTGGTGATGCTATTAACGCCATAAAAGAAGTAGCTAAAGAATCTCTACCACGTGGGTATGATGTTGCTTGGGAAGGATTGTCTTATGATGAAGCTAGTAGAGGTAACGAATCTATCTACATTTTTGCTATTGTTTTGGTGTTTGTATACTTAGTATTAGCAGCACAGTACGAGAGTTTCTTACTTCCATTGGCGGTAATTCTATCGTTACCAGTGGGTATTTTTGGTTCTTTCTTTTTATTAAAAGTGATGGGACTTTCTAATGATGTTTACGCGCAAATTGGTATGATAATGCTGGTCGGTTTATTAGGTAAAAATGCCGTGCTTATTGTAGAGTTTGCTGTGCAAAAACGCAGAGAAGGTTTGTCTATTTTAGATGCGGCCATTATAAGTTCTAAAATGCGATTTAGACCTATTTTAATGACATCTTTTGCCTTTGTAGCTGGTTTAATACCCTTGGTAATTGCAAATGGCGCTGGGGCTATTGGTAACAGAACAATTGGTGGTTCTGCTTTAGGAGGTATGCTTATAGGTACCGTGTTTGGCGTACTTATAATTCCTGGGTTATACTATGTTTTTGCGAAAATGGCAGATGGTCGTAGTCTTATAAAAGATGAAGATACTGAGCCATTATCTGAAGAGCTTATTGAAATGTCTGAAGGAGAAAGTCAAACAAAAGCCAATACAGAAAGCATTAACAAGCTTAGAAGGATCCTAAATAAATTAAGAAAAAACAATAAAAATGAGTAACATCAAATTATTAAAAATAAGGTTTGAGCATTTATTTGTGTTGGTTTCATTTTTAGGAGTATACTCTTGTGTACCAACAAGAGAAATAAAAAATGAAAACACCACAGTGCCAAATGCATATACTAATGCAACTGCAGATACTATAAATTCTGCGACAATGAAATGGGATCAGTATTTTTCTGATCCCAATTTAAAATCGATTATAGATACTGCTTTGGTTCATAACCAAGAACTTAACATTATGCTACAAGAGGTACAGGTAGCAAAAAATGAAATTAGGGCGCGTAAAGGTGAGTATTTACCATTTGTGAACCTGCAGGCAGGTGCAGAAGTAGAGAAAGTTGGACGATACACTAGTCAAGGTGCTAGCGATGCTAATACAGAAATTAGAGATGGTAAGGAATTTCCGGAGCCATTACCAAATTATTCGTTTGGAGCGGTAGCTTCTTGGGAATTAGATGTTTGGAAAAAGCTTCGAAATTCTAAAAAAGCCGCTGTTTTAGAATATTTAGCATCAGAAGAAGGTAAAAATTTTATGGTTACTAATTTGGTTTCAGAAATTGCATCTTCCTATTATGAGCTTTTAGCACTAGACAATCAACTTAAAATAATAGAACAAAATATAGCCATACAGCAAAATGTACTAGGTATTGTTAAGTTGCAAAAGCAGGCAGCTAGAGCTACAGAATTGGGTGTAAAAAGATTTCAGGCAGAGGTGCTAAAAAATCAAAGTAGCAAGTACAAAATTCACCAACAGATTACAGAAGTTGAAAACAAGATTTGTTTTTTAATGGGCTCTTATCCTAAGCATGTTAAAAGAACAACTGCGGCTATTGTAGATATTGTTAACGATCCTGTTTATGAAGGTATTCCTAGTCAATTATTACTAAATAGGCCAGATGTTAGACAGGCGGAGTATGAGTTGGCTGCACATAAGTTAAATGTAAAAGTAGCAAGAGCTAATTTTTATCCTTCTATTGGAATAAAAGCAGGTGTAGGTTTTCAAGGTTTTAAGCCTCGATTCTTAACTAGAACTCCAGAGTCTGTTGCGTATAACTTGGTAGGCGATGTTGTAGCTCCTTTAATTAACCGAAATGCTATTAAAGCAGCTTATAAAAGTGCAAGTAACAAGCAAATTAAGGCTGTTTACGAGTACGAGAAGGCTATTTTAAATGGATATATGCAAACAGCCAATGAATTGTCTAACATAGAAAACCTTAAAAAGAGTTTTAATTTAAAGCAGGAAGAGGTTAATGTGTTAACAGAATCTATAGCTATTTCTACGCGTTTGTTTAGATCTGCTAGAGCAGATTATATGGAGGTATTGCTAACCCAACGTGATGCGTTAGAAGCAAAAATTGAGCTTATAGAAACCAAAAAGGAACAAATGCTAGCGCATATAAACATATACCACGCTTTAGGTGGTGGTTGGAATTAGTTTTTTTAATTGTTTTGTTTTTTAGTTCGTTGTTAAAGTTTTTTAGTTCTCTACTTTTTCAACGAAAAAGCCCTTCAGGAATGAAGGGCTTTTTTTATTATAAATTGCAGATAAATTATTAATATTAGCATATGGAAAAAATATTACAACTTATAGACAAGTATAAATATTTAGTTTTTGCTTTTCTTTTACTGTGTGTCATTATATCTCCTTATTTATTTACAAGGGAAAGTTTTTTAGGAATCTCTTTTGATGAAACAGGTGCTATAGGTGATACAATAGGAGGTATTACAAGTCCTTTTGTTAATTTACTGGCTGCTTTTTTGGTTTATTTGTCTTTTAGGGAGCAAACAAAATCAAATAAAGAGCAAATAGAGAATAATAACCAAAGCTACATTTATAGATTGTTAGATGATGTTTTGAAAAATAAAATTTATACTGAAGAAAATTTTTTTGAAGGTTATAAAAATGCATTGAGTTCGGTTAATCTCCAAACAAATAGTCAGTCTTCAGATGACCTTAAAAATATTCATTTTCATAAAGTTGATGATTTAATAAATAGTGTAAATTTTTTAATTTTTGAAATAGAAAACAAGCTTAAGGATGAGAAATTACAGAAGTTTTATCTTTCTAAAATTTCTTTATTTTTATCTCGGATGAAAGTAAACGACTTGATAGACGAATTTAAGAAAATTAAGAAACAAGAAAATAAGAATTCTGATTTTCATAAGTATATAAGCAGAATTGATACTGAGCTTAATAAGTTAAATGAAAAATTAAAATTTTCAAAAGTTTCTAATACCTTTTTTACCTTTTGATATGAAAAAAGCCCTTCAGGAATGAAGGGCTTTTTTTATTATAATTTATAGCTTTTTAAAACTAAGTTCAAAAACAAGACGTGGGGAAAGTGCTTTCTGTCTTTTACAAGACGCCAACGGCGGTCAAAATTAAGCATCCTACTACGGCAATTAATATTGCAACAAGTACAACAACCATTACTGATAGGAAACTATTTAAGACCTTTGTGCCTAAAGTTAATTCTCTCATAATCCAAATAGTTTCTATTAAAGTACAAATTATTTTTTACTTTAACAATTATTAGGTATTGAAAATCAATGAATTAGATTTTATTTTAAAGAGTTCTAGAGCGCATTGTGTCTAATTCTTCTTTTTTTGTTAGCTTTTTGGGTACAACGTTTTGGATGGAGTCGTTCTTCTTAAGTAATTTTTCTAGGCTGTCTATTTTATGATTGATAATTTTTTCTTCAGGACTAGCCTTTGTTTTAGATGTATTTGTACAAGAAAGTACAAATGCAGTAGCAGCTGCTATGAGCAGTACATTAGGATTAAATTTCATATTGTAACAAATTTAGGGTTACAACAATGTACGTATGTATGTCACTATTTGGATGCTTGCACCTATGTTCTTGGCTACGTAACTTTTGTTAATCTCAGCTGTAGTTTTATAAAAAGTATCCTGTGAAAGTAGTTGGTTTAGCTTCTCTGTAAACTCTTCTTTGTTTGCAGCTGTTAGGACACCTTTTAATTGTACTAAATCCTCGGCCTCTTTAAAACCTTTGTAAATTGGGCCAATTATAATTGGTACACCAAAAACTGCAGGTTCTAAAGTGTTGTGTAACCCTCCTTTAGTAAAGCCGCCACCAACATATGCTATGTGCGCATAGCTATAGATTTTGGTTAAAATACCAATAGTATCTACAATTAAGACATCAAAAGAAGAAATGTCTCTCTTGTTAATTTCGGAAAATAGAACGACTCTTTTTGTTATGCTTTTCTTTAATTCTTGTATTTGCGTTGGTATTATATTGTGCGGGGCAATTACAAATTTTGTGTTTTGGTAACTGTTGTTATTTATAAAGTTGGTCAAAAATAAATGACCTTGTGGCCAAGTGCTACCCGCTACAATACAGGTTTTTCCATTTGTAAAATTAGACATAAAGTCTAATGTGTTATCCCGCTCTAAAATTTTAGAAACCCTATCAAATCTAGTGTCGCCACCAATGGTACAATTTGTATAGCCAATACTTTTAAGCAACTCTTTAGAGTTAGTATCTTGCACAAAGAAATGGGTAAATGCAGTTAAGCTATTTCGCATAAAGCCGCCATACCATTTAAAAAAAGATTGTTCTTTTTTAAAGAAAGCCGAAACCAAAAGTGTAGGTATTTGTTTCTCTTTTAAAACTTTAAGATAATTAGGCCAAATCTCGTATTTTACAAAAATAGCAAGTTTAGGATGTAATGTTTGTATAAACTGTTTAGCGTTTTTTACTGTGTCTAAGGGTAAGTACACAATGGCATCTGCAATAGGATCATTTTTTTTAACCTCGTAACCAGACGGAGAAAAAAAAGTAACAACAATCTTATAATCAGGATACTCAACTTTTAATTTTTCTATAACAGGTAAGCCCTGCTCGTACTCACCTAAAGATGCGGTGTGCACCCAAATAACGTTGTCATTTTTAGAGATGCTGTTAGTAAGCCTGGTGTATATGTCTTTACGACCTTGTACAAAGAGTTTAATTTTTGGACTAAAATTGGCTATAATTTTAACCAAGATAGCGGCAATATGTACTACAATGTTATATAAAAGATGCACCTAATGTTTATTTGTCGTAAAAATACGTTTCTTTCCCTAAATTAATTGTTGTCCAAGGGTATTTTTGTAAATTTACGACTCAAATTACGGCAATGAAAAAAATTCAGATGGTAGACCTTAAAGGTCAATACCAAGATATAAAAGAGCAGGTGAATACTACTATCTCTCAAATATTAGACACATCAGCATTTATTAACGGTCCAGAAGTACACGCACTACAAAAAGAAATGGAAGACTATTTGGGTGTTAAACATATGATACCCTGTGCTAATGGTACAGATGCATTGCAAATTGCAATGATGGGCTTGGGATTAAAACCCGGTGATGAGGTTATTACAGCCGATTTTACCTTTGCAGCTACTGTAGAAGTTATTGCGTTATTACAATTAACTCCTGTTTTGGTTGATGTTGAAGCAGATACATTTAATATAGATCCTATTGCTATAGAAAAAGCAATTACGCCAAAAACTAAAGCAATTGTACCAGTACATTTATTTGGGCAGTGTGCAAATATGGATGCTATTTTAGAAATAGCAGAAAAGCATAATTTATACGTAATAGAAGATAACGCACAAGCTATTGGAGCAAGTTATATAGGTAAAGACTGTAGCAAGAAAAAAGCGGGTACAATGGGACACGTTTCTGCAACTTCTTTTTTTCCTTCTAAAAACTTAGGTGCTTATGGTGATGGTGGAGCTATTTTTACAAATGATGATGAATTAGCACACACATTAAGAGGTATTGTAAATCACGGTATGTACGAGCGTTACCACCATGATGTGGTTGGCGTAAATTCTAGGTTAGACTCTATACAAGCGGCAGTTTTAAGAGCTAAATTACCGCATTTAGATACGTATAATCAAAAAAGAAGAGCAGCAGCATTAAAGTATTCTATGGCTTTAGCAAACCATAAAGATATTATTACACCAAAAATGGCTGTATGTTGTTCTTCTGATACTTGTGTATGTGATTGTCACGTTTTTCATCAATATACATTACAAATAAAAAATAAAGATAGAGATGCGCTTGTAAAGTATTTACAATCTAAAGATATTCCTTGTGGTGTATATTACCCAATTCCGTTACACTTACAAAAAGCATATAAAGACAGCAGATACAATGAAGCAGATTTCCCAGTAACAAACCAATTGGTAAAAGAGGTTATTTCTTTGCCAATGCATACTGAGTTAGATGATGAGCAAATTACATACATTACAAATGCTATTTTAGAGTTTTTAAATAACTAACCATAATAAGAAATAGATGAAAATATTAGTAACAGGCGGATTAGGCTTTATTGGTTCGCATACTGTAGTAGAATTACAAAGCAAAGGTTTTGAGGTTGTAATTATTGATGATTTATCTAATTCTTCGGAAAAAGTAATAGATGGTATTGTTGCAATAACAGGTATAAAACCAACATTTGAAAAGTTCGACCTTAAAGAAAAAACGAAAGTTCAAGATTTTTTTAAGCGTCATTCTAATATATCAGGTGTTATACATTTTGCAGCATCTAAGGCAGTAGGTGAAAGTGTAGAAAAGCCACTTTTATATTATGAAAACAACATAGGTACGCTAGTATATATGTTGCAAGAGTTATCTGCAATGCAAAGCGCTAATTTTATTTTTAGTTCTTCTTGTACCGTATATGGGCAAGCAGATAAAATGCCAATTACAGAAAGTGCTCCCGTAAAAGAGGCCGAGTCTCCTTACGGTAACACCAAGCAAATGGGTGAAGAAATTATAAGAGATACGTGTAAAGTTGTACCTGCTTTAAATGCTATTGCGTTGCGTTATTTTAACCCAATGGGGGCACACCCAAGTACAGAAATAGGAGAGCTGCCAATAGGAGTGCCTCAGAATTTAGTGCCTTTTATTACGCAAACAGGAGCTGGTATTAGAGAGCAGTTATCTGTTTTTGGAGGCGATTACCCTACGCAAGATGGTACGTGTATTAGAGATTACATACATGTTGTAGATTTAGCAAAGGCACATGTTGTTGCTTTAGAACGATTAATCTCGGGTAAAAACACTGAGAATTACGAAGTTTTTAATGTAGGTACAGGTACAGGAAGCTCTGTATTAGAAGCAATACAAAGTTTTGAACGTGTATCTGGTAAAAAACTGAATTATAAAATTGTAGATCGTAGAGCTGGTGATATTACAGCTGCTTATGCAGATACTACAAAAGCAAATACCGTTTTAGGCTGGAAAGCAGAATCTACTTTAGATGAAGCTATGAAATCTGCCTGGGATTGGGAGCAGAAAATTAGAAAATAATGTTAAAAACAGTAAAGTGTGGTTTAGAAATAAACCATACTTTATTTTTTTGCGTACATAAAAGAGATGACTTTTAATTACCCAGACAGTACAACTCTTTTAGCCTCTGTAGAAGGCAAAAAACTATATACTAACTTAGTTGTGCAACTACAGAAAGACTTTGGTCTTGCTAATATAGAATTTAGCTTATTAGATGACAATACATCTATAGCGCCGCAAGACTTAGTGGCTGCTTTACGAGAGAAAATTTATCAATTACTTTTAGAACGTTTTACAGAATATTTAAATCTGTTATATATTATAGATGTTCCTGAACAAATTTTTAGAAAAATAAAAGCGACAGATGCAGTAGATGTTGCAGATCAAGTAGCTTTTTTAATTTTAAAAAGAGAGTGGCAAAAAGTTTGGTATAAAAATGAATACTCTAGTGAATGAACTTGCCTTTTAAGAAGTAATCTTAGCTGTTAAATTTGGCGTAATAATTGCTATATTTGAAGGTAAATATTAGATTCTTGTTTAAAAAATTATCACTTAGGTCGCGTATCTTTATTACTATGATGTTTTTGGTGCTTATGGCATCAGTATTAATCGCAGGGGTAACTATTTATCAATATAGAGAACAGTCTAAAGAATACAACAGAGATAGACTAGACCGTAAGGAGGCACAGATAAAAGAAAGTGTAAACCTTACCATTAGAAAAACATCTTTTGAGCGTATTACAGAAAAACTTCAGCTTATTTTTAAAGAAGAGATTTTTGAAATAGCAGAAATTCAAAATGTAAATTTTAGTATTTATGATTTAGAAGGGCAGTTAATTATAGATTCACACCCTTTATTAAATAAAGTCTCTGTAGTAACATGTTTAGATGCTTTGGTGTTGCAAAAGCTAAAAACTAGTGATAATCAACGTTATGTAGAAGAGGTAAGTCATATAGAAAAAACATCTAATCAGGAAAAGGTGTTTAGATCATCTTATACATTTATAAAAGATTTAAAATTTAGAGATATTGGTATTCTAAAATTAGAATATGTAGAGGATACTTCTTTTGAAGATAAAGAATTGCCAGAGTTTTTATTGCGTTTAGGTTTGGTGTATGTTTTTATGTTTGTAATTGCTATTGTGTTAGCATACTTTACATCAAAATATATAACAAGATCTTTAAAAACAATTTCTGATAAACTTAATCAGACCGATTTAAGTATAAGAAACCCTAAAATTTTTATCGATAACCCTAGTGAAGAAATTGGCCGTTTAGTAGATGCTTATAACGGTATGATTGATGAGCTAGAGCAAAGTGCTGTAAAATTAGCAAAGAGCGAAAGAGAACAGGCGTGGCGAGAAATGGCCAAACAGGTGGCTCACGAAATTAAAAATCCGCTTACACCAATGCGATTAAGTGTACAGAGCTTTGAACGCAAGTTTAATCCTGAAGATCCAGATATTAAAGAAAAATTGGCAGAATACTCAAAAACACTTATACAACAAATAGATACTATGAGTAGTATTGCATCTGCGTTTTCTAATTTTGCGCAAATGCCAGCGCAACAAAACGAGACGTTAAACGTAGTTAAAATTGTTAAATTAGCTGTAGATATCTTTAATGAAAGTTATATTCACTTTATAGCAGAAGAGGAGCATATTGTTGCGAAATTAGACCGTACCCAATTGGTGCGCGTAGTAACTAATTTGGTGAAAAATGCAATACAAGCGGTGCCAGAAATAGTGAATCCAAGAATTTTGGTATCTGTTGCTTCAGACGGAGATTTTGTAAAAATATCTGTAGCCGATAATGGTATTGGTATTGCAGACGAGTTTAAAGATAAAGTTTTTGAACCCAAGTTTACAACCAAAACTAGTGGTATGGGCTTAGGTTTAGGAATGGTGAAAAATATTGTAGAAACGTATAAAGGAGACATTACACTTACATCGCAACCAGACAAGGGAACAGTGTTTGTAGTTCGGTTTCCAAAAGAAAATAAATAAAAATTAAGGATATGGAGTTTGATACTATTTTAGTTGAACAGGTAGAAAGTACAGCAATTGTAACTATTAACAGGCCAAAGAAATTAAACGCTTTAAACAAGGCTACTATTTTAGAGTTACACACAGCTTTTACAAATTTAGGAGCAGATAAAAGTGTAAAAGCCATTATTTTAACGGGTAGTGGTGATAAGGCTTTTGTTGCAGGTGCAGATATATCTGAATTTGCACATTTTACCGAAGAAGAAGGAGCTAGATTAGCAGGTAAAGGACAAGATGAACTTTTTAATTTAGTTGAAAATTTAAGTACGCCAGTTATTGCGGCCGTTAATGGTTTTGCACTTGGTGGCGGATTAGAATTGTCTATGGCTTGCCATTTTAGAGTAGCTAGTGATAATGCAAAAATGGGATTACCAGAAGTATCTTTAGGTGTAATACCTGGGTATGGAGGTACACAACGTTTACCACAATTAATTGGTAAGGGTAGAGCAATGGAACTTATAATGACAGCAGGGATGATAAGTGCAGATAAAGCACTTAGCTATGGCTTGGTTAATTATGTGGTTACACAAGAAGAATTAATGCCGCTTTGCCATAAGTTAATAGGTAAAATTACAAATAACTCATCTGTTGCTATTGCTGCAGCTATTAAAGCCGTAAACGCAGGTTTCTCTACAGAGGGGTATGCTGCTGAAATTGAAGCTTTTGGTGCTTGTTTTGGAACAGAAGACTTTAAAGAGGGTACTTCTGCGTTTTTAGAAAAAAGAAAAGCAAACTTTCCAGGAGCCTAAGTCAATGCAAAATTATTTAAAATTAAGTTTTTTATTACTTCTAGTTAGTTGTGGTAATTACGGGCAATTAAGTGTTGTTGCCAATATTCCTGATGAGTTTAAGGAAACCTCTGGTTTGGTTGTTTTAAATGAAAAAAGCATTTGGTTAATTGAAGACAAAGGAAATGAGGATGAGATCTATAAGATCGATGCTAATGGGAATTGGCTAAAAACATTAAAAGTAAAGAATGGTAAAAATCACGATTGGGAAGATTTAACCAAAGACAAAGAAAATAATGTTTATATCGGTGATTTTGGAAACAATAGTAGTGATAGGGATAATCTTAAGATATTAAAAATTCCCAATCCAGATAATGAATCAGGAGATACTATTGAGGCCGAGCAAATAGAATTTAGTTATCCGGAGCAAACAGATTTTTCACCAAAGAAAAAAGGACTGCTATATGATGCAGAATCAGTTTTTCACTGGAAAAACAGTTTGTATATTATTACAAAAAATAGAGCAACACCATTTACGGGAGAAGCTTATATTTATAAGGTCCCTGCTATTAAAGGAAAATACAAGGCCAAACTAGTTGGTAGTTTTATGGCTGGCACGGACGAGCGTACAAGTAGAGTAACTTCTGCAGCTATTTCTCCGGACGAAAAAACCATTGTGCTTATTGGTAATGGTATGCTTTGGAAGTTTACAGACTTTAAGTCTGATAATTTTACAGAAGGAACCGTAAAGTCTATAGATTTAGGTGTTAGAACACAATTAGAATCTGTTTGCTTTGTAACTAATACGACCTTGTATTTAGCTGATGAACAAAGCAATAAAACTGGCAATAACCTATATGTTTACAAACTAAACTAGGGTTTAAAAACCAAACCCTAGTCCAAATGTAAATCTTGGTCCTTCGTCAGCGTAAAACAAAGCAATTCGTGCAGATATTACGTCTGCTCCGTTTAAAAATAGGCCACCACCATAAGATGTTTTCCATTGATCAGAATCTTCTGTTGGTAACCAAATACGTCCGTAATCAAAACCAGAATAAACGCCTAAAGATATAGGGACAATGTTGGTTTTCATTTTTCTAAGACTAAAACGTATATCTGTATTTTGGTAATATGCTTTTTTACCCGTAAAACGTTGGTTTCTGTAGCCTCTTAAGCCATCTATGCCACCAACTGTTGCTCCTTGGTAAAATTCATAATCGTCTCCTATATTAAAATGTGCTTTCCATTTTGTAGCTAATACTAATCTGCCGCTAGGTATTAGTTTATAGTCAAAAGCAAGACTTGGAATTATATAAGCATAGTTTTGACTATCATTTACTAAAGATTGTTTGTAGCCAGCTTTTATCATTGTAGACATTCCCATTGTAGGAAAAGCAGCATTGTCTTTATTTTCATAGGTGTATGTAGCGTCTAAACCTAAAAAAGTATTACGAACGTCTTCATTATTTGCCACATAAAATGTGTTTATAAATCTGTCTTCTGTTTCTTCTACCTCTATAGTTTCTAGACCAATACCAGCTTTAAATTTACCGCCTAATTGGCCATTGTAAACAATAGATGGGATAACTTTTATTTGTTCTAGTTTAACACGATTATAATCCATTCCTAGATTGTCATCATCATTAATACTTTTGTTTCCAAGTCCAAAAAAGTTAACACTAAAGTTGGGACTTGTAAATCTTGTTTCAACTTCAAAATTCCAATTGCCAAATATGTTGGCAAACTCACCCGTATAGCCAAAATCAAACCCTTGCGTAGCAAAATAGAAAGATGCGTTAAACGTGTGTTTTTCTGTAAACGGATTTAGTCTAAAGCCATTGTAGGTATATGTGTTTGTGAATCCAATTTTTAAACCATCATCCGGGTTAAAACCAATTGTTGGTATAATTTGATTAACGCTATTGCGAATGGCTAAAGGATTGTAAACATTTGTGTTGTAATCATCCGTAAGTTTTATTCTAGCTTTATTAGTTTCTTTAAACGTATTTTTTTTAGACTTATGGTCGTAAATAGTTATTTTTTGTCCTTTTGTAAGGTTGTAAATATCATTATTTTGTCCACCAATAATTCTAATTCTTATGTTGTTACGGGCGGTGCCGTTATCTTCAAAATAATCATCGTCGTCTAAGCCGTAAATCCAAATTTCTCTTGTGACATCACTACTAAAAGTTTTATCAAAAAACAGTTTGTCTTTTTTACCTTTAATATTACGGTAAACTTTTATTTGTACTTCTTTTTTATTTAAGTGATTAATCTCAAACCAATCATCCTTATCTGTACCCGTAACTACAGCAAATTTGTTTAATATTCTGTGGTATTCCTTAGCGTATTCTTGTAGGTGAGAAATACGAGATAATAATATTTTTTTAAGTTTGGGTAAAGAGCTGTCTTGTATTTCTATAGGAAAATCTTTAAAAGATGCATCTATAACTTCTGCTGTTAAGTTGTTTTGTATGTATTCTGCTTGTTCTAGCCAATCGTCTAAGTTTGTTTCGCTTAATAAAGCTATATCTAAGACGTAAGTTTTAGGAGAAGAGTTAAATCCTCGTACGCTTCTTATTTCTTCGTTAAAACCTTCCATTAAGCGTAAAGAAGGAACAATTCTGGAAGCTAAACTCATTAAAGGCCCGTCTCCCATATTAGAAAAAACTTGATCTCTATCTCTAGGTACTGGCTTGTAAATTATTTTCTTCTTTTCTTTGTTTTCTGCCCAACGCCATTGGTCCGTGTGTCTGTCCCAATCGCCAATGGCCATATCAAAAAGACGTGCTCTTAAGTACAGTTTATCGTCAACAGTATATTTTTCGTCATCACGCAAATCTTCAAGCATGCTATCTGTACTTTTAAGTTCATTAGCATAACCAAAACTTTTTAAATCTCCATGATTATCTCCAGCATGTTCTTCAAACATATATAATTCATCTCCATAATTTACATTAAAATCTCCTAATGCTTTTTGCTTGGGAATGTAATATAATTTAGGGTTAGTGTGGTAAATATCTATGGCGTCTGATAGTTTAGAAACAATATATGGTGCATACGGGTGTGAGCCTGTATAGAAATCCATTAATAATTTCTCTATGGCAGTATCTTCAAATTCACCAACAATGTATTGTTCTTTAAAGGCCATAGACTGCAAATACAATTCTGCACTTTTACGCATAGAGCGCATTACGTATTCCTTACCGTCTTTGTCTGCTAAACGCAACGATTTAGATTGGTGTCCGCCACCCGCTCTAACGGGAGTTAGTCCACCGTAAATAGTATCTAAGCTCAATGTTGGTACGGTAACAGGTGTGCCGTAGTACTTGCGGTAACGATCTCCCCAAACAAAATTGTGAAAACCTGTTTTTTTAATTTCATCCTGCGTGTAAATAGAGGCGGTTGTAGTAGCCGGAAAAGTACTTTCTAATTCTTTAGTAAATAGTTTTTTGTCTTCTGGTAATACTTCCGAAGTAAATAAAAATTTCTCATCATTATTTTCATCTAAACCAAAATAACGTACTCTAGAGGAGCCGTCTTTATAAACTTCTAAAGTGGCATAGCCTTTTTCTCCAGTAGAAAATTTACTACCATTAATAAGTCTTGTTTCTCCACTTTTAGCACCTGCACCACTAACAATTTGCGGTGTGTTTTCTTCTACAATATATTGTAAAGAATGTTCGTGACCAGATACAAAAATTACTTTATTGGAGTATTGGGCTAGTGTAACCACGCGGTTTCTTAATTCTCGGTATCTTTTTCCTTGTAAATCTTCAGAAGAAGGTCCTGCCGTTTTTCTAAGGATATTTAAAAAAGTGCCTAAAATTGGTACTGGGCCAACACCTGGTTTTGGATAAAAATGCTTTTTAAATGAATATTGTCCGCCGTGAGAACCGTAACTGAACATAGGGTGGTGCATTGCAATTACCGTAGTTTTTTGTCTGTTTTTAGAAATTAGACTTTCTAGTTCTATTAAAAATTTTTCTCTACTTTTTATATCGCACTTATCATTAATATCTGGGCGTTTGTTCCAGTTGGTTAAATACCACTCTGTATCTATTGCAATAACTATAAGATTATCATTAATCTCTATAGTTTCTAGTGGACAACCATCCTCTGGTAAAAACACATCTTTGCTGTCTAATGCTTCTTGTATGTATTTTTGTTCTCTTTCTAGTCCCACTAATCCTTCTGTATACCAATCGTGATTACCAGGAATAAATAGTGGACTTCCTTTGTAGTTTTCTAATGTTTTTAGCTGTGCATCTAAATGACTTTTTGCTACTAAATATGCAGCAGTAGAATCTTTAGGGTCTGGCATTCCTGCAGGGTAAATGTTGTCACCCAAAAAGAAAACAGAGCTATTTTTCTCTGCTTTGTCAATTCTTTTTTTGAATGATTTTAAAACAGGATTCATTCCCTTAAGAGGAGATTTCCCTGCATCACCAATTAAATAAAACGTATGTTCAATTTCTTTTTTAGTTGTAACGTCTATGCTTTGCTCCTTATTATCGTATTTGGTTTTTACTGTTGCACAGCCCGTAAGGATAAAAATACTTAACGACCAACAATATTTACTAATAGAAGTATTCATAAAGATTTTAATTTTGTAATTTGTGATGCATCTTATATTAAAGCTATGGCAAATATTATACAAGAAACAGAAAGTTATGTTATTAGTCTATTAACTAATGAGTTAGATTCCAATTTTTTGTACCATAACATTAGGCATACCCAACGTGTTGTCAAAAGTACGCAAGAATTATTAGATTTTTATACGTTAGACGCAAAAGACGCGGAAGACTTACTGTTAACAGCATGGTTACATGATACGGGCTACACCAGAAGTGCAAAAAATCATGAGGAAGAAAGCTGTGTTATTGCGCGCCAATTTTTAAGTGGAAAAAATTTAAGTGAAGACCGTATTAATAATGTTTGTGACCTAATAATGGCTACAAAAAAGGGGTACGATCCTAAAAACCTAAATGAAGAAATAATTGGAGATGCAGATTGCTCACATTTAGGAAAGCAAAGTTACTTAGAAACAACGGAAATGCTAAGGGAGGAATTGGCTTTGTTGGGGATAGCAGATTACTCTGCTGCAGATTGGAGAAATGCTAATATTAAAATGTTTCAGACGGAACATCGGTTTTATACTGAATTTGCTATAAATAAATGGCAAGAGAATAAGGACAACAATTTGTCTAAGCTTATTAAGGCTAGGAAAAAGATGAAGAAGTTGGAGAAAAAAGAGAAAGTAAAGGCGCAATATAAAGCACAAATAAAGGATAAGAGTCCGGAAAGGGGTGTACAAACTATGTACAGGGTTACTATGCGTAACCATCTAAAATTAAGTGATATTGCAGATACTAAAGCTAATATTTTATTGTCTGTAAATGCTATTATAATTTCTTTAGTGCTAGCAGATCTAATGCCTAAATTGGATAGTCCTTCTAATAAATATTTAATATTGCCAACGGCTCTTTTTATGTTTTTTAGTGTAATTTCTATGGTCTTGTCTATTATCGCTACAAGACCAAATATAACATCTGGAGAATTTACCAAGGAAGATGTGAAAAATAAAAAAGTAAATTTATTGTTTTTTGGAAACTTCCATAAAATGAAATTAGAGGATTACGAATGGGCAATTCAAGAGCTTATTAAGGATCAGGCTTATGTGTATTCATCTCTAACTAAGGATTTATATTTCTTAGGTCTGGTGTTAGATAGAAAGTATAAACTACTAAGGATAACTTACGCTATTTTTATGGTTGGGATGATTGTCTCTGTATTGTCATTCTTTTTGGCTTTACATTTTTATGGACCAAGAGAAGCAGTACTGCTATAAGGCTAAATTAAAGCATAAAAAAAGGCGAATTTTTAAAATTCGCCTTTTTTTATGCTTTATAATTAACGATTCAATTCGTGCATTAAATCATCATATGTATATGTTTCTTTTGCTTCTTTGTCCTTTTTGTATAGAATCTCTACACGTATCGCTTTTAAGCCAGAAACACCTTGTAGGCCTTCTAGTTCTAGTACCTCTACATTTTTAGAGAAGTACCCTTTAGATCGTAAAAAACGTATGTAGCGTAAATACTCTAACTCATCTTTTTTCTGAGAGTAAACAATAGAGAGTTTGCCTTTCTGGGTTAATCTCTCATTAGTTCCTTTTATGTAAGACTTGTCTATACGTTTTTTAATAACCTCGTATCTAGCATTGTATGTACCATCTACATCAAAGCGTTTTTCATCCATTCTAAATCTAATAGAAAGAGATGTATTGTATACAAGTAATAGAGAAGCTACATCTAATTGTACTGGCAACTTTGGTTTTAGGTTGTAGTATTCATTTTCCATATCATACATTACCTGCAACTGCCACAATCTCAAGTTTTTTAAATAAAACGGATTGTATTCTTTGCTTTGCGATATAGATTCACCTATGTATATGTTATGCTCTATACCATCAGTCTTATAGCGCTCAAAATAATGAGGAAACATTTCTTGTGCTTCTACCTGTTTCTTGTCTAAAACCTGAGCAAGTTTTTCATTAATTTTCATTACACTACTATCATAGTTTTTTCTATGATCGTAATAAGAACCTGTATTAGGGTCTATACCCGCTTCGTATGCTGTTATTAAATCTACAACTTTAGATTCTGTGTTTTTTAAATGTTTAAATACAGGAGAAATCTCATCCTTAATAAACTCTAAAATTGTTTGCTCACTGCTAGTGTTTAAAATTTCTTTAACGTCATCTAAGTAGCTATTACTTCTAAACAATAATTCTTCATAAATATGAAGTTTATTAATTTCCCAAGCTTTAGTAAGTATTTTATTTGCTTCAGATAATTGAATTAATAAATCTTTCTGAATAGAATTATTTCTAAACGCAGATGAATCTTTTATGTCTATTTGTCCGTAAAGTGGGTGTACATCTTTAAAAACAATTTCTTTAAATGTAGGGTCTAAGCCTTCAGCATTTGCTCTAATAAAGCGTATTGCTTCATTTTCAAATTTCCATAGAACAGAAGAGTGTACTGTTGTACATTCTTGTTGTATAACAGCTTCAATAAGATTTTCTTCTTCAGTCTTAGATCGTAGTACAGCAGTAACGATGTATGGCATTACATCCTGTAGCTTTTGAGCGTTTACATTGTTTAAGTTGTATCTTTTTGTAGAAGCTAGTTCTAAAACTCCCAGCAATTGTTTCCCGTCAGATATTGGTGCTATAATAGCACTTTTAATATCTTGTTCTGCAAGTGTAGCGTATAAATTATTTTCTGGAGCTTGTTTGGCATATTTATCTATGTCTGAAATTACATAGTATTTATGCTCTTTTAATATAGCGTCATAAGAGTTTTTACACAGTGCGGTTTTACAATCTACATTTGCGCTTTTGTTAAGAATAAAACTTTCCATTCCTATTCCATGTACTCTCTCAAATGTATCTTCTTTACTATTGTGAACAGAGAAGCCAACTTTTAAATTAGGAAGACCAAATAACGATTTAAACGTATTTTGGAAGTCTTCCATAAAAAAGTCACTACCTCTTTTGTCATTAGAGATAAGACTAGACTTTATTTCTGATATAGAATGTTCAGCAGTAACATCAAACATATTAGAAATTACAAACCCTTTTGATGTAAAACTATTAGGCGGAATTTTTTGTTTCCATAGTTCTAAATTATCAAAGTTTTCTAGTAACTCATCAACATCTTCTTGCGTTAATTCCTTGGCAGTTTCATTAGGTATAATGTCTATAAAATCTGCATTGTATAAAATTCGGTAATGTTTCATAACTCCATTTTTATCTGGAATTTCATAAAACATTGGTCTTCTAAAATCTAAATTAAAACCATAATGAAAGTTTAATATTACGGTACTGGCCATAATATAATTTAATCTTTCTTCTACATTTTTAATCTCAAGCTCAAAACCTTCACCGGCATCTTCAATAATTTTTTTAAATCTTTCAGAAGAATTAAAAATTACATTTGCGTATGGTAATGATGCTGCTTTAATTTCATTCTTGGTTAATACTTCAGAAAAAGTATCTTGTAGAATTACATTAATAACATCTTTGTGTTTTTCTAATAAGTCTAAATCCGTAAAACCATCTCTTAGTTCCGGGTAAGATTTTTGGTAGTTTAAGATAAATCTAGCTTTTTGGGCAAGAAACAAGTCATTACCAACAGCCATTTTATCGTACTGTCTAAGTAGCTTGTCAAAACTAACAAGGCTTTTAAGCGGTAAATCTATTTCGTGTTCAAATTTCATTGTCCTTGCTTAGTCTTAAGATAGCGTACAAAATTACAAAATTATTATGACTTTTTATTTGGTAAGAGTTCAACTATTGAACCCTTTTTTAGATATTTATACAAAAATTAAAAGTATGTCCTCTTTTACAAGGTTAACCAGAGCGTATAAAAAGTCTAAAACTGTACCTTTTGATGATAGTTCTAAGTTCATACTTTTTAGCGATTGCCATAGAGGTGATAATAGTTTTGCTGATGATTTTGCAAATAACAGAAACATTTATTACCACGCGCTTCAGCATTATTTTAAGGAGGGTTTTAGTTATTTTGAGTTGGGTGATGGTGATGAACTTTGGGAGAATACATCGTTTGATTCTATTTTTACGGCACACAAAAATATATATGGTTTACTAAGGGAATTTCATCTGCAAAACAG
Source organism: Cellulophaga sp. 20_2_10 (assembly GCF_023476645.1). Classification (GTDB taxonomy): domain Bacteria; phylum Bacteroidota; class Bacteroidia; order Flavobacteriales; family Flavobacteriaceae; genus Cellulophaga. The sequence continues at coordinate 168,225 of NZ_JAMCOJ010000003.1, forward strand.
GTTGTATATGATCTGGGGTAATCATGATATGGTGTACAAAGATCCTAGTTATGTAAAAAAACATTTATCTAGTTATTTTGAGCCTATAGATGGTAAAGACAAAGACTTATTTATGGGCATTACTTATCATGAAGGCATAGTACTTAAACATAAAAATACAGAACAAGAGTTATTTTTAACACACGGTCACCAAGCGGATTGGTGGAACTATACTTTTTGGCGTGTAGGCAGGTTTTTAGTGCGTGTACTATGGAAACCATTACAGGTATGGGGAATTGCAGATCCTACTAGTCCCGCTAAAAATCATAAAGAGCTTATAAAAGTTGAAAAAAGAATTAAACGTTGGATACTGCGTAATGATGAAAAACTCACAATAGTAGGGCATACACATAGACCGCGATTTCCAGAACCAGGTGATATTCCCTTTTTTAATGATGGAAGTTGTGTGCACCCTAGAAGTATAACGGGAATAGAGATTGAAAACGGTAAAATTTCATTGATAAAATGGCAAATTTCTACAGCAGAAGATGGTACGTTGCGAGTAGTTCGAGTTTTGCTAGAAGGACCACAAAAGTTAATAGATTACCAGAAGGCAAAGAACTAGTGTTTTAATTTTTATACTTTTACACCACCATTAACTATAAAAACACATATGAAAAAGAGTATTGCACTATTGGCATTATTACTAACCGTATCTTCTTGTTGGAAGAATAAAAGCCCAGAAGATTTAATTAGGTTAAAAGAGAAATTTAAATCGCAAGTGTCTTCTTTTGAAAAGAAAAAGATTACTGCTAATAAAAATGTAACGAAAGGATTAACCTCTTTAAGTGCTTTAAAAGGAGCTTTGGAAGAAGCTAAGAATGAAGATAAAGAGTTTGCTAAAGTTTATGGCGACTGGGAAAAAGTAAATAAACGCGTAGAAAACTTAAATAAAGAGTACGAAGATTTAAAAACTAAGGCTTCTAACTTGTTTACCGCTATGGAAACCCAAACCAATAGTTTAAGCGATGCTCAAAGTAAAAAAACGCTACTAAGTGCTATTTCTAAAGCACGTACCAAATACAATGCAACTTTAACGAATACATCTAAGGCAATTGCGAAGTTACGTTTATTGCACGGGGATGCAGTAGAAGTGGTAAAGGCACTAGAGGTGGCTGCAGCATTAAATTCTTTTGATAACATAAACAATCAAATGGAAAGTATAGAAGGCCGTGTAGAGGGTATTATGCAAGAGTTAAATGTTGCTGTTGTTGAGAGTAAAAAACTATACGAAAAGAAAATTACAGAATTAGGAGAGTAATCTAAACTATGGTAGTAAAAGAACAATTGTTACGTATTGAAGATGTTGCATTAGAATTAAATGTTTCCCAGAAAATTATTAGGAAACATATACATTCTGGTGCGTTAAAATCTACAAAAACAGTTGGTGTACATTACTTAAGTCCAAAAGATGTAAAGGCTTTTGCAAAAAGCAATGTACTTACTAAAGCACCTAAGAAAGAGGTGAAAAATATAATTTCAAAGTCAATAAAAACAGATGATGTAAATTGGATAGCTATTGTTGATAGCTGGGAAAAGCCGTCTAAGACGGAGCTTACATCTGCAGATTTGTTTTGCGGTGCTGGTGGTATGGCAAAGGGTTTTGAAATGGCAGGTTTTAAACAGGTTGGGGGTTTAGACTGGTTTAAAGAAGCTGGTATGACCTACCGAGAAAACTTTAATCACCCACATATTTTAGGAGACATTACTCAGAAAGAAGTAAAAGATAAATTTATAGAAACCGTGCAAAGCTCTTTAAAAGGGAAGTCTTTAACAGTATTGTCTGGTGGCTTTCCTTGTCAAGGTTTTAGTATGTCTGGTAGTCGTATTGTAGAAGATGATCGCAATTCTCTTTACAAAGATATGCTGGAGATTATTGATGCTTTGCAACCTGAATTTATAGTAGCAGAGAATGTAAAAGGTTTGCGTTCTATGCTAAAAGGTAAGGTAGAGGATAAAATAAAAGAGGATATAGCAAAACTTGGTTACAATGTAAATGTTACGGTTTTAAATGCAGCTAATTATTATGTGCCTCAAAAAAGAGAGCGTATTATTTTTGTTGCAAATAGAATAGGGAAGAAGAACTACCATCCTAAACCATTGTTAACACCAAAGAATTACGTAACCACAAAGCAAGCAATACAAGATTTAGTAAAACACAAAGACGATGTTAATTTTAACCACGTGCGTACCAAGCATAGTGATGATATGAAAAGTCGTTTAGCTAAAGTTGAAGAAGGTAAAAGTTTGTATGATAATTATTCTGATTCTTGGAAAAAGTGTCCTTGGAATGAAGCTAGTTGTACTATAAAAGAAAACCACGGAGGTGTTAATATACACCCTATAGAACCAAGAGTTATTACGGTTAGGGAAATGGCTAGATTGCAGTCTTTTCCGGACGATTTTATTTTTAAAGGTGCTAAAGGAAAACAGATGATGCAGATTGGTAATGCCGTACCACCATTATTAGCTAAGGCAATTGCTTTGGCGGTAAGAGAAACCCTGGCAGTGTAGTTTATTGGTGTAATCGTCAAAATTCTAACAGTGCGTTTTAATCTTAATAGCTATTACAATGAACGCATTAGAATTTGATAACCTTAGTATAGAACTGCAAAAACTTGCTCCAGAAATACCACTTCAATGGGGGAAAATACAAAACAATAGTACAGATAAAAAAGTACATCTTTTTAGGTGTAAAACACTTAGCTCTTTAGAAGCTGAGATTGATTCTCTAAATCTAGAAGATAAAAACTATTTTAGACGCAGATGGTTTTTATGGCAATGCTCTAGATGCGATGAATATCTTTTTTACATAAATGATGAGGTTACTAGAAACCCGAATAGTAAAGATCAGAATTACGATATTGAATTTTATAATAATTTAGATTTGCGGTTTGATGTAAAAGGGACTTTAGTGCCAAAAGAGCTTAGAAGTAACTTTAGTTTACAACACCCAGAAAAAATTGTAAATTTTTATTACAGTAAGCAAAGTACAGGTAAACGTAGTCATTTACAAAACCGATTATTTATAGTGCATCATTCTTTTAGGGAAGCTAAAAGAGCTTTGGAGTTGCGATGTGCTTGGGATTACAAGCGCATAGTGTACCGTGCTCTTATTCATCGACTTAAAACAAATAAAAAATTTATTAGTTATCTAAATGTATCTGCAATAGTGGTGTTTGTTATAGAAAAACAAGACGGATCGCTTTGTTATAGTATTGCGTAGCTTATTTTAAAATCTGATAAGCAATAAGTGCAACTATGTAAGCAAAACTACTCATAAAAACCAGTTGAGCAGCAGGCCATTTCCAGCTGTTAGTCTCTCTTTTTACAACGGCAAGAGTACTCATACATTGCATTGCAAAAGCATAAAACAATAATAAAGAAACACCAGAAGCTAAGTTAAATAAAGGTTTCCCGTTCCAAGGGTTTACCTCGGCAGCCATACGGTTTTTAATAGTTTCTTCTTCGTCATTACCAACACTGTAAATAGTGGCTAGTGTGCCCACGAAAACCTCACGAGCAGCAAATGATGTAATTACTGCAATTCCAATTTTCCAATCGTACCCTAATGGTTTAACAATAGGTTCTATTGCTTTACCGGCATAGCCAATAAAAGAGTGTTCTAATTTAAAACTTGCAATTTCTTCATTTTCTGCTTTTTGGTGGAGTGCAGCAGCACGCACGGTAACAGAGTCTTTTATGTTTGCAATGGATAATGTTGGGTTATTTGTTGTTAATATTTCTTTGTAGCTTGTAATTTCTTCTTCAATATGATTTTGGTTAAACTCAGAAAAACCAGCGGTTTTAATTCTAGTTTTAACAATGTCTTCCGCATTTTTAAAATTATCAGAAAGGCCATAAGACCCCAGTACCCATAGTATAATAGATATTGCTAAAATAATTTTACCAGCTCCATATACAAAACTTTTTGTTTTCTCCCAAACGGTGTAAGCTACGTTCTTAAATAATGGTAGTTTGTAGCTTGGCATTTCTATGACAAAGAATGTTCTACTATTAATTTTTAATATTTTATGTAGAACCATCGCAGAAAATATAGACATACCAAAGCCAAGTAAATACAATAGCATTAAAGTTAAAGCTTGGTAGCTAAGACCTAAAAAGGTGCCTTCTGGTATAACAAGAGCAATAATTATTAAGTACACAGGCAAACGAGCAGAGCAAGTTGTAAAAGGTGTTACTAGTATAGTTATAAGTCGTTCTTTCCAGTTTTCTATGGTCCTAGTGGCCATTACAGCGGGTATGGCGCAGGCTGTACCAGAAATTAGCGGCACAACACTTTTTCCACTTAACCCAAACGGACGCATTAGCTTGTCCATTAAAAATACGACCCTACTCATATATCCACTTTCTTCAAGCAGCGATATAAACAAGAATAAAAATGCAATTTGAGGAATAAAAATAACAATACCTCCAATACCTGCGATAATACCTTCAGCAAGTAAATTTGTAAATGCACCAGGTGGTAAGGTGTGCTTTGTCCACTCGCTCATTTGAGCAAAGCTTTCGTCTATAAAATCCATTGGGTAGCTACTCCAAACATATATGCCTTGAAAAATGGTTAGCAGAATTAAAAAGAAAATAAGGTAACCGTAAACTTTGTGGGTAAGAACTTTATCTAGTGTAGCTCTAAATCCCTTTGCAATAGCTAGATCTACCTTATAGGTTTCTTTTAAAATGTTATTTATAAATTGATATCTTAAAACAGTTTCTCTGTGCTGAAGCTTTTTAAGTTCGGTATTAGATTTTGTAGAGAATGAAGTGGCGTCTTTTATTTTCTTCTTCTCTATGGGCATAAAGTTTACATCTTGTGTAATAACTAGCCATAGCTTATAAACTTCTTCTTTAGGGAAGGCAGTTCTAAGTTTATTAAAATATTCTGGGGCAATTGTAGTGGTGTCTATATTTGGTTTAATAGACAGGTTCTTGTAATCTGCTATAAGTTCTTTTAAGGTGTCTATACCAGTTCCTTTTCTTGTGCTTACTAGTGCAATCTTTGTATTAAGTTTAGCTTCTAATAAAGAGATATCTAGTGTAATCCCTTTTCGGGTCATACGATCTGCCATATTAATGACTAAAATAGCAGGTATTTTAAGGTCTTTTATTTGTGTAAATAAAAGTAAGTTACGTTTTAAGTTTTCTACATCTGTAACAACAACTGCAACATCTGGAAAATCTTTATCGTTTTTGTTTAATAGTAATTCAACAACCACACTCTCGTCTAAAGAGGTTGTGTTTAAGCTGTAGGTTCCTGGTAAATCTATTATGTGTGCCTTAACACCACGAGGTAATTTACAAATACCTTCTTTTTTCTCTACGGTAATACCTGGGTAATTACCTACTTTTTGTTTTAATCCTGTAAGCTGATTAAAAACAGATGTTTTTCCGGTATTTGGGTTACCAATTAAGGCTACATTAATATTCTTGCTCATACTCAATTACATTCATTCAATTAAATCTACTTCTATTAAGCTTGCTGTAGATTTTCTTATCGCTATATGTGAGCCATTTACATTAATGTAAATAGGGTCTTTTAGAGGAGCAATCTGTACTAGTTCTATGATGTTACCTGGTAAGCAACCCATTTCTAGGAGCTTTATAGGTAGCGTGTCCTCGGAGAAATCTTTTATAATTCCTCGTTGACCTTGTTTTAGTTGTGTTACAGTAATGCCCAATTTTTATTTAGATTGATTTTAAGTAAGAGCAAAAGTACGGGAAAAAAAGTAAACGAATAGAACTCTATATTAATTTTTTAAAATCTTTAACACAGGGTAATTATTCTGCGTATGAAGCTTTTAGAATTTTAATATCTTCTAGTAATTTTTCAATCTCTATAGGATCTGTACCGTCGTAAGTACCACGGATTCGTTTTTCTTTATCAACCAAAACAAAATTCTCTGTATGTACCATACTGTAAGGGTTGTTTAAATCTGTTTTTGCCGCCATATAAGATTTTCGGGCTAAGTCGTATATTTCTTTTCTGTCACCAGTAACTAAATTCCATTTACGGTCTATAACACCTTTTTCTATAGCGTACTTTTTAAGCTGAGCAACAGAATCTATTTCTGGAGTAACAGAATGAGATAAAAGCATTACCTCTTCGTCATCCTTAATAGACTCTTGTACCCTTGCCATATTTTTTGTCATTACTGGACATATAGTTTGACACGTGGTAAAAAAGAAATCGGCAACATAAATTTTATTGGCGTAATTATCTTGAGTAATAATTTCACCGTTTTGGTTGGTGAGTTTAAAATCTGCTACAGTGTGGTACTTTTTTTTGTGTAACAGTGTAACATCTACTAATTCTGCATTAAAGTCTGCAGGTTGGTAAATTGGTAGTTTTACTTCTGGTTTTAGCGCACTATAAAAGAGCGTAATAATAATGGCAGAGATTATTAAAAGAACAATGCCAAAAACTTTAAATCTACTAAAAAACGACCCCATACTTTTTTATGCAAATTTACAATAGACACGGGTAATAATCAATACAATAAGATATTAAATAATTCATAAAAATGATCCTGTTAGAACTATAATTTTTTGTAAGAACTCGTAAAAGTGTACTTTTGGACGATTTTAAAAATTAAAAAAGATTTAATGGAATTATTTATTCAGATTGTTCAGTTTATATTAATTATATCAGTGCTTGTTATATTACATGAGCTGGGGCATTTTATTCCTGCCAAGTATTTTAAAACCAAGGTAGAGAAGTTTTATTTGTTTTTTGATGTAAAATTTTCGCTTTTTAAAAAGAAGATAGGCGATACCGTTTATGGTATTGGATGGCTGCCTTTGGGTGGTTATGTTAAGATTGCAGGTATGATAGACGAAAGTATGGATACTGAGCAAATGAAGAGCGAACCACAACCGTGGGAGTTTAGAAGTAAGCCGGCTTGGCAACGTTTAATTATTATGTTAGGTGGTGTAACTGTAAACTTCTTTTTGGCTTGGTTTATTTATACTATGCTGTTATTTAATAATGGAGATACATATATTCCTGCAGATAATTTAAAGCACGGAATTTTAATAGATTCTATTGGTGAACAATTAGGTTTAAAAACAGGAGATAAGATTTTAGCTATAGACGGTAAAAAGAGTAAGAAATTTACAGATGCTGTTTTAGATATTATTTTAGGTGATGATGTTACTGTAAATCGTGACGGAAAAGAAATAACTGTGCCGCTAAGTCCAGAAGGTAAAGAGGCAGTTTTTAGTACACAAGGAAGAAACTTTTTAGGATACAGACAAAAGGCTATTATAGATAGTGTTTTACCTGGTTCGGCTGCGGATAACGGTGGTGTGGTTAAAGGAGATGAAATTGTAGCCGTAAACGGAAAAAAAGCAAGTTATTGGAACGAGTTTGTTGGTGTAATACAAGCGTCTCCAGAAAAAGATATAAAAGTTGAGGTCTTACGTAACGGACAAACTAAAAACTTAAATATTACAGTACCTAAAGAGGCTGCGATAGGTGTTGTTTTAAGTAAAAAAGATTTATTTGTTACAGATGAGTATAGCTTTTTTGGAGCTATACCAGAAGGTTTTAATAAAACTATAGCTGTGTTAACTATGCAGATTAGACAGTTTAAAGTCATCTTTAATACTAAGACAGGTGCTTATAAACAAGTTAAAGGGCCAATTGGTATTGTAGAAATGATGCCTAAACAATGGGATTGGACTTTTATTTGGTCTTTTATGGCAATGTTCTCTGTTTGGTTGGCTTTTCTTAATATTTTACCTATTCCAGCATTAGATGGCGGACACGTAATGTTTTTATTATACGAAATTATTTCTGGACGCCCACCAAGTGAAAAAGTGTTAGAGAAAGGGCAAATAATTGGTTTTGTAATACTTATGGGTCTTATGGCAATTGTCTTTGGAAACGACATCTGGAATATTATAAAGAAATTTATATAAGTTTTAATTTTTTGTTTGCAGATATTAAAAAAACTTATATATTTGCACCCGCTTACAGATGTTATGTCTGTTAACATTCCTCCTTAGCTCAGTTGGTTAGAGCATCTGACTGTTAATCAGAGGGTCCTTGGTTCGAGCCCAAGAGGGGGAGCAAAACAAACCTCAACTAGAAATAGTTGAGGTTTTTTGCTTTTATAGAGTTAACAAACTAACTATTTCTTTCTATCCCTAATTTTTCCTTTATCTTTTCGGTCTTAAAAGTAAAACTATGTTCGCAATTATTGGTTGGTTAGGCGCATTGCTATTTATAGTGTCTTACTTGCTATTAAGTATGGGGAGACTATCTTCTAAGTCTAGACTATACCATATTTTAAACATACTAGGAGCTGTTTGTTTAATAGCAAATGGATTTGCTTTAAACGACTTTCCTAATATTGTGGTTAATGCTGTATGGGCTGGTATTGGGGTTTATGCTATCTTAAAAATTGTTAAGTAATAGTTTTCTAGCTTTTAAACTCTAATATATTTAACGCATACTTAATGTAAACAGCCTCTTTCTGTTTGTAGTCTTCCGTTTTTTCATTAAAAAGTCCCAAATAATAGTAAGCCCCATCTATTAAGGCAAATATTATTTCTGTTACCTCATTGATGTCTGTGTTGCCAATAACATCATTTTCTTTTGCCTCGGTTAGCTTTTTGTTTAAAACGCTGTGTAGCGCCTGTAAGTAGCTCTTAAAGCTCTCGTTAAAGTCTTTTTTTCTATAAATTAAAGCATAACAACTGTAGAAAACACCATCATCAAAATACGTATTCCAATTTCTAGAGAAAAGTGAGGTTATTAGATTGTGAAGTTTTTGTTTGGAGTCTATTACATCAATTTCATTGTTTTGTACAATATTTAAATGCTGTTCTAGTATAAATTCATTTAGCCCAAGTAGTAATTCGTCTTTGGTTTTAAAATAGTGCATTATTAATCCATTGCTTATGCCTAGATGCTCTGCCACCTTTGCTATAGAAGAGTTTTCTAGTCCAATTTCTTTTGCTACTTTATAGAACGCTTTTATTATTTCTTTTCTTCTTTCTACAGATACACTTTTTCTTCCCATGTAAGATTTTTATTTAGACAAATGTAACATTTTAAGATAATTACACTCCTGCCAATCCTTTTGCAAGTTAACGTTTATTTAAAGTTTTATTAATTGAACATTCATTCAATTTATAATTTATAAAAATACTTTTGACGCAGATTTTAAAGTAACCAATCAACCTTAGAAAAATGCGACTTCAATTTAAATACGTTTTACTTCTTTCATTTTTAATAGCTCAACTATGTGTAGCGCAAAAAAATGAAAACACTTCAAAAGAAAAGAAAGTAGTTTTTATTATAGTAGATGGTATTTCTACAGATATGCTACAAAAAGCACCAACACCTTTTTTAGATAGTATAGCTGCTAGTGGTAGTTATTCTAAAGCTTACGTTGGTGGCAAAAAAGATGACTATTCTGAGACCCCTACAATTTCTGCAGTAGGTTATAATAGCTTACTTACGGGTACTTGGGTAAATAAACATAATGTTTATGGTAACAGTATTAAGAAGCCTAATTATAATTACCCAACAATTTTTAAGGTTTTTAAAGATCAATACCCGGAAAAAAGGACAGCTATTTTTTCTACTTGGTTAGACAATAGAACAAAACTTATTGAGGGTGAGGGAGAAGTAAAAAATGTAACTCTTGATTATGCTTTTGATGGTTTAGAGGTTGATACAATTAATTACCCGCACGATGCTTACAAACAATACATAAAAAAGATTGATAATGATGTAGCTGTTGAGGCTGCCAGATATATTACAGCTGAAGGGCCAGATTTATCTTGGGTGTATCTAGAGTATACAGACGATGTAGGTCACGGTTTAGGAGATAGTCCACAATTAGACGCAGCAATTACCTATGAAGACGCTTTGGTTGGTAAGATATGGAATGCCATTAAAGAACGCGAAGCAAATTTTAATGAAGATTGGTTGTTGGTGGTTACTACAGACCATGGTCGTAGTCCAAAAGATGGGCGTCACCATGGCGGACAAACAGATCGCGAGCGTGCTACATGGATTGTAACTAATGAAAAAAACACCAACAATTACTTTGCTAAAGAAACAGTGGCAATTACAGATATCTATCCTTCAATGTTGCGTTTTTTAAATATAGATGTTTCAAAAGAAGTACGTTTTGAAATGGATGGAACTGCGTTTATAGGCGAGATAGATGCTTACGATTTATCTGCTACTCAAGAAAATGATAAGATTGTCATCCGTTGGAAAAATAACTCAGAGAAAAACCTAAAGGGTACCATCTACACTTCTAACACCAATCAAATTAAAGAAGGAAAAAAAGAAATTTATAAGCGTGAAGCTAAAGTGAGTTTGGCTAATGAAGAGACTACGCTATTGCTTAATCAGCATACAGGCAAGATGTTAAAAATAGTATTAGAAACTCCAAACAATGTACTTAATACGTGGTACATAAACAATAACTAAAAACCAATTTAACTTAACATTAAAAGAAAATGAATCTTAGAATTACTTTGTTTGTATTACTGTTTATATCTTATTTAGGATATGGGCAACAACCTATAAAAGGTAAGGTTGTAGACGAGAATAACATACCCTTAATGGGCGCAAGTATTGTTGTTGCTAATACTACTAATGGCACAACAACAGATTTTGACGGGAACTATACGATTACCGTAGCAAAAGGGGAGACACTAACGTTTTCTTCTATGGGTTTTAAAACAAAACAGTTTACGGTTGCAGATGCTACTACTATAAATATTACGCTTATAGAAGATGCTGCTGCATTAGAAGAAGTGGTGGTAACTGCATTGGGTATAAAAAGAGAAAAAAAGGCGCTAGGTTATGCAGTGCAAGAGGTACAAGGTTCGTCTTTAGAAAAAGCAAAAGAACCAAATTTAGTAAACTCATTAACGGGTAAGGTTGCTGGCTTAAATATTAAGAACTCCACAGATTTGTTTCAGAGTCCGGAAATTAGTTTAAGAGGTGCTAAACCCCTGGTGGTTATAGATGGTATACCAGACCGTTCTGCAGATATTTGGAAAATTAATTCTGATGATGTAGAAAATATTAGTGTGCTTAAAGGAGCTACAGCTTCTGCGTTATATGGTTCTGCAGGTAGAAACGGAGCTATAATGATTACCACTAAAAAAGGAGAAAAAGGAAGACTGACTGTGACGATTAATAGTTCGGTACTTTTTCAGCCATCTTTTATTAAAGTGCCAGATGTGCAAACAGTTTATGGTAATGGTAACCAAGGACAATATGCATACATTAATGGTCTAGGTAGTGGTTCTGAAGGTGGTGGTTGGATCTGGGGACCTAAAGTAGATCAGTTAAACCCAAGCACAGCAAGTGGTTTTTTTGAAACTCCGCAATACAATAGTCCTAAAGATGCTGCAGGAAATTTAATGCCGCTTCCGTTTACATCAAGAGGAAAAAATAATATTAAAGATTTTTTTCAAACGGGGTCTATACAAACCAATAACGTAAGTGTAAATTGGGGTAGCGATAAGGCTAGTTATAGGATGTCTGTTTCTAATGTGTACCAAAAAGGGATAGTGCCAAATACAGATTTAGGAAATACATCTTTTACAATTGGCGGTACATTAAATCCGTCTGATAATTTTAAAGTAAGCTCTAACCTAACTTACAATAAGCAGTACACAGATAATTTTCCTGAGGTTGGTTACGGACCAACAAACTATTTGTACAATTTGGTTTTATGGACAGGTGTAGATGTAGATGTTAAGGATTTACGTAATTATTGGAGAGAAGATCAAGAAGGCTACCAGCAAAGACATTTTAATGTGTCTTATTATAACAATCCATATTTTCAGGCATATGAATATGAGCGTGGCTATGATAAAGATAATGTGTTTGGTAATATTGCATTTGAATATAATATTACACAAGAGTTTAGTGTTAAGAGTACAAGTGGTATAAATGTAAATAGTTTAAATAGAACCTATAAAGAGCCTAAGAGTTATGTGGGTTATGGTAATAAATCTTTGGGTAATTTTACAAATGCAGATAGTAAGTATTTTGATATTATTACAGATTTAGGGTTAAAGTACGAGAAGAATTTTTCTGATGATTTTACATTAAAAAGTGAAGTTGCTGTCTCTAATTATTATCGTAATTCTAAATGGGCTAGTACACAAACAGATGGTTTAAATATTCCTGGTTTTTACAATTTAGCAAATAATGCAGGAGCTAGCTATATAGCTTCTAATAGAGAAGAAGAAGAGGCAATAAAAAGTGTTTATGGTTTTGTAGATATGTCTTTTTATAATGCATTTTATTTATCTGTAACTGGTAGAAACGATAAGGTGTCTACCTTACCAAAAGAAAATAATTCTTTCTTTTATCCGTCTGTATCTGGATCTTTGGTTTTATCTAGTCTTTTTGATATGCCAAATGCTATAAGCTTTGCTAAATTAAGAGGTTCTTGGTCTAGGGTGTCTGAAGGTAAAATAGGCAGCGATCCATATAGTTACATACAGGCTTACGATAAAGGCACTACTTGGAATGGTAAAACATCTGCGTCTTTTGGATCTAGTTTATTAGCGCCTGGTTTAGAGCCAGAAACATCAGACACTTGGGAAGTTGGCGCAAACCTAAGATTGTTTAACAATCGTTTAGGTCTAGATGTTGCTTATTTTGAAGCTAGAGATTACAATAACTTAATTTATAGTCCAATTTCTGATGGTACAGGGTACGAGAGTATGTTGTTAAATGGGGATGAATACAAGCGTAAAGGGATAGAATTTGTTTTAAATGCTAAGCCAATTGAAACAGCCAATTTTAGCTGGGATATGCTAGTTAACTTTAGTAAATTTCGAAGATATCAAGAAGAAATTTACGGAGATAGAGAACAAACAGAAGGTTTTATAAAAGTAGGGGAACGTACAGATAAAATTTATGCAGATGTATACCAAACTAATGAAAACGGAGAAGTTGTTTTTGAGAATGGTTTCCCTGTAAGCGATCCATACCAAAGATATATTGGAGAAGACGATCCAGATTGGACATACGGTATTACAAATACATTAAAATATAAGAATCTTAATTTATCTTTCTTATTTGATGGTAGAATAGGCGGATTGTTATATTCTACAACAAACCAAAAAATGTGGTGGGGTGGTAAGCATAAAGGAACTGTTAATCAATTTAGAGATGATGCTAATGATGGTGTTAGTTCTTATGTAGCTCCAGGAGTTAAAGTAGTTAGTGGTGCGGTAGCTTATGATGTTAATGGTGTAATAACTAATGATACTAGAGTTTATGCTCCAAACGATGTTGCTGTAAACTATATCAACTTTATGCAAACTACAAGTAATGGTCATACTAAAAACTATCATTATTATAAGGAGTCATTTGTAAAGCTAAGAGAGGTTACACTTACCTATAATTTTCCTAAAAAAGTATTAGACCAAACGCCAATACACGAGTTTAGTTTGTCTTTAATAGGTCGTAATCTTTGGTTAAATTCAGATGTTCCTAATATAGATCCGGATTCGGGTGTAGATGCATTACAGGCACCATCAACTAGGAATATTGGACTTAACTTAAATGTAAAATTTTAAATAAAAAATAAAAATGAAAAAGTATAGTTTATATTTTCTGTGTGCCCTTTTCTTTACGGTAAGTTGTACTAAAATAGAAGAGTTACAAGACGATCCTAACAGGGCAACTTCTGTTAGTCCAGATTTGTTATTAACAAATATAGAAACAAAGGCTTTTGATAATGTTAGCTTAAATAGCGCATTAGCGAGTAGGTATTTAACATTTACCGATGGTGTTAATGAAAATCAATACTACAACTGGCAACAAGCATCATTTGCAAATTATGACAATATAAAGCAGGTGCATAAAATGATAGAAGAAAGTAAAAATGCAGAAATAGAGGTCTATGCAATTTTAGGGAAATTCTTTAATGCTTATTTTGCTACGGAACTTACATTAGTCTTTGGAGATGTTCCATTTAGTGAAGCCGTTTCTGTAGAAAAGGAAAATTATACTCCTGCTTACGATTCTCAAGAAGAAATTTTTCTAAAGGTTTTGGGAGATTTAAGGTCGGCTTCAAATGAGCTTGCAGCTAATGATGAGCTTATTCTTGGAGATGTAATTTATGATGGTGATAAAACAAAATGGCGTAAATTAATTAACTCGTATTATTTAAGAGTGTTAATGCTATTGTCTAATAAAACAGATGTTGCGTCTTTAGATGTTATAGGTAGGTTTAAAGAGGTTATAGAAAACCCAACTAAATATCCAATTTTTAGCTCTAATGCAGATAATGGTGTATTGACTTATGTAAACATTCAAGACAACAGATACCCTTTATTTAATAATAATAGTTTGCAAACGGCTTATTATATGGAAGCGTCTTTTGTAGACAGACTTAAAACATTAGGGGACCCTAGATTATTTGTGTTTGCAGAAAAAACTCCTACATCATCAGCCTTGGCAAATGATGACTTTACTGCTTATGACGGCCTGTATGGCAGTGCAATTTTTAGTGATAACGCCGCGAAAGCAGTTGCGGGTAATGCATCTAGAATAGCACCAAGATTTTATAATGACCCCGTAAATGAGCCTAGCTTGCTAATTGGGTATTCTGAGCTACAGTTTATTTTGGCAGAAGCAGTCGCTAGGACGTGGATTTCTGGAGACGTAGTAGTGTATTATAAAGAAGGTATTAAGGCTTCAATGACTTTTTACGGTATTACAGACTCAGATACTTATATAGCAAAGTCAGAAGTTCAGTTAAGTGCAAGTAACCCAATCAAAAGTATTGCTACGCAAAAGCATATTGCTTTATTTCTAAATACAGGATGGCAAATGTTTTACGATCAGCGCAGAACAGGATTCCCAGAGTTTAATGTAGATGGTGGTGGAACTTTAAATGAAGGTAGAATACCTAAAAGATGGTTGTACCCTTCTAGCGAGGCTATAAATAACGGAACAAGTCTAAGCGAAGCTATAAACAAACAGTTTCCTTTAGGTGATGATATAAATTCACAAATGTGGATTTTAAAATAAGGGTATTTACAGTTTAAATATCGTTTTTTAGTTTGTTTAACTAGCGCCCTAGGCGCTAGTTTTTCATTTTCAAAAGGGATTACATCCTGTTTTTAATTGTAACTATTTGTTTTTTAGTCAATTACTATATCGTTGTAGTGGCGGTTTTGGGGTGATATAACAAAATTTTAACACTTTTAACTTGGAATTGGACGCTAATAATGTATGTTGTAGCAAAACAATTTCAATATGAAGATTATACAAGTCAAAAGAAAAAGCAAAGTAGAAAAGAGGTACACCAAGAGAATGGGACAGCTTGCAGCTAAAGTGACTTACGTTAAGAAATACGTTTTTGGAGTGCCTATAAAAACACTATATAAGTACAGACAGACTTATTATGGTGAAATTAAAGATTGCAAAGATTGTCATCTGTTTGTTTAAAATAGAGCAGTTAGCTACAACTAAAAAATCCCAGTGTATTTAAATACACTGGGATTTTTTTATAACTAGTTTGGTGTGTTATTAGTTCTTTACTAATGTACCTTCACTTTTCCATTTTGTTACATTAGCAATTTTGCTGCCTTCAAAGTCAACTTCATTAAGTGCTGTGTCATTCCAAAAAAACCATTTACCAACTTTTTTTCCTTCAGCATAGTTTCCTTTTGCAACTTTTCTTCCTTCTACATTAAACATTGTCCATTCACCATCTAACTTACCGTCTAAAAAGTAACCAACTTGCGATACTTCTCCATTAGTATGGTAGTATGTAGCTTTTACTTTGTTGTTTTCTTTTTCAAAAACTGGTTTTGTATTTTGTGCATTAACTAGTGCTATAGAGAATATAAATGCGAATATTAGAGCTGTCTTTTTCATTATATGTAGGTTTTAATTATTATTTACTTAACATTAACGTTATAAATATACGTTTTATTTTACGATAAATACGCATTAAGTTAACATTAAATTTACATTACGAATATAAATTGCTCTTTTTCAGTAATTTAGTTATTTCGATTAATGGTGTTACGGTATAAAAAAAAGCGACCCTAGGGTCGCTTTTTAAAAAAGTAATAAGAAATTTTATTAGAATTGGTAGTTCATTCCTAAGCTAAAATTCATTCCAAATTGTCCTCCTTGTTGTACCTCAGAAGAGTATACAAATCTATTTCCGGCTTCGGCTGTATTTGTGGTAGCTAAAGTTTTGTCTGGATAAACATCAAATAGGTTATTTATAGTACCCGTAAAACTAAGCTTGTCTGTTATTTTGTAGCTTAGGTTTAAATCGGTAACCAACATTGAAGATAATTCTTGATCTATACCACCAGTTTCTGGAGCAGTAACGGTTACCTTACCAAAAAGAGTGTTATTTAGGCCAATATTAAATTTATCAGTATCATAATCCATTCCTAAGATAAATTTAGATTTAGGTCTAGAGTTTATAATTAAACCTTTTTCTTCTCTTGTAAAAATGTTGTATCCATTATCTGCAAGTACCTGTGGTGTGGCAACAGCATCAATAGTAGTTTTGTTTACGTTGGCAGCAAGGCTAATGTTAAATCTGCCTGCTTCACCCATATTTATACCTCTGTAGTTAAGTACAAAATCTGCACCTGTAGTTTTGGTATCTCCTGCGTTAATAAAATATTGTACCGCTACCACATTGTTGTCTATAAGAATTTGTTCTACAGGATTTATATCTTGTAATAACTCATCACCTTCTACATCACCATCAGCATCAGTATCTACATCTCCTGGATCTTGTTGGTAGCCTTGTTGAGAAGAGAATAAAACTCTATCATCTACTTGTATTTGGTAGAAATCTATAGAAGCAGAGAATTTAGGGTTAATTTTATATGTAAAGCCAGCAGAAATGTTTCTAGAAGTTTCAGCAAATAAACTTGGTACGCCTAAATCTTTAACGGCTTGGTTGTCATTCGCTAAAGTACCTTGTAATAATGGTTCAGAAGAACCAGGTACTATAATGTATTGACTGTTTGTTAGGTAACGTTGGTGTAATGTTGGGGCTCTAAAGCCAGTACTATAAGAACCTCTAATTGCTCCTTTGTCTCCTAATTTGTAACGTCCAAATACTTTCCAAGAGAAGTTATCTCCAAAATCAGAGAAATCTTCATATCTACCTGCAACACCTAAAAGTAACTCTTCTGTGATGTCAAAATCTAAACCAGCATAAAAAGCTAAATTGCTTCTATTCCATTTACCAGCTTCATCTGGTTTAATACCCGCAAAAGAATCTGCTCCTCCTTTATAGTAAGAAAGAGGGTTACCTTCTCTAGCTTCGTAGTATTCTTTTTTGTATTCTAAACCAAAAGAAGAAGATAGTTGATCTGAGTATACGTTAGCAAAGTCTAAGTTAAATACAACATTACTTAAGCTGTATCCACCTGGTTTAAAAGTTGTTGGAGAAGTTCCGTTATCTGCTAGATAATCTCTGTTTACAGAGTTGGTTATGGTGTAATCTACGCTGTTAGACCCATAAGTAACACTAGCATCTCCATTAAAAGAGTCAGTAATATCAAACTTAATACCTAAAGCGTTAATGTGGTCATCAATTTGTGCTTCAAAACTTGGTTGGTACCCAACAAAGTCTTCTGTTCTTGTTAAAAATTCAGAATCTGCAATATCTCTTCTCCAATAAGGAGCTCTGTAATACGCAAAACTACGTCCTTTTCTAGTTGAGTAACCGTGAAAAGAATACAGTTCAGCATTATCTCCCAATGGGTGTCCTAAGTTTACAAACAAGTCGCCTTTTTCCAAATCTGGTTGTCCAACGTGCATTCCTAATTCAGGATTATCAGTGGCCCACTGTGTTTCATAAGGTCTAGCATCAGCAGGTAAATCTGCAATACCTGGTGAACCTGCTCTGTTTGTAAGTTGTTGGTTGTAGTATCCTAATGTTAGGTTTATATAACCGCCATCTCCAAAGTTAAAAGAAGAATTCATATCTGCTGCAAAATTAAAACCATCACCTTCAGAGGTAATACCTGTTCTTGCAGATACTGTTGTGTATTTTGCATTCTTTTTTAATACCATGTTAATTACACCAGCAATGGCATCAGAACCATATTGTGCAGATGCACCATCTCTTAAAACTTCTACTCTTTCTATAGCAGCAGTTGGGATACTTTTTAAATCTACACCAACTTCACCTTTACCAGGTGTTCTGTTAAGGTATACTTGAGCACTTTGATTTTTACGTTTACCGTTTACTAAAACTAAAGTTCTACTAGGGCCTAATCCACGTAGATCTGCAGGATCGTAATGTGCGGTAGCATCAGAAATAGCTTGTGTTTGTGCGTTAAAAGAAGGTACTTTAAAGGTAAGCATTCTGTCTACCGTAGGTTTGCCACTACTAGTAAGTTCTGCTACGCCTATATTATCTATTGGCACAGGAGAATCTAGAATAGTCCTAGGTTTAGATCTGTTACCTGTTAATACCACTTCATCTAAAGCTAATCCTTCTTGCAAAGACATATTTACTTTTCCTGCAGCATTTACAGTCATTTCTTTAGTGTTAAAACCAACTGAAGAAAATATTAAGGTCGCCGGGAAACTTTGTGCCGTTATGGTGTAGTTGCCATCAAAATCGGTTGTAGTGCCCGTTGTAGTTCCTTTAATTACAATGTTTACTCCAGGTAAAACGTCATTGTTTTGGTCTGTAACTGTTCCGCTTATTTCACCCTGAGCCATAGCAAACAGTGGTGTTATAAGGAAAATTAAACCAAGTACTTTTCTTGATAAATAATTTTTCATTTAATTAAGTGTTTTATTAGTTATATGACAAGATAATAACATTTAAACGATAAAAGCAAATAAAAAATTAACAAACGTTAGTTTTTAACATACAAAAATTAAGTTTTTCTTTATAATATTTTTCTTACTAAACTCTCTGGTTTTTAATAGTGATATAGTTTTTAAGTTAATGAGATACTTTTATACCTTTGCTTTTTTAAACTTTAGCTAAAGAAATGTACAGAAGTCATAATTGTGGAGAATTAAATGCAGGCCATATTAACAAAGAGGTTACTCTTTCTGGTTGGGTGCAAAAATCAAGAGATAAGGGGTTTATTGTTTGGGTAGATATACGTGATAGATACGGAATTACTCAGTTGGTTTTTGATGAGGAACGTACAAGCAAAGAAATGTTAGAACGCGCTCAGAAATTAGGACGCGAATTTGTAATACAAGTTAAAGGTAAGGTAATTGAAAGGGCTTCTAAAAACCCTAATATGCCAACCGGCGAAATAGAGATTTTAGTTTCTGAGTTAACTATATTGAACAAGGCTTTAGTGCCACCATTTACTATTGAAGATGAAACTGACGGTGGTGAAGATGTACGTATGAAATATCGTTACTTAGATATTCGTAGAAATCCAGTTAAAAACAATCTTATTTTTAGAAGTAAGGTTTCTATGGAGGTTCGTAATTTTTTATCAGGTAACGGATTTATAGAAGTTGAAACTCCTTATTTAATAAAGTCTACTCCAGAAGGAGCAAGAGATTTTGTTGTGCCTAGTCGCATGAACGGGGGGCAGTTTTATGCGTTGCCACAATCTCCACAAACTTTTAAGCAATTGCTTATGGTTGGTGGTATGGATAAATATTTTCAAATTGTAAAATGTTTTAGAGATGAAGATTTGCGCGCAGATCGTCAGCCAGAGTTTACGCAGATAGATTGTGAAATGGCTTTTGTAGAGCAAGAAGATATTTTAAATATTTTTGAAGATTTAACACGTCACTTACTTAAAAATGTGAACGGTGTAGAGGTTGACAAATTTCCGCGTATGTTATATGATGATGCTATGCGTTTGTACGGGAATGACAAGCCAGACATTAGATTTGGAATGGAATTTGGCGAGCTTAATGATATTACACAACACAAAGATTTTAAGGTCTTTAATGATGCTGAATTAGTTGTTGGTATAGCTGTTCCAGGAGGTAATGCATATACAAGAAAAGAGATAGATAAATTAATAGATTGGGTAAAGCGTCCACAAGTTGGTGCTTTAGGTATGATTTATTCTCGTTGTAATGATGATGGTTCTTTTAAATCTTCTGTAGATAAATTTTATGATCAAGACGATCTTGCTAAATGGGCAGAAAGAACAGGGGCTAAATCAGGAGATTTAGTTTGTGTATTATCTGGATCTACAAATAAAGTGCGTGCACAATTAAGTGCTTTGCGTATGGAGCTAGCAACACGTTTAGGTTTACGTGATCCTAAAGTATTTGCTCCATTATGGGTTATAGATTTTCCTTTATTAGAGTTAGATGAAGAAACAGGTCATTACCATGCAATGCATCATCCATTTACGTCTCCAAAACCAGGTCAGTTAGAATTGTTAGATACAGACCCAGGAGCAGTAAAAGCTAATGCCTATGATTTAGTTTTAAATGGAAACGAAATAGGAGGTGGTTCTATACGTATACACGATAAAGAAACACAGGCTACAATGTTTAAGCATTTAGGCTTTACACCAGAAGAGGCAAAAGAACAGTTTGGCTTTTTAATGGATGCTTTTCAATATGGAGCGCCACCACATGGAGGTTTAGCTTTTGGTTTAGATAGATTAGTTTCTATTTTAGGCGGACAAGAAACTATTAGAGATTTTATTGCATTCCCTAAAAATAATAGTGGTAGAGATGTAATGATAGATGCTCCTGCTCAGTTAGGCCAAGAGCAACTAGATGAATTAAAATTACAGCTTAAAACAAAATAATTAAGAATATTAAAACACCGCGTAATGTTTAATAAAAAATTGCTTAAACGAATATTAGTCTGGAGAGCAAAACACATTACAAATAGGCAATTTATATACATTCTTAGTGTTATTGTAGGTATAACATCTGGTATTGGCGCAGTGTTGTTAAAAAATGCTACGCATTTTATACAACATGCTTTAGAAGGTAAGTTGGTGGCTAATTACCACCATGCATTTTATTTTTTATCGCCAATACTAGGTTTTTTCTTAGTATACCTATGTGTAAAATATATTATTAGAAATAAAGTTAGTCACGGTATACCATCTACTTTGTATGCTATTGCTAAGCGGAAGGGACTAATGAAGAGGTACCAAATGTTTGGTTCTTTAATTACAGCACCCATAACTGTTGGTTTTGGTGGTTCTGTTGGTTTAGAAGGGCCAACGGTAGCAACGGGAGCTGCAATAAGTTCTAACTTGTCTCGGTTTTTTCATTTAGACCAGACTACACGTAATTTACTTATTAGTTGTGCTGCGGCAGGTGCCCTCTCTTCAATATTTAAAGCGCCTATTGCAGCAATTGTTTTTGCTATAGAGGTTTTTAGTTTGGATCTTACCATAGCTTCTATGTTGCCTTTACTATTGGCATCGTTATCAGCAATAATTACTTCTTATTTTTTCTTTGGTGATGATGTATTACTTCCTTTTAAAATAGAAGATAAATTTGTTATTGCTGATGTGCCTTTTTATATGGCATTGGGTGTAGTAGCAGCTTTAGTTTCTATGTATTACACAGAAGTTTATGATCGTATTCAGCAATTTTTTGATAAAATAGAGTCGCCCATAAAACGTGTTTTAATCGGAGGTGTATCTATTGGTGTCTTGGTTTATTTTATTCCACCACTTTATGGTGAAGGTTTCGATGTTATAAATCACCTTATAGCAGGGCATCCAGAAAAAGCACTGGCAATTAACTCGCTACACTTAGATCTAGAAAATGTTTGGGTTATAATTGCACTTTTAGCCGGATTGGTCTTTTTTAAGGTTATCGCAGGTTCGCTGACTTTTGGAGCTGGTGGTGTAGGTGGTATTTTTGCCCCAACCTTGTTTATGGGCAGTATTATGGGGAACTGTTTTGCAAAGATTATTAATAATAGTGGTTTAGTTAATGACCCTGTGTCCGAGAGTAATTTTACACTTATTGGTATGGCCGGACTTATGGCTGGAGTACTGCATGCGCCATTAACTGCAATATTTCTTATTGCTGAGGTGACGGGTGGTTATGAGCTTTTTGTACCGTTAATGATTACTTCAACATTATCTTTTGGTATTACGAAGTACTTTTATCCGCATTCTGTATATACTATGGAACTTGGGCGTAAAGGGGAATTGTTAACCCATGACAAGGATCATGCGGTACTTACATTAATGGATATAGATACGGTTATAGAGACTAATTTTATTCCGTTAAATAAAAAAATGACTTTAGGTGATGTTGTACATAGTGCTATTGTTAAGTCTAATCGTAATATTTTTCCTGTTCTTGATAAAAAAGGACATGCGTTAGAAGGTATTCTACTTTTAGATGATATAAGAGACGTTATGTTTAAACAAGAACTTTACAAGACGCTAAAAGTAGCAGATTTTATGCGTAGTGTGCCAGATGTAATCGTTTATGAAGAGGATAATGTACAAGCGGTAATGAATAAGTTTCAACTTTCTGGCGCTTGGAATTTGCCTATAATTAAAGAAGGTAAGTATATTGGGTTTGTTTCTAAATCTAAATTGTTAACCGCTTACAGGAAAAAATTAATAGATTTTACAAAATAATAAGTATGATGAAATATAGTAGTGGTATAGTGGCGCTTATATCTATTGGTTTAATAATCTACGGTTTTACCTTATTAGAGACCAATGAGCTTGTAGCTCATAAATGTATTGGCTTTGGAACGGTTGGAATATTTTTTATAGCAATGCCTCTTTTTTTAATCAGAGTTAGTAAGGGAAAGAAGGTTAAAGATTACATGTTAAACGAAGAGAATATTAGAAAAATGCAAGGAAAGCACCTGGAAAAGACTAAGGATCAGTGATTTTATGTCGATTTTAAGTTCTGTTTACATTGCTCTAATTAAAATATGTTATATTTGAGTATTAACATTTTTTATAACTTATTTTAATGACTGGAACAGTAAAATTTTATAATGACTCTAAGGGATTTGGATTCATTACAAACGACGAAACAGGAAAAGATATTTTTGTTCATGCAACTTCATTGAACGGAACTGAATTAAACGAAGGTGACAAAGTAGAGTACGTAGAGGAAGAAGGAAGAAAAGGAGTGGTTGCTGGCCAAGTGCAAGTAATCTAATAAAGTATATTTATTTTGATTAAGAAAAAAGCCTTGCAATTTGCAAGGCTTTCTGTTTTATAGGCTTTTCTAATTTAAGTTTCGTTTTTGTATAAAGAAGCGCTTTAATAGGTCGGAAGCCTCTTTTTCTAGCAAGCCACCTGTCATTTTTGTTTTTGGGTGTAATTTTGTACCCATAGCTCCACAGCCCCTTTTAGGATCGTTTGCAGCATATACTATTTTAGAGATCTGACTCCAATATAACGCCCCTGCGCACATTTGGCAAGGTTCTAAGGTTACATATAGCGTGCAATTTTCTAAGTATTTTCCGCCTAAGAAATTTGCTGCAGATGTAATAGCTTGCATTTCTGCATGTGCAGTAACATCGTTTAGTTGTTCTGTTAAGTTGTGTGCTCTAGCAATTATTCTGTTGTCAATTACAATAACGGCGCCAACGGGCACTTCACCTTTATCAAAAGCTGCTTGTGCTTCTTCTAAAGCTTTTTTCATAAAGTAATTATCGTCAAAAGGATTTATCATAAAATCAAAAGTATAAAAATTAGCAACACCGCTTGTTATCTAATTCACGGTTTTTATCCACTTTTAAAAAACAAAATACATGCTTTATGTATAACAATTGGCTGTAAACGTATAACTCTTTACTTATTTCTTTATTTACTCATAAATACCATTTAAATTTGTTATTTAAATGACATATTTAGACAACATTACAACTCCTGAAGATTTGCGTAAAATACCTGCGCAAGACTTGCCTATTGTGGCGCAAGAGTTACGAGATTTTATTATTGATATAGTAGCAACTAAGGAAGGTCATTTAGGCGCTAGTTTGGGTGTTGTAGAGTTAACCATTGCATTGCATTATGTTTTTAATACACCTGTAGATAAGTTAATCTGGGATGTTGGTCATCAAGCATACGGACATAAAATACTAACAGGGAGAAAAGCTGTTTTTGATACCAATAGAAGACTAAATGGTATAAGTGGTTTTCCTAAAAGAGGAGAAAGTATATACGATGATTTTGGAACAGGACATAGTTCTACATCTATTTCTGCTATTTTAGGTATGGCAATTGCTTCCAAGTTAAAAGGCGAGACTATTAAACAGCATATTGCAGTAATTGGGGATGCGTCTATAGCTAGTGGTATGGCTTTTGAAGGTCTAAATCATGCGGGGGTTACAAATGCCAATGTATTAATAATTTTAAACGATAACGCTATTGGTATAGATCCAAGTGTTGGCGCTTTAAAACAATACCTTACCAATGTAAAAAAAGGTAAGGCAAAACAGGATAATATTTTTGAAGCTTTAAATTTTGATTATTCAGGTCCAATAGATGGTCATAACCTAACGAAACTTATAGCTGAGTTAGAACGATTAAAATCTGTTTCTGGACCTAAGTTTTTGCACATTATAACAACAAAGGGAAAAGGACTTAGAAAAGCGGAAGAGAACCAAGTTGTATATCACGCTCCAGGTAAATTTAATAAGCTTACGGGAGACTTATTGCCTAAAAGTAATGGTGATGGTATTCCAAAATATCAAGATGTTTTTGGGTTAACTATTGTAGAGTTAGCTAAAAAAAATAAGAATATTGTGGGTATTACACCCGCAATGCCAACAGGAAGTTCTTTAAAAATTATGATGGAAGAAATTCCGGATAGAGCTTTTGATGTTGGTATAGCAGAGCAACACGCAGTAACATTAGCAGCTGGTATGGTTGCAGAAGGTTTAATACCGTATTGTAATATATATTCTACTTTTTTACAGCGTGCTTATGACCAAGTTATACATGATGTAGCCTTGCAAAATTTACCAGTAATATTTTGTTTAGATAGAGCTGGGTTGGTTGGTGAGGATGGAGCTACACATCACGGAGTTTATGATTTGGCGTATTTACGTTGCATACCAAACTTAATAATATATGCTCCTATGAACGAGTTGGAGCTAAGGAATATAATGTATACAGCTCAATTAGGTTTGTCAAACCCAATTGCTATTAGATACCCTAGAGGAAGAGGTGTAACCAAAGATTGGAGGCAACCTTTTAAGAAAATTAAAATAGGAGAAGCACAAGAATTAAAAAAAGGCACAGAAATTGCGGTCTTGTCGGTTGGGCACATCGGTAATATGGTAGCGTCTGTTTTAGATAATTTGGGTAATGTTACAATTGGCCATATAAATATGGGTTTTGTTAAACCTTTAGATATTAGTAAATTAATGTCTATTTTTGACAATTACTCAAAAATTATTACTATTGAGGATGGCTGTAGAATAGGTGGTTTTGGAAGTGCAATTTTAGAGTTTGCAAACACCTATAATTTCGACAATAAAATAACAGTTTTGGGTATAGAGGATGTTTTTGTGCAGCACGGTAGTGTAGCGCAATTGCATGAGCTAAATAATATAGGAGAAAAAAGTTTTAGAAATTATATAGAATCATTGTATACTAATGAATAGGAATATGTTTAAAAGGGTGATTGTACTTTTGGTTTTGGTCTTCTGTTTTAAAAGTGTTAATGCGCAAGTTAGGAATCCTTTAGAAGTGGACTCGGTAAAAGTAGATACCACTATTGTTGGTACTATTGTGGTTAGAAGAAATCAAGATAAAATAAAGCAAATTCCAAGAGGGGTTAAGTTAGCTAACCCACGTATTACGTATGAAGCTAGCCCAAGAAAAGAAAAGTTCGATTGGTTTAAAATACCTTCTTTTTGGGATAAAACAAACCATTTTGGAGTTGCAATTAATGAAGTTGCTTTTGTTAATTGGAAAGCAGGTGGTAATAACTCTGTCTCCGCTATTGGTGATGTTAAGTTTGTTAGAAATTATAAGTTTAGATACGTACAATGGAACAATAGTTTGGATCTTAGATTTGGACTAAGTGCAATTGAGGGTGAAAAGCTTAGAAAGGCGGATGATGCCATACGTTTTAGTTCAACTTTTGCATATAGAAGAGATACTATAAGTAATTGGTATTATTCTGTTAAGGCTAATTTTAATTCGCAATTTGCGGATGGTTATAAATACCCAGACACGGAAAATCTAATTTCTAAATTTATGGCTCCTGGTTATCTATTTTTAGGTGTAGGTACATCGTATATCCCAGAAGGAAAAAAGTTTAATTTATATATTTCTCCAATAACTCAAAAAGCAACATTTGTTTTAGATGATAATTTGGCAAATTCGGGTGCTTTTGGTGTTGAAAAAGCAGAAAGGGATGCTGATGGAAACATTACTAAAAAAGGGGAGAAATCATTAATGGAGCTAGGCTTCTTGGTAACTAATACTTGGAAAACAGAAATATATACAAATATGACATTGGAGCATGAGGTGTCTTTGTATACAGATTACCTTAATAGTTTTGGCAATGTAGATGTAGATTGGGAGCTACGACTTGGTATGAAAGTAAACGAGTATGTAAAAGCAACCATTGGCACCAATTTGTTATATGATGATGATATACTTTTTGATGAAGTGGTGACAGATGGCGTAGTAACTACACGCGGAAGGCCTAAAATACAGTTTAAGCAATTACTTGGTGTAGGTTTATCTTATGATTTTTAAAGTTGTTTACCCATAATCTTATTATGTATGTGTACTGCACTACTGTCTGATAGACTTGCAACATAACAGCACGTATTTAATAAAATAGAATACAAAGATCCATTTATTTTTTGATAACTTTCTGGTAGTGTTTGTAGTATTATTTTGTCGTAATTAGAGGCTGTACCGTCTGCTGTTTTTACTAATGCATTTGCGTAAACATCTAATATATCTGATATTATTTTGTAACCTGCTATTTCTTTTTCTATTACCTCTTGTGACTTATACACTTTAGATATGCTTAAAGAGATAATATCTTTTATCTGGGCAATGTAACTGCTTTTGTCTAATAATGAAACGCTAAAAGAACCGTCTAAAATAGCTTCTTCGTTTTCTAAGAAAATGGCAACAGCATCTGTTATTAATGTGTTTATAGCAAGAGCTCTTAAATAACTAAGACGATCTTGCATATAGAGCATTTCGTTGTATTTTTTAGTGTTAATTTTGTCTTTAACCAGTTTTATTAGATATTCTAAAGCGTAGTCTTCAGATATTAACCCAAGGTTAATGCCGTCTTCAAAATCTATTATTGTATAACAAATGTCATCTGCCGCTTCAACTAAATGAGTAAGTGGGTGTCTAGAGAATGAAATGTCTTTACCATCGCGAGTTTGCAAGAGGCCAAGTTCTTCTGCTACTTCTGCAAAGAATTCCTTTTCAGTCTGAAAAAAACCAAACTTTTTGTCTGCAATATGTTTTGTTGGCTTCTTTGGTAATGACTCTTTTGGGTATTTCATAAACGTACCTAGTGTAGCGTAACTTAGACGTAAACCGCCTTCTGCGCCAACTCTAGACTCGGTTAAAAGCTTAAATCCGTTTGCATTACCTTCAAAATCTATAATATCTTGGTATTCTTTAGCAGAAAGTTGGTCCTTGTATTTTTGTCCGTTTCCTGTTTTAAAATATTCGCCTATCGCTTTTTCTCCACTATGCCCAAATGGTGGGTTACCAATATCATGCGCAAGAGATGCAACAGCTACAATAGCGCCAAAATCGTTGTAATGATATCCGTGAACTTCTTTTAAGTGCGGATGTTTTTCTAGTATTTGTTTGCCAACAATACGACCTAAACTACGGCCAACAACAGAAACTTCTAAACTATGCGTAAGTCTGGTGTGTATAAAATCTGTTTTAGAAAGTGGTATAACTTGGGTTTTGTCTTGCAAACTTCTAAAAGAAGAAGAGAATATAACACGGTCATAATCAACTTCAAAGCCTAAACGAGTTTCGTCTTGCTCTTTGCGTAACCTTTTGTTGGTGTCTCCAAATCGTTTTAAAGATAATAATTGTTCCCAGTTCATGCTGCGTAATTTAGAGTTGCAAGATACTTAAATAGCTTTTTAATAAAGTGTAGAGCATTAAAAAAAACAAACCAATTCTTAATGATTACTTAAAGATAAGGTTACAGTAGTTTTAAGTTTAAAGCTTTTATTTGTGTTTACTGGATTACATATCATTAGATATTGGTTTTTGTCGACTTATCTTCAAAATTATGTTTCCAATGGCTGCCTCTACTAAGGGGCAGCTTTTTAGTATAGTTATTTCAAAGATAATATTATAGAAACATTAACTTAACATTAAGATTGGTTATTTGCAATGACAAAAATCAATACTTATGAAAGTTAAGTTTATAATCCTTGGGTTATTCTTATGCGTTTCTGCGTCTTCGTTGGCACAAGAAACAAATGCGCCTAAATTTGGGAAAGGTATATTAAACCTTGTAGGGCAAGATAGTACTTGGACTATGAAGGTGGCTGCGCGTATGCAATTTTTAGGAATAGGGCAGTGGGGAGAAAACGAACAAGGAAATTTAGCTTCTGTTGGTTCTAATTTTTTAGTAAGAAGAGCAAGGTTAAAATTTAATGGATTTGCCTATTCTCCTAAATTTAAATATAAGATAGAGTTAGGACTATCTAACCGAGATATTTCTGGGGCATCTGAGTTTACACACGATGCGCCGCGTTATATTTTAGATGCTTTTGTAATGTGGAATTTTCATAAAAATTTTGAATTATGGATTGGGCAAACTAAACTTCCTGGTAATATAGAGCGCGTTGTATCTTCAGCTAATCTTCAGATGGTAGATAGATCTTTATTAAATAATAGATTTACAATAGATAGAGATATGGGTGTGCAACTACGACATAAGTTCAATATTTCAGAAAAATTTATAGTAAAAGAAGTTTTGGCGATATCGCAAGGGGAAGGACGTAATGTCACTAAGGGTAATTTAGGTGGATACCAATATACTGCTCGAATAGATTTTTTGCCTTTTGGAAGCTTTACGGGTAATACGGAGTTTGTTGGAAGCGATTTAAAAAGAGAAGTAAAACCAAAATTAATGATTGGTGCTGCTTATGATTTTAATAATAATGCGGTTAAAACAAGAAGTAATCAAGGAAGTTATATGTTTACGGATACGGGTTTTTATGAGACAGATGTAAAAACGTTATATATAAACTCTATTTTTAAGTATAATGGATTCTCTTTTATGGGCGAATTTGCAGATCGAAATGCAGGTAATGCTGTAGCAAGGAATGAAGATGGTACAGCTACAGGGGATATTGTGCAAGTTGGATATGGTTTAAACGTAATGTCTGGCTACTTATTTAAAAACAATTGGGAAGTGTCTGGTAGATACACGTCAGTTGAGCTAGATAAAAGTATTACAAATAAAAATAAAGAAACTCAATATACATTGGGAGTATCTAAGTATATTGTGGGGCATAAGCTAAAGGTGCAAACAGATGCTACTTATTTAAATGAAATTAATGGTCCAGAAGGACTTATATATAGACTACAATTAGAGGTTCATTTTTAATCAAAAAAAATAACCTTAACATAACGTTAGACAGTTTAAAACAAAGCATATTTGCAAATTGAATTTTTATAAATTATGGAGAGTAATATTTATTTAATAATGATCATAGCTTTAGCTGTTTTGGCTATTGCAGATCTTGTGGTTGGTGTTAGTAATGACGCAGTCAACTTTTTAAATTCAGCTATAGGATCTAAAGCTATTTCTTTTAAGACTATAATGATTGTTGCCAGTGTAGGTATTGCCTGTGGAGCTATATTTTCTAGTGGAATGATGGAGGTTGCTAGAAAAGGTATTTTTAATCCAAGTGAGTTTTACTTTAATGAAATTATGTTCATTTTTATGGCCGTAATGATTACTGATATACTGCTGTTAGACTTTTTTAATACCTTGGGTATGCCTACGTCTACAACGGTTTCTATTGTTTTTGAGTTGTTAGGAGCTGCTGTTGCAATGGCATTAATTAAAATATTACAAGCAGGAGGTAGTGTATCAGACGTAGTAAATTATATTAATACTTCTAAAGCTACAGAAATTATAGTAGGTATTCTCCTCTCTGTCGTCATTGCCTTTTCAGTAGGTGCAATGGTGCAATGGTTTTCTCGTTTGCTTCTGTCTTATGATTTTCAAAGAAAAGCAAAATGGGTAGGTGCAGTTTTTGGTGGTATTGGGTTATCTGCTATTACGTACTTTATTTTTATGAAAGGAATTAAAGGGACTGCTTTTGCGGGTGAGAGTATAGACTTTATTGGTGATATGACTATTAAGCACTTTTTGGAGGTTAAATGGTTTCCTATAGTGCTTGTAAATTTTGTTATCTGGTTTGTGGTATCCTATATATTAACTGTTTTTGCTAAGCTTAATATTTACAAAATAATTATAGGAGTTGGTACTTTTGCACTGGCATTAGCTTTTGCAGGGAACGACTTAGTAAACTTTATAGGTGTGCCAATTGCTGCATACCAATCTTACACAGAGTGGTCTGCTTCAGGTGTTGAAGCCTCGGCATTTAGTATGTCTATATTGACAGAAAAAGTGCCTACACCAACCTTGTTATTATTTATTTCAGGGATGATTATGGTAGCAACATTGTGGTTTTCTAAAAAAGCACGCTACGTTGCGGAAACTGAAATTAATTTATCTAGGGAAGGTGAAGGTAAAGAACGTTTTGAGCCAAACTTTTTATCTAGAGGAATTGTTAGAATAGGAATGGCTATTTCTGCATACACATCATCTGTAGTACCTAAATCTATTTCAGTTAAGGTAGAAGAGAGGTTTCAAAAGCCACAAATAGCGCTTGCTAAAGACAAGACATATGATATGCCTGCTTTTGATATGGTAAGAGCCGCTGTTAACTTAGTCGTTGCTGGTATATTAATATCTGTGGCAACATCATTTAAATTGCCACTATCTACTACATACGTAACTTTTATGGTTGCTATGGGTACTTCATTAGCGGATAGAGCTTGGGGTGCAGAAAGTGCTGTATATAGAGTGGCTGGTGTTTTAAATGTTATTGGCGGATGGTTTGGTACTGCAATTATTGCATTTACGGCTTCTGGTATAATATTAACCTTGATTAACTTTGGAACAGGTGCAGCAATTGCAATACTATTGTTTGTAGCAATATTGTTATTGGCAAGAAACTATATCTCTTACAATAAAAAGTCTAAAGAAATTAAGGCGGAAGATAGTTTAAGAAGAGCAGAAAGTAGTTCTATACAAGGAGTTATAGTTGAAAGTGCTAAGAATACAGCGAATGTTGTTAAAAGAACAAATAAAATATATACTAACGCCATAGATGGTTTGGCTAAACAAAATCTAGATATTCTTAAAAAGAATAAAAAGGGTGTTGTAAAGTTAACAGATGAGGTAGACGATTTAAGAGATCATATTTTTTACTTTATTAAAAATCTAGATGATGCAAGTGTAGGTGCTAGTAATTTTTATATTAATATTTTAGGCTCGTTACAAGATATGACTCAGTCATTAGAATATATTACTAAGATATCATACAAGCACATTAACAATAATCATAAGAAATTAAAATACAATCAAATTAAAGAATTAAAAGAAATAGATTACAAGCTAGAGCATATTTTTAATGAAACTCAGACTGCTTTTGAAAATCATTCTTTTGATAAAATTGGAGCTATTTTAAGTGAGAAAGATGAGTTGTTTGCATTATTATCACAAAAAATACAAAAGCAAGTAGAGCGTACTAGAACAGAAGAATCTAGTCCAAAGAATACTACGCTTTATTTCTCTCTACTGCTAGAGACAAAAGATTTAATGACGGCTACAATGACCATGTTAGAGTTGTATTACAATGAGCACGACAGTAGTGTGCCACCAGCAACAATATCATAAGTAGTTAAAGGATAAATAAAAAGCCCAGCACTAAGTGCTGGGCTTTTTTGTTAAAGGCAGTAAAAAATACTTTTTTATACATAAAGCTTTTATTGTAAATTGAAGAAAAATATAATTAAATGATAAATAGATTTTTACTGTTGTTTTTATGCCTTTTTACCTTTGTAGGTGTGTCGGCGCAAGATATTAGCGCTTCAGAATTTTTAAATACGGTAATTGCGCGTCATGATCCAGGTAATAATTGGGAATCTTTTAAAGGAGATTTAGTGGTTACTATGAGTACGCCAAATAAAGAAGATCGCGTTACAGATCTGCATATAGACTTGCCAGCAAGCACCTTTGTTTTGTCTAATGTTGTAAAGGGAAAGAAACACACAACGAAGGTTGTTAAGGATAGTGTTAGCTTTTTTGTTTACGATAAAGAGATTAAGGATAAGGAAGAGCAAAAAACGCTCAAGTTTAACAAAGAACGTGCGCTCTTTATGAGAAACTATTATACATATTTGTATGGTTTGCCAATGAAATTAAAGGATAACGGTACCATTATAGATCCAAAAGTAGTATCTAGAAAATTTAAAGGAAAAGGTACATGGTATAATGTTATAAAGGTCACGTACAATAAGGAAGTAGGCAAAGACACTTGGTACTTTTATTTTAATCCAAAATCATTAGATATGGAAATCTATCAGTTTTTTCATGATGAGTCTAAAAACGATGGTGAATACATTATGCTGTCTAATACAGAAATTATAAATGGCGTAAGAATGCCTGCAATTAGAGCTTGGTATACCAATAAGGAAGATAAACTTTTAGGTACAGATGTTTTAACTGCTAAATAAAAAAGAAGGGTAATAAAAAAGCACAATCTTTGGTAAGATTGCGCTTTTTTTTGTTTTGTAATGACTCTTATTTAGGGTCTAATGCTTGCTCTATTTTTGCAATTGCATCTTCATAATGGTAACGAGTTATTGTGTTCACGTTTCCATTTTTAGCAAGTTTTAATTTAGAACGTAATGTTTTTAATTCACCACGAACCAAAGCGCTAACATCAGATGTTGAGACATCAAAACTAGATCTTCTGTCATTTTCAGCAGTTAATAAAGCTTCCATACGTTCTATGTATGTGCGTTGTATGTTTCTGCGGTAAATATCCGCACTTTTACCTGTGTATGCTTCTTTCCAGATACCTTTGCGTAAATCTGAAAGCATTTCTAATGCGCTATAGTACGTTTTGCTCGTAGTTTCTGCATCTAATAAACGTCCAATGCGGTCTGCATTTAAAAGGCTTCCTAAGTGTCTAGCTTGCACTTTGCGTAGGTTTTCTGGATAACCAGCATAATCTATGTTTTGTAAAATACTATTATCTACTAACCAAGACTGAGTGCTAAACACATTGTCTTGTAGCCATTGCATAGATTTTTTTTGTTTTGCTTTGCTTAAAGGTGTGTAAATAGATCCTTCTTGTTCTGGTGTTTTTAAGTTTTCAAAAACGCCGCCAATATTAGTTACTACGTGTCCAGTATATCTGCTATATACGCTTAATAATTCGCCGTATAATTCCTCTAGGTCATCATAATTATTTGTTTGGTCAGATGTCCAACTACTAAGATTATTTGCCACATACTTTAAGTTTTTAACTCCGTAAGTACTCGCTTTTACGGGGTCGTCTCCTAAACCTTCGGTTTGCGACTGAGGATCAAAACTACTAGACTGCTTTCCAAATTTATAAATAGGATCATTTGCTTTTTCTAAAACCCATTTGTTTAGTGTTGCAACTTCTGCTTCTGCAGAGTTAGCTGCTAAATAACGGTAACCCCAGTTGGTTACGTAATGGTCGTATGGTCCCATTTGTCTAATAAAACGAATTCCTTTGTCTCCTGGTTGTGCTATGTAATTGTAACGAGCATAATCCATAATACTAGCAGCAATACCATTTTTTTGTGTAAACTCTCCGTTTCGTAAAGAATCTACAGGGTATGCGTAACTAGCAGCCATATTGTGAGGAAAACCCAATGCGTGTCCTACTTCATGGGCAATTACCATTCGCATCATATCTCCTATTTCTTTTGGCGCTGTTTTAAGAGTTCTAGCACTTGGGTTAGCAGCTCCAGTTTCTAGTAGGTATCTGTTTCTATAGCTACGCAAGTGGTTGTGGTACCAAATAATATCACTTTCTATAATTTCTCCACTTCTAGGGTCAGACACACTTGGTCCTACAGCATTTCTTGTTGTGCTGGCTACATAGCGTATCATAGAATATCTAATGTCTTCTGGGCTAAATTCAGGATCTTCTTCTGGAGTAGGAGCATCGCGAGCAATAATTGCGTTTTTAAAACCTGCAGTTTCAAAAGGTTTTTGCCAATCTTCTATACCTTGCTTAATATATTCTTTTAAGTTTTCAGGAGTACCTGGATCTAAATAGTAAACTATAGGTTTAACAGGTTCTACTAATTCTCCTCTTGCGTATGCAGCAGGGTCCTTAGGTTCTAATCTCCAACGGCGTATATATGTTTTTTCATCTGCCTTTAATTCATCGCTACCAAAATCAAACTGACTAACAGTAAAGAATCCAACTCTAGGATCAAAAATACGTGGTTGCATTGGTTGTTCTGGTAATAAAATCATAGACTGGTTCATCTGCAAGCTAATAGATTCTGTAGACCTTAAAGTAGACGGTTCAGATGCAGAATAGGTAAAATCTTGTTTTACTTCTATGTTTTCAGGAAAACTCCTAACGCTGTTTATAAAACTACGTTGCGGGTCTAACCTTTTTACTTTGTATGTTTTTCTTAGTCTACTAGATAATCCGCTTATTGCAGGTACATCTGTACTAAATAAGGTAGTTACATCGATAACAACGCTAGTAGAATCTGTACTAAAAGCTTCAATATCAAAAGCAAATAAAGTAGGTTCGTAATTGTTAACACGTACAGATGCGCTAATAGCTTTGGTGCTGTCTGCAATGTTGTTGTACGATTTTACTTTTAATAATATCTTGTCTTGAAAACGTACCCAATGTACCATTTGTTCATTGGTCTTAGAGCCGGCATTCATATAACCGCCGCCTAAACCAGTTGGTATTTGCGAAATTCTGGTAACCCAAAGCATATCTTTTTCTAGCCTGTTAAAAGGAATTTCGTAAAAGTATTTTTTAGCGACCTTATGTACTTTAAAAAGTCCTTCATCTGTAACAGCATCTTTGGTTACTACGTCACTATAGTTTTTAATGTCTCCTTTTTTGGTTTTCTTAGCAGGAGCTACTTGTTCTGTTTTGCCTTTTTTAGATTTTTTCCTTTTTTGGGCAGAAATGCTTTGAGCAGACAAGAAGGTGACTGCTAAGCTAAATAAAAGTATTTTTTTCATTAGTGGTTTGTTAGCTTCACAAGATAATAAATGTATAATGGGGAATTTGTTAGTGAAAAGTTAATAAATAGCAGAATTGTTTATAATAACCTAAATTATCACGGTAAGTCGTGATAGTTAACGCAATAACTTTGTTTATTTTTGCACGACACTAAAAAAAAAATATGAAGAACTACCTTGTACATACCTATTTAATTGCTTTTGTTTTTGTGAGCTGCAAAGATGTAAAGCAAAAAGAGGAGGACAAGGAGTTGCATACATTTACAAGCTCTTTAGAGCCTTTTTCTTCTAAAGAGAAAAATATTAAGGTTGTAGATGAAGAGGTTTTTTATAATTCTACTGCATTTGTAGCAAAATACAATACGTACATAGATTTTTTTAATACCTATGATGATAAAGTTCGTAAGTCTTATGCTAATTACCTAAGTTGGCAAAGTCTTAGTGATGAACTTAAAAGAAGCAACAAGCTTATAGGTAAAATAAGATTGCCTTTAAAGCCTTTAAACCTGCTAAAATCTGCTATTGTTCAAAAACCAGCAATAAAAAAGGTTGATGCTAATATGCTTATGGTTTATAGAACATCAGAAATTTTAAATAAAGAAATTAATAATTTAGAGACTTTTTTTAATAAAGACAAATCACAAGAAATAGATTTAAATTCTAGCCAAAAAGCCAAAATTAGTTTGTTAGAGGCTTATAGAAATTACTTTGTAGCTTTTGATACTATGTCTGTAGCTTTTTATAGATTACAAGACAATGTAGAGAAGTATGAAAAAGATAAGTATAAAGCACAAGAACTTGTTGTGCAATACAATCTTTTTACTGCAATAAACGCTACAGAGGCTATTTTAAATGAAATAGGAGGTAGAGATGTAGATCAGTTATTGACGTTGGAGTTTGGTCTTATAAATGAAAAAATAAAAGAACTTAGAAGCGCTTATGTAGCCTTGGAAGATTTAAAAAGTAATCAAGATTTAATAGTAAAAGAATTTGGTAAACCAATGCCTGTTATCTCTAAGTTTAGTAGTCATCTTGGTAACATACTTCAAGGTTTAACTAGTTTAAAACTACGTATTGCGAATAACGATTTTGATTATGGGGATGCGCATCCAGAAGTTGCGGCAGAAGGGTCACCTCTTAAATTAGAGTTAGAATTTATAGCAATGGTTAATGAATACAGAAGTATTAATTAAGCACTTACCTATAGAAATTCATCTCATCCATATATTTAAAAACAGCCTTAGGTAATAATGGGGTAATGTTTTTTCCTAGTTTATGATTTTTACGAATAAAAGTTGAAGAAATTTCCATAATAGGGGCATCTTCTACAATTTTTATTTTAGAATGATTCTTAAATTGATGCTCGATATTACCACTAGAAACTCTTGGATACACATAAATGTCGTGGTTATTTAAGATAACTTCGTAGTTTTTCCATTTATGAAAACTCTTTAAGTTGTCTTCACCCATAATTAAGGAAAAATTATAACCGCTAGGGTATTTCTCTAACAAATGAACCAATGTATGGGTAGTGTAGTTTGGCTGCGGTAAATTAAATTCTATTGTAGAAGGTTTTAGCTTTGGATATTCTTCCGTAGCCTCCAAAACCATTTGATGTCTATGATGGTTGTCTAGTAAGGATTGTTTTGTTTTAAACGGACTTTGAGGTGTTATTACAAACCAAACTTCGTCTAAATCTGTAAACTCCACTAAGTGGTTTGCAATAACTAAATGTCCTATGTGTATTGGGTTAAATGTCCCAAAATACAACCCTACTTTTTTCATATTATGCTTCTTTTTCAGGGTTTGGTTTACTAATAAAATCAGCAACCAATT
Organism: Cellulophaga sp. 20_2_10; assembly: GCF_023476645.1. GTDB lineage: Bacteria > Bacteroidota > Bacteroidia > Flavobacteriales > Flavobacteriaceae > Cellulophaga. The sequence goes on from NZ_JAMCOJ010000003.1 coordinate 205,372, forward strand.
TTTCTGCTTCAGCTAAAGCTGTATCTAAGTCATAGTTTTTAATAACAGAATCAAACTGTGGCGCTGTAGCTAGTTCTACAGATGCTTTTGCTATGCGCATGTTTATTTTGTCATCGCTTTCTGTGCTTCGTTTTTTTAACCTTATTTTAAGCTCATCTATACTTGGTGGCTTAACAAAAACAGCTAGAGTTTGTTCTGGAAATTTCTTTTTTATACGCAGGCCTCCAACGACATCAATGTCAAAAATGACATTTTTCCCCTCAGCCCATAAACGTTCTACTTCTGTTTTTAAAGTACCATAAAAATTATCTCTGTATACTTCTTCCCATTCTAAAAAGTCATCATTTTTAATGTGATTTTTAAACTGAGATAAAGAAAGGAAATAGTAATGCTCTCCGTGTTTTTCTTTACCTCTTCTTGGTCTGGACGTTGCAGAAACGGAAAAAGCTAAGTTTAGTTCTTCTTTTCCTAATAAATGTCTTACAATAGTTGTTTTGCCACTACCAGATGGCGCTGAAAATATAATAAGTTTGCCACCTTTCATTATAAAACATTTAGCATTTGTTCCTTGATTTTTTCTAGCTCATCCTTCATTTGTACAACCAGTTGTTGCATAGGTGCATAATTAGCTTTAGAGCCAATTGTATTAATTTCTCGTCCTATTTCCTGAGAAATAAATCCTAATTTTTTACCATTAGAATCCTCCGAGTTTATAGTTGTAGTAAAATAAGTAAGGTGGTTTGCTAAACGTACTTTTTCTTCAGTAATATCATACTTTTCTAAGTAGTAAATTAGCTCTTGCTCAAACCTGTTTTGGTCTACTTCTGTTTTTAAGTCGGTTACAGCCTTATGTAATCGTTCGCGTAAAGCAGTTTGTCTTTCTGGGTCAATTGCAAGTACCTGTTCTAATAAGCTTTCTAAAGAAGAAATACGTTGTTTAAAATCTTGTTCTAAAACAGAACCTTCTTCGGTTCTAAAAGTATTAATTTCCTTTAAAGCTTCAGTAAGTGTATCTTGTATGGTTTTGTATTCTTTTGCGTCAATCTCATCACGTTCAGTTTTCATAGCATCTGGTAAACGTAAAGCCATTTCTAAAAGCTTAACATCATCACCATTAGCAATGTTTTTTAACTGTTGCATATACTGCTTAACAACTACTTCATTAATCTGTGAAGAAGTATCTGCGCCAGTACTTTCAATATAAAGATTAAAGTCTATTTTACCTCTTTGTAAACCGTTGGCAATAGTTTTGCGCAACTCTAATTCTTTCTCTCTGTACGCAGATGGCATACGAGCGTTTAGGTCTAAACTTTTACTGTTTAAAGATTTAATTTCAATGGTAATCTTTTTTGTTGGAAGTTGCACTACGTGTTTTCCAAATCCGGTCATGGACTGAATCATATATTGTAAATTTTATGCAAATATAAATAAACTATACTAGTTGAAGCTAAGACCTTATTTTTATAGCTTTTTTTGTCACTTTTTATATAAAAGGTCTTATGGGGAGTTTAAATGTTTTTTTTTAAAATAAAAATTCTGCCTAAATGTATAGGCAGAATTTTAGCTTAAACGTTGTATTTGTATCATAAATACATTACAATTCTCTTACCCATATATTTCTGTAGCTAACTCTACTGTTGTCTCCGTGATCTTGTAATCTAATAGGAGCTTTGCCATGTGCTTCGTTTTTAGGCCATCCAATATAAGGTGTCGTTCCTTTAATTTCTACATGGTCTAAAACAAGAATTCCGTTATGTAAAAGTGTTATTGTACCAGATTTTATTTTGTTTCCATCTTCGTTAAATACAGGTGCATGGTACACAACATCATAGGTGTTCCATTCTCCTGTAGGTACAGATGCTTTTGCAAGCGGAATGTGTTGCTTGTATATAGAGCCAACTTGTCCGTTTACATACGTATCATTGTTATTGTTATCCAGTACTTGGATCTCGTATCTGTCTTGAAGAAATACGCCGCTATTTGCACGATTTTGCCCGTCTCTTAAAACTTCGGAAGGTGATCTCCACTCTATGTGTAACTGTATACTTCCAAACTCTTTTTTTGTTTTAATATCTCCAGATTTATCCTTTACAGAGAAAAAGCCTTCTTTTTCTACAATCCACGGAGCCGGTTCTTCCTCGGCATTTGTCCATTGGTCTAAGTTGGTGCCATTAAATAAAACAATAGCATCACTAGGTGCAGCATTGTTTTTTGCAGGTGTTACTGTTGGGGGAACTGGTTTGTATAATTCAGTTTCTTCAGGTTTTGTAGGTTCTGTTCCATTGTATTCTTCATATACAATATAGTCTACTTCTTTTGGTGCTTCTGCAGTTTTATCTGTTGCATTTGTTGCTTTTTCCTGACAAGATAAAAACAATGTTAAACCCAAAACGGATAGTAAAATCTTTTTCATTCTTAATCTAATTCTTTAATTTTTATATTTCTGTAAGCCACTACATCTCCGTGATCTTGTACACCTATTTTCCCCGTTTTGTATGCAGCATAGCCATCCCAACCATTAAATTTAGAATTTTTTAATAGACTATTCCAATCAGCTCCATTTAAAGGAAATTCTGCGACAGTAACACCGTTTAATACGGAACTTCCGGTATTGGTTTTGTGGTTAATTGTGATTACAGCAGTGTTCCATTCGCCAATTGGTTTTGTAACATCTTTGCTTGGTGCAACCATGTCATACAAAGCACCTGCTTGGCGATCTGTACCATTTTTGGCATCAGGGTGTTTTTGGTTGTCTAGAACTTGTACTTCTAAGCCCGTTTCGTAAGGCTGCCCGTATGTGCCATCGTCTTTAATTCCCCAGAAAATACCACTATTTCCTCCTTCAGATATTTTCCAATCTATAGAGAGTATAAAACTGGTGTATTCTTTTTTAGTAACCAAGTTGTAATATGTATCTTTTGGGCGTTCTGTTGGTGGATGGAAAACTAACGCATCTCCTTCTATTTTCCAATTCTCTATAGAATTATCGTTTCCATATAATTGCAAATTATCTAGGTTGGTGCCGTCAAAAAGTACAGTCCATTCGTTTTCTTTAAGTTCTTCCTTTGGGGCAACTTCTGCCGTTTCTTTTGGGTTTTCAGAAGAATTCTCTGCTTTTTCTTTACAGCTAAATGCCAGCACGGAAAAGGATAATAATAAAAGATATTTTTTCATAAGTAGTAATTGTTTGTTATTATATTAAATGCCTAACATTTTTTTAAGCATTTCTTTATCCGTTTCAGTTCCAGCAAAATCATCAAATGTTTTTTCTGTAGCTTCTATAATATGATCCTTAATAAATAGAGCGCCTTCTCTTGCTCCTTGTTCAGGACTTTTAATACAACATTCCCATTCCATAGTTGCCCATACGTCGCAACCATACTGTGTTAGTTTAGAGAAAATAGTTTTAAAATCTATTTGTCCGTCTCCTAAGGAACGGTATCTCCCAGCTCTATCTATCCAGTCATTATAGCCTCCAAAAGCTCCTTTTTTTCCTGTCGGATTAAATTCAGAATCTTTAACGTGAAACGATTTTATGTAGGGATGGTAATGATCTATAAATGCAATATAATCTAGTTGTTGTAGTATAAAATGACTAGGATCATATAAAATATTTACACGTTTATGGTTGCCAGTAGCTTCTAAAAAACGTTCAAAAGTATCACCATCATGCAAGTCTTCTCCTGGGTGAATTTCATAACAAACATCTACACCTTCTTTGTCAAAGTGGTCTAAAATTGGAAGCCATCTTGCCGCTAGTTCTTCAAAACCCAGTTCTACCAATCCAGGAGGTCTTTGTGGCCAAGGGTGCATTGTGTGCCAAAGTAAAGAGCCAGAAAATGTAGCGTGCGTTTTTATACCTAATCTTCTGCTAGCAGTACCAGCTTTTTTAACTGTTTCTATAGCCCATTCTGTTCTTGCTTTAGGGTTGCCCTTTACATGTTCTGGTGCAAAACCATCGAACATAACATCGTATGCAGGATGTACAGCAACTAATTGTCCTTGTAAGTGCGTAGATAATTCTACAATTTCTAAACCATAAGAATTTACTTTTGCTTTAAGATTATCACAATATTCTTGACTTTCAGCAGCTGTATCTAAATCTATTAGAAAAGATTCCCATGTTGGTATTTGTATTCCTTTGTATCCTAAGTTTGCAGCCCATTTGCAAAGTCCCTCTAAGGAATTAAAAGGCGCTTTACTATCTACAAATTGTGCTAAAAAAACTGCTGGACCTTTTATTGTCTTCATTTAATGTGTTTATATTATGTAATTTAATGCTATATTTAACGTTCAGTTTTTATGGTTCTTAAGAAGAAGAACTCAAGTCATAAATATAATAATTAGTAAACGATTTGGAGTATCTTTTTATACGAATTGAGTGGTTTTGTGCGACGAACAACATAAAATCTTAAATAGAATAAAAATATAAATGTATATCTGTGGAAAACAATAGATCGGCTAAAAGTTTATGGGGAGATTATTTAGATAAGCATTTGGAAGATGCTTTTGTACAAGCCCCGAAAGTGGAACATTTTTGTGACAATGAAAAAGACGCGAATGAATGTGTTGCTCTTGTTGAAAAAGGTGTAAAAAAAGCAACTACTCATTCTTTATTGGGTTTGCAATTGCGTAAAGAATCTTTGCCTAAAATAGGGGATTTTAGGGTTGTTACCGATTGGGACGGACAAGCAAAATGTATAATTCGTACTACGGCGGTAAAACTAAAACCTTTGTTTAGTGTAGATGAAGTATATGCGCAAAAAGAAGGAGAGGGCGATAAAAGTTTAACATATTGGAAAACGACCCATTTAGAATATTATAAAAGAGAATTAGCGGAATTTAAACGCCAACCAACAGAAAGTATGATTGTTGTTTGTGAAGAGTTTGAGAAAGTTTTCTAACTAAAATAAGTTTTATTTTCATAAAAAAAAACCACACTTAACTAAGTGTGGTTTTTTGTTTTTAGTATGTGGTAGTTTTAATCTAAATCTACCCAAACATTTCCTTGGTTATGAGAAGCTACACTACTTTCTATAAAATTAAGACTTCGTACACCATCTAACATAGTTGGGAATTCGCCATCATTATATTTTTCACCTCTAATGGCTCTAGATACGCCTAAGTAAATATTTGCCATTGCATCAAAAATACCTTCTGGATGTCCTGGTGGTAATTTTGTGCCGTCTAAAGATAAATCAGAATTGTAAGCGTGTCCTGGCTTGTATATTTGTAACGGTTTATCTTCACTTAAAACATATAAATAATTAGGGTTTTCTTGTTCCCATTTTAAGCCGCCTTTGTTGCCGTATACTTTTATAACTAATCCGTTTTCTTCACCCGTAGCAATTTGACTTGTTCTTATAACACCTTTAGCGTTGTTATTAAAACGTATTAGTGCAGTGCCGTCAATATCCATCTTGTTGTCATCATACAAATAATTTAAATCTGCCAGTAAAGATTTAATTTGCATACCAGTGGTGTATTCTATCATGTTAAATGCGTGTACACCTATATCACCCATACAACAGCTAATTCCAGATTTTTCAGGATCTAGACGCCAGGTAGAAGTCCTTTTGTCTTTTTCGTGTATAATTGGGTTAATCCAACCTTGGTAATATTGAGCATCTACCTTTTGTATGTTTCCAATTGCGCCAGTTTTAATCATTTCTCTCATTTGGCGTACCATTGGGTAGCCTGTATAAGTATGAGTTACGGCAAATACGGTCCCAGCTTTTTCTAGGGTTGCTTGTAATATCTTAGCCTCTTCATAAGTGGTTGTCATTGGCTTTTCACAAATAACATTAAATCCATTTTCTAATAGTTTTTTTGCCATCGGAAAATGTAAAAAGTTAGGTGTTAGCACAGAGCAAACCTGTATTCTTTCTTCTTTAGGAAGCTTTAATTCCTCTTCAATAAGAGTGTCAAAATCTTTATAGATTCTGTTTGTAGGAATGTCTATTTTTTTAGCGAAATTAACACTAGATTCAAAATCTGGATTAAAAACAGCTCCTACTATTTGATAGTTGTCGTTAATAAAAGAAGCTACTCTGTGTAAAACTCCAATTAAAGAATCTCCACCGCCACCAAGTATGCCTAGTCTAATTTTTTTACTCATAAAAATTTCTTTTAGTGTATCTTCTTACTTTAAGTTTTTTGCTGCGTTAACTAGTAAATCTCTAGTTGCAATAATACCATCTTGTTCGCTTTTTTCATCACCTTCATATTCAACGCCAATAAAACCAGTATACCCTGCATCTTTTACAATTTGCAACATTTTGGCGTAGTCTATTTTAGTCTCGTTTCCGTCAGCATCAAAGTTATAAGACTTAGCGCTTACAGCTTTAGCGTATGGCATTAACTCTGTAACTCCTTTGTAAATGTCATACATCTCATCGCAGCCAGTTTCAGATTTTTTAATACAGAAATTTCCAAAGTCAGGCAATGTGCCAACGTTGTCCATATTAACTTTGCTCATAACGTTAGAAAGTAATTTTCCGTTAGATGATAGGCCGCCGTGGTTTTCTACAATCACATTTATATTGTGTTCTTTTGCAAAAGTCCCAAGTTGTTTTAATCCATCCACAGAATTAGCAATCCATTCTTGCTCTTCAGATGCACCAGCAAGATTTACTCGTATTGCATGGCATCCCATTTCTGCAGCTGCTTTTACCCATTTAAAATGGCTTTCTACTGCTTTTTTACGCTCTTCAGCATCTGCTAAAGCAAGATCTCCTTGTCCGTCTATCATTATTAACACGTTCGTCATTCCGTGTTTTTTGGCTTCTTCATTAGATTTGGTAACAAAATTAGCCATTGCTTCATCAGAATAGTTTGCTTCTTTTACGTCTTTGTAAAGAGCGCTAACATATTCTAAACCAGAAAATCCTAGTCCTTTAGCTTTTTCAGCAAAAGAATATGGGTCAGCACCATTATCAAACACTTCTTTATGTAAGGACCATTGTGCTAGAGATAATTTGAAGAAAGGTTTTTTGTCTGCCTCTGCATTGGTTGCAACTTCGTCTTTTACTTCTTCAGCTTTTTTTGGAGCATCCTTACAAGACGCAAAACAGAAGACAAGTAAAATTAATGGGTATTTTACACTTTGATTAACTAGGTTTTTTACTCTCATTTTTTAGGTATTTAATTTTTAGGAATTTACATCAACTATAACGTTATAGTACGTTACCCTCAATATTTACAGGGTTTAAATGTAGAAAATTTATTTTATATTTGAGAAAATTATGAAATAAACAACGCAAAGAATGGGCAAATTTTATTATAATGAAGAACAGGAGTCTTATGATGCTATAGTTGTAGGAACTGGTATAAGTGGTGGTTGGGCTGCCAAAGAATTATGCGAGTTGGGATTAAAGACTTTAATTCTGGAAAGAGGTAGAATGGTAAAACATAGAGATGATTACCCTACTGCGTTTAAGGAATCTTGGGATTTTCCGAATAATGGAGCTGTTTCTCCAGAGGAAAAAGCTAAGCAGTTAAAACAGTCTAGAACCGGTTACACTACAAATGCAGATACAAAGCATTGGTTTGTTAATGATTTGAAACATCCTTATAATGAAACGAAGCGTTTTGATTGGATGCGTGGTTACCATGTTGGTGGTAGATCTATAATGTGGGGTAGACATAGTTACCGTTGGAGCGATTTAGATTTTGAAGCCAATAAAAAAGATGGTCACGGTGTAGATTGGCCTGTTCGTTATAAGGATATTGAGCCTTGGTATACTAAAGTTGAAACTTTTATAGGTGTTTCTGGAGAAAGTTTAGGCTTGCCACAGTTACCAGATAGTACGTTTGAGCCAATGATGCCTCTTAATTGCGTTGAGGAAAAATTAAAAGAAAGCGTTGCCGAAAATTTTAATGGCCGTGTCATTACCGCTGGTAGAGTTGCCCACATTACCAGTGATAAAAAATTTGGAGGTGACGGAAGATCTAAGTGTCAGTACCGTAATCGTTGTAGTAGAGGTTGCCCATTTGGAGCATACTTTAGTAGTAATTCTTCTACGTTACCTACTGCAGAAGCAACAGGTAATTTAACACTTAGAACAGATGCTATAGTTAGTGAGGTTATTTATGACCCAAAAACCAAAAAAGCAACTGGAGTTAAAGTTATAGATAAAGAAACTAAAGAAGAAATAGTGTTTAAAGCCAAAGTGGTTTTCTTATGTGCTTCTGCTATTGCTTCTACGGCTATATTAATGCAATCTAAGTCAGATACTTTTCCTAATGGAATGGGTAATGAGTCTGACCAGTTGGGTAGAAATATTATGGATCACCATTTAGGTTGTGGGGCAAATGGTAAGTTAGATGATTTTGAAGATAAATATTATTCTGGACGAAAAGCAAATGGAGTTTATATTCCAAGGTTTAGAAACTTAGGAGGAGATACAGATCGTAAAGATTACATAAGAGGTTTTGGTTACCAAGGAGGAGCAAGTAGAGGTAATTGGGAAGAGGTAATTGCAGAAACAGCATATGGTAAAGATTTAAAAGAAGCGGTATTAAAACCTGGTGGATGGACAATGGGTATTATGGGCTTTGGTGAAGTTTTGCCTTATGAAGAGAATAGATTTACGCTAGATTATAATAAATTAGACGACTGGGGATTGCCAACAGTAACTTTTGATGCAGAGTTTAAAGAAAATGAACTTAAAATGCGAGAAGATATTAAGGAGCAAGCAGCAGCAATGTTAAAATCTGCAGGACTTAGAGATGTAAGCGTTTATGATAATATAGGAGCTTTAGGTTTAGGTATTCATGAAATGGGTACTGCTCGTATGGGTAAGGATCCAAAGACATCTGTACTTAATAAACATAACCAAGTACATGCTGTGCCAAATGTATATGTTACAGATGGCTCTTTTATGACATCGTCTTCATGTGTTAATCCATCATTAACATATATGGCTTTTACTGCAAGAGCAGCACACCACGCTGCAGAACAACTTAAAAAAGGATTATTATAATGGATAGAAGATTAGCACTTAAAAACCTAGGTTTGTCGTTAGGCTATGTTGTAGCTGTGCCAACCCTAATTAGTATAGTACAAAGTTGTAAGAACGATACCGGAATTGCTTTTACTCCAGAATTTTTTTCGCAAGAAGAGGGTAATGTTGTGGTAACTCTTATGGATATTATACTTCCTAAAACAGATTCTCCATCTGCATCAGAAGCAAAAGTTCATCTTTTTGTAGATCAGTACATCAATGTTTCTAATACTCAAGTTGAAAAAGACCTTTTTAAAGCTAAAATGGCTAGTTTTATAGCTTTAGCAACTAAAGAAGCGGGAAAAGAAACAGTGTCTGACGTAACTGCAGAAGAGCTTGAAAAAACGTTGGCTAGCTGTTTAAAACTTACAGATGCACAAATAGAAGCTAAAGACTTGGCGTTTAAGAATTATAACAAAGCGATATCCAATGGAGAAGTTGCCAAGTTAGATGATAATTCTGCCGCTATTGCATTTGCACAAGAACTTAGGGGGTGGACAATTCATGGGTATAAAACTACTGAGGAAATTGCTAAAAACTTTTTAGATTTTGATCCAATACCGGGTAAGTATGTTGCTTGTGGTACTGTTGAAGAATTAACAGGAGGTAAGGCTTGGGCTTTATAATTTAAAATAGCTAAAAATGAAGAGAAGAAGTTTTATTCAGAAATCGGCATTAACTACTGGTGCAATTACTTTAGGTAGTGCCTATGGTTATGCTTCTTCTTCTGATAGTTTAGCTAAACATAAATTTAATTTAAAGTATGCGCCACATTTTGGAATGTTTGTTGGTCATGGAGATAGTCTAGAAGAGCAGTTGCGTTTTATGGCAGATGAAGGTTTTACTGCTTTAGAAGATAATAATATGCGCAAGCGCGATGTGGCTACTCAAGAAAAATTGGCTAGAACAATGCAGCGTTTGGGTATTGATATGGGGGTATTTGTAGCGCATGAAATTTCTTGGAAAAAACCAAGTTTGGCTTCTGGAGACCTAGCTATTAGAGAAAACTTTTTAGAAGAGATTAAAAGTTCTGTAGAGGTTGCTAAGCGTGTTAATGCCAAGTGGATGACTGTAGTGCCTGGTCACGTAGATTTAAGGCTTTCTATGGGGTATCAGACAGCAAATGTTATAGAGTCTTTAAAGCAGGCTGCTGCCATTATAGAGCCGCACGGTATAACTATGGTGTTAGAGCCTTTAAACTTTAGAGATCATCCAGGATTGTTTTTAACAGAATCTCCGCAAGCATTTGAAATTTGTAAAGCTGTAGATTCACCATCTTGTAAAATTTTGTTTGATATTTATCATCAACAAATACAAGAAGGTAATTTAATACCTAATATGGAGGCTAGTTGGGACGAGATTGCATATATACAAATAGGTGATAATCCAGGGAGAAAAGAGCCAACTACAGGTGAGATAAACTATAAAAATGTATTTAAATTTATTCACGAGAAAAAGTTCAAAGGTATTTTAGGTATGGAACACGGTAACTCTAAGCCTAATAAAGATGGAGAGCGTGCCGTTATAGATGCTTATAAAGAAGTAGATTTGTTCTTGTAGACTATAATATACATCCTATATAATATAAAGCTATGCCATACGGTGTGGCTTTTTCTTTTTCCTTTAAACTTGAAAATGGGTTAAAAAGAGTGAGCAAAAGTTAAATTTTGCTAAAATTTATCGATTAAGTGCGGTTTTGTTTGGTTGTATGTAATCTTTTTGTATTTTCATAACGAATATTTAACCTGTTGTTAACTTGATACCTGAATTAGCAACATTAAAGACCTACTACTATGGAGAATTATTTTATTTTATTAATCGTTTACACGTCAGCTTTGGTTTATTCTACAATTATTAGACCTAGATTGAAAAAAGAATAGCAATAGCAACTGCTTAGCTTTTTATATAGTTATAAAAAAAGCGTTATTAAAAACTACTGTTTAAGTGGTTTTTAATAACGCTTTTTGTTTTCTGCTTACCACCTTAAGGAAGGTGAATAAAAAACCTCAAGCTATGCTTTATAGGGGGAAGAGCATAGTTGAGGTAATTCTTTTCTCGTCCATAACGAGAGGTGTTCATAGATCTTTAGATATTAAGAGCCACACATTAGACAGTCGTCATCTGCTTCGCCTGCTTTAGCTTGTTCTATAAGCGCCTTCATTTCTGCTGCGCTCATAGGAGCTACATCTACGTCGGTTGCAGTTGCTGTTGGGCTAACTTTTACTTCTGTAGCAGTGGTAACAGGTGTTGGTGCAGGAGCTGTAACAGCTGTTATTTCAACTTCTTCAGCAACGCTAATTGGCATCTCTTTTTTCTTGCTGTTATCTAGTGTAAACTTAATTGCATCTACGGCAGCTTTAGTTCTTAAGTAGTACATACCTGTTTTAAGTCCGCTTTTCCAAGCATAGAAGTGCATAGAAGTTAACTTAGAGTAGTTTGCATTCTCCATAAATAAGTTTAAAGACTGACTTTGATCTATAAAATATCCACGGTGTCTAGACATATCAATAATATCTTTCATGCTTAGCTCCCAAACAGTTTTGTAAAGCTCTTTTATGTCTTGCGGTATAATGTCTATGTTTTGTACAGATCCGTTAGCACGCATAAGCTCTTGCTTTAAGTTTTCGTTCCAAAGTCCCAGTTGTACTAAGTCTTCTAGTAAATGCTTGTTTACAACGATAAACTCTCCAGATAATACTCTACGAGTATATATGTTAGATGTATACGGTTCAAAACACTCGTTGTTCCCTAGTATCTGAGAAGTAGAAGCTGTAGGCATAGGTGCAACTAAAAGAGAGTTTCTAACTCCGTTTTTCATCACACTTTTACGTAATTTTTCCCAATCCCAACGACCAGATAATTCGTCATCTTTAATACCCCATAAGTTGTGTTGGAAATCTCCTTGAGAAATTGGAGACCCTTCATAACTAGAGTATGTACCTTGTTCTTTGGCCATTTCCATAGAAGCGGTAAGTGCAGCAAAGTAAAGAGTTTCAAAAATTTCTTGATTCAACTTTTTAGCTTCATCACTTGTAAAAGGCATACGCATTAATATAAATGCATCTGCTAAACCTTGTACGCCTAAACCAATTGGTCTGTGACGCATGTTAGAGTTTTCTGCTTCTTTTACTGGGTAGTAATTACGATCTATAACTGTATTTAGGTTTCTAGTTACGTGTTTTGTTACACGGAAAAGTTCTTTATGATCGAACTCGCCATTTTTAACAAACATAGGTAATGCAATAGAAGCTAGGTTACATACAGCAACTTCATCTGGAGCTGTGTACTCCATAATTTCTGTACATAAGTTAGAAGAACGTATTGTTCCTAAGTTTTTCTGGTTACTCTTACGGTTAGCTGCATCTTTGTACAGCATATAAGGCGTACCAGTCTCTATTTGAGATTCTAATATTTTCTCCCAAAGATCACGAGCTTTTATTGTTTTTCTTCCTTTTCCTTGTGCTTCAAAAGCAAGGTAGGCTTCTTCAAACTCTTTGTCGTGTTTTTTGTATAAATCAGGGCATTCGTTAGGGCACATAAGTGTCCATTCTGCATTGGCCTCAACTCTTTGCATAAATAAATCTGGAATCCACATTGCATAGAAAAGATCACGCGCACGCATTTCTTCTTTACCGTGGTTCTTTTTAAGGTCTAGGAACTCAAAAATATCTGCATGCCATGGTTCTACATAGACAGCAAAACTACCTTTACGTTTTCCTCCTCCTTGATCTACATAACGAGCAGTATCATTGTACACACGTAGCATAGGAACAACACCGTTAGATGTACCGTTTGTACCTGCAATATAAGAACCTGTTGCTCTTACGTTGTGTATAGACAAGCCAATACCACCAGCAGACTGAGATATTTTTGCAGTTTGCTTTAATGTGTCATAAATACCATCTATACTATCATCTTGCATTGCTAATAAAAAGCAAGAAGACATTTGTGGTTTAGGTGTTCCTGAGTTAAACAATGTTGGAGTAGCGTGAGTAAAATATTTTTTAGACATTAACTCGTACGTCTCTATGGCAGCATCTAAATCGTTTAAATGTATACCTATAGAAACACGCATTAACATATGCTGTGGACGTTCAGCTATTTTACCGCTTAATTTTAATAAATAAGAGCGTTCTAATGTTTTAAAACCAAAATAATCGTAGCCAAAATCTCGGTTGTATATAATAGTAGAATCTAATTTTTCTGCATTGTCTTGTATCACTTTAAAGACTTCGTCAGATAAAAGAGGGGCTTCTTTTCCTGTTCTAGGGTTTACATATTCATATAAATCTTTCATCACCTCGGAGAAAGACTTTTTGGTGTTTTTGTGTAAGTTGGATACAGAAATACGCGCAGCTAGTTTTGCGTAATCTGGATGAGACGTTGTCATTGTTGCTGCAATTTCTGCTGCTAGATTGTCTAGTTCCGATGTTGTAACACCATCATATAAACCTTCTATTACACGCATAGCCACTTTTAATGGGTCTACTAGTGCATTAAGTCCATAACAAAGCTTACGAACTCTTGCCGTAATCTTGTCAAACATTATTAATTCTTTTCTGCCGTCTCTTTTTACTACATACATGCTACAATTGTTTTTAGTGATACGTTGGTTAGGTCAAGTCGTGTGGGGCTCAACAATTTGGTTATTTATATATGGTTTTTAGGGGTAAAGCCTAAAATATTTTGATTAAATCTAAAAGTCTGCGTCGAAACTAATTTTCTGTGCGTCGTCGCCATCTTTATTGTTAGCAACACCAGATTTTTGGTATTCAGCTACTCTTTTTTCAAAGAAATTTGTTTTCCCTTGAAGAGATATCATATCCATAAAGTCAAATGGATTTGTAGAGTTGTACACTTTATCACAGTTTAACTCTACTAGCAAACGGTCTGTTACAAATTCTAAATATTGTGTCATTAATTTAGAGTTCATACCAATTAAACTAGCAGGTAAAGATTCTGTAATAAATTCTCTCTCTATGTCTAAGGCATCTATAAGTATTTCTGTAATACGTGCTTTAGGTACTTTATTTATTAAATGGTGGTTATGCAAGTGTACTGCATAGTCACAATGTAAGCCTTCATCTCTAGAAATTAATTCGTTAGAAAATGTAAGTCCAGGCATTAAACCTCTTTTCTTAAGCCAGAAAATAGAACAGAAAGATCCTGAAAAGAAAATTCCTTCAACAGCAGCAAAAGCAATTAAACGCTCTGCAAAACTTGGAGATTCTATCCATTTTAAAGCCCAATCCGCTTTTTTTCTAATAGCAGGGAAGTTTTCTAATGCGTGAAATAAGATATCTTTTTCTTTTTCATCCTTTACGTACGTGTCAATTAATAACGAGTATGTTTCAGAATGTATGTTTTCCATCATAATTTGGAAACCATAGAAGAACTTAGCCTCTGCATATTGTACTTCGCTAACAAAGTTTTCTGCTAAGTTTTCGTTTACGATACCATCAGAAGCAGCAAAAAATGCTAAAATATGTTTTACAAAATAACGTTCATCGTCATTAAGTTTATTATTCCAATCGTTAAGATCTGCGTGTAAATCTATTTCTTCAGCGGTCCAGAAACTAGCTTCACATTTTTTGTACCAGTCCCATAAATCGTTATGTTTTATAGGGAAAATTACAAATCTATCTTCGTTTTTCTCTAAAATAGGTTCTATAGCTGTTGACATAATTTAAATCTGGATTATAACTGTTTTAAAATTTAAGGAGAATATTTCCTTAACCTTGGGGGACTACAAAGATTGTAAAATATGGGCACATATTAAAGGTGTTTTTGTTGTTTTGGACTCAAAGTTTTTAACACCAATTGTTGACATGTGTGCTCGCTAGTGATGTTTGTTGCCTTTGTAGAAATTATATATTTTTTCAGTTTTTTAAACTTAAAAATGGAGTAAAAAAATAAACCAAAAAGTATATTATCTGGAAGTGTTGTTTGTTAGTGAAGTAGCAATTTATGACGCACCAAACTTTACGATTCCGCTCTAAAATGAAAATGAAAATTAATATGATTCAGGTAGTTCCCCCCGAAACCTTTAAACCATTTGCAATAAAAACCATTTAACACTTATAATTAGAGTCAGGCTGCTTTTACGCAGTTTTATGTTCTGTTTTTTAACATAAACCCCTAAAGAATCGTAAACTCTTAGTTTGGTGGTATCATACTTTTATTTATTTGTATTTGCTAATAAAGAATCTAAACTGCTATTTGTTGTCTTAAATACAGTTTCCTCTTTAGTTACTTTATTTTTTTTCTCTGTTATAGAAGCAATAACTATTGTTACTATTAATAGACTAAACATAAGAACACACTTTTTCATAACATTCTAATTATTAATTTTTGATAGAAACAAGACCATTGTCTAATTTTAATGCTAATTTATAATCATTTGTTAATTTTTATGTTGACAATGTATAAATGGCTAGAAAAAATGTGTGAATTGTATGTTTTATACATTTTTTCATACAAATGATACTTTATATCTGTCCAAGCACACATAAATAAATTTGTTTTAGGGAATAGATTGTACTTTTACTTTTATTAAATCCTACCGAATATGATTGAAGCTGTTATTATTGACGATGAAATAAAAGCGATCCAAAGTTTAACATGGGAATTAACCAACTTTAGTAATGAGATTAAAGTTGTTGCGTCTTTCACAGATCCTTATGAAGCTTTAAATTATTTAGAGACTAGTAATCCGGATTGTCTTTTTTTAGATATTGAAATGCCTGTTATGGATGGTTTTCAGTTTATGCAAAAAATAAAGGAGAGAGATTTCCCCGTCGTTATTACCACAGCGTATAACCAATATGCAATTAAGGCACTTAAAAACGAGGCTATTGATTATCTTTTAAAACCTATAGATACAGATGATTTAAATGATACCATTGCTAAAATAAAAAAACACAACCAAAAGAACGGGACAATAGATAGATTAGAACGTTTACTGTTAGACTTTAATTCTAATGTGATAAACAAAAGAATTACCTTGAATACAGATGGCAAATTATTGTTTTTAGATAGTGATGAGATTTTGTACGCTGAGTCTGATGGTAATTATAGTACAATATATTTAGAAGAAGGAAAAAAAGTGGTAATTACCAAAAAACTGAAAGAGGTTGATGAGTTGTTGCCCTTAGATAATTTTTTTAGAGTTCATAATTCTTATATCGTGAATATTAATAAAATAAAAGAATATGTAAAGACTGATGGTTATTTAGTGCTAAAGTCTGATGATCAAATACCTGTTTCTAGACAGAAGAAATCTAATTTTTTAGATCTGATTTAAATTTTTATGAGTGTTAATTTAGTGCACAGTTTAAGGTTTTCCTTTTTTTGTAAGCCACAAAGGCTAGTCT
The DNA here is from genome assembly GCF_023476645.1 of Cellulophaga sp. 20_2_10. Classification (GTDB taxonomy): domain Bacteria; phylum Bacteroidota; class Bacteroidia; order Flavobacteriales; family Flavobacteriaceae; genus Cellulophaga. The sequence continues at coordinate 221,750 of NZ_JAMCOJ010000003.1, forward strand.
TGTTCTTTCTGTTTTTTTGCTGTTTGTCTATGTTTGGGCAAGCAACAATGCAAGAATATAAAGTTAGAGTAGATAGTCTTATTGTTAACCAACCTAAGACATATGAAGAAATTTCTAGTGTTTTAGGCGCGAAAAAGAATGATACTTTATTACTTAACTATTTTATTAAAGGAGCACAAGAAAAGAACTATTTAATAGGCTTGTCATTTGCGTATAACCAATTAGGAAGAAAATACAGAAAGCTATCTAAATATAATAAATCTATAGCGTTACATAAAAAAGCGTTAGAGATTGCTAACGAGGTTAATAATATAGAGTTTAGAGTGTATAGTCTAAATATGTTAGGTGTAGCTTATAGAAGAATAGATGCTGTACGTACAGCTTTGAATTACAACCAACAAGCGTTAGAGTTAGCAGAAAGTATAGTAGAACCTAGTGCGGGTCTACAGCGGGGTATGTATGTGTCGTTAAATAGTATAGGTAACCTTTACCATACTTTAGAGCAGTACAATTTAGCAATAAATAGGTATGAAGCTTCTTTAAAATTGCAACAAGAGCTAGGTGATACATTAGGCCTTGCTATTAATAATCAAAACATAGGAGAAGCTTTAGAAGCTCAGGGTAAACTGGAGGAAGCCTTAGAAAAATATAAAATTTCTTTGGCATATAATGAATCCATAAACTCTGATAAAGGACGAGTTATTTGTACCAATAGTATTGCTCAAATTTATTTAAAACAAGATAAGGCAGAAGAAGCAATTGTTTTGCTAGAACCAGCACTTAAAAAATCCATAGAATTAGGAGATAAATTTACAACGGCTTTTATAGAGGCCAATGTGGGCTGGGCCTATATGCAATTAAATAGGCTTAAAGAGGCAGAAGAACATATTAGTCGGAGTTTATCTATTGGTAAGGAACAAAACATTTCTAGAATAATTTCTTTGGGAGAAAGGCATATGTCCGATTTGGAATTGTTAAAAGGAAATTACAAAGAAGCATTAGATTATTATAAGAAGGCAATAGATTTAGAGAAGAAGATTGCCAGTACACGTAACTTGCGTTATGCTAATGATGTAATTTTAAGGTATGAAAGTGAGAAGATTAATAATGAAATTGAGAGTTTAAGAAAGGATAATGAAATTGTAAAACTTAAACTGAAGAAAAACAGAGCTACGTTGTTAATAATATGTATTTCTTTAGTGCTGTTGGCTGTGGTACTTTTTGTTTTTTACCGTCAAAGTCAACTTACTAGCGATAAAAAATTACTTACACTAGAACAGACGATGTTGCGTAGTCAAATGAATCCGCATTTTTTATTTAACTCACTTAATTCTATTAAATTATATATTATTAATAACGAGAAAAAGAATGCCGTACATTACCTTAACAAGTTCTCTAAATTAGTGCGTAAAATACTTGAAGCATCATCTTTAAAAGAAATATCGTTAGCAGATGAGTTAGAAACCGTAACCTTGTATATGCATATAGAAAACATACGTTTTTCTAATAAAATACACTTTGCGGTAGATATAGACCGTAGGGTAGATGTTAATCACGTAAAAATACCATCACTAATTCTTCAGCCTTTTTTAGAAAATGCGTTATGGCACGGGTTGTCTTCTAAAGAGGGAATTAAAAAAATAAATCTCTACATAACTAAAGAAGATGAAGAGTTTATTAAAATAAGTATTAAAGATAATGGTATTGGCAGAGCAGCATCAGAAAAAATAAAAGAAAACAAAGTTCTTAAAAGAAAATCTTTAGGTATAAATATAACCAAAGAACGTTTAAAAAATTTCTCTAAAGATTACTTAAACTCTTACAATGTAGAATTTATAGATATAAAAGATGATAAGGATGTTGCTCTGGGGACAGAGGTTGTGTTAACTATTCCTATTATTTAATTTATGGTGTTCTTGCGCAACTATTTCTAACTCGCTATACCACTCTTCTCCAAATTTACGCACTAAAGCTTCTTTTACAAATTTATAAACAGGAACCTTTAACTCTTCTCCTAAAGAACAAGCAGGATCGCAAATTTCCCATTTATGGTAGTTTACACCAGTAAATTCTGAATATTCTCTAGTTCTAACAGGGTATAAGTGACAAGAAACAGGTTTTTTCCAGCTCGTAATACCTTCGTTGTAAGCATCTTCTAAGCCACATTTTGCAGTTCCGTTATCAGAAAAAACTACATAAGCACATTCGCTACCATTTACCAAAGGAGTTTCCCATTCACCATCCTCACCTTTAACAAAGGCACCTTGTTCTTCTATCGCAGCAATACCTTCTGGTCTTAAAAAAGGTTTTATGTCTTGGTAAATGTCTACCAGTATCTCTGTTTCTTTATCTTCTAGCGGTGCGCCAGCGTCACCATCTATACAGCACGCGCCTTTACAAGCACTTAGGTTGCAGACAAAATCATTTTCAATAATTTCTTCAGATACTATGGTTTTTCCTATTTGAAACATATGCTAATTATAAGGGTGCAAAGATACTTCTTTAACGTTAATAAGCTATTAATTTTGATTTTAGTAATTTAAAACTGTTTTAGAAAGTGTAAGTTTGCACCGATTTTTAAAAAGTAGTGTCGTATGTTTTTAAGTTTTTTTAATTTTAAAGAAATTGCAACAGCAAGTATGATTCTTTTTGCTGTGATAGATATTATAGGTAGTATTCCTATAATAATAAGTTTAAGAGCAAAGGTTGGACACATACAATCTGAAAAGGCATCTCTTGTGGCAACCTTAATTATGGTGGCTTTTTTGTTTGTGGGTGAAGAAATCCTGAACCTAATAGGTATAGACGTTAATTCTTTTGCTGTAGCGGGTTCTTTTATTATTTTCTTTATGGCAATAGAAATGATTTTAGGTATAACCTTATATAAAGATGATGTTCCAGAAACAGCATCTGTTGTGCCAATTGCTTTTCCTCTAATTGCAGGTGCTGGTACAATGACTTCTTTATTGTCTTTAAGGGCAGAGTATCAAGTCCAGAATATAATAGTAGCAATAGTAATAAACATCCTATTTGTTTACGCAGTGTTAAAATCCTCTAAAAAGATAGAGAAAGTACTAGGAAAAAGTGGATTAAGTGTAATTAGAAAAGTTTTTGGCGTAATTTTGCTGGCAATAGCGGTAAAATTATTTGCGGCAAATATTAATGAACTCTTTTAAAAAGTAGTTAAAATGAATAAAATAATATTTATCATCTTATTTTTGATAGCGGGATTGCTAATTGGGTACAATGTTACTCAGATAGATTTTAATGATCCTTTAAACGGACAAAGTACAATAGCATTAATTTGTATAGTAGCTGCTTTATGTGCAATTGTATTGTTGGTAATTTTTATGATTTCTAAAAAGATACAAGAAAAAATAAAAGAATAACTTTTATAAAATATTAAAAAACGAAAGAGGCGCTATATAATATAGCGCCTCTTTTGTTTTTATACGGTTTAGCTTTATGCTTCACTTTCTATAGTAGCAGGCTTTTTTGCAAACCTTATTTTTAGTCTGTATGTAATATTAAACAGTGCAGGTACTATTATAAGCGTAAGGAATGTAGCTACAATTAATCCAAAAATAACTGTCCAGGCTAAAGGTCCCCAGAAAATTACGTTATCACCACCAATGTAAATATGAGGATTAAACTCAGAGAATAGAGTAAAGAAGTCAATATTTAAACCAATTGCCAACGGTATTAATCCTAATACAGTTGTTATAGCCGTTAAAAGTACGGGTCTAAGTCTAGCTTTACCACCGGTTACTATTGCTTCTGTAGCTTGCTCTCTAGTTAAAACATCTGCTTCGTCTAAGTCTAGTTTCACTTTTTTGCGATCTATTAAAATCTGGGTATAATCTAGCAATACCACACCGTTATTTACAACTATACCGGCGAGCGATATAATACCCATCATTGTCATCATAATAACAAAAGACCAGCCAGTTACCATTAAGCCGCCAAATACACCAATAAAACTTAAGAAAATAGCTATCATAATTATTATTGGTTTAGAAATGCCACCAAATTGAAAAATTAAGATTAACATAATTAAACCCAAACCAGAAAAGAAAGCACCTACTAAAAATGTCATTTGCTTGTTCTGTTCTTCTATTTGCCCAGTATAATCGATCTTTACAGTAGAAGGTAGATTTTTATACTCTTCCATTTCTTTTTGTATCTCGTCTACAATTGCAGCTGCATCTGTAAATCCTGGTTCTAAGCCAGAGTAGATAGTAACAACTCTTTCATTATCTCTGTGTTTAATTGCGCTAAAACCAGATGTGTTTTTAACACTAGCAACGGCAGATACGGGAATCTCTTTTATTTGTCCGTTAGAAGGGTCTCTAAAAATTATATTCTGATTAAACAATGCATTTGTATTGTAACGCAAGTCTTCATTAAAACGAATGTTAATATCAAAATCATCTCCATCTTCTTTATAAACTCCTGCTTTTTCTCCAAAAAGAGCTCTACGCAATTGATTGCCAACCTGACTAACAGATACCCCTAATTCACCAGCCTTTTCACGATCTACAGAAACTTCCATAGAGGGCTTACTTTTATTTACATCAATCTTTATTTCTTCAATACCAGCAATATTTTTGGTGTTAATGAAGTTTTTAATGTTTTCTGCTGTGGCAATTAATTCGTTATAGTCCTTACCTTCAATCTCTATATTTATAGGGTAACCCACAGGTGGGCCATTGCTATCTTTTTCTACAGAAATGTTTACACCAGGGTAAATACCATTTAAAGCACTCTGTACTTTAGCACGTATTTCTTCTGTATTAACTCCTCTTCTAAACTTAAACTCACTAAAGTTTACTGTTATTTTTCCTTTGTGTGGCATTTCTGCGCTAGAACCACCATCTGTTTGTGGGTTTCCAGCTCCTTCACCAACTTGAGAAACAGCAGAAGAAACAATAAAGTTTTTTCCCTCGTGTTTGTAAATGTCATCGTCTAAAAGTTCGTAAACTCTTTTTTCTATAACCTTAGTAATAGCATTTGTTTTTTCTATGGCGGTACCTTCTGGGTACTCTACGTATACGTTAATTTCGTTAGGAATGTTGTCTGGGAAAAATTCTATTTTAGTTCTCTTGTTGCCAATAGACATACCAAATAACATAAAAACAACGATTAGTAGTAAAAAAGTAATACTTACATACCAATATACATTTCCGCCACGTAATGCGTGTTTTAGTCTGCGCTCGTACCAGTTTTCAAAAGAAACCATTGTGTTTTTCTGAAAACGAATTGCCCATTTTTTAATAAAATATTTGTATGCCCAGAACATTACGGCTGTAATTATCATTACAGTTCCTAGCCCTTTCATAGCACCTCCAAAAATTAGAATTAAACCTCCAAAACCACAAAGAATAATACTTAAACGTATTAACTGTTTTAGGGTTAATTCTTTTTCTCCTAGTTCCATGAATTTAGAAACTAACATAGAATTCATTAATATGGCAACTAGTAAAGAAGATCCCAATACTACAGATAGTGTTATTGGGAAAAATTTCATAAACTGTCCCATTACTCCAGGCCATAAACCAAGAGGTACAAAAGCAGCTACTGTTGTTAGTGTGGATACAATAATAGGAAAAGCTATTTCGCCAACCCCTTTCTTTGCGGCCTCTACTTTAGATAAACCTTCATCCATTAATCGGTATACGTTTTCTACAACCACAATACCGTTATCTACAAGCATACCAAGACCCATAATCATCCCAAACAAAATCATAGTGTTTAGAGTGTAGCCAAGCCATGATAAGATCATAAAAGACATAAACATAGACATAGGTATAGCAAAACCTACAAATAAGGCGTTTCTAAATCCTAAAAAGAACATTAAAACGGTTACTACTAGTATAATACCAAAGATAATATTGTTTACAAGATCGTCTACTTGGTTTAATGTTTTGGTAGATGAGTCGTTTGCTATTGATATTTTTAAATCTGGCGGAAAATAATTAGCCTTAGCCTCTTTAACTAATTCTTTAATTTTTTCTGATGCAGAAATAGAGTTTTGTCCGGCTCTTTTTTTAACGTCTAGCATTACAACGCTTTCTCCAAACTCTCTTGCAAAGGTAGTTTTATCTTTTTCTGAAAATGTAATTGTAGCTATGTCTCTTAAGTACGTAGCCCCATTTTCTGACTTAACAACAAAGTTATTTAATAATTGAGGGTCTTTTACTTCTCCTAAAATACGTATTGTTCTTCTTTGTTCTTTGGTCTTCAGGTTACCAGCAGACATTGTAACGTTGCCGCCTCTTATGGTGTTTAAAACATCATCAAAGCTAATTTTAGCAGCCATCATTTTATACACATCTACAGCAATTTCTACCTCTTTTTCTTGGGCACCGCGTATATCTGCTTTTTTAATTTCAGGTAAATCTTCAATTTCATCTTGTAAATACTCGGCAAAATCTTTCAGCTTTTCTACAGGGTAATCTCCTGTAAAATTAATATTCATGATAGGCACTTCTTCAGAAATGTTAAGATCAAAAACATTAGGTTCTACTTTTGCACCGTTAAAAGTAGGCCAATCTTCACTGGCTTTTTCCGCATCTACTTCATCTTTTATTTTTTGTTTTGCCTCTTGTACAGAAATAGCCTCGTTAAACTCTACTACAATCATAGCATAGTCTTCTTGCGATGTTGAGGTAACTTCTACAACATTACTCACGTTCTTTATCTTGTCCTCTAAAGGATCCGTAATTAAACGCTCTATATCTTCTGCAGTGTTGCCAGGGTAAGGAGTGCTAATGTATATTTTAGTCTCTATAACCTCAGGGAAATCTTCTCTAGGCATAGCTATGTATGCAGAAAAACCAATCCATAAGAATAAACCAATTAATACATAGATAACCGAGGGGTTGTCTATTGCCCACGAGGAGATTTTAAATTCCTTGTCGGTGCTTTTTTGTAATTTACTCATAGAACTATTGGTTTAAAATTTCTACTTTTTGTCCGTCTTTAACACTTCTAGCACCTTCTTTAATTACGTGCTCATCAGCTGTTAATCCTTCTAGAACTTCGACTAGAGCACCTTGACTTTTTCCTGTTTTTATAATTTTCTTATGGGTCATTGCGTATTTATCTTCACTCGTTTTTTCGGCTACATAAACATACTGTTCGCCATCTGCATTTTCAGAAATTACACTCTGCGGTATAAGAATAGCTTCTTGACTTGTATAATCGTTTAATTTAACTTTAGCTGTAAGGTTAGGTTTTATGTTTCCGTTTTTATTAGCAACAGGAATTTCTACTGTGAAAGAACGGTTGCTAGGGTTAATAAAATTACCTGTTTGGCGAACTTTAGTTGCAATACTGTCGTTAAGAATAGGAAAGTAAACCATTGCTTCTTTACCGTTTTGAATACTTTTTAGATATGTTTCTGGCACCTCTACATCGATATACATGTTAGATAGGTTTACTATTCTAAAAACCTCTGCGCCCATACCAGGGGCAACAACAGTTCCTTGATCTTTAATTACATCATCTATGATACCAGAAAAAGGAGCTCTAATTGTAGATTTTCCTAACTGACTTTCTCCTTGTTTAATAGCATTTACTTGAGCTTCGTAGTTTGTTTTTGCTTGTAAGTATTGTATTTCTGACCCTATTTTTTGTTCCCAAAGTCTTTGCTGTCTTTCAAACGTAGTTTTAGCTAATTCTGCTTGTGTTTTAAGTTGCGCAAGTTGGCTGCTCATACCTCCGTCATCTATTCTCGCAAGTAGTTGTCCTTTGGTTACTTTTTGACCTTCTTTTACGTATACTTTTTGTAAAGTACCTGCCATTTCTGGGTAAATCAGAACATTTTGTTTTGTTTGCACATTCCCCTGCAACTCTAAAAAGTGATTAAAAGTTTCGGTTTTTGTGGTGAACGTACTTACTAATGGTAGATTTTTGTTTCCTTGTATTTTTGCAATCGTAGAGTCTAATAGGCTCATTTGCATCTCTAATTTTTTATGTTCTTCAGAGATGCTACTTTTTTTAGCTCTAATCTTTTCTAAATTTCCTTCAGAAATAATACTCTCTACAGAAGTGTTTTTACTTCCGCAAGCAGCTAAAACTGCTGTTAGGGTTACTATGTAGAATATTTTTTTCATATTATTTATGTTACTATTTGTTGTGTTGGGGTTAGTTATTTAGAATTACTTCTAATGCTGTTTTTTTGTTAATTACATTTACCATAGACTGCAAGTACTCTTGCTGTACACTGTAAAGCTGAGTTTGCGCTTGTCTCAAATCAAAACTGGTAGCTAAACCTTCAAAATACTTTACTTGGTTTTTTTTCTCTATACGTTCTGCTAAACCTAAATTATTTTGGTTTGTTTGGTATTCTTCAATAGCAAGTGTGTATTCACTTTTTGCATTTTCCCATTGTAAACGTAGAGACTCTTCTGCTTCCGTTTTTTGTGTTTTAGCTTTGTCTAATGCAATTCTAGCACGTGACGTAGATGCACTTCTGCCTAAAGAACTAAAAATAGGAATATTAAGATCGAACCCTAAAATTGAAGAGTTGAACCATTCTGTTTCTCTTTGTAAAAAATCAAACTTTTCACTATAACCCGTATAACCAAAATTTATAAAAGCATTTAAAGTAGGTAGCGCTTTACTTTTTTCTAATTTTAGCTCTAGTTCTCGTTGCTCATTTAAATTAAGCGCCATTTTGTAGTCTACATTCTTCTCTAAGTTTAATTCAGTTTGTAATAAATTTAAATCTATCTGCTTCTGAGTTAAAACATCTAAATCTTCAGTTAATATAGTTTTGTGCTCTAGTTCTAGGCCCATAACTAGATTTAACATTTGTAGCGTTATTGTTTTTAGTCTAATTGCATTTTTTAATTGGTTGTCTACAGATGATAGTGTAATTTGTAACTGCTCAACATTTTCTTCTTCGGTTAAACCGTTATCAAAAATCTTTTGAGTCTCGTATAAGTTCTTTTCTAATGCTGCTTTATTTTTTTCTAAGATTAATGTGCTTTCTCTAGCTAAAAGAACATTCCCGTAGGCTTCTACTACAGATTTACGAACATCAAGAGCTGTTTTTTCTTTGCTGTTTGCACTGTAATCTATAAATGTTTTAGTGGCTTGTACACCAACAATGTAAGAACCATCAAAAATTTGTTGTCGTAATGTTGCTGTTGCGGTGGCAGATTGTTTTTGGCCAAAAACAACAGGGATAAAAGTTCCCGGTGCACCACCTGCTAACTCTCCAGGTATTAAAGAAACGGGCTGCTTTAATTGGTTTTGATACCCTATTGCACCATCTATTTGTGGTAATCCGCCAGCAATAGTTTGCCATTTTTGTTTTTGGGCATCTTCAATATCACGATCGGCGTTTATAGCACTGTAATTGTGTTCTAAAGCATAATTAATTGCTTCCTCTAACGTGAAGCTTGAAGGTTTGTCTTGCGAAAATCCCATTTGCAAGCCCAAAAGCAAAATTAGTAATGTTAAACTTCTTTTCATTTATGATTGATTTGATTTGATAATATCAGTTAATATTTTTTCTCCTTTTATGGTTACTATTCCTCTTAAGTGGTATTCTAAATAATTGTCCATTAATTTAATTTTAGAAAAATTTTCTGGCGGAAAAAAATCATCATCCTTAATAGCCGTCATTCCAGAAAAGTATATTCTAGAAATAAATTCGGTATCTAAGTTTTCTCTAAATAAACCTAGTTCTATGCCTTCTTTTAAATTAGCTACTACACATTTTTGCATAAAAGCAAATTGCTCTTTTTTTAAAGATTGATGTATTTTAGGGTAATACTTTTGTAATTGATAAATTGGAGAAGAACTTTCGTCTTTTAAGTTTGCGATTATAAATTTTCTAATCTCAAACATTTCTTCAATAGGGTTGTGGTCTAAAGCGCAAATGTTATTTATGCCTTCAGTTATATTGCAAAACAAATGAGTGGTGCTTTCTTCAATTAACTTTGTTTTATTGTCAAAGTAGGTGTAAATGGTTTTTTTAGACATACCCAATTCGTTGGCTAAATCATCCATTGTGACACTTTTATAACCTAGAGTTAAAAATAAATCAGAGGCCTTTTCTAAAATTTTTTCTTTCATAATAAGCGGCAAAGATAAGTTAGGAAACTTAGAAAACAAAAAAAGTTTCCGAAGTTTTAAGATTACTTAACCTAAGTTTAAAATGAATGTTACATTTATAATTGCTTAAAAAGTATTTCATGTATTTTTGAAAAAAAATTATAGATGCATTCCATTGACCAGTATAGAGACGCTTTTTTAAAAGAATTAAGTGAAATAGCAATAGATAAGGAGCCTAAAAACTTATACCAACCAATAACGTATATATTAAATTTAGGTGGTAAACGTTTGCGTCCAATATTAGCATTAATGTCTGCTGATATTTTTGGTGCAGACTTTAAAAAGGCTATTCCTGCGGCAATGGCTGTTGAGGTTTTTCATAATTTTTCTTTAGTCCATGACGATATTATGGATGATGCACCTTTACGTAGAGGTAAGGAAACCGTGCACGAAAAATGGGATATAAATACAGGTATATTATCTGGTGATGCTATGTTAATTGAAGCATATAGGTTTTTAGAAACGTATGACGGAAACCAATATAAAAAGCTAAATTCTCTTTTTAGTTTAACTGCTTTGCAGGTTTGTGAAGGTCAGCAATATGATGTAGATTTTGAAGTTAGAGATGATGTTACCATAGCAGAATACTTAAAAATGATAGAGTATAAAACTGCGGTTTTGGTTGCGGCAGCTATGAAAATGGGTGCGGTAATTGCAGAAACTACAGTAGAAAATGAAGATTTGATTTATGATTTTGGTAAAAACTTAGGTATTGCTTTTCAATTACAAGACGATTATTTAGATGCTTTTGGTGACCCAAAAACTTTTGGGAAACAAGTTGGCGGAGATATAATTGAAAATAAGAAAACATACCTATACCTCAAAGCATTAGAGTTGTCTTCTAAAGCAGAGCAAAACTCATTAGATCAGCTTTTTTCTATACAACCAACAAATACCGATGATAAAGTAGCAACCGTTAAAGCTATTTTTCAGGAATCTAAGGCAGATATTGCAACAAAGCAAGCTATAGAGGAATACACCAATAAGGCTTTTGTTGTTTTAGATAAGTTAGTTATATCTACAGATAAAAAAGAAGCTTTGAAGCAGTTTGGTCTATGGTTAATGAATAGAAAGGTTTAGCCTTTCTATTCTACTAAATAAGGTTGCTTTTTTGTTGTAATTATAGGTTTGCTTAAAAGCTGTTCTATAGTTTGTTGTGTTTCTGTAATGCAGATTATTTCTATACCTATATGTATACCGTAAATATTGTCTGGGTTGTTTAAACCAAGATAAAGTATATTGTTTGGAGAGTTTTTTACATTAACAATTCCAGATTTGTAGTTCTCTCTAGAGCCAAACAAAAACGGACTGTAGTCTTCTTTGTTTTTAAAAAGCAATGCATTTTTCTCATCCAATAAGTAAATGTCGCAAATGTTTGCTCCTGGAGGTGGATTCAAATTTTCTACAGCACCAGAAAAAGAGTTTTCGGTATCTATGTAATTAGATAATGTAGATGCTAGTCCAAAACTTTTTATAGTATTTTTAATGTCTTTCTCTTCTCTGGATGCAGTAAATGCATAATACCAAGAAACTGTATTTTCTGGTAATGCAATTGGTACTAGAACTCTGCTTTTTCCTCCTTTTAATAAATCGTTAGACTTACTATTTAAGTAAAAATTATCTTGTTGAAGTGTAACTGTTTTTAGCTTTCTTACTTCTGTTTCAGTTTTTTCAGGAGTGGCATATGTAGTGTCTGCGACTTCTTTATAAGCGATTACCGGTGCTTTTTTGTTAAAAGAATTTACATTAAGTTTTATGCTTATTTTACTCTCTTTGTCACTAGTGCTTTTTATAACTAGCTCGTAAATATCCTTTTCAGGGGCTATCAACCATAAAGACTCTTTCTTGTTTAGTTTTTTAAAGATTGGTTCTTTATCGTTATAGTATTTACCAAGAGTGTAAACTATATTTTCTTTTCCTTTTGACTTAATGTAAAGGTGAATCTCGTCATTTTTATTTGCCGTAAATACCAAAGAATAGTCTTTGTCTTTGGTGCTTACAATAGTAGTGTCTTGTTCTTGTTGTGCTTGTATTGAGTTAATGCAGAACAGTAGGGTTAAAAAACAGACAATTTGTTTCATAGTTTTTTTTGGTAAATGTAGTAAAAGTTACTTTTTTTAAACGAAAGAAAGTGTTATTGTATTGTCTTTAAAAGTTGTTTAGCATCTAAATATTGAAAATACCTTGCAGTAGCAGTGAAATTTTCATCTAGTATAACAATTGCAGGTAAAGAAAATGATTTGTTTTTTCTGCTCGCCATTAGTAAAGGTATTTGATGAATAGAATTTATTTTTTTCGCATTTTCATTTTCATAAGTTGTACCACCAAAAGTTATTTTATCTGTTGTTTCAATATTCATTTTTACAACATAGTAGTCTTTGCTTAATGTGTTAATTACGTTAGAGTTTTTGTATGTTTTTTGGTCCATTGTATGACATAAGCCACACCAATCTGCATAAAAATGAATAAAAACCTTTTTTGGTTTTATGGCTAAGGAATCTTCAAGCTGATTAAAACTTAACCAGTTTACCTCATTGTTTTGCGCTGCTAACTGGCCACAGTTTATGTAGCCAATTAACAAGCAAATAATTATTTTTTTGTAATGTAATTTCATTCTTATTACAAGCTTTTTATTCTTAATCCCATAAAAATAGTTCTTGGTAAAGATGGTCCATAAACATAGTTGCTATCTCTGTTTTTGCCTAGGTCAAAATCATCTTGATACGCATTTGTTATATTTTTTACGCCACCAAAAATTTCCAACCCTGTTTCTAACTTTTCACTTTTAAAAGTGTAACCTAATCTAAGGCTGGTTTCTAAAAAAGACGGAGTCTCTTTGTATTCATCTATAGCCTGACCTGTATTTTCTCCTCCAAAATGTGCAATATCCATACGACCTGTATATACCAAGTTTGCAGAGGCATTAAACCTTTTTGTTGGTGTGTAGGTTAGTGTTGCAAAACCATAGGTATTTGGTGTTCTTAAAAATTCTTTTTTGGTTGGCAAACCTTCAATATTTTCTACTGCCTCTGTAAACTTACTAGACTGTAATGTAATACCAGCATCAACCTGAAAAACATAATCAAAATTTGCTCTTGTTTCTAATGTTAGTCCCTTTACAATGGCCCCATCACCATTTCTTTTCTCAAATAATTCACCAAAACTATCTTCTCCTAAAGGAAAAAGATAAAAGGCATCATTTAGTTTTGTGTAAAAACCTTCTACGGTAAAACCAGCAATTAAATGCTCTGTAGCTTTGTCATAATTAAAAGATGCTGTGTAGCTGTTAGAGCGTTCTTCAAATAAATTATCAGATAAAGAAATCCTAGAAATTCCTCCTCCTGCAAAAGCAATGTGCAAATCCGTGTCAAAAGCTTGTGGTGCTCTAAATCCTGTTCCCCAACCTAATCTAAACTGCGATTCTTTATTCATTTTATACAATAATGATAGTCTAGGACTTGCAATTACATTATCTAACAGGTTGTGTTTGTCTATTCTTATTCCTGATAAAAAATTAATTTTAGGCGTAATGTCCCAATCGTTTTGTAAAAATGCGCCCCAATTTCTGGTGGTTTGGTCTATTTCATAGTTATACGCCTCTATTACATCTAAAACATCATCATAAACATACTCGGTACCAAAAGTAAAAATTGCTTTTCCGCCTATAAATGAATCTACTTTATGGTTTAGTTGTACGCCAGCTTGGTGGGTTTCTACTTTAGAGGTTCCGTATGGTGGGTGTATCAAAAAAGAGTTTAGTTCATCTTCATCATCAGGTTGTATACCTGTATAGTGGTCTCTGTCTGTAATTTGTCCGCCATAGTAAGCAATAAAACTATTTTTGTCTTCATTAAAATTAAGCTGATAATCTAAGCTACCCATTAAAACATTATGTGTGCGTTCTTCAGATTGTTTTGCTAAATGTGCTGCTTTGTCTACTTGTTCACCGCCATATCTATATTCATATATACTACTAATACTAGCTTCTATTTTTTCATTTTCAGAAGGTAAATAAAATAAATTAGCACCAAAAGAATTGTTTTTTAAACTAGGTAATTCAGAGTAATTGTCTCCGTTATCATCATACGTATCTCTATCTCTTTTATTGATAAAAAAAGTAGCGCCAGCAGTTCTGTCTTCATTAACCACAGTAGCATTACCAAGTAAAATATTGTCAGATGCGTTGTTGTTTATACTTTGGTATGTATAGGTTAAATTGTATTCGTTTTTAATAGGTATTTTGGTAATTACGTTAACTGTTCCGCCAATAGCACTAGAGCCGTAGAGAGCAGATACGCCACCTCTAACAACTTCAATACGCTCTATCATATTCACCGGAATTTGCTCCATACCGTAAAGACCTGTTAACGGACTAAATATAGGTCTTCCGTTTATTAGTATTTGGGAATAACCACCCTGTAAACCATTTATGCGTAATTGGGTATAGTTACACGTTTGGCAATCTGTTTCTACTCTTAAGCCTGGCTGAAAACGCAACCCTTCAGATAAATTTGTTGCGACGACGTTATCTAGTGTTTTGCTATTTATGAGGTTGACTATTACGGGAGAATCTGTTCTTCTTTTTTCTGTTTTAGTACCAGTAACTACAATTTGATCTAGTCCTAGTACATCTTCTTTTAAGTTAAAGTTAAGTGTTTGATTGTTATTGTTTACAGTGATTTCTTTTTCAATTGTTTTGTAGCCTATGCTTTTGCATACTAGCGTATACTCGCCTTTAGAGAGTTTCAATGTATAGAAACCATCTTTTTTAGATACCGTTCCGGTTGTTTTTCCTTTTATATGAATAGATGCATATTCCAGGGGGCTATCATCTGTGCTCACTTTTCCTTCAATCAATATTTCTTGAGAAAAGAGGAGTGTTGGTAAAAAGTATATTATATAAAATATTTTTTTCATTAGTGTAAATTTAAATTTAGACAAACCTAAAACTTTATTTTTAGAAATAAAAATGTATTTTTGATAAAAATTAAAATTGATGACGCATTCTGAGGAAAATTATTTAAAAGCAATTTTTCATATTGGAAAAGGAGGAGCTAACGAAATCTCTACAAATGCTATTGCAGAACAGATGGAAACGAAACCGTCTTCTGTAACAGATATGATGAAAAAGCTATCAGAAAAAAACCTGGTAAATTATAAAAAATATAAAGGTGTTTCATTAACGGCTATAGGTAAATCTATGGCGTTGTCTATTATTAGAAAACACAGATTGTGGGAAGTTTTCTTAGTAGAAAAATTAGATTTTTCTTGGGATGAAGTACATGATGTTGCAGAACAATTAGAGCACATAGAGAGTGAGAAGCTAATAGATAAGCTAGATAAACTTTTAGATTACCCTAAATATGATCCACACGGAGATCCGATACCAGATAAGAATGGTAATTTTAAAGTGATGGATAAAAAGTTATTGAGCGAACTTTCTGTAAATGATAAAGGTATTTGTGTTGGGGTAAAAGATTCTTCAAGTCAGTTTTTAAAGTTTTTAGACAAGAATAAAATTGCTTTAGGAGATATTATAGAAGTTATTGATAAAGAAGATTTTGATGGATCTTTTCAATTAAAAATTAATGCTAACAGTTTTAACGTGTCTAGTCAAATTGCTTCTAATTTGTATGTACAGATAACAGAATAAATACTAAAATGAAAAAAATAACATATACAATTGTGGTAGCCGTAATACTTAGTTTATCTGCGTGTAAAACGGATGCTAAAAAAGCAGATAACGGCAAACTAAATGTAGTTACAACAACTACTATGATAACAGATTTACTACATAATATTGGTGGTGATGCTATTAATGTTGTTGGTCTAATGGGGAGTGGTGTAGATCCTCACTTGTATAAAGCGAGTGAAGGAGATGTTACCAAGTTGGTAGATTCCGACGTTGTGTTCTATGGTGGTTTGCACTTAGAAGGTAAACTTGTAGAGGTTTTTGAGAAAATGGAAAAGACCAATAAAAAAACGGTCGCTGTTTCTGATGCTTTAGATAAAAAAGAACTTATTGGGTCAGAATATTTTGCATCTAATTATGATCCGCATATTTGGTTTAATGTTATATTTTGGAAACAAATAACTACTTACGTAGCAAATGAGCTTAAAAAGTTAGATCCTAAGAATGCTGCCGTTTATGAAGAGAATAGTAAAGTGTATTTAGAAAAGTTAACCAAGTTAGACTCAGATTTAAGAGAAACCATTAGTCAGCTGCCAGAAGAAAAAAGGGTTTTGGTTACTGCGCACGATGCCTTTAATTACTTTGGAAAATCATATGGGTTTAATGTTGTTGGTTTACAAGGTATTTCTACAGCAACAGAAGCAGGTGTGCAAGACGTGCAAGAATTATCTAAATTTATAATTGATAACAAGGTGAAAGCTATTTTTGTAGAAACTTCGGTTCCTAAAAGAACAATAGAAGCACTACAAGCATCGGTGCAATCTAAAAATCATAATGTAACTATTGGCGGTACGTTGTATTCTGATGCTTTAGGGGATAAAGGTACTGTAGAGGGTACTTATATTGGAATGTTTAGATACAATGTTACAACAATTGTAACTGCATTAAAATAATAATTTATGGAAACAAAATATGCTATTACAGTAGATGACCTTACGGTTGCTTACAACTATAAACCAGTTTTGTGGGATATAGATTTGGCCATACCAGAAGGTGTGCTTATGGCTATTGTTGGTCCTAATGGGGCAGGTAAATCGACCTTAATAAAATCTATTTTAGGCATTATTAAGCCTATTGCTGGTAGTGTAAAAATATTTGGTAAACCATATAAGAAACAGTTTAAAGAAGTTGCCTATGTACCACAAAAAGGGAGTGTAGATTGGGATTTTCCTACCACTGCATTAGACGTGGTGATGATGGGGACTTATGGTAGTTTAGGGTGGATAAAAAGACCCGGCCAAAAAGAGAAAAAAGCAGCATTAGAGGCTTTAGAAAAAGTAGGAATGTTGTCTTTTAAATCGAGGCAAATTAGTCAGCTTAGTGGTGGCCAACAACAACGTATTTTCTTAGCAAGAGCTTTGGTGCAAAATGCTAGTATTTATTTAATGGATGAGCCTTTCCAAGGAGTAGATGCTACAACGGAAAAAGCTATAATTAATATTTTAAAGGAATTGCGTAAAGCTGGTAAAACACTAATTGTTGTACACCATGATTTGCAAACGGTACCCGAGTATTTTGATTGGGTTACCTTTTTAAATGTGAAAAAGATAGCAACTGGGCCAGTTAAAGATATTTTTAATGATGGTAACCTTACCAAGACTTACGGTATAAACTATAAGGTAAGTGTACAGGAGTAAATTTTAGCTAAAACAATTGGATTGTGGAAATAACAGAATATTTTAATCTTCTTTTTACAGATTACACCTTGCAAACCATAACATTGGGCACTGCTGTTCTAGGTGCTTTGTGCGGTATGTTAGGTAGTTTTGCTGTTTTACGTAAGCAGAGTTTATTGGGAGACGCAATATCGCATGCGGCATTGCCTGGTATTGCTTTGGCTTTTTTAATTACAGGTTCTAAGGATAGTAATACATTGCTAATTGGCGCTTTAATTAGTGGGTTAATTGGTACTTTTTGGATTCGTGGAATAGTTAAAAAAACGCATTTAAAATCTGATACAGCTTTAGGTTTAATCTTATCCTTGTTTTTTGGATTTGGAATGTTGTTGTTAACCTTTATTCAAAAGATGCCTAATGCTAATCAGGCTGGTTTAGACAAATATTTATTTGGTCAAGCTGCTACTTTAGTTAGTAGTGACGTTTGGACTATGTGCATTATTGCTGGCTTAAGTTTGCTTATTTTGTTGGTATTTTGGAAAGAGTTTAAACTACTTCTTTTTGATGCAGATTATACCAAGTCTTTGGGCTTTAATGTAAAATTTTTAGACGTTTTAATCACCTTTTTTATAGTAATATCTATAGTCGTTGGGTTACAAACTGTAGGTGTTGTTTTAATGAGCGCTATGTTATTGGCACCGGCAGCAGCAGCAAGACAATGGACAAATAGTTTAAGTGTAATGGTGCTTTTGGCTGCTATTTTCGGTGCTTTTTCAGGAGTATTAGGAACTGCAATTAGCGCAAGTTCTAACAACTTATCTACAGGGCCAGTAATTGTTTTAATAGCAGCAGTTTTTGTATTGTTTTCGTTTATTTTTTCGCCAAAAAGGGGATTGTTGTTTCGTGAAATTAGATACCAAAGCAACCGTAAAGATTTGGAGTTGCATAAAACATTAGCATTTATGTATCATATTGTAAAAACGCATGATAATATAAATCATCCACATGCAATTAAAATTTTAAATAATTTTCACGGATTTACACGTAAATCACTTCAGAAATTAGAAAGCAGAGAGCTAATAACGGTAACTAAAACAATGTGGTCCTTAACTGAAAAAGGATTTAGTACGGCCGCAAATTTGTATAATCAACAAGAAGAAAATGAGTAGTGCACAAATAGAAATACAACTTATTGCTTGTCTGGTAGCTATTGCTTGTGCTATACCTGGTACTTTTTTAGTGTTGCGAAAAATGGCAATGATTAGTGATGCTATTAGTCATTCTATACTGCCAGGATTGGTTATAGGTTTCTTTATAACAGAAGACTTAAATTCACCTTGGTTAATTTTATTAGCAGCTGTTACTGGTGTAATTACTGTAATCATGGTAGAATTTATACAGAAAACAGGCTTGGTAAAAGAAGATACAGCCATAGGCTTAGTTTTTCCTGCATTGTTTAGTATTGGCGTTATTTTAATCGCTAAAAATGCCAATGATGTACATTTAGATGTAGATGCTGTTTTGCTAGGTGAGCTTGCTTTTGCGCCCTTTGATAGGTTGTCTGTAAATGGTGTAGACTTGGGAGCTAAATCTATTTGGATTATAGGAACCATAGTTGTTATAACACTAACGCTATTAATTACATTTTTTAAAGAATTAAAGGTTAGTACGTTTGATAAGCAATTGGCAGCAACATTAGGTTTTTCACCGCTTGTAATACATTATGGTTTAATGTCTATAGCCTCTGTAACTACGGTTGGTGCTTTTGATGCCGTTGGTGCTATATTGGTGGTTGCATTAATGATAGCTCCCGCAGCTATGGCTTATTTGCTAACGAACGATTTAAAAAAGATGCTAATTATAGCAATTTTAGCGGGTATTGCATCTGCCTTAATAGGGTATTGGGTTGCACATTATTTAGATGCTTCTATTGCAGGATCTATGACCACCGTTTTGGGATTCTTATTTTTATTGGTGTATTTATTTGCGCCTAGTAAGGGTTTAATCTCTGTGTTGTATAGGCAAAAAAGACAACAAGTAGAAGTGTATTTGCTTACTTTTATGTTGCATTTGCAAAATCATTCTGAAGAGTCAGAGCGACATATTAACCACTTAGGAGAACATATTAATTGGGGTAAAATGCAATCTAAAACCGTTGTGGATTTGGCCCTAAAAAACAATATGATTGTAATTGATAATAATATTATATCGTTAACAGAAAAGGGTCAGGGATTTACGCAAAAAGCGATAGATTATATTACAACCAATAGTACTGTGGCTATAGAAGAAATGAAAGATGATTTCTTTTTATTTAGAGGTTGATAAGTGTGTAATATTTTTCTAGAAATCTATTCTGTTGTACATTCGCGTTTAAGATGAAAAATAAAACAAGACATTGGCTTTGGAATATAGCAATAGCATTAACCCTAGTTTTGGTGGTAATTGCTTTTTTAGCGCATTATAAAAACTGGATAAAGGTTGAAAATGATGAGTTTAAAATATTATCTGGTATATATTACAAGGAACTTAATTTTACAGATGTAAATACGGTAGAGATGGTAGATAAAATACCATCTTTAGAACGTTTAAATGGTTTTTCTGTTAAAGAAACAGAAAAGGGTATCTTTAGAGATTCTATATATAATACAGAGGTTTATATTTTTGTAGATAAATTATCTAGACAAAAAATAAAAGTTACCTACAACGATTCTCTACAGTTGTTTTTTAATGTTTCCGACTCTTTAGAAACGGAGAAAATGTATACTTTGTTTTCAAGTAAATTAGATAGTTTATCTCGTTTAAAATAACCCTCTATTTAATTCTATCATTTTATGATTATCACAATAAAAGTATTTGCTGCCTTATACGGTATGTTAGCCGTTATATTTGGTGCTTTTGGTGCTCATGCACTAAAAAAGATATTCACAGACGACCAGCTCAAGAATTTTGAGACTGGCGTAAAGTATCAAATGTATCATGCTATTGTATTGTTAGTATTAGGTTTTAATTTCAATTTTACAACTACTCAAGAAATAGTAATGGGTTACGCTTTTATAATCGGGATTTTCTTATTCTCATTTAGTATATATGGCCTCTGTATATCATCAGCTAAAGGAAAAAAAATTAAATTTCTTGGGCCAATAACGCCCCTAGGAGGTTTAGGATTAGTCCTAGGTTGGGCGCTTTTGTTGCTTAACTTTCTTAAATTATAGTCTTAAATTTTATTCTTCTGCAGTAAACTCTCTTATAGCTTGGTTAGGCTCTATAATGTTATATCCTTTCCAAAATTCAGGGTCGTACTTTTTTAAGTATTCTGGTTTAATAATCTTTTTTTGCTCAAAATTGTCGTACGTGCTTTTTGTTATGTTTTCGGCATCAAAAACAACAATTTCGTATTTAGTTACACTTGTAATTGCCATGTCTAACTTTACATAAAGCTCGTTTTGTTTATTTCTTCCTTTTACAACCTTGTTCTTTTCAATTATTTTTAAAGGTCTTCTTATACCTGCTTTACTTCCTGCTTCTCGTTCTAAATATTGTAGGTCGTAGGTGTTATTTTCATTTTTAGCAAAAATCATTTTACCTCTAGATAAGTGTTCTTGGTAAGAAATTCCGAATAGCTTAATACTTTTTAGTGTTTTTACATTGTCATAATCTATACGGATAACAGCAAAATCATCTGCGTTTACATATATGGTACCCTCATAATCTGCACCTCTCTTAGGTTCAAAATTTAATATATACACAGGTATGTTTCCCCAGTACGTGTAGTCTTTTATAGTAAAGTTGTAACGTCCAGATTTTGTTATCACGTTTAGTTTAGCATCATCCATATAAAATAGATTATTAAACTGATTGCCTATAGTTGTTTTTTTATAATCGGCATAACTAGCTCTGCGTGCTTCTTCTAATTTTTTCTTTTCCTCTAGCTCTTTTTTTAATGCTATACTGTCTTTTTTTACGTCATTAGGGTTGTTTAATGCGCCATCAACTTTAACACCAACAAGACCCGATTTTATTTTAAAGTACGAATCTGGTTTTACATTGTTTTTAATAATCTCGTTAAATTTTTCTTCAAGCTTAGTAATATCTAACTCAGAGTTTTTATCGTATAATCTACATGCTTTTATAGGATCTATTTTTAATGTTTCTTTATCGTAATTTCCGTAAATATCACATAAAACCTCAGAATAACTATTGTCTCTTTTTGGCAAAGCAGTTATAACGCTATCTAAAAAAGGCTTATTTAGTTCCTCTATAGTAGATTTCATAAATGTATAGTTTGTTTTATCTAATCCTTGGTAATTAGACTCTCTAAGGAATATTTTTTTCTTAGTTAGGTCTTTGCTATAGTTTTTGTCTAAACTATCTTTAACCATATCTATAATCTCTTCTCCGGTGTAATTTTTATTTGAAACCAAAACCTCATTAAGTTCTATGGTCTTTGGTTGCATGTAAATAATACTATCCTTAAAAGTGTGTATGGGTTGCGCTATTGATTCGTAGCCAATACAAGAAATAAAAATTGAATCTATTGCAGTTGTGTTTGTAGTGCTTAATGAAAATTTACCTTCACCATTTGTAATTACTCCTTTTTTATTAGAGAGTACAACCGAAACATACGGTATTGCTTCTTTATTAGCTGCATCTTTTATACTAGCATTAAGTTCTTGTGCTGTTGTGATATTGCTTGCAATTAAAGTGATGATTAAAATTACAAGTTGAGTCGTTTTACGCATAATTAGTTTTTTGGTTTTTGTTTCTTATTAGTATAGACAACATAAACTTGGTTGTTGTTGCCTGCTGTTGCTAAAAAAAATGAAAATAAAACGTAAAACTTTGATTGCTAGATTTTTGAGTCGTTTTATTTTAGAGTTACTTTTTTAGCCGCTGGCTAAATAAAGTAATCTAAGTACTACAAGAGAGGGTTTTTGGATAACTTTAGTATAGTATTCTTATTTCTTTAACGAAATTGTGAATACTTTAAGATAATGTAGCAAGAATTATAAAGAAGAATTAGCTGCAACCACAGTCGTCAGAGCCACATGATTTTTTATTCTTACTATTAGCAAAAAGAGATTTAGGAAGAAAAAATTTCTTAGCTACATAACCAAATGCTACTGCAGCAGTAATAAATACTAGGATGTGTTGTAACGTTTCCATAACCTTAATAGTTTTTATAAAGGGTTGTTTTTGATTGCAACCCTTATTTAGACTATGTAAAGATAAAGAATTAATTATTATTTAAAGGCATTAAGACCGGTAATGTCCATTCCTGTAATAAGTAAGTGTATATCATGCGTACCTTCATACGTAATAACACTTTCTAAGTTCATCATATGTCGCATAATACTGTACTCGCCAGTGATACCCATAGCACCTAAAACCTGTCTTGCTTCTCTGGCAATGTTTAAAGCCATATCTACATTGTTACGTTTGGCCATAGATATTTGTGCAGTTGTTGCTTTGCCTTCATTCTTAAGCTGTCCTAAGCGTAATGCTAGTAACTGTGCTTTTGTAATTTCGGTAATCATTTCTGCTAATTTCTTTTGTTGCAATTGGTATGCGCCAATTGGCTTACCAAATTGTATGCGTTCTTTTGCATAACGTAAGGCAGTATCATAACAATCCATTGCTGCGCCAATTGCACCCCAAGCAATACCGTAACGAGCCGAATCTAAACATCCTAATGGAGCGCCTAGTCCGTTTTTATTTGGTAATAGGTTTTCTTTAGGAATTTTTACATTATCAAAAATAAGTTCACCCGTTGCAGATGCTCTTAAAGACCATTTGTTGTGAGTTTCTGGAGTAGAAAAACCTTCCATTCCGCGCTCAACAATAAGTCCGTTAATTCTACCTTCTTCGTTCTTAGCCCAAACAACAGCTACATCGCAAAAAGGAGAATTAGAGATCCATAGTTTAGCACCATTTAAAAGGTAATGGTCTCCCATATCTTTGTATTTGGTTTCCATACCGCCAGGGTTAGATCCGTGGTTTGGTTCTGTTAAACCAAAACTACCCATAAACTCCCCGCTAGCTAATTTAGGTAAGTATTTTTTACGTTGTTCTTCTGTACCGTAGGTATAAATAGGGTACATAACCAAAGAAGATTGTACAGATGCAGTAGAACGTACGCCACTATCACCACGTTCTATCTCTTGCATAATTAAACCATAACTTATTTGGTCTAAACCAGCACCACCGTATTCTTCAGGAATGTATGGGCCAAAAGCACCAATCTCTGCTAATCCACTAATTATTTGCTTAGGAAACTCAGCTTTTTGAGCGTATTCTTCAATTATTGGAGATACGTCTCTTTTTACCCATTGGCGGGCGGCATCTCTCACCAATTTATGTTCTTCGGACAATAAATCGTCTATATTGTAATAATCTGGTGCTTCAAATAAATCTGGTTTCATAGCTATGTATTAGGATATGTAACCAAAGATAGGCAAAGAAATATAACAATACAAAGAGTAAATGTTACATTTTTAAATAAAAATCTTTTGTTAGGTTGATGTATTCTTCCGTGTAGATATGTCTATCTTTCTCTATAACAAGCTCTTCAGTTTTTAAGTTTGATGAAGGCTCTTTTGTAAACTCCAACAGACTTCGTTTTATCGCTACGTCAGCGTTACCTTTAACTCTCGTAATTCGTTTTGGATATAGTTGAAAATTTTTGGCAAGTTTTATAAATTCTTCTTCTTCTTTAAACGGAATTATAGTTGAAAATACGCCATCTTTAGATAGTAATTTTGATGCGCCACTAAGCAGCTCATTAAATGGTAAAGATGTGTTTTGGCGAGCATTATCTCTAGCTTCATTACCAGTAGTAACATCTTCCGTGTAAAAAGGAGGATTGGATACTATTAAATCATACAACTCATCTTGATCAGTTTCGTCTGTAGCATATTCATCTACAAACTCATCAAAACCAGCGTGAAAACAAAACAAGCGATCTGCCCAGATAGATGATTCAAAATTTTCTGTGCATTGTTCGTAAGCAGCATCATCTAACTCAATAGCCTCTATATTATCTGCAATGCTACGTTGAGCTAGCATTAAAGAAATAATACCAGTACCACTACCAATATCTAAAATAGAGTAGGGGTTGTGGTCTATAGATGCCCATGCGCCCAATAAAACACCGTCTGTGCCTATTTTCATAGCGCAACGGTCTTGGGCAATAGTAAATTGTTTAAATGTAAAAGGTTTGCTCATGATATAAGTTTAAAAAAGAAGAGGCAAGCTTGTAAAAAAAGCTTGCCTCTTACGTTTGCAAAATTAAGGAGTTTATCTTACTCTATTTCTAATATTTTGTAAAGAATCATCTACAAGTAATTTACCATCTTTAAATACTACTTTTAGTTCTCCTGTTTTTTCTTCGTCCCAGGAAACACTATCTGTAAGTGTAAATACGCCGTTTTTCTTTTCAACTTTAAGTAATCCTTTAGCAGATTTTTTAGTTCCATCGTCAGTAATAGGATCTTTAAAAATTTCTCTTCCTTCTCCGTTTACTTCTCCGTATGTTGCTTTCATTGCAAAACCAAAAGTATCTCTAGTGTTGTATTGGTAAGTAAAAGAGCCAATACCTAAAAC
The DNA here is from genome assembly GCF_023476645.1 of Cellulophaga sp. 20_2_10. GTDB lineage: Bacteria > Bacteroidota > Bacteroidia > Flavobacteriales > Flavobacteriaceae > Cellulophaga. The sequence continues at coordinate 246,785 of NZ_JAMCOJ010000003.1, forward strand.
TACGTTTGTAGATGCAAACCCTTTTTGTTTTAGGCGCTCGCAAATATCTGTAGCACGGTCTGTAGTAATGCTGTCTCCATAAATAGCACCAATATGACTGTCTAATTCTTTGTATCCTTTATCGTTTGTTTTTCCGCCAAAGATCTCCCAAAGCAGTTCTATAACACCTTTTTTCTCTTCTGCTGTTTTTCCATTAGGATTGCCACAAATAATATCTGCAGGATCTCCACTATCTGGTCTAATAACAACCTTACCATCTCTTGCTAAAACTTCTTCTTTTAGGTTGGGTAAGTACTCTGTAAGTACTTTCCATAAGTCCCAAGTGTCAGACACAATAGAAACAATGCCATTAGGGTATACTTCTGTAATTAGCCTTTTAAAAGTTTCTTCTTCGCCTGTGTTTGTGCCCATACACATAACAGAGTGTTCTGTAGCTGCAACTGAACCACCAATAAGTTCTGTGTCAGAATTTGCATTGTAGTATTCTTCTAAAAAATCTATACATGGTATAGTGTCTGTGCCAGAGAAACTAAGTAAGTGAGCAGATGCACTCATTACTGCAGCTTCCATACCAGCGATGCCTCGCATAGAAAAATCGTGTCCTTGCCAGTCTACAAATTCTGGAGTAGAAGAAGTTTCGTCAGCATATTTGTCTAGAATTCCTCTGTACTGTTTTGCAATAGTTGCAGAAGTACAAGGCATCCAGATGGTTGTACTTAATATAGTTTCAAAATAATTAGTTAGCCAAAAGAATTCTGGTAATGTGTTGTACATTGTCATCATAGGGACACGTATAGGAACAGATGAACCTTCTGGTAGTGCTTTAATTACCATTGGCAAATAACCAAGATCATGTAAAGCTTCTATATGTGCTATGCCAACAGCATTTTCTCCTAAATAATTATTTATTCTTCTGCTATATTTTTTAGCAATTTCTTCTTTGGGTTTACCAAAAAAGTTAGCGTTAAAATCTTCTATAATGTATTTTTTAATAAAATACTGAAGTCCAAAAAATACGATTTCATCAATAGCTTCTATTCTACTTTTTCTTGGTGTCCAGTTAGAGTATACTAATGTTGTGCCTTCTGGATATTGTCTTCTGTGATCTACCTTGTAGCCGTCTGTATATAGTAATGGATTCATAATATCTATATTTTGTAATTATTATCTTAGTCTAGTAAGTCTGCTATTTTTATTTGTGTAATCTTTGGTTGTTCTGTAATGGTGTTAAAAGAATCGGTTGTAAAAATGCCATCGTAATAGCTGCTTAGACTCTCCAAACCTTTACTAAAAATACCGTGGCTAACAGCAAGGTATAAATTGCCGGCATTCTTGTTTCTTAATTCTTGTGCTAAGCCATTAAAAGTTCCGCCACCATCGCAGATATCATCTACAACCAAACAATCTTTACCTTGAAGGTCATCTGTATATACTTTAAACCCCGATAATTTACCAGTCTTTACGTCTCTAGACTTAGAACATTCTACAACCTCTTTACCTCCTAAATATTCAGATACTTTGTATATTTTTTTAAGAGCACCTCCGTCTGGAGAAATTAAAACTATAGTGTTATTTAAGGTCGATAGTACTTTTTCTATAAACGTGTAATTTGTAACGGTAGTACAGTTGTTTAATAGGGCAGGAGTAACCTCTGAGTGTGGGTCGTAAACAGTAACTTCATCTAATTGAAGGCTATTTATAAGATCTGCATATACTTTTACAGATAGTGATTCACCAGAGACCATTAATCTGTCTTGTCTAGCAGCCGGAAAATATGGGATAAAAACTTTTATAATCTTTACGCCCATACGTTTTAGTGCATCTACGGTTATTAGCAGTAAGCCTACATCGTTAAAAGATTGGAGTCTGTGTGTTACTGTTGTAGTTTCTTGGATATTAAAATTGTCTTCAATTTTAATATGTGGCTCTCCACCAGAAAATAAAAACGACTTATATTCGATGCTTTTCTGATTTGGAAACGGATTAAACTGTGGATCTAAATTTAGTATCATTTGCGTTATTTTTACACAAAGTTAAATAAGTAAATGGATTAGCAAAAACATTTTGTGTTAAAGTTACGCAAACTTAATTTCAAAATGCATCCCTTTCTTCTCTAAGGCTTTGTATTTGTTAGTGTCAAAGGTGAATAATTGTGCGGGTCTACCACTTCCTGCTTTTTGTTTTTCATCGGATTTTTTAATAAAATCGAAACTTAATATCTTTTTTCTAAAGTTTCTTCGATCAATTTCTTGTTCCAAAATGGTAGCATATAAATGCTCTAAATCTGAAAACGGAAACTTTTTTGGAAGCAAATCAAAGCCAATTGGTTGGTAGTGTAGTTTAGCTTTTAATCTCTTAAAAGCAGTGTTTATAATTAAATTATGATCGAACGGTAAAGCTGGTGTATTGTTTATGTTTTGCCATTTTACATCTTGCGCATCTGTGGCTGCACTTAATTTAAATTTCTCTGGATTAACTAGGGCAAAATAGGATACAGATATTACCTGGTTTCTTTGGTCACGATTAATATCGTCTCCAAACGTATATAGTTGTTCTAGGTAGTTTACAGTAATACCTGCCTCTTCTTGTAGTTCTCTGTGTACTGCCGTGGTTAGTGTTTCACCATTTTGTACTAAGCCTCCTGGTAAAACCCATTGGTCTTTGTAATGGCCATATTTTTGTTGTACTAATAAAATATAAAGTGCGTTATCTTGATAGCCAAAAACAACAGCATCTACAGCTATTTTTATGTTCTGATTGTTCTGCATAATATGTGTAGTATATACGCAAAAATACAGGTTTTATTATCTGAGAAAAAAATAAAGAATACTTTGTTTAAAAATAGGTTGACTTTAATGTGCAGTGCTATTTGAAAAGAAGTTCATTATAATAACACCAGCTACAATTAAGCTTATCCCTAAAATAGCAGGAAAATCTAAAGTTTGTTTAAAAATTACAACCGAAATTATTGCTGTAATAACAATACCTAGGCCTCCCCAAATTGCATATGCAACTCCTAGCGGAATATATTTTAATGCCTGTGAAAAAAAGAAAAAAGAAATAACATACGATACTATTGTTACAATAGTCGGTATTGTTTTTGTAAACCCGTTTGAGGTTTGCATAAAGCTAGATCCAACAATTTCAAAAACAATTGCTAGTGCTAAAAATAAATATTTCATTATTTAACCTAGGTATAAGTCTACTAAGCCTGTTGGAGTGGTCACAAAAATAGTTTTGTTCTCGCGATCTACTTTTGTAATAATTTCGTCGTTAATAGGTATAAGAAGCTGCTTGTCTCCTTTTTCAACTTCAAAGAGTGCTTGTGATGTGGTGTCGTTAACACTGGTAATTTGTCCAATGTCTCCGTGTACATCATCTTGTAATGTAAAGCCTATAACTTCGTGGAAGTAAAATTTGTCACCAGATAATTTAGGTAACATTGTAAGTGGTAAGTAGAGTTTGGATCCCATTATTCGGTCTGCGTCAGACTCGTCTAAAACATCTTCAAACCTAATACGTAATAAACTAGACTTGTGTAATCTACATTTATCAATAAAAAATGGAACCAGGTTATTTCCTAAAGAAATAAACACTGATTCCATGTTTTCGTAAACTTCAGGTTCGTCAGCATCAACTTTAATTAATACTTCGCCCTTAAAGCTATATTTAGAAACGATTTTACCTAAGTAGAAACAATCTTCCTTTTGCATATCGTTCTTTATATAAATTTATTCTTCTTCAGAAGCTGCTGCTTCTTCTACTGCTGGAGCTTCTTCTGCTACTGGAGCTGCTGCCGCTGCTGCATCTGCAGAACGTTTTTCGTTAATTGCTTTTTCAGATTCAAAAATCTTAGCTGCTTCATCAGCTTTAACTTTATCTAATCCTTCAACTTTACCAGCTACAGATTTTTCTTTTTCAGCGATCCAAGCGTTAAACTTTTCAGTTGCTTGCTCTTCAGTTAATGCACCTTTACGTACACCACCTTGTAAATGATGCTTTAATAAAACACCTTTGTAAGATAAAATTCTTTTAGCAGTTTCTGTTGGTTGTGCACCATTAGATAACCATTGTACAGAACCATCAATATCTAAAGTAATTGTTGCTGGGTTTGTGTTTGGATTGTAAGTTCCTAATTTTTCTAAGAATTTACCATCTCTTTTAGCACGAGAATCCGCTGCTACTACCCAATAGAAAGGTTTTCCTTTTTTACCGTGTCTTTGTAATCTAATTTTAACTGGCATATCACATTAAATTTGTAGGGTGCCCGACCCTTGTTATTAATTCTTTCGTTTGCTTTTGGCTTAAAAGCGGGTGCAAATATACAATTTCTGTTTAATTGACACTACTTTGTGGTGTAAAATTATCTTTTTTAAAGAATAATTTTCAATTATTCTTTTCAGCTAATTTTTTTGACTTCGATAAATTGAAAATTATTCCTAATAAATATACAATGCTAAAAATAAAAGGAAAGAAAATAATAATCAATGTCCAGAATAATTTTGAATTTCCACTCTCATCACGAAAAACAAAATAAATTGATGAAATGGTTACTATTAAGTAAGTAATTATTAATGTAATTACACTGTAAGGGCCAAAAAATAATCTTATTATCATCTTTTTAATGGAATTTGATTCAAAAATAGGATTTTTATCCAAGCGAAAAAAATTTACTTTTTATAGGTTTTTTCTTCACAAAAATAGCAGGCAATTTATCGTTTGCATAAGCAAAGGAAAAAATAACAACTTAACATTTATTAAGAATTGGCGTTAAACTTAGGCTAAACCGCTTTATTATTTTGTAATTGGTTCCTTATCTATCTAATTTAGAGGAGCAAGATTGTTGATAATCAGCAAGGTTACTTAATTTAAATGATAAGAGATAGTATGAAGTATACAGAAAAAATTACAAACAGATTGAACAGTTTATTAGAGAAAACGTACGATGCGGAAAAGGGATATAAACTTGGAGTAGAAAAAGTAGAAAATCCTTCTGTAAAACGGTTTTTAGAAAACAAAATAGAACAACGTTATAATTTTGGACATCAACTGAAGTCAGAAATTTTAGCGTACGGAGAACTACCAGAAAAGGGTGGTAGTTTAAAAGGCGATTTACATAGAACTTGGATGAACCTAACGGCTACTTTAGCTTCTAATGAAGATGAGACTATTTTAAATGAAGTAGAGCGAGGAGAAAAATCTTTTATTGAGGAGTATGACGAAATTTTAAAAGATAAAGATATGGTGCTTGCACCGTCTACAGAAAACCTGTTAATAGCACAGCGTGATAGTGTGCAGTCGTCACTAAATACCGCTAAAGTGTATCAGGAGATGGTTTCATAATTATCTTGTATGTTTGGTTAATTGTTGAGGAAGCAGGGCAGATGCCCTGCTTTTTTATTTTAACCATTTATGTAAAATATTGTTATTGTTTTTTTAACCGAAGGTTATGATTTAAACAACTCGTTAGCATTTACATTCTCTTGCTGTTCTTTTGTTGCATATTGCCATTGGTAGTTTTTAAATCCAAATAGCTTGGCTACAGTATTTGCAGGGAATGTGCTAATAGAATTGTTATAATCTGTGATAGAAGAACTAATGTATCTTCTGCCTGCTGCAATTTGTTCTTCAGACTCGTTCCAACTATACTGTAAGTTCGTAAACTGGGTATTGGCTTTAAGTTCAGGATAATTTTCTACCTGGATCATTAAATTTTTTAATGCCTGACTTCCTTCCTTTTCCATCGCTGGGTCAGAGTTAGATTTAGAAGTTCTTAGCGCCGTTATTTTTTCTAGGGTGCCTTCTTCATACGTCATATATTGCTTAACTGTTGCAACCAAATTTGGTATAAGATCGCTTCGTTTTATGTATGATGCGTCTAATGATGAGATTGAATTTTCAATCTGGTTTTTAGCCCTTGTCATTTTATTGAAAATTGAAATAAATGCAATGACTATAATTGCAAGTACTACTACTGTTACTATTATTCCTGTTCCCATTTTAGTTGTTTTTATTCCAGATGTTAATATTTAATTTTAAATCGTCTATAATTGATAGTTGATTGTGTAAATCGGTATAGAAATCTAACAATAGCTTATTGTCATTTTTGCTTATTGAATTAAATTGTCCTGGTTCAAAATTATTAATACCACTATTGTTTAAAATAGAAATTCTATTATTTTTAAAAGACATAAATAAATCTCCTTTTGTTCTTGTTGCTAGTGTTTTTATTCTTTCCATTAAAGCTGGAGTTAAAATATATCTAGCTTCAGTCTGATCATAACAATACACATTAAATAATTTAGAAAATTCGGGGTCTTCTAATATTACTTTAGGGCCAAAGTCATTACTGGTGTACATATCTATATCTGTAGTTCTTGTGCCAGCTAATCCAAGAGTTAAGGTTTCGGACACAGAATCCATTACCTTCTTTTTGGTGGTTTTCTTAGGAACTAAGTATAACTCAGAGCTAAAATTTTTATTAAACTTAGCAACAAAAGCTTGTCCAAAAAATACTTGATCTGGACCCTCTTTTTCACTAGAGAAATTTCTTTTATACTCTATATCAAGATCACTCATTTGAAAAGGAACTCCTTTGTGTGACCCCATTATTTGGTCATTACCAGTTATAATATATTGTTTGTTTTCTAATAGGCCAGTTTCTAATACTTCTGGTAAACTAAGATGTCCGTGAAGTACAAAATGAAAATTAGGGTTTATAAATGCAATCATAGGTTTTAAAATTTTGGTTTTAAAACTATTTCCAGAGTTCATTGCAATTCCTGGTTGCCCCTTATGCTTGCCCAAAGCATAGAAAAGGGTATAAAAAAGTCCAAAACCTCCAAACACAACATAAATCAGATATTCTGATTTAAACGCAATATCGGAGAATTGTAAGTATACATAACCGCCTACAAAAAGAAGAATAACTAATACCGAAAATATAAGATATTTTATATAGTTGGTTTTACCAACACTTCTCTCTTGGTCTAACTTATTAATGTCGTTAAAAAGCGTTGTGTCTATAAATTTCTTGAACTCTTCTTTAGGTTTTAATGGGTACTCTTTTTCTTGGGTTTTAGTATCAGAACTACTATATAGCTCATCCCAAGCTTTGTTTATCTGTTCTGTATTAGCACCACTTAACACTCTTTTTAGATCTGGAATTACATAAGCCTCAATTGGTAAGTCATACGGTTTGTATTTGGTGTCTTCGTCTAAAACTATAGTGACATATTCTACAGGAGCCAATCTTATATTGATTTTTAATAGCGGAATAATAATTTTATATACAGTTCTTTGGTCAATAGAAGACGCTATAGACCCTTTATCAATCTTTAAAATAAGTTCGTCTATTAACTTTGGTCTTTTTGTTAATTTAATAATTTTTAGAAGCGGAAAAGAGAGCATTGAAAGTAGTACTGCAGGAAAAATTAACTTATAGTAAAAAGGAGTTTCTTCACTATTTAACATTCCTGTAATTCCACTAAAAGCATTTTTAATGTAATTAGATACGGCTTCAAAAGCATAAACGTAAATTAAAGTCGATACAATGGCTATAAAAATTATAATTAAAATAAAGCCTAGTATGGAAAGCTTTTTATCTCTTTGGTGTGCACTTAGCAATTGCTGTTTTAGTTCGGCTGTTGTCATTAGTCTAATAGATAGTTTTTAATTAATAGTTGGTGTATGTTGCTTTATTTTTATAATATATGTTCGTCTCAAAATCGTACGTAAATACGTGATTTAAATAGTGGTTTTACTGTAGGGTAATTTAGAGCTATTTTTTTACCTAGCCAAGAACTGAATAAGTTTTGCTCTCCTTACACAATACAAAAAAGCCAGTCTTTCTTAATTCAGATCTATGAGTGATGATTGCCTCAGTTAGATTTGAGAAATAACCTTAGTTTCTAATAAATTAACTCTTGATTTAATTGTGCTGTAATTCTGTGTATATGAAATTAAGCACATAAAAATAACGTCGACTATAGATAACTACGTCATATGAGTTTAATGCTATTGTATCTTTATAGATATAGGGATTAAAAATCTTTATAAGTTTATTCTTGGTTCTCTTCTTCTTTTTTTCTCCAAACAAAATAACATACGCCAGCCCATATTAGGTTAACGGCTACTATTGAAACAAAGAAAACATCTTTTCCCGAGTCTAAGGAGTAATCTGCAATGCCTAATATAATATAAGCAACTAAAGCAAATGATGCTGCTAAGCCAACAAAATAAGCTATTTTGCCTTTTTTTGTTAAATGTTTTAATAATAATCTCTCTAACATCTTCTATTTTTTTAAGTTGATATAAAACCATTCTTCGGTTTTATTTGTGTTAAAAGTAAATAAGTTAGTCTTTAAGTGAATTACCAAATGCATAAGTGTAGCTGTAAAATATATATTCGTTAAAAATTTGAAGACTTGTGTAAATAGCGAATAATGTTTTAGATAAAGAATCTAAATAAGGAGTTAATTACAGATTGTTGTAGGCTGCTGTTTGCTTTAGCAAGGAGACTAATATCTATACGATATTAGTTTTCCGTTTTTGAGGAATAGAAACTTAATACCTAATTAAAATAGGATTTTTTCATTACAGTTGGCCGTTGTTTAGTATAGCGGTAATTTCTAATTTAAGGCTATTAAGTTTTACGGTATTTCTCATGTCTTCTACTGGTACATTATTTAATTTGTCATTAACTTTAAAAGCCATAGATAACTGTGTGCTCGTGTATATAAAATAAGAACTTTGTCTTAGAACGTAAAAACCTTTAAAAACATCTAAATTGAATTTTTTTTTAAGCAATCCCATATAGTGAGATGTAATTAAATGGTTGTTTTTTATATTAATTTCAATTTTAGTGCTTGCACCGTAAAGCCAAAATAAAGGAACTACAATAGACATTATTCTATAGATAATGGCATATTGTCCTAAAGCATTATTATTGTAATAAAAGTTAAACACAAAGCCAAATAGTATAAGGAGAACACAGAATACTGAAAGTATTTTCTGTTTCAAGGGGAAATATATAAAACCAGTTTCTGTAGCTTTAAAATAGGTGAGGTTTTTCATAAATCCTATATTGTTTTAGTATTGATGTAGCTTTTAAGTCTAATTAAAATTTTTTGATTAAACTCTTCTAATTGTTTTTGATCAAAGCTAGTTTTAGAGTATTTAGGAGATATTATTTTATGTTTTCCTAATGGATCTTTTTTTAAAACCATTTCATAATAGGTTAGATTATTAAGGGAAACAAGTTGCACACGCTCTATTGATTTAAAATCAATGGTATATAATTTAATGAACCAGCTTCTTTTAATAATAGTTTTAGAATTAGCGTTAAAAGTTATTTTTATATCACTTAAAAACCAACACGGAACAAAACCAATTAATAAAGAAATAAAATATACTTTAAACAGAATAAGCCCCTCTAATAACGTAATAGAAAGTGTAGGGAACAAAAAAAATAAAGACAAAAAGAGGAATGAAAATGAGAGTAGTACTAGTATTCTAATTTGCAAACCTGTTTCTATTGTAATTTTTTTATTTTCGATTAAAAATCTATTCTTCTTTATTTTAATCATTATAATTTTGACTATTCTTTGTTCTTAGATATTTTTACAGTAGTAGCAAACATAAACCCTTTGTGTACATCTTCAGTCATATTCAATTGCGGACAAGGCGCGCCATTTACAATTGCCAACGTATCTTTTTCACTAAAAGATACAGACCTATGTTCACAACCAAATATTTCGGTAGGCTACTGTTTTCTAATCATCCAGTCATTAGTTGATTTTAAAAATAGATCTGCATTAAATCTTCCGTTAGATTTATAATCATCTAAGGTGTCTTTTGCGAACATTGAATTTTTTAGAAGAGTTTAAATTTAATCAAATATCCCTAGTACTTTTTCTACAAAAGAAGTTGATCCAGATAGATCTGAAACACCTAAATCTTTAAGAATTTTAGTTGCCTCTGCCTTTACACTTAACTCGTCATTAGCTGCTAAGTCTTTTATTGGGTTAATCCAGTTGTTAAACTCTAGAATGTCATCATCTTTATTTACTTCTATTAAATAATAATCTATAACAGATAAAAGTTCAATTTTGTAATTGCTGTCTGGGTTAGACGAAAGATTTTCAGTTAAAAAGTTCATTATTTTTATATAAATATCTAGAGACTTTAAATAGATACCCTGCATATCAATATCTGTAAGTATATTTAAATTTTCAGAATCAATTTTGTTATTTATGGCAAGGTTAATTACCCTCTGTATTTCCTCATATAAAAACTCATTGTGGTCTAAAGAGAACTCAGATAATGACTCATATACAATGCTTAAGCTTGAAAAATCTGTAGGTTGTATCTGTAGACAGTATTGTTTTATTTCGTCAAAATTATCTTTGGCATAACTTGCTATATCTCTTCGGAATTTACGAGTCGTTTTATTATCGGTATCTAACCACTTGTCTAGTTGGTTATCTTCATGGTATTTTAATTTTTCAATGATATTCATAATCTCGTACGATGTTATTTAATTAAGATTTACGTTTCTGAAAAGATGCACTATTGTCTTTTCAATTCTTAAAGTGCGTTGCATTCATCTAAAACCTTTCTTTTGTTTTAGCTCCTTGTGTGCGGTAAAAGTATCGTAATTGAGACCGTCCTAATATGCTGAACATATAACTGTAGCTGTAAAATATATATTCGTTCAAAAAAACAGGAGTTAATAGCGTATTGCTATAGTGTCTTTGATTTGTTTATTGGTAGGTTTTTAGTTCCAAGCCGAATAAACGCCCCATTTATTTCCTTTTTTCTCAAGAATATGAAGTATAATAAAATCTCCGTATTTACGTGGGGAGTCTTCTTTTGGAATGAAACAGACAAAATATCTATTCTCAGTTAATTCTATTTTAGGGTTCCATTTTTCAATAACAGCCTGTCTCATTTTTTTATGATTATTGGTTTTGTTGTACCCTTTTTCAATATCTTCTTTCGTAAAAATAAGTAGGTTAAAATCGTTGTAAAATTGTTTGAATGGTGTAGCCATTACTCGTTCAAAACTAAAATAGTCTTCCTCTTTTTTTAATTTTAGAGCTTTTTTTCTTAATCTCATAGAACGTCTAGACACCCTTCTACTTCTGTTAATTTTTTCATCTTCAAACATATTTACAAATTCATCTCCATTGTAAAATCTTCCATAATATTTTTGGAGCTTAAGCTGGCGTAAAGATTTAGCTTCCTTTTTTATGAACGTATGTATTTCTGCCTCGGTTTTAGCATCTAGTTTTTGTGCTTTACATAAAAAGGAGCACAAGCTAAACAGTATAATTAGTGCTGTTTTTTTATTCATCAATTTAATTTTTCAATTTGCTCATTAATTTCTAGATGTATTTGCTCTAGTTGTTGATCGTAAATTGCTGTATCTTCTTTAATTGCTTTTTTATATAATTCAAAAGCTTTTAGTCTTAATTCTGAGTATTTAAGTAAGATCTTATTTTGCTCTAATAACTCAGAAGGTAAGTTTTCTATAGTATTAGAATTTTTTATTATTTCAATATTTTCTTCCCATTTAGGAATTGTACTGTTTTCTAATTCTTGAAGAAGCGAATTGTCTGTTTCTGTTTCATAGTGTTCAAAAAAGAGTAATGATTCAGTTTCGTTTTTAGAAAACTTAGCAATTTCAGCATCATATTTTTCATATTCATCTCCGCCTACCGAAAGATATGCATATCCAAAAATTCCAATTAATAGTACAATTAGAGATACAAAACCAACCCCTGCTGCTTTCCATCCAGAGTAAAAATTATTCTCATTTTCTTTATGCTCATTTAATATTTTTCCGTGGATTTTTTCAACAATTGAATATATTATTGCCGTATAAATTGCAGGTATAACAAAGCTTGGAATTTTTTCAATTATCGCCTCAGGAATCATAAAAATTCCTGTAAACAAAAGGATAGTAGCTACAAATCCTATTAATAAAGATTTTTTTCCTTCATCAGGTTTATTTAGGCTTAGGTAATTTTCTCTAATTAAATATCCTGCGGCTAATGGCCCGCCAATAAAGGTTGCAATTGCTATGGATTTTTGAGAATAAAATCTTAAGTCTTTAGTGTCTTCTTCTTTTTCAATCATAATTTTTTAATCAATTCAAAGATGTTCTTTGGTCTTTGTATCTCATAAAATTATAATAATTGATTCTAGTTTAGAATACTAAACCTATAACTGTAGTGGTTAAATCTATATTCGTTTAAAAAAAATGAAAACGTATATGAGTAGACCATGCATTTTTTATGCAAAGTATATCATCGTATATTTTTATATGTATAGTTAGTATTGGTGCCTCTAAACCTTTCTTCAATAGAGCACAATAAAGTTTTGCTTTTTCTTATTAATTCTAATGTTTTTTAAAGACGATGCAATCTTTATTTTTTTGGAGTCATAATTCCGTCACTATTTTTATTCAGCTTCATTTTTACCAATATCTCATGTAGTGTTTCTGCAGAAAGACCATGTAAAACCAATCTGTAGGCTACACTGTACGTAGTTGCAGGTACCATAGGGTGTTTGTTATTAACTAACCCTAAATGACCAGGAGTATTTAAAATTTGTGATGTATAAATAGCTATTGTTTCATCTAATTGCAATGAGTTTGATGCTCTTATAAAATCATTAGAGGTTAAAAATAGTTGGTAAAAAGGTGTAAAAAGCTCAATAGCTGAGCGTAAGTCTAAAAAGTTAGTCCATTTATTTGGGAAGCTGATATGATTAAACTGATCTTCAGTAATCATATCTAAGTTTATATTTTCGGGAGAAGAAATTGTTATATTTTTCTCTTTTAACTGACTGTTTAAGTGAATAACAAAATTATATAAGTTTAAATCATGCTTTAGGAATAAATCATCTTTTACGTCTTTAAAATCTTTAGGTTTTAAAGGGTTTCCTTTTACGTCTACATTGGGAATATTACCTGCTATAAACTGTAAAATCTCTGTGCCTATATGAAAATGACGAAATATAAGTAAGTTGGCATCTGGGCTAACAAACCTTTTAAGTCCCCATGCTAAAATATGATGTAAAACCTTTGATGAGTTGATTAACTTAGGAAAGAAAAATTTGAATATATGAATAAAAAACATGGTCATTTTAGACCAGAATTGCACCATTGGTAAAATGTATTTTACCGACCTAGACGAGTTATCTCTCATCAAGGCTAATTTTGTTGTTTGGTTAATAGGAATACTATCATCTAAAAATAACGCTAGCCAAGGATTAGGGTCCCTTTCATCGTGTGCAGATATGTCCATGTTTTCGTTTATCATATTTTTGTTTAATAATTACCTAATTCTTCTAACTGCATTTTGTATAATTTGGCTGTGGTTTTAGCTGTCTTCACTATTTTTTTAGCCACTTCCATATTCATCTTTGGATGATTTAATGCTTTTTCTAAGTTATGAAAATGATTTTCATCTGCTACGCCATGATAAGTAAAAAAAGATACTTGGTTATCCTTTAGGTTTAATTGATCCTTAATCATTTCTCCCCAATAACCAGATAGTCGCTTGCCAATACCTTCTATAATAAACATAGAGCCTAACAAATCTATAGGGTTAGCTTTGCTTGCTTGTTGAAACATAAAATTGGTTAACGCCATACTACCTATGTTTTTTTCGCCAGTTCTTATGGTGTTTATATTTTCTCCTAAGGCTTCAAAATTTTTCTCTAGCATTTGGTAATCTTTGTGCTCTGCTGCTGTATGTTTTATAAAAGCAGATCGTAGCTCAAACAAATCTATATCTATGTTTGATGCTGCACGAGATATCCACTGAGAGCCATCTATTACTTGTTGTCTAAGGTCTAGTAGTAATAATTTATAATCAGAAAGACTTAGCTTGCCATCATGTATTTTTGTAACAATAGGTACTTTAAGCAATTCTGTTTCAAAGTCGATCCAGATTTGAGAAAGGTTTCTAATTAACCATTCAGAAGTTTCATTTTTATTAATAACTAACTCAGGAGGTTCAATTTCTCGCAATGGATAACTCTTGGTAGCCGTGTTTGTATTTCCCGTTACAGTTAACTGCATAAAAGATGTAACAAAACGACCACTTTCTGGAACCATGCAAAGTATTTTGTCGTCTAATTTTAACTTGCCAGAATGCATTAATTCATCTAACATTATAAAAATAGAAGCTGCTCCTGTATTTCCTTTTGATGTAAGGTTGCTAAACCATTTCTCATCTGTAATTTCTCCGCCTCCTTTTAGCATTAACTCTTTTATAGGTTCTTTAAAAACCTCAGAAGAATAATGACAGCATAACCAATCTACTTGGTCTTTGTTAATTTTACCTTGGTCTATGAGATCAAAATAGTGCGCTACGCCAGTTTTAATTACCTTGTCTAATAGTCGTGTGTCTTGCTTTAAATTAATTGCGCCTGCTTTAGAAGCTTCCTCGTAACTAGGATAATCTAGCCAAGTTTTTTCGTCTTCATTTTTATTGTCAGTTTTTCCTGTGTACATACAAACAGGAAACTCATTTGCATGCGATTTTATATCAATCCAATCAATTTTTAAAGAAATTCCGTTTTCGTTTTTCTTATTTTGAAGTACAAACGCACCAGCGCCATCAGACAACATCCATCTTAAAAACTCGGTATCAAATGGTAATGAGCTCGTATTCTGGGCTTCAAAACGCGATGCCTTAAACAATCTACTTGCTAACTCGCTACCTACGCAAACTGCATTTTGCTTTTCATCACTTTTAATTTGAGCATATGCATTTTTCAAGGCCATTATTCCACTAGCACATACACTTTGGAAACTAGCAACTTCACATCTATTAAAATCTAAACCTGCGTGTACCATACTTGCAAAACCAGGGATGGGTAAATCTGCTTGTGTGGTTCCAGTACATAATAATTCTACATCTGTACTTCTTAAACTACTGTTCTGTAACGCATCGTTTACAGCATGTACGGCTAACTGTGCATTAGAGTGTGTTGTTTCTTGGTTTTTGTTTATAGCATAGTGTCGCGTTTTAATACCATTTTGTTTTAATACACGCTCTTTTGCTCTACTATCTTTGCCGTTTATGCGCCCCAAGAAATCTTCCATTTCTTGATTAGAAACAGGCTTGTTTGGTAAAAAAGTTCCAGAACTTGTTATATATACCTCGTTCATTTATTATTTGTTATGCTTGGAAAATAATTTATCCAAGAAGTTAAGAGAAAAGCCATAATTTTTTCGGCCTCTACTATGGTGTTCGTTATGGTATGTTCCAAAAAGTCTCCAACTAGTACCTTTGCCTTCTCCAAATCTATAATTGCAATGTCCTGCAAAATTTAATAGAATACTTACTAGTGGATATATAAAGACCGCTACGATAGAGAAAGGAATAAACGGAACAATTGTTAGTGGTATGGTGCTTAGTAAAAGAGCTTCTATCCAATGAAAACTGAAAACAGAATACACTGTAGAAACTCTAGATTTATGATGTATATAATGTACGTTTTTCATCATAAATTTTTGGTGCATTATTCTATGTACTATATAAAAATGGACTTCGTTCCATAGTGTTAGTAACGTAACTCCTGCTGCTATATTAAACCAGGTATTTGGGACTAGTTCTACAACATTAATCCTAATTAAATAAATAATGGGCATAATTGAAAACCCAAAAACAACTATTGATTTTATAGAGTGTTTTATTTCAAAAGCAATCTGTTTTTTAGATACTTCTTTCGATTCAATTTTATTAAGGAAGTGCTTTTTTTCTAAGGTTTTACAGATAAACAAGAACAAGGATCCTACTCCAAAATATAGAAATATAAAGTACCCAAAAGTCAGCCAATATAAAGTAATATAGGAATAGTTAAATAAGATGTCTTTAATAAGAAAATCCAATGTAATTATTTTAGTTATAGTTAGTTGAGTTTTTATAACGGTTTATGTATAAGCCGTAGTATGTTAAAAGCTCTATTTCACCTATAAACATAGAGCTAAATCTTTATATGTTTTAAAAGTAGATGAGTTTTTCTTAAAATAGATTGCCAAACGTATAAGTGTAGCTGTAAAATATATATTCGTTAGAACTTGAAGACTTGTGTAAATGGAATAAATAATTTTAAAGAAGAAGCCAAAAGAGGAGTAGTTGGGGGTTCCTTATTAAGCGTTTTGGTGGTTATTTAATTATCATGTTGTACTTTGTGTATATGGTATTTTTCCAATCTGTACAACTTGCTGTGGTACTATTATCCAAGTCGTTTTCTATGCTATTTAAAATCTCTTCAACCCATTTTAAGTTTAAAACATCTCCATATTCTAAAATTCGGTTTTTTTCAACATCGCACTCCCACCAAAAAAGAATGTCCGATACAAAAATTCCGTCCCAAGTAAAGCGTTCCGTTTTTTCAATTGCATCAGGTGACTCAATATCAAAAGTTAAAAACCCATTTCTTGTAGTGTCGTAAGCGTAAATTTTATAGAAACTTGGGTCAGATAAAAAGGGAATTATAACATCAACATTATAATGGTCTTGCTCATTTTTTGTCATTAAAAAATATTCAGAGGGACACCGGTAGAAATCATCTAACTCTAATTTTTTAGATTTCTCATTTTCCACAAACAAGTCATTAATTATTGCAGGCAATTCTATTTTCTTTAATAAAGACAAGACATCTTCTTTTTTTAATCTTTGGGTATCCATTTCCCATTCGGTTTTTTTTGAAGCCATTTTTTGGATAGTAGCATCTGGTAGTTTAGGGAACTTTTTCTTGTAAAATTCAGTATACTTTTCGGTGAAATCACTTTTTATTTTTTCCTGATTCTTTTTTCTCTTAAAAATTCCGAACATTATGCCTGTTTAAGTTTATACTATATTGATACAGATTTGGTAAAGAATGATAATTTTCTCTATTTAAATTTAGTAATAAATTGTCAGCTTTCTTGATGAGGTTTTAATTCTTCTTAAAAGCTTAAATATTTATTTTATATTTTTCCTTTAATACCATTGCAGCTCTGGTATATCCGCTATTTCCACCATCAATAAAATGAATATGTTTTTCACTTCTATTTTGTACATAACAAGACATTATACTTCTTTTGCTAACATGAATGCCGTAAACAATTAATCCATTTTTTTCTAAATCATCTAGATATTCAGTTAGCAACTGTCTTTGTTTTGGGCTGCCAGTGATAACCATATTTATACGCCCATCCATCACTAGGATATCAGATAATTGTTTTAGCTCATTTAAGTATTTTTGACCTTTCTGGTTGGGCAAATAGACATATTTACCAATTACTCCATTTACCCATACTTTCAAAAAGTTTATAATTCCAATTTTCTTATTACTTGCTTTTAGCTCTGTTTTAATTTTTTTGAAATTAAATTTTAACTCTAATTTATCTATAGAAATAGGGTTTCTATTGCTTAAAGAACCATATATTTCATCTGTTTTCTCTAATATTTTTTGAAAATTAAATGCCTGTTTAGATTCACTAATTGAATTAATTAATAAAGAAACTACCTCATTTGAATTTTGTGGCGGTGCAATTTTATTCCATCTGCACTCCATACCCTCTAAATCTAAATTAACATCTTGTTTATTGGGGATAGTAAAATCTACATCTTTAGATTTTATTATTTTTTCGGCAAAGAGTAGGCCATTACCTAATACTACGGGGATCGTATGCAGCTTATTAATACGTACCTTGATAATTTTTAACTCTTGTTTGTTTTTATAAACATTAGAAATAGGCATATTTCCAACCCTTAAATTAATATTAAATTCTTTTTTAATGTTTTTCTGATATAAGACTAAAGCCTCCATAGTTTCTTGTAACAAAATAGGAGGTATTAATAGCGTTGCACCATCTCCACCAAAGAAGAAAGGAATGTCAATAGTATGTTTTTTAGCAATATTTAACGAGGCGATAATACTTCCTGTTGCTATTAAATTTACTATTTCAGATAATCCTTTTTCTACAGACGCTGTTGAGCCCTTTATATCTGTTACTATAATGTACCATTCATCAGGGATGCGTTTAAAAAGATCAGTTTTTGAAAGTAATTCCGTAACTGGTTTCTTATAATTTATGAGGTTGTTGTAAAATAAAGTGCTTTCCATAAAATTGTTATTTGGGAACTATTTTAAGTAGGCTAATTGTCTTTTGCATTAAAAATTATTGAGAGAAAAGTTGTATATCCTAAGCTTAAAATTGATTTGGTTTAGCCCTTCTATGGTTCGTAGGTACTTATTTTTAATTTATTGTTTTTATGTTCTCTATGCTAAAAGCCAAGTTTAAAAGATTTTGCGGACCTTATAAAAATACACAGAACTTTTGATTTATTCCTTAAGTCTGAATTATGTATAGGTTTTGTTGTGGTGCGTTTTTATTTCATTAACTTTTTTAGTTCAATGATATCTTTTTCCGAGTATTTAATATGACGCGACCTATCTCCACAATAAATATAAGGGTCGGAATGTCCCAAAAACCTTTTTGCCCGTTTTGATACTTTTTTTGCATAAATCAAATATTCTTTGTCCAAAATTAATAAGGGAGAAGTACTGCTGTAAATTCTTGCGAATACTTTGATTCGTTTTTTATTCTTTCCTTTAAATTGTTCAGAAACTTCAAAAACATACCAGTAATTTTGAATTGGACGAAAATCAGTTGGTCCATTTTCGTCAATATCGGAATATTTTAAAGTCTCTTTTCTGATGATTTCAATTACTTTTCCAGTGAAGACATATTCAGATTTTTCAAATTCATCTGAAACTGTTGGAATACCAACTATTCCTGGGTATGCAACACATAATCTTTTTGAGTGAATACTGTCAATTACTTCTCTTTTTCTTTGACCGTAACCAAGAAAAGAAATTAGTAATATGAATAATGTAATGTTCTTCATCTACTGTATGGTAACGGTTTGTGTTATGTTTTGTAGCGTGTTTAAGTACCTAATTTAATAAATAAAAACTGAATAGAAAGTCCGTTAGTCCCGACGCTTCGGGATTCGTAAGTAGGCGAGAACTAGCAATAAATTATTTACGGAGTTACCTGCAGGCTTTATTCGTTCATTACAGATTTCGTTTGTTTTTCTAAATCGTCAATTCCATTATATTTTCTAAATTCTAAATTTTTTTCGAGCGTTTTCAATTCAGTTATTAGTTCTAATATTAAGTCTAAAGGTTCAGATTCAAATCCGAACATATTTTGGTCAAATTGAGTTCCGATTAAAAGTCCGTCATTTTCCATTCCAACACAAAAGTTTTCCATAAATTCAGACAATTTAATTTCAGCAACTTGATATTTTTTCCAACCATCTTTTATGCAAGATTTAGCTCTAGCTTTTTCCGCCCAAAAACAAATCATTCCAATTGGTTCTCCATCTTCGTCATCAGAATGTACAGAACTTGAAGTCGCATATCCGTTTTTGTTTTCTAAAGCGTAAACTATTTCAGATTCGCATACAGTTTTTACGAATTTCAAATGTCTATTTTTAACTGTAATATGGTTTTGTATCATAGTGGTTTTTCAGCTTGCAGGTAACGGTTCGGCTCGTATGTTTGTCTTATAGTTTGAAGATAGTATTTTTTTTGGTGATTATTTTTCTTTTTTAATTGCCAAATCCAAAAGATTTGGGGGACTCAACAAATACGCCCAAGCTATTAAGTTATTAATTTTTTGCCCTATTTTCTATAGCCATTGTTGTGCTTAGTTTTTCTATTTCCATTCTGTTTTTGTCCAGAAATGTAATTTTGAACCTCTTGTAAGGTCTTGGATTATGAATTATTAAATCAGGATGTTCTTCTTTTACTTTTTCCCAAAATTCTTCTTTGAAATTCTTTGGGTAGAAAATTTCCGCTATTCCGGATTTACTGTTGTAAGTCCAAGTGGCTTCAACAGTCTTATATATTACGGGACAAAGTGCATCTTGAATAACTGCTTGGAAAATACATTTGTTACCGGCTAGTAAAGTAATTTCAGAATTCCTTACCTCAATTTTTCTATTTGATTTTTCGCATGAGTTATAAATCCTTTTTTTTATTCCATTCTCTTTTTTATTACGTTCTAATTTCCAGCAGCCGTATAAATCGTATTCCAAAATTGGTTTGTCCTGTCCATTTGCAATTGGTCCGACCGCAAGAAAAATAAAGAGTAAAAAGGTTAGTTTTCTCATATTAGTTGAAGTAGCAAAAATTGCTCCAAAATTAAGCACAACGGTTCGTATATGGTTTGTTGCGATTGTCTCGCAACTAATCTAGTAAGAATAAACCGAACGTTAGGGAAATCCATAGGATTTTCCGAGTACACACAGACCCAAGCGATAAATTATACATTGTTGTCAAACGTTTTTTAACTTGTTCCGAATAGATTTTGAAAGACTGGTTCTAAAACACTTCCAATTATATATCCTAGAATTGACATTATTATTAAAAGCCAAGGTGTTTCTTTAATTAAAGTTACTATTCCAGAAAAAGTCAAACCATAGATATGTTTTTTCTTTGCATTAACCTTTAGTTCTTCATTTTCTACTAAAGAAATTATAGTTTCTATAATATCAACTTTTCTTAATGTAGACATATGAAGTTTTAGATATTCTTTATTTTCAAATGCTTGCGCTTCTTCGGCTCCTGTCATTGCATTTACTGTTGAAATATTATTTCTACTTGCTAAATTTAATAATCTTCCTTTAGGTCTGTTTTTTTTCATAGCCGTAAGTATAAATTCGTCCTAGAATTCTTGGAAAGTCATATTTAAAATCATCGGGAATTTGAAATGGTGTTCCTTGTAGAATTCTAATTCTGTTGTTTATAGCTTCAAATCCGTAGTTAGAGTCTCTCATATTCCAATGTATCCATTTATGAGTCGCATTCAAAGCAACAAATGCAGAAAAGTCTTCCAGCATTATTTTTTCTAAATTATCATATTCCGATGAAGACAAATTATTAAAATCCAAACCTGAAAATTGTGCTTGTAAATGAATTGAGAATGACTTTGTTTGAGATGTTCTTAAATTCATAACACAAATAGAAGTCACTCTTGGTGTGTTTCCGTGATTAGTGACAAAAGATTCACAAGAATAATGTATGATATTACACTTTACCTTTTCTTTTAAAAGTTCATTCAGTAAATCAAATCCTTGTTTTCTTTCTCTTATTCTAGGTGAGTTGAATATATTCAATTAGTTTGGTTTTTAATGTTTGGCAACTAGTTAAGAAACGCAATTTATTGCATTTATTCCGCCAATATGGGTGTATAAACACAGTTTTGCCGTTTTTAAAATTAAGTCTTGTTCCTAATTTTCTTACAATGTAAAACTATTTTTTAGACTGCAATTACGTATATGTGTAATTGTATCTGTATTTTATATAGTTGGTGTAAAAACGTGTGTAGTTGCTTTTCGTAATCAAAAAAGCCTTGAGTTTTACGTCAAGGCTTTCTCTGTTGTATGGCTACAATTGAGCTTGGAAAAACCAAGCATTCTTTTTTATTTTTTAAGGCTAAAGCTAAACTTAGCTCCTTCATTAATTTCTGATGTTACTTCTATGGTGCCACCAGATTTTTCTACAATCTTTTTTACTGTTGCCAAGCCTATACCATTACCACGAACACCGTATTTGTCTTGGTTGGCATTTACTTCAAAAATTTTAAATACTTGTTCTTGTTTTTCTAATGGTATGCCTGGGCCATTGTCTAAGACATAAAATTGGTAATGCGTATCTGTACTAGATACACCTAATTCTATTTTAACTTGTTCCTTGTCACTGTATTTAATAGCATTGGTTACAAGGTTAATTAATATTTGGTCTAAGGCTGTTTGGTTTACAGTTAAGTCGGTTAGACTGCTTTTTAACGTAAAGTCTATATTCTTCTCAAAAGAGAATAGGCTAGAGATGGTGCTTTTTACAGCCTCTACCTTAATCTCTACTTTGCTTTTGCTTAAAATAGTATCGCTTCTGCTGTAGTCTAATAAGCCTTCAATTAGGCCTTTTAGCTTGTCAGACGAGTCTACTATCATCTTTAGTATCTGTTTGCCTTCTTCATCTATTTTAGCATCGTACATTTCTAAAAAGAGAGATGTTAAGCTAGATACATTGTTTAAAGGCGATTTTAGATCGTGTGCTGCTATAAAAGCAAAGCGCTCTAGATCTAAATTTTTATCTTCTTGTTTTGCTAATTCTTCTTTAAGTCTTTTTTTGCTTTTTCTAAGGTTAAGCAAGTTCATTACTTGATTAGACAAAGCTGTTAAAGATTTAATTTGGTGGTCTGTAAGTGTATTTGGTTTTTGATCTGCAACACATAAAGTACCTAGCGGAAAACCATCTTCTGTAACAAATGGTACGCCAGCATAAAAAAGAATGTTTGCTTCTCCTGTAACAAAAGGGTTGTCATGAAAACGATTGTCTAAACGTGTATCGTTCACCATAAAAGCTTTGTCCTGGCTGTTTATGGCGTGGCCACAGAAAGAGACAGCCCTATCGGACTCAGAAATGTCTACACCTATAGTAGATTTAAACCATTGTCTGTCTTTGTCTATTAAGGTAATCATAGCAATAGGCATATTGCATATTTCTGCAGCAATTGCGGTAATATCATCATAGTCCGACTCTGGTAGCGAATCTAAAACAGAAAAAGAATTTAAAGATTCTAGACGTTCTTTTTCGTTTATGTATTCTTTAGGTGCTATCATGATAAGACGCTTTTATTGTTCTATTAAATATAGAACAAAGATTATATTTGTGTATTTCACGGAATTTTACTTACACTTTAACGGTGATAATAAAAATAAATTGCACAAAAAACCACTAATTTTTTAGTAGTACACGCTTGTTTCTGTTTTAGATTATGGGCATTAACTAGGAGTTAAAAAAATGTTCTTATATTCTTTATACTCATCTGTTCTACCTTGTTTTAAATACAGACGTAATAATTTTTGTAAAGATCCTTTAGATGCAATGTGATTTTTGCCAACGGCAGATTTCCAAACTTTTTCTGCGTTTTTTAAATCTCCTTTTTGGTAGTACGCTTCGCCTAGTAAGTTTTTTGTAAAAACAGAGGTAGAGTCTTTGGTAAGGTATTTTATGGCCTCATCGTACTTTCCTAGGTTTAAGTATGCGTCTCCTAAATTGTAGATTACGGCTAAATTTCCGCTATCTGCTAGTTTTTTACCATACGTAATTGTGCCTTGGTAGTCATTATTACTGGCGCATAAAGAAGCTAAAATCTGAGCTGCAGATTCGTTGCCTTTTTCAAAACTCATTTGGTAGTACTTTTTGGCCTCGTCTAATTTATGGTTGTTTACATATAGTAAAGCCAATTTGTTCATAGATTTTACGCTACCTTCTTCTATTGCTAATTTGTAGTGTGCAATAGCTTTTTCTGTGTCTCCGTTCTTTTTGTATGTATCTGCTTTAGACTCGTTAGATGGGGTACAACAAGTTAACAGAAATACAAAGACGGAAGCCTTTAGTAAGTTGTTCATTTTCATAGGTTATGTTCTTAGGTTTGTATTTCAATAATTTCTTTTTAAGTGCTATATAGTGTTCAGTTATATCATCTTGGGGCAAAGACGTATACTTTTAAAAAGAAACTTTATTTTTTATTTCATTTAGTCTTTTGTTTTAATGGTTGTTAAATTTAAAAGGTTAGCTGTAAGTTATTTAGAGTGCAAAAATAAGTTAATTCTTTCAAACCAAAGAATTCTTCTTAATTAAATAAGGTACAGTATATTAGGTTTAGTTGTTTTAACATATTTTTCTTAATTCTTTGTTTTTTTGTGCCAAAAAACAATAAAAATCAAAAAAAACGCATTATACTTTACCTAAAATACAAAGCATTTTTAACATAAACCAGTTAATTACTAGTTATTTAGCGCTTCTGATACTATTTTAAGGTCTATTATTTACTCAAAACTAACTATTTTCTTCTTTTCTAGTGTCCAAAGGTTTGCCACACGTGTACTAAAAATAGTGTCGACTTTTTTGTAAGTTCCTGTGTACGTTGCAATAACAACAATAGTATTGCAATCTGTAAACAAGTGTCAGAAGTAAATGTATAGTGTACCTACGCAGTGCCTAATCTTTTAAAACATTTTTTGAATTTCTTCTAGACCAATGTAAGCGCTATCGTAAGGAAAATCTTTAGCTTCTGGCTGTTTTTGGTATTTGGAAAATACGTATCCTTTGTTGTACTAACTACTCTTTTGTAGAGAGCGTGGAGTTATTGGATCTATTTTGTTTTAAATACAGTCGTATTAATTTTTGGAAAGAACTTTTAGATGCAATATGATTTTACCAACTGGAGATTTTTAAACTTTTTCCGTCTCTCTGTTCTTTTTGTATGTCTCTTCTTTACACTTGTTAGCGGGAGCAACAAGTTAACAGAAATACAAAGAGGTAAGTCTCTAGTCAATTATTTATGTTGATAGTTAGTTCTTCATATATTGGCAATAGAGGTGAAACTTATATCTTATTTTTATACAAGTTTTTAAACATTATAACTTTTTGGTTCTGTGTGTTTGTTAGTTTTTTGTTTGATAGAAACCAATACACACGTCTTGCTGTTAAAAAATCTGCGTTTAATAAAGGAATTAGATTGTTTGCCGTTTGTTCTGAAAAATGCTTTTTATCTTCAAGCATATTTAGTAAAGCGACTACTTCTTGGTAAGATTGTAATGTATTGGCATAACTGCTAATACGATCTAAATAAAGGGGAGTTGTAGGACTGTCTGTTTTTGCAATAGATTTTAATGCAGCTATTTTTTGCTCTACATTCCCTTGGTAAAACAATTTTTTTATATACTTTAAATAGTCCTTTTCTGTTGCCGTTTCTAAGTAATTAATTGTCGGTTTTGTTGGACTTTTTTTGCTTTTAAGAGTTTTAAAAATGGCTTCTAAATATTTTTTTTGATATAAATTTCTCTGTGTAAGTTGCTCTAAGGCTAAAGTGTAATGTGTGGTACTCTTTGTGTTTATAAAAACAATTAATTGTTTATTGGTAGCAGTAGTAGCTGTTAGTTGCTTTATTATTGGTGTTATTTCTCCGTTAGCCCAATGCCAAAGTGTAAAACAAGTTAGTGCAGCCCCCGGTACAGTATCTTCAGGATCTAATTCTAAAGCCGTGGCACCAGATATGGCATCTACGTTATCTGCTATTTCATTTTTTACGGTGAGTATATCTTCTATATACACCTCTTTAAAAGGCGAATTTTTATTTTGAAGTATAGTATGTAGTTTTTTGTAATCTTCTGTTGCAAATACATCTGCTTCATACTTTTCTAAAGTTGCTCCTTGTTCTAAAGTGTACCGTTGGTATTCTCCTATTTCATTCCAATACAAACGTACAGGAATTATTTTACATACATTTTCTAAGCATATTACAGATTCTACGTCCATAAAATATCCTGTAGTAAAACCAGTCTTATCTTTTACTTGCGTTAATAACGCCTTAACCGGCATTTTTTCACCAGGATGATGTAGTACAACCTTATGTTCTATGTTGTTATCGTTATCTTGATAACTGTGATTTTCTTTTTGCAAAATAGACAAAAAGAAAATCACAATACACATATGTATGTTTAGTTTGCCTAGCATAATTAGGCGTAACAACGAACCTCAAATAACTTTACGTCTTTGGCTCCGTAGGTTTCTGTTATTGTTATTTTAATGGCCGTTACTTTGGTGCTTAAAAACTGAAATTTAATTAATCTTGTTTTGTTTAATTCTATAGTGCCTAAGTCTTTCCAGGTTCCGTTTACTCGTCCTTGTATACGAACTGCTTTTACCATTTCTTTTGGTACTCCATTTGCGTATAGCTTATCATTTCTACTGTCTTTACGCATCATTATATTACGTTTTACATTAGTATCGCACTTTAATTCTACCGCAGAAACCATTATTGGTGTGTCCCATTCTAGCTGCAATTCTGCAGGTAAACCTTTAGACATCCAATGGTTTATTTGGCCATCTATATCTCTGGATATTCCGTTAGTAAGTAGTTTTACATCACCGGAAGAAGTTGTAGAGGCAAAAATTAAATTTACTTTTTTAGCTAAATCATTAGGGTCGTTTGCAGGTCTTTTAGGGATGTAAACATCGTCTCTTAATAATTGTTCTTGTAACTCATTTATGTGTTTTTTACCAACCTCTTTTGGTGTTACATTTTTTTTGATGCAAATAGCTGCTGCGGTCCCTACCGCCTGACCTTGCAATGCACAAGTGGCCATAATTCTTGATGATGATAATGCAATGTGAGTTTGACTAGCATTACGCCCTGCAAACATTAAATTAGAAATGTTTTTAGAGTATAAACTTCTAAAAGGGAATTCATAAATATCATCAAAATGATGATGAAAATACGTGGGTTGTTTACTAATGCTATCTATACCTCCTGGAACATGCTCATCTATGGGCCACCCGCCATAAGCAATTGCATCGGGGTAGTGTTTGTGTTCTGTTAAATCTTTTTCAGATACAATGTAGTCTCCCATAAATCGACGAGATTCTCTACGACAAGGCAAAGAACCTACCCAGTCTAATGCTAAGTTTTCTGCTTCTGGAAATTTACCCGAGTTTTTTATAAAATCCCAAACACCATGTAAATACCCCATTAATCGATGTCTGTTTTCTTCAAAACCTGCAATAATATCATCGTCACTACCTAACTCAATCCACCAAATTCCGTCTTGGAAACCTGCAAATTTTCGTTTAGGATGTGCCCTCTCAAAATCATACTTTATAGCAAAAGAAGGTGCAGTATACTTCATAGGTCTGCCCATATCTTTAGAAGACATAAGTAGGGTAGCACCCATTTGCCAACCGTCGGCAATTTTTGGGGCATAAGATTCATTAAATTCTGATGCAGCTTCTCTCCCTGTTCTGTATTCGGCTCCTGCAGTTGCTGCTAATAAGCCATCGCCAGAGCAGTCTATAAAAATTGGAGCATTTAATGTGTATAACATTTCTGTTGTAGCTTGCCAACACAGTGCAGATTTAATTTTAGAGCCAGACATAACGGCTTCTATGGCTTGCGTATTTAGCATTAATGTTAAGTTGGGTTCACGAACCACATACTCATACAAAACGTGATCAAAAACAGGAAAAGCTTCTTGCTCGTTATCAAACCTATTTAAAAGTAGCATTTCCTCAATAATGCCAGTTTCTCTTTCTGCTTTACCGCTATTTAATCTGTTTACACCATTTAAATGCACGCGCATTTCGCTAGAAGCATTTCCGCCTAAAACAGGTCTGTCTTGTACTAAAACAGTTTTAGATCCATTTCGGGCAGATGAAACCGCAGCACTAATACCAGCTGCGCCGCCTCCAATTACTACAACATCATAGTCAGCTGTTTTTTTACGGTTTGGTATTCCCGTTTTTCCACTGCCTAAATTGTACCATTTGTCTGTGTCTCTGTTGTAAATAATATCTTTTGGTCCTGCGTGGGCGGTTGTGATCATAGGTATAACACTTGCAGCAACTGCTGCTTTAGTACCTTTTTTAAAAAAATCTCTTCTTTCCATAGTATTGTATTTTGTAAATGGTTTGCTTGGCTTTATTTGTTTTTTGGCACGTTTCCTTACCATCCTCTATTAAATTGTAACATTAATTTTTTTACTAATTTGGGTTTTGTGCTAGCAATATTTATAGTTTCTGATGGGTCTAATTTGTGATTGTATAATTCTATAAAAAGAGGATTTTTTTTAGGCTCATTTCTATCTTTCCATACAATTAAGCGGTACTGTTTTGTGCGCATAGCATACCCCATAAGTGTGTTTTCAAACAATTCTCTATTCCAGTTATTTTTTTGTTGATGAATTATTCTGTCTTCTACATCTTTAATTAGCGGTCCAAAAAAAGTTTCTCTCATCGCTGGGCGTAGTGGGTAAGCTCCCCATTCTCTTAGGGCTGGTGTAGGAAACTGACTAAAAGCAGCAGTTTTCCATTTTTTAGAAGGGTTTTCTACTAGTGGTTTAAAGTTTTGGCCTTCTACATAATCTGGCACTGGTATATTTGCATAGTTGCATAAGGTTGGGTAAATATCTACTAACTCTACTAGAGCATTGGTTTTTTTACCTCGACTTTTTTTAGGCATATTTGGAGTCCAAATTACTAAAGGTACGCGAGTAGCAATTTCATAATTGGTAGCTTTGCCCCAAATTCCCATATCACCTAAATGGTAGCCGTGATCACTCCAAAGGATTATAATGGTATTGTCTCTTAACCCTTCTTTTTCTAGCTCATCTATAATTTTTCCTATTTGGGCGTCTACATAACTTACGCAAGCCAAATATGCTCGTTTTAATGAAATAGATAAAGTTGTATCTATTTCTCCTTCTTTTGGAATTCCGTATCTAGTTCTAAGTTCAAAAGAAGCGTGTAGCCCCATTTCTGCACCTCCTTGGGGGCCTTCTTTTTCTAATGCTAACTTTATTTTATCAGCACTGTATAAGTCCCAGTATTTTTTTGGTGATGTCCAATTTAAATGTGGCTTATTAAATCCTAGTCCTATAAAAAAAGGTTTGTCACTATTTGCATTCATTTCTTTTATGGTGGCGATCGCTAATTCGGTATTATATCCATCTAAATATTCATTGTCTGCTACATCTGCGTTTTCATAAGCTGGCCCCATTGCTAATCCGTATTTGGCAACTTCACCATATTTGGCAATCATTTTAGCTCTTTGTTCTTTTTTATTTTCATTATTTTCTGCTAGAGCAAAACCGCCAGGTCTTTTAATGTTTTTTGCAAGCATACTATCTATTGCAGGCTGTCTGCTCCATGATAAGTCATCGTCTAGATCGCCATGATGAAAAATTTTGCCACAATACACAGTTTCGTAGCCGTTATTTTTAAATTGTTGTGGTAACGTAATTACATCTGGATTTACATCTCTAAATTTTATGTAGTTATGATAAATACCACTTGTCTCTGGCCGTATGCCTGTTAGTAAGCTTGCTCTAGATGGTCCGCATATAGCTTGTTGGCAATACGCATTGTTAAAAAGTAAACCCTGACTTGCCAACTTGTCTATATTAGGGGTTATAGCAATGTTAGATCCATAGCATCCTAACTCTGGTCTTAAGTCATCTACTGAAATAAAAAGGATGTTCGGTTTTTTTTGAGAATAACAGCTAGTAGTTATCAAAATAAAGCAGATTACTTTAATTAGCTTTTTCATTTTAAATTTAGTTTTTGGATCTTCTCAAATTTAGAGTAAACTCATATTAAATAAGTGATATATGACCTTACAAAAACTTAACATTGTTATTTTAGTGCCTTTTTTTACTTAACTTTAGAATAGTTTTAATTAGAAATGAAATAACATTAAATAAATGATTGTCAGATTGTTAAACTATAATTCGAAACGTGTTCTTCTTTTGTTTTTGCTTAACGTCATTGTTTTTAGCACCTTACAGGCTCAACAATTTATGTCTTTTAAAAAAGAGGCAATGCGCATAGATGATTTGTCGAGTAATAGTTTGGTTCTGCTTAAAGAGAGTTATGCTTCTTCTTTAAAAA
Source organism: Cellulophaga sp. 20_2_10 (assembly GCF_023476645.1). Lineage (GTDB taxonomy): Bacteria > Bacteroidota > Bacteroidia > Flavobacteriales > Flavobacteriaceae > Cellulophaga. The sequence continues at coordinate 276,320 of NZ_JAMCOJ010000003.1, forward strand.
ACAAAGATTCGTCTAAGGCAGTACAAAGCCTTTTAGATTTGTGTTTTTTAGAGCGAGTTAATTTAAATTACAGTAAGGCATTTAAGTATGCCGGCAATGCTTTGTTTATGTCAGAAGAGTTAAAAGACACTCTTTTAATGGCTAGATCTAATGAAGAAATGGGCTATTTAAATTACCTTTTTAAACAAGATGACTTAGCGGGACAAAACTTTATTACAGCGCATAATTGTTTTAAAATTTCATATCAGAAAAATCAGATTCCTTTTTCTGACTTATATAGTTCTAATTATAATTTAGCATTATACTACCAGCGAATATCTAATGAAAAATTGCTTCAAAAGTATATTTATAATTGTAAAGCAATTGCAATTAAGGCGGGTATAGATCCTATTTATACTGTTTATTTAGATGAAAAAAGGGCATCTATTTTAGAGCAAAATAATAAAATTGATGAAGCAATAGTATTGTTAAATAATAGTATTAATACTATAAACAAGGAGCAAAAATTAATACATAAAAGTTTTTTAATTGTGCTGTATGCTAGGTTAGGTAAAATATACAGGAATACCGATAATTTAAAACTAGCGAAGGAAAACTACGAAAAAGCTTTAGCTATTAAAGATGTTCAGGGTGAGTTAACATTTTATAGAAGTTATGTTTTTTCTAGATATGCAGATGTTTTGTATAAACTTAAGGAGTACAAAAAGTCTTACATGAATTTAGCTGAGGCTAATACTATTAATGAACGTTACCTTAACCCAAGAAACGATAATAATCAGGGGTTTTTAACAATACACAATCATTATAAAGAACAATTAACTACGAAAAATAGGCAATTAAATATTCAAAAATTTGAATTGGCGAGTCAGACCCAAAAAATACTTCGTTTTAGGATTTTATTTTTTGTAGTTCTATTTTTAGCGATAATAGCATTTTTGATAATTAGATCAAAAATTAGGTCTTATAAATATGAAAAAAGACAAAAAGACTCTAAAGAACAACTGAATATAAAGAATAGTGAACTAACCATAAATACGCTGCAATTAATAGAAAGAGAGAAGGTAATAAAAGAACTAAGTGATTACATAAAAGAAACAGTCCCTAATACTCGAACAATTTCTGTTTTAAAATCTATAGATAAGCGTTCTGTTTCTCTTTGGAAGTCTTTTAATAAAAGGTTTTTGGCTCAGAATGAGGGATTTTATGATCGCTTAAAGACTAAAGTGCCTAATTTAAGCTCTGCAGATTTAAAAATTTGTGCTTTAATTAAACTAAATTTTAGTGGAAAAGAGATGGCCTATTTGCTTGGGATATCTATCGGTAGTGTACACGTAGCAAGACATAGGTTGCGTAAAAAAATGAAAATAGAGAGAGATATTAACTTGGTGAATTATATAAATTCTATATAGAATAGTGTAGAAAAGCAAAAGAGCCGTACTATATGTACGGCTCTTTTTACTTGCAAATAAACTAACTCAAACAATTGTAAACTAAACGAACTTGTGTTATTAATAGCCAAAGTTTTGAGACATTGTTGGTGCCTTTTCTACTTCAGAAGCAGGTAGTGGCAGGTAGTAATGTTGTGTTAACCATGGTCTTTCTACTACAGTAACTTCTTGGCTAATTTCTGTGCCATCTATAGCTTTATTCCATTCTAGGCCTTTAACATTAAATCCTAAATGACTTTCATTCATCCATCTTCTTTCATCAAAAAAGTTATGCCCTTCAAAACAAAGTTCTATACGTCTTTCTCTTTTTATAGCTTCTAATAAATCTGTTCCAGAAGCAGTTATTGTTGGCTGTAAAGCTCTGCTAGAAATCTTATTTAAAAAGGTTGTTGCAACACCTTCATCACCCAAATGGTATTGTGCTTCTGCGTAGTTTAAATATATTTCTGATAATCTGTATAAAATATATGGACGCTCCGGGGATATACCTGTTAAACCGTCTACCATACCTTCTTCATTTAAAGTTCCTATACTTTCGTCTTGAAACTTTCTAATGTTATATCCAGTTTTAGATGAATGTTGTTTGTTACCTAAACCTTCCTCTGAATCTAATCCATGTGGATTTACACTTACGTCATCAGAATTAAAGTATTGTACCTTACGGCCTCTAAACTCTGCTCCGTTATAATTAAGATCTGCATAGTATCTCATTTCTCTACCATCATTAGGGTTGGCGGCATCAAAAGTAGCATCGTTAGTTGTGGTACCATCAGCCATATTAAACTGTAATGCAAAATTGTGTGTTGGTGCAGCTAATGCCCAACCACCGTAACCACTAGGTGAAAAGGTCTGGTCTGGAAGCGAATTAGCATCTGTACCAAAATCATAATAAAGAGCACTATAAGGTCTGGCAAAAAGAATATCATCATTAGGAGATAAAAATAATTTTTGATATTCCGTTGCGTTTGCAACAGCGATTAAATCTCTAGCGCCAACTATATCTATTACTGCTTTTGCTGCATCGGCGGCATCTTGCCATTTGTTTGGTTTTGTGTATATATAAAGCGGATCGTTACTTGGTGCAAATGCAGGATCATGTAATTTACTAGCAGCATATAATAATGTTCTAGATTTTACTGCTAAAGCCGCTAATTTTGTAGCTCTGCCAAATTCCCCTCCAGGTCTTGTTTCTGGTAAAACTACAGCAACATCATTAAGTTCACTTACAATAAAATCTACGCACTCTTCATAACTGTTACGCGTTAATGCAAAATCATCATCTAAGCCTAAAGCATTTTCTAAAATTGGCACACCACCATAAAAGCGAATTAATTTACTGTAAATATTTGCACGTAAAAAACGCATTTCTGCCTTTAAAAGGGTTACAGTCTCTGGGTCTTTTTCCATTGCAGCACTATCATCTACTTTGTCTAAAAACTCATTAGCTAAACGTACATAATCCCAATAGTTATCCCATTTTCCGTTTAGCATACCAACAGTACCAGGCGTCATCCCTGCTCTAAGTCTAAATTGGTCTAACAGTTTAAAGTTAAAAATAGCCTCGTAAGAACCTACTTCTAAGTTAAATCTACGTCCCCACCATTGTCTTTTGTTTACGCCCCAGCTTTCTGTACTGTTATAAACAGTGTATACTAGTCTTTCTAGTTGCTCTGGATCATTGTATATTAGATCTTCTGCAAAAGCATCTCTAGCTTCTACATCTAATACATCATTACAACTAGATAAGCTAAATACGGCAATTGCCAATAACGCGTATATTAATTTTAAATTTTTCATATCTGTATTTTTTTATATTAGAAACTAAAGTTTACACCTAACGTATATGTTTTTAAAGAAGGGTATGTACTTTCTCTAAAGTTGTTGTACCCTGTTGCTTCTGGATCTAACCCTAGTTTATGAACATCAGAGAACATTGTAATTAGGTTAAGTCCTCTTGCAAAAACTTTTATATCACAAAATTTAATTTTGTCTTTAGGTATAGTGTAGCCAACCTCTATTTCTTTAAGTCTTAAGAATGATGCATCATGTAAGTATAAATCTGCTCCCTGAAAATTAGCAGGGTCACCACTTTGGTTTCCGCTAAATTTATCATCTTGTCCAAAAGCTCTTGGATATTTAGAGTCTCTGTTTGTTGGTGTCCATCTTTGGTCAAATACATATTCTGGTTTAGCCCCAGTTTGGTCAAAAAACACTAACATTTTAGCTTCTGCTTGTCCTTGCAATAAAAAGCTCATATCAAAATTCTTGTATTTAAATCCTCCAAAAACACCAAATTGTATTTGTGGTATGTTAGAGCTAAAGTCACGAACTCTATCGTTAGAATCTATTTTTCCGTTACCATCTGTATCTACATAAATAGGTTCTCCTTCTATAGTGCCATTTAATTTTACTGGTGTAGCATCTACTTGTGCTTGGTCTCTAAAAATACCCGAAGTAGGGTAGGTAATATAAGAATCTATAGAATATCCTTCTCTTTTTCTCCATTCAGGGACATCCTCTGCTTCGGCTAAATAAACAACCTCATTTTTAGCTTTGGTAACGTTACCACCTATGTTATAACTAAAATTATCATTTACTTGTTGGCTCCAACCTAATTCTAATTCCCAACCAAAGTTGTCTACCTTACCAATATTTTCTTGTGGTAATGTTAAACCTGCTGCATCTGGTATAGCAGCTGCTCTTGTAACCAATATATCTTCTCTGTTTTGGTAGAAATAATTAAAATCACCTGTAAGTTTACTATCGAACATAGAAAAAGCCAAGCCAATATTTTTCATATAAGCTGTTTCCCAAGTAATGTCAGGGTTAGGTACGTTGTCTGGTGAATAACCATTGTAACTAACTCCAGGTGCGCCAAATACATAGAAATTAGGATTAGCAGTATTTGTTGGTCCTCCATAATCAAAACGAGTTAAATACTGGAAAGCTCCAATACGGTCATTACCCATTTTAGCCCAAGATCCTCTTAATCTTAAATCTGTTAGCCAATCTACATTGTCTAAAAAAGATTCTTTGTTAATTGCCCATGATGCAGCAATACCAGGGAAGGTACCATATCTTTTACCAGGACCAAAGTTACTAGAACCGTCATGGCGAATTGTAAAATCTACAAAATATTTCTTTTTGTAATCGTAAGAGAAAGACCCAAAGTAGTTAACTCTTCCCCATTCTTGAGAGGTTCCAAAAGATTGTTGTCCGTCATCGCTACCAGCAAACAACTCCGTATGTTCTTTTGTTGGAAACCCTTGACGCTCTGCCCAAAACTGTCTTTGTTCAGACTGTGCTTGCTCATAACCTACAAAGGTGCTTATAGAATGGTTTTCTCCTAGTTTTTTCTTGTAATATAAAGTGGCGTTTGCTTGTACTTCATCAAACTTCCAGAAACCTTCTCTAAGTATTCTTTCTCCACCTCTTTGAGATTTACCTGTAGATGGTACGTATTCTCCTGTATCTCCTTGGTATGTGTATATTGTCCATGGGGTATACCATGATTTCTGATCGTTATTTTGTCTGCGTATACCAACAAAAGTTTTAAATGATAATCCTGGAGTTATCTTTTTTAAATCCCAGTCTAAAGAAAAACGACCGCGTAATGTGTTGTCTATTCTTTTTACAAAACCAGATTCGTTACTAGACATTACGTATGGGTTTGCTCCGTTTTCACCACCCCATCCTGGTAACCCATTTGGGTAAATACCTACTTCTGTAGGCTCATTGGTATAAATATGCTTGTATATAAAATTGGCATCTATACCTGGTTCTTGGGTGTTTCCAAATCTTCCAGAAATATCTACACCTATTTTAATATCATCTGTAAGCTTAATATCTAAGTTAGATCTAACTTGGTTTTGTTTAAACTTTAAATCACCAGACTTAAATAAACCTACTTGCTTTATAAAATCACCACTAACAAAGTACTTTACATTTTCACTACCACCAGAGATAGAAATTGTATTTCTAGATTCTGGAGATGTTTTAGCAAAAGTTAAATCGCTCCAATCTGTACTTGGAAAGTTTATAGGGTCTGTACCTGCGGCATAATTATTTATTTGTTCTTGAGAAAAACGAGGAGCTTGTCCTAATCTGTCTGTAATTTCATTCTCGTAAATTGCATATTGCTCAGACGACATAAGGTCTGGTCGTACAGAGAAAGACGATAAGTTGTATGATGATGAGATGTTAATTTTTGGTTTCCCTGATTTACCTCTTTTTGTTGTAACTAAAATTACACCGTTTGCTGCTCTAGCACCATAAATTGCAGCTGCACCATCTTTTAATATTGTTATAGATGCAACATCTTGTGGAGATAGTTGAGAAAAAGATCCTGATACAACACCATCTATCAATATTAATGGTGAGTTGTTGTTTAATGTAGATTTTCCTCTTATTAATAAAGATACGTCTCCTGTAGATCCAGGATAGCCACCTCTATCGTTCACAATTAAACCAGAAACCTTACCAGCTAAAGACTTTGCTAAATCTTTGTTTGATGTTTTTTCTATGTCTTCACTTTTAATAGAACTAACAGATCCTGTAACTTCTCCCTTTTTTCTAGTTGTATATCCTAAAACTACAACCTCTTCAAGGTTTTCTGCATCTGCAGCCATTGTTAAGTTAATGGTACTTTTACTACCAACAGTTACTTCTTGTGCTTTATAACCGATATAGGTAAATACTAAAACAGTAGCATCATTATCTACTGCGATACTATAATTACCATCAAAATCTGTGGTTGTACCAGTAGTTGTTCCTTTTACAACAATACTAACACCTAGCATTGGTCCCATTTCATCAGAAACTGAACCTGTAATAGTTCTTTGTTGTGTATCTATAGGAGTGTTCTCTTTTGCACTTGCGTGTAAAGGTATAGCCAAAAGGCTACATAGTATAAGTTGTATTGAGAACAACTTATTAAGCATGGAAAAATAATTTCCATTTTTTTTACTTTTTGGTTTTTTCATAATTCTGAGTTGTTACGTTAGGAGTTTTTAGTGACATAGTGTTCTGTGTTTAGCATTAGGAGCTTAAACATTTTTTCTTGTAGTTTTTTCTTTAAGATGTGATGCACTTGTTCTTTTAAAAAGTATAAATGTTAAAGGAAAAAATGCGGACATCGTAAAAATTAGTTTCATATCCCAAAAGAAACGTAAAAAACAGGGTCTCTATTTATCAATTTTACCTTTCGATAACATTATTTTAACCTTTTTGGTTAAAATGACTCGTATTTTGGGTAATGAGATGTGTTTTGGGGTAGGTGGCCTTTATAAGTTGATTTTTTCATCCTTAAAAGCTTTGGTTCTAGCGCTTAAGGATGGGCATAAAAAAAACTCCTTAAAAATAAGAAGTTTGGTAATTAAAATTTTATGTGGTTACTATTTAGGTAAGGAAAATGTGTTATTAAAAGTAGCCATTGTACTGTCTTTCCATATTTTTTGTAAATACGTAGGGTCAAACCAAAGTGGTTCTACATGTGTTTTACTCCATTGTTCTGCATCACCTACAAGTCCTTTTAATATTTCTGGATGTGTAGAGCTTAAGTCATTTTCTTCACTAATGTCCTCTGTAATTTTAAAAAGCTTCCAAGGTTGTCTGCTTACTTTTAGTGCTTTCCATTCATTTTTTCTTGCAGATACATCTGTGTAACCTTCTCTATGGCGCATAGCAAATAAAGTTTCTTTTGCGTGCGGATCTTCATTGGCTAATATAGATTCCCATACGTTTTTACCATTTAAAATTTTGTTACTAGGTAGCTCTGCTTTTCCTATATGAGCCAAAGTTGGGTAGAGGTCTAAGCTGTTAATAGGGTAGTTGTTTTTTTCTCCTTTTGTAATGTGCTCTGGCCAATACATAAACATGGGTACACGATAACCACCTTCCCAGGTATCTCCTTTTCTTCCGTGCAGAGGGAAATTGGTTGCGCCGTGATCGGTGTTTCCGCCATTATCACTTAAAAAGATAATTAAAGTATTTTTTAATTGATTTGTTTCTTTTAGTGTGTTTACAATAGCGCCAACTCCTCTATCTACGGCATAAACCATAGCGGCATAGGTTCTTCTGTCTTTATCTTTTATGTCTGCAAATTTTTCTAAATCTTCTTCTTTAGCTTCAAGTGGTACATGTGGTGCATTGTAAGCTAAATATAAAAAAAATGGTTTCTTTTTGCTTGAAGCCTCTTTTACAAAACGAGAAGCTTCTCTAGAAAAGGCATCGGTTAAATATTCTGTTTCTTTTACTTCTTTACCATTATGCTCTAATGGTAAAATGTAATCCCTAATTACTTTTTTATTGGCTTTTTTTTGTTTCTCATATTGAGTTCTATATTGCTCTGGGAAGTAATTGTGTCCACCTGCTAAAAAACCATAGAAGTCCGCAAAACCGCGTTGGTTGGGGTGAAATTCTTGCGTTGCTCCTAAGTGCCATTTTCCAATTGCACCGGTGTAATAACCGGACTCTTGCAATGTTTTAGCTATAAATTGTTCATTGGTAGAAATACCTTGCCCGGTAGATTTTCCGTTAGCTGCTAAGTTAAATTGGGATCCAATTGTATGCGGATACCTACCTGTTAATAATGCCGCTCTACTGGGGCCGCAAAACGGATGCGCTACATAGGCAGAGGTAAACATAGTGCCTGCGCCGGCTAGTTTGTCTAGCTCGGGTGTTCTAATGTCTTGGCTTCCGTTAAAACCAACATCGGAATACCCTAGATCATCACAAAGAACAAGTAAAATATTAGGTTGCTTTGTTTCTGTTGTAACTTCTGGTGCTGCTTGTGCTACTTTTTTAGGCTTGTTCGTACAGCTTAATACTAATAGTGACGTTGCAAGAAAAATAGCCTTGGTGTTTTTATATAAAATCATATGTTTTAAGAACTAGTTAAGTTGCGCTAAATTGCCTTTCCAACCTTTGTTAAATTGCACTAATAATTCAGATACAATTTCGGGGTTTTCTTTTGCGATATTTACGGTTTCAGTAGCGTCGTTATTGTGGTCGTAAAGTTCAATGAAAATAGGATCAGCATTCTTGTCAGTGTAATCTTTCCAGACTATAAATCTGTAGTTTTTAGTTCGCATAGAGTATCCCATTAATTTATTTTCAAATAGGTCTCTATTCCATTTATCTCCCTGTTGTTTTTTAATTCTCCCTTCAACTTCCTCTATTAAAGGACCAAAAGATGTTTCTTTCATTCCTTTAGATAAAGGGTTTGCTGCCCATTCTCTTAAAGCAGGTGTAGGAAACTGACTAAATACTGCGGTTTTCCAGTCTTTTGCAGGGTTGCTTAATAAAGGTTTAAAGCTTTGTCCTTCTACTGTGTTAGGTACAGTTACCTCTGCTAAGTCACAAAGAGTAGGGTACATATCTACCAATTCTACTAAGGCATTTGTTTTTGTGCCTCTAATTTCTTTATCCATATCTGGAGTGGTAATTATTAAAGGTACTCTAGTTGCAATTTCATAATTGGTTGCTTTTCCCCAAATGCCCATATCTCCTAAGTGCCAACCGTGATCGCTCCATAATATAACTATAGTGTTGTCTCTTTGACCAGACTCATCTAATGCTTTTAACATGCGACCTATTTGTGCATCTATGTAACTAACGCAAGCTAAATATGCGTGTTTTAATTTAATAGCTTGCTCGTCACTAATAGCTCCTTTTTTAGGAATATTAGCTCTTGCTCTTAATTCAAAAGAGGCGTGTAGGCCCATTGCTGCGCCATCTTTAGGGCCATTTTTTTGCGCAGCTAACTTTATATCCTCTTCATTATATAAGTCCCAGTATTTTTTTGGAGCTTGCCAATCTAAGTGTGGTTTTTTCATTCCTAAACCTAAGAAAAATGGTTTGTCTGGATTTTTACTTAGCATATCTTTTAAGGTAGCAATTGCTAAGTCCGTATTGTAACCGTCTTCATATTCATTGTCGGGATAGTCTGCAAATTCATAAGCAGGACCTTTTCCTAGTCCGTTACGTAGTGCATTTTTACCGTATTTGGCAATCATTGCAGCACTGTTTTCCTTTTGCATCTTTATATTTTCTGGTAACTTGAAACCAAATTTCGGTTTTTTTTCACTGCTCATTGCACTATGCGGCACAGGCTTTCTACTCCATGACAGCTCTGGATCATTGTATTTTCCGTGAAAAATTTTACCAGTATGTACGGTTTCATATCCATTGGCCCAAAGGTTTTGTGGTAAGGTTACAATATCTGGGTTGGCTTCTCTAAAGTATGTAAAATTTTCAATAACCTTAATGCTTTCTGGTCTTGCACCAGTCATTAAGCTAGCTCTAGAAGGGCTACATATTGCTTCTTGGCAATACGCATTGTTAAATTGTAAACCATTACTGGCCAAGGTATCTATGTTTGGTGTTATGGCAATCTCAGAGCCATATGTGCCTAATTCTGGACGTAAATCATCTACAGCAATAAATAGAATGTTAAGCTTTTGTTTGGGTTCTTTTATTTTCTCTTTTTGTGATTGGCAACTGCTTATAAAGAAAAGTAGTACTATTAATTGCGCGTATCTCATTGTATATATCAAAAAAGTTAATATTAAGTACTATCAAAATAACCTAAAATGAACAACTAAATATTCTTTTAATTTATCCATACCATACACTATTTTACCCTATTTGTAAACGCCGTTGCTATTTTGGAGTATAGTAATTGGTTTTAGAACGAATAAAATCCTCTTTAAAACAAATTTGTATGATGTATTATAGATAAAATAAAGTGTTAATAGGTTAAGTATAGCGGTTTGTTGTCCTTATTTTTGCGTAAATTGAAAACTTAGACATCTTTATAAAACTAAATAAAAGATTTATGACCAAGCTAAAAATTAATGGAGAAATACACACTATAGATGTAGATCCGGATATGCCTTTGTTATGGGCAATAAGAGATATTATAGGTTTTACTGGGACTAAATTTGGTTGTGGTAAAGGTTTTTGTGGTGCTTGTATGGTTTTAATGGATGGCAAGGCAGTAAATTCTTGTCAGCTTCCTGTTTCTTCTGTAGGTGAAAATGAATTAATTACTGTAGAAGGAGAAACAGAAAATCTTCAGTTGTTACAAAAATCTTGGGAAGAGCACAATGTCCCTCAATGTGGGTTTTGTCAGTCGGGTCAATTAATAACGGCAACAGCTTTGTTAAACGGTAATAGCAACCCGTCAGAAGAGGATATTAATAATGCTATGGTGCGTAATATTTGCCGTTGTGGTACATACCCTCGTATAAAAAAGGCTATTAACCATTCTGTAGAATTAAAAAACAAAGGCTAGTATGAAAGATGTAAAAAATGTAAGTCGTAGAAGCTTTTTAAAAGGTTTAGGTTTGGCTTCTGGAGGATTAATAATTGCTTCTGGAACAACTCTTTTTGTTGCTTGCGAGCCAAAAGATATAGTAGAATTTAATCCTAATTTATTTGTTCAGCTTAATTCTGATGGAAATCTAATTTTGGTGGCATCAAGATCAGAAATGGGACAAGGGGTGCGTACTTCTTTAACATCTGTAATTGCAGATGAGATGGAGGCAGACTGGGATAGAGTTAGTATTTCTCAGGCAGTAGGTGATGTGAAATATGGCGATCAAAATACGGATGGTTCTAAAAGTGTACGTCTTCTGTTTGAAGAAATGCGTAAAATAGGCGCAGCTACAAAAGCAGTACTAATTGCTGCTGCAGCTAAAAAATGGGAAGTACCTGCATCAGAATTAAGAGCAGAAAATCATTTTGTTATAAATGCTAATGGTAAAAAAATAGGATTTGGAGATTTAGTAGAAATTGCTAAAACACTAGATGTACCTAAAGATGTACAGCTAAAAGACCCTAAAGATTTTAAATATATAGGTAAGTATTTACCAAGTAAAGATGTTGTAACATTATCTAATGGTAGCGCAGTTTTTGGTTTAGATAAGCGTGTAGATAATATGAAGTTTGCAGCAATAAAACGTTGTCCTGTTGCTTTTGGAACTGTAAAATCTTATGATAAAACAGCTGCCTTAAAAATAAAAGGTGTTATAGATGTTGTAGAAATTCCTATGTTGCGTAAGCCTTTTGGTCCTTTAGGAGGTGTTGCTGTTGTAGCAACAAATACTTGGGCAGCTTTTAAAGGCAAAGAAGCATTAAAAGTACAGTGGGATCTGGGTGATAATAACACTTATGATTCTGAAGAGTATATGAAGCAATTAACAGCTAACGTACATAAAAAAGGAAAGGTTGCAAAAACGGTTGGAGACGTAGAAGACGCATTTAAAAAAGCATCTAAAACCATAGAAAGTACATACCAATTGCCACATTTAGTACATGCGCCAATGGAAGTTCCAAATGCGGTTGTTTGGGTTCAAGGAACTACCTGCGAAGTATGGGCGCCAACGCAAGAGCCGCAGCGAACAAGAACAGAAGTTAGTGCCTTTTTAGAAACTGGAGAAGAAAATGTAACAGTTAATGTTACCTTTTTAGGTGGTGGATTTGGTAGAAAATCTAAGCCAGATTATATTGTAGAAGCTGCAGCTGTTTCTAAAGCCATTAATGCTCCTGTGCAAGTTGTTTGGACAAGAGAAGATGATATACAACATGGTTACTACCATACCGTGGCGGCACAATATATGAAAGGCGGTTTAGATAAAGAAGGTAAGGTAACTGGTTGGTTGCATCGTTTTGCATTGCCTTCTATAGCGTCTACTTTTGCTCCAGGTACTGTAGATCCTGCTCCTTTTGAATCTGCAAGTGCTACAAACGTACCTTTTGAGATTCCTAACATGCAAGTAGAAACAGGTGAAGCGCCAGCACACGTTAGAATAGGTTGGTTGCGTTCTGTAATTAATATTCCACACGGTTTTGCTATAAATGTTTTTGCTGATGAATTAGCGAATGAAGCAGGTATAGATCCGTTAGAGTTTAGATTAAATCTTATTGGTAGCGACCGTATTGAAGAGACAAAAAATGAATATAAATACGATACTGCTCGTTTAAAACATGTGCTAAAGCAAGCTGCTAAAAACGCAGAATGGGGTAAAAAATTACCAGAAGGTCATGCAATGGGACTTGCAGTACATTACAGTTTTTTATCTTATGTAGCTTCTGTAGTTGAGGTATCTGTTATAAACAATAGAGTAAAAGTACACAATATACATTCTGTTATAGATTGTGGTTTGGCTGTAAACAAAAATACAATTACGGCGCAAATGGAAGGTGCTGCTATTTTTGGTATGTCTCTTGCTTTTTATGGTAAAATAACGGCAAAAGACGGAGCTATAGAACAAACCAATTTTGGTGATTATCAAATGTTACGTATGCCGCAAGCACCAAAAATACATGTAGAGATTGTTGAAAATAACGAAAAACCAACAGGTGTTGGTGAGCCAGGTGTGCCAGTTATTGCACCCGCAATTGTAAATGCAATTTTTAAAGCAACGGGTACTAGGTACAAAACATTGCCACTTAAAGATCATAAGTTAGTTTAATACACTAGAATTAATACAAATTAAAAAGGGGATAAGTTGTAAAACTTATCCCCTTTTTTCATAAAAATTAACTTATTTTTTATTCCCAAACAACTGGTAAAAACACAGTCATTTCGCTTTCTTTTTCATTATTTCTGTTAGACCAAGCGTAATAAGGAACAAAGGTAGTATTGTATGTTTCCCATTGCGGTTTGTTTACTTTGTGGTACATTTTATCAGCTTTACTGGCATCTTTACGTAATAAAACGTTTCCTGTGATGGCAGACACACCGCCTAAGAAATCTGGTCTGTATTCAGATGTAAGTTGTGATGCATCACCTTTAATAAACACATCTAAAATACTAGTATCCTTAGGTAAATCTGCAGATTCTACGCAGTATACAAGAGGACCTCTTTTTATAGCTACCTGGTTACGTACTTCTTCAATACGCTCATGGCCTTCTACAAAGTTTATGTCTAATGGCATTGCAATGCGTAGTACATCATCTTTTTTCCATTCGCGTGTAATCGTAGTAAACTCACCAGCTTTTATAGTGGCATCAACTTCTTTACCATTTACTAAAACCTTTGTGTTTTCTGCCCAATCCGGAATTCTAACAAGCATATCAAAAGGAGTACTTTTACAGGCTTGCATTGTTATTTTTACATCTCCATTCCATGGGTACGCCGTTTCTTGTTTCAATTCTATTTTAGAACCATCTGTAAGTGTCGATTTTAGTGTGTTGCCACCATAAAGGTTAACGGCAATACCATTTTTAGATTTGCTGTATGCCCAGCCAGATACTTTTGCAATGGTACGCACAAGGTTAGGAGGACAACAAAAACAATCTAAATACGCTTGTCTTGTAGGGAATTCCGTGTTCATTTTATCATAATCTCTAGAACCGTGAATTACTCTAAGTGGGTTGGCGTAGTAATACCTATCTCCTTCTAAATTGATACCAGATAAAGCACTGTTGTACAATACCGTTTCCATAATGTCTGCGTATTTAGATTCTCCATGTACGCCTAACATACGGTAACTAAACATTGAGTTACATACATTAGCGCAAGTCTCGTTATACGCGGTCATATTAGGCATCATATACTCGTCTATAAAGCCTTCTTCTATTTTATCTCTGTTGGTAGATGCTCCGTAGTGAGTTTGACCTACAGCACCAGTTACATACATTTTTTTAAGTGCAACATTCATCCATAGTTTGTCTAAAGCATCAATTAAAGCTTGTTCTCCGGTTTCAGCATAAACATCTGCCGCTCCTGCGTAATAATACAATGCTAACACAGCATGGCCAACAGCTTCGTCAGACTTGCGTAAAGGTGTGCGTTCTTGTACCATATCTCCAATAGGATACCCTTTTGTTTCTGCTGTTTCTGCAACTTTGTAAGATCCTCTGTTGTTAATAAATTTCTCTGCTAACTCTAAATAGCGTTTGTCATTTGTTGTTCTGTACAATTCTACCAAGCCCATAATTTGGGTTTGGTTAAATCCAAATCGACCATAACGCTCATCATCTGTCATAAATAACGAGTGCAATAAGTCTGCGTGTTTAACAGCAATGTCTAAAAAGTTAGTCTGACCAGTAATTCTGTAATGAATACAAGCACTAGTTAATAAGTGTCCAGAATTATACATTTCATGAAACTTTCGGTTTTCATACCTAGAACGATCTTTGTTTAATTGTATCTGTGTTTGTAGGTAGCCATCTTTTTCTTGTGCTTTTCCAATGATATCAATATAACTATCTATTTCTTTTAATAAAGCCTCATCTTTATTTTGAGCGTAAACATACATTGTAGCTTCCATAAACTTATAAAAGTCACCGTCATGCCAATGCATTCCTTTGTGCTCACCTTCTTTTAAGCCAGCAGCAATTTTAAAGTTGTTTAAGGCGTGGCCAGTATCACCAGTCAACAGACTACGCATATAGGGAACCATTTTTGTTTCGGCAATTTTAAATTTATCTGCCCAAAAGCCTTCTGTCCATTGGCAATCTCCCATATCTATGCTTTTAAAAGCAACATGCGGACTATTGGCATTATTTATAATACCTGCATTAGGATCTAAGTTTAGAGCTAGATCTTTACTTTCTGTATTTGCAGTTGCTTCCGGAACCTTTGCTTTTTTATCTTGTCCACAAGAGGAAAGTACCAGAGTACTAAAGGCTATAAGTGTAAAGTGTTTCATATTTTTAAATTGAGTATAAGTTAGTTTGTTATTTGTTGTCTTTTTCAAATTGACGCTTCTCTTTTAAGGGAGTAGTGTATTGTTCCATTTCTTTTTTTACCATTTCTGGAGTTCTATAACGATCCATACGGTCTATATCGTAATTCTCAAAACTTCTTTTTAACATCCAAAGTGGTCGCTGTAATGTAGACTCCCATTCAAACATTTTTTTAAACATAGATTTTACTTTGTCTGGATGTTTAAATGCAATATTGTTTTGTTCTGCAGTGTCTTTAGATAAATCATATAACTCTGCGGGTCTGTCTGCAAAGCGTATTAATTTCCAATCGCCCTCTCTGTAGGCAAGTCTTACTTCTTTTTTCCAAAATAGAGTATTGTGCGGTCTAGCATTATTTTCGCCATTTATAAAAGGCAAAAGATTAACACCGTCTATATCTTTTAAATCTTCAGTTTTTCCACCTCCTGCTGCGTAAAAAGTAGGTAATAAGTCTAAAGTGCTAACAGGGTAATTGTATTCAGATTTTGATTTTATCTGTTTTGGCCAACTGATTAAATAAGGCACTCTTATGCCGCCTTCTAGATGGTTAGATTTTGTACCGCTTAACGGTAAGTTTAAAGATGCATTTTTATCTGTTGGTCCGCCATTATCGTTAGAGAAAACTATAATTGTGTTTTTATCTAATCCAAGTTCTTTTAATTTGTTTATTACTTTGCCACAGGCTCTGTCGAGTGCTAAGGTCATAGCAGCTAACTCTTTTCGTTTACCGTATAAGTTAGGAAACTTTGCTAAATCTTCTTTTGTTGCTTGCATTGGTGTGTGTACAGCATTAAAAGCTAAGTATATAAAAAAAGGATTGTTTTTGTTTTTTTGAATAAACGAAACTGCTTCGTTTGCCAAGGCATCTGTTACGTACTTTGTTGGTTCTTGGTAATTGCCAAAACCTCTTTCCATTCTGTTATCTAAATTGGCTTTAGAAACATCATTGTAGCCAAAGTAACTACGCGCGCCACCTCTAAATCCGTAAAATTCATCAAAACCTCTTTTTGTTGGGTGGTAACGGTCGGCATCACCTAAATGCCATTTGCCGTACATAGCAGTTTTGTAACCTAATTTTTTTAGGTAATCGGCAATCGTTAATTGGTCTAAAGGCAAACCCATATCGTCTGCTACATACTTAGAGTTGTTGCTCATGTACCCAGGGACATTTATTTCTTCATATCCAAAACGTTGTTGGTATTTACCTGTAATTAAGCCCGCTCTAGATGGTCCGCAAGTGGCATCTGTAACATAGCCTTGGGTAAATTTTGCCCCAGACTTTGCTAATTTATCAAGGTTTGGAGTCTTCATTACTGTACTGCCTTGAAATCCGAAATCTGCATAACCAGCATCATCAGAAAACAAGAAAACAATGTTTGGTTGTTTTTGTGCTTGTAGCTGTATAGCAACAAAAACTAATAATAGGTATAAAATACTTTTCTTCATTTGTGTGTGTCTCACTGTTAGGAATGAGTGAATTACAACAAATTAAAAGAAAAATATGATAAAACGATTAATGCAAATTACCTTGTTGTGGTATTATTTTAACTGTATTGATATGTTAAATAGATAAATTGGAGTTATTTAAACGTAGTTTGTTAATCTTTTATCTCCATAAATTCTACTGGTGCACCGTTGTGTTTTATAAAAGCTACACGCACGCCTTCGCCAGGAGAAAAAGTATCAACTAAAATATCTTTGCCTTGTAAAGCATCTTCCATGTTGTCTACAAAGTAAGCTATGTGTGGTACGGTACGCATTAACTCTGGCATTGGACTGTCAGCATCAAATTTCACCCATTCTATACTGTACTCGTCTTTATCAAACTCTGTGTAATGTATTTTTCCAGGTTCGTAAAAACCATCCCAATCTTTTTCTTCTGTAGTTGGTATTCCAATATGACTAAATTTATATTCCATTTTATTTTTATTAAAATTATTTAATCGATTTAATTAAGAATTGAAAATTGTATTCGCCAGATTTAAGCCTGTATTCGGGTAGTAAATGCGATAATGTTCCGCCTAAACCTGCTTGCGCATAATCTATATTAAGTGTGTAGAAGCCTTCTTCTTTTAACTCAAATGGATGCTTTGCTTCTTCTATATTATTTGCAGAATACGGCCAAATTGAAAAATTAAATTCAGGAGTTCCCGTAATTTGTAAGCCTGTTTTTTGGTTATTCGTTAGTTGTAGCCAACTTGTTTCTGTTCTGTTTCCGTTTTCTTGTGGTAATACATAATTTGTAAACATAGCATCTGTTTTAGAGTGGTATTCTCCTATTTCTGAATTTCGTTTGCGATCACTATAGTTTTCAAACGGACCATTGCCATAGTAAACAGTGTTTTTTAGTTGTTTACTAACGCCCATTGTTAAGCCAATTCTAACTGGTTCTGGTAGGCTAGTGTCTGCTTTTATATTAAAATTAACTGCTATGGTTGCATCACTATAAAAAGTGTAATTAGTATTAAAACTAAGTTTTTTATTCACAAATTGATTGGTTGTAATTGTTATAAACGTTTCGTTTTTAGAGCTAATTTTAGTTTCAGTAGTTTTTATACTATCTGCTATATTTTTCCAAAACATTCTTCCTTTTTTTAAGGTTTTACTGCTGGCACCTCGTATGTCGTTATCTATTGGGGGTCTGTAGAAATTAGGTTTTAAAGGAGAACTAATTTGCTCTACTCCTTTAATTTTGTATGAGCTTAGTAGCCCTTTATCTTTGGTTATTATAGCCGTAAAATTAGAACCGGTAATAGTAAAAGCGTTGTTGCCTTCTAAAGCGTTAATACTTTTATTAGAGGTTGATGTGTAATTTAGAATAGGTTTTTTAGCTTGTAATAGTAATTGTTCTTTAGCTACTTCGTATCCTTTATTTGCCCATAAACGATCTGTTTTTTCGTGAAGTGAAATACGCAGCCAATAATCAGAATTAGAATTAAATTTTTTATTGCTAAATGGTATTGCAACTATTGCAGATGATGACGCGGCAATATCTTGTTTTGGGAGTTCTCCAGATTGAAGCTCTTTTCCGTTTTCTGATAATGTCCATTTAATAACGTACTTGTCTAAATTTGTAAAAGCAAACCGATTTATAATTCGCACTTGCTTATTTTGTAAGTCTGCAGCTTCAAAAGCAACTGGTTGAAAAACATATTTTGCTTCCCAAGCGTGTGGGTTTGGAGTTCTGTCTGAAGCAAAAACACCGTTAATGCAAAAGTTATGGTCATTAGGAGTGTCTCCATAATCACCACCATAAGCGTAAAAGGTATTGCCATTTGGGTCTTTTTTTTCTAAGCCTTGGTCTACCATATCCCAAATAAAACCGCCAATTAAGTTTGGTTTAGCTCTAATAACATCCCAAAATTCTCCTAAACCACCCATAGAATTTCCCATAGCGTGCATATACTCGCACATAATTATGGGTCTGTTTATATGTGCACTGTTTGCAAGATTTTCTAGTTGAGATTGATCTGGATACATTCTGCTAATGACATCAACAAATGGTGGGTCTGTTGGGTTTGCCATAGACGGCCAATTGTTAGATTGGTACCCTGCGTTTTCTATATAAGCAGGATCGTTTGGATCTCCTTGTGCGCCTTCGTAATGAATAAATCGAGACGCATCATAATCTTTTACCCAGGATGCCGCAGCGGCAAAAGCCGGACCAGTACCAGACTCGTTACCTAGAGACCAAGAAATAATACTAGGGTTATTTTTATCGCGTTCTACCATGCGGTATACTCTGCTTAAAATAGGAGCAGCCCAAGAAGGTGAGTAGGGAATAAAACTACCTAAATGGTGGCACTCTATATTGGCTTCTGCCATTACATAAATTCCGTACTCATTACAAAGCTCTAAAAAGTATGGGTCGTTAGGGTAATGAGATGTACGTACGGCATTAAAATTAAATTGTTTCATTAATTCTACATCCTTACGTAAATCTGCTCTGCTTAGTGCTTTTCCGTTTTTTGGGTGATGGTCGTGCCTGTTTATACCCATTATTTTTATGGGTTTGCCGTTAATAAGTAACTCATTTTTGGCACTAAATTCTACAGTTCTAAACCCTATTTTTTGACTTCTAGATTCTGTAATATTCCCGTTAGGATCTTTTAAGTTTAAAACAACGGTGTATAAATATGGGTTTTCTGCTGACCATTTACGGGGTCTTTTAATGTTGGCTTCTAATAAGGCAAATTTAGGAATGTCTCTAGGTGGCCAGCGTTCATTGTAAATAGTATTTACGTCTGCAGATAAGTCCTTGTCTAGTACTTTTTTGTTATCTGCATTATACAGCATTGCTGTAATTGTATAACCTTTTAAGTTATCTTGGTTTTCTTTAATCCAAACTTTAGGTCTAATTTGTAATTTGGCATCTTCAATATTGGCATCGAACTTAGTTTTTATATAAAAATCATTAATGGCAATTTTTGGTTGTGCTAATAATAAAACCTCACGGTGTATACCGCTTAGTCGCCACATATCTTGATCTTCCAAGTAGCTACCATCACTCCACCTAAAAACTTGTACGGCAACTCTATTTTTAATGCCTTTTTTTACGTAATTGGTAATGTCAAACTCTGCAGCCAAACGGCTTCCTTGACTATAGCCTACTTTTTGGCCGTTTAACCATACATAAAATGCAGATGAAACACCGCCAAAATGTAATATTATAGACTGATTATTCCACTCTGTAGGAACTTCAAAATCTCTGTAATAACTACCAACGGGGTTTTCTCTGTATATTTTAGGTGGTTTAGGTGGTTGTGGCCCTTTCCAGTCATACTTTAAATTGGGGTCTTGTATGTTAGGTGTAAAAGGGTATGTAATGTTTGTGTAAATAGGTTGCCCGTATCCTTGCAATTCCCAGTTAGAGGGTACAGGGATATCTGCAAAGTCTTCACCTTTAAAATTAGTAGCAATAAAATCTGTTGGTCTATCTGTAGATTTTGCTGTGTATTTAAACTTCCAAGTTCCGTTTAAAGACTTTATTCGGGCTGTTTGTCTATCGCCTTTTAAGGCATCATTATCATTTTTATAAGAATAGCTAGCAGCCCGAGCTTCCATTTTGTTAATTTCAAAAATATGCTCGTTTTCCCAATCATTTTGGGCTGTTATGTTTTGGCAAACTACAAAAAGTAGAAGCGCAAGTAATAATCTTTGTCTCATAAAAATGCTTAAAAATGCCTTAATAATTTAGTCTTCTAGCAAGCTAACTTGATAGCTTCCTTTATTAATTTCACCATTTTCTCTGGTAACGTAATAGCCATAACCAGGAATCGTTTGTCCGTTTTCAATTTTCTGATCTACATTACCTACGTTAACAATTACAGTAGTGCCATTAGAAAATTTTGTGCGCTGTACTTTAAAATCTTTGCTTAGGTATTCGTGACTAACTAATTCTGCATAAAATGTTTCTTTGTGTATTGGTGCTACTAATTTGTTGGCCATTTTAATCATACTAGCCATGCCATTAAACTCATATGGAGCAAAGAAAATAGTTGTTCCTCTACCAAAAAGTATGCTACGTAATGACTTTATTCTAAAATCACCATTGTTAGTAACCTCGTTGTCTGGATCTTGTATTTTGCCAAATACGGCAATAGCATCATGATACACAAGACTAAAAAGTGGTGCTTTTTTGGATATATTTCCAAGTGGAGGATTACCTAAATAAGTCATACCTTCAAACATATCAAAATAAGGAATCCAAGCCTCTTGTCCATGTTCTGTCCCGTTTACAAGGTTTAAAGAATCTATATATTGAGCTAGTGCAATACGTCCCTCTTTCCCTTTTTCTCTGTACGCAGCAAATGTAATATCTGTAATATCTGCTTTTAAGTTTAACGCTTTTATTTCTTCAGTAATGTGTTTTTTTGCTAAGCCTAATTGATATTTACTATCTACACGTGCCCATCTGCTATTGGTTTCTTGCAGGTTTCCTTTAGCATCTTTCCACATAAATTCTGTTGAAAAATTTGGATCGTTCTCTAACAAAGCAGAGTAGGAGTGGTATGATGAGTATAAGTAACCATATTTGTTAGTTAAGTCTACTGCTTCTTTAAGTTTTTTAACGCCACCAAGTTCTTCACTTATTGGCCAATTGTTAGGTACGTAGTTAGAGAAAGTTCCCCAAGCGTGTATAAAAGCATTGTCTACTTTTAATGTGTCATGTATTGTAGTAATCATATCTTTTAAATCGTCAAAAGTAAAAGCCATACCAGGCATATTTACATAATGAGGATAGCCACCGTAAATACCAAAATAGATAGAACCCGGTAGTTTATCTACATCTGGGTTTCTTGCTAGTTTATCTTTTAAAGAAACAAAATGACCACGTTTTTTAGCTTCTTTTCTGTATTCTTTAGCCATATCTACGTAATCTCCATTTGGAATAAAAGAGTAGGTTATACCGCCAATTGTTTGGTTGGGTTTTGATATGTCCCATACAGGATCTAAAAACTGTATTCTTTGGTAGGTAGACATTTTACCATCTGCATTAAATAAATACTGACCGTTATTATTAATGTTAAAAAATAGTTTTGGTCTTACGTCTTTATCAATAATACCAACAACAGCAGATTTTTTATTGTAGGTTCCCCACCAAGGCATAGATAAACCAGTGCCATTGTTAAAAAGATCTAAAGTGCCAATAGATTTACCGTTATATGTGGTATCATCCCACTTACAAAATCGACCTCCGTTCATTGGAAAAATATAAGACGGACAAATAACGCCTTGCTTTTGTGGTATTACTGCAGCTCCTATATCTTGGTCTGTTTTTAAACTAAAGTGACGAGATGGATACCTTAAACTTATTAGTTTGTGGTTGCTAGAATTGTAGCTTATAATTTCTGCTCTTAATTTAGATGTTTTGGTGTCTAAACTTAATCTAGTTTGTAGTGTTACACCTTTGGCTATAGAGCCATCGTTAAAAGTAGGATTGCTAAATGTGATGACAACCGTATTCTTATCTTTTTTAGTCAGTTCAATTTTTTTACTGTTAGATATGTTTACTGTTTGCTTGGCTTTTTTGCTATCTAAAAGTGTTAATAGACCAGCAGCATTTTCCCAAGGATCTGGATTCCAAACTTGACCTGAATTTTTTTCAACCACGGTAAAATTTCCTGTAGTATTATCTACGGTAACTTTAACTTTGCTATCTTCTAGTACTACTGGATTTTGTGCATGTAAAAAACCTGAATGTATCAATAAGATAATGGAGGTTAAGAGAATTTTTTTAATAATTTTCATAGTTTGGTTTTTGTAGTTCTCAATTGTAAGTATGCTTTAATCTCTGCTTTAATATTTTTAAAATGTTCTGCTAAACCATTAAAATCATTGTTTTTGATAAGCTCTTTGTCTAGTAGGGAGCTGCCCATGCCAACACCAGTTGCACCTGCGGCAAAAAATGAAGCAATATTTTCTTTAGTAACACCACCCGTAGGTAGTACTTTTATTTTATTTAATGGTGCTAGTATGTCTTTTACAAAAGTAGGACCTAGCTGTGTAGCAGGAAAGATTTTTACCTCGGAAGCACCCAAAGACCAAGCTTTGTAAATTTCTGAAGGAGAGTAAGCGCCCGGGAAAATAGGAATACCATCTGCTACTGCTTTTTTTATAACTTCTTCATTAATTATAGGGGTTACAATAAATTGTGCCCCTGCAGAAATAGCATTGTTATAATCTTCTATAGAGCAAACTGTACCTGCGCCAACATTTAAATTTGGAAATTTAGATTGTATTTCTGTAATAATTTCTGTAGCGCCAACAGTGTTCATTGTTATTTCTATGGTAGATAAACCAGCTGTAACGTACGCGTTGGCGATACCTATAATTGTTTCTAAAGGTAGGTTTCTAACAATACCTACAATTGGTGCTTTGTTGTGTAATTTCCAGTTAAAGGGTTTGTGCGTTTTCATATTGTAATAAAATTTTCTTTTGACCTAATAACAATGCATTCTCTAATATTTTATCATCTAAGAGAATTAGGTGTTTTGGATTAATTATTTGCTTTAAGGCTATTTTGTATAGGCTAAAAACGGGATCGGGTGCTACTAAAAATATGTTTTCGGTAGTTTCTTCTAAGTAGCTAATTTCATCACCAATTAAAAGTCCACTTAAAAAATAATAATTTTCTTCTTTTGTTCTAATTTGAAGTAAATCCTTAGCTCTAATTGAAAATAAACTAACACTTAATTGTGCTTGTAGTCCAAGTTGAACACCTTCTAGAAAAGGTTTTTCTAGAACAGTTGATGAGGTAGTGCTAACCGAATTAACTAAGATGCTTTTTTTAGAAAGTATCTCAAATAATTCACCAGTCATATAGTTCTTTAATTCAGTGTAAATTCCGTTGTTGTATGTAATGTGTTTACTGTGTGTTCCTGGTAGTAAAAGAACTCCTTTTTTGTATTTTTTTAATTCTTGTTCTAATCCTATGGCCTGTATTTCTTCGCCACGCATCATTCCGGAACTGGTTTTAGCTCCAGAAACTAAAAGTACTTCTAGGTGGTTGTTAAAAATTAAATGTTTCCAAATTAAATTATTTCCTGAAGCATTTAAAGGAAAATCGGCATAGTTAAGCTCAAACAAACCAATATTGGCAGATGCCATACCTGCGGCAACAATTAAATGTTTTTGATGCTCCTTAGGTAGGCTAGATACTTGTTCTTTTAAGTAATCTGCAAAAAACTGTGTTTGCTCTTTTTCTCGTTGTTTGGAGAATTTTTCATAGAGAGATTTTATTCCACAATCTGTTTTGTGCTCTACAATAATAGTAAGCGTATTTGTTTCTATAACACGCAACCTAAAGTTAGATGTTCCCCAATCGCAACTAATAAAATAATCTGGTAGTGCCATTTAGTTTAATGCTTTAGTAACTCTTTTTTTAATTAAATAATCATCTAATGCATAGGTAGAACAGTCTACACCAATACCGCTGTTTTTTACACCACCGTGTGGCAAGTAAATATCATACTTAACTCCGTTTAGTTGTACTTCTCCAAATTCTAATTTGTTTGCAAAGTAGGCAAGAGTTTCGTCGTTTTTAGAAAATACATACGATGCTAAACCTGCATCTGTATTGTTAGCTAATTCTATAACTTCTTCTTTTGTCGTAAACGGAACAATAAATGCTACAGGCCCAAAAACTTCCTGTTGTAGAATTTCTGGATTAGAGTTTTTAAATGTTATTGCTGTAGGTTCAAAATAATAACCAGGTTGGTCTATTGTTTTACCACCGTACTGTATTTCTCCGCCTTGTTTAACAGCTTCGTTAACTATGTGTTGTACTTTAACTACAGATTGCCTGTTGGTTAAAGGTCCCATTTGTGGCTTATTTTCTTTACCAAAACCAATAGTTGTATTTTTAAATTTATCTACAATACCTTCTGTGAATTTTTTGATCACAGACTTGTGAATGTAAAACCTGTTTGGAGCAACACATATTTGTCCTGTATTGCCAACTTTTAATGCTGCACCTATATTAATTGCAAGTTCTAAATCTGCATCGTCAAAAACAATAAAGGGGGCGTTGCCACCACACTCCATACTGTATCTTTTTATAGACGTTTTACTGCTTTGCTCTATTAATTTTTGAGCAGTTTCTGTAGAGCCAATCATTGTTATTAAGCGCGGAATTTTACTTTCGCAGAGCGGAATGCCTACGTTAGATACATCACCACAAATAACTGTAACGACACCTTTTGGAAAGTCAATTTCGTGACAAATTTCTCCTATAATATATGCAGATAGTGGTGAGAATTCTGAAGGTTTAAGTATCACACTACAGCCAGCAGCTAATGCAGGTCCTAGTTTAAAACCTAAATTTAATAAAGGAAAGTTATAAGCTAAAAAGGCAACGCCAACACCAAGAGGTTGTGAAACAATTTTATGTTCGTGTGAGCCTTCTTTGTCTTCTATTTCTATATCGTGGCGTTTTGCAATTTCTTCAGAATAGTATTCTAGAGAATTGGTAATACTTGTTAGGTCTTCTTCACTTCCTTCCCAAGTTTTCCCCATTTCATGCATTATACTACTGCGCAGTACATCACTTTTTTCTAGAATTTTAGTTCGTAGTTTGCCTATCCAATTTAAGCGTTCTGTTAAAGGTAGGTTAGACCAGTATTTAAATCCTTCTTGTGCAGTTGTTAAAGCTAATTCTGTATCTTCTTTGCTTGCCCAGGCAATGTTTGCAACAGGTTTTTCATCAGCAGGACATATTACATCAAAAGATGCCCCATTAGAAGCATCCCTTAATTCTCCATTTATATATAATTTTTTATTACCGAATTCCAAATCTTTTTTCATTGTAGTGAGTTTCTTTGTCAAGGTATTTTTCTAATTCGTCCATATTTACATCCACACCTAAACCAGGAGTATTAGGAACGGTTAATAATCCGTTATCTACCGTAAGATCGCATTTTGTAACTATATCTCGCAGTGCATTTTCAGACCTATCTAATTCCATTGTTGGCAGATCATTGTACATTCTGCCAGGATTCTTATCTAGATTACCAACAAAATGAGCTGCAGCACTAATAGCAATCCAGGTACCCCAAGAATGTGGTACAATATCTTTATTAAATGCTTGGGCAAGAGTCGCAATTCTTTTGGCTTCTGTTAAGCCTCCGGAAGCACAAATATCAGGTTGTGCAATGTCTACACATTCATTTTCTAATAATCTTTTAAATCCAAATTTTAGATACTCGCACTCGCCGCCAGCAATTGGTATTGTTGTATTTTCTCTTAGTTTTCTGTATCCTTCGTAATCTTCAGGAGATACTGGTTCTTCAAACCAAGAAATATTATATTTTTCTACTTTTCTGCAAAGTTCTATGGCTTCTTGGTAGCTATAGGCGTGGTTGGCATCTATCATTAATCTAATATCATTGCCAATTGCATTACGTATTGCAGCTACATATTTTACATCTTCTTCAATGCTTAAGCCAACTTTCATTTTTATCGCTTTAAAACCTTGAGACTTGTACAGCTTTGCTTCTTCGATTAAAACTTTTTCTAAATTATCTACGCGAGTAAAATACAATCCGGTAGCGTATGGTTGTATAATAGGGTTTTTTAATCCGCCTAAAAGAACGGCAACAGACT
The DNA here is from genome assembly GCF_023476645.1 of Cellulophaga sp. 20_2_10. Taxonomy (GTDB): domain Bacteria; phylum Bacteroidota; class Bacteroidia; order Flavobacteriales; family Flavobacteriaceae; genus Cellulophaga. The sequence goes on from NZ_JAMCOJ010000003.1 coordinate 302,570, forward strand.
TATTTAGTATTTTTCCTTTAATATCCCATAAAGCAACATCAATAGCACTTAGCGCTGCTTGTAGGCTTCCGCTTCTGGCATAATCCATAGATCTTCTATACATTTCTTGCCATAAAACCTCGTGTTCAATGGCTTGTTTGCCTATTAAAAAAGGTTTAAAAAACTCTATACCTGCTTTAATTACGCCTGCAGGCCCATAGCCTTCTCCCCAACCATAAGTGCCGTCTTCTAATGTAATTTTTACAAGACATATTTTCCTAGTGTTGTACTGCCATTGCGAAAAGTAAAAGGGAGTATCCAACTCATGGCTGATTACGTAAGGCTCTATGTTTTTTATCTTCATACCAAAGTGGATTTTTGTGATCCTAAAAGTTTATAAAACGATTAGGGCTGTGTTTTTATAATTATGGTTAATGTGTATTGTCTTTAATAATTGGCGTATCCTAGAATACATATTGCTGTAATAAGGACTGCTAGTCCGCCCATAAGAATTTTAAAAGGGCCTTTCGCATTTTTCCATTCTCCTGCTCTGTATGCCCAGATATTACTTATTATAAGAGCTAGGCCTAATAGAATTGGCCAGCCAATAACAGGACCTAAATCTCCCATTAAAGCTGCGCCTTGGCCATATACGCCAAGTGCCGCAAACCAGAAAACACCAGTGGCAATGGCCCACAGATATGCTTTTTTACTATTTTTTACTTTAAAAGAACTCCACGTATTGTTTTTTGCTAATCTGTAAATAGCATAACCGCCATTCATTGCAAATGCTCCTATTAAAACAACAACCCAAGATGCTAAACTTGCATTTTGTGCACTTGTTCCATAATTGTCTACAGCTATTTTTGCTACTGGAGCAGCATTAGAGAAGCCTACATTTAAAAAGGCAGATAGTACACCCGAAGCAACAGCGATTAGTACGCCTATTTTTATAGATTTATTATTAGAGTCTGTGTTCTTATTTTTAAGTTTGTCTCTTTTTACGCCAGCAATTGCGGTGATGCCCACGCCAATAAGAAGTAATAGAACACCTGTTAATATAATTGGAAATGATGGCTGAGAAAAAGCACCTTCCATTTGAAATAATGGAATAATACAGCCCATTGAAGCCGCTAGTCCCATAACAATACCATAGGTAATAGATATTCCTGTTTTTTCTACGCTAACACCAAAAAGAATACCTCCAATTCCCCATAGGAAACCATATAGAGCAGCTGTCCAAAAAGTGCTAGAATCTGTGCTGGCTATAACGCTAAATAAATCTGGAATAACAATTAAAGCCCATACAAGAGGAATAAGAATCATAGCAACAAAAGCTTGTATAAGCCACCAAGCCTCCCATTTAAGTGGAGCCATATATTTCATTCCTAGTCCAAAAGTTCCTTGAAAAAAACTTGCAAATACAACGAGTATAATTGCTAGTGAGTATGCATCCATTTTAATGTGGTTTTTTGTGTTAGTTGAAGGTATGGCAAGCGTGTGAGTAAATAACTCGTCATCCTTGTATCACAAAGAAACCCTAATATTAAATGTGCGTATTGAAGAATTTTACCTTAGAGCGGCATTATTTTACCCTATAAGCACAAAATTGACAATTGTTTTAGTCTCTTAGAAGTATGTGGGCAATAAAAACCATTAATCCGCCTGACAGCGAAACGATAGCTGTAAGTAGGCTAAAAGATTTTAGTAGTTTTGGAACGGATACATTGTGTATTTCTTTAAATAACCAAAAGAAGCTACTATTTACGTGTATAATTCCTAGCGATCCGGCACAAATTGCAGCTGTTGTAAATGTAGGGTCTAGTGTGCCGTTGCTAATTAGTGGTGCAACAATAGAGGCTGTGGTGATTAGAGAAACGGTAATTGAGCCCGTAACAGTTGTAAAGAGCATGCTGAGTAGAAACGGTACAATTATACCCATGGAAGAGATTGACTCTGCATTGGAGAATAAAGAGCTAACAATGCCAGTGTCTTTTATTACTTGTCCAAAGGCACCACCTGTTCCCGTAATTAAAATAACGATGGCTGTTTTAGAACCTGCACTATTAAAATACGAATTTAATTTGGTAGAGAAGTTCTGTTTGCCAAGTAATGGTAATGCAAAAAGAATTCCGATTAGTAAGGACCATATTGGGTTTTTTATAAATGCTATAAAAGCATTTTCTTCTGTAACAATTGCTCCTATAGACATTAATACAAGCGGAACTAATAAAGCGGCAAAAGGCAGTATCTTTTTATAGCCAGATAATTTCCTGTGTTCTACCTTGTTTATTTTGCTGCTATCTATGTCGCTGGCAGTTTGTAGATTTTTTTTATTGAATTTTAACCAAGTTAATCCTCCAATTATAGCTGCAATGGCTACAGCAACATTTAGGGGTATAATTTCGCCTACATTTATGTTAAAGGCAGATGCTACGGCTAATGGTCCAGGTGTTGGTGGTATTAGGGCGTGTGCAACGGTTAAACTCATGGCTAAAGATAATCCAAGGACTAAAATAGAGTGTCCAGATTTTTTAGATAGTACGTGTAAAGTGGGCAGTAGTGTTAGGTAAGCAACATCCATAAAAACTGGAATCCCAATTAAAAAGCCTATTGCGGCCATACTTAATGGAAGGTATTTAGTTCCGAAAAGGTTAATTATACTATCTGCAATTACGTCAGATCCGCCAGTGTTAGATAATATTTCCCCGAGTAAAGCACCAAAAAGGATAATTAAACCAATCCATTTTAGTGTATTACCAAATCCATTTAGTAAGCTTTCTGTTACGGTCGTAACCGAGCCTCCAGAAGCTAAGCCTAGAATTAGACCAAATACAAGTAAAGCAGGTATTGGGTGTATTTTAAAAACAGTAACTGTTACAATTAATAGAACTATACAGATTACTAAAATAATTAAGGCATGCATAAGTTGGGGCGATTGTTATTTGTTTTAAATAATCAAATGTAATTTTTTAAACTAGATTTTGGTATTTGTGTTTTTATCCTATGTTAGCATTATTATACCATCTTCTTATCAACTATTTTATTGAATTAAATAGCTGTTATTTTTTGATTGTATTTTTCCATGTACTCAGAAGGAGTAACCTTCATTAACGTTTTAAATTGTCTGTTAAAGTTGGTTAGAGTGTTAAATCCGGATTGATAACAAACTGTAGATATTTGCATTTCGCCCTCTATTAATAGTTTGCATGCGTGTCTTAGTCTAATTTCGTTTAGGTATTGTGTGAAGGATTTATGTGTTCTTTTTTTAAAGTATCGGCAAAATGCATTTGGAGTCATAAAAGCTATAGATGCAACCTCTTCTAACTCTATCTTTTTCTCAAAATTTTCAGTTAGGAATAAAATTACCCTAGCCATACGATCTTTTTCATTTTTGTTATAAGTGTTGGTTATAACTTCTGAGCACAAAGGCTTGTGATTTTCACTTACAGATAAAATGTCTAATATTTTTAATAAGCCAATTATTCTAGAAAGACCCTGATTGCCCACTAGTCCTAGGATGTGGTTATGAGCTAGGTAGGTTGCTGCTTTAGAAAATTGAAGTCCCATATTTGCTTTCTGAAAAAGAGCTTGTAAACGTTTGGCTTCTGCTAAATCTAAGAAGTTTTCGCCTAAAAAATTATGTTCAAACTTAATAACAACTAAATCAACAGCTTCGTCTTCTAACTTGTCTGCATAGTATTCTTTGTGATTTTTAAATAAATGAGGTACGTTACTTCCAATTAAATAAAGCTCTCCAGGAGCAAAATTACCTATGGAGTTACCAACATAACGTGTCCCTGTGCTTTTTATAAAGTATATAAGTTCTAATTCTTTATGAAAATGCCAATTTTGTTCTATACAAGGCATTCTGTCTTGGCGCGCAAGAAAAGAATTTTCAGGTCTTTTTTCTGTTTGTTTGTATGTTAGTTTCATAGCTCCTTAGTTTTTTATATAAAAAAGTATAGGCTTTTTCCTTTTAGTCGGGTTATAAATATAGAAAAATTAACCTTAAATGTATTCAATTTGACTTTTTTAGATAAAATAGTGCTACTGTGTGCGTCAAAATTAACACACAACCCTTTTAAGGAGTATTTTTTAGTTTTAATAAAAAGCCTTAGTTCTTACGGTAATTTTGCGTCTATGCTGTTCACTTGGTTAAAAAATTGTAAATTTCGCCTAGAATTCAATTTTTATGCAAAGAGCAGCTTTATTTCTTATGATATTTCTTTGTGTTTCTTGTGATTTTTTCGATTCTAGAGCAGTTAGGACTCAGAAGTTAATAGAGCAAGAAATGGAAGGTATAGATTGGAATACCGTAGATCAATTTCCGTTGTTTGAAGGGTGCGATGAGTTAGCGTCAAAAGAAGAACAAAAAAAGTGTTTTGAGGAAATGCTACTATTGCATTATTCAGAGATACTGGGAGATTTTGAATTTGTATTAGATAGAAGTATAAAAGATACCATACGTATAGATTTCTTGATAAATGATAAAGGTGTAATATCTATCCTAGATATAGAGCAAGATTCTATAATTACAAATCAGATACCTGGATTTAATGGTATTATTTCTCGTGGCATTAGAAGTTTGCCAAAAGTGAGACCTGCATTAAAAAGAGGAATACCTGTAAGGGCAAAATTTAGAATTCCGTTAATCATAAATACCAAATAACGTTTTAGTGTCTAAAGAGAGAATAATTTTAGGGGTAGATCCTGGAACTACAATTATGGGTTTTGGACTTATAAAAATTGTAGGTAAAAAAATGGAATTTTTGCAAATGAACGAGTTGTTGTTGCAAAAATACAAAGACCCGTACACTAAGTTGAAATTAATTTTTGAGCGTACTATAGAGCTTATAGATACATATCATCCTGATGAAATGGCGTTAGAAGCTCCTTTTTTTGGTAAAAACGTACAGTCTATGTTAAAGTTAGGTCGTGCGCAAGGTGTGGCTATGGCTGCGGGTTTGTCAAGAGAAATACCAGTAACAGAGTACATGCCAAAGAAAATTAAAATGGCAATAACGGGTAGTGGTAATGCAAGTAAAGAGCAAGTTGCGGGTATGTTGCAAAATCTGTTAGGTTTAAAAGAGTTGCCTAAAAATTTAGATGCAACAGATGGGTTGGCAGCTGCAGTTTGTCATTATTATAACAGCAATAAAATAGAAACGGGTAAGAGTTATTCTGGCTGGGATTCTTTTATAAAGCAAAACCAAGATAGAGTAAAAAAATAAAATTTAATGGCAGGCATTTATATTCATATTCCGTTTTGTAAGCAGGCGTGTCATTATTGCGATTTTCATTTTTCTACCACAATGGGGAAAAAAGAAGAAATGCTAGAGGCTATTTCTAAGGAGCTTGTTTTGCGTAAAAATGAGTTTGCTAATACCAAAGTAGAAACTATATATTTTGGTGGTGGTACACCATCTGTTTTAGAGACTGAAGAAATTAATAAACTTATAGAAACGGTGTATGCAAATTATGCTGTAACTGTAGATCCAGAGATTACTTTAGAGGCAAATCCGGACGATTTATCAACCCGAAAAATAAAACAATTAGCAGCTTCTAAGGTGAATAGGCTAAGTATAGGCGTGCAGTCTTTTTTTGAAGATGATTTAAAATTGATGAATAGAGCGCATAGTGCGACAGAAGCAGAGAGTAGTATAGCAGAAGCTACTACTTATTTTTCTAATATATCTATAGATCTAATTTACGGTATTCCAGGAATGTCTAATAAAAAGTGGTTGCAAAACATACAGAAGGCATTGTCTTTTGGATTGCCGCATATTTCTAGTTATGCGCTTACTGTAGAGCCAAAAACGGCATTAGATAAGTTTATTAAAAAAGGAGAAATAGCACCGGTAAAAGATAGTGTTTCTCAAGAGCATTATAAGATATTGGTAGAAGAGTTGGCTAAAGAAGGATTTGTAAATTATGAGTTTTCTAATTTTGGGAAGCCAGAATTTTTCTCTAAAAATAACACCGCCTATTGGTTGGGTAAAAAATATATTGGAGTGGGGCCGTCTGCACATTCTTTTGATGGAGAAAAGAGGAGCTGGAATATAAATAACAATCCTAAATATATAAAGGCTTTAGCCAAAGGGGAGTTTCCAAGAGAAATTGAAGAGTTGTCTGTTGTAGATCGATATAATGAATACGTAATGACAGGTTTGCGAACTATTTGGGGTGTTTCTGTTGCAAAGGTTGAAGTAGATTTTGGTGAAGATTATGTTGCTTATTTAAAAAAAGAAGCAGAAGGTAAAATTAAAAAGGGTTTGTTGGAGTTTCGTGATAATACACTTTTTGTAACTGCAAAAGGAAAGTTTTTGAGTGACGGAATTGCGGCAGATTTATTTATTGTTAATGTGTAAGGTTTAATATAGAAAGAGATAGATGAAGGCAGTTATAAAAGTAAGAACAAAGAATTATACTATTAATTTAAGTGAAGGTTTAGATATTTCTATGCCTTTACAGGGCAGTGAGTCTAATGTAAATGCGTGGTATGTAGATGCACCTGTTATAGAACCGCATACAGAAGAGGGTTTTGTAGGAGCTGTTAAGCAGGGGGCATCGGTTAATTTTAATAATATTAGTTTTAATCCGCATGCGCATGGTACACATACAGAATGTGCTGGTCATATTACAGAAGAGTTTATGTCTATAAACCAAAAGCTAAAACAGTTTTTCTTTTTAGCAGAGGTAATAACTATTGCGCCAGAAAAAATAGGAGACGATTTTGTAATTTCTAAAAAGCAATTGCAATATGCGTTAGGTAATAAAAAGAGAGAGGCTTTAGTTATACGTACAATCCCTAACTTGTCTGATAAAATTAGTATGCAATATTCTAATACAAATCCACCTTATTTATTAGAAGAAGGTGCTACTTTTTTAAAGGAAAAAGGAGTAGATCATTTGTTAATAGATTTGCCTTCTGTAGATAAAGAAAAGGATGATGGATTGCTAGTTTCTCATAGGGCTTTTTGGAATTTTGGAGGTAAAATAAGAGAGAACGCAACGATAACGGAATTTATATATGTTGCAAATACCATAGTAGATGGTTCTTATTTTTTAAATTTGCAGGTAGCTCCTTTTGAGAATGATGCAAGTCCTAGTAGGCCAGTTTTGTATAAAATTGAAGAATAAAACAGTAAAACAATGCTGTTTTTAATACGAGATTATAAATGAATGGTATTATAGAAGTTTTTTTAGGTTTAATATTAGGTGCAATATTAATGTATTGGGTCTATTCTTTTTTTAGAACCAAAAAGACAAAAGAGGTGACGCACAAACAGTCTACCGTGTTGTTAGAAAAAATAAAGAGAGTATGTAAGCTAATTTCTGTAGAAGGAGATTTTGCTGAGGTTTATCAGTACCATAATACTAAGGAGCATTTTATGAGCTTGGTAAGTAGTAAAAAGAAAGCATTGGTTATTATAAATGCCAAAGTACAGATTGGGTACGATCTTAAAAAGATACTTTTAAACGCAGATGATGTAAATAAGAAAATTGTACTTACTAATTTTCCTGAGCCAGAAGTACTGTCCATTTCTCCAGAGTTGCAATTCTACGATATTAAAAACGGGTTATTTAATTCTTTTTCTCCAGAAGATTTAACCAACGTAAATAAAGAAGCAAAAGAGCATATTTTAGATAAGATACCTGTAAGTGGTCTAATGGAGACAGCTCGTAAAGAAGCTATGGAAACTATACTTTTAGTAGAAACTATAGTGGAAACTATTGGTTGGAAGCTAGATTATTCTGCTTTAAGGATTGAAGACAAAAAAGAAGTAAAGCAAATAGAGCAAGAAATTAATAGGTAATATATTTTTATGAAGGTTGATACTAATAATTTTGAACCAGTATTTGTACACACTGTATTCTTTTGGCTAAAAAACCCTGATAGAGCAGAAGATCGGGAGGCGTTTGTGGCATCTCTTCGTAAATTTTTAAACGCTTCGAAATATGCACATACTAATTTTATTGGTACACCGCCAAAAGCAACAAGAGACGTTGTAGATGGTAGTTTTACTTTTAGCTTGTTGGTGTCTTTTACGTCTGTAGAAAATCAAAATAAGTACCAGGCTGAAGATGTTCATTTAACATTTGTAGATGAGGCATCTCATTTGTGGAATAAGGTTGTGGTATACGATTCTAATGAGGTGTAAACGTAGTGAACAATGAATATAGAAGACTTTAGGGAGTATTGTATTTCTAAAAAAGGAATAACGGAAGAATTTCCTTTTGATGAGCATACTTTGGTTTTTAAGGTGATGGGAAAAATGTTTGCTTTGGTAGCTTTAAGACGTCTGCCATCGCAAGTAAACTTAAAATGTGATCCGGAGTATGCAGAAGAACTAAGAGAGACACATGATGGTGATGTTATTCCTGGGTATCATATGAGTAAAAAGCATTGGAATACAGTTTTAATAGAACGTATTTCCCCTCAATTAACAAAGAAATTTATAGACCACTCTTATGATTTAGTGGTGTGTGGTCTTACTAAAAAACTAAAAACAGAATTAGAGAATTTGGAGTAATAACTAATATCTTTACATTTTTCTGTTTACACAATTTTACGCAACAATACATGGAAGAGCTTACTGCATTTTATACAAATAACATTGCCGCATATAAAGAAGAATCTAAAAAGGTTAAGTCTAAGTTGTTAAGGTCTAGTTTGCTTAGGCTGGCTGTTTTTTTAGTGGCCGCTTTTGGAATTTATTTTTTTATGGGTAATGCTAAAATTGTAATGGCAGTTATATTAGGTGCTATTATATTGTTTGTGTATTTGGTTTCTAAGCACTCGGATTTACAATATGTATATCATAAGTTTCTAGCGTTAATTAAAATTAATGAAATAGAGATAGATGTTCTAAATCGTAAATTTCATAACCTTCCAGATGGGGAGGAATTTAGTAACCCCATACATTTTTATAGTCAGGATATAGACTTATTTGGTAAGGGGTCTTTTTATCAGTTTAGTAATCGAACTGCATTAGAGCAGGGCAGTGAAACCTTAGCAAAGCAGTTTACAGATAATAATATAGACAACATAGAGCAAAAACAAGATGCGATCAAGGAATTAGCCTCTAAACCTAAGTGGAGACAACAATTTGCTGCCATTGCAACACTTGTAAAAGCTGAGGTTTCATATAAGACTATTGTTTCTTGGGTGGAGAAACACACCTCTTTTATTCCTCAGGTAATGCAATACATACCAACTGTATTTGCAATAGTTTCTGTAGCTACTTTTGTATTGTACTTTTTGGGTTTAATTTCTGGATTTGTTATCGCAATTTGGTTTTTTGTTGGGATACTAGTTACTGGATTTTTCTTTAAAAAGGTAAGTAAACTTGCAGCTGATATGGGAAAAATACAAAGTACTTTTCAGCAGTATCAAAAGCTAATTGTAGAGATTGAAAACATAGAATTTACGTCTAATTTGCTCAAAGAAAAAAGGAATGTTATTGTAAAAAACAGCAAGAAAACATCAGTTGTACTTCATGAGTTTTCAAGGATTTTAGGAGCTTTGGATCAGCGTAATAATATGATTTTTGGATTTCTAGGCAATGGTTTTTTACTGTGGGATATTCTTCAATCTTATAAGATAGAACAATGGATAGCTAAGCATGGTAGTTCTGTAGAAGAGTGGTTTAATGTAATTGCGTTTTTTGATGCGTACAATAGTTTGGGTAATTTTGCTTTTAATAATCCATCTTATGTATACCCTAGAATACATGATGCAGGAAAAGTTCTTAAAGTAGAAAATGCTGCTCATCCTTTATTAGATCCTGCAAAAAGCGTAAAGAATAATATAGATATAAATAATGCAGAGTTTTTTATAGTTACAGGAGCTAATATGGCTGGTAAAAGTACTTTTTTACGTACAGTGTCTTTGCAAATTGTAATGGCTAATATGGGATTACCTGTTTGTGGTACTGCGGCAGAATATTCGCCTATTAAGTTAATAACAAGTATGCGTACAACAGACTCACTTACAGATGATGAGTCTTACTTTTTTTCAGAATTAAAACGATTAAAGTTTATAGTTGATGAAATACAAAACGACCGTTACTTTATTGTTTTGGATGAAATTTTAAAGGGTACAAATAGCACCGATAAGGCTATTGGCTCTCGTAAGTTTGTTGAAAAACTGGTAGCCTCTAAATCTACTGGAATAATTGCAACACATGATCTAAGTTTATGTAAGGCTGCGGATGAATTACCAGGTGTTAAAAATCATTATTTTGATGCCGAAATTATTAATGACGAGCTGCATTTTGACTATAAATTTAAAGATGGTATTTGTAAAAATATGAATGCTTCCTTTTTGCTGAAAAAAATGGAAATAGTAGATTAAAAATAGACTCGAACAAAAGGCATTAAAGCATCAAAATTTATACTTTTTTCATCGTCATGTAAAACATCATAACGTACACCAATTGTAACATTTTGGTTGCTGTAGCCTAATCCTAAATATAAGGCAGGGTTCCAGTAGTCATCATCTATTGTGCTGCCATTAAATCCAAATTCTCTATTTATTCTAAGTTCTTCAAACTCTGCAGATAGTTGTATTTGTGGTATTACATTAAATAGCGTTAATGCGCTTGCTCCATAGGCTATAAGCTTAGAATCTCCATATTTAGAGTAGTTAAAGCTTAGCCCTGTTCCAACGGCAAGCATTGAGTTTACTTGGTATATTGCACTTGGTGATACTGCGGCATTAAAAGAGTCGTTGCCAAAGCCAACACCTAATCCACCTCCAAAATGTACATTCTCCCAAAAGTCTGAAGAGGAATTTGTTAGCTGAGATGTTGCTTTATTCGTAGTAAAAGCGGTTATCAAAATGCTAAAAACGAATATTTTTGAGAAGAAGTAGTTGTTTTTTATCATTCTTGTTATTTTTTTTCATTATTACGCACTAAGATATGCTTATAAAAGCTAAAAGTTGTATTTTTGAATAAATTTTGTTTAAAAGACAGAGAAGAATTTTCAATGGATAAATATTCGTTTTTAAACGCAGCGCATACATCATTTTTTGCGACCTTATATGATAAATACTTAATTAGCCCTGATAGTGTAGAGCCAAGTTGGCGTGCCTTTTTTCAAGGTTTTGACTTTGGTCAAGAGACGGCACTAGAAGAGTTTTCTGAAAATGGACCGGCAGTAGAAGCTGCAATGCCACAATCCCTTCAGAAAGAATTTAAAGTAATTAAGCTAATAGATGGGTACAGAAGTAGAGGGCATTTGTTTACTAAAACAAATCCTGTTCGCGAAAGAAGAAAATACACACCAACATTAGAATTAGACAACTTTGGTTTATCTGAAGCCGATTTGGAAACTGTTTTTACTGCAGGAGAAATCCTTGGTATTGGTGCAGTATCTCTAAAAGAAATTATAAGACACTTACAAAATATATACTGCGAGGCTATTGGCGTGGAGTATATGTACATTCGTAAGCCAGAGAGAGTGGAGTGGATTCAGAATTGGCTAAATGTCAATGATAATCATCCGCGCTTTAATGCAGATAGAAAAAAACATATTCTTAAAAAATTAAATCAAGCTGTTTCTTTTGAGAGCTTTTTGCATACCAAGTACGTAGGTCAAAAACGTTTTTCGATTGAAGGAAACGAGTCTTTAATACCTGCTTTAGATGCCGTTGTAGAACGTGCAGCAGAAATGGGAGTAGAGCAGTTTGTAATGGGTATGGCTCACCGTGGTAGACTTAACGTGCTTACCAATATTTTTGGTAAAGCGGCTAAAGATATCTTTAGCGAGTTTGATGGTAAAGATTATGAGCAAGAGATTTTTGATGGTGATGTAAAATATCACTTAGGTTGGACGTCTGAACGTAAAGCTAGTAATGGCAATAAAATAAAAATGAATATTGCGCCAAACCCATCTCACTTAGAGACTGTTGGTGCGGTAGTAGAAGGTATTGCTAGAGCTAAACAGGATGCGCATTTCCCTGAAGATTTTTCAAAAGTATTGCCAATTGTTGTACACGGAGATGCTGCTATTGCGGGTCAAGGTTTGGTGTATGAGGTTGTGCAAATGGCAAACTTGGATGGGTATAAAACAAATGGTACTATACATATTGTTGTTAATAATCAAATTGGTTTTACAACAAACTATTTAGATGCGAGATCTTCTACATATTGTACAGATATTGCAAAGGTAACTTTAAGTCCAGTATTACATGTTAATGCAGATGATGCCGAAGCTGTAGTGCATGCGTCTTTATTTGCATTAGAGTATAGAATGCGTTTTAATAGAGATGTATTTATAGATTTATTAGGCTACAGAAAATACGGTCATAACGAAGGTGATGAACCTCGTTTTACGCAACCTAAATTATACAAAGCAATATCTAAGCACGATAATTCTAGAGACATCTATGCAGAGCGTTTGCTTGCAGAAGGAGTTATAGAAAAAGGTTTTGTAAAAGAATTAGAAGATGAGTATAAGGCTTCTTTAGAGGAGGAATTAGAGGATTCTAGAAAAGAAGATAAAACCATTATTACGCCTTTTATGGCTGATGAGTGGAAAGGTTTTGACTCTGTCAGAGAATGGGAGATGATGAAAACTGTAGATACCACTTTTGATAAAGGTAAGCTTACAGAAATAGCTAAGGTGATTACAGAATTGCCAGGTGATAAAAAGTTTTTACGTAAGGTTGAAAAGTTGATAAGAGATCGTAAAAATATGTTCTTTGAAACTGATAAGCTGGACTGGGCAATGGGTGAGCTTCTAGCTTACGGTACATTGTTACAAGAAGGTTACGGCGTAAGAATGTCTGGGCAAGATGTAGAGAGAGGTACTTTTTCTCACCGTCATGCAGTTATGAAGGTTGAAGAAAGTGAAGAGGAGATTATCTTATTAAATCACTTGTCTAAAGAGCAAGCTAAGTTTCAAATATACAATTCACTCTTATCTGAATATGGTGTAGTTGGTTTTGATTATGGATATGCAATGGCAAGTCCAAGAACACTAACAATTTGGGAAGCGCAATTTGGTGACTTTAGTAATGGAGCGCAAATTATGTTAGATCAATATATTTCTGCTGCTGAAGATAAATGGAAACTGCAGAATGGTTTGGTAATGTTATTGCCTCACGGTTATGAAGGTCAAGGTGCAGAACATTCATCTGCTCGTATGGAAAGATATTTACAGTTGTGTGCTAGAGATAATATGTTTATTGCAGATGTATCTACGCCGGCTCAAATGTTCCATATTTTGCGTCGACAAATGAAAGTTAATTACAGAAAACCTTTGGTTATATTTACACCAAAGAGTTTGTTAAGACACCCTAAAGCGGTTTCTTCTGTTGAGGAATTTGCAAACGGATCTTTTCAAGAAGTTATAGATGATGTTTCTGTAGATGTAAGTAAAGTAAAATCTTTAGTTTTCTGTACAGGTAAATTCTATTACGATTTATTAGCCGTAAAAGAAGAACAAAACAGAGAAGATGTTGCTTTGGTAAGGGTAGAGCAATTATTCCCGTTACCATCAGAAAAAATGACAAAAATTATTGGTAAATATACAAATGCAGACGACATTGTATGGGCTCAAGAAGAACCAAGAAATATGGGGGCTTGGAGTCATATAATGATGCATTATGGAAATGCTAATAAATTAAGGGTTGCTTCTAGACGTTTTTATGCATCGCCAGCTGCTGGTAGTGCAGTACGTTCTAAACGTAGACACCAACAAGTAATAGATTATGTCTTTGATAAAACCAAAGACAATATGACAAAAAGATAAACACAATAACACATCAAATAAAGTAGGATGATTTTAGAAATGAAAGTCCCTTCACCGGGAGAATCGATAACCGAAGTAGAAATAGCGGAATGGCTAGTGCAAGACGGAGATTATGTTGAGAAAGATCAAGCTATTGCAGAGGTAGATTCAGATAAGGCTACCTTAGAGCTTCCAGCAGAGGAAAGCGGAATTATTACATTAAAAGCAGAAGAAGGTGATGCTGTTGCAGTAGGTGCCGTTGTTTGTTTAATAGATACGTCTGCCGCTAAACCAGAAGGTTCGGCTGATGCTCCTGCTAAAGAAGAGAAAAAAGAAGAGGCTGCGCCTAAAGCAGCAACTCCTAAGCCTGCAGAAGCAGCAAAAACATATGCAACAGGGACAGCGTCTCCTGCGGCAAAGAAAATATTAAGTGAAAAAGGAATAGAAGCATCTACTGTATCTGGTACAGGTAAAGATGGTAGAGTTACTAAAGATGATGCGGTAAATGCCGTGCCATCTATGGGTACGCCAACTACTGGTGGTAATCGTGGGGAAACTCGTTCTAAATTATCAATGTTACGTCGTAAAGTGGCAGAGCGTTTGGTTTCGGCTAAAAATGAAACTGCAATGCTTACTACATTTAACGAGGTAGATATGTCTCCTATTTTTGCATTGCGTAATCAATACAAAGAAGCTTTTAAGGCAAAGCATGGTGTTGGTTTAGGATTTATGTCTTTCTTTACTAAGGCTGTTGTTCGCGCATTGGAGATGTACCCATCTGTAAATGCAATGATAGATGGTAAGGAAATGATTGCTTACGATTTTGCAGATATTAGTATTGCTGTTTCTGGTCCAAAAGGATTAATGGTACCGGTAATAAGAAATGCAGAAAACTTATCTTTTAGAGGTGTAGAGGCAGAAGTAAAACGTTTGGCTATTAGAGCTCGTGAAGGTGAAATTACTGTAGATGAAATGACAGGTGGAACATTTACGATTACAAATGGTGGTGTTTTTGGTTCTATGTTATCTACACCAATTATTAACCCTCCACAGAGTGCTATTCTAGGAATGCACAATATTGTAGAGCGCCCAATTGCTAAAAATGGCGAGGTTGTAATTGCTCCTATTATGTATGTTGCTGTATCTTATGATCACAGAATTATTGATGGTAAAGAATCTGTAGGTTTCTTAGTTGCTATAAAAGAAGCGTTAGAAAACCCAGAAGAATTATTAATGAATAATGATGTTAAGAAAGCGTTAGAAATGTAATTTTAATAATATCTTAAATAAATAAAAAAGGGCCAAAGTTTTAACTTTAGCCCTTTTTTATTTTAGTATCCTTTTGTTAGTTGCAACCCATATCTGTTTTGGATTCGCTATCTGCGTTAGGAAAACAATTTCCAGAAGGCAAACTTTCTGGCGTATATCTGCTTAAATTAGAATCGTAAAGTGCATTTTCTACAAAAGTAGTTAAGTCGTTAATTTCTTCTGTTGATAAATTAAGGGGAATAAAATTATCTGATAATTGACTTTTTGGTACATCAATATTTTCAGGAATGCCCTTATTTTTGTATTCTATAACTTCTTTTATGCTTGTAAAACTTCCGCCGTGACCAAAGTTTGCTGCGTCTTTTAAATTGTATAGTGTTGGTATTTTAAATTTATAGTTGTCTTCAGTTTTACCTGTAAATCCGCCTCTACCCTTTTTTGTAGCTTCATCAATAGTAATATGAGAGCTACTAGGATCTAAATCCTTCATGCCTAATGCATAAAAACCAGTTTTGTTTAATCCTGGTCCGGAATGACATGTGTAGCATTCAGCTTTTCCAAAAAATAAATTTGCACCTTTTAATTCATTGGGTGATAGTGCATTTTGGTCTCCTCTTAGCCATTCTTGAAAAGGTGCTTTGCTAGAGAGTACAATTCTTTCATAAGCTGCAATAGCTAAGCCTGCGTTAATGGTAGAATACCTGTTGCTTTCTTGGATTTCAGGGAAGGCGTCATCAAACATAGCTTTGTATCCATTGTTTTCTAAAAACGCTATATCTATTAATAGACGGTGAACTCCTAGTCCTGCAATTGCTTGTGTTTCTATGCCTTCAAATCCAAGAGTGTTTCTTTCTTTAGGTGTGTTTGGTGTCCAGTTGCTTTCTGTGCCTGTATTTTCTGATGTTCCACCAAACTGACCATTCCAAAGCATTACTTTTTGGTAGGCTGTATTTAAAATAGTAGGGGACTTTATAGGTTGTACGTCTAAGTCTGTCTCTAAGTAATCTATAGACATATGTCTTGTTTCGCCTTTTGCTCCGTAGCCAAAACCACCTTCGCCAATACCTTGTAAATTCCCGCTTTGAAAACCTGCTGCTGCGTGGTGACAACTAGCGCAAGAATAGGTGTTAGTTCCAATTTCTTTTATTGGATTAAGGGCAAGTCCAGTTTCGTGAAATAATAATTTACCCAATGCTACCTTTTCTGGTGTTAAAGGGTTTTTAGGGTCACTTGGTATGTTGTTTAAGTCGTTTTCTAAGGGTATTTGTAGGGCTTCTAAGGAGCCATAAAGAGAGGTTATATTTTCTTGTAAAATGCTTTCTTCTGCTTTTTGGTAGTCATTATCGTCGTTAGCGCAGCTGGTTGTAAATACTATAAATACTGAAGCTAAACAGTATAATATTATTTTTTGAATTGTCATGGTTGTAGTATTTTGTGCGCAAAAATCTACATTTTAATAAAATCGAGCTTCAATTAATCGTTACAATGCGAATAAAAAGGATGAGATTATCTTATAATTTAAAGTACACACATTTCTTATCGTAATCTATAATCGCTTTTGTTTTCTTTAATATATCTGCTCCAATAATACCATCTACAGGCAGCGCATTGTGGTTTATTAGGGCTTGGTTAACGTGCACAAGATCAAATAAAACAATTTTAAGTTTTTTATATTTCCAAGCTCCAATTTTTATGGTGTTTTTAGTCGAAATTTGAGTTTCCATTTCTGTGGCGCCTGCACCGGCAGCTTTTATTTCTGACTCTTCAGGAATTAGCTTAAAGTTTTCAATTTTATCTATGCCTATGCAAGTGTTAGATGCTCCTGTGTCTAGAATAAACCGACCTGAAATAGTGTTGATCTTTCCTTTTATTTCAAAATGATTAGTTGGGGTAAGCGTCAGGTTAATTTTGGTATACCCTTTTTTAAGTAGAATTTTTTTTAAGCTAGACATGTATTCAGTTTTTGTACAAATATATATCAATCTTTAAGAGATAAAGGAAAATGAAACTATATCGTTTTAAAAACAATAAAATCTATAAGATAATTCTATTTTTGTGGTATGATTTTAACAGATACACATACACATTTATATAGTGAAGCTTTTGATGAAGATAGGGGTGAAGCTATAGAAAAGGCAATACAAAGTGGGGTAAAGCGTTTTTTTATTCCTGCAATAGATTCGACTTACACAAGTGCTATGCTTACTTTGGAAGAAGCTTATCCGGATAACGTTTTTTTAATGATGGGACTTCATCCAACGCATGTGAAGGAAAACTACCATGTAGAATTGGTACATATTGAAGAAATGTTAGCACAACGAAAATTTTATGCCGTTGGGGAAATAGGAATAGATTTGTTCTGGGATAAAACGTTTTTAAAAGAACAGCAAGACGCCTTTAGGCATCAGATTCAATTGGCTAAAAAGTATAAATTACCTATTGTAATTCACTGTAGAGATGCCTTTGAGGAGGTTTTTGAAATTTTAGAAGAACAAAAAGGTGATGATCTACGGGGTATTTTTCATTGTTTTACGGGTACATTGGAACAAGCAAAATTGGCTATATCTTACAATATGAAGTTGGGTATAGGTGGTGTAGTTACTTTTAAGAATGGTAAAATTGATAAATTTTTAAACGAAATAGATATTGAAAACATTGTTTTAGAAACCGATGCTCCTTATTTGGCGCCAACACCATTTAGAGGAAAAAGAAATGAAAGTGCTTATATCGTAAACGTGGCGCAAAAACTTGCTGAAATATATAATAAGGATATAGCCGAGATCGCAGAAATAACAACAAGGAACTCTGAGTCGGTGTTTGGAGTGTAAAAATGAAGATGACTATGGCAAATAAGACAAAAATATTACTTGTCTATACCGGAGGAACAATTGGTATGGTAAAAGATTATAAAACAGGAGCTTTAAAGGCTTTTAATTTTAATAATCTAATGAAAAGTATACCAGAATTAAAGCAGTTGGATTGCTCTGTTGATAGTGTTTCTTTTGATGAGCCTATAGATTCGTCTAATATGAGTCCGTCTCATTGGGTATCTATTGCTACTATAATAGAAGAAAATTATGATGCTTTTGATGGTTTTGTAATTCTGCATGGTAGTGATACGATGAGTTATACAGCTTCTGCTCTAAGTTACATGTTAGAGCATCTTAGTAAACCGGTAATTTTAACAGGTTCTCAATTGCCAATAGGCGACTTGCGTACGGATGCCAAAGAAAACTTAATTACGTCTATACAGGTAGCAGCTTTGAGAGATGGTGATAGGGCTGTTATACAGGAAGTGTGTTTGTATTTTGAATATAAGTTATATAGGGGTAACCGTACTACAAAAATTAATGCTGAACATTTTGAAGCTTTTGCTTCATTAAATTATCCAGAATTAGCAGAGTCTGGTGTTCATTTAAAAGTAAATACAGAATATTTAAGGAAAAAGAGGTATCAGAAACCGCTAAAAGTGCATAAAAATCTAGACGATAACGTTGTTATTCTTAAATTATTTCCGGGATTAAACAAGAATGTACTAAAAAGTGTGTTAAATATTCCCGATTTAAAAGGTGTAATATTGGAAACATATGGAGCTGGTAATGCGCCTACAGAGAAATGGTTGTTAAATGACATAAAAAATGCAATAAAAAGAGGATTGCATATTGTTAATGTTACACAGTGTTCTGGAGGTAGTGTTTTGCTAGGGCAGTATGAAACCAGTGAGGAGTTACAGAGCTTGCAAATTATTAATGGTAAGGATATTACAACGGAAGCAGCTGTTACTAAGTTAATGTATTTATTGGGTGCAGGTGTGTCTCCAAAACTATTTAAAACACTTTTTGAAACTCCTTTGCGAGGAGAATTGCAATAAAAATAACATATATAATTTCTTTAACTAATATTTTTTTTGTTATTTGGACCCGTTAAACTTATGAATAGAGAGGTGGCCGAGTGGTCGAAGGCGCACGCCTGGAAAGTGTGTATACATCACAAGTGTATCGAGGGTTCGAATCCCTTCCTCTCTGCAGATAAGTTTATTTTAATTTTATTATAACATTTTTTTTTTATCTTTAACCCTATTAACTAACTAAATTAAGTTTCGAAAATGAAAAGATTATCATCTATCCTAGCTGTAGCTGGGTTGTTTGTTTTTAGTACAAATACAGTAAATGCAGCTACTTTATTACAAGAAGCAGCAGAAAAAGACGCTCCAAAAGGATTTGTTCAAGTTTTAAAAGAACAATTTATTACTGGTGGCCCTGCATTTATGGGTATTGTACTTTTATGTTTAATTCTTGGTCTTGCAGTGGCAATAGAAAGAATTATTTATTTAAACATGGCAAGCACAAACACTGCTAAATTAAAGCAAAGAGTTGAAGACGCTTTAGCATCTGGTGGTGTAGAAGCAGCTAAAGAAGTATGTAGAAACACAAAAGGACCTGTAGCGTCTATTTTCTACCAAGGATTAGATAGAGCTGGTGAGAGTATAGAGTCTGCTGAAAAAGCAGTTGTAGCTTACGGTGGTGTACAAATGGGTCAGTTAGAGAAGAATGTTTCTTGGTTGTCTTTATTTATCGCTATTGCACCAATGCTTGGTTTTATGGGTACGGTAATTGGTATGATCCAAGCCTTCCAGAAGATTGCAGCAGTAGGTAACTTAAGTGCATCTTTAATTGCAGGTGATATTCAGGTTGCATTATTAACAACTGTATTTGGTCTTGTTACTGCCATTATTCTTCAGGTTTTTTACAATTACATCATTGCTAAAATTGATAGTATTGTAAATGATATGGAAGATTCTTCAATCTCTTTGATTGATATGTTGGTAGATCACAAAAAATAAGTCGGACCTTAATACAAAAGCATTATGCAAAAAATAATTAAAATAGCCTTAATCGTAATAGGCCTTATATCGGCTGTGCTATGGTATTTTTTACCATCGGGGGATTTTACTATTCCTGAGGTAGCAGCTGAGGCGGCGAACAGTAGTGCAATGAACTTTATGTTTATTATTACATATATCTTGTTGGGTATAGCAGTAGTGGTAGCTTTGGTTTACACACTTAAAAACTTGTTTTCAACTCCAGAGAACCTTAAAAAAGCCTTATTTGCTTTAGTTGGTTTTGCACTTGTAGTAATTATTTCGTACTTTTTATCAAACGGAGAAGATTTAGATCCTCAGTTTTTAACAGATATGAATGCTACAACTAGTACAGTTAAAAATATTGGAACTGGTATTTACACGTTCTTAATATTAGCAATAGTTGCTGTTGTACTAATGATTGTACCAAGTGTAAAAAAATTAATCGGTAAATAAAAAACAATAATTATGGCAAGAAGAGGTGGAGCACCAGAAGTAAGTGCCGGTTCTATGGCAGATATCGCTTTCTTACTGCTTATCTTTTTCTTAGTAACTACTACTATAGAAACAGATGCAGGATTAGATCGTATGTTGCCTCCTAAAGAGCCGCCTACTGACGAAGAAATAATTCTTAAGAAAAAAAATATCTTTACCGTTCAAATAGGTAAAGATGGTCAATTGCTGGTAGAAGAAGACCTTTTAGATATTAAAAAGCTAAGAGAAAAAGCGGTTGCTTTTTTAGATAATGGTGGGGCAGTAAAGGGAGATCCTAATTATTGTGACTATTGTGAAGGAGAAAGGAGTCCAGAGTCTTCTGATAATCCAATCAAAGCAGTTATTTCATTAAAGAATGATCGTGAAACTAAATATTCTGTATACATAACAGTTCAGAATGAGTTAGTGGCAGCATATAATGAATTGCGTAATAGAACGGCTAAAAAGTTAGGTTATAATATGTCTTTTACAGAAATGGAAGCGGCATATGCAGACCAAGAAACTCCAGATGAAACTAAGGAAAAGTTGAAAGTTAGAATTAAGAAAATTCAAGATCTTTATCCTCAGAAATTATCTGAAGCTGAAACTAGCACAAATTAATAACATTTAATACAAAGGAATATGTCAAAATTTAAAAAGAAAAAAGACGGAGAATTACCTCCAGTTTCTACGGCTTCTCTTCCGGATATTGTATTTATGCTTTTGTTTTTCTTTATGACGGTTACTGTAATGAAAGATAGCGAACCAATGGTAGCAAATGAGTTGCCAAACGCTACTGAGTTAAAGAAGTTAGAAAAGAAAGATAGGGTAGTTTATATTTTTGTTGGTCAACCTACAGAAAAATATCAAAATGCTTTTGGTAAAGAGCCTAAGATACAGTTAAACGATAAGTTTGCTAATGTTTCTGAAGTAGGAGATTACGTTTTAGAAGAAATTGCTAAAAAACCACAAGAGGTTCAAAGTTCTATAACAACTGCTTTAAAAGTTGATAAGAATGCCAATATGGGTATTATTATGGATATTAAAGAAGAGTTAAGAAAAGTAAATGCTTTAAAGGTAAATTACACTACATATGATGGTGATGCTTTTAAAAACTTACAATAATTTAGATAGTTAAACTATTATAAGCGCTTCAGATAGGTAATACTATTTGGAGCGTTTTTTTTGTACCATCATTTTAAATACTTATTTATGTTACGCAATAGCTTTCTTGTAATTTTCTTCTTGTTTTTCTTAGGTATGTCGGCTCAAAATAGTACTGTAGATAGCCTTTATTTAGAAGATCAGTTTTATCTTGGTTTAACCTACAATACTTTTGGTAGTTTACCATCTGAAATGACGCAGCGGAACCTTCCCTTTGGTTTGCAATTTGGATTTATAAAAGATATGCCTATTAATGAAAGTCGCACTGTATCTATTGGTGTAGGATTGGGGTATGCTTTAAATAATTATTACTCTAACCTAGTAGCTACAAAAGAAAATAATGTGATTTCATATTCTTTTGCAGATGATGATACGGATTATAAGCGTAGTAAAATTGAAACTCATTTAGTTGAGTTGCCAATAGAATTTCGTTGGAGAAAGTCTACACCAACAGATTATAAGTTTTTAAGAATTTATGGAGGTGTTAAATTAGGGTATGCATTTTCTGCCAGGTCTAAATTTATTTCAGATGATTTAAAAGAATCTTTTTCTAATAAGGATATAGATAAAATTAGATATGGTTTGCAGTTTAATATGGGTTATAATACGTGGAATGTCCACGTCTATTATGGTTTAAATAGTTTATTAGATGGAGCAACAGTGAATGGGGAGGATTTAAGTTTAAAACCGATAAGGGTTGGTTTTAACTTCTATATTTTATAACCAGTACTTTATTGTAATCAGTTGAGAAACTAAACCGATTAAAAAACCAACTATAATTTCTGCACTGTTATTTGCTTTAAGGTAGAGTCTACTTGTCGCTACAATTCCTGTGCAAATTATTGCGGTAGCAATTGCAAAAATAATATTTACTTCAAAATGAACGCTAAGGTTTATTAATAGCATGGTTAATGTTCCTAGTCCCATTAAATGCATACTACTCTTAAAACGCATAAAAAGCAGCACTAAGGTGCTGAATGTTGCTGCAACTAAACCTAAAAAGAAAAAGAATAGTTCTTTTGAGTAGTTGTTGGGTATTACTTTATATACAATAAGTAATAAAAGGCCTAGGCTTATGTATAATGGGTATTTTCTTTCCTCTAATGAAGGTGCCGAAAAAGAGGATAATGCACCTATGCTTCTTAATATAATGTAACACACTAGTGGTACAATAACTGTTAATATAAGAATAGGTAATAGGTTGCCCATAAATAGATTGGCAGTGTAATATTGCGGTGTAATTTTAAAGTAGCACAAAGTACCAATTACAGGAGTAAATAAAGGGTGAAAAATAGAGGATGCTAATTTAGAAAATCCTTTCATTAAATTTGTTTTCTTAACCTTGCTACAGGAATGTTTAGTTGTTCCCTGTATTTAGCTACTGTACGGCGAGCAATAGGGTATCCTTTTTCTTTTAATATAGCAGCTAGTTTGTCGTCCGTTAATGGTTTTCTTTTTTCTTCTTCGCCAATAACAGTTTCAAGTATTTTTTTTATTTCCTTTGTAGAAACATCTTCTCCTTGCTCATTTTTCATAGACTCAGAGAAGTATTCTTTTATTAATTTTGTGCCGTAAGGAGTGTCTACGTACTTGCTATTGGCGACCCTAGAGACGGTAGAAACATCCATACTTATGGTGTCTGCAATATCTTTTAAAATCATAGGTCTTAACTTGCGCTCGTCCCCTGTTAAAAAATATTCTTCTTGGTAGTTCATAATAGCGCTCATTGTAATAAAAAGCGTTTGTTGCCTTTGTTTAATAGCGTCTATAAACCACTTTGCAGCATCTAGCTTTTGTTTAATGAAAAATACAGTGTCTTTTTGAGATTTAGATTTTGTTTTAGAATTTTTATATCCTTCAAGCATATTGTTATACTGTCTAGATACGTGTAGCTCTGGAGCATTTCTTCCGTTTAAGGTAAGTTCTAATTCACCATCAGCAATTTTTATAGAAAAATCGGGAACAATGTGTTCTATCATTCTTGTATTGCCTGCGTAAGATCCACCTGGTTTTGGATTCAATTTTTCAATCTCAGAAATAGCACCCTTAAGTTCTTCTTCTGTTATATTGTGTTTCTGTATTAATTTCTTGTAATGTTTTTTTGTAAACTGATCAAAAGACTTCTCTAGAATTAATGTAGCTAATTCTATTTCTTTATTTTCTTCTTTTCTAGATAGCTGTATAATTAAGCATTCTTCTAAGGATCTAGCAGCTACGCCAGGTGGATCCAAATCTTGAACTAGTTTTAAGACCTTTAGTATGTCTTTTTCTTCAGCAAATATGTTTTGTGTAAAAGCAAGGTCGTCCATAATATCAGTTATGGGTCTACGTATGTAACCACTCTCATCTACACTACCAATTAAAAATTCTGCAATAGACCAATCTTGATCGTCTAAATAAACAGTGTTTAATTGTGTCATTAAGTATTGGTGAAAAGATGTTCCTGCAGCATATGGTATGCTCTTTTCGTCATCATCTGCACTATAATTATTAGCTTGGGTGCGATAGTCAGGAACTTCATCATCAGAAAGATATTCATCTATGTTTATATCTTCTGCTTCAATTTTTTCAGTATCATTATCATACAAATCATCAAATTCATCCTCTATAGAATCGGCTTCATCTTTACCAGTTTCTAAAGCGGGGTTTTCTTCTAACTCTTGTTTTAAACGTTGTTCAAAAGCTTGAGTCGGAAGTTGAATTAACTTCATAAGTTGTATCTGTTGTGGAGACAACTTTTGAGATAACTTAAATTGTAGGTGTTGTTTAAGCATTAATGTTAATTCTTTTTATGACTATTTTTGTTGTTAATACTACTAAAATTCTGCGTTTTGTGGTGTTCTTGGAAAAGGAATAACATCTCTTATGTTGCCCATTCCTGTAGCAAAAAGCACTAAGCGTTCAAAACCAAGACCAAAACCACTGTGTACAGCGCTACCATATTTTCTTAGGTCTGTGTACCACCATAGTTCTTTTTCGTCTATGTCTAAGTCTTTCATTTTTTCTAAAAGAACATCTAAACGCTCTTCTCTTTGCGAACCGCCAACTATTTCTCCAATGCCTGGAAAAAGAATGTCCATTGCTCTTACGGTTTTACCATCTTCATTTAAACGCATATAAAATGCTTTTATTTTAGCAGGGTAATCAAACAAAATAACGGGACATTTAAAATGCTTTTCTACAAGAAAACGTTCGTGCTCACTTTGTAAATCTGCTCCCCATTCGTTTATAGGGAACT
Organism: Cellulophaga sp. 20_2_10; assembly: GCF_023476645.1. Taxonomy (GTDB): domain Bacteria; phylum Bacteroidota; class Bacteroidia; order Flavobacteriales; family Flavobacteriaceae; genus Cellulophaga. Next base: position 327,298 of record NZ_JAMCOJ010000003.1, read on the forward strand.
TAAACTTTTTCTTTTTGTTAGGTTTGCTGTTTTTTAAGATATCTATAGCTTCTGTATAAGTAACTCTTTTAAAGTTATTTTCTGTAATGAACTTTAACTTTTCAATTAACGGCATTTCACTACGTTCGGCAGCAGGTTTTGATTTTTCTTCATCTAATAAACGCTTTTCTAAAAATTCTAAATCGTCTTTACAGTTTTCTAAAACGTAAGATAATACGCTTTTTATAAAGTCTTCTGCTAGATCCATGTTTGCATCTAGATCATAAAAAGCCATTTCTGGTTCTATCATCCAAAACTCAGCAAGGTGTCTAGAAGTGTTAGAGTTTTCTGCTCTAAAAGTTGGTCCAAAAGTATATACTTTTCCTAAGCCCATTGCATAGGTTTCCGCTTCTAATTGTCCGGATACAGTTAGGTTTGTTTCTTTTCCAAAAAAGTCTTTTGAGTAATCAATAGTACCATCTTCTGTTAAAGGTGGGTTTTTGCTATCTAGTGTAGATACTTTAAAAATTTCTCCAGCTCCTTCAGCATCAGATCCTGTTATTATTGGGGTGTGAACGTGAAAAAAACCATTTTGTTGAAAATATTGGTGTACCGCAAAAGATAACGCAGAACGCATACGCATTACAGCAGAAAAAGTATTTGTTCTTACACGTAAATGTGCCTTTTCTCTTAAAAACTCTAAAGTGTGTTTTTTAGGTTGAATAGGGTATGTTTCTGGATCTGCAGTACCGTGAACATCTAAGGAAGAAACTTGTATCTCCATAGATTGCCCTTTTCCTTGACTCTCTACAAGCGTTCCTTTAACTTTTATAGCGGCTCCTGTAGAGATTTGCTTTAATAGGTTTTCGTCTAACTTTTCAAAATCGACAACACATTGTATATTTTGTATCGTGGAGCCATCATTTAAAGCAATAAATCTGTTGCTTCTAAATGTTTTTACCCAACCATTAATGGTTACTTCTTGTAAAAGTTGTTTCCCTGACAGTAAGTCTTTTATGCTGTTTATGTTCATTTCTTGTAAAATATACTTCTTATTTTAAGTGATAAAGATAACTTTTTTGAATTGTCTTTAAAATACTCAAATTAATTTTGATTATTGATTTGATTTTTTTTCTTGATTTTTACCTCGTCTTTTGGCAAAATATCTATTTGTGGCTTTTTTAAAACCTGTTTGTTTGCAATACTACGCTCCAAAGATAATAGTAATGATGGTAATAAAATTAAGTTTGCTAGCATTGCGAATAATAGCGTTGCAGAAACTAATGCTCCTAATGCTACTGTACCGCCAAAGTTAGATATAACAAATACAGAAAAACCAAAGAACAGCACTATAGATGTGTAAAACATACTAACTCCTGTTTCTCTTAAGGCTGCATAAACAGATTTTTTAATGGCCCATTTATTTACTACGAGTTCTTGCCTGTATTTGGCTAAAAAGTGAATAGTGTCATCTACAGATATACCAAAAGCTATACTAAATACTAATATTGTAGATGGTTTTATTGGGACACCCACAAAGCCCATTACACCAGCTGTAATAATTAAGGGTAGCAGGTTGGGAATTAAAGAAATTACAATCATTCTAAAAGACCTAAATAAATAGGCCATAAATAGCGCAATAAGTGCAATTGCCAAAGCTAATGATAGTACAAGGTTATTAACTAGGTATTTTGTTCCTTTTAAAAATAGTAGAGCCTTGCCTGTTAAAAAGGTATTGTATCTTTCTTTCGGGAAAATTTTATCTAAATTCTCTTGTAATTCACCTTCTATATCTTGCATCCGCTCCGTATCTACATCTCTCATAAATGTAGTGATATGAGCTGTTTGTCCTGTAGAGTCTACAAAGCTTTTTAGTAAATCACCCTCACCCTTGGAGTTGCGAACAACGTCCATAATAAAATTATTCTCTTGTGTGGTAGGTAATTGATAGTATTTAGGAATGCCATTGTAAAACGCTTGTTTAGAGTATTTTACTAAGTTTACAATAGAAATTGGTTTCGATAATTCCGGAATTTCATCTATAACATCGCCAAGCCTGTCCATTCTTTTTAATGTGGCTGGTTTTAATACTCCGTTTTTTCTTTTGGTGTCTATTACAATTTCAACGGGCATTATACCATTATACTCTTTTTCAAAAAATCGAATATCCTTAAAGAATTCTGCTTTCTTGGGCATATCTTCTATAGGACTACCAGATATTTTTATCTGATAAATTCCAATGATACTTATAGTTAATAAAAGTACAGAGACAATGTATACTGAGATTCTTTTGTTTCTAACAATATTCTCCATCCAACTTACAAACGTGTCAATCCATTTGGTATTTAAATGCTTTAAATGCTTGTCTTTTGGCATTGGTAAAAAGCTATAAACAATAGGGATAATTAATAATGAAAGAATAAAAATACCAATGATGTTTATAGAAGCAACAATTCCAAATTCTTTTAATAATTGACTGTCTGTAATTATAAATGTTGCAAATCCTGATGCCGTTGTAATGTTGGTCATTAAGGTGGCATTTCCAATTTTAGAAATAACACGCTGTAAAGACAGTGCTTTGTTTCCGTGTTTTTTTACTTCTTGCTGATATTTATTTATCAAAAAGATACAGTTAGGTATACCTATTACAATAATTAACGGTGGTATTAAGGCTGTTAAAACTGTAATCTCATACTGTAGCAATCCTAAAATACCAAAGGCCCACATTACGCCAATAATAACGACGCACATAGATATAAATGTGGCTCTAAAACTTCTAAAGAAGAAAAAGAATATTAGCGAAGTAACACCAAGCGCAGCAAGTATAAACTTATTTATCTCGTCTATAATGTTCTTAGAATTCATTGTGCGTATATATGGCATTCCAGATATATGCAAATTCATCTTAGTTTCTTCTTCAAATCTGTCTGTAAGGTGTAAAAAATCTTTTAAAATAAAATCTTTTCTAACAGAGGTGTTTACGATGTCTTTGTCTAAGTAAACTAAAGTTCTAATTGTTCCTGTTTCCTTGTTGTAAAGCAGGTTTTCATAAAACGGCATATTTTCAAAAAGATGCTGCTTTAAACTATCTATTTCTGCTTTAGTTCTAGGTTTGGACTTTATAAAATTTTGAAGTAAAAATTTCTGCCCATCTTCAGACTTTACCAGCTCTTTAAGGTTGTCTGTAGATAATACAAAATCTACCTCCGGAAAAGCATCTAATTGTTTGCTAAGTTTGTTCCATCTATTAAATTTTTCAGGAGTATATAGGGTACTGTCTTTTGCAGCTATAGCAATAACGTTACCTTCTTCTCCAAATAATTTTAAAAATGATTGGTACTTAATATTAACCGGATGATGATCTGGTAATAAGTTAGCTTCTGAGCTAGAGAACTTCATGTTTTTCCATTGAAATCCAAGGAAAACTGTAAAAGCTATGATGAGTAATATAATGAGAATTCTATTTCTTAGAATTATCCGAGCGGTTTTAGCCCAAAAACCTTGCGTAATCTTTGCAACCATTATAAATAATTAAGGTGCGCAAAGGTAAAGAATGTATGTTAGTGTTCCCAAAAAATGGGGTTTAAATACGGATTAATGGTAAAGAAACATTAATCTTCTATTTTGATATTGTGTTCTTTGCAGAAATTCACAAATTCTTTAACTGTTTTATTCAGTTTATAGAGGTTTAGGTCTCTGTGTTTTCCGTTAGCAAGTTGTAGTTTGTACTTTTTGACGTTGAGTATTTTTGTTGTTTTAAAAGACTTTATTTCTTTAGAGGTATAAAACTCTTTGTAAGATTTTTTGGTTAGCATGTAATATGCGTAGCCAATAGCACAAATAATTAGTGCTAATGACATATAAAAAAGAATATTGCCTTGGTTGTTGAAGATGTTTAAGGCGGAGCTTAGTATTATAAGTACAGAGAAGGTTTTAGCATTACTTAGTTGACTTTTAATATCGTCTATAAGTTGTATTTTGCCTAAATCTTCTCTGTATAGTACTTTCATTAATGATTCATTTTTATTAAACTTTCATTATCTCAACCTCTTTTGTAGCTAGTAAAGTATCTATTTTTTTAGTGTAAGAGTTTGTAAGTTCTTGTACTTCTGCTTCTGCGTTCTTTTTTAAATCCTCGGATGCATCATCTGAAGATCTTATTTCTTTGTTTGCTTCTTGTCTAGCATTTCTAATGCCAACTTTTGCATCTTCTGCTTCTCCTTTAGCTTGTTTCGCTAAATCTTTTCTTCTCTCTTCTGTTAATGGTGGAACATTGATAATAACAAAGTCTCCATTGTTCATAGGATTAAATCCAAGATTGGCATTCATAATAGCTTTTTCTATTTCGTGAAGCATATTTTTTTCCCATGGCTGAACAGATATAGTTCTAGCATCAGGTGTATTTATATTTGCAATTTGAGCAAGAGGTGTAGATGAGCCATAATAATCTACCATTACGCTAGATAGCATAACCGGACTAGCTTTACCTGCTCTAATTTTAATAAAAGCTTTTTCTAAATGGCTAATTGTACCATTCATACTTTCTTTTGTGCTGTCTATTATAAAATTAATTTCTTCGTTCATTGTGTTAGTCTTTAGTCTAGGTACGTCAGAAATTGTACCACTATAAGTTTACTTCTGTTCCTATATTTTCTCCTGATACTAATTTAAGTAAATTCCCTTTTGTGTTCATATCAAAAACTACAATAGGTAATTCGTTTTCTTGACTTAGCGTAAAAGCAGTAGTATCCATAACTTTTAAGCCTTTGTTAAGTACGTCTTGAAAAGATATTTTGTCAAATTTAGTAGCGTTAGCATCCTTTTCAGGGTCAGATGTGTAAATCCCATCTACTCTTGTCCCTTTTAATATTACATCAGCTTCAATTTCTATTGCGCGTAAAACTGCAGCAGAATCTGTTGTAAAATACGGATTTCCTGTCCCTCCACCAAAAATTACAACACGACCTTTTTCTAAATGTCTCATTGCTTTTCTTCTTATGAAAGGTTCGGCTACTTCGTTAATTTTAATTGCTGTTTGTAATCTTGTTTGTATTCCTGCATCTTCAAGAGCACTTTGTAATGCTAGGCCGTTTATAACGGTAGCTAACATTCCCATATGATCTCCTTGTACGCGGTCCATACCGTTACTTGCTCCAGAAACACCTCTAAAGATGTTTCCGCCACCAATAACAACTGCTACTTGAATACCTTTATCTACGACTTCTTTGATCTCTGAAGCATATTCTGCAAGTCTAATAGGGTCTATCCCGTATTGTCTGCTGCCCATTAAGGCTTCTCCACTAAGTTTTAAAAGTATTCTTTTATAATGCATATTGGCGTTGTTTATGGTTAGCAAAAATAATCAAAAAAATCAACGGTATTGTATCTGTTAAATTTAATTCTGACATTTTGTTAGTGTAACTAGTTTTGTAAAATAAAAAAGCCGTTTTCTTGAAAAAGAAAACGGCTTTAAATAGACTTAATGTCTTATGTTCTTGTTATCCAAGAGCAACTCTTTTAAAAGATGTTACAGCTACATCGCCGTAAGAAGAAACGTAAGTTGCTACGTTAATTTTTTCATCTTTAATAAAGTTTTGATCTAATAGACACTGCTCTTGATCAAGAGTCGTGTTGTCAGATACAAATCTTTCCATTTTTCCTGGTAAAATTTTATCCCATATTTGTTCTGGCTTACCTTCTGCTTTAAGTTGTGCTTTAGCATCTTCTTCTGCAGCAGCCATAACTTCTGGAGTTAATTGAGCCATAGAGATGTATTGAGGTACGTTTTTAAGAGTTTTTCCTAAACGACCTAACTCAATATTATCTTTTTCAATAACTGCAATTCTAGCTTCTGTTTCAGAAGCTACGTAAGCTGAATCAAAATCTTTGTAAGATAATGTAGTTGCACCCATAGATGCAATTTGCATAGCTACATCTTTACCTAAAGTTTCGATGTTATCTACTTTAGCAGAAAAACCTACTACAGCAGCAAGTTTATTAATGTGAACGTAAGAACCAACGTAAGGAGCCTCTACAGTCTCAAAAGCATTAATTTCTAATTTCTCACCAATTACACCAGTTTGTTCAACCAATTTTTCAGTAACTGTCATACCATCAAAATCAGCAGCTAAAAATTCTTCTTTAGAATTGTAGTTAAGTGCTAAATCTCCTAATTGGCTAGCAAGAGCTAAAAAGTTATCGTTTTTACCAACAAAATCAGTTTCACATGCTAATACGAATGCGACCCCTTTGTTAGCTTCTGCGTTAACTTTAGCAACAGCAGCACCTTCACTAGAGTCACGATCTGCTCTTTTTTCTGCTACTTTTTGACCTTTTTTACGTAATACGTCAATCGCTTTGTCAAAATCACCTTCAGCTTCAACTAATGCTTTTTTGCAGTCCATCATTCCTGCGCCAGTAGCTTTTCTAAGCTTGTTAACTTCTGCAGCTGTAATTTTTGCCATTTTATGTAAGTTTTAAAATTGCTCTAAGAAAATACTATTTTCTTAGAGCGATGTTAAATTAATATTTTGTTTTTAATATGTAAAAGGTTGGTTTTAGATTACTCTATACCACCTTTAGTATTGTCTTGCCATACTTTAAGCTCATCCCATTTACCTTCAGCAGCCATTTTAGCTTGCTTTGGCCAAGAACCAGGATTTTTAGATGCAAAACTAGAACCAGCAGCAGTTAAAATTGTGCTTAATTCTTCAACAGACTTAGCAGCTAAATCAGCAAAAGTGTTAATTCCTTCTTTTTGGAAAATCTCTCCAATTTTAGGACCTATTCCTTCAACTTTAGTTAAATCATCTGTAGCTACAGCTTCAGCTTTTGGAGCTTCTTCTGTTTTTGGAGTTTCTTCTGTTTTTGGAGCTTCTTTTGCTTTTGGAGCAGCAGTTTCTTTTCCTTCTTTTTCAGCTTGTTTGTCAGACTTACGATCTGCTAAACCTTCTATAATAGCATCAGAAACATGAGATAATACAGCTTCAATAGATTTAGAAGCATCATCATTAGATGGGATTATGTAATCTATAGGTCTAGGGTCAGAGTTTGTATCTACCATAGCAAAAATAGGAATGTTCAATTTTAAAGCTTCTTTTACCGCAATGTGCTCTCTCATTGTATCAACAATAAATAAAGCTCCTGGTAAACGAGTCATATCAGAGATAGAACCTAAGTTTTTCTCTAATTTAGCTCTTAAACGATCTACTTGTAAACGTTCTTTTTTAGATAAAGTTAAAAAAGTACCATCTTTTTTCATTCTATCAATAGAAGCCATTTTCTTAACAGCTTTACGAATAGTAACAAAGTTAGTTAACATACCACCTGGCCATCTTTCTGTGATGTAAGGCATATTTGCTTTCCCTGCTTTGTCTGCAACGATATCTTTTGCTTGTTTTTTAGTAGCTACGAAAAGTATTTTTCTACCTGATGCTGCAATTTTCTTAAGAGCTTCATTAGCTTCTTCAATTTTTGCAGCTGTTTTGTACAAGTTAATAACGTGTATACCGTTACGCTCCATATAGATGTATGGGGCCATATTCGGGTTCCACTTTCTTGTAAGGTGTCCAAAGTGTACACCTGCTTCTAATAAGTCTTTTACTTCAATTTTGTTTGCCATTTTGTTTGTAATAGTTTACGTTCCGTTTTACTTAGCAATGCTAAAGTAGTGCGTATGCAGTCTTTAACATTTAGATGCTAAACTAGTGCCATCTATTATGGTAATAGAGGACAACGACAACTTGTTTTAATTTTATGCTTTAGATAAATTCTAAAGACTATCAATGAACTTGTTTTGTTGGCAAAGCCAACGGGTATATAAATCAGAAAAAATCTGATGTAAAAAAACCGGAACAAAGTTCCGGAATATATTCTTAACGTTTAGAGAATTGAAATTTCTTACGGGCTTTTTTCTGACCGAATTTCTTACGCTCTACCATTCTTGGATCTCTTGTTAAAAGACCTTCTGGCTTAAGTATTAATCTGTTTTCTGCATCTACCTCGCACATTGCTCTAGATATTGCTAACCTAATAGCTTCTGCTTGTCCAGTGATACCTCCTCCGAAAACATTTACTTTTACATCAAAGTTTTCTTCATTGCTAGTTAAAGCAAATGGTTGTTTTACTTTGTATTGTAAAGTAGCTGTAGGGAAATAATCGTTTAAATCCTTTTTGTTGATTGTGATATTACCGCTTCCTTCAGAAACGTATATACGTGCAACAGCAGTTTTACGTCTGCCTATCTTATGAATTATCTCCATTATAAGTCCTTTAAGTTTATTGCTCTTGGTTTTTGCGCCTCTTGGTTGTGATCAGGACCTACGTAAACTTTAAGGTTACGAAAAAGTTCTGCTCCCAATTTATTTTTAGGTAACATACCCTTAATAGATTTTTCCACTACACGTGCTGGGTTCTTCTCCAGCATTTCAATAGCTGTCTGAGACCTTTGACCACCAGGATAACCTGTATGTCTTATATAAGTCTTAGTTTGCCATTTATTACCGCTAAGGGTAACTTTTTCCGCATTGATAACAATTACGTTATCCCCACAGTCCACATGTGGTGTAAAATTAGGTTTGTTCTTTCCTCTTAAGATTTTTGCAACCTTAGAAGCGAAACGACCTAATGTTTCTCCTTCAGCATCTACCAATAACCATTCCTTAGAAACGGTTGCTTTATTGGCTGAAATTGTCTTGTAGCTTAATGTATCCACACTAATATTTTTTTATTATTTACTTAATCCCGATAAACGGGGTGCAAATGTACAATTATTTACTTGAAATACAAATGCTTATTTCCGTTTATTTTTTTTGTTTACTCTAAAAGCTGTAATTTTCTTGACTCTCGAAGCTTTATATTTTTCGATTTTAATAAAAAAAAGTGTTTTTAAGAGATAATTACGCAACAGTAGTGCTATTTTTACACCATCTATTAAATAATAACCATAATCACCAATGTTAAAGTTTAGTCTAACTAGTGTAATAGTATTTTTTACTTTTTCACTTTTTTCACAAGAAAGTGCAAATATACAAGTTCCAAAAAGGGTATACACTACAAATAGCGTAGAAAATAAAAAATCTCCAATTATTGATGGCTATTTAACAGATGATGCTTGGCAAAATTCTGAATGGCAAGGCGATTTTGTTGAGTGGAGGCCAGACGAAAATACAGCGCCAACACAACCGACTAAATTTAAAATTGTTTACGATGATAAATTCTTATACATAGCATTTAAATGTTATGATAGTGAGTTAGATAAAATTGAAAAACGTTTGTCTAGAAGAGACGGTTTTCAGGGAGATTGGGTAGAAATTAACATAGATAGTTACAACGATAAACGAACCGCTTTTTCATTTACATTTACGGTTGCAGGTGTAAAAGGAGATGAATTTATATCTGAAAACGGAAGTAGTTGGGATAGTAGTTGGAACCCTATTTGGTATGGGAGTTCTAAGTTAGATGAAGAAGGTTGGACGGCAGAATTAAAAATACCATTTAGCCAATTAAAATTTGGTGATGCTGCAGAACAAATTTGGGGTTTGCAGGTAAAAAGAAGAATTTTCAGGGAAGAAGAGCGGTCTATTTGGCAACGTATTCCACTTGAATCGTCTGGTTATGTAAGTGAGTTTGGTGAGCTACGAGGATTGCTTAATATTAAGCCGCAGAAGCAATTAGAGATTCAACCTTTTGTTGTTAATCAGTACGATAGTTACCCAAAAGAGCCTGATAATCCCTATAGAGACGGTTCGGATTTTGATTTTAATGGTGGGTTAGATGCAAAAATTGGTATTACTAACGACTTAACTTTAGACCTTACTGTAAATCCAGATTTTGGTCAGGTTGAAGCTGATCCTGGAGCAATTGCTTTAGATGGTTTCCAAATATTTTTTAAAGAACAACGTCCGTTTTTTGTTGAAAACAAAAATATTTTTGATTACGAATTTGCGAGCGGCCAAGACAATTTGTTTTACAGTAGACGTATAGGTCGTAACCCGCACGGTAGGCCTCAATTGCAAGATGGCGAATTTATTGATGTGCCAAAAAATACTACAATTCTTGGTGCCGCAAAATTTTCTGGGAAAACAAAAAGTGGTTGGTCTCTTGGTTTGTTAGAGAGTGTAACTGGAAAAATGTATGCTGAAATAGATAACAATGGAGAACCAAGAGATGAGCTTGTGGAACCGCTAACTAATTATTTAGTAGCAAGGGCTCAAAAAGATTTTAATAATAGAAACTCTTACATAGGAGCAATTTTTACTTCTACAAACAGAAAATTAGAAGATAATTTAGATTTTTTAAGAGAATCCGCTATGTCTGCAGGTGTTGACTTTAAACACAATTGGAAAAATAGAGCCTATTATATAGAAGGTAATGTGGTTGCAAGTACTGTTTCTGGCTCTAAAGAATCTATTGCGAGAACGCAAAAGTCTATTACTCATTTATTTAATAGGGTAGATGCTGGTCATGTAAAATTTGATGAAAATAGAACATCTCTAACTGGTACTGGTGGTAAATTAGAATTTGGTAAGGCTGGTGGCGGTAATTGGCGTTATGAAGGTGGTGTACTTTGGTATTCTCCAGAGTTAGAACTTAATGATATTGGATTTTTACGTCAGGCAGATAAAATTACTCAGTTTGCAGAAGTGCAGCGCTTGTATTTAAAACCAACTAGTTTTTATAGAAATATACGATTACAATTGGGGCAGTATTCTACTTTTGATTTTGATGGAAACTACAATGAAATGTCATACCAATTCAATGGAAATATAAGTTATAAAAACAATTGGTGGACAGAGTTTGAAGTTACTCATAACCCGATAATGTATAGTAACTCTAATCTTCGTGGTGGTCCACGTTGGCGTTTTGCTAAAGAAAATGGATTTGCTTTGTTTTCTGGGTCTGATAAAAGAAAAAAGTTTAATGCGACTTTAGGTTATGTTTTTAACAAGGCTGCAGAGGGCACATTTACTTATAGTAGGTATGTTTTTAGGTTAGACTACCAGCCTATAGATGCTTTTAGTTTGTCTATGGATAATGAGTTTTCTACCGAAAATAGTAAAACTCAATATATCTCACAGCGCACAATTAATACAGGAACTAGGTATATTTTAGGTGAAATTGATCAGAAAACATTTAGTAGTTCAATACGTTTAAATTATAATTTAAATCCAAATTTAAGTTTACAGTATTATGGCCAACCTTTTATCTCTAGGGGTCGATACTCTAACTTTAACTATGTTGCAGATCCTACAGCGAGTAGTATAGATGATAGAATTACAATGTATAATGATAACCAAATAACTAAGACTGATGATCTGTATGTTGTTGATGAGGATTTAGATGCAGCATCTGACTATGAGTTTGGGGATCCTGACTTTTCTTTTGTGCAGTTTAGGTCCAATCTTGTATTGCGATGGGAATACATTCCTGGGTCAGAAATATTTTTGGTCTGGTCACAAGGGCTTACAGGAAGGGCTAATCCATCTGATGCTTTAGGTAGAAGTTTAAATCAGCAAATATTAGATCGTAAAAAGGATAATACTATTTTATTAAAGGCCACATATAGGTTTATTTTATAAGTTGAGTTTCTGTTTTATACTATAAAACAGTAATTTGCGTTTTTATTTAGAATTAATAACTCAAAAAAGATGATTAAAAAAAGTATATTATTTATAGCGGCCATTTGTTTCTTGAACTTTTCTTGTTCTACGGATAGTGATAAAGAAATTTTTTCAGAGAACAGTTTGGTTGGTACTTGGGAAATTTCTGATGTTACTAGAGAAGAGTCTTCTAGTGTAAGTTTACCTCAAGAAATTGCTAAGGATTTAATAAGTCAAGGATGTAATTTATTTACATATACATTTAATGCTGATAATACGGTTGTTGGAAAAAGTAAATTAAATCACATTGAGGTTAATGCTACGGCAACGGGCTTAGAGGTAGATTGTCCAGAACAGACAGATACTTTGGCTGGCCTTTGGGAGCTAAATGAAGATGAATTAACTATTACGGATCCTAATGGAGGTAAAACGGTTACAAAAATAGCTTTAGATGGTAATACATTAACTATTGCAGGAGAAGATATAGATGAAGATAATTACGCAGGTTTAAATGTCGTTTTTACAAAAAAGTAACACTATTTAAATTTGTACCAAAAAAGGCTCGATAGAAATTTCTATCGAGCCTTTTTTGATACAATAAATTATTTAATGGGCAACTAGCCAGTTTTCTCCAATGCCTATTTCTACATCTAATGGCACAGTAAGTTTGTATGCGTTTTCCATTTCGGTTTTAATGAGCAGTGTTACTTCTTCTAGTTCTGTTTTATGTGCGTCAAAAACCAATTCATCATGTACTTGTAAAAGCATTTTTGTTTTAAAATTACCTTGTGTAAGTTTTTTATGAATATTAATCATCGCAATTTTTATAATATCTGCTGCGCTACCTTGTATAGGTGCGTTAACCGCATTTCGTTCTGCTGCACCACGAACAACTGCGTTTCTAGAATTAATATCTTTTAAATATCTACGTCTCCCAAGTACAGTTTGTACATAGCCATTATCTCTTGCAAAATCTACTAACTCAGCCATATACTTTTTAAGTTTAGGGTAAGTCTCGTAGTATGCTTCTATAAGTTCTTTAGATTCGCTTCTGCTTAAATCTGTTTGGTTGCTAAGTCCAAATGCAGATACACCGTAAATAATACCAAAGTTCACTGTTTTGGCATTGCTACGCTGTTCTCTTGTAACTTCTTCAAGTGGTACGTTAAAGACCTTAGAGGCGGTAGAAGCGTGAATGTCTTCTCCATTTTTAAAGGCTTCTATCATTGTTGTTTCATCGCTTAAAGCAGCAATAATACGTAGTTCTATTTGTGAATAATCCGCAGCTAATAAAGTATAGTTTTCATCTCTTGGTATAAAAGCTTTTCTCACTTGTCTACCGCGTTCAGTACGTATAGGTATATTTTGTAAGTTAGGGTTGTTGCTGCTTAATCTTCCTGTTGCGGCAACGGTTTGCATGTAGTCCGTATGTACACGCCCAGTAACCTCTTCTACTTGACCCGGTAATGCATCTATGTATGTGCTTTTTAATTTAGCTAATCCTCTGTATTCTATAATATTTTTAATTATTTCGTGGTCTTTTGCTAAATACGATAAAACGTCTTCTGCAGTAGAATACTGACCAGTCTTGGTCTTCTTAGGTTTGTCTACTAGTTTTAGTTTTCCAAATAGTACCTCTCCTAATTGTTTAGGCGATGCAATGTTAAATTCTTCATCAGCAGCTTCGTAAATTTTAGTTTCCAAGTTTTTAATATCAGAATTTAGTTCTTCGGATAAAGAATTTAAAAAAGCTACATCTAAGTTTATGCCTTCTAGCTCCATATCGGCTAAAACACTTAGTAGGGGAATTTCAATATCTTTAAATAGGTCTTCTGTTTTGGCTGCTGTAAGCTCTGGTCTAAAATGACTGGCTAATTGTAGGGTAATATCTGCATCTTCAACCGCATATTCTGTTTGTTGTTCTAAGGGAACTTGACGCATAGACAATTGGTTTTTGCCTTTTTTACCAATTAGTTCTGTTATAGAAATGGGACTGTAGTTTAAATATGTTTCGGCTAAGACTTCCATATTGTGTCGCATATCTGGATTAATCAGGTAATGGGCAAGCATGGTGTCAAAGTATGTTCCTTTTACAATAAGGTTGTATTTACGAAGTACTTTAATGTCGTACTTTAAGTTTTGGCCTATTTTTTCAATTGTTTCGTTTTCAAAAAACGGACGTAATTGTTCTATTAATTCTTGAGCTTGGTCTCTGTCTTCTGGAAAAGGAATGTAAAAGCCTTTACCTGCTTCCCAAGAAAAGGCAATGCCTACAAGCTCTGCTATAAGTGGGTTAAGACCTGTTGTTTCAGTGTCAAAACAAACAGAAGTTTGCTTCATTAAATTTTGTAAAAATAACTTCGTAGCCATACCGGGGGCAACGCTTTGGTATACGTGAGGTATGTCTTTACTTGTTTTTCTACTGGATAATTCTTGCTGTACTTGTGTCGCAGATGGTGCATCGCCACCACCAAATAGGGAAAATTGGCCAGCACCTGCTGTATTTGTTTTGTCTTGTTTTTTTGTTGATTTTTCAGTACTACTATCTGTGCTGTTTGTTGTTGCTTCTGTGGCAAATGTTTTTATAAGGTTATCTGCAAGTCTTCTAAATTCTAAGTCTTCAAATATTGCTGTAACTTTTACTAAGTCCGGCTGATCTAATTCGTATTCTTTTTCGTTAAACTCAACAGGAACATCTAGCATAATACGGGCAAGTTTTTTAGAAAGTAGCCCTAACTCTTTATTTGCTTCTATCTTCTCTTTCATTTTACCCTTTAGTTCGTGGGTGTTTTCTAGCAAACCTTCCATGCTGCCATAAGCAGCTAAAAATTTCTTAGCAGTCTTTTCTCCAACTCCTGGTAATCCCGGTATGTTGTCTACGGAATCCCCCATCATACCTAAAAAATCTATGACTTGTTCAGGTCTTTCAATTTCAAACTTTTTTTGAACTTCAGGAATACCCCAGGTTTCATACCCGCCGCCAAACATAGGTCTGTACATAAAAATATTTTCAGATACTAGCTGTGCAAAATCTTTATCTGGTGTAACCATAAAAACTTTATAGTTTTCTTTTTCTGCTTTTTTAGCAAGTGTTCCTATGATATCATCTGCCTCATATCCTTCTTTTACAATAACGGGTATGTGCATTGCTCTTAATATTTCTTCTATATAAGGTATGGCAAGTTTTATTGCTTCTGGCGTGGCATCACGATTTGCTTTGTAGGCTTCGAACATTTCTACACGATCTTTACTGCCGCCACGATCAAAACAAACTGCTAAATGGTCTGGCCTTTCTCTTTTAATTACGTCTAATAAAGAGTTTGTAAAACCTAATATCGCCGATGTATCTAATCCTTTAGAGTTTATTCTTGGGTTTTTTATAAATGCGTAATATCCTCTAAAAATTAAAGCGAATGCATCTAGTAAAAAAAGTCTTTTTTGATCTGCCATTTTATATTCTATAATTAAGTGTCAAAACTACTAATTGTTGTTTTGTATTTAGTCTTTCTGGTAAAAAGAATTTACGTGTTCGTTGGTGTTGTTTTCTGTAGTGGCTTTACGGTATGTAAAACCTGGATGTACACAATAGCCACCTGTTTCTCCTTTTTTGTTCATTGCTAAAAAGCCTATCTGAAAATCTTCTCTATCTTTGTTTTTAGCCATAATTCTTTTAACTCCTTCTTCGCAGGCTTCTTGTGGTGATTTTCCTTGGCGCATTAATTCTACAATTAAAAAACTACCTACTGTTCTTATTACTTCTTCTCCAACACCAGTTGCTGTTGCACCACCAATTTCATTATCTACAAATAAACCAGCGCCAATAATAGGGGAGTCGCCAACACGACCACCAACTTTATATGCCATACCACTTGTGGTGCAGGCTCCAGAAATGTCTCCATTTTTGTCCATTGCTAACATTCCAATAGTATCGTGGTTTTCTATATTAATAATGGTTTCGTATTTAGAAGTCTTTTTCCATTCTAGCCAATCGTTTTTAGATTTCTCAGTAAGCAAGTTTTCTTTTTTAAATCCTTGCTCATATGCAAACTGTTCTGCGCCTTTACCTGCTAAAATTATATGTGGAGTTTTTTCCATTACTTTACGGGCGACAGAGACTGGATGTATAATGTTCTGTAGGTAAACTACAGCTCCGCAATTTCCATCTTTGTCCATAATGCAAGCATCTAAGGTTACATTACCATCACGATCTGGTCTTCCGCCAATACCTACTGTGTTGTTGTTTATGTCGGCCTCTTCAATCATTACGCCTTGCTCTACTGCGTCTAAAGAATTTCCGCCTTTGGCTAAAACATCCCAGGCTTTATCATTGGCATTTTTAAAATTCCAAGTGCAAATAGCGATGGGTTTAACTGTTTTTGATTCTGCTATGACTGCAACTGGCTTTTTGTTTTCACAAGAAGCTAAAATTGGAGCGGATATAAATACGGCTGTGCTTAAAGATGAATTTTTTAAAAACTTTCTTCGATTCATAATAGTAGGTTGACTAATTTTAGGCTTTAAATATAATGAATATGATTTTAGAAGTGTGTGCAAATTCGGTGGAATCTGCCTTAAACGCAGAAAAAGCGGGTGCCAATAGAATAGAGTTGTGTATGGAGCTTGGTGTTGGTGGTGTAACTCCTTCTTATGGTTTGTTAAAAGCTGTTCTTAGTGCATTAACTATACCTGTACATGTTTTAATTAGGCCAAGAAGCGGTGATTTTACTTATTCTAACACAGAGTTTGACGTTATGCTGCAGGATATTCGAATGTGTGTAGCGTTGGGATGTGGGGGCGTAGTCTCTGGTGTTTTGCATAAAGATTTTACGTTAGACGCTATAAGAACTAAAGAATTAATTAAGGAGGCTAAGGAGTTGAAGTTTACATTTCATAGGGCTTTTGATTGGGTTGTAGATCCTATTATAACATTTCAGAAATTACAAGATATGGGGGCTGATTATGTGTTGTCTTCGGGTCAAGAGGTAAGTGCACCTTTAGGTTTTTCTCTGCTGTCTAAATTAAATAAAATGAGCACGACTTGTTTAATTATGCCTGGAGGGGGTGTAAAACCGGATACTATAAATAAGTTTAAAGAAGCGCATTTTAAAGTGATACATATGTCTGGGGTAAAGTTTTATAAAACATTAGATTCTAATGTTCCTTTATCAATGAATTCAGTTTCTTTTTTAGAGGAAAACCAAGTTGCTATTTCTAGCGTAGATTCCATAGGGCAAGTTGTTGCTTTGTTAAATAACTCTTAAATAAGGTAATCTCTTTATCAAACAAATACCTTTGTAAAAAAAGTAGACTATGCTGCGTTGGATTATTTTTGTAATTATTTATACTGTTTTTGGACTCTATGCTTTTCAAGCTTTAAAAGCAGCAACTAAAATTAATTGGATCCATTATTTATATATAGTGGTTTCTTTATTAGCTGTAGGTAACTTTATATACAAGTTTAGTGTAGGTAATGAAGGGCGTGTAATAAGTTTATCTATGAGTTATGCTTTTGGCCTTTTGTTAAGTGTTATGGCATTTAACTTAGTATTGCTTGTTTTTCTGTTTTTTGAAGATATTGTACGAGTTTTAGTAGGTATATACTCTAAGTTTTTTGGAACTTCTAAAGAGTTTGCGTTGCCAAGTCGCAGACGTTTTTTAAGTTTAATAGGTTTGGGTCTCGCTGCTTTGCCGTTTGGTGCATTGTTGTATGGTATGGTAAAAGGTAAGTATAACTTTAAGGTTTTAAAGTACGAGTTGGCTTTTAATGATTTGCCAGATGCTTTTGATGGATATCAGATTACGCAAATATCAGATATACACAGTGGCAGTTTTGATGATGAAGAGAAAATAAAATATGCAATAGATTTAATTAATGAACAGAAGAGTGATGTCTTGTTATTTACGGGTGATATGGTAAATAATATAGCTGATGAAATGGAGCCTTGGAAACATGTGTTTTCTAAGTTAGAAGCTAAGGATGGTAAGTTTTCTATTTTAGGAAATCACGATTATGGTGACTATGTAGATTGGGACACTGAAGAGTTAAAAGAAGAGAACCTGGATAAGTTAAAAAGTATTCAAAATGAAATTGGTTTTGATTTGTTGTTAAATGATAGTCGATTTTTGCAAAAAGGAGATGATAAAATAGCTTTAGTAGGTGTAGAAAACTGGGGTGTAGGTGGTTTTAAAAAGGCTGGTGATTTAAAAAAAGCTAGTTCTAAAGTGTCTAAAGAGGACTTTAAAATACTAATGAGTCACGATCCTTCTCATTGGGAGCATGAGGTTATTAAAGATGATTATCATTATCATTTAACGTTAAGTGGGCATACACATGGTATGCAATTTGGAATTGAAATTCCTGGATGGATTAAATGGAGTCCTATTAAATGGAGGTACCGCTATTGGGCAGGTATTTACAAAGAGATGGGGCAGTATATAAATGTAAACCGCGGTTTTGGTTATTTAGGATATCCGGGTAGAGTAGGTATATGGCCAGAAATTACTGTAATAACACTAAAAAAGAAAGAACTGGCGTAGTTTTTGCCACTTGTAAAAGCGTAATAATAGTTGCTAGGCTTTTTGTTTTAACAATTTTTCTTACTTTTGATTAACAACCCTAAGATTTATTTATGTCTAAATTTGGAGAACTTATAGATTTAAACGTACCTGTTTTGCTGGATTTTTATGCGGAATGGAATGAGCAGTCATCGTTAATGCACCCTATTCTAAGGGATGTAGCCGCTGCTTTAGGTGATAAAGGTAAAATTATTAAGATTGATGTAGATAAGAATAAAGAACTAGCACAAGCATTGCGAGTTAAGGGCTTGCCTACATTAATGATCTACAAAAACGGAGAAATGGTATGGCGCCAAAGCGGTGAGCAAGACGCCAATACACTTATTACTTTGCTTAACGATTATTTGTAAAAAAACAATCTTAAACGTATTCTATTATAAAAAGAAGCTGGCGCTAATTAGTTGCCGGCTTCTTCTTGTTCTGTGTTGTTTGTATCAATTATTGTATTAGAATCTTGCAAGTCGGGATCTACCATAGGCTCTTCTCTTGGCTTTTCTTCTTGTAATTGTAACCTTTTAGATCCTCTTAGGTGATCAAATTTTCTTAGGAGTTCCTTTGCAATTAACGCTTCTTTTTCAGCGTCAGGGTCATTGTTCTTCTTTAGTATGTCAACCAATCTAAAGTAGCTTTCTAGATCGCCAAGTATTTCATTCTCTCTATCGTACTGCAGATTTAAATCTAGCGTCTTGTAATACGCTAAGTTTTCTTGGTACTTAGTTTTAAGTTGGCGGTATAAATCTTTTGCTTTTTTGGTTTCGCCAACTTTATAATATCCGTCTACAAAAGGTTCTACAAATGCATAATAGCCAAAATAGTCTACAGGCATATTAGTCATGGCTATATCAATAATTTCTTTAGCTTTCTCTATTTTGTTTTCTTCTAGAAGCTGTTCTGTTAGTCTAGCTAAATTACCTCTAAAGCTAATAGATTGAGATCTTGTTTGTGGGTCATGGTATATTTTAGGACTGCCTGAATTGCCCCATTTCCATTTTTTAACAATGCTATACATTAACTCACTATCTATACGGCCCATATCATAAGGATTTGGGTTTTTAGTTTTAATAGGTACTAACTTGTATGCTAAGCCATCTAGTTGTAAATAGTCTTTCATCCAAATATATTCCCCATTATCAAAACTACCTCCAGAGAAGTATATAGGACGTTTCCAGTCGTTATTGGCAAGTAAGTCTAGCATTAGTAAACGGTTCTTGCTTAGGTATCCTGGTAGGTCTATATCTATATAGTCTACAATTAAATCTGCGTCTTCTGGTTTAACAATGCCACTAGCTAAAACGTTTGCTTTGTTAACGGGTACGCGTATTTTTTTTGTTGGGTAATATACTAGATCTAATAAATTATCTGGATATTGACTAAGATCTGCTCCTTGTTTTGCGTAAATATATCTTAGCTTGTTCTGTGGTTTATCACTCCCAATCCAGTTCATAAAATCTTTTATGTCTAACCTCTTATCTTTAAATTGTGGTAAAGGTTGTTCGTAAACAACATCTCGCGAGCCATATTTATATTTATCATGTGTTAATTGAGATGGTATAGGGTCGCTTGTGTATGCTTTCTTTTTCATTTGGTCTATGTACCAATCTGTAGCAAATAAACTTGTGTTTACTACACGTACATCTGTACGGTAGCCTTCAATCTCTTGTAGGTACCATAGCGGGAATGTGTCATTATCTCCAATAGTAAATATAATAGCGCCTACGTTTTCATCTGTAGAGTCTAAATAAGATCTTGCTGTACTGTTGGCTGTAAATTTGTCTGATCTATCATGGTCGTCCCAGTTTTGAAAAGCCATTAATGTTGGTACTGCTAATAAGCATACAACAGTTATTATTGGAGCTATAATTTTAGCTGAAGTTAATTTTCTTAATTCATCATACAAACCTGCAACTCCAAGTCCTATCCAAAGTGCAAATACATAAAAAGAACCAACTAATGAGTAATCTCTTTCTCTAGGTTGAAATATAGAGGGGTTTGTGTAAAATTGAATGGCTAAACCGGTAAATAAAAAGAAAACTAATAATGCCCAAAACTGTTTAGGGTCTTTTTTAATTTGAAAGAAAATACCAATTAGTCCTAGTATTAAAGGTAAAAAGAAATAGGTATTTCTTCCTTTGTTGTCTAGTATGTCGCTAGGTAAGTTTTCTTGACTGCCAACAAGGCTGTTATCTATAAAGTTAATTCCGCTTATCCAATTTCCGTGGTTGTTGTATCTACCCTGTATGTCGTCTTGCTTGCCAACAAAATTCCACATAAAGTAACGCCAGTACATATAGCCAAACTGAAAATCTAACATATATCTAACATTATCCCAAATGCTTGGAGGTAGTACTTCTATGTAGCCTTCATCAATAAATTCTTTTAATACTTTTATGTATTGGTCTGTGCCAATTTCTCCGTTTGCGTGACCACTTTTAAGTTGTTGGCAAACGTCTCTTAATTCTTTAATTCCTAAATGCTTAGGTTTTATCTTAAAATCAAGAGCGCCATAATAGGTCATGTAATTCTCGGCATTTTCTCTAGACCACATTCTAGGTAAAAGACCCATATGCTTTTTATCTGCACCTTGTTCTGCGTCTTTGTAGTTGTTTACAATTACATATTTTCCAAGAGCTTCATTTTTTTCATACTTAGGTTTTCCATCTTTTTTTTCTCCTCCAGAAGAGAATGCATCAGAATAATAAGCTCCAAAAATAGGGCTGTCTACGCTAGGGTATTGTTCTCTATTGTAGTATGCTAGTAAAGATCTTGCGTCAGATGGGTCATTCTCGTTTATAACCACATCTGCATTAGCGCGTATTGGTAGCATAAGCCACGAAGAAAAACCTAAAAACAAAAACATTAAACATAGTACAATAGTATTAACGGTTTTAAAGTTATTTTTTCTAGTGTAATTTAAACTAGCGGCAAAAACGGCAATAAAAACAAGTCCCATAATTATAGAACCAGAGTTAAAAGGCAGTCCAATGCTGTTTATAAAGAAAACTTCACTCCAGCCAAATAACATTAGTACATATGTTAAAGAGAATTTATAAACCAACATTAAAATAGAAATAACTGCTATGTTTGCTATTAAGAAGTTTTTTACTGTTGTGTCTTTGTATTTTTTAAAGTAGAATAATAATCCAATCGTAGGTATGGCTAAAAAGCCCATGAATTGTATTCCAAAAGTAAGACCTACAACAAATGAGATCATAATTATCCAACGGTTTCCTCTTGGGTCTTCCAATTCATCAGTCCATTTAAGTCCTAGCCAAAGTAATAAGGCCATTACAAAACTTGCCATTGCATAAACCTCTGTCTCTACTGCATTAAACCAAAAGCTATCAGAAAAAGCAAAAGCTAAAGAGCCAACTAAGCCACTACCTAGAATTGCTATTGCTTTGCTGTTTGTTAATACGCTATTTGCTTCTTTAAGAATAAGCTTTTTTGCTAAATTGGTAATAGACCAGAACATAAACAGAATTGTAAATGCACTAGAAGCTCCGGATACAAAATTTACCATACTAGCAACTTTAGTCTCGTCTGTTGCAAACATGGCAAAGAACGCGCCTATCATTTGTAATAATGGTGCTCCTGGTGGGTGACCAACTTGTAGTTTGGCAGATGTTGCTATATATTCTCCAGCATCCCAAAAACTGCCTGTAGGTTCTACAGTTAATAAATAAGTAATTAAAGCGATTAAAAAAGCTGCCCAACCTAGGGTAGTATCCCATTTTTTAAAATTCTTAGAGAACATACAGTGTTTTGTTTATGAATTAAGGCGAATTTAGTGATAAATTGAGATACGAAAGATAAAATTTTATAAAGGTTTAACAAAGTTTTTAAAATTTTTACGAAAATGTTTTGTGTAAACGAAACTTTATTATAAATTTGCATCCTCTTAACAGAGATTGGCCCATGGTGTAATTGGTAACACACCGGTTTTTGGTACCGACATTCAAGGTTCGAGTCCTTGTGGGCCAACTAAAATTAAGTAAAAACCCGATATCATTTGATATCGGGTTTTTTGTTTTTTAATGATTTATGTGATTGTCGTTGTCAAGGCTTTCTTCTTCAGGTAGTTCTAGATCTGTATTGTTGCTTATGTCGTTATAATCTTCATTTTCATTCTCGTCATGTAACTTGTCTAGTTCATCTATATCTTCATCAATCTCATCTAAAAGAGTATTCATTTTTCGCTTATCCTTGATCATTGCAGCTGTCATAATTAAGCTAGTTCCGATAATAACAAACAGTAAAATACCAGAATCAAATGCTTCTATTTCTGCTTCTTTGGGTATAGCGTAGAATAATAATACTGTAATTAAGCCTCTTGGAGCAATAAATAATTGAGGTAAAATATCACTGCCGATAAAAACGCGCAATACTATAAATCTAATAATATATATGGATGCAATAATTAAAACACTTGTTATGGCTACGTTAACGCTAAATAAAGATGATATTACTATGGTGATACCAAAAATGACAAAGAAGAATGTACGCACAACAAAAGCGGTCTCTAGTGTTATAATATGTAATTCATGGTAAATTTGTTCTGCGCGTTCCTTGTTTAGATACTTAGATAAGAAGCCTCCGAAAAATAGATTCATATTGGCTATGATAAGTCCAAATATTAAAATTATGATTAATGATGATAGGTGTAGTTTTTTACCTAGCGCATATAATAATAGTAGAACGGCAATTAGTAAGAACTGCTTTGCTTGCGATTTTATTTGTTGAAAAACTAAGATAATAGCGTAACTCGCAATTATAGAGATAACAATTGTTAGTCCAATGTTACCTGCAAAACCAGCAGCTCCGTTACCGGCGCCTTCTGTTGGGTTTAGGTTTCCTGTTAAAAAGTAAAACATCATAATTCCCATAATGTCAGAGAATGTACTTTCGTAGATATGAAATTCCTTTTTATTTTCAGACAAGCCACTAACACTTGGGATAATAATAGCGCTAGATAATATAGATAGGGGTGTTGCATATAGCCAAGCAGATTGCATTGTCATGCCTTCTATAAACTCATGCAGAATTAGAGCAGCCACGTATGCGGAGGCAACTAGCCCAATAAGGGCTATGGCCATAGATTTTAATATGGGTACAAGTTTTTCTCGCTTTAATTTTAGTTCCAAGGCAGCTTCTAGTACAATCATAATAAGACCAACAATACCAAGAAGTTCTAGTGAAGGGAAAAAATTAATGCTGCCTTCGCCTATAAATTCTAATACATATTTAAGTATTACACCTAAAATGATAAGCATTAGTACAGAAGGTATATTTGTTTTTTTTGAAATTCCGTTAAATAGAAAAGAGATGATAATAATAACTGATGCGGCAATAATAAGGTTGTAAGAAGATAATATTTCCATTTTAGGATGTTAGTTTGTGTTTAGAATTTAAAAATACTACATAATTAGTTAAACAACAGTTAGGATGACTTTATTTTGTGAAAAAAAATATGTACCTTTGCAGAACTGAAAGAATATATTGTATTCATGAGGGGACTTAATAGTCCCCTCTTTTATTAGCTATACTTTTTTTGGTTTAATAAATTTCTGTAAAAAGAGTTATGTTTAAAAAACAAGTTACAGCGCTATTAGAGGGCTTTTTAGAAGAAAACCCAACATTGTTCTTAATAGATTTTACTATAGCACCTGATTTTAAAATAAATATTGTTTTAGATGGTGATAATGGAGTTACTCTTAAAGAATGTATGGCTGTTAATAGAGCTATAGAAAACAATTTAGATAGAGAAGAGCAAGACTTTTCTTTGGAGGTTGCTTCTGCAGGTGCTACGTCGCCATTAGTTTTACCTAGGCAATATGTTAAAAATATTGGAAGAAATTTAGAGGTTAAAACGACAGAAGGTCGTAAATTTGAAGGGCTGTTAACTGCCGCTTCTGAAGAGACTGTTACATTGGAGTGGAAGGCAAGAGAACCGAAGCCCGTAGGTAAAGGAAAAGTTACCGTTCAGAAAAAAGAAGAGATTCCTTTTTCTGAGATTAAAGAAGCAAAAGTTATATTAAAATTTTAATAAATAAATCAATATGGAAAATATTGCGCTAATAGAATCTTTCTCAGAATTTAAAGATGATAAATTCATTGATAGGGTAACGTTAATGGCAATTTTGGAAGAAGTATTTCGTAATGCTTTGAAGAAGAAGTTTGGTTCTGATGATAACTTTGATATCATTATAAATCCAGATAAAGGGGATTTAGAGATATGGAGAAACCGTATTGTTGTTGAAGATGGTGAGGTCGAGGAGCCTAATGAGGAAATTTCATTAATAGATGCGCGCAAGATTGAGCCAGATTTTGAAGTTGGTGAAGATGTATCTGAGGAGGTAAAGCTTATAGATTTGGGTAGACGTGCTATTTTAGCATTACGTCAAAATCTAATTGCTAAAATTCATGAGCATGACAATACAACAATATACAAGCAGTTTAAAGAATTAGAAGGTGAAATATATACAGCAGAAGTTCACCATATTAGACATAGAGCTGTAATTCTAGTAGATGATGAAGGTAACGAGATTGTGATGCCAAAAGATAGGCAGATACCTTCAGACTTTTTTAGAAAGGGAGATAATGTTCGTGGTATTATAGAGAGTGTAGAGCTTAAAGGTAATAAGCCTTCTATTATAATGTCTAGAACATCACCTAAATTCTTAGAGCAATTATTTTTTCAAGAGATACCAGAAGTTTTTGATGGTTTAATTACAATTAAAAAAGTAGTTCGTATCCCAGGAGAAAAAGCAAAGGTTGCTGTAGATTCTTATGATGATCGTATAGATCCTGTTGGTGCCTGTGTAGGTGTTAAGGGTTCTAGAATACATGGTATTGTTAGAGAATTAGGTAATGAAAATATCGATGTTGTTAACTGGACTGGTAATCCGCAATTATTAGTTACAAGAGCATTGAGTCCTGCTAAAATATCATCAGTTAAGTTAAATGATGAGAAAATGACAGCGCAAGTTTATCTTAAGCCGGATGAAGTTTCTAGGGCGATAGGTAGAGGAGGTCACAATATTAGACTTGCAGGGCAATTAACTGGTTATGAGATTGATGTATTCCGTGAAGGAGTAGAAGAGGATGTTGAGTTAACAGAGTTCTCTGATGAAATTGAAGGCTGGATTATAGAGGAATTTAAGAAGATTGGTTTGGATACTGCGAGAAGCGTATTAGAGCAAGATTCTGAAGATTTAGCAAAGCGTACTGATTTAGAAGTTGAAACTATTTTAGAAGTTGTACGCATACTTAAAGAAGAATTAGAAGATTAAGCTATATATTAGCAAAAATTTAAGAATACGAATACTTGTTTATGGCAGAGAATGCAACAATAAGGCTCAATAAAGTCCTCAGGGAATTAAATATTTCTTTAGATAGGGCTATAGATCATCTTTCGTCCAAAGGACGTGAGGTGGAGGCAAGGCCTACTACTAAGATTTCCAATGAGGTGTATCAAATTCTTTTGGATGAATTCCAGACGGATATGAGCAAGAAAGTTGCTTCTAAGGAAGTCGGCGAGGAAAAACGTAAGGAAAAAGAAGCGCTTAGATTGCAATTAGAGCAAGAGCAAGAAGAAAAGCGTTTGGCTAGAGAAAAAAGAGCGGCTGCTCAAGAAGTTATTAAGGCTAAAGCCGAATTGTCTGGTCCAAAGACAGTTGGTAAAATAGATCTTGATGCTGGTAAAAAGAAGCCTGCTCCTGTGCAACAAAAGGTAGCTCCAAAAGAGGAGAAGCCTGTGCAGCAAGAAAAGCCAATAGTTAAAGAAGAATCTAAGCCTGTTGAAAAACCTGTGGTTAAAGAGACTTCTACTATGAAAAGTACTAAGGTAGAATTGCCTGGTCCAAAAACTGTTGGTAAAATAGATTTGGATGCGGTGAAGAAAAGATCTGCCCCAGTGAAAAAGAAACCTGCTCCGGTAGTTCCTGTTAAAAAGGAAGAGCCAGTTAAGGTTGAAGTGGATAAAAAATCTGTAGAAAAGCCTGCAGAGAAACCTGCTGAAGAAGTAACAGAGACAAAGGAAAACGATGTAATTACTACGCAGTATCAAAAACTTTCGGGACCAAAGCTTACGGGTGCTAAAATTGATTTATCTCAATTTAATAAGCCTAAAAAGAAAGAGGCTCCTAAAGGTGCTGGTGCTGATAAGAAAAAGCGTCGTAAGAGAATTGTTAGTAGTAATAAAGGCCCTGGAGGTAATCCAAGACCAGCAGGTCAAGCTGGTGGTGCAAGAAAACCTGTTGCTGCTAGAGGAAGATTTAATAGTGCTCCTATTGTAAAAGTTGAACCAACTGAAGAAGAGGTTCAAAAGCAAGTTAGAGAGACTTTGGAGAAACTTCAAGGTAAATCTAAAAAAGGAAAAGGGGCAAAACATAGAAGAGATAAAAGAGATCAACACCGTCAGCAGACAGAGAAGGATCTAGAAAAACAAGAATTAGAAAGTAAAATCTTAAAAGTAACTGAATTTGTTACTGTTGGAGAAGTTGCTACGATGATGGAGGTTTCTAGTACTCAGATTATTTCTGCTTGTATGTCTTTAGGTATTATGGTGACGATGAATCAGCGTTTAGATGCTGAGACATTATCTATAGTAGCAGAAGAATTTGGTTATGAAGTAGAGTTTATTGCTGCAGAGATTGAAGAATCTATTGTAGAGGATGTTGATGCTCCTGAAGATTTAAAAGAAAGAGCTCCTATTGTTACTGTTATGGGTCACGTAGATCACGGTAAAACTTCATTGTTAGATTACATTCGTAAAGAAAATGTAATTGCAGGTGAGAGTGGTGGTATTACGCAACATATTGGTGCATACGGTGTGAAGTTAGATAATGGACAAAAAATTGCATTTCTAGATACACCAGGTCACGAAGCTTTTACGGCGATGCGTGCACGTGGTGCTCAAGTTACCGATATTGCAATTATTGTTATTGCGGCTGATGATGATATTATGCCACAAACAAAAGAAGCTATTAGTCATGCGCAAGCAGCTGGAGTTCCTATTGTTTTTGCAATTAACAAAATAGATAGACCTGCAGCTAATCCTGATAGGATTAAGGAGGGACTTTCTCAAATGAATTTATTAGTAGAAGACTGGGGTGGTAAAATACAATCTCAAGAAATATCTGCTAAAAAAGGTACAGGTGTTAAGGAGCTTTTAGAAAAAGTATTGCTAGAGGCTGAGTTGTTAGAGCTAAAAGCTAATCCAGATAAGTTAGCTTCTGGTACAGTTGTAGAGGCATTCTTGGATAAAGGTAGAGGATATGTTTCTACGATCTTAGTTCAGGCAGGTACATTAAAAATAGGAGACTATGTTTTAGCTGGTACTTGTAGTGGTAAGATTAAGGCGATGCAAGATGAGCGTGGTAATAATCTTCAAGCAGTTGGTCCTTCTACTCCTATATCTATATTAGGTTTGGATGGTGCGCCACAAGCAGGTGATAAGTTTAATGTGTTAGAAGATGAGCGTGAAGCTAAACAGATAGCATCTAAACGATCTCAATTACAAAGAGAGCAATCTGTGCGTACACAACGTCATATTACTTTAGATGAAATAGGAAGACGTATTGCTTTAGGTGACTTTAAAGAACTTAATATTATACTTAAGGGTGATGTTGATGGTTCTGTAGAGGCGTTAACAGATTCTTTCCAGAAACTGTCTACTGAAGAAATACAAATAAATATTATACATAAAGCTGTTGGTCCAATTACAGAATCTGATGTGTTGTTAGCTTCTGCTTCTGATGCAATTATAATCGGATTTAATGTAAGACCAATGGGTAATGCAAGAATGATTGCAGAGAAAGAAGAAATAGATATTAGAATGTATTCTATTATTTATGCTGCAATTAACGATCTTAAAGATGCAATGGAAGGTATGCTTTCTCCAGTTATGAAGGAAGAGATATTGGGTACTGCTGAAATTCGTGAGACCTTTAAAATATCTAAGGTTGGTACAATTGCAGGTTGTATGGTATTAACTGGTAAGTTGGTTAGAAGTGCTGGAATGCGTTTAATTCGTGATGGTGTAGTTATCTACACTGGAGAGCTATCATCATTAAAGAGATTTAAAGATGATGCTAAGGAGGTTGCTAAAGGGTATGATTGTGGTCTTCAGGTTAAGAACTACAATGATATTAAAGAAGGTGACATAATTGAAGCTTTCCAAGAAGTAGCAGTAAAGAAGAAGTTGAAGTAAGACTTTTAGTTTAGATATAAAAAAAGCGACTCAGAAATGAGTCGCTTTTTTGTTTTGCATTGTTTGTTAGATTAATCTTTTTGATTGGAGATTAATGTTGCGTTTGGATATGTCTTTTTGATTATTTTTAATGAATGCTGTGCTTCTTCTAAGGTTTTATATTTGCCTAAAGTAATACTGTATCTTTTATTGTTTAGTCTTAGATAGTTTGTAATTCTTAGGAAGTCTCTTTTTGCATCTTCTTTTGCTTTATTTGCTTCTGTTAGATTTTTGTTATTGTTTATTTGCACAGAAAATGGTGTGGCAATTAGTTCTCCAGTTTTTATTTGTTGCGTTGTGTTATTTTCTTTTAGTTATTGTTTCTCCTTCTTGATAGTGCTTAGAGTTAAAAGAAGTATCGAGCTGTAGATTTTCTTTGTTTTGATATGTTTTGGGTTTTGTTTCTTTATAAAATTAGAATTTTATTTTATACTTTAAAATTTTGTCTAAATGTGTACTTTTTAAAATAAAAAAAAGCGACTCATTCCTGAGTCGCTTAAGTAATTTAATGGGTATTTATTTTTTCTCCCTTTGATTTGCAATTAAGAAGGCATTAGGGTATTTTTTGTGAGCTTCTATTAGCTTCTGTTGTGCTTCAAACTTGGTGTTAAATTTTCCTATTCTAACTTTGTAGTTGGGCTGGTCAAAGCTAATTTCTGTAAACCAGTCTGGGAAATTTCCTTCTGCATTAGATTTTTCGCTATTTGCTTTAGATGGACTTTGGCTCGAGTGTATCTGTATAGTGTAGTATTTAGATGTTTTGTTGCTTTCTGTGTACAGGTTTAAAAGCTTATCAATGTTTTTATCTTGATTAATAGTTACTTCTCCCTCTTGTGCAAAGCTAAAAGCGCTAAAAGTAAGGAGTAGTAAGCTGCAGTAAAGTGTTTTCATTGGTAGTATATGTTAATGTTAATATGCTACTACAAATGTAAAATATTATAAATCAAACATAAGGCATAAATATTATTTAGAATTATTATAAATTATAAATTATAAATCCCTGAACATTTCCAAATTTAAGACTATGTCGTATTTTTGCCTTCAATTTAAGAAGCGATAAATGGCGTGTGTCCATTGAATAGTAAATATCGTGTCAAGATTTCGATAGAAATATTTTAAATATGAAAAAGGTTTTATACCGTAATCAACTTTCTAAATTTTTGGGTGTCAATCTGATAGCTATAATGCTATTTTCAGTATCCCTATTTTCTCAATCAGAAAACGCTGATCCTGCGAAAGGGAAGCAGATCTTTAATCAGAATTGTGCATCGTGTCACTCTTTGGATAGAAAAGGTACTGGTCCTGCTTTAAGGAATATAGAAGCGCGTATCGAAGAAGAAGGTTTAGATCGTGAGTGGATTTACGCATGGGTGAAAAATAGTGCGGGTGTTATTAAGTCGGGTGATTCTTATGCGAATAAGATTTTTGCAGAGTATAACAATACAGCAATGACTCCATTTCCGACATTAAGTAATGAGGATATAGATAATGTATTAGCTTATACAGCGGCAAAAGAAGAGGCGCCTGTTGCGGCCGCAGCGGTTCCTGGAGCTGTAGGAGGTTCTGCTGATTCTAGTGGTGTTTCTAATGAAGTTATATTAGGGGCTTTAGCTTTGGTTTTTGCTTTGTTGGTTGCTATGTTGTTTATGGTGAATATGACTTTGCGTAATATTGCTAAGGCAAATGGTATTGATGTTGAACGTGAAAAGGCAGAAAAAAGAATTCCAATTTGGAAGGCTTTTGTAAAAAATCAATTTTTAGTATTGGTTTCTGTTGTGTTTTTGTTGTTGACAAGTGCTTATTTTGTTTATGGGTTCTTTATGCAGGTTGGTATAGATCAAGGTTACGAGCCTGTTCAGCCAATTCATTTTTCTCATAAAGTGCATGCTGGTGATAATAAGGTAGATTGTAAGTATTGTCACTCTTCAGCAAGAGTTTCTAAAACTTCGGGTATACCTTCGTTAAATGTCTGTATGAACTGTCATAAATCTATTTATGAGTACAAAGGGAATGCAGAAGGGCCTTCTCAGTCGGATATAGAAAATGGGTATACAAATGAGTTTTATACTAAAGAGATAAAAAAACTTTATGCAGCCGTTGGTTGGGATGAGGAGAATCAAAAATATACTGGTGATTCTAAACCTGTAGAGTGGGTTAGAATACATAATTTACCAGATTTTGTTTACTTTAATCACTCTCAGCATGTTAGTGTTGCTGGTGTCGAGTGTCAGACTTGTCATGGTCCAATTGAGGAAATGGAAGTTGTTAGTCAACATGCTCCATTAACTATGGGCTGGTGTATTAACTGTCATAGAGAGACAAATGTTAAGATGGAGGGTAATGCTTATTATGATAAAATTCATGAAGAGCTTTCTAAAAAATATGGTGTAGAGAAGCTTACGGCTGCTATGCAAGGTGGTTTAGAATGTGGTAAGTGTCACTATTAATTGATTGTAAAAGAAGATAATTTCAGATATATCGTATGTCATCAAACAAAAAATATTGGAAAAGCGAAGCGGAGTTAAATCCTAACGATTCCATTGTTGAGGCGCTAAAACAAAACGAATTTGTTCAGGAAATTCCTGTTGAAGATTTCTTAGGTGATAAGGAAGGTTTAGCGGCTAGTTCTACTAATAGGAGAGATTTTTTAAAGTATGTAGGTTTTAGTACTGCTGCTGCAACAATGGCTGCTTGTGAGGGGCCGGTTGTAAAATCTATACCTTATGTGGTTCAACCAGAGCAGATTATTCCTGGTGTTGCTAATTATTACGCAACAACAATAGCAGATGGTTTTGATTTTGCAAGTGTTTTGGTTAAGACTCGTGAGGGTAGACCAATAAAAATAGAGAATAATACAGATGCTAAAGTTAATGGATCGGCAAATGCTCGTGTTCAAGCTTCTGTTTTGTCTTTATATGATAGTAAAAGGTTACAAGGTCCTTTGGCTAAGGGTGAAGCTGTAGAATGGTCTGTTTTAGATACTGCAGTTAAATCTAAATTAGCTTCGTTAAAAGGATCTAGTAAGCAAATTGCATTGTTAACTCAGACTTATGCTAGTCCGTCTACATTAAAATTAGTAGCGGAATTTAAAGAGGTTTATGGTGGTAATGTAAATCATGTTACTTATGATGCTATTTCTGCTGATGCTGCTTTAAATGCTTTTGAAGAAAAGTATGGTGAGAGAGCTTTGGCTGATTATGACTTTAGTAAAGCTGGTTTAATAGTTTCTATTGGAGCAGATTTCTTAGGGGATTGGCAAGGTGGTGGTTATGATAGTTCTTACTCTGCTGGTCGTATCCCTAAAAATGGAAAAATGTCTAGGCATATACAGTTTGAGGCTAATATGTCTTTAACTGGTGCTAATGCAGATAAGAGAGTTCTTTTAACTCCGTCGCAACAAAAAGTAGCTTTGGCTAAGTTGTACGGTAAGTTGATGGGCGTTTCTGTTGGTGGTGAATTGACAGAAAATATTTCTAAAGTGGTAGATGCTACTGCTAAGGAATTTAAGAAAGCAGGTAAAAATGCAGTTCTTGTTACTGGTTTAGATGATAAAGATGCTCAGGCTATTGTTTTGGCAATTAATGAGTCTATTTCTAGTGTTGCTTTTGATGCTAAGGCTCCTAAGTATGTTAGACAAGGTGATGCAAAAGCTGTTGCTAAGTTAGTTGCAGATATGAAATCTGGTAAAGTTGGAGCACTTCTTATGGATGGTGTGAATCCTGTTTATACAATGCCTAATTCGGCAGAGTTTACGGATGCTTTATCTAAGGTTGATTTGTCTGTTGCTTTTGCACAGAATAATAATGAAACTGTAGCGGTTTCTACTTACGCTGCAGCGGCTCCAAATTATTTGGAATCTTGGGGAGATGTTCAGATTAAAAAAGGACATTACTCATTGATGCAGCCTACAATTAAAGAAATTTTTGATACGCGTCAATTCCAATCTTCATTATTAATGTGGATGGGTTCTGATAAAACGTATTACGATTATATTAAAGAAACTTGGAGTTCTTCTATCTTGGGAGATGGTGAGTGGAATCAAGCATTGCACGATGGTGTTTATAAAGCCTCATCTTCAGTTGTAGATGTAGTTGAGGAAACTGTAGCTTCAGTTATTTCTGAAGAGCCAATGGTTTCTTCATTGGTAGATTTATCTATGGCGGCTACTAAGTTGTCTAAATCTGCTTCTTCAGATATGGAGTTGGTTTTATATTCTAAAGTTGGTATGGGGGATGGTCAGCAGGCTAATAATCCATGGTTGCAAGAATTTCCAGATCCAATTACAAGAGTTTCTTGGGATAATTATGTTACTATATCTAAAGCAGATGCAGAGAAATTAGGTCTAATTAATGATCATGTTGCAAATGGTGGTTTAGATGGTAGTAAGGTAAATGTTAAGGTTGGTGACTCAGAGTTAAAAGGAGTTCCTGTTATAATTCAACCGGGTCAAGCACCGGGATCTGTTGGTCTTTCGTTTGGTTATGGTAGAAAAGCAGGGTTGCAGTCAGAAATGCAAACTGGTGTAAATGCTTTTGCATTGTACCAAGGCGGTGTTTCTAATCAATCTGTTTCTATCTCTAAGGCTGATGGTATGCATGAGTTTGCATGTGTTCAGCTTCATAAGACATTAATGGGTAGGGGTGATATTATTAAGGAAACTACATTAGAGATTTTTAATACTAAAGATCATGCTGAATGGAATCCTTCTCCTAAAGTATCCTTAAATCATGAAGAAGTAGATGCTGTTTCAGTTAGTTTGTGGGATGATTTTGATCGTTCTGTTGGACATCACTTTAACTTGTCTATAGATTTAAATGCATGTACTGGTTGTGGGGCTTGTGTTATAGCTTGTCACGCAGAAAACAATGTGCCTGTAGTTGGTAAAGATGAAATTCGTAAATCTAGAGATATGCACTGGTTGCGTATCGATAGATATTACTCTTCTGAGGAGACTTTTGAAGGTGATAATATTAAGAAAGATGAGTTTGATGGTTTAACTGGGGATAAAGGTTCTTTAGGTGGATTTGGTGAGTTAGAAGATCCTTCTGCTAATCCACAAGTTGCTTTTCAGCCGGTAATGTGTCAGCACTGTAATCACGCTCCGTGTGAAACAGTATGTCCAGTTGCTGCAACATCTCATAGTAGACAAGGTCAAAACCATATGGCGTATAACAGATGTGTAGGTACAAGATACTGTGCAAACAACTGTCCTTATAAGGTGCGTCGTTTTAACTGGTTCTTGTATAATAACAATGACGAGTTTGATTACCATATGAATAATGATTTAGGAAAAATGGTAATTAATCCAGATGTAAATGTTCGTTCTCGTGGGGTAATGGAAAAATGCTCTATGTGTATCCAAATGACTCAAAAGTCAATTTTAGATGCTAAGAGAGACGGGCGTACAGTTAAAGATAGTGAGTTTCAAACGGCTTGTTCTGCTGCGTGTAGCAGTGGCGCAATGGTATTTGGAGATATAAATGATACCGAAAGTGAGGTTGCAGAATTAAAAGAAAGCGATCGTATGTATCATTTATTAGAGCACATTGGTACAAAGCCAAATGTTTTCTATCATGTTAAAGTGAGAAATACACAAGAATCATAATTAATTAACGGAACGTAACTATAACATAAATTATGGCGTCGCATTACGAAGCACCTATACGAAAACCCCTAGTAATTGGAGACAAAGGATACCACGATGTAACTGTGGATATCTCTGCTCCTATTGAAGGTAGAGCAAATAAGCAGTGGTGGATAGTTTTTACCATAGCATTGATAGCATTCCTTTGGGGAGTTGGTTGTATAATTTACACGGTATCTACAGGTATAGGAACCTGGGGATTAAATAAAACAGTAGGCTGGGCCTGGGATATTACCAACTTTGTTTGGTGGGTAGGTATAGGGCACGCAGGAACATTGATTTCTGCAGTACTACTGCTCTTTAGACAAAAATGGAGAATGGCAATTAACCGTTCTGCAGAGGCAATGACAATTTTCTCTGTAGTGCAGGCTGGTTTATTCCCAATTATTCACATGGGTCGACCTTGGTTGGCATATTGGGTATTACCTATTCCAAATCAATTTGGTTCGTTATGGGTTAACTTCAATTCGCCTTTACTGTGGGATGTATTCGCAATTTCTACCTATTTATCTGTATCATTGGTTTTCTGGTGGACAGGTCTTTTGCCAGATTTTGCAATGATTCGTGATAGGGCAGTGAAGCCATTTCAGAAAAAAATATATAGCTTATTAAGTTTCGGTTGGACGGGTAGAGCTAAAGATTGGCAACGTTTTGAGGAAGTTTCTCTTGTGTTAGCAGGTTTAGCTACGCCACTTGTACTTTCTGTACATACAATTGTATCTTTTGATTTTGCTACTTCAGTAATACCAGGATGGCATACTACTATATTCCCTCCTTATTTTGTTGCTGGTGCAATTTTCTCTGGATTCGCAATGGTAAACACGCTTCTTATTATAATGAGAAAAGTGTGTAGCTTGGAAGATTATATTACAGTACAGCATATAGAGTTAATGAACATAGTAATTATGTTAACAGGGTCTATTGTGGGTTGTGCATATATTACAGAGCTGTTTATGGCATGGTATTCTGGTGTAGAATATGAACAATATGCTTTTTTAAACAGAGCAACTGGTCCTTACTGGTGGGCGTACTTGTTAATGATGTCTTGTAATGTGTTTTCTCCACAATTTATGTGGTCTAAGAAACTGCGTACAAGTATTATGTTTTCTTTCTTTATTTCAATTGTAGTAAATGTTGGAATGTGGTTTGAGCGTTTTGTAATTATTGTAACATCATTACACAGAGATTACTTACCATCTTCATGGACAATGTTCTCTCCTACGTTTGTAGATATTGGTATCTTTATTGGTACAATAGGGTTCTTCTTTGTTCTGTTTTTATTATATGCTAGAACATTCCCTGTAATAGCACAGGCAGAGGTTAAGTCAATATTAAAAGCATCTGGTAGTAGGTTTAAGAATTTAAGAGATTCTGGAAAGCCAATGTATGAAATGCCAAAAACAACAATCTATAATAATACTACTACTTCTGTGGTAGCACAAGAGCAGGTTGTTCAGGTAGAGACAAAGGGTGATGCTAAAGTATCAGACTTGTTAAGTTCTTTAGGTAAGTTTGATGTTAATACGGACACTCCTGATGATCTAAAGAAGGTGAAGGGTATTGGGCCTCAAATGGAACAAACATTAAATCAGATAGGTATCTATAGTTTTGCTCAAGTGAGTAAAATGACTCAGAAAGAGTATGATTTATTAGATTCAATTACTGAATCGTTCCCAGGAAGGGCACAAAGAGATGATTGGGCTGGTCAAGCCAAGAACTTAAATAACAAGAATTAATTATGGCATCTAAAGTTATTCACGCATTATATAATGATGATGATATATTGATGCTTGCTGTTAAGAAAGTTAAAGCAGCTAAGCATCATATAGAAGAGGTATATTGTCCTTTTCCTGTTCACGGACTAGATAAGGCTATGGGTCTTGCTCCAACTAGAATTGCCATTACAGCTTTTATTTATGGTTGTATCGGTTTGGCTGTAGCTACGGTGATGATGAATTTTATTATGATTCAAGATTGGCCTCAAGATATAGGTGGTAAACCAAGTTTTAGCTACCTAGAAAATATGCCAGCATTTGTTCCAATTATGTTTGAGCTTACAGTCTTTTTTGCGGCTCACTTAATGGTTATTACTTTTTATATGAGAAGTAAATTATGGCCTTTTAAGCAAGCTGAAAATCCAGATGTAAGAACAACGGATGATTTGTTCTTAATGGAAATAGAGATACACGATAACGAAGAGGAGTTAATAGCTTTGTTAGCAGATACGGGAGCAGTAGAAATTAATATTTCAGAAAAGTAGTCTTAATAGTTATGAAGATATTTAAAAATATAGGATTGGTACTAGGATTAGTTATTCTTACTGCATCATGTGCAGATAAGAATAGTCCCAACTACCAATATATGCCAAATATGTACGAGGCAGTAGGATACGAGACTTACCAGAAAGTAGATTTTTTACCTAGTGGTATGGAAGCAGGTTTGCCTGTTGAAAATACAATTTCAAGAGGTCATATTCCTTATGAGTTTGCTAATGATATTGAAGGGAAAGAATTAGCACGTTTACAAGCTAGTCCTTTAGATTCTTTAAAGGCAGAAGTAAACTTAACCAAAGGTAAAGAGCTATACAATATTAACTGTGCAATATGTCACGGTAATAAAGGTGATGGTCAAGGAAATTTGGTTAAAAGAGAAAAGATACTAGGAGTTCCTAGTTATGCAGATGCAGGAAGAAATATTTCTGTAGGTGACGCTTACTTTACTATTTATTACGGAATAAATACAATGGGTTCTTACGCAAATCAATTGAATCACGAAGAACGTTGGCAAGTTGCAGAATACGTAATGCAATTGAAACAAGACTTAACTAAATAATACATAGATTAAGAATATGTACACTTTTTCAAACAGACTAAAAATAGCTTCATTTATATTAATGGCTGTAGGTTTATTAGGTATAGCTGCAGGCTTTATCTCTATGCCAAGTACAGTAGAAGATGCTAAAGCTATGGTGGCTAGCCATGACGGTGGTCATGGAGAACATGCTACTACAGAAGAACATGTTAAGGATACTCATGGTGAATCTGCTCATGCAGAAGGTAGTCATAGCAAACATGATGAGCATTTATTACATCAATTAAAAAACAAGCCTTGGGCAGCATTATATGTAGCGGCTTTCTTTTTCTTTATGATAGCATTAGGAGTATTGGCATTTTATGCAATACAACGAGTAGCGCAAGCTGGTTGGTCTCCTTTACTATTTAGGGTGATGGAAGGTATAACAGCTTACTTAGCTCCAGGTGGTATTATTGTAGTTGCTATACTAGCGACATCTGTGGCTCATATGAATCATTTGTTCGTTTGGATGGACGCTGATGTTGTTGCTGACGATAAATTATTACAAGGGAAAGCAGGTTTTTTAAACGGAACATTCTTTTTAATTAGAGCAGTTATTTTCTTAGGGGGATGGATTGCTTATAGAACTATATCTCGTAAATTATCTTTGGCTCAAGATGAGTCTAATGACAATTCTAACTTTGTTAAAAACTTTAGATGGTCAGCAGGTTTCTTAGTATTCTATTTAGTTACAGAATCTATGATGTCTTGGGATTGGATTATGAGTGTAGATCCTCACTGGTTTAGTACTTTGTTTGGATGGTATGTTTTTTCTAGTATGTTTGTATCAGGTATAACTGTTATAGCAATGGTAACTATCTATTTAAAGTCTAAAGGTCATTTAGAAGAGGTAAACGATAGTCATATTCATGATTTAGCTAAGTTTATGTTTGGTATTAGTATTTTCTGGACATATTTATGGTTTTCACAGTTCATGCTTATATGGTACGCTAACATACCAGAGGAGATTACATACTATATTACAAGAATAGAGGATTACAATCTTCCTTTCTTTGGTATGGTAGCGATGAACTTTCTTTTTCCTTTATTACTGTTAATGAATAGTGATTACAAAAGAGTTAATTGGTTTGTTATTATGGCAGGTGTTGTTATCTTAGCGGGTCATTATTTAGATATATTTAATATGATTATGCCTGCAACAGTAGGTGATCAATGGTCAATAGGAATTTCAGAAATTAGTTCTGTGTTATTCTTTTTAGGATTGTTTATTTTTGTTGTTTTTAGAGCTTTAACAACTGCTCCATTGCAACCAAAAAGAAATCCATTTATTGGCGAGAGCAAGCATTTTCATTATTAATAAGGAAGTTTACTAAAGCATAAAATAAATCATACAATGATTACAGTTTTAACTATAACGGTTTTAGTCTTAATAGCCATTGCAATTTGGCAAATGACCAAAATTTTTGAATTGTCGCAATTAAGAGCGACTAAAAATGAAACAGCAACAGATAAAGATAACAAGGTTAATGGTTATCTAATGTTTGCTTTTCTAGTATTTATTTACGGTATTACAATCTTTAGTTTTTATAAATACACTAAAGTTTTGTTACCAGAAGCAGGTTCTGCTCATGGTGCTGAGTACGATGATTTAATGCTGTTAACTATGGCTATAATCTTCTTTGTGCAAACTATTACTCAGTTTTTACTACACTATTTCGCGTACAAATATCGTGGTGAAAAAGGGAAGAAGGCATTATTTTATGCAGATAACCACAAATTAGAATTTATATGGACTATTATCCCTGTAATTGTTTTGGCTGGTTTAATCCTTTGGGGATTATACACATGGACAAACATTATGGATATTAATGATGATGATGATCCATTAATAGTTGAGCTTTACGCACAGCAATTTAACTGGACTGCTAGATATGGTGGTGAGGATAATGTCTTGGGTGAAGCTAACGTAAGATTGATTGACATTGATAACGCTAATGTTTTAGGTTTAGATGATTCTGATCCTAATGCTACAGATGATGTTATTGTTAAAGAATTACATTTGCCAGTAGGCAGAAAAGTTAATTTTCACATGCGTTCGCAAGATGTATTGCACTCGGCCTTTATGCCTCACTTTAGAGCGCAAATGAACTGTGTTCCGGGTATGATTACTCAATTTTCTTTTACTCCAATTAGGACTACTGCAGATATGCGTCTAGATCCAGATGTAATTGATAAAGTAAAAAGAGCGAATAAAATTAGAGCTAAAAAAGCAGCTGCAGGTATTCCTAATAATGATCCTTGGGAGTATGACTATATTTTACTTTGTAATAAGATTTGTGGGAAGTCCCACTATAATATGCAAATGAAAATTATCGTAGAAACTCAGGAAGAATACGATAAGTGGATGGCTTCTCAAAAAACATTTGGTGGTAATACTGCTACTGGAGTTGCAATACAATAATTGATTTAAGAAACTAAGTTAACTAACAAAAATTATAATATCTGATTATGTCAGGAACACACGAACACGACGACGATCACGGACATCATCATAAGGAGACTTTCATTACTAAATATATATTTAGTATGGATCACAAGATGATTGCAAAACAGTATTTAATTACTGGTTTAATAATGGGTTTCATTGGTATAGCAATGTCATTATTATTTAGAATGCAATTGGCTTGGCCAGGTGAATCTTTTCCTATATTTGAAGCGTTATTAGGTAAATGGGCACCGGGTGGTGTTATGGATGCCGATGTATATTTAGCATTGGTAACTATGCACGGAACAATAATGGTATTCTTTGTGCTTACAGCTGGTTTAAGTGGTACTTTTAGTAACCTTCTTATTCCATTGCAAATTGGAGCTAGAGATATGGCTTCAGGATTGTTAAATATGATCTCTTATTGGTTGTTTTTTACGTCTGCAGTTATAATGGTTATTTCTTTGTTTATCGAGTCAGGACCAGCAGCAGCTGGTTGGACGGTTTACCCACCATTAAGTGCATTGCCAATGGCTCAATCAGGTTCTGGTTTGGGTATGACGCTTTGGTTATGTTCAATGGCTATATTTATAGCATCGTCTTTATTAGGATCATTAAACTACATAGTAACAGTAATAAACTTAAGAACTAAGGGTATGTCTATGACTAGACTTCCATTGACTACTTGGGCATTATTTGTTACCGCTATTATTGGTGTTGTTTCTTTCCCTGTTTTATTCTCAGCAGCATTGTTGTTAATAATGGATAGAAGTTTTGGAACATCATTCTTTTTATCTGATATTTTTATTCAAGGAGAAGTTTTACACTATCAAGGTGGATCTCCCGTATTATATGAACACTTATTTTGGTTCCTGGGTCATCCAGAGGTATATATTGTAATATTACCTGCAATGGGTATGGTGTCAGATATTATGTCGACAAACTCTCGTAAACCAATTTTTGGTTATAGAGCAATGATTATGTCTATTTTGGCAATTGCATTCTTATCTACTATTGTATGGGGTCACCATATGTTTATTTCGGGTATGAATCCTTTCTTAGGTTCTGTATTTACATTTACAACCTTATTAATTGCAATACCTTCTGCTGTAAAAGCATTTAACTGGATTACTACGATCTGGAAAGGTAACTTACAAATGAACGTTGCAATGTTATTTTCTATTGGTTTTGTTTCTACATTTATTAGTGGTGGTTTAACTGGTATTGTTTTAGGAGATAGCACATTAGATATTAACGTTCATGATACTTATTTTGTAATTGCTCACTTCCACTTGGTAATGGGTATCTCTGCATTATATGGTTTACTAGCAGGTGTGTACCACTGGTTCCCTAAAATGTTTGGTAAAATGATGAATAAGAACTTAGGTTATGTTCATTTCTGGATTACAGCAGTTTGTGCTTACGGGGTTTTCTTCCCAATGCACTTTGTTGGTATGGCAGGTGTACCAAGACGTTATTATGAGAATACAGCATTTCCTATGTTCGATGAACTTACAGATCTTAATATCTTAATTACAGTATTTGCTTTAATTGCAGGAGCTGCTCAGTTGATATTTGTTGGTAACTTTATCTATAGTATTTTCTATGGTAAAAAGGCTGAGCAAAACCCTTGGAAAGCTACTACATTAGAGTGGACAACTCCTGTAGAACATATTCACGGTAACTGGCCAGGTGCTTTACCAGAAGTTCATAGATGGGCTTACGATTACAGTAAAACAAATGAAAACGGAGAGTATGTACTTCCAGGACAAGATTTTGTTCCTCAGACAGTACCGTTACAAGATGGTGAAGAAGAATTAGCTCACTAAACGTTATTCAAATTATATAAAGCCTTTTAAATTTATTTTAAAAGGCTTTTTTTTTGCATCATTCTTGGCTAACTTATATTGCTAAGTACTATTTTAGTATCTTGTTTAACAACAAACACAAACCATTAAATACACTATATTTTGAAAAAAATTATTCTAGGCATCTTGCTACTGGCTACAGTGGTGAGTATGGCACAAAAAAAACCTAAAATTAAAGGAAGTAAAACGGTAATAGAAGTAACCAATGAGTTACCTCCCTTTAATGCCATTTTAGTTTCAGACGGTATTCTAGTAGAGGTTAAAAAAGCCAGAGATGAAAGTTATAGTTTTATTGGCGACGACAACCTTATGGATGTTTTAAAGTTTGAAGTTGTAGATAGTACGCTACAGATTAGTTCTTTTTATAGAATTGTCTCTAAAAAAAAATTGTTACTAACTGTAAACTATATAAACCTTAATACGATTACAATAGTTAATGGGCGTATAGTAATGAAGGATATACTCACGACAGATAATTTGCAACTTAATTTACAAGAAGGCTCTCGATTAACTTTAAATACATTGGCAGACAATGTTGATATTTCTATGACTGGTAATAGTTCGGCAGAGCTAAATGTTGATTGTGATGCTGTTACAATTAATCAAGATCAAAAGAGTGATTTAAGTATTTATGTTGTAGCCCAAGACGCTAGTTTAACAATGCACGGTGGAGCAGATGCTAAAATGCAAGGGGCAATCTCTAATTTTAGTATTAATCTTTTTGGCAATGCTCAATTAAGAGCAGAAGAATTAAAAGGCGCAGCTGTTCTTGCGAATTTAGATGAGTCGCCAGATGCAAGAATTTATGCATCTGAAAAGTTTGAGCTTTCTTCTAAAGGAGGTTCTAGAACTTATTTATACGGTACACCTATAATTACTATTACAGACTTTTTAGGAGCTTCTCAATTAATAAAAAAAGAATAGTTATTTTTAGATTGATATAATTTCAATTCAATTACTTCCTAATTCTAGTATCTTTGTTAGATTATGAATGAAAACCTAGACCCTACATCAGATAATTTTTCTTCTGAAGATGTTGATATCGAAAGAGCATTAAGACCCTTGAGTTTTGATGATTTTGCGGGTCAAGATCAAGTATTAGATAATCTTAAAGTATTTGTTGAAGCTGCAAACCAAAGAGGAGAAGCACTAGATCATACATTATTTCACGGACCTCCAGGTTTGGGTAAAACAACCTTAGCTCATATTTTGGCTAATGAGTTGGGTGTTTGTATAAAAGTTACTTCTGGTCCAGTTTTAGACAAGCCAGGAGATTTAGCTGGTCTACTAACAAATCTAGATGAAAGGGATGTTCTTTTTATTGATGAAATACATAGACTTAGTCCAATTGTAGAAGAGTACTTGTATTCTGCAATGGAAGACTATAAAATAGATATAATGATTGAGTCAGGGCCAAATGCACGCTCTGTACAGATAAATCTTAATCCTTTCACTCTAATAGGTGCAACTACCCGTTCAGGGCTTTTAACGGCTCCTATGAGAGCTCGTTTTGGTATTCAGAGTAGATTGCAATACTACACAACAGAATTACTATCTACCATAGCAGAACGTAGTGCAGAAATTTTAAATGTTCCTATAGATTTAGAGGCTGCAATAGAAATTGCAGGAAGAAGTAGGGGAACACCTAGAATTTGTAATGCCTTATTAAGACGCGTAAGAGATTTTGCTCAAATTAAAGGAAACGGAAAAATAGATGTTGAAATTTCTAGATTTGGACTGAATGCACTTAACGTAGATGCTCACGGTTTAGATGAAATGGATAACAAAATATTAACCACTATCATAGATAAGTTTAAAGGCGGACCAGTAGGTATAACCACACTTGCTACTGCTGTTTCTGAAAGTGCAGAAACTATTGAAGAAGTATATGAGCCCTTTTTAATACAACAAGGTTTTATTATGCGTACACCTCGTGGTAGAGAAGTAACAGAATTAGCATATAAGCATTTAGGAAGAGTAAAAGGAAGTGTGCAAGGTGGTTTGTTTTAACTACCACGCACTTTCCCAATCTTTCCAAACAACTTCAAAACCCTTTTCTTGTAGCATTTCGGCAATAAGTTCTGTGCTACGTTCATCAGAAATTTCAAACTGTTCTAAAGATTGTGGTTCTACAACATAACCACCTGGGTTAGTTTTAGACTCGGCACTTATAGAGGTTATTCCTAAGTTAATAATGTTGTTTCTAAATTTTTCGCTTTCTCTGGTAGACATAGATAGTTCTACATCCTCGTCTAACAAACGATAGGCACATATTAATTGTACCAAATCTGCATCTTCCATAATTACTTTTGGTTCCAAGCCTCCAGTATGTGGGCGTAACCTAGGAAAAGAGATAGAATATTTAGTTTGCCAATATGTTTTTTGTAAATACTGTAAATGCAAAGCTGTAAAAAAACTGTCTGCTCGCCAATCTTCCAATCCAAATAAAGCGCCTACGCCAATTTTATGCACTCCGGCTTTGCCTAAACGGTCAGGGGTTTCTAATCGGTAATCAAAATTAGATTTTTTGCCTTTAGGATGGTGCTTTTTGTATTCGTCTCTATGGTATGTTTCTTGGTACACCAATACGGCATACAGACCATTTTTAACAAGCAATTCATATTCATCTTGGTCTAGTGGCTGTACTTCTATAGTAATATTAGCAAACTCTTTTTTTAATAGTTTAATGGCATTATTTATATAATCTACACCAACGGTTTTATTTGCTTCACCAGTAACCAGTAGAATATGGTTATATCCTTTGCTTTTTAAAAAGGCGGCTTCTTTTAAAATTTCAGTGTCAGTTAAAGTACGTCTTGGTATTTTATTAGTTAAG
Organism: Cellulophaga sp. 20_2_10; assembly: GCF_023476645.1. Taxonomy (GTDB): domain Bacteria; phylum Bacteroidota; class Bacteroidia; order Flavobacteriales; family Flavobacteriaceae; genus Cellulophaga. The sequence continues at coordinate 371,349 of NZ_JAMCOJ010000003.1, forward strand.
CTAAAACCACAATACGTACATATGTTTTGGCACTCATTACTTAAGTACATTGGTGCATACATTTGCATTGTATTGCCAAAGCGTTTTTTGGTTAGCATACTACTCATTTGTGCCATTTGTTCTAAGTAGGGTTTGGCTGCAGGAGAAATTAGAGCCTTAAAATCTTCTAGGTTTCTGCTATTACTTTGTAAAGCAGCCTCTACATCTACGGCTGTTTTGTTATAGATGTCTAAAACTATTGTGTCCCAATTGTAACTATTAAAAAGCGAAGTGAAATTACTCATTTAAAAAAGAGGTTAGAGGTGAACTTGCTTCTGCTGTTTGTTTAACCGGAGCTAGTTTTGCATTGTATGCTAAACGGCCAGCTACTACTGCAAGTCTAAAAGCATTTGCCATAGCAATAGGATTTTGTGATACTGCAATTGCGGTATTTACTAATACGGCATCCGCGCCTAGTTCCATTGCGTATGCAGCATGAGAAGGAGCGCCAATACCTGCATCTACAATTACAGGAACATTACTTTGCGCTATAATTATTTCTAAAAAATCTACGGTTTTTAAACCTTTATTACTTCCAATTGGTGCACCCAAAGGCATTACACATTGTACGCCAACATCTTCTAGACGTTTACATAAAACAGGGTCTGCGTGTATGTATGGCATAACTATAAAACCTTGTTTTACCAATTCTTCAGCAGCTTTTAAAGTTTCTATTGGGTCTGGTAGTAAGTATTTTGGATCTGGATGAATTTCTAACTTTACCCAGTTTGTCTCTAATGCTTCTCTGGATAATTGCGCCGCAAAAACAGCTTCTTTAGCTGTACGTACTCCAGATGTGTTTGGTAAAAGGTTTATTCTAGAATGATTTAAATGAGATAAGATATCGTCATTTTTATCGGCTACGTCCACACGTTTTAAAGCAACAGTTACCAGCTCACTTTCTGAGGCTAATAAAGCATCTTTCATAACTGTTGAAGCGCTAAATTTTCCGGTTCCAGTAAACAAACGAGATGTAAATGTTTTGTCTCCTATTTTTAAATTATCATTCATCGTTTTTCTTTTGGTCAAATTTGTACACTTGTTCTTGGGTAGCAGGTGTACTAAGTATGTTGTTTAAAGTAGCAATATTATTAAAGTTGCTTGTAATTTCTCCGGATACGGCAATACCGTAAATTCCTGTTTTTAATAATTCAGGTACATCTGGTATTGTTATTCCGCCTATTGCAATTATTGGCGTGTCTGTTTTTAACTCGCTTAAAATTGCTTGGTAACCTTCTAAGCCTAAAGTTGGACTTAAATTTTGTTTTGTTTTTGTGAACTTATATGGTCCTAAACCAATGTAGTCTACCTCTTTTTTTAGTAAATTTTCACAATCTTCCAAGGTGTTAGCAGTACCACCAATACTAAACCATTTTCCTAAATACTCTCTTGCTTCTAAAGGGCAAGCATCGGTTTTACCTAAATGCACACCATCTGCTTTTACTTCTTTAGCAATTTTGTAGTGATCATTTATTAATAATCTTGTTTGAAAATGTGCTGTAATTTCCCTTGCTTTTAATGCTGTTTGTAGCACTGTTTCTTCATCTACATTTTTTAGACGTAACTGAATCCAATCTGCGCCAGAAGAACACGCGTTTTGTATGTTTGCTAAATGTATTTCTGGAGTCTCACCTTGACTTATATAATGTAATTTACTAATCATTATTTTCTGTTTTTTGTGCTAGATAAAAATACGTTATCTATTTGTTTAAATTCCTCTACGGGCTTTTCTGTGTTCCAAATTCCACCTAAAACACCAACACCTTTGTATCCTAAATCTAGGGTTTCTTTTATGTTTTTTGATGTGATACCACCCATACCAATAGTAAACTTATCTATACCGTTTACATTAAACTCTTTTCCTAGGTATCCCTTTTTAGAGATTGATGAAAAAACAGGGCTAAGTAAATGATAATCGAACTCCAATTCACAATTCTCTAGCGCTTTTGGGTCGTGAAACGAACTACTTATGGTTTTGCCTGACATTTGCAAACCATTAAAATATCCTTTACCATTTTCTATAACGTCTATTCTTTTTTGCTCTTGAAAATGAATGCCTTTTAGATTAAAACTATTTACTAGTTCGTGAAAATAATGCACCACAATACGGTTGTGATATTGGGGCTCTATTTTATTTAAATAGGCAGTGTGTTCTTGTAGATTTTTAAGGGGTTTTCTAAAATGATAATACTGCAAGCCAGCCTTAAATAACTGATGAAGTATTTCTATTTCATTAGGTACGTCTTTTTCTGGAGCTATTAGTACAATCATTTTTTAAGGGTTTTGTTTTAAATGTTTTTGAAACAATTTTTTATGGCTCAAAATTACTAGAATTGATAATGATTACGCTGGTATAATTACTTTATTCTTTTATAAAATAAATTGGAGTAAACTGGTAACATAGAGTTAGGGATTGTAGTGGCATCCTTTTGCTTTTTTTTGCAAAAGATATAAAGGAAAGCCTGCCTACGCCTTACTTAGTAAAAGGCGTAGGAACTTCCACTTTATATTACAAATACACTTCTGATCCTTTTTCTTTAAACTCTTTTGACTTTTCTTCCATTCCTTTTGCAATTACCTCGTTGTCTACAATGTCATTAACGGCTGCAAAATCTCTAACTTCTTGAGAAATTTTCATAGAACAAAATTTTGGTCCGCACATAGAGCAAAAATGAGCAATTTTGGCTCCAGCTGCAGGCAAAGTTTCATCGTGGTACTCACGAGCACGCTCAGGGTCTAAACCAAGATTGAATTGGTCTTCCCAACGGAACTCAAAACGAGCCATACTTAACGCATTATCTCTGTGCTGAGAACCTGGATGGCCCTTTGCTAAATCGGCCGCATGCGCTGCTAACTTATATGTAATTACACCTACGCGTACGTCTTCTTTATTGGGTAGGCCTAAATGTTCTTTAGGTGTTACGTAACATAACATTGCGCATCCGTACCAACCAATCATTGCTGCTCCAATACCCGATGTAATGTGGTCGTAACCTGGTGCAATATCTGTTGTTAAAGGGCCTAATGTGTAAAAAGGAGCTTCGTCGCAAAGTTCAATTTGCTTCTCCATATTTTCTTTTATCATGTGCATTGGCACGTGTCCTGGTCCTTCAATAAAACACTGAACTTCGTGCTTACGAGCAATTTGTGTTAACTCTCCTAAGGTTTCTAGTTCAGCAAATTGTGCTTCGTCATTAGCATCTGCAATAGATCCCGGACGTAGACCATCTCCTAAAGAAAAGGCAACGTCGTATTGCTTTAATATCTCGCAAATATCTTCAAAATGAGTATATAAAAAACTTTCTTTATGGTGTGCCAAACACCATTTAGCCATAATGGAACCACCACGAGACACAATACCTGTAACACGTTTTGCTGTCATTGGTACGTAACGCAATAAAACGCCTGCGTGAATGGTAAAGTAATCTACGCCTTGCTCGGCTTGTTCTATTAAGGTGTCACGGAAAATTTCCCACGTTAAATCTTCGGCAACTCCGTTAACTTTTTCTAATGCTTGGTAAATTGGCACGGTGCCAACTGGTACTGGTGAGTTACGAATAATCCACTCGCGAGTTTCATGAATATTCTCTCCTGTAGATAAATCCATAATATTATCTGCACCCCAACGACAAGCCCAAACTGCTTTTTCTACTTCTTCTTCTATAGACGATGTAACAGCAGAGTTTCCAATATTTGCATTTATTTTAACTAAGAAGTTACGCCCTAAAATCATAGGTTCTGCTTCTGGGTGGTTAATGTTTGAGGGTATAATTGCACGACCTCTAGCAACTTCACTACGTACAAATTCTGGCGTAATTTTATCGGGAATATTAGCACCAAAGTGTTCTCCTTTGTGTTGCTTTCTAATTTCGGTCATTTCATCTATTCGCTGGTTTTCACGAATTGCGATGTACTCCATTTCTGGGGTGATAATACCTTTTTTAGCATAATGTAATTGTGTTACATTTTGCCCCTTTTTAGCGCGCAAAGGATTTTTTAACAACTTAAAACGCATATGATCTAAACTGGCATCGTTTAGGCGTTCGTTGCAATATTCAGAAGAAAATTGGGTTAATTGTTCTACATCTCCACGGTCTTTAATCCAAGGTTCTCGAATTCTTTCAATTCCACTATGTACGTCTATTTCTTTGTTTGGATCTGTATAAGGCCCTGACGTATCATAAACCGTTACTGGTTCATTTGGTGTTTTCTTTTTGGTCATAGAATCTACCGTGTCACTCAATGCAATTTCACGCATAGCAACCTTAATTTCTGGATATATTTTACCAGAAACATACACTTTTTTAGAACTAGGAAATGGCTGTCTTGTAATACCGTTTTGTTTAGGTGCGGTGTCTTTTTTTTTCATAATAAGTCTTTTAATGTTTTTAGGTTACCCTCCTTGAGCTGGTTGTATTAGTAATACATTGTCGTTGGGTTGTAAAAAGGTAGAGCTCCAAATAGCTTTAGGTACTACAGCGCTGTTAATAGCAATAGCAATACCTAGAGTGTTTAAATCTAGAGTCTGTATTAATTGCAACACGTTGGTTTCTCTGGGAACTTGGTGTTGCGTGTTATTTACGTTTATGGGTATCATAGAGATACATTTTAAGTGCTAGGTTATAGCGTTAAAAAATCCAATTAAATCGTAAACTGTGTGTGAAAATGCATTTTCCCGAAACGGAAAGACATTAAAAGATAGAAATCATAAAAAGAATTCAACTTTTCCCTTCGGCTGTACTAACAGCATCAGGTTCAAAGGGTATTTCTCAGTTCTTAAAAAGAACACCCCTAAAGTTTACACTCCAAATGTAAGCTCTATTTTTTAACTAGCAATAGCTATGCTAAATAATTTTTTGGTTATCTGTAAACCACTAACTTTGCTTTGTGATGCTACCTATTGTAAATAAAGAAAAAGTAACCGCTTTACTAAAAGAAGAAGCCAAGCGCCTTGGATTTTTATCTTGTGGTGTGTCTAAGGCCGAATTTTTAGAAGAGGAAGCACCACGATTGGAAAATTGGTTGAATAAGAATATGAATGGTCAAATGTCTTATATGGAAAACCATTTTGACAAACGTTTAGATCCTACAAAACTTGTAGAAGGTTCTAAATCTGTGATTTCATTACTATTAAATTACTATCCTGAAGAAACTCAAGGTGATGATGCGTTAAAGATATCTAAATATGCATATGGGCAAGATTATCACCATATAATAAAATCTAAATTACGAGAGTTACAAGAATTTATGACAGATACTATTGGCGAAGTTGGCGGTAGGGCATTTGTAGATTCGGCCCCCGTTTTAGATAAAGCTTGGGCGGCAAAAAGTGGTTTGGGTTGGATTGGTAAAAACAGTAATTTAATAACTCAGAGGGTTGGTTCTTTTTATTTTATAGCGGAGTTAATTGTAGATATAGAATTGGCTTATGATAGTGTTGTAACAGACCATTGTGGCACGTGTACAGCCTGTATAGATGCTTGTCCAACACAGGCAATTGTAGATCCTTACGTGGTAGATGGCAGCAAGTGTATTTCTTATTTTACAATTGAATTAAAAAATGAAATACCAATAGAAGTAAAGGATAAGTTTGACGATTGGGTTTTTGGATGTGATGTTTGTCAAGATGTTTGCCCTTGGAACAAATTTTCTAAACCGCACCAAGAGCCATTATTTAATCCGCACCCAGATTTACTATCTATGACAAAGAAAGATTGGGAAGAAATAACGGAAGATGTTTTTAGAAAGGTTTTTCAGAAATCTGCCGTAAAACGTACCAAGTTCTCGGGGTTACAGCGCAACATAGAATTTTTAAAATAATAGTATAAGTTAATTGACGGGATACTCGTAAATTTGCATCTTAAAATTAGAAACAATGAGCAACGAGAAGAATAGAAGAGAAGCTTTAATTTATCATGCGAAACCGCAACCGGGTAAAATTAAAATTGTTCCTACTAAGCCTTATGCAACACAAAGAGATTTGGCATTAGCGTACTCTCCAGGTGTAGCAGAGCCTTGTTTAGAGATATTTAAAGACAAAGAAAATGCCTACAAATACACCTCTAAAGGTAATTTAGTAGCTATAATTACCAACGGTACTGCGGTATTAGGATTGGGAGATATTGGTCCGGAAGCATCTAAGCCAGTAATGGAAGGAAAAGCATTGTTGTTTAAGATTTTTTCTGATATAGATGGTGTAGATATAGAGATTGATACTAAAGATGTAGATAAGTTTGTAGAAACTGTAAAAATGATAGCACCTACTTTTGGTGGTATAAATTTAGAAGATATTAGTGCTCCTGCTGCCTTTGAAATAGAACGTAGGTTAAAAGAGGAATTAGATATTCCTGTAATGCACGATGATCAACACGGTACTGCAATTATTTCTGCTGCTGCATTGTTAAATGCATTAGAGATTGCAGGAAAAAAAATTGATGAAGTACGTATTGTAATAAGTGGTGCTGGTGCAGCCGCTGTTTCTTGTACAAGATTGTATAAAGCATTTGGTGCTAAGGACGAGAATATTGTAATGCTAGATAGTAAAGGTGTTATACGTTCTGATAGAGAAAACTTGTCTAAAGAAAAATTAGAGTTTGCATCTGACAGAAAAATAGATACACTAGATGAAGCAATGGTAGACGCAGATGTATTTGTAGGTCTTTCCGTTGCAAACATTGTATCTCCAGAGATGTTAGTATCTATGGCTAAAAAGCCAATTGTTTTTGCTATGGCAAATCCTAATCCGGAGATAGAATACAATGTGGCCGTAGCTGCTAGAAAAGACATTATTATGGCTACAGGAAGATCTGATCATCCTAACCAGGTAAATAATGTTCTTGGTTTTCCTTTTATTTTTAGAGGAGCTTTGGATGTTAGAGCAACCGGTATTAATGAGGCTATGAAAATGGCAGCGGTTAAAGCAATAGCGAAATTAGCGAAAGAGCCAGTACCAGAGCAAGTTAATATTGCATACGGAGAAACAAGATTAACTTTTGGTGAAGATTATATAATTCCAAAACCTTTTGACCCTAGATTAATTGCTGAAATTCCTTTAGCTGTAGCAAAAGCTGCTATGGAAAGTGGTATAGCAAAACAACCTATTGAAGATTGGGATAAGTATAAAGAAGAATTAATTAGACGTTCTGGAAACGATAATAAAGTTGTTCGTTTACTGCATAACAGAGCAAAAGCAAGTCCTAAAAGAATTGTTTTTGCAGAGGCAGATCATTTAGATGTTTTAAAGGCGGCGCAAATAGCATATGAAGAAGGTATTGCAGAGCCAATTTTATTAGGTAAAAAAGAAACAATTTTAGAGCTTAAAGCGGAATTAGAATTTGATGCTGATATAGAAATTATAGATACTAAAGCAACCGAGTCTAAGGGACAGCGTACTATATATGCAACTAAGTTTTGGGAAAATAGAAAACGTAAAGGAGTTACGTTTTACTATGCTAAAGCTAAAATGAGAGAGCGTAACTATTTTGGTTCTATGATGGTTGAGACAGGAGATGCTGACGGAATGATTTCTGGTTACTCTAGAGCATACCCAACAGTTGTAAAACCAGTTTTTGAAGTAATTGGTAGAGCTTCTAATGTGCAAAAGGCAGCTACAGTGAATATAATGGTTACAGAAAAAGGGCCATTATTTGTTGCAGATACCTCTATAAATATTAACCCTACAGCAGAAGAGTTAGCAGAAATAGCTTTAATGACGGCTAATGTTGCTAAAACTTTTGGTTTTGATCCTGTTATAGCAATGACATCTTATGCAAACTTTGGTTCTTCTAGTGCACCAAATGCTGTAAAGGTTAGAAAAGCGGTAGAAATTCTTCATAAAAATCATCCAGATATGATTGTGGACGGTGAAATTCAAATGGATTTTGCTTTAAACAAAGAATTGTTACAAAGTCAATTTCCTTTTTCTAAGCTAGCAGGAAAAAATGTAAATACATTTATTTTTCCAAACTTAGAGTCGGCCAACATTACCTATAAACTTATGAAAGAATTAAATAATGCAGATTCTATTGGTCCTATAATGCTAGGGTTAAGTAAGTCTGTACATATTCTTCAACTAGGAGCAGATGTAGATGAAATGGTAAATATGACGGCAGTAGCAGTTATAGATGCACAAGAAAGAGAAAAGAGAAAAAAAGCGAAATCATCGACTAAATAAATAAAAAAAATCAACCTATACCATTCATATGATTACACATTTAAGAGGAAAACTAGTAGAGAAAAATCCAACATTTTTAGTAATTGAGTGTAATGGTGTAGGTTATTTTGTAAACATATCACTGCATACCTTGTCTAAGGTGTCAGATGCAGAAAGCATACAATTGTTTACGCATTTACAAGTAAAAGAAGATTCGCATACACTGTTTGGTTTTGCAGAAAAATCTGAACGAGAAATTTTTAGACTTTTAATTTCAGTTTCTGGAATTGGTTCTAGTATTGCACGCACAATGTTATCGTCGTTATCACCTGCCCAAGTGAGAGATGCAATTGCAAGCGGGGATGTAGCAACTATACAATCTGTAAAAGGAATAGGAGCAAAAACCGCACAGCGTGTTATTTTAGATTTAAAAGATAAAGTGCTAAAAATATACGATATTGATGAAGTTTCTACTTCTTCAAACAATACAAATAAAGAAGAAGCGTTATCTGCTTTAGAGGTTCTTGGTTTTGCACGTAAGCAAGCGGAAAAAACCGTTGACAAGGTTGTTAGTCAGGACTCAACATTAAGCGTTGAAAACATTATTAAGTTGGCGCTGAAAAATTTGTAATAAGTTTGAAAACAGGGGCAAAAAAAAATCTTTCACCATTATATAGATTCGTAATATTATGTGTGCTTTTCTTAGGTGCTGCGCCGTTTGCGTTTGCGCAAGAGGTTGGTGAACAAGAGACAGATTCTACAAAAACAGGAGTGGCACTAGGTAAAATAGTATTGCCAAATCCTGATAGCATTATTTCTAAGTATACCTACGATTCTACTTTAGATAAATATGTGTACACAGAAACCGTTGGTGGCTTTAGTGTTAGCTATCCTATATACTTATCTCCGGACGAATATTTTGAGTTGGCCCGTAAAGAAGGAATGAAAGCTTACTTTAAGGAGAAAGCAGATGCATTTTCTGGCAAAAAAGAAGGTAGTGAAGAAGCTAGGAAAAACTTATTACCTAACTTTTATGTAAACAATAATTTTTTTCAATCTATTTTTGGTGGTAATACTATAGAGGTTATTCCAACAGGTTCTGTTGCAATGGACTTAGGTGTTATTTGGCAAAAAAATGATAATCCGTCTTTATCTCCAAGACAACGTACTAATATGTCTTTCGATTTTGATCAGCAAATACAGTTAAGTATGCTGGGTAAAATTGGAGAAAGATTACAGGTTAGTGCAGATTACAACACAGAGGCAACTTTTGATTTTCAGAACTTAGTAAAATTAGATTATACGCCTACAGAGGACGATATTATACAGAAAATAGAAATTGGTAATGTAAGTATGCCGTTAAATAGCTCTTTAATAACAGGAGCTCAAAGTTTATTTGGTGTAAAAACACAATTACAATTTGGTAAAACATTAGTAACCGCAGTCTTGTCTGAACAGCGTTCGCAAAATAATACAGTCGTTGCGCAAGGTGGTGGTACTGTAGAAGAGTTTTCTTTTTCGGCTTTAGATTATGATGAAGACAAGCACTTTTTTTTAGCACAGTACTTTAGAGATAATTATGATGTTGCCCTAGAGAATTACCCATACATACGTAGTCAGGTACAAATTACAAGGCTAGAGGTTTGGGTAACAAACAGAAGACAAGAAACATTAAATGTAAGAAACGTAGTAGCTGTACAAGATTTAGGTGAATCTGGATCTGATCAAACAAGGATTGGAAAAAGTGGCGGTGCTCCTGCCGGATTTTTCAACACTAGTGCTGCAGCGGGTAATTTACCTTTAAACAATGCCAATGATTATGATCCTGCGTTAATTGGTAACGGAGGAGCATTAACAAATCAAATTAGAGATATTGCAACAGTGCAAGCTGGTTTTAATGTTCCAGGTTATACAGTAAATCAAGGATTTGATTATACAATTTTAGAAAACGCTAGAAAATTAGATATTAGTAAAGGTGAGTATGTATTTCATCCTCAATTAGGTTACATCTCTTTAAGTCAGCGCTTAAGTAATGATGAGGTTTTAGCTGTTGCTTTTCAATATACCTACCAAGGTCAGGTATATCAAGTAGGTGAATTTGCCAATGGAGGATTAGAAGCAACTTCTGTTTCTGCTGGTGTTACACCAGTGGTAGAAAACAATACGTTGGTATTAAAGCTTTTAAAGAGTAACATTACTGCAGTACAAGATCCTATCTGGGATTTAATGATGAAGAACATCTATAATACGGGTGCATATCAATTAAGTCAAGAAGATTTTAAACTTAATATATTATACACAGATCCAACACCAAGAAACTATATTACACCCGTAGCAGAAGGTCCTGGTACTGGTTGGCCAACAACTCCAAAACCATTGCAAGAGCGTATACTTTTAGATGTGTTTAATTTAGATAGATTAAATGCTTATAATGATATACAGTCTGGTGGAGATGGATTTTTTGATTATGTAGAAGGCTTAACAATAGATTCGCAAAACGGAAATATAATTTTCACCAAAGTAGAACCTTTTGGAGAGTATATTTTTGAAGAATTAGGTGGTGGTACTTACGATTTAGATAACGATCAAGGGTATAACGACAACCAGAAAAAGTATGTATACAGAAATATGTACTCTCGGACTAAGTCAGCAGCTTTAGAAGATGCAGATAAAAATAAATTCTTAATAAAAGGGAAGTATAAATCACAAGGTATAAATGGTATTCCTATTGGAGCTTTTAATGTGCCAAGAGGATCTGTACGTGTTAATGCTGGTGGTAGACAATTGCAAGAAGGTATAGATTATACAGTAAATTATCAGGCTGGTACGGTGCAAATTCTAGACCCTAGTTTAGAAGCTAGTAATACACCAATTAATATATCGGTAGAAAACAATGCAGTTTTTGGACAACAAACAAGGCGTTTTACAGGAGTTAATGTTGAGCATCAATTTAATGAGAAATTTGTTTTAGGCGGTACTTTTTTAAACTTAAACGAACGTCCTTTAACTCAGAAATCATCTTACGGTGTAGAGCCAGTTAACAATACAATGTTTGGTTTAAATGGTAATTTCTCTACAGAGGTACCGTACTTAACTAGATTGGTGAATAAATTACCGAACATAGACACAGATGTGCCATCTAATTTATCGGTACGTGGTGAGGTTGCTTTTTTGCGTCCTAACTCTCCTAAAAATGCAAATTTTGAAGGGGAAACTACAACGTATGTAGATGATTTTGAAGGCGCACAGTCTTTAATAGATATTAGATCTTCTTTAGGTTGGTATTTAGCGAGTACACCATTGGAGTTTGGAGATCCTAGCGGACAATTATACGGTAGTTCTCCAGATGATTCAGACAACTTAAGAAACGGGTTTGGAAGAGCTAAAATGGCTTGGTACTCTATAGACCGTACATTTTATTCTAACCAAAGACCATCTGGAATTAATGATAATGATGTGTCGTTAAACGCAACTAGAAGAGTTTTTATAGATGAGATTTTTCCTAAAGTAGAAATTGCACAAGGGCAAACAACAACACAAGGAACATTAGATTTAGCGTATTACCCTAACTTAAAAGGTCCGTATAATAATAATGCCGATTTTAATACAGCACCTTCGGATCAAAAATGGGCTGGTATTATGCGTCCAATGAGTAGTACAAATTTTGAACAGGCAAATGTTGAGTTTGTTCAGTTTTGGGTATTAGATCCTTATGTAGACGGAGAAACAACAAGTCCAGGAGAATTGGTTTTTAATATTGGTAATATTTCTGAGGATATATTAAAGGATGGTAAAAAACAATACGAGAATGGATTGCCTGGTGTAGCAAGCAACGATTTAATTTCAGAAACATCTTGGGGGCAAGTGCCAGCAACCCAATCTTTAGTTTATGCTTTTGATGCAGATGAAACAAATAGAACATTACAAGATTTAGGTTACGATGGTTTAAGTGATGCTGAAGAGGCGTCAATATTTACAAATAACCCAGCTAACGATCCTGCTTTAGATAACTATGAGTATTATTTAAATAAAGACGGAAGTATTTTAGAACGCTATTTAAATTACAACAACCCACAAGGAAACTCTCCTGTGCAGGTAAGTAATTCAAATAGAGGTTCTACAACTTTACCAGATGTAGAAGATATAGATCGTGATTTAACTATGAATACAGTAAATAGTTATTATGAATATAGAATTCCTATTAAATCGGGTACTACAATTAATGATAAGTATGTAACAGATATTAAAGAAGGGCAAACGCCAACATTACCAAATGGTAGCGTATTAAATAGAAGATGGATACAATATAAGATTCCGTTAAGTGATTTTACAGATGCTGTTGGTGGTATAGCAGATTTTAGATCTATTAGTTTTATGCGTATGTATTTAACTGGTTTTTCTGATGACGTTGTAATGCGTTTTGCAACTTTAGATTTGGTACGTGGAGATTGGCGTACTTATACAAAATCTCTTGAGCCAGATGTAGATAATAACCCTGCAGATGATGGTACTTTTGTAGATGTTGCAACAGTTAATATTGAAGAAAACAATACGCGTTCTCCTATTATATATGATTTGCCTCCTGGCTTACGTAGAGAGCAGTTAAATAATAATAATACTATTGTACAGCAAAACGAGCAATCGCTTTCTTTTAAAATAGAAAATTTAGAATCTCAAGATTCTAGAGGTGTGTTTAAAAACGTAAATATTGATATAAGACAATACGAGCGTCTTAAAATGTTTATTCACGCAGAAGAAATTATAGAAACAGATTTTCCTGATGGTGATATGCCGTTGGTTGGTTTCTTAAGAATAGGAACAGATTTTAGTCAGAATTTTTATCAAATTGAAGTGCCTTTAGAATTTACTGCGCACGGAGAAAGAGATAGAGAAAGAATTTGGCCAGAAAATAACGAGTTAGAAATTAATTTGCTGGATCTAAATAAAATAAAATCTTTTGGTATTGCCGGGCAAACACTAAATCAAATAAATTATTATGAGATTATAGATGGTGAAGTTGTTGCGGTAAATGAGTTTGATGCTCGTACACCTGGTGTTATGCGTATAGGTTTAAGAGGGAATCCTTCTTTAGGTAGTATACGTGGTATGATGGTTGGTGTTAAAAACACTAGCGATTTTCCTGCTCGTGGAGAGGTTTGGTTTAACGAGTTGCGTTTGGCTGGTTTAGATAACAAAGGTGGTTGGGCAGCTATAGCAGCTGTAGATTTAAACTTTGCAGATTTTGCAGATATATCTGTAACGGGTAGTAAAAGTACATCTGGTTTTGGTAGTATAGACCAAATGCCTAACGAACGTGCAAGAGAAGATGCAATGTCTTACGACGCTGTAACAAATGTAAACCTTGGTCAGTTATTGCCTAAAAAACTAGGGATACAATTGCCATTTAATTATGGTATCTCTGAGCAATTGGTTACTCCTGAGTTCGATCCTGTTTATGATGATTTAAAATTAGAAGACAGAATTGCAGCAGCGCAGACACCAGAAGATGCAAAAGCAATAGAAGAACAAGCAGAAGATTATACAAAGAGAACAAGTATTAACTTTATAGGAGTTCGTAAAAATAGAAGTGAAGAAGCGGAAGCTAATTTTTACGATGTAGAAAACTTTACGTTTAACTATTCTTACAATGAAATAAATCACAGAGATTTTGAAATAGCGAAATTAAAAGATCAAAATGTAACAGCAGGTTTGTCTTATGCGCATAGTTTTGAGCCTGTAGAAGTTGCTCCTTTTGCTAAAAAAGATTCACTATTTACAGGGAAGTACTTAAAATGGTTAAAAGATATTAATTTAAATTTATTGCCAACAAGTATTGCTATTAACTCTAATGTTAATCGTCAATTTAACCAGCAGCGTTTTAGAGATGTTTTAGAGCCTGGCGTACAAGCATTAGAATTGCCAGAATTACAACAACGTAATTACATGTTTAATTGGCAGTATAATGTTAATTACAGTTTAACAAAGTCATTGCGTTTTAATATATCAGCATCTAATAATAATATTATTCGTAATTATTATAAGGATGATACAGCCTCTACTTTAGAAATAGATGACCAAATGAATATTTGGGATGGCTTTTTTGATATTGGAGAACCAAACAGACATGCGCAGCAATTTGAACTGAATTACGAAATACCTTTTGATAAAATACCAGCATTAGATTTTATAAATGCACAATATGTATATACTAGTAACTTTGATTGGCAACGTGGTGGTGATGCTCTAAAAGAGGTTGCAGGTGAAGATATAAACAGAATTCAGAATGCGAGTACGCATACGATAGCTGCTAACTTTACAATGCAAAAATTGTATGATATGGTTGGCTTAAAAAAATCTAAAGGAAAAGCAAAAGAGACAGGCCGTAAAGATAAGGCAGGCAATACGCCAAAAGCTAAAAATGGTGGTGTTGGCAAATTTGCTAAAGATTTAGTAACAATGGTTAAACGAGTAAATGTTAACTATACAGAAACTAGAGGTAAGCAATTGCCAGGTTATACAAGGTCTATTGGTTTTATTGGGACAACTAAACCTAGTTTAGGATTTGTTTTTGGTAGTCAAGAAGATGTGCGTTACGATGCTGCTAGAAGAGGTTGGTTAACAACTTTTACAGATTTTAACGAGCAATTTGTACAAGAAACAAATAGGCAGTTAGATATTACGGCTGTTGCAGAACCAATAAGAGATTTAACTATTGATATTACAGCAAATAGAAATATTTCTGAACGTTACCAAGAAAGTTTTAAAGTAGAAGATTTAGGTAGTGGTCAATATGAATATCAAAACCTTTTAGGAAATAACTACGGTAACTTTGGAATTTCTACTATAATGATAAAAACTGCTTTTGCTAAGAGTGATGAATTTGAGTCTTCAGCATTTGATCAGTTTAAAGAGAATAGATTAATTGTAGCAAACCGTTTAGCGGGTAATACGGGGAATAGAGACTCGGAAGGGTATCCTGAACGTTACGGTAAAACAAGTCAGAATGTATTATTGCCGGCATTTATTGCAGCATATACAGGTCAAGATGCATCTAAAGTAAAGTTAGGGGCTTTTAGAAATATACCAATTCCCAACTGGCGATTAAAGTATACTGGTTTAATGCGTAATTCTTGGTTTAAAGAAAAGTTTAAACGTTTCTCTATTAGTCACGGTTATAGATCATCATATAATATAAACTCGTATCAAACAAATTTAGAAAGAGAGAATACATTAATAGATCCAGAAACTCAAGACTTTTTACCAGAGAATATAATGGCAAACGTTGTGCTTACGGATCAATTTAATCCGTTAGTGCGTGTAGATTTTGAAATGAAGAACTCTATGAGTATTGTGGCAGAATTGCAAACAATGAGAGCCTTAACAATGAGTTTTGATAACAACTTGCTAACAGAGCTTAATAGTAAGGATTATACGGTAGGTTTAGGTTATAGATTTAAAGATGTAAACTTTGTAACTAATATTGGTGGCGATAAACATAGGTTTAAAGGCGATTTAAACTTAAAGTTAGATGCTACTTTAAAAGATAATATGACTATAATTAGAAATCTAGAGTTAAATAATAATCAAATTACTTCTGGGCAAAACGTTTTCTCTTTAAAGTTTGGTGCAGATTATGCTCTTAGTAAGGCATTAGAGGTTGCTTTTTTCTATGATCATTCTTTTTCTAAGTTTGCGGTATCTACAGCATTTCCTCAAACAACAATAAATACAGGTTTTACTGTTAAGTATAATTTTGGAAACTAAAACACGGTTTTAATTAGTTGTTTTTTAAAAAAGTTGAGAATAACGTAATTTTTCAAATTAAATAATTTTCAAATCATATTTTATCAGTTACATTTGCGGCATTAATTAAAATAATACTAAAATGAACATACCATCAGAATTAAAGTATACTAAAGATCACGAGTGGGTTAAAATAGATGGCGATATTGCTACTGTTGGGATTACTGATTTTGCTCAAGGAGAATTAGGAGACATAGTTTATGTTGAAGTAGAAACATTGGATGAGACCTTAGATAAAGATGAGGTTTTTGGTACTGTTGAAGCTGTAAAAACTGTTTCAGATTTATTTTTACCTTTATCAGGAGAAATAATAGAATTTAATGAGTCTTTAGAAGATGAGCCAGAAAAGGTAAATACAGATCCTTATGGAGATGGTTGGATGATAAAAATTAAATTAAGTGATGCTACTCAGGTTGAAGAATTAATGAGTGATGTAGATTATAAAGAGTTAATTGGTGGTTAAGAAGCCAATTTTTACCATATTATTTGTGAGCTGGGTAGTGTTTATAACATTACTCAGCTTATTTTCTTTTAGCAATACAGATCTTCCTTCTGTTAAAATACCAAACCTAGATAAATTAGTGCATTTTACTTTTTATAGCGTTGCAGCTGTGTTAGGAACTCTTTCTTTAAAGGAGTTTTTTGTAGTTAATAAAGGTAAAACTCTTGCTTTATGGTATTTAGCTTTCTTTTTAATTGGGTATGGCATACTTATTGAAGTCTTACAAGATAGATTTACTGTTACAAGAAGCGGTGAGTTTTTAGATTTTGTAGCCAACACAATTGGTGTTTTAACAGGTCTATTTACAGCAAAAACGTTTTTTTTAAGAGAAAGTAGATTAAAATGAAAAAATTAATTGTTTATTTAGATAATATTTATTTAAATTAGCGAACACTAAATTAAAACCTATGGAACCAAAGAAAAATCCAAAAGCTGACTTAACAACAAACAGCGGTCTTTATTTTGCAATAGGACTTGCAGTTGTTATGTTCTTTGTTTGGCAGGCACTAGAGTACAAAAAGTACGACAAAGATAATGCATATGATATAACACAAAATGTGGATGATATGCTAGATGAGGAAGTTCCAATGACAGAACAAATTAAAACTCCACCACCTCCACCACCACCACCAGCAGCTCCAGAAGAAATTGCTGTTGTAGAAGATGATGTAGAGATAGAGGAGTCTGTTATAGATGATACTGAATCTGATGAAGATACTGAGGTAATTGAAGTAAATGATGTTGTAGAGGAAGAAGTAGATTTAGATGTAGATGTACCTTTTTCTGTAATTGAAGATGTTCCAATTTTCCCAGGATGTGAAAAAGAAAAGAGTAAAGGAGCTAAGGCTTTAAGAGATTGTTTTAATGAAAAAATGAACAAACACATTAGAAAAAACTTCCAATATCCTGAAATTGCTCAAGAAATGGGTATTCAAGGTAGAGTAAGTGTTCGTTTTGTAATTCAAAAAGACGGTTCTATTGGTCAAGTTCAAATGCGTGGACCGGATAAAAACTTAGAGAAAGAAGCTGCTAGAATTATTGGTAAACTTCCTAAGATGACTCCAGGTAAACAAAGAGGTAGAGCTGTACGTGTTCCATTTAGCTTACCTATTACATTTAGATTACAATAAGCAATATTAGCTTTTAAGAATATAAAAATCCGAACCATTTAGGTTCGGATTTTTTTTATGTCATTTTTTAAGAAAAAAAATAAGCCCCAAGCATTTGCTTGGGGCTTTTGGTACGCTTCTTGTGTTTTAACATAACTATAACAAATAAAAAATAGTATTATGAAAACAAACACAGAAAATTCTGTTGATTTCCACGGCAATGGAAATAACAGAGCGCTGGCCAATGCTAGCCCTAAAAAGAGTAAGCATGATGCAAATCTACGAAAAAACAGCTTCTTGAACTTTCAAATAGGTTTGGTTGTTGCAATGGGTCTTGTGTACTTGGCACTAGAATCGTCTTATGCTTTTGTAGAGGAGGAGTCATTTACTCCTTCTGAAACAGAGGTAGAGCTGGTAGAGTATCATCCTGATCTAGATAATTTTAAGGTTGAAGAAAATAAGCCTAAGGAGAAAATTTTAGCTAAAGCCATTATTAATCCAGATAAAATCAAAATTGCTCCTGATGATACAAAGTTACTAATTACAGAAATTATAAAAGACACAGAGGCTAGTCCAGATGAGCCAATTGATGTAGGTAGCGTTGTAGATGCAAAAATAATAGAAGAGCCTGTTATTCCTTTAGATGTAGTGGAGGAGGTTCCAATTTTCCCAGGCTGCGAGAAGGTGGCTAAGAATAAAAGAAAGGATTGTTTTAATGAAAAAATGCAAAAACATGTTAAACGCTACTTTAGGTATCCAGATGCAGCTATAGAAATGCGTGAACAGGGTAAAGTAAGTGTAATGTTTAAAATTGGTACAGACGGTATTGTAAAAGACGTGCAAATGAGAGGTCCGTCTAAAATACTAGAAAAAGAAGCTCAGCGTATTATAGCTAAGCTACCGCAAATGACTCCAGGAAAGCAAGGTAATAGTAAGGTTGTAGTACCATATTCTATTCCAATAAATTTTAAGTTGCAATAATATAAATACAATGCCAATAAAAAGAGCCTGTTAGTCTCCTTGCTAACAGGCTCTTTCTTGTTTTATATCAGTGATGTAGATTAAGAAGATAAACCTTCTTAATTGGTTGTAAAGAAATCAATTAGGTTATATCTTTGCAATCCATAAAAATTGAGGATGAAAACTGCGGTTGGTACAGTAAAAGAAGCTACAGATGTTTCGGCATTTACAGACTTTAAAGAAATAACAAAGGCGAGACTAGCTGTTAGTGTAGTTTTTTCTTCTATAGCTGGTTATTTTTTAGGCGCAGATAATATAGATTTTGTAGTTCTGCTACTTTTGGCTTTTGGTGGATATTGTATGGTAGGTGCGTCAAATGCATTTAATCAAATAATAGAAAAAGATCTAGACGCTTTAATGGATCGAACAAAAAATAGGCCAATACCTGCCGGAAGAATGACAGTTACTACTGCTTCAATTGTAGCAGTGGTTATGACTTTAGCTGGTTTAGTTTCTCTATATGTTATAAATCCCAAAACAGCAATGTTTGGAGCTATATCTATTTTCTTATACACTTGTGTTTATACGCCTTTAAAAACAAAGACACCACTAGCTGTTTTTGTTGGTGCTTTTCCGGGCGCCATACCTTTTATGTTAGGTTGGGTTGCTGCAACAAATGAATTTGGAATAGAACCAGGAACATTATTTATGATTCAGTTTTTTTGGCAATTTCCTCACTTCTGGGCTTTAGCTTGGATGTTAGATGAAGATTACAAAAAAGGAGGATTTAAAATGCTACCAACTGGGAAAAAAGATAAAGGAACTATTGTGCAGATTATAATGTATACAATATGGATGATCGTTGTTTCTGTTGTGCCAGCCTTTGGTATTACAGGTGCATTGCAGTTATCCGTAGTAGCAGCTGTGTTGGTCTTTTTAATGGGTGGTGCAATGTTGTTTTTTGCCTTTCGTTTGTTTGATAATAGAGACAATGCCTCTGCAAAAAAATTAATGTTGGCAAGTGTTACTTATATTACGCTAATGCAGATTGTGTATGTTGTAGATAAGTTTGTGTAATTAAATGTATGGGCAATAATTTAATTTGCCTTTTTAATATTAATAAGTGTTTACTAAATGGATTTAACTCAGAGATCAGATAAGGAAAAGTCGGACAATGCTAAAAAAATGATGCTTTGGTTTGGTATCGTTAGTTTAATAATGGCATTTGCAGGTTGGACAAGCGCATATATTGTAAGTAGTTCTAGAGAAGATTGGTTAAAAGATTTTGATCTGCCATCGGCATTTTTCTGGAGTACTTTAATTATTGTTGTAAGTAGTGTTACTTATTTTTTAGCTGTACAAGCTACTAAAAAAGATAAAAAATCAATGGCAAGCACTTATTTATGGGTGACATTGGTTTTGGGTGTTGCTTTTATATTTTTACAATTTGTTGGTTTCTCGCAATTAATAGGAAATGGTTTTTATTTTACGGGCCCAACAAGTAGTATAACAATGTCTTATATCTTTTTAATTGCTGTAGTGCACGTTGCTCACGTATTAGCAGGGCTTATTTCTTTAATTGTTGTTATTGTAAATCAGATGAAAGGTAAGTACTCGTCATCAGAGGTAAACGGATTGGAAATAGGTGCTACTTTTTGGCATTTCTTGGATTTGTTATGGGTTTATTTAATCCTATTCTTCTATTTATATCGATAATAAATAGAAATAAAGTTAATTTCGGTTAAATTTTGGTTTTTGAATAGCCGAAAAAAATGTAAATTTGCGGAATCTATTTAAACTAATAGGTTTGTTTAGGTGTTTTAAGAAATAATAGAACGTAGTTAAGCGTTCTTAGTTTATAAATTTTAAATTGTATATGGATACTACGGTAACAACAGGTACAGCAGAAAGTGTTTGGAGCGGAGGAAGTAAAAATAAACCTTTAGGCGCTAGCTATGGTAAAATGATGATGTGGTTTTTCATCGTTTCTGATGCATTAACTTTTTCAGGCTTTATAGCATCTTACGGATTTTCTAGATTTAAATTTGCAGATAGCTGGCCTATTGCAGATGAAGTTTTTACACACGTACCTCTGTTTCATGGTAACTATCCAATGATTTATGTTGCAATAATGACATTTATCTTAATTATGTCTTCTGTAACTATGGTGCTAGCTGTAGACGCAGGTCATAAATTACAGAAAAATAGAGTTGTATGGTATATGTTCTTTACAGTAATAGGTGGTATTATTTTCTTAAGCTCACAAGCTTGGGAATGGGCTACTTTTATTAAAGGAGATTTTGGAGCTATTGAAACAAAAGGTGGTAGAATACTACAGTTTGTTAAAGCAGATACAGGCGAAAGAGCAGCGATTAGAGATTTTGCTACGCCCTTACATGAAGAAAGAGTAGACCATACAAATAATAAAGGTGTTTGGTTCTTTGGCGAAAGCACATTGCCAGCATATTCTGTTAATGAAGTTGTAACTGGTTTTAAGGCAGATTCTAATATTTTAGTTAGAGTAGAAAATATTAATGAAGACGGGCATAAAATAGTTTTAACTAGAGATGAGTCTTTAAAAAGATTAGCTGGTTCTAAATACGTTGTAGAAGGAGCAAACCTTATACACAATGAGTACGGAAGCAGATTGTTTGCAGATTTCTTTTTCTTTATTACAGGTTTTCACGGTTTTCACGTTTTTACTGGAGTACTTTTAAATGTTATTGTTTTCTTTAATGTTATTATAGGTACTTACGAACGTAGAAAACATTATGAAATGGTGGAAAAAGTAGGTCTTTATTGGCACTTTGTAGATTTAGTTTGGGTATTTGTATTTACCTTCTTTTACTTGGTATAATAGCAGTTTTAAAAAAAAATTACATTACGTATAATAATATAGTATAAAATGGCACACGAACATAAATTAGCGATTTTTAGAGGAAGATTAAAGTTTAAGGATAACATCCAGAAAATTTGGGGCGTTTTAATATTCTTATCATTAGTAACTTTAGTAGAAGTTATTTTAGGTATTTATAAACCATCAATTTTAATGAAACCATTAATTTCTGCTTTTGAGCCTGGTTTATTAGGTTCTACAATGAATTTTTTATTATCTCCGTTTATTTACTTAAAACCCCTAAACTTAATATTTATAGTATTAACTTTAGTAAAAGCATATTACATTGCTTGGGACTTTATGCACTTACGTGATGAGAAAAAAGGATTTCGTAGAGCTATTGTTTGGATTCCAGTATTTTTAATTAGTTACATAGTATTTATTCTATTAACTGAAGGAAGTTATATTTTTGATATTTACCATAGTGGTTTCGTTAAGTGGAACTTCTAATATTATGCATCATTTAACAATATATAAAGACGGTTTTTAAGCCGTCTTTTTTATTTTTGTACTATTATGAAAAAAACATTTGTAATGGTAGTTTTATTTATACTACCAATTCTTGCTTATCTATTTTTTGCTTCGGGAATTCACGAATTTGGTAGGCTCCCAGTACTTACTTCTAAGGTGGGGGAGCTAACTGGTTTTGCTACAGAAACCCAGCTTAAAAACAAAATAACTATTCTTGGTTTTTTAGGTACTAATGTAGACCAGCAAAAAGGGACGGCATTTAATTTAAATCAGAAAATATACAAACACTTTTTTGAGTTCAAAGATTTTCAATTTGTAATGGTTGTTGGTAAGGGACAAGAACAAGAGGTTGAAGAATTAAAAAAACAACTAGCTGTTTTAGCAGATATTAAGAATTGGAAGTTTGTTTATGGTGATAAAGATCAGATTCAATCTTTCTACGGTCAACTAAAAACGGATATTACCTTAAAGGACGATTTAAGTACGCCTTATGTGTTTATTATAGATAAAGATTTAAGTCTGCGTGGTAGAAGAGATGATGAGGATGAAGGCACTAAATATGGTTTTAATACTGTTTCTGTGGCAGAGCTTAATAATAAGATGGTGGATGATGTTAAAATTATTTTAGCAGAATACCGTATGGCTTTAAAGAAAAATAACGCGGAGCGTAAGTAGAACTAAACTCTATTTTTATGAAAAAGAATAATTACAACTACATCTGGATTTCGTTTATAATATTAGTTTTTGGAATAATTTTTATACCAAAGATTATTGATAGAATAAATAGTGGCCAGGTTGTGGAAAATGACCGTATGAACAAGAAGGATAATAAAGGTAATTTGGCTTATGTAGAAATTGACGGCAATAAAAAAAGAGTTCCAGATTTTACATTTATTAATCAGGATAGCTTGGTGGTGTCTAATAGAGATTACTTAGGTAAAGTTTATATTGTCGAATTCTTCTTTACTTCTTGCCCTTCTATTTGTCCTATAATGACAAAAAATTTAGTTCAAATACAGAACGATTTTAAAGGGTTGGAAAATTTTGGTATTGCTTCTTTCTCTATAGATCCAGAACATGATACACCAACAAAGTTAAAAACATATTCAGAGGCCAATGGTATAACTAATTTAGATTGGCATTTAATGACCGGTGATAGGGATGAGATATACGAATTAGCAAACAAAGGTTTTAATATATTTGCACAAGAAAATTCTAGTGTGCCTGGAGGTTTTGAGCATTCTGGTTTATTTGCTTTGGTAGATAAAAGAGGATTTATACGTTCAAGGGTAGATGAGTTTGGAAACCCTATTATCTACTATAGGGGAACAATCTCTGAGGAAGAAGGGGCTAATGATGAAGGCGAAAAAGAACAAATTGGTATATTAAAAGAGGATATTAAAAAATTGTTGAATGAGTAACGTTGATCATTTAAACTCTAAAGAGAAAAGATTTAATAAGATAATTACAGTTGTCTCTATTATTGTACCGGTGGTTGTAGCTCTTTTATTTGGTTATAAAATACCTGACGCAGAGCCTTTGTCTTTTTTACCTCCAATTTACGCATCTGTTAATGGTTTAACTGCGGTGTTTTTAATTGCAGCAGTTTTGGCTATAAAAAACGGTAAGCAAAAATTACATCAAAATTTAATGACGAGCTGTATCGTGTTTTCACTGGCTTTTTTAGTAATGTATATTGCTTATCATATGACATCTGAATCTACATCGTTTGGTGGCGAGGGTGTTGTTAAATATATTTATTTGTTTATCTTAATAACGCATATAATATTATCTATTATAATAATTCCATTAGTTATGAAAACCTACGCTAAAGCATATTTAAAGCAATATGATGCGCATAGAAAATTAGCTAAAATAACATTCCCTATATGGCTTTATGTTGCTGTAACGGGTGTTGTGGTTTATGTAATGATATCTCCGTATTACGTTTAAATTTAATTGTAATGAAAAAACTATTCTTTTTAGTGTTTGTAGCTGCACTCCTAGTGCCACAAGTATCAGAGGCACAATGTGCAATGTGTAGAGCCGTTTTAGAGAGCGAGGGTAATGTTGCTGTAGCACAAGGAGTAAACAATGGTATAAAATACCTGATGGCAGTACCTTATGTTTTAGTTGGAGTTTTATTTTACTTTGTTTATAGAAAAATGAAAGCTTAGTTTTAACATTGTTTTAGCATTGGTTTACTATTAAAATTAGTTTCTTAGTGTTTCATTAGTAGTATGTTACTGTATTTTATTGCCTTCTTAATTACTTGTTAATTGTAATTATTTAAGATGTTTGATCAGGTTGTTTCTTAATTTTAACATTTTTTTCACATTTTAATTGTAACTAAATATAAGTTGGGTAGTCTTACAGTTGTACAAACGTGCATAGCCAAAAAAACGAACACCAATGATAGAAATTAAAGACCTTCATAAGTCTTATAAAATGGGTAACAATTCGTTACATGTTTTAAAAGGTATAAATTTTAATGTAAAAGAGGGAGAACTTGTTGCCATAATGGGTTCTTCTGGATCTGGAAAATCTACACTTCTAAATATCTTAGGAATGTTAGATGTTTTAGATGAAGGATCTTACACGCTAGATGGTGTGCCAATCGTTGATCTTAACGAAACAAAAGCGGCAAAATATAGAAATAAATTTTTAGGATTTATTTTTCAATCATTCAATCTTATCAATTATAAAAGTGCAGCAGAAAATGTAGCACTTCCTTTATACTACCAAGGCGTTGGAAGAAAAGAACGTCAAGAAAAAGCACTCAAATATTTAGAACAAGTAGGTTTAAAGCAATGGGCAGGTCACTTGCCTAGCGAGCTTTCTGGTGGACAAAAACAGCGTGTTGCAATTGCAAGAGCTTTGGCTGCAGAACCAAAAGTTTTAATGGCAGATGAGCCTACTGGTGCTTTAGATAGTAAAACATCTTACGAGGTTATGGATCTTATTCAAAAGATTAATGACGCAGGGAACACTATCTTAATTGTTACTCACGAACCAGATATTGCAGATATGTGTAAGCGTATTGTGCATTTAAAAGATGGTGTAATAGTAGAAGATAAAATAGTGGACCAAGTAAGAGCTTCGCAATATGTTTAGTAGAGACGCTTGGAAAGAGATTTTTGAAACCATTCAGAAAAATAAACTTAGAACATTTTTATCTGGTTTTACTGTAGCTATAGGTATCTTCATTTTTGTAGTACTCTATGGTTTTGGTAACGGATTAACAAATACGTTCGCTAAATTTTTTGGTGATGATGCCACCAATGTATTTTTTATTTTTCCAGGTAGAACCTCTGTGCCATATTCTGGTTATAAGGCAAACAGACAAATTGAGTTTGATAATGATGATCTAGCGGACATTGAAAAAAACTTTGCAATGTTTGTAGACTATATAACACCTAGAATTAGCAGAAATGGTCTTGTAAAGTATAAAAACGAATCTAACAATTATGGTAATATGGGTGTTGCCCCTTCTCATCAATACAGTGAGAAGACTATAATGATGAAAGGGAGATATATTAACGATCAAGATTTAAAAGATAAAACCAAATATGCTGTTATTGGTAGACTGGTAGAACGAGATTTGTTTAAGGATGAGGATGCTCTTGGTAAATATATAGATATTGGAGGTAGTTCTTTTAAGGTTATTGGCGTTTTTCAGGATGATGGCGGAGATAATGAAGAACGAAAAATTTATATTCCCTACACCACAAGACAACTTATAGAGAAAAATACAGATAAAATAGATCAGATGGTTTTAGGCTTTAAGCCACAGATAGGCTATTCTGGGGCAATGTCTTTAGAGCGTAGTTTAGAAAAATACCTAAAGAGTAAAAAGTTTATCAATCCTAATGATGAAAACGGAATTTTTATAAGAAACATTGCGGATCAGTTAAAGCAGAATCAGCAATTGGCAAGTGTATTACAATTAATAGTTTCTTTTGTTGCATTTGGTACTATCATAGCAGGGATTATTGGTATTAGTAATATTATGGTTTTTGTGGTTAAAGAGCGTACCAAAGAGTTAGGAATACGTAAAGCGTTAGGAGCAACTCCAAAATCTGTAATAAGCACTATTTTATTAGAATCTATTTTTATAACCACAATTTCTGGTTTTATAGGAATGTTGCTCGGTACGGTATTGTTAAATGCTATGGGAGATACCTTAGAAGATTATTTTATAACCGACCCATATATTGATACCGGTATTGCAGTTTTTGCAACTATATTATTAATTATATGTGGAGCACTTGCAGGATATGTGCCAGCTAGAAAAGCTGCCAAGATTAAACCAATTGTAGCATTAAGAGACGAATAGTATGAAATTTATATTTAGTAGTAATACTTGGCAAGAAATTTTTGGTTCTATCGGAAAAAATAAAACCAGAACAGCAATAACTGTAATAGGTGTATTGTGGGGTATATTTATTTATATAGCCCTTGCGGGTGCAGCAAAAGGCTTAGATAATGGATTTGAACGTGCTTTTGAGAGTACAGCAATGAACAGTATGTTTGTATGGGCTCAAAGTACAAGTATGCCATATGAAGGGTATAAGACAGGTCGTTCTTTACAACTTAAATTGTCAGATGTAAATACATTAAAAAATAGAATCCCTGAGATACAATATATAGCGCCAAGAAATGCAAAAGGTGTTTTTGGTGGTAGTCAAGCTGCTGTAGTAAGAGGTCAAAAAACGGGCAATGCACCAGTGTATGGAGATTTTCCGATCTACACTAAAATAGCAACTAAAAAAATATATGATGGAGGTCGTTTTATAAACGATGAAGATATAGAACAGGCAAGAAAGGTTGTGGTTATTGGGGAGCGTACACAAAAAGAAATTTTTGAAGAAGATGAAAATCCAATAGGGGAATTTATTAGAGTAGATAATATTTATTTTCAAATAGTAGGAGTGCATAAATTTGTTCCTGGTGGTGGTTTTGAAAGCGATACAGATATGTACATACCATATTCAACTTATAAAAAATTATACAATACTGGAGAAAATGTAGATTGGCTTACTATTGCTGCTTATGATGACGCAGATGTTATACAAGCAGAAAAGGATGTTAAGGCTGTTTTAAAAAGCATACATAATGTTAATCCTGAGGATGAAAGAGCTATTGGAGCCTTTAACTTAGGAGAAATATTTAATAGAATTACTGGTTTTGCAAAGGGACTTACGTTTTTATCACTTATAGTAGGTATTGCAACAATTTTAGCAGGTGTAATTAGTATTGGGAACATCTTACTAATATCAGTTAAAGAGCGTACTAAAGAATTGGGAATTAGACGTGCATTGGGAGCAACGCCAAAAGAAGTGCGTAACTTAATTATATTAGAATCTGTTTTTTTAACAGTTATTTCTGGTATTATGGGTATTGTATTAGGAGCATTAGTATTGTATGGTATAGATGCCGCCACGCAAGATACAGATATGCCGTACACCAACCCAACCCTGCCAATATCTTATGTGTTAGGTGCATTGGGTATTATGGTGTTTTTAGGAACACTAATAGGATTAATACCTGCGCAAAGAGCAGTAAGTATTAAACCAATAGATGCATTAAGAGAAGAGTAAAAAAAATCATAAACTAAATATAACTAAATCAATCAAAATGAATAAAGTGCTAAAATATATACTAATAGCAGTAGCTGTATTGGCTGTATTGTGGGCGGCTGCCTTCTTTATTAAAACAAATAGTAAGTCTTCAATTTCTTATGAAACACAAAAGCCATTTATTGCTAGTATAGAAAAAAAATCTGTTGCAACAGGTAAGGTTGTTCCAGAAGAGGAAGTAGAGATTAAGCCTCAGATTTCTGGTATTATAGAAAAAATATATCTAGAAGAAGGTGTAGAAGTTAAATCTGGCGATTTAATAGCGGTAATTAAAGTTGTTCCTAACGAGCAATCTTTAAACCAAGCTAGTGGTAGAGTAAAAACTGCTCAGTTAGGTTTAAATAATGTAAAGTTAGAGTTCGAAAGAAATAAATCTTTGTTTGAAAAAGACGTAATTTCTAAACAAGATTATGATAATATAAAATTAAGATACGACCAAGCAAGACAAGATGTATCCAATGCACAATCAGATTATCAAATTATAAGAAAAGGTTCTGCAGGTGGTTCTTCTAGTGCAAATACAAACATTAGAGCAACTGTAAGTGGTACAATTCTAGAGATTCCTGTAGAAGAAGGTGATCAGGTAATTGAAAGTAATAACTTTAACGATGGTACAACTATAGCATCTATTGCCGATCTTAAAAAAATGATTTTTGAGGGTAAAGTTGATGAGGGAGAAGTTGGTAAACTTAAAGTTGGTATGCCATTAAAGGTTAGTTTAGGAGCTGTAGATGATAAAGAGTTTGATGCTAAACTTAGATTTATTGCACCAAAAGGAGTTGAAGAAACTGGAGCTGTACAATTTAAAATTGAAGGTGAAGTAGTTATAGATGATAGCGTAATGATACGTGCTGGTTATAGTGCAAATGCATCTTTTATTTTAGAAAAGAAGGATGATATTTTGGTTTTGCCAGAGGCTTTATTACAATTTGATAAAAACACTGATAAACCTTTCGTACAGGTCGCAATTGGAGATCAAAAATTTGAACGTAGAGAAGTTAAAATAGGTATTTCTGATGGTGTTAATGTTGAGATTCTTTCAGGTATAACAGAAGAAGATGCTGTTAAAATTTGGAATAAGACAGAGCCTATTAAAAAAGGTGATGATGACGAAAAAACTACGGAAGAGTAGTCGTACATAAAAACTAAAATCATCAATACAATACATATGAAATTTAAAATATCAATAGTGTTACTTCTATTTGTTGTTGGGCTAACTACTGCTCAAGAAAAAAGATGGAGTATTGAGGAGTGTATAAATTATGCTTTAGAGAATAATATAGATGTAGAGCAGTTAGAGATACAATTAGAAAGTACAAAATTAGGAGAGTCAGATGCTTTTGGAGCCTTTTTGCCAAGTTTAAATGCGTCTACTAATGGTTCTTGGAGTAAAGGTTCTGGTTTTGACCAGACTACCAATCAAAGGGTTTCTGGAACTTTTTTCTCTTTAAATGGAGGCGTTTCTTCTGGTGTTACTCTTTTTGATGGCTTGCGTAACATACATCGTTTTAATAAAGCGAAGCTTAATAGTATAGCTAGTCAGTATAGGTTAGATGGCATTAAGGATAATATAGTGCTCAATGTAGCAAATGCATATTTAGATATATTAGCAAATAAGGAGTCTTTAAAAGTTGTAAAGTTACAAGCAGAGATAGCTAGCAAAGATTACGAACGTACTAAAATGTTAGTGGAAGCTGGTACTGTGCCAAAAGGGGATTTACTGGAGTTAGAAGCTACAATGGCAGACTACGAT
Source organism: Cellulophaga sp. 20_2_10 (assembly GCF_023476645.1). Classification (GTDB taxonomy): domain Bacteria; phylum Bacteroidota; class Bacteroidia; order Flavobacteriales; family Flavobacteriaceae; genus Cellulophaga. The sequence continues at coordinate 400,673 of NZ_JAMCOJ010000003.1, forward strand.
CAGCAAACTGTAAATGGCGAAAATAACATATTGCTTAAACGTTTGTTTTTAGCGCAGTTATTGCAAATAACAGATTATCAAAATTTTGATATTGCTGAAGATACATACGAGGTGCCACCATCAGAAATATATAACTATTCTGCTAAAGAGGTGTATGATAAGGCACTTACAATTAGAGGTGATATTAAGTTGGCAGAAACTAATATAGATATTGCAGAGAAAGATGTTAAAATAGCAAAAGGCGCATTATACCCTAGTTTAAGTGCTTCTATAGGTTATAACACGAGTTACTCTAGTTTTGTGAAGAAAATTACGAATGCTAGTTTTACAGATCAGTTGGCAGAGAATGATGGTATTGGTTATGGTATGAGTTTAAGTGTGCCAGTATTTAATGGCTTTAGTGTGCGTAACAATATTAGAAGGTCTAAGCTTAATTTAGAACAAACAAAATTACAAGCAGAACAAGAAAAGTTAGCGTTAGAGTCAAGGGTAAATCAGGCTTATTTAGATGTCAGATCTTTCGGAAAAAGATATGAGGCAACACAAAAAACATATGATGCTAGAAAGCAAGCGTACGATTTTGCTAAAGAGCGTTTTGATGTAGGTCTTATGAATGCTTTTGATTTTAGTCAGTCGCAATCTAGATTAGACAATGCTGCAGTAGACGTAGTAAATGCAAAATACAATTACATTTTTAGAATTAAAATATTAGAAATTTACTTTGGTATACCAGTTACCCTGGAGTAAACATAATACATAATTTTAAAAGTCCATTAAGCTATATGTTTAATGGACTTTTTTTATGTTATAACTTGTATCTTTGTAGGCTATGGCAATTATCTTAAATATAGAAACGGCTACCACTAACTGCTCTGTAAGTGTCGCTAAAGAAGGAGAAATGTTAGGGTTAAAAGAGTACAATAGTGCTAGTTTTTCACATGCAGAACAGTTGCATATTTTTATAACTGAAGTTTTGGAAATGGCGTCGTTAACTTTGGCAGATTTAAATGCAATTGCGGTAAGTAAAGGTCCTGGGTCTTATACGGGATTAAGAATTGGAGTTTCTGCTGCTAAAGGCCTTTGTTTTTCTTTAGATGTGCCATTAATAGCTGTAGCTACATTAAATAGTTTAGCACATCAAATAACACCAAATAAAGAAGAAGCTATTGTAGCGGTCTTAGATGCTAGACGAATGGAAGTATATTCGGCTGTTTTTAATTCGAATTTTGATCAGACTATAGAAACAGAAGCTAAAATAATAGATGAAACTTCTTATGAAGATGTATTAAATAAATTTAGTAAGATTTACTTTGTAGGTTCTGGAGCTGAAAAAATTAAAGATACTATACGAGCTAAAAATACAGCGTATATTTTAGATGCTGTACCTTCCGCTAAAGAAATGTGTGCATTATCTTTTGCAAAGTTTCAGGTTTCAAATTTTGAAGATGTAGCTTATTTTGAACCTTATTATCTAAAAGATTTTATGATTCAGAAACCAAAATCAAAAAAATAACCTCATCTAATTTTTCAATTAAATGAGGCTTTATGTTTCGTGTTTTTAATTTAAATACTATTTCGTATTGTGCATAACACGCTGTGGAAAAGGTATTTCAATATCATTGTCATCAAACCTAAGTTTCAATTCTTCTAAAACGTAAAAGTGTGCTGCCCAAAAATCTTCATTTTTAGCCCAAAAACGCAATGATAAGTTTACAGAGCTATCTCCAAGTTCGCCAACATAAACTTCTGGCATAGGATCTTTTAGTATTGTTTCTTTTTCGTTGCAAATTTGAAGCAGAATATCTTTAGCTACTTTTATGTTAGAGCCGTATCCAATACCAACAGTAATTTTATCTCTTCTTGTTTTTTCTATATTGTAATTTACTATGTTATTGTTAGATAATTGTCCGTTAGGAATAATAGCAATCTGGTTTCCAAAAGTAGTTAGCTTTGTTGTAAATATTGATATTTCTTTTACGGTACCATCTACACCTTGGGCGGTAATAAAATCACCTACTTTAAAAGGTTTAAATAGTAAAATTAATACACCACCAGCAAAATTTGCTAAAGAACCTTGTAGCGCTAAACCAATAGCCAAACCTGCGGCACCAATTATTGCAACTAATGATGATGACTGTACACCAAGCTGTGTAATAACCAAAACAAACAAAACTACTTTAAGTGCTATTTTTATAAAGCTTTGTAAAAAGGATTCTAAGGTTGGGTCGTATTCTTTTACTTGAAAGAATTTTGTTACCATTTTATTAATAAACTTGGTAACCCAAAGACCAACAAGTAATATTAACGCTGCGGCTATTAGGTCTGGTAAAAAATCCCAAAATTTTCCTATAAACTTTTCTGCGTACTCTTCGTAATCTGTTAAGATGTCCATCTTCATATATCTTTTTGTTTTATGCAAAGCAAAGAAAAAAAACAGCAAAACAAATAGGGTTTAACATTATATTGCCTATTCTTTCTTTGCTACTATTTAAGCTCTTCTGTGATTGTTTTAAGGTTGGTTAGGTTTACTTATAGGTCTGGTTGGCTATAGTTGTGTTTAAAATCAATTTTAAGACTGGAAAAGCTTTTAAAGAGCTTTGTGTTAGGTGTCTTTTGTGATGTTTTTACTACTATTTTTAATATCAGTTTTTTTGCATAAAAAAAGCGCCTTAAAAAGGCGCTAATTAAAACTGTTATTTGTGTAGTTTAAATGTTACTTAATTTCAAAGGTAATTTTAACATTTACTCTAAATTCTGATACCTCACCATCCTTTACAATTGCGCTTTGTTCTTGTACGTAAACAGATTTAATGTTTTTTACAGACTTAGCGGCTTGTGCAACAGCTTTTTTTGTTGCGTCTTCCCAACTCTTATCAGAGTTAGCTAATACTTCAATTACTTTTAAAATTGCCATAATTATTAGTGTTATAGGTTTCTATAAAAATAGCAAAAATTATTTGTAATTAAAACATTTTTAACCATTTAGGGCAACAACTTCATTTATTTTATCGCCCATTAAGTTTTTTAGTGTATTTTCTATACCGTTCTTAAGGGTAAAAGTAGATGAAGGACAACCGCTACAAGCGCCTTGTAAGACAACGTTTACAGTTTTTGTGCTTTCGTCATAAGACTTAAACATTATGTTGCCACCATCACTAGCAACTGCTGGTTTTATGTACTCTTCTAAAATATCTATAATTTGTTTAGATACGTCGTCTAAGTTTTCATCTTGTAATTGTGTAGCTGGTGCTTCTTCTTTTTGCTTGCTAATACTGTTGGCAGAAACTATTTCTTTGCCTTCGGTTAAAAACGCTTGTATACTTTCTCTAACTTCTAACGTAATCTCGTTCCAGTCTGCAGCTTCTATTTTAGTAACAGAAACATAGTTTTCATCTAAAAAAACTTCTTTTACAAAAGGAAATTTAAATAACTCTGTGGCTAACTCAGAATCTTTTGCTTCTTCTTTGTTTTTAAATTCAAAAATTGTTGGTACAATTAATTTATTTGCAACAAAACGCATAGCTGCAGGGTTAGGCGTGTTTTCTGCATAAACAGTAGCAGGTACACTTTGCGGGTCTTCTTGTTCGTGAACAATAACTTCTCCGCTGTTTAAATATTCTACTAACTGCTGTGCAACCTCATCTTTAACATCTTCCCAAGCAACTATGTCAAAACGCTCTAGCGCTATAAAATTCCCAGAAATATAAACTGTTTTTATAAATGGTAAATAAAATAATTGTTGTGCTAAAGGAGAGTTTTTAGCGTCATCAATATTTTTATATTCGTAGCTATTATTTTTAGTAATAAAGTGATTAGTTTCAAACTTTAATATAGCAGGATTTGTTGTTGTATATATAGTAATATTGTGCTCTTTCATCTTAAAAAAAATAATTTTTACAAAAGTACAAACAAATTCAATGCTAGCTACATAATAATAGTATGGTTGTAAACGTTTTAATATAAATTTAATACTTTTGGATTTTAGCACTTATTTATGAAAAACACATTCTTAGCCTTGTTTTCTTTCTTGTTACTTGGTATTTCTAGTTTAACAGCACAAGAGGGAATACCTGTCTATTTTGATTATTTATCTGATAACTACTACTTAATACACCCATCAATGGCAGGTATTGGAGAAGGAGGAAAGATTAGAGCAACTATTAGGAAGCAGTGGTTTGATGTTGAAGAAGCGCCAAATTTACAAACGATAAATGGACATTATAGATTGAATGAAAAAAGTGGTGTTGGAGCTATTATCTTTAATGATGCAAATGGGTACCATTCGCAAACAGGTTTAAAGCTTACGTATGCGCATCATTTGCGTTTTTCTAGAGATTTAAAGAATTTAAATCAGCTTTCTTTTGGTATTAGTGCAGGTATGATGCAAAGTAACTTGGACGAAAGCGAGTTTAATTCTGTTATACCCGATCCAATTATAACGGGCGGTAATATAAGTTCGTCTTATTATAATATGGATATTGGAGCTTCTTATAATTTCATGGAGTTCTATGCACATGCTACTATTTTAAATGTTTTAAATAGTAAGCGTAATGTGTATTATAAGGATAGAGCAGATGCTGCTAATGTTGCGGTTGTAGATAACCTAAGAAGATATTTGGTATCTGTGGGTTATGTCTTTGGAAAAGGAGACTGGCAACTAGAGCCTTCTGTAATGTTACAAATGACAGATTTTACAAAAGAAAAAACTATAGATATGAATGCTAAAGTCTACCGAAAAATGGATTTTGGTACACTTTGGGGTGGCGTATCTTACAGACGTAGTTTTGATGGTGCTTTGTACCAGAACACTAGCGGTGATACTAAAGAACAAAGATTACAACTTGTAACACCTATTGTTGGTGCTAATTATAAAAACTTTTTAGTGTCTTATAATTACTCTTATCAAATGGGAGATATTAGGTTTGATAACGGAGGTTTTCATCAGTTAACATTAGGATATAATTTTGGTCAACAGTCTGAAAGAAGGTATGACTGTAAATGTCCTGCCGTAAATTACTAGACAATATAAAACAACAAAAAAGCCTGTGATAATTAATTATCACAGGCTTTTTTGTTTAAAAAATAGAATCTTAGTTATCCCAACTGTAATTTTTAGTTGCCGCTTGTTTTACTATTGCAGATAACATAGCATTTTCTAATTCTCCCTTAGACCCTTCTTTTTGATTTTTGGCAATAAAAGCTTCACGCTTTGTATTTGCTTCTTTTATTTGTTGTTGTATTGTTGCTCTTTCTTGGTTTTTGTTTTTAATGTATTCTTCAATTTCCTTTGTAGATTTAGACTGTAGTTCTTTTGGTAGTTGTTTTTTATCAATCTTAGAAACACTAAAATTTTTGTTTTTAGATGCATCAACTAAATCCCAAGAAGCATTATTATACAATCTAGAACTCTTGCTCACCGCTCTTTTTACCATAACAGCTTCTTCCATTTCTGCGGCTTTTTCATCTTGTACAGATTGTAATTCCATTTTAGAATTACCTAAGCTACCATAAGACACATACGTAGTATTTAATTTTTTATTTAGCTTAATAATAACTTCGTCATAAGGAGTGTCTATGTGTATTACTCTTTTATTGTGGTCTATGGCAATATATTCGCCATTTGTTAACTGTGCTCCATTTTGCCAATAGCTATTTATACCTTGGTTGTAATTACCACAGAAGATGGTGTTTACTACAATGCCTTTTTCTTTTGCGTTTACTGTAGCATCTTTGTAATCTAATTTACCTTGATTAAAAGGTTCGTTACCAGCAATAAAAATGAGCTTTAGATTGTCTGGGTTTTTACCCCAATCTAAATCTTTAATGGAGGTATTAATCACTTCGCCGCAATACTCATCACCGCCATTTGTAGTTAAAGAAAATAGTTTTTCAGAAATTTCATCCAAGTCCCCACTAAAATTAATGACCTGTCTTATATAACCGTTTTTAGCATCTAAACTGCTGTTGCCATATTCGTATAACGCAATTTCTAATTCTGGTCTTGACTCGTTACCGCATTTTACATAACTAAACTTATTTACAATATCCCACAATTGAGCTTTTGCTTGGTTAATTAGTCCGTCCATACTATTACTAGTATCTAATAAAAGTGCAATTTTAACTACATTTTTTTCCGGTTTTTTAACGTCTGTTATCGCTTGTGCTATTATAGTTGTTTCGGGGTCTATGGTAGTTTTTAATTTTGGTTTTGCTTCACAACTAAAAGAGCTGCCTATAAAAAGTGCTACTAAGCCTATACTTGCTATCTGTTTTGCGTTTTTCATTTTATCTATTTTTTATTTGTTACAGGGTAAAAGTATTTTTAAAGTTTTTTATAAGAAATAGGGAATGAGTAAACTGTCATTTTGAATGAGTAAACAAACCAAAGCAGTTTGTGAGACGCGTAAAACCTTTGTTTTTTAGAGTGATTTCTCATTTTTGGCATTTTTTAGAATCAGATAAAACAACTAAGTTTACCATATCTAATTGTAAGAATGAAGCTAAAAAAATACATATTGTTATTGTTGCTGTTTACTACGGCAATAACTTTTTCTCAGATTAACAATGCCAAGGAATTAACAATCAAAGGCACAGTTAAGACAAAAGTAAAAGGGAATCCAATTACTGGGGTAGAGGTTTCTGCTTCTAGTGGAGCTACGGTGTATACAGATGTTTTTGGTTCGTATAAAATTAAGGCTGTTATAGGAGATTATCTACTGTTTAAAAGTAGAGATATAGAAACCGTAGAATATCGTATTATTAATGATGAAGATGTAGATGTTTTAGTAGAAGGTTTAGATGGTGATGAAGTAGGAGTAAGCAAAAGTCAATTGCACGGAGCTTACTTGGATTCTGCCAAACAATATAAAAAGGAAGATATAGGTAGGAGTATAGATTACATTAGAATTTCTTTAGAGCAGTTGGGTAAAAGAGGAAATAATAAAGAGCGTGCAGCTTCTTTTTCTTTGTTAGGTGAAATTTACCAGTACCATAAACAGTACGATCTTGCTGTAGATAATTACAATGAATCTCTAACCACTTACGAAACCTTAAAAACTAAGATTCTATTAGGTAATGCTTATGTGTTAAATAAAGAATATAAAAATGCCGAGAAAATATTTTTAGAGTTAAAGGATCATAAAAAATTATCTAGCTACCAGAAAATACAGGTGTTTGAGGGTTTGGGTGATGCCTATAAAGCAATGCAAGATGCTAAAAACGCTGTAGCTAGCTATAATAGCGGTTTAAAGGTTGCTAAAAGGGAATTGGTGTCTCCTAAAATAACAGATTTAAATAGCAAAATTGCCGAAACTTACGATGATGTAAACCAAACAGATGAAGCAGAAGCTTATTTTGATAGTTCTTTAGAATCTGCAAAAAGTGAAGCGCCACAACGTTCTTTAGAAGTTAAAGAAAGAGCAGCAGATTTTTATAGTAAAAATAATTTATACGACAAGGAAATGGAGTTGCGTAAAAAGAGTCTAAAAGAAATAGACCTCTTAAATAGCAACAAAAAAAAGTCGGCTACTCTTAAAACAGAAGCTATAGAAGTACCTATTACCAGACAACGCATAAACTATAAAATAGCAAATACTTTAATTGTACAAGATAAATTAGATGAGGCTATACCGTATTTAGAAGAAAGTATATCTGAGGCAGCTAGTGAAAATGATTTGGTGGTACAAAAAGATGCAACACGTAAATTATCTGAGCTTTATGATGATAAAGGAGATTATTCTAAAGCTTTAGAAACCTATAAAAAATACGCCGCAGTAGCAGATACTTTGTATGCGCGTAAAGAACAAGAGATTTCTAGAGCGGAACGATTAAGTAAACAAATTGCAGCTAAACAAAATCGTATTACAGGTTTAGAGAAAGACAAGGAGTTGTCTGAGAGTAAATACAGTTTAGCGCAAACAAAACAAGACTTATATACTACAACAACAAAGAAGCAACGGCTTTTAATATACTCTCTAATTTTAGGAATGTTACTGTTTGGTGTTGCTGCTTTTTTCTTTTACAGAAGTAACAGACAACAGAAATTAGCAAATAATCTGTTGGCATTAAAATCGTTGCGATCACAGATGAATCCGCATTTTATATTTAATGCATTAAACTCTGTGAATAATTATATTTCTAAGAGCGATGAGCGAAGCGCAAATCGTTTTTTAAGTGAGTTTTCAACCTTAATGCGAGCTGTTCTAGAAAACTCAGAAGAAGATTTTATTCCGCTTACAAAAGAGTTAGAGTTGTTAGAGTTGTATGTAAAACTAGAGCACTCGCGTTTTCCAGATAAGTTTAACTATAAAATAGAAACAGATCCTAGTATAGATGTTGCTGCTTTTCAAATACCCCCAATGTTGCTTCAGCCGTATATAGAGAATGCTATTTGGCACGGATTACGATATAAAGAAGATTTGGGTTTTTTAAACATCAGTCTAAAGCAAAAAGATAAAGAGGGTATAGAAATAACCATAGAAGATAATGGTATAGGTCGATTAAAGTCGGCCGAGTTAAAAACCCAAAATCAAAAGAAACAACGTTCTAAAGGGATGGGAAATATTAAAAAAAGAGTCGCTATTTTAAATAGTATGTATAAAGATAAGGTTACAGTTTTTGTACAAGATTTAAATGAAGATGGCTCTGGAACTAAAGTAGTATTAACCTTAAAAAAGGACTAATACAAGTTGCTTATTTTTAAATAGTAGAGAATGAAATTAAACGCAATTATAGTTGAAGATGAAGCTAATAGTAGGGAGATTTTAACCAACTATTTAACAAAATATTGTCCTGCAGTAAATCTGTTAGGTGAAGCGCCATCTATAAAAGAGGGTTTGGCCTTAATTGAAAAGCACCAACCAGATTTAATTTTTTTAGATGTAGAAATGCCTTTTGGTAATGCTTTTGATTTACTAGATCAGGTGCCAGACAGAACTTTTGAAACCGTTTTTGTTACTGCATACAACCAATATGCTATGGATGCTTTAAATAGTCACGCTGCATATTATTTAATGAAACCTATTAATATAGACGAGCTAATTAAAGCAGTAGATTATGTAGTAGAGATTCGAAGTAAAGAAAACGCATTGGAAGATCGTATTTTACAACCAAAGACAAATAAGATAAATGGTAAAATTACTTTGCCGCAACAAGACGGATTTCAGGTATTAAATGTAGCTGATATTTTGTATTGTAAGGCCGATGATAACTATACAGAGATTTATTTAGAAAACAAGAAGATTTTAGTGAGTAAAACACTAAAGTACTTTGAAGAAGCAATGGCAGATTTTCCGTTTGCGCGCATACACAAGTCGTACTTGGTAAACGTAAATGCCGTAGCAAAATATAAAAAAGGAAAAGGCGGTAGCGTAGTTTTGCATAATGGTAAAGAACTATTGGTTTCGGCCTCTAAAAAGAAAGATTTTTTATCTTATTTTGAATAAAATTTAAATACACAATTTTAGAATGATACTTAAAGAAGTAAACGGAAAATCCCCTCAAATAGGAGAAGATTGTTTTATAGCAGAAAATGCAACTATTGTTGGTGATGTAGTAATGGGGAGTCAATGCAGCGTTTGGTATAATGCTGTATTGCGTGGCGATGTTCATTATATAAAAATGGGAAACAAAGTAAATGTCCAAGATGGCGCAGTTATCCATTGTACGTATAAAAAAAGTCCGACTACTATTGGTAATAATGTTTCTATTGGCCACAATGCGATAGTGCATGGATGCACCATAAAAGACAATGTATTAATTGGTATGGGTAGTATTGTTATGGATGATTGTGTTGTGGAGAGCAACAGTATTATTGCGGCAGGAGCAGTAGTTACTAAGGGCACACATATACCTTCTGGAACTGTTTTTGCAGGTATGCCGGCAAAAAAAATTAAAGACATAAGTGTAGCATTAAGTGAGGGTGAGGTAAACCGTATTGCAGATAATTATGTAACTTATTCTAGTTGGTTTAAAGACAAGGAATAAACTTTAGAGCAACCAATATGTTCTCTAGATAAGTTTTACTTATTTTTGTCAATCAATTTAAAAATTAAAAGAATGAATGCATATATATTTCCTGGTCAAGGAGCACAGTTTGTAGGTATGGGGTTAGACTTGTATGAGAAGTACCCTTTGGCACAAGAATTATTTGAAAAAGCAAACGATATATTAGGTTTTCGTATCACTGATATTATGTTCGAGGGTACACCTGAAGATTTAAAACAAACAAAAGTGACGCAGCCTGCAATTTACTTACACTCTGTAATTATGAGTAAAGTAATGGGCGATACTTTTAAGCCAGATATGGTTGCTGGGCACTCGTTAGGAGAATTTTCTGCTTTGGTAGCGAATGGTACATTAACTTTTGAAGACGGATTAAAATTAGTGTCGCAAAGAGCAATGGCGATGCAAGAAGCCTGTGAAATGCAATCTAGTACAATGGCTGCAGTTTTAGGATTAGAAGATGCGGTTGTAGAAAAAATATGTGCAGAGACAGAAGGTGTTGTTGTGGCGGCAAATTATAACTGCCCTGGTCAATTAGTTATTTCAGGAGATGTAGATGCAATTACTATTGCTTGTGAAAAAATGAAAGAAGCAGGAGCAAGGAGAGCTTTGTTATTACCTGTAGGAGGAGCATTTCATTCCCCTTTAATGGAGCCAGCAAGAGAGAAATTAGCTGCAGCAATTGAAAATACTACGTTTAGCGAGCCAAGATGTCCTATTTACCAAAATGTACCAACCACGGCTGTACAGAATGCAGAAGAAATTAAAAAGAATTTAATATCACAATTAACAGCTCCGGTAAAATGGACACAAAGTGTGCAAAATATGGTTGCAGACGGTGCAACTTTATTTACGGAAGTTGGTCCAGGTAAAGTTTTACAAGGATTGGTGAAAAAAATACACAAAGAATCAGAAACTACATCGGCAGTATTATCTTAAATCCTTGAAGAATAAATGACTATAGTTAATGACTATAGTTGTAACTGAGAGGTGAAATATGTTATTTGTCGATTATGTTTATCGACGAATAGCATTTTGATTAATATTGTAGTCTATCTGTTATAAATTATAGTTGAGTAACACTATCTATAAAAGAAAATGAAAATTAAACAATTAGGCAGTTTCCGTTTTATTAAAAAACCCAAGGCATTTTGCTTTCTAGTGGTGTTTTTGTGTTTAGGTTTTTCTGGTTTCGCTCAAGACGTATCAATAAACGCTATTTCAAATGCTAAAGAAGAGGGGCAAGAGAATGGAAGTTTTGTTATTAGAGCTAGAAACTTTCCCTTATTATCGACCTCAACAATAAATTACATTGTTTCAGGAACAGCTACTGAGGGTGATGACTATGGGACCTTGAGTAGATCAGTTTCGTTTACAGGTAGTAATCAGAATATAACGATTGATATTTCTGGAATAGTAGATGACACATTAATAGAAGGAGATGAAACTATAATTATAACAATTTCAGAAAACTCAAACTATGATATAAATCCTTTAGCAGCATCTGCTAGGATTATTATTGAAGATAATGAGCCAGTTTGTGCTACAACTCCTAATGCGCCAGAATTTAGAACAGGAGAAGAGACTACATTTTGTGATAATTTTACTCAGGATTTAAATGATTACGTGGCTAGTGCTACACCATCAGGAACAGTGCTTACTTGGAGTAGTAGTGAAGATTTATTAGATAGTTCTTCGTATTTACCAGGTTCGGAAATTGGATATTCTGGGGAGTTTTATGGCTTTTATTTAGATGAAGCAAATGGTTGTACTAGTCCACCTTTAAAAATTACCATTGTACAGAATAATAGTCCAACAGTTATGGGAACTTCTGCATCTAGATGCGGAGAAGGTTCTGTGACATTAACAGGAACCACAACAGATGGTACCTTACTTTGGTATGATGCTGAAACAGGTGGTACTCTTGTACACACAGGATTAAATTTTGATACCCCTTCTTTAACGGCTACAACATCTTATTTTTTAGAGGCAACAGCCAATGGTTGTACATCAGAAAGAGTAGAGGTTATTGCAACAATAAACAGCCAACCATCTTCTGGTACAGGTACAGACGTTACTGCTTGTTCATTGTCAGGAAGCGGAAGAGTAACTATAGTTAATTTAGATGAGCAGTTAACTGGTCAGGATGCAGGAGAGTGGACCTTAATTTCTCAGCCCGCAGGTAGTGCTATTACAATTGATTCTAATACAGTAGATTTTGTTGGTCAGCCATTAGGAGCCTATCAATTTACATATACAACAACAGGTTTTGTTGCACCTTGTACTGTAGAAACTACTACCATAACGGTTACTGTAGTAGATTGTTCACCCACAGAAACAGATTTAGCTATTGTAAAAATAGTAGATAAAGATGAGGTTTTTACAGGGGAAGAAGTAACTTTTACAATTACAGTAGAAAACTTAACTGGTGATCCAGTTACAGCTATAGAAATTACAGATGTTTTAGATGCTACTACTGGTTTTGAATATATATCTGATATTCCTCAATTAGGTAGTTTTGATAATGCTACTGGTATTTGGGCAATTCAAGAATTGCTAGCAGGAGAAAGTACATCTATAGAAATTACAGCTATGGTTATAGATGGAGGATCTTATATTAATACAGCAGAAATTACAAATAGTACTCCTATCGATACAGCTACAGAGAATAACCAAAGTTCTGTTGAAGTTATTATTAAGCAAATAGATTTGTCAGTAACAAAAAGAGCAAATAAGATGTTAACTGCTGTTGGTGAAGAGGTTACTTTTACAATTGTTTTAACCAATGAGACAGATGGTTTGGTAACAGATATCAGTGTTACCGATTTAATAGAAGATGCTATAGGTTTTCAGTATGTATCACATACTGCAACAGCAGGCGCCTATGACCCTATTACTGGTGTTTGGCAGCTAGCTGAAATATTGGGTAACGAAGAACAAACACTAGAAATTACAACAAGAGTTATAGAAGAAGGTACGCATGTTAACTCAGTGGAAATTACAGATTCCTTTCCGTTAGATGTAACTTTTACAGAAAATAACAGTGCAGAGGTAACTATATCTATAGCAGAAAGAACATCTGACAAATGCGGCTTTTTGTTTAATCAGTTTTCTCCAAACGGAGACGGTATTAATGATTATCTGCGAATAAACTGTATAGAAACGTTCCCAAATAATACACTTACTATTTTTAATAGGTTAGGAAGTGAAGTGTATAGTGTAACTAATTACGATAATAAATGGGACGGTACCTGGAAAAAAGGCGACTTGCCTAACGGAACTTATTTTTATGTGTTAGATTTAGCAGATGGTTCTGAAGTTAAAAAAGGATGGATTCAAATCATAAGATGATAGAACAAAAAAATAAAAAATCCATAAAGGTTTTTAAGTATCTAAGTGTTGCTATGGTATTTTTTGTAGCTACAAGTATGTATGCACAAAAAGAGCCACAGTATACACAGTATATGTACAATATAGGGAGTTTTAACCCTGCTTATGTTGGTAGTGTAGAAGATACTGAAATAATGAGTTTATATAGAGCTCAATGGTTAGATGTTCCTGGTGCGCCAACAACAATAAGAATTGGAGCTAATATTCCGTTTTCTAATGAAAAAACAGGCTTAGGATTTAATGCGTATTCAGATAAGTTAGGGCCAATGAGTCAGACTTTGATTAATATATCCTATTCTTATCAAGTTAAATTATCAGACAATGCAAACTGGTCTTTTGGTATTAATGCAGGAGGCTCTTCTTTAGATATAGATTTTACAAAAGGAGATTTTGAGTTTGAAAATGAACCAGCAATAAAAGGAAATCAATTCAATACCTTTTATCCAATTATTGGTGCGGGTACATTTGTGTATGCAGAAGATTGGTATTTTGGACTTTCTGTTCCAAACTTATTAACGAGCACATTGTATGATGATGAGGTTGCTGTAATAGAAGAAGATAAAACTCAAGTTAATTTTATTGGTGGATTGGTATTTGATTTAAGTGACGAATTAAAATTTAAACCAGCATTTTTGGTAAATTATATTACCGACTCTCCTGTAAATGTAAACTTGTCTACCAACTTTTTAATCAATGAGAAATTTACATTAGGGGCGTCTTATAGGTTTGATAATGCAATGAGTGGTTTAGCTGGTTTTCAGGTTTCTAATTCCATGTTTATTGGGTATTCTTATGATTACTCAACTAATGCATTTAAAAATTACAACGATGGTTCGCATGAGGTTGTTTTAAAATTTTATTTGGGCAGGTCTGGTGGTTCAAGTTCTAAAAATAGAAAAAAAGATAGCAAGAAGCCGAAACAAATAGATACTCCAAGATTCTTCTAACACAAAACACTATGAAATTTAAGCTTAGCTTTTTACTATTAAATTTATCTATAATTTCATTGTATGCTCAAAATTTAAAGTCTGATGGAGATCGTTATTTCTTTCAATATAAATATGAGCAAGCAGCTGAAGAATATGCTAAAGAAAGTCTAGAGACAGTATTAACTACACAGCAATTTTTAAATTATGCTGAGTCTTATTTTAATACAGATCAGTATCAAAAAGCTTGGGATACATATAAAATGATACAAGAGAGTGACGCCGTGTTGCCTCCTTTTCATTACAATAAGATGCTTCGTAGTTTATATATCCTATCTGGGAAACAAAAAATGAACAAGTTTTTGGAAAATGATACTATTTTAAAAGAAGCTTCCTGGGCAGAGAATGCAAAGTTTAATTTTGACATTGCACATACAGACGATATTACAATACCTAATTATAATGTTTTTAATGTAAAAGGAAATAGTATATCAGCAGATTTTTCTCCATCGTTCTATAAAGATAAGTTGCTGTTTACAAGTGATAGGAGAGTTACAATTGAGAAGAAAAAGAAAAAACCTGAGCGCGTATACCTAAATATCTATGAAAGTGAAATAGAGGAAGATGGAGACATTACAAATGTAATCCCTTCTACAGTAATCCCTTCTTCAAAATTTCATCAGGCCACACCTTACTATTCCTCAGAATTAGACAAAATATTTTATGTGTTATCTAATGAAGAAGATAACGAAATGTTATTTGATGAAACGGGTAAGAATGCATTATCTATAGCTAAGGTAGATGGTAATAGGAACTTCAATTTTATTTTAAAAAACCTAAGTACTAGTTTTTTCTATCCTTTTTATGATGAAAATTCTCAACGTTTATATTTTGTAGCTAATTTTGATGATGGTTATGGAGGTACAGATATTTACTATGTAAATACAAATCAAGGACAAATTATGTCTGCACCTATTAATCTAGGTCCAAGAGTAAATACACCAGGGAATGAAATTTCTCCTTTTGTTTTTGAAAACGGACTATATTTTTCTTCTGATGTTTTTTATGGTTACGGCGGTATGGATATTTACAAATCTAATTTAAAGGCAGACGGCGCTGTTGGGGTCCCTATTAATTTAGGAGAAGGAATAAACTCTAGCGAAGATGATTTTGGTTTTATTGTGAAAAATAATACTACAGGAGGCTTAGAAGGCTATTTTTCATCTAATAGAGAAGGTGGTAAGGGTAAAGATGATATTTACGGTTTTAAAGTAGCTGAAAAGCCTAAATTAAATACAATTGTATTACAAGGAGCAACTCTAAATCCAAATACTAATATTAGAATAGGTGGCGTAACTATTAAGGTTTACGGAAAAGAAAATTCACTTATTAAAGAAATCGTTTCGGCAGAAGACGGTAGTTATGAAATTGAGTTGCCTTGGCAAGAAAAAGTAACAGTTATTGCATCTAAAAATTTACATTCGTTATATAGACAGTATTTTATAGCAGATGATTTAAAGAAAAAAGGGCAAACCGATATTTATTTAGAGCCCGCAGCCGATTATGTTGTAGAGAAGGAGGATAAAACAATGCTTAAATTAAATAAGTTTATATTTAATACAAAGAGCTCTAAGTTAACTTCTGCAATTAAGGCAGAGTTAGACAGGGCTATTGAGATAATTAAGAAGTTTCCTGAATTTAATCTTCAAATAGAATCTCATACAGATAGTAAAGGTGGTAGTTCATCAAATTTTAGGGTGTCACAAGGCCGTGCAGATGCTATAAAAGAGTATTTGTTAAGTAACGGAGTACCTTCAAAAAATATATTATACACTATTGGTTATGGAGAAGATCATCTACTTAATAAGTGCGCAAATGGAGTGTACTGTATAGATTATTTTCACGCAGAAAATCGTAGGTGTAACATTGTAATATTAAACTATAAAGAGCTGAATTAGTACAGCTCTTTTTTACGCTCAATTAATATTCTTCAAATTTATTGAGTATTACTATATTTTTTAATACATATTTAATTAATTTCTTTTCAAGATTTCCTATATTTAATAATTCATATAATTTTATAGTAATTCAATCTGTAAAAGGCAGTTTTCTCTAGAGTAAACTCACCTATTTAGCAATTTTGTTATGTATGTGTTTTAGTCTTTTTAGGTTGATGTATTTTACAATCTAATGTAACAGCGTACTTAAATTAGAAATTATGAGTATTAAATAGATCAAAAGAAATAGCAAATGAGTAATTATCACATTAAACATTTAGAAGAGTACTTTCAAGTATATCGTAAGTCTGTTAGAAACCCCGAAGCTTTTTGGGAAGAAATTGCAGAAGAACATTTTTTATGGAGGAAAAAGTGGGATAATGTTTTAAGTTGGGATTTCTCTAAACCAGAAGTAAAGTGGTTTGAAAATGCAAAACTAAATATTACAGAAAATTGTATAGATAGACATTTAACCACTAGAGGAGAAAAAACAGCTATTCTTTTTGAACCCAATGACCCTAAAGAAGAAGCAGAGCATATAACCTATAACGAGCTACATAAAAGAGTTTGTAAAATGGCAAATGTGTTAAAAGAAAACGGAGTTAAAAAAGGAGATAGAGTTTGTGTTTATTTACCTATGATTCCGGAATTAGCAGTTTCACTGCTCGCTTGTGCTAGAATAGGAGCTATACATTCTGTTGTTTTTGCAGGTTTTTCTTCTAATGCTTTAGCAACACGTATTAACGATTCTGATTGTAAAATTGTAATTACGTCAGATGGCTCTTTTCGTGGTAAAAAAGCTATCGATTTAAAAGGTATTGTAGATGTTGCTTTAGACGATTGTCCTGGTGTAAAAACTGTATTGGTTGCTAAACGCACCAATGCAGAAATAGAAATGAAGGCAGGTAGAGATAAATGGTTACAACCATTATTAGACGATGCCTATGGAGATTGTGTTCCTGAAATTATGGATGCAGAAGACCCTCTTTTTATTTTATATACATCTGGTTCTACAGGTACTCCAAAAGGTATGGTGCATACTACAGGAGGTTATATGGTGTACACAGCGTATACATTTAAAAATATTTTTCAGTATAAAGAAAATGATGTGTATTGGTGTACAGCAGATATTGGGTGGATTACAGGTCATTCTTATATTGTATACGGACCTTTGGCAAATGGAGCAACTACTGTAATGTTCGAGGGCGTACCGTCTTATCCAGATTATGGTCGTTTTTGGGAGGTAATAGAAAAACACAAAGTAACGCAGTTTTATACAGCTCCAACAGCAATTAGAGCTCTAGCAAAAGAGAATTTAGATTTTGTAGAAAACCACGACTTATCTTCTTTAAAAGTATTAGGGTCTGTAGGAGAACCAATAAATGAAGAAGCTTGGCATTGGTATAATAATAACATTGGTAAAAAAAATAGTCCTATTGTAGATACGTGGTGGCAAACAGAAACAGGCGGAATTATGATTTCTCCTATCCCTTATGTAACGCCAACAACGCCAACTTATGCAACATTGCCTTTTATTGGTATACAGCCAGCATTAATGGATGAAAATGGACAGGAGTTAAAAGGAAACCAAGTTGAAGGGCGTTTGTGCATTAAATATCCATGGCCATCTATAGCTAGAACAATTTGGGGCAATCACGATAGGTATAGAGATACCTATTTTTCTGCATATAAAGATAAATACTTTACTGGAGATGGTGCATTAAGAGATGGTGTGGGTTATTATCGAATTACAGGTCGTGTAGATGATGTAATTATTGTATCTGGTCATAATTTAGGAACAGCTCCAATAGAAGACTCTATAAATGAACATCCGGCAGTTGCAGAATCTGCTATTGTAGGTTTTCCGCATGATGTTAAAGGAAATGCATTGTATGGTTACGTTATTCTAAAAGAGTTTGGAGAAACTAGAGATAGAGACAACTTGCGTAAAGAGATTAATCAGCAAATAACAGAACATATTGGACCAATTGCCAAATTAGATAAAATACAGTTTGTAACTGGCTTGCCTAAGACTAGAAGTGGTAAAATTATGAGGCGTATTTTACGTAAAATAGCTTCTGATGATACAAGTAACTTAGGAGATATAAGCACATTATTAAATCCAGAAATAGTACAAGAAATTATGGATAATTCACTTTAAAAATAAAAAATATAATTACAGGCCGACTTTTTATAAGTCGGTCTTTTTTATGCAATTAACTCAATATAGCAGTAATAAACAGCAAATAAACTCAGAAATAAAATACCCGCATATGTAAGCAGTTGTAACCATTTTTTTGGCTGATACTCTTTAGGGACATCTGTACTCATAACATTTTTTAAATTCATATACCCAACAACTGGGGCTACAATAAAAGATACAGAGGTTGCTAAGGCAACAACTTTGCCCATATTAGAATTAAAAAATACAATAACGGCTAAGTTTACAACAGTTAATACAAGTATAGCTACGGTAAAATTAGATTTACTCTGTGTTTTTATTACTTCAGTTTTAGGAGCTGATTTGCTTCTTAGTTTCTGTATAACATCAATACTCACCCTTGCAATTGCATCGTGTGCCGTCATGCAAGAACTAAACATTGTGGCAAAAGCTGCTGTCGCAACAAAAATGGTGGTCCACTCGCCAATATGTACTGTAAATAAATTTATTAGTTGGTCTGCAAAATCCACAGCGCTACTGCTCATTTTAGTATTGGTACCATAAAGAGACATGCAGCCAATAGTCATAAAGAAAAAAGCAAGAATAGCTGTTACCAGATAGCCAAAGTTAAATTCTGATAACGCTTCTTTAAGGTTTGGCTTTTTGTTCGTGAGTTTCTGTTTTTCAATGGTCCACATACTTAACCAACTAGAAGTTTCAACCGCAGTAGGCATCCAACCAACTAAACCAATAATAAATAAAATGCTGGCATTACTAAAAAGAGGTGTTGGTTTAAAGTTGGCAACTTCATCAACCTTACCCTTAAAAACAACCACAATAGTTGTAACTACAAGTGCAATTCCTAAAATAGATACTACAATTTTTAAAGACTTCTCTAAAAAAACATATTTACCAATAATTAATAGAGCAGAAATAAAACTGAATAAAACAAAAGCAACTACTGTAATAGATACATTTGTTAGGCTAAATAGGTTTATTAATATTCCGGATGTTACTAAATACAAAGCTGCTAAGATGGTAAAAGTAGAGACTAGGGTAATTAGTGCGTAAAACCATAAGTACCCTTTGCCTCTGTTTAAATAGCCTTGTATAAGTGTTTTGTTTGTTGCGTTGGTGTATCTAATTCCGAATTCAAAAAAAGGATATTTTAAAATATTTGCCAGTACAATTGGTACTAACATAATCCAACCATATTGTGCGCCTGCTTTTGTAGATAGTACTAGATGAGATGTGCCAATAGCCATACTAGCAAAAAGCAATCCAGGACCTAAATTTTTAAATAAGGTTTTAATTTTTTGCATTGTATCTATGTACTATTCTATGGTTATTTTATTGCCATAAAACTTAGGTTCTGTATTTAAAAGTATGTCTATAAATACTTTTACACGAGCTAAATATTCTCTTGTTTTTACTTTTAAACCAGCTTTGCCTTCTAGATCCTTTGCATTAAAACCAATAGCTTTTAAACCTTTATTGTTTGCAATGTAAATGGCTCTTTCGGTATGGAATTTCTGGGATATTACGGTAACACTATCTAAACCAAAAATTAAGTGAGCACGGACCATAGAATCTAATGTTCTAAAGCCAGCATAATCTAAAAATATTTTCTCTGCAGGTATGCCTTGCTTTACAAGTGCTCTTTTAAAAGTATCTGGTTCGTTATAATATATGCTTCCGTTATCACCACTAACCAAAACAAAATCTATTTTTTTTGCATTGTAAAGTGCTATAGTTGCATTTATGCGATGTACATAATAAGGGTTAGGACTACCGTTTACTAATTTGTTTGTTGTACCTAAAACCAGACCAACTTTATTGTGAGGTATAGCGATAACATCATCATAGTTTTTTTCGCTAGTTGCATTTTTAATAATGGCATTAGAGCAAAAAATTGCCAATAAAGGCAATAGAATTAGTATAGAAATAGTTATGATAAGTTTTTTCTTCATACAAGTTAAAGGTACAAAATAGAGCTATAGAATAGTTGAAAATAAAATATTGTTAAAAATATATTTTAGGTCTACGCAATATTTTAACTTTAGTGGCATAAAATGTGCTGTGTTTCTTATAATTAGAGAATTATAGTCCAAACCATAAAACCACAACCCTTGAGAAAATTATTGTTTTACCTTTTGCCATTACTACTAATTACTTCATGTGCTAGTGTAGCTAAATACAATCAACAAATAACTAAATTACATAGCGTAGATCAGCTGCATAAAGATGTTGATGTAACCTATAGAAAACTACAAAAATTACATCCTCAACTATATAAATACACGCCAAAAAAAGAGTTAGATGCAAAGTTTGCTACTTTAAAGGAGAATATTACAGAACCTATGACAACGTATGCCTTTTATGAAAAATTGACTCCTGTTGTGGCAGAGGTTAGGCAAGGACACGCAGGTATTTCTGTACCAACAAAAAAATACACACGTAAAGAAGATAAAGTTTTAAATAAACTAAAAAACGAATGGTCTTATTTAAGGTTTGAGAGCGTAGAAGATGCTGTGCGAGTTAAAAATACACTTGGTGAAGACAGTACAATGGTTGGGAGCAGAGTGGTAAAGTTAGGAGATGATTCTGTTGATGACTTGTTAAAAAGGTATAAAACTTATTTTTCTTCAGACGGATATAATACAACTTTTCATAATAAATATGCTGCGCAGAAACTAGCTAGATATTACTATCAAGATAAAGGAAGGTTAGATAGTTTACAGGTTACGTTTTCTAATAACGATAGTTTATACACCAAAGTTTTTAGAAGAATACCAAGAGACTCTACAAGGTTCCCTAACGCAAAAAAAGATAGCTTAAAAGATAAAAAACGAATTAAAAAGACAAAAGAAGAACGTAAACTTGCCTCAAAAAAGTTAAAGAAAAAGCTAAAGGATTATCACAAATACGGATATAATTATTCGGAAAAAAATAATAACAGAAATTTAGATTTTATAGGAAAAGATAGTACCGTTGCTTATATGAAAATTAGAGGCTTTAGCAGTGGTGACTACGAAGCTTTTTATGAAGAAGCTTTTAAAAAAATAGACTCTGCAAAAACAAAAGATTTAATTATAGACTTGCGAGATAATGGAGGAGGTAGATTGGTAGAAATTCACGATTTATATTCTTACTTAGCAAAAGAAGAATTTAAGTTTGTTGAAGAAGCAGAAGTAAACACAAGATACCCAATGATAAAGTCTTATATGTCTCGCGCTAAAACAGTATATGGAGCAGCATACGAATCTTTATTTGTACCAGTTATATTTTTTAAAGAAGTTTTTAAGGCACGCAAAAAAAATGGCAAGCTGGTATATAAGTTTAAGGAATCTAACGTAGCAGAACCTAAAGAAAATAATTATAAGGGTAACGTGTATGTATTAGTAAATGGTCGCTCTTTTTCTGCATCTTCTGTATTTTCTAATGTTGTAAAAGCACGTAAAAGGGGTATTATTGTTGGTGAGGAAACAGGAGGTGCTTACAACAGTACTGTGGCAGGACAAACAAAATTGGTAAGACTGCCAAACTCTAAGCTAATGCTATACTTTGGGTTAATGGTTTTAGAAACACCTTATAAAACAGAAATAGATGGTTATGGTGTTAAACCAGATGTGACTATTACACCAACTTTAAAAGACCGTGCAAACAATTATGACCCAGAATTAGAATGGATTTTACGTACAGTAAATAAATAGTAATCTCGCTTACATACTGGTAAACATATGTTCTACAACTGTAAACAAGTGTTTTGCAACATAAATTGGGTATGTTTTATATAAGAGTTTAGTTTTGGCCATAAATAACTAAACCCCAAAGAAAATGAAAAAAATTGCACTACTTATTGTTTGTACTGTTATGGCAGCTAATTTGTCTGCACAAGAAGGATTAAAAATAGGTATTCAAGGTGGTATACCTTTGGACGATTTTACAGATGATGTAAGTTTAATGCTTGGTTTAGATGTTGGCCATATGTGGGCTTTAGGCGAAGTTGTAGATGTAGGTGTAACAGCTGGTTACATACACGGCTTTGCAGAAAAATACCATACAGGTACTATTACAAATGATTTGCCAAGTATTCAGTTTTTAAAGGCAGCAGCTTCTGTGCGTGTTTGGACATCTAATTCCTTTTCTTTTGGGGTAGATGCTGGCCAAGGCTTTGGTTTAAATGACGGTAATGATGGTGGCTTTTATTACAGACCTCAATTAGGTTATTTAATGGGCGAAAGTACAGAGCTTAATTTATCTTATACAGGCATACAATTAGGAGATAACACAGAATGGTCTACCGTTTCTATAGGTATTATGTACACCATAAAAACCATAAAAAGATTTTAAATAGATACTACAGTTGCGCTATACTTATATAGGTATAGCGTAATTGTGTTTTATTTCTCCCATTACAAACGTGCTATGTGTGCTGCCAACGCTTTTTACAGAACCCAAGCCGTTTAAAACAAAATCCTGGTAGTGCTTCATATCTTTTACTTGTACTTTTAGTAAAAAATCAAAATCACCAGAAATATTATAACATTCCGTTACTTCTTTTATAGACATAATTTCACGAACAAAATTATGACCTATATCTTTAGTGTGTTGTTTTAATTTAATATTACAAAAAACAGTTAATCCCTTTTCTAGTTTTTCTGCATCCAAAACTGCAACATACTTTTTTATGTAGCCATTTCTTTCTAGTCTTTTTATTCTTTCAAAAACCGGTGTAGTAGATAAGTTTACTTTGTTTGCTAATTCTTTAGATGTTAGGTTAGCGTTTAATTGTAGCAATCGCAAAAGTTGTACATCTATCTTGTCTAGGTTACTCATAGAAAATTTGTCTAAAAATTGATGAGAAACAAATATATAAAAGTTTATTATTCTTTTTACTACATTAATTGTAGTTCTTATTTCTAAAATTGAGCACTTATTTAGCTAAAATATTTATTATTATAAACTTTGCTTAGAATAATAAATTTATAGTGATATGAAAACTAATGTTTTAGGTTACCCAAGAATTGGAGCTAAAAGGGAGTTAAAAAAAGTAAGCGAGAGGTACTGGAAAGGCACAGCTACTAAAACCGAATTAGTAGAGATGGGTAAACAGTTAAAACTTTCTAACTGGAAATTAATGCAAAACGCAGGTATAGATCTTATTCCGTCTAACGATTTTTCTTTTTACGATCAGGTTTTAGATGCAACCTTAACCTATGGTTGTATTCCTGCAAGATATCAGAAAATAAAAGAAAAAGAGTCTCAGCTAGATTTGTATTTTGCAATGGCAAGGGGCTTACAAAACAATGAGTTTGATGTTACTGCAATGGAAATGACAAAGTGGTTTGATACCAACTACCATTACCTCGTGCCAGAGTTTACTGCCAATCAGGAATTTGAATTATTCTCTTTAAAACCAGTTCATGAGTTTAAAGAGGCATTGGCACATAATATTACCACCAAACCAGTAGTGTTAAGTCCGGTTACGTATTTGCTTTTAGGTAAGGAGAAAGAAGGTGGTTTTAATAGAATAGATTTATTAGATAATCTTTTACCCGTTTTTTATAAGTTGATAGAAGGTCTTGTAGACGCAGGTGCTACGTACATACAAATAGACGAGCCCTGTTTGGCACTAGATATTACAGACAAAGACAGGGAAGCTATTAAAAAACTCTACTCAACATTAGCGTATAAGTTTCCAGAGTTAAACGTTATTTTAACTAGTTATTTTGATTGCTATGGTGATAATCTAGAAACAGTATTACAATTACCAGTACACGCCTTGCATTTAGACTTGGTCCGTTGTTCTTTGCAATTAGATGACATTTTAAATGCAACTAATTTTAAAAATGATAAAATACTTTCTCTAGGTATAATTGATGGACGTAACATTTGGAAAACTAATTTTGAAGATACTATTGCTACAATTAAAAAGGTTGAAGCACAAATAGGCAAAGACAATGTTTGGCTAGCTACTTCTTGTTCTTTGCTGCACTCACCGTACGATTTAGATTTAGAAGAGAGTGAAGAAGCACTACCAGTAAGCGTAAAACAATGGTTGGCTTTTGCCAAACAAAAAGTAGACGAGTTGGTAACACTTAAAAAACTTGCTGCAGGAGATGCGAGTAAAGAGGTGTTGACTAAATTAGTAGACAATACTAGAGCGCTTAAAGCAAAAAAGGAATCTTCAATTATACATAACGCAGCTGTTAAGGCAAGATTAAGTTTGTTAACTGCAAAGGATAGTGAAAGAAACGCTGAGTTTTTATCACGTCAAAAAATACAAAAAGATCAATTAAAACTGCCTGCATACCCAACAACAACTATAGGTTCTTTTCCGCAGACAAAGGAGGTAAGGAGTTGGCGTTCTAAATTCAAAAAAAAAGAACTTAGTTTAGATGCTTACAACCAACTTATTAAACAAGAAATTGAAGAAACGATACGTTTTCAAGAAAAAATAGGGTTAGATGTTCTTGTGCACGGAGAATGCGAACGTAATGATATGGTAGAATACTTTGGTGAAAAATTAGAAGGATTTGCAATTTCTAATTTTGGTTGGGTACAAAGTTATGGGAGTAGGGCAGTAAAACCACCAATATTGTTTGGAGACGTATCTAGACCAGTGCCAATGACTGTAAAATGGTCTGACTATGCACAATCTTTAAGTTCAAAAGTAGTAAAGGGCATGTTAACTGGCCCAGTTACTATTTTGCAATGGTCTTTTGTGCGTAACGACCAGTCAAGATCTGAAACTTGTAAGCAAATTGCATTAGCAATTAGAGATGAGGTTAACGATTTAGAAGAAGTAGGTTTACAAGCCATACAGGTAGACGAGCCAGCTATAAGAGAAGGTTTGCCATTGCGCAAAGAACATTGGAGTGCTTACTTGTCTTGGGCAGTAGAAAGCTTTAAAATAGCTACATCTGGCGTAGCAGACAAAACTCAAATACACACCCACATGTGTTATTGTGAGTTTAACGATATTATACAACACATTGCCAATTTAGATGCAGATGTAATTACCATAGAAACGTCTAGGTCTAAAATGGATTTATTAAATGTATTTGTAGATTTTAAATACCCTAATGAAATTGGACCTGGAGTTTATGACATACACTCGCCACGTGTACCAGAAGTATCTGAGATTGAAGAATTGTTGCAAAAAGCAAGCAAGTTATTACCTGTAGATAATATTTGGGTGAATCCGGATTGCGGACTAAAAACTAGAGATTGGCCAGAGACTAAGCTAGCTTTGGAGAATCTAGTACAAGCAGCAAAAACAATGCGTTCTAAATTAGAAACTGCATATTAAATTAATAGTATAAAAAAAGCCTTTAGAAAATGTTCTAAAGGCTTTTTCTTAATTTTGTATAGTTAGTTTTTGGCTAGTAATTCAGCTACTACCTCTTTTAACTTAGTTGGGTCGTTCGCAAACTTTTCTAAATTTACTATTTCTACTTTTCTAAAATCTACAGGATGACTCTCGCTTTGTAAAGAAATACTGCCACTAGTTAATAGTTTGCCTTCTTTTGCTCCATTTTTTGGATCTAGCTGAGGTCTTGTATAACGTAAAACTTCTTCTCCGTTTACATAATGAACTATTAAAGAGTCTCTTAGGACTAATGCTTCTGCACGTACCCATTGGTCTCCGTGAAAAGTTTTAGAAGATGAGTTTGCGCAGTGTTGTTGTATAATTTCATCGTTAAAAACATACTGTGTTCCTGGTGTGCAAATGTTTGCCGTAGTACGCTCATCTTTACCATTGCCTCCTAAAAGTTGCATTTCAATAGAATTAGGGAAATCTTGGTCTACGGTCATACTATTAGGCGATTGCCCATGTAACATAAGTCCACTGTTTCTAATAGCCCAACCTTCGCCACCTTTTGCCTGCTCACCCACAAACCTGTATTCTACTCCAATTAAGTAAGCGGTATATGGTTTTTTGTAAAATAGGTGTCCGTATTGCTGATTAAAATCTCCGTAGTTGTTATAGCGCACTTGTATGTTGCCATCTTTTACGCTAAATGTATTTGCGTAGTTATCGTTTAAAGGATGTGTTCTAATTTTTATTTGCCAGTCTTTTAAATCTTTTCCATTAAAAAGTTGTTTCCATTTGGGTTTGTTGTTATTGCAACTTACTAGAAAAAGCGCACACACAAGAATAATTAATGCACTATAGGTTTTGGTTTTCATATTTGGGTAGATTATTTAGGATCTGCTAAAGTATAAATTTAGAACGGAGATGCAGGGTATTAAGTATTTAAATTCGATGTAAAATCTTACGAAATTTTATTTTAAGTTAAATTAATGTATAAGATAATACTTCTTCGCAATAGTTATTAAGAGTAGAAAAGGCTAATAAGTAGTCTCAAGAGTCCTTTCAATTTCTAATATAATTAAAGAAATATCTTTTTCATTGGTAGACAAATTTACAAAAGAAGCTCTTATTCCTTTAGTGTTTTTATACACTGTAGACGTTTTATACACCTTGCCTTTTTTTAAAATTGAATAATTTAGTATAAGGTATCTTCTTGTTTTTTATACACGCCACTAATTAGTTCTAATTTGTTGTCTTGTAAATGTTGTAATAGGTTTGTGTGCTTAGAAATTGTGGTAGTGCCCATTAGCAGTTCTAAGCTAATTTTAGGTGCGCCAAATTCTTTTATTTTGGGTAAAAGAGTTTTAAAAAAAGCAATACCGTCTTGTGTTTGGTTGGTGTGTTGCACTTTTGTGAGTCCTAGTTTAGTGGTTGTATTTTGCATTTCATCAACCGGAAAAAGAAAACTATGTGTAGCCTCATTAGCCCAAGGCATAGGGTAGGTTATTAGCTCTGTTCCTTTTTTAAAAATATCATAAAATAAAAAATGACCACCAGGTTTTAGAACTCTATTTATTTCTGAGTATAATTTTTCCTTGTTAGGAATATTCATTTGTACGTGCTGTGTCCAAACTACCGAAAACGAATTGTCTTTATATGGTAATTCTGTGGCATCTCCTTGTGTAAAAGTTGTTTTGTTATCTAGACCTACTAATTTCGATAATAGCGTAGCAGTTCTAATATACTCTTTACTAAGATCTATGCCTGTAGTACTGCAATTGTAAAGGTCTGCTAACATACGGCACGGACCTCCTAGACCACAGCCAACATCTAAAACTATTTGGTTGTTTAAGTTTATGCTCTTGGCTAATTCTTTAGATACAGCAGCACCGCGCACGTGAAACTCGTCTACGCCAGCTAGGTTTGCTCTTGTTATTGCGTTTAAATCTAAATGTTGCTCAGTTAATTTTTGAAGAATTTCCTCGTACAAGCCTTCTCTGTGGTAGTGGTTTTCTATGTGTTGGTTCTGGTTTTTCATTGGTAGAACTAAAATACATAAAAGTAAAGCCCACTCTATAATGGCCTGTGTTAATTTTTAAAACGGATATAGAAAGAGACACATTAGTTCTAAAATATAGCGTATTAGTGCTGTATCGCTCGTTCTTTTTTAATGTTGTCTACAATGTTTATAGCATCTGAATATGTTATTTTTCCGTTAATATCTATTTTTCCGTCATCAATTATAGACTCTACAAAAGGTGCAATTACAATATTGTCATCAATAAGAATTGCTAAATATCTTTTTTGATTTTTTTGAGTTAAGTATTTAAATTCTCTTGCTCCATCTTTATTAAAAGTTACTGATATTCTGTAGTTTAAACTAGGGTTAGAAGACAGAGTAAAGTCTATTTCCTTTAGGTTGTTAAACGCTATACCTGGTTCATCTTTAATAACAAATGTATCGGTAAAATTAGAACTGTTTCGTTCTTGCTCGTCATAACTTAAGACTTCATAGATGCCATTCGCTTTTTTTTGATGTTTTTTTGATATACCTTTTTTTATGTTTTTAGATTCAGAAGTTTCGTAATTAATTGAATCTAAACGATATATTTTATTTTTAAAGTCTTCAAAAACCAGATCATCTTCTTTTCTTAAAATTTCTAAAGCCTTAAATTTCTTTTCCTTAAGTTCTTTGGATAAGTTACTTGCTCTTTCTTGATAATTGTATGTGTTTATAGTCCTGTCTTGACTAAAATAGTCTTCAGAGTCTTTATGTAATTCATTAATTTCTTTAGTTGTAAAGTTCTCTTTGTAAAGCTCAATAATTTTAGCGTTCAAGGTGTGTTTAGAAATAGAGTTTTGTAGTTTTTCCACTTTATCTTTAGAAATATATGGTAACCTTTCTTTTAAGCCTTCAGTGTCAATCTCATTTACTTTTAAAAAGATTTGATACAAGCTGTCTAAGTCTAAAATTTTAGCATTAGTTATTTCTTTATCTTGACTATTGCAACTAACAAGGCTTATAGTAAATAGTAGTATTAAAGTCTTTATGATTTTCATTTGTTTATTATTAATATCTAAAGCTATAGAATTAGAGTGATCTACTTAAATCGTTATTTGTGCTCTTTACTAATGTTGTCCGCTATAGTATTGGCTTCTTCTAAAGAAAAACCGCCGGTTATCTCTAGCTTACCATGCTCAATAGGACTATTTACAATAGGAGCAATAATAATTTTACCATCTACGACTATGGCTAATGGTTTTTTAAGATTCTTATAAGTTAACTCTTTAAAAGCAATTGTGTTTGCCTTGTTAAAGACCATATGTATAACGTAGCCGTGACCAGTTTCAGATACGCCAACTTTTAGTTTTTTTAGATTTGTTAATAGTATAGCGGGCTCTTTTTTTAGCTGAAGTGTTTTTTTAAACTCTGTATAATTTTGTTGCTTCTCTACGTAGTTTACCACTTCGTAAATACCATTAATTCTATCTCGTTTTTCTGTAGCGGTAATTTCATTGTCTTGTGCATGGCAATTGGTATAGCCAACAAGGATAAAAAGGAATAGTAAAGCCTTACGAATTTGCATCTATTTTAAAATTTAGGTAAGCGCGGTTGTGATTTATTTTAGATCGGCAACAACTACTGGTTAAGGCTAAAATAGACAAATATTTTTTATGAAGTATTTTTACTTACGCTCTAAATCTGTAATTAGCAATGGGTTGCTTTCTTTTAATTTATCTAAAAGGTCTTTTGTTTTATTGGTACTAGGGTTTTCTTTAAGTTCGTGGTACTCTTTAGTGGTTAAACCTACCATTTGTAAAAACTGAACCTCGCCGTGTGGCGTGTCTATTACACCAAGTTCTTTGTCTATAACAAAAGCTAGGGCTGTAATAACTGTATCGTATGCTGTTCTAATTGGCCCGTTTGCCGGTATTAAGTGGTATTCCTCAAACCATTTTTCTTTGTTAAAAACGTACTTTCCTAAATTCTGAATTAAATTGCACGCCCAGTTACTATTATCTTCATCACTGTGTTTTTTAAGTCTAAACGTAAGTTCAAAACCTAGTTTACTGTATTCCTCGCCTACAGATTCCTCATTGTAATAGAGCTCAGAAAACCCATAAGAAATGTAGTGAAAATGAGTTTCTTGCGCGTTACTAATGTAGACACTAATACCATCTATTGGTTCTGTACCTCCTAAGGCAAAAGGTAGCTGCGGAGCATAATGTTGCGGATTCTGCTCTGGATATATTTTTTCTACTACGGTGTCTATGCAATCCCAGCCAACCGAATCTTCTTCTGTGTATTTCTTTTTGTATTCTTTTAGTGTCATCGTTTTTATTTCTGATGTAGGTACTAAAGATACTAGATTCTACGCCATTTCTTTTAAAACTTGTTCGGGAGTTTTTTCTTTGTTAATCATAGTCATTAAACCCGTATCTGAATAGTATAGTATTGGGCCAATTATTTTTTCGAGCTCAAAAAGTACTTTAGTTATTGTTTCCCCATTGCTCTTGTAAAAACTCAATATTTCTGTTATTGGTTCGGTCTTAGATTTAATTTTGTCGGCACTTATAATAGTGTAAGAGCCGTTATCTTCTTCTATGGTGCAACACCAACCATCTTCTTCATTAAAATTTATATTAAGTTCTAAAACGATGTCTAAGTCGGCCGCAATAATGGAATTTTTAAGATCCTGAACTGTTGGGTACCTGCAGTCTATTTCTTTGGAGCAATCTATATCTAAATCAGAAATAAAAGACTCCAGAGGTCCATTTCTTTTTTCATCGCATAATTTTTTTAGTGGTATGCCGTACATCTTATATCCCATAGTTTGTTTGGTTTTAACTTTTGATTAGAATACTGTAATAGATTTGAATTATTTTTTAAGAACTTAAATATTTAACTCTCTGCTTTTATAGATTGAAAATTTTCAATCTTAATTCGGTTAAAATTTAGTTGTTCTATTTTTTAAAAATGTATTGATCCGTTGGTTAGACGTTACAATTACTTCACAATGTATAAACTATTAAAATCACTTTATTACGGAAATCTGTAATTGGTAGGTTTTTATGTATAGTTGGTTCGCTAAAAAGTGTAGTTTGCTTTTTTTTCAAGGGTATTGTATATCTAAATAGTCTATCTCTAACGCAATTGTCCAGTGCTTTTTGGTCTGTTTATTTTTAAGTATTTCTTTTTTAATTCATAATCTCTAATATTCTAACATATTTATCTAAGTCACCTATTTTAACAGTATCTCCAACAGATTTCCCTTTCAGTGCAATACCAAGTGGAGTTTTAATATTTATTTTCTGTATCCCATTTGTTTTTTCCAGTTTAGATACTAGTTGGTCTACTAAATGGACTTTTAAATCTTTATCAATATTCAAATATTTTACTTTTACTTTACTATTAACAGTAATGGTTTCTTTAAATAATGTTGTTTGAACATCTTCTTTTTCACTAACAGCTTCAATGGTTTCTTTTAAATCCTTTTTAAGGTTTGGAGATACTTTAGAAAGCTCATTTTTAATAATGGTAATATTATCTGTAAATGCTAGACCTGTTTTTGATTTATCTTCAAAAATTGATGGACTACTGTTTTCGATACTTCTTATAAATTCGACTAATTTTTTTGTTTCCTTTTGTGGGTTTCTCCACCAATTTGTACTCCATATTCTATGAAATACAAAACCGTGTCCTTCAAGAATCTTTTGTCTGTGACTATCGTGTAAATATGCTTCTTGACTAGAATGATAAGAGGCTCCATCACATTCTATTGCGATTTTAGGAAGTCCAATATGTTTAGTATCGTAAACCATATCAATTCTAAATCCTGCAAATTGAAGTTGAAGAATTATATTTTTTTCGTCAAAATGTTCGGTTAGAGCTTCATAAACTTCCTCCTCAAAAGGTGATTCGAGGTCTTCATTTAAGTTGTCGATTGTAGTACTTTTTGTAGAATTTTCTGCAAGTGTATTTAAAACAGAAATTCTTGCTTCATTGTCTTGTTCACTAACAGCTTTTGAGTATGCTAAATAGGCATATAAAGCTCCTCTTCTGTTATTTGAACCTTCATTGATTAAATGCTCTTTATAATTTAAAAATACATCTTCTGGAATGGAAGAACATACATATACTTTATATTTTGCTCTTGTAACAATAACATTTAAAAGTTTGTATCCTTTTTGATGATTTATTGAGCCAAATCTTTGGGCAAATTTCCCTTCTTTATTAATTCCATAAGTGGTTGATAGAATAATTACATCTCTTTCGTCTCCTTGAATATTTTCTAAATTTTTGACAAAAAAACCGTTTTCTTCGAGTTCAACTATTTTGTTATTAAAATCTCTATATTTTTCAAATTTTCTTCTTTCATTAATCTTACCTAAAACTAAGTTTCTTTGATTGATGTTGAAAGTTGCCACTCCAACTGTTGGATATTCTCCGTTTGGAAGTCTTGAAATATTGTTATCAATAATGGACAGAATTGTCTCAGCTTCTTCGTCATTGGAAGTGTCAGAATATGTGCCATTTACGGGAACATATTTTATTGGAATGTAATCAAAACTGTTTGGAAGTGGTTTTAACCTTTGATTATAAAAGGCATAATTTGAATAATCAATTAGATAAGGATGTCTTGAACGATAATGAAAGTCTAAATGTTTTTTCTCAAAACCTAATTCGGATGCAAAATCAAGAAGTGATTCACAATCTGAAAGTGAATTACTTATGTCGTTTTTAATTTTATCTATTTCATCTTCAAATTCATCTTCATCATCAATCAAACCGTCAAATACTTTGCTGAAATAATTTGAAGGTGGCATTTGGTGTTCGTCTCCTGCAATGATAATTTGTTTCCCTTTTAAAAGTGCAGGTAAATTATCTTCTAATTTTAATTGACTTGCTTCATCAAACATAACAATATCAAAATATTGATTTTTGCCTTTAAAGAGATTACTTGCTACGTCTGGTGTTGTAAGAATTATTGGAAAAAAAGTTGTGAATAAATCCATATCCAACTTTACTATTTCTCGTAAGGATAATCGTTTATGTCTTTTACCTGCTCGTTTGTTGTATAGATTTTCGACAGCTAAATTTAGATTCTTATTGTCAAAATCTCTGGTTGCATCTATTTGTTTTGAGAACCAATATTCTCTAATATATTTAATCTGTTCTTTTTCAAGTTCAGACAAAGATTTTCCTAATTCAATATGGTCGTTATCATTTGTTGGTAAATCTGTATTCGCAGAATTTACAAGCATAGAATTAAGATAGAATATTAAAAATATTTTTCTCCAATTTGTTTTTTCCTTTAATTGGTCAATGATTAGTTTATTATCTGCTGATAATGAATTGTAAAATTGAAACCACTTAAACTCAATTGAAAAAAGGTCATTTTCATTTGCTAAAAATTGTTCTTTTGAATCTAATAAAGTCTGAATTTGAGAACTTAACACGTTGTGAGAATCTCCATTCACTTTTTTGTTAGTCCAATTTTGTTCTTCTATTTTAGTTTTTAAATTACTGAAGTTTGATTTTATTGTTTGTAGTAGTTCTGTGTCAAATTCTTTTTCAGTTGATTCAAGTAAGTTTAAGAATTTGTACTCATTTTCTATTTTTGACTGAAACTCTTTGTCAATTCTCTCCGTAATTAACTTGTGATTTTTGAGAATACCTTGATTTTCTTTAATTGATTTAGAAAAATTAATACTTTCAAAGTCTTTGCTATGATTAGTTTTTAGTGAATAATCTTCAAAAAGTGTATATGTTGTTTTTTGCTCATTAAGTGTAGTTTTCTTTTCTTTTGAGAAGATAGAAATAGTTTTAAATAAAAAACCATTTGTTTTTTCTTCATCAAAAAAATCGTTGTTTGCTTCGTGTTTTGTTAGGATGTTTTGAATAGAATTTTCAATATCACTAATTGAAGTTTTTTGCAAATTAAATTGCTCATTTCTAATTTTATAATATTCTACTTCATAGCTTGAAATATCATCTAATATTATTTTCAACTCTTTTTTATAAATTGAAAAGTCTTCTTCAATTTGTTGTTCTACAATAAATGGATTGTCTCCAACTAATTTTGCAGAGTTGATAAAAGAAAGGTTTATATGAGGTTTAAACTCTTCATATAAATTTTGCCCTTTTCTAATTAGTTCTAATAATTGATTTAGTTCAGATGATTCATAACTGAATGTGTCTTTTGCTAAATCAAGATTGTATTCTTCTGAATTGTCTTTTAATTCTGACAATAGTGATCCGACAATGTGAGTCCAATTTTTATTACCGACTAAATTTGCACCTAATTTTTTGTGTTTCTTGTTTATTGAATCAATTAAGTTTTTTGACTTTTCAATTATGTTGTCTAAAGTTTCTTTGGAATGTGTATATCTATATCTGCGATATGAGGAATTATCAATTCTATCTCTTACCGAATCAACTGCGACTCTTCTGTCTTTAACAATATCTTTTAAAAGTACACATTGATAATTAAGACCCTTTTCATTTAGGGCGTTGTGCAATACTTCCAAAGCTGTCCGTTTTTCACAGACAACAATTGTCTTTTTTTGATTCTCTAGAGCATTTACTAAAATAGCTGTAAGCGATTGACTTTTTCCTGTTCCTGGTGGTCCTTGAATTAAAATGTTTCGAGAAGCTTTTAAAGAATGTAAAATTCCTTGTTGTGATGGGTCAGTTTCGACTGATGATATTGGTTGAAACGTATGTTCTTCCATATCCTCAAGGTCAATTGTAGCACCTTTTAATTCTAGTAAATTCGAATAATCGTGTATAATATTTTGCTTCTGAACCTCAAAAATTGAAAAAAGTCCGCCAAAATCTATAAATGAATTATTAGATGTTAATGGTAGCTTTTCGTAATATTTCTTTTCTGGAATAGATTTTACTTTATTTAGTTTTTTCTCAAATGTTTCACGAAGGTCATCTGGAATTGAGCTATTTATGGATTCAATGATATTTACACAAATATCTAAAAGTTCACTTTTATCAATTAAACCATCATCTAAAAACTCACTAGAAATTTGATTGATTTCAATTTTGGAATCATTTTGTAAATGATTTATTAGAACCTCATTGATATAAATTGGGTCGTCTTCTGTTCGTAGTATTTCCCAAGTATTAAATTCTTTTGTTCTTCTTATTCTTAATGACCAAATTAAAATTGGTGCAACAGTTAATTTATTGTCTGATTGGTCACGTCTTACAAGTATTGGAAAACCAAAACCAAATGTATTTATTCCTTTTTCTGATTCTATTGCATCTGTTTGATTGATAAGATTTTCAAAAGATTTTGTGATTTTCACCAATTGTGTTTGGTCATCTTCAAAAAGTGAATTCAAATCGGGAACATTATCTTTCCAACTAATTTTAAATTTTAAAGGTAATTCGGTTAATAATGCATTAATAAAATTTGTAGGAAGATTTTCGTCAATGTGAGATAATCGTGTTAGATCAAACTTGTACCTTGAACGAGCTGGAATTGCATTTAAATGTACTCCTCTTCGGCTACCAACTTTTAGTCGGTTTTGTAATTCAATTAATAACTTTTCGGTTATCTCCATATTGCTAATATTTTAAATTATAACTTCTTAGTCATCCCCACAATGTATAAACTATTAAAATCACTTTATTACGGAAATCTGTAATTGGTAGGTTTTTATGTATAGTTGGTTCGCTAAAAAGTGTAGTTTGCTTTTTTAGTGTAACCTAAGATGCTTAAAAAGCTGTTTTTCTATTCTTTTTTTAACTGATATTCTCCCCATGGGTATTTCATTTTTAGGGTGTTTTTATCGAGGGCAAAACTATATCTAGCAAAATTTGTAATTGCATACCTAGATAGGCTGTCTATAATTACTTGTCCTGTATTTTGGGGTATGTTTATCTCTAGGTAATTGTCTTTGTGTTTGGTATTTGGAATATACATTTCTATTTTTACAACACCCATATTCCTAGGTATTTCTAGTATGCCGCTATAATTGTAATCTACCTCTATTTTATTATTGTTTGCGTCGTAAAAAAAGAGTTGTCTCCCTGCTGTAAATTCTTGTTCTCCAGAATCATAAAAATAGTCACCTTCTTTAAAGAAAGTTTTTTCATTGGCTCTATTAAAAAACACTGTTAGAATTCCTTTTTTTAAGGATTCTTTTTTAAAGCTAACTTTGGGTTTTATTAGGTTAGATGGGTGTAAGTATATGCTATCTCCTTTTTGGGTGTAGTTGCCATACGAAAGTGTAATAGTCTCGTAGCAAACTTGGTCGTTTGTAAATTTATAACTAAAACTTTGGTCTGTATTTAATGTTAGTTGTACGTCTTGCGAAAAACCGTCACTAGTACTACCGCTATAATAATGGTAGGTATTATGTTGTGCTTGCGATTGTATGGCAACTATGTAAATAATAAAGAGAATCAGTTTTGTTTTCATACTATAGTTTTTACGTGCCTTTAATTATTTCTAGGGCTAAGTCCTGTATTTCTTCTGCAACCTCTTCTGGTGTTGGCTGTGTGGCAATACGTTTAAATTCTGCTAGTAGTTTTGGAGCAATTGGTGTTGTTGCATTTGCACCAAAAACTAAAAGAAGCCAGTATTTCCAGACTTCGTCGTTACCCTTTAAAATCACAATAATATCATCTGCAATATATTCTGCTATAGATTGTAAATACAGAGCAAGTGGACCAGCAACGGGCCAGTTTAAATCTTGCAGCCAAGTAAGTAATTCTGGTACTATTGGTTTAATATCTTGATAGCTGTAATTTTTTAAAAGAGCTATAGCCTCTAAGTCTCCTTTATGTTTGGGTAATGGCGGTTGCACTATTAATTTTCTTTTTTAAACCCTTTGTTGGTCAGCTTCCATTGGGCTAGTGTTTGTTCTCTTTTGTAAAAACCTCTTTCTTCATCTTCTGGGTAACTAAAATAAGACAATATTTTTTTTTCTGCGTCGTACTTTATTTTTATGTCTTGCCCGCGGTTTGCTTCTGTAAAAATATAATCTTTGCCAATAAAGGCAGTATTGCTTTTTTGTAATACGCCATCTACTATTTTGTACACTGTTGCTGTACTGTGATGTTTACCGCCACAACAAGTTCCCCAGCCCAATATTAAGTAGTGGGGTTGGTTGTTAATTTCTATGCTGTGCAAGCCAGTAATAAAAATATCTATTCCGCCAGTATTTGGATCTTTTAAGTTGGTGTATTTAATAGTGTTATTCTCTGTTTTGTATTGTGCATATACTACAGAAGAATGGCAACAGCCAGAGTCTCTCTCGCCCCAAGTATATGTTTTTACCACACTGTCTAAGCTGTATTGTATGCTTATGTGTTTGGATAAACTATCATAAGGGTTTGTAAAGCTAGTGGAGTCTTTTAAGTGTTCTAAAAATCGTTCTTTTACAAAAGGAAACATACTGTTTGCCATTTGAAAATCTACTTCTTGGTAGGCTTTAAATGTAGTGGTTAGCAGTACATCAGAATAATTGTATTCTTCTTGGGCTAACGTACTATTGCATATTACAAATGCAAAAAATAATATTT
This sequence comes from Cellulophaga sp. 20_2_10, assembly GCF_023476645.1. Classification (GTDB taxonomy): domain Bacteria; phylum Bacteroidota; class Bacteroidia; order Flavobacteriales; family Flavobacteriaceae; genus Cellulophaga. The sequence continues at coordinate 438,018 of NZ_JAMCOJ010000003.1, forward strand.
TAAGTTTTTTCATTGCTTTAGTTTTATTATTAGCTCGCTTTTCTAACAATTATATTTTTCCACTTTAAGGCAAACATAACAGTTATGCCAATTAGACCAAGACTAAAAACATAATAACCAATACCTATTGCCTTGTGCATACAGAACGATGTTAAAAACAAGAAAAATAGAATACGTAATACGTGCCATATTGATGAGCTAATCATATCAGATGTTTTTATAACTTCAATGTTGAAATCATTTTTGCCTAGAATTTTTATTGGAAAAGCATTGCTTTTTTTATCGCCGTATTTGGCATAAATGGTTTTAGAACTCTCTGTTAATTCTACTTCTATTTTATCTGTAAGTATCCCTAGTTCCTTATTATCTAAAAAAAGAGTAATGGGCTGGTTAACTTTTGACTTTAGATTAATGTAAATAGTTTTCATGCATATATTTTTAGGTGTAATCCCTATAAGAGATTTCTAATTTTTTAATTTGTTTAATTATATTTTCTTCTCTTTTAAGACTTATAAAATCTATAGGTATCTTAAAGTCTTTATGGTACACAGTATGTATAATTATTAATGTAGTTCTGTTTCTTCCGCCTCCTATAATTTCTTTAGAGGCATAGGTTATATCTTCTATTGATACTACAGTTTTTATAAACGGATTTATTAATTTTTTAATTATAATGTAATTTTTAGAACTTTCTATATACCCCATATTAAAAGTGAAAAGAAGCATAAACAAAAACGTACCTATACTAAATAAAAAATAACCAGGATCTAAATAGTTAGTGGTACATAGGTCTATTAAGAATATAAAAGTAGCTAGTACTGCAGTTGCCATTAGTATTCTAATACCGAAAATATAAAATGGTATGGGTGTGGTTTTGTTGGTAATATTAATTCTGCTGTTCTCTAATGACTTACTTTCTTGTACTTGTTTTTTACCAAGTTTATTGTCTAGGAACAAACGTATTTTCCAAAAATTGGAGTAGTATGTTTCTTTTAAATATAATTTTTTGTTGTTTTTTAAGTGTATGGTTAGTCCTTTTTCATGAATAGTAAAGAACATAAATTTAGAAGGTACATTACTGTAAAGGTCTACACTAAGTACATCATTGTAGTTGTACGTTTTAAATAGGCCTACTCTCATATTTTTAGAATTAGCTCTAAAAAAAACTAGGCTCTTTGCTATTATATAAAACCCGTATAATACAAAAGCGATAAAGGCTATTAAAAATAGTATTAGCTCTTCTTTAGTCACTAAAAGGATGTAAAGAAAAAATAATACAGCAACAAAAAAAAATAACAAGAATACATACAGAAAATTGAATCTGCTTGTTACGGTTGTATTTTTTGAATTATTGCGCATCTTACTTTAATTATAAGCACAAATTATAAAATACAATAAAGATTGTAAAGCTTCAATGTTTATTTGTAGCAGTTAGGTTTATTATCGTACTAAAATAGTAACTAGTGGAAGATAAATTTGAAATCGTTAAATGCGTACATAGGATGTATTATTTTTTTACTTCTTTTCTATAAGCATTTAGTATAAGAACAGCCATAAATAGCCATATGAGTCTATACAGCCAAATATTTACATCTTTTCCAAAAAAGAACACTGTTTCTGTATCTCTAAAAAAACTGTATGCAACATTTGCTAAGGCAAGTGTACCTCCAATAATTAAAATTGTCTTTCTCATAATAGCTACTTTTATTTATTTTTTCTTTGATTGTATTTCCTTTTTGTCTTTATCACTTTGTATCTAAAATCATCATAAAATAGACTTACTAATAAGAGTACAGCGGCAACAATTAAGGTGTTTAGTTTTAAATCTATTTTAGAGTAGAGTAGACCTCCGACTAATCCGCCAGTAAAAAAGAATAGTATAATATAAATTCTAAGTTTAATAGTCGATTTTAGTTTGTCTCTTTGAGTGTGGACTTTTGGAAAAAATAGTTGAGAAATTTCAATTCCTAAATCGGTAAAAAGCCCTGTTAAGTGTGTTGTTCTAACCACGGCATTAGAAATTTTGGTAACATAAGAATTCTGTAAGCCCATTGATAAAAGTAGTAAGCAGGCAATTAAATCTGGATACTTTATAGAAGTAAAATTGCCAAGCATGGCAATAGCTATTAAAATTACCGATTCTAATACCGTGGGTAATACAAAAACATTTAGCTTTTTGTTTTCTCTGTACTTTTCAATTAAAAAACTAGATAAAAAAGAGCCTAGTAGAAAAGAGAATATATAGAGAAAATAGATGGTTCCTTTCCAAAATTTGAAATTAGTGACATCGTACATAAATAATGCAAAATGCCCTGTAACATTGGTCGTTAATTGCTTAAAAGATAAAAATCCTGTAACATTTACTATGCCGGCAACAAAAGATAATACCGTAGCAATTTGTAAATTATGTTTTAACGTTCTGTTTTTTCCTTGATGTCTAAACATATACTCTTTGTTTAACCTTAGGTAATCTTAGAAATGAGTTTTTCTGTTTAATATATTAAGATCTAGTACTATTCATTATACTTCCTTTATAGTTCGCTAGCAGCACCTATAAAGATAACGCCTATAAAAACCATAACATAAAAAGCGATCCATATTAGGGAGATTACTACGCCAGCAATGGCAAGTCCACGAGGACGTTTAAAAAGACCTATTATCGAGAAAATTAGGCCTAAAATCCATATTAAATGTCCAATTATAGGAACGCAGTACAATATGTAAGCAATTATAGATATTATAAAACCGGCAATACCCATACTATTACTACCGTTATTATTATTATTATTATTATTATTATTCTGATTTATAATAATTGGCCGTGCCTGTAATGGTTGCTCTTGGTTGTGTTGTTCGTTTTGTTCTTGGTTCTGTGGTACTAATTCACTCATAAAATGCGTTATTTAACTTAAAGTAAACAAGGTTTTCTTAAGTGTATAGTTGTTTGAGTTTAGGGGTAATTTGCTTTTAAAAACAAAGTAACTAAAATAGTACGTATAAATAGTATCTGTATGTAAAAAATAAAAATCTAGAGGGCAAAGCAATTAGAAGAGAAGGAAATACGAAAGTTGTTAAAAAGCAAAAACCCTTGAAAATCGTTAGATTAACAAGGGTTTTGTACTCGAGATGGGACTTGAACCCATACGGACTAATGTCCATTGGATTTTAAGTCCAACGTGTCTACCAATTCCACCACTCGAGCAAATTAACTGTTATTACTAACAGGCAATTGGTATAATTTTTTCTGAGCGAAAAAAGGGATTCGAACCCTCGACCTCCACCTTGGCAAGGTGATGCTCTACCCCTGAGCTACTTTCGCAATTTTAATGAACGTTACATCTTTGTTAGATGCGGGTGCAAATTTAAGACAATTTTCTAAATCACAAAGCCATTTTCAAAAAAAATATTAATATTTTTTTTATGTTTTATTTTACGTGTTTCAATTGTCGTAAAATGAGCAGTTTACGACTACTCTTTTTTTTGTGCTGAGAGCAATCTTTTTATTTCATTAAGTTTCATAAGAGCTTCTATAGGAGTTAGCGTGTTTATGTCTAGATCTATTATCTCTTCTTTTAGCTCTAACAACAAAGGGTCATCCATATTAAAAAAGCTTAATTGCATTTCGTTTTGGGCATCTGTTAGTTTTGTGGTAAGCTCTTCGCTAGAGTGAGACTTCTCTAGTTTTTTAAGTATTTTGTTTGCTTTAGAGATTACTTGTTGTGGCATACCAGCCATTTTTGCAACGTGTATACCAAAACTATGTTCACTACCACCAGGCGTAAGTTTACGTAAAAACAAAACATTATCTTTTAGTTCTTTTACAGATACATTAAAGTTTTTTATGCGACTAAAAGTTGCTGTCATTTCATTTAACTCGTGGTAATGCGTGGCAAATAATGTTTTTGCTTGTGTTGGGTGTTGGTGTAGGTATTCTGATATTGCCCACGCAATAGAAATACCATCATACGTACTAGTACCACGCCCAATTTCATCTAACAATACCAAACTACGGTCTGATAGATTATTTAGTATAGATGCTGTTTCGTTCATCTCTACCATAAATGTAGATTCTCCCATCGAAATATTGTCACTTGCACCAACTCTGGTAAATATTTTATCTACGTAACCAATTTTAGCTGCTTCTGCAGGTACAAAACTTCCCATTTGTGCTAAGAGTACAATTAAAGCTGTTTGGCGTAATATGGCAGATTTACCACTCATATTAGGCCCTGTAATCATTATAATCTGTTGTTCTTCTCTATTTAGGGAGACGTCATTAGCAATATATGCTTCACCAACGGGTAATTGTTTTTCAATAACTGGGTGTCTACCGTTTACAATTTCTAGATCGGTAGAATTGTCTATCACAGGAGCGGTGTAATTATTTTCTGTTGCTAATTGGGTAAATCCGCAAAGGCAATCTAGTTGCGCTATTAACTGTGCATTGTGTTGTACAGGAGCAATATATTCTTGCATCCAAACTACAAGCTTTGTAAACAACTGTAGCTCTAATGTTTGTATGCGTTCTTCTGCACCTAATATCTTACTTTCGTATTCTTTTAATTCTTCAGTAATGTAACGTTCTGCATTTACTAAGGTTTGTTTACGTATCCACTCTTCTGGAACTTTGTCTTTGTGCGTATTACGTACTTCTATATAATATCCAAAAACATTATTACTTGCTATTTTTAAGGAAGAAATCCCAGTGCGCTCGGTTTCCCTTTCTAGCATTTTGTTTAGGTAATCTTTGCCAGAAAAAGCCAAGCCTCGTAGCTCGTCTAATTCTGTAGAGTATCCTTTTGCAATAGTTTCCCCTTTAAGCATATTTACAGGTGCATCATCGCTAATCATTTCTTTAATTTTTGCGCGTAGCATATCACAACCGTGCAATTGGTCTCCTATAAGTTTTACAGCTTCGTTTTTGCTAGTACTAGTTAATTGTTTAACTGGTAGTATCGCTTCTAAAGAATTTTTTAGTTGTACTACTTCTTTGGGTGATATTTTTGCAGTAGCAACCTTAGAGATTAATCGCTCTAAATCTCCCATTTGTTTTATAGACTGTTGCAATTTATGTAGCGTAGTCTCATTTTTTTGTAAATAAGATATGACTTGGTGCCTTCTTGTAATTTTATCTACATTTTTTAGCGGTAATGCCAACCAACGTTTTAGCATGCGACCACCCATTGGGGATATAGTTTTATCTATAACATCTAAAAGTGTAACAGCATTTGGGTTATAAGAGTGGTACAATTCTAGATTTTTAATGGTAAACCTATCCATCCAAATATATTCCTCTTCGGCAATGCGTTGTAATGTGTTTATGTGTTGTAGTTTGTGGTGTTGCGTTTCAGATAAATAATGTAAAACGGCGCCAGATGCCATAATACCTTGTTCTAAGTGCGCAACGCCAAAACCTTTTAAAGTAGCAGTGTTAAAATGTTTGGTTAAGGTTTCTTGTGCATAGTCTTCTTGGAAAATCCAACCTTCTGTGAAAAAAGTATGGAATTGAGTTCCAAAAATCTTTACGAAATCTTTTTTGTGGTTTTTAGAAACTAAAACCTCATTAGGTGCAAAGTTTTGTAATAGTTTATCAATTTGTTCCTCAGTTCCTTCAGAAGTTAAAAACTCTCCGGTAGAAATATCTAAAAACGATACGCCAATTTTTTTACGTCCAAAGTGTACAGCACATAAAAAGTTGTTTGTTTTTGCAGATAAAATATCATCATTAAAAGCAACACCTGGAGTTACTAATTCTGTAACGCCCCTTTTTACAATAGTCTTTGTTTGCTTAGGATCTTCTAATTGGTCGCAAATAGCAACACGTTGTCCTGCTTTTACCAATTTTGGTAAATAAGTGTTTATAGAATGGTGAGGAAAACCTGCTAATTCTATTTTTTCGCCGCCATTGTTTCTATGTGTGCAAATAATACCAAGAATTTTTGATGCTTTAATAGCATCTTCTCCAAAGGTTTCGTAAAAATCTCCAACCCTAAAAAGTAACATAGCATCTGGGTACTTTGTCTTAATAGCGTTGTATTGCTGCATTAAAGGCGTTACCTTTTTCTCCTTAGGTTTACTTGTTTTTGACAAATTGAAAAAATCTAGTTGTTAGCTTAAAAAATGTAAACGAATTTAAGTTTTTCTCATTGGTTACAAAACCTTTGTTGATATTTGTGGATAAGTTTACCCAGATACAAATAAGAATGCGAAAATTAAAGAACGACGAGTTACAAAGATTAAATATAGAAGAGTTTAAGGGGGCAAAAAAAACACCTATTGTTATTGTTTTAGATAATATTAGAAGTTTAAATAATATTGGTTCTGTTTTTAGAACTTCTGATGCTTTTTTAATTGAAAAAATATACTTGTGTGGTATTACTGCGCAACCACCACATAAAGACATACAAAAAACTGCTTTGGGAGCTACAGATAGTGTTGCTTGGCAATATGTAGAAGAAACGTTGCCGTTGGTGCAACAATTACAACAAGATGGTTATATGGCTTTAGCTGTAGAGCAAGCAGAAAATGCTACTTTTTTAAACGATTTTAAAGTGCAGACAAGTGAAAAGTACGCACTAATTTTTGGAAACGAAGTAAAAGGTGTTGCCCAAGATGTTGTTACGGCTAGTGATGTAGTTTTAGAAATTCCGCAATATGGCACCAAACATTCTTTAAATATATCTGTAAGTGCAGGTGTTGTAGTTTGGGATTTATGGTCAAAACTAAACCAGAAATAAGATAGTAATCTTCAATTTTAGATATAAAAAAAGGCCCAACACTGTTGGGCCAATTATATAGTTTGAGTTAGTTAGTTCCTCTTATAAGAGATATGCAATTAAGGCAAACGTTTTCAATCTTGCAAATAAAATGTGAAATAATTGTTAATTTAATACTTGCGTTTTTCTATAAATTTCTAGAAATATAACCTTGTATTTGATGTATAATGTACTTGTAGTCAGCTTCATTAGCTACAAAGTCAAGATCACTAACGTCTATGATAAAGGTGTTTTGTTGCGGGTAACTTTTTATGAAATCTAAATAACCTTTGTTAATTTTCTCTAGATAATCTGTCTGAATATCCTGTTCATAGTCACGTCCGCGTTTTTTTATGTTGGCTAATAAGCGATCTGTGTTCTGGTATAAGTAAACAAAAACATCTGGTTTTTTAACTTCTTTATACATTAAATCGAACAGCTTACGATACAACTTAAATTCGTCTTGCTGTAAAGTTACTTTTGCAAATATGAGCGATTTAAAAATATCATAATCACTTACCATAAAAGATTTAAATAAATCTAACTGGGAGGTATCATCTGAGTATTGTTGGTAACGATCTGCTAAAAAAGACATTTCTAAAGAGAAAGCATATCTAACCTGGTCTTCGTAAAACTTTGGTAAAAACGGGTTGTCTGCAAAACGCTCTACAACTAATTTGGCATTGTAATCTTCAGATATTCTATTAGCTAATGTAGTTTTACCTGCACCAATGTTACCTTCTATGGCTAAGAATTGTGCTTTAGAGAGTAATTCTTCTATGCTGGCATAGAGTTTTCTTTCTGTGCGCTCTACTTTGCCCTTGTCTTTACATTCCTGAAACAAGTTTCTAGAATCTTTATTAAGTATTGGATGGTAAAACTGAGGGCCAACATCTGCTAAAGGGCGCAATACAAAACTTCTAAACTGTAAGTTTGGGTGTGGCAACACTAAAGTGTCTGTGTTAATTACCTCTTTGCCAAAGTAAATAATATCTATATCTATTGTTCTGGCTTGGTAGCCTTCTTCATTTGTACGTAGTCTTCCTAATTCTGTTTCAATCTTTAAAATAATATCTAAAAGCTCAAAAGCGGTTTTGCTTGTGTTTATAGCAACACAGGCGTTTAAAAAGTCTTCAGATTCAAAACCCCAAGATTCGCTTTTGTATACTTTAGAGATACCGGCAATACTGCCAGCTTTTTCATTTAATTGAAAAATGGCATCTTGTAAATTTGTAATCTTATCTCCTAAATTACTGCCTATGGATAGGTATGCAGTTGTAAAGTTCTTCTTCATTTAAAACAAAGTAAATAAAATAGTTTTTAAGGCGCTATCTTAAAATTAAATATCTTTTTTGTAAAGGCATTAAAAGGTTTACTTAATATCTTTGTAAATTGAATAGTAATTGGGACACTCTAGTGCAAATATGAATAAAACAGATAAAAAATTAGCCTTTAAAATATATTTATACCTAGGTGCTTTGTTTATCACTTCCTTGGTGGTTTCTAATCTTATTTTTCAGAAATTTTTTATTTGGCAACCCTTTGGAGATGTTACCATTTTTGGAGCAACTTTGTTTGAAATCTCTGTAGGTGTGTTGCCTTACCCTGTGACTTTTTTGTTAACCGATTTAATTTCTGAGATATACGGTAAAAAAAGTGCCAACCAAATTGTTGTGGCGGGTATATTTGCTTCGTTCTTTTCGTTAGTAATAGTTTGGCTTGCTTCTGTGTCTAATGCTACAGAGTGGTCTCCGGTAAGCAACACAATGTTTAGCGATGTTTTTGGGAACACAATTTTAGCAGTTACTGCATCTATGATGGCGTATTTGTTTGCGCAGTTTATAGATATACAAGTGTATCATTTCTGGAAAAAAGTAACAAAAGGCAAGCATTTGTGGTTGCGTAATAATTTTTCTACTTTCTTTTCTCAATTTGTAGATACGTGTACTGTTTTATTGCTTTTGTGCTCGTTTGGAGAAATTGGTTGGGATAAATTCACAGGTTTGTTAATTAGTGGGTTTATTTTTAAGATAATTATAGCATTTCTAGACACCCCTTTCCTTTATTTACTCGTATATATTATGCGTAAACGATTTAACTTAAAATTAAACCAAGAAATTACGTTAGAATCATAATAAAAACGACCTTAAACTGTTTTAAATGTAAGATATTTAATACAGACTAGAATTTCACAATTTGTGTGATGTTAAATAAAAGGTTGTATTAATTAATAAAACCGAATAAAAAAGTTCTATATGAAAAAGAAAATTTTAAAAATTATTGGTGTTGTTGTATTGCTTATAGTAGTCTTGCTAATTGCGGCGCCGTTCTTTTTACAAGGAAAAATAGAAGAGATTATTAAAAGTAAAGTAAATAATAATATTGAAGCTACTTTAGATTTTGCCAGTGCAGATCTTAGCTTGTTCTCTAGTTTCCCTAATGCAAAGGTTACTATAAACGATTTGGTTTTAATAAATAAAGCCCCTTTTGCTGGAGATACACTTTTTGCTTCTAAGCAAATAGCTTTAGATATGGCAATTACAGAGCTTTTTAAAGATCCATCAGAGGCTATTGGTATTAAAAGTTTAGCTGTAGATGGTGCTAAGCTTACTATAATGGTAAACAAAGATAGTATTGCTAATTACGATATTGCAAAAAAAGATCCAACTGCAGCTGTAGAAACAGCTGCAACAGAAGAAGAGGGTAGTAGCTTTAATTTAGCTATGGAGTCTTATCAAATTACTAATTCTAGTATTGTTTATGTAGATCAGACTTCTGGTATGGCATTGGCGTTAACAGATTTGCAACATTCTGGAACAGGAGATTTATCTTTAGAGAAATCTGAGTTGGATACTAAAACAAAGGCGCTTGTATCTTTTGGTATGGGTGGTACTAATTACTTAAATAGAAACAGTGTTGGTTTAGATGCCTTAATTGGTATCGATTTAAAAGAAAGCAAATTTTCTTTTTTAAAGAACGAAGCTTTAATTAATCAATTGCCACTTGTTTTTGATGGTTTTGTAAAGTTAAACGATGATAACCAAGAGGTAAATATCAACTTTAAGACATTGTCTAGCGAGTTTAAAAACTTTTTAGCTTTGGTTCCGGAAGAATATACTAAAAGCATAGAAAACGTAAAAACTACTGGAAAATTTACAGTAGAAGGAAAGTTAGATGGTATAGTTGATGAAACACATATTCCTAAGTTTTCTGTAAAACTAAATTCTGATAATGCTTCATTTAAATACCCAGACTTACCAAAGGCAGTAACTAATATATTTATAAATGCTGCTATAGATAATACAACTGGTTTGGTTGAAGATACTACGGTAGATATTAAAAAGCTTGCTTTTTCTATAGATCAAGATAAATTTAATCTTACTTCTAAAATTACGGACTTAATGGGCAATACTAAGGTAAAAGCACATTTAAATGGTAATATGAATTTGGCTAACATATCACAAGCGTATCCTGTGCCAGTAGATTTAAAGTTAAAAGGAATGCTTAAGGCAGATGTTTCTACGGCTTTTGATATGGCTTCCATAGAAAAAGAACAATACCAAAATACAACAACTAGTGGTACGTTGGATTTAAAGGGGTTTGAGTATAATTCTGATGAGCTTAAAAATCCTGTAGAGATTACAACTACGTCTTTAACTTTTAATCCTAAAACGGTTTCTTTAAACGAGTTTCAGGGAAAAACAGGTAAGACAGATTTTTCAGCAAAGGGAACAATTACAAACTTATTAGGGTTTATGTTTAAGGATGAAAAAGTAAAAGGAGATTTTGCTTTAAATTCTAATACGTTTGCTTTAAATGATTTTATGGTTGATGAAGTTGAAACGGAATCAACATCGACAGGTAAGACAGAGTCAAAACCTGTTTCAGCAGAAGAAAAATTAAAAATACCATCATTTTTAGATGCAACAATTACTGCTAACGCAAATACAGTGTTGTATGATAATTTAACGCTTAAAGATGTAAAAGGTACATTGCGTATAAAGGATGAGACAGCAACTTTATCTAATATGACAACTGCTTTATTTGGTGGTAAGATGTCTTTTAATGGAGAGGTGTCTACTAAAAACGAAGCGGCAACATTTGCTATGAATTTAGGGATGAACCAATTTAATATTGGCCAGGCACTTAAAGGGCTAGAGATGTTAGAGGTTTTAGCGCCAATAGCTAAAATTGTTAGGGGTAATTTAAATTCTGATATTTCTATAGCTGGTAATTTAAAAGACGATTTTACACCGGACTTAGCTACCATTTCTGGTAAAGTTTTAGCAGAGTTATTATCTACAGAATTAAACCCAAATGAAGAAAAATTTATGTCTGCAATAGGTGATAAGCTTAGTTTCTTAAAGCCAGAAAAATTAAACTTAAATGGTTTAAAAACTGCATTGTCTTTTGACAACGGAAAAGTGACAGTAAAGCCATTTAAGCTAAACTACGGAGATGTTGTAATGAATGTTTCTGGTAGTCATACATTTGATAGTAAACTGGCTTACAACGCAACTGTTGAGGTGCCAGCGAAATATTTAGGTGGTGATATTAATAAACTTATTGCTAAAATAGATGATAAGCAGCTAGAGAGCTTAACAATACCAGTTACGGCAAACATTGGTGGTAATTTTACAAGTCCAGAGGTAAAGACAGATTTAACGAGTGGTGTTAAAAACTTAACTAGTCAATTGGTAGAGATAGAAAAGCAAAAACTAATTGCAAAAGGCAAGGATAAGGCTACAAGTGTTATTAGTGATTTGCTTAATAAAAATAAGTCTAAAACAGATTCTTTAACTGCTAAGGATGATAAATCTTCTGTAGTACAGGATGTAGTGGGTGGCTTGTTTGGTAAAAAAGATACCACAGCAGTAAAGCAAGACTCTGCCGCTAAAACTAAAAAGGAAGAGCAAAAAGATGCTGCTAAAGCTATTTTAGGTGGCTTGTTTGGTAAAAAGAAAAAAGAAACAGAAAAAGATACTGCTAAGTAATAGTAAGGCTTACGTAGTAGCCTTCGTTGCTTCTAATGTTAAAAACGGTATTGTCCTCAAAAATTAGGTACTGGCCTTTAATGCCTTTAAGCGTACCTTTATAATTAGGTGTTTTATCCAGATTAAGGCTTTTTACTTTTTCTGGATATTGCATTACCGGAAATTCTAAGTGAGTTTCCTGGTTGTCTTCAATAAAATATTGTGAAGCTTCTTCAGGTATGTACTGCTTCAATTTGTTACGCCACTCAATTAAATTTTCATCATCCACAGTGTTGGTAAGCATTTTGCGCCAGTTGGTTTTATCGCCTACATAGTCTTTTAATGCAACTTCAGTAATACCTGCTAAATAGCGGTTAGGTACTTCTACAATTTCTATAGCTTCGTGCGCTCCTTGATCTATCCATCTAGTTGGTACTTGTGTTTTACGTGTAACTCCAACTTTTACATTGCTAGAATTAGCCAGGTAAACAATATGTGGTTGTAATTGCACTTTTTTTTCATAGGCTAAATCGCGATCTTCTTGGTCTAGATGTGCAGTGCTTAGCTCTGGTCTCATAATCCAATCTCCTGCAGTTGGAATCTCAAAAAAACAAGATTTACAAAACCCTTGACGGTATATAGGCTTGTCTAACTTACAGTTAAGACATTGGTGTTTTATAAAGTTAATCTCTATAGATTTGTTTAAAATCTGATTTACATTTAAAAAGTCATTCTCAAAAACTAAATAATATTGTATGGGATTTCCGTTCTCGGTTTGCATTTTTTGTAAAACACCTTGGTACTGCATAAAATGTATTTGAATATTAAATTTGGATAGGCTACTTTTATCAAAATAACCTCTGAAATTTTTCAGGATAAAGATACCTAAAAATGTCAATACCTTTTGTTAATTCTATAGCTTCTTGGTTGCTTAAAAAGCGGTATCACCAAATAGAACTTTTTTTAAAATATCCAGCTGAGGTTCAGGAAGAAGTAATGTTTAAGCTTTTAACTATAGCTAAAGATACAGAGGTTGGTAGAAAATACGATTTTGCTTCTATTACCAATTATAAGGAGTTTGCAGAACGCTTGCCAATTGTTTCTTATGAAGAAGTTGAGCCTTTTATAGAACGGACAAGAAGAGGTGAACAAAATATTTTTTGGCCAACAAGTATAAAGTGGTTTGCAAAAAGTAGTGGTACTACCAATGCAAAAAGTAAGTTTATTCCGGTTAGTACAGAGGCTTTAGAAGATTGCCATTACAAGTCTGGTAAGGATCTGTTGTGTTTGTATCTTAATAATAACGAGAACTCACAATTGTTTACAGGTAAGAGTTTGCGTTTGGGAGGTAGTAAAGATTTGTATGAAGATAATGGTAGTTTTTTCGGAGATTTATCTGCTATTTTAATTGATAATATGCCTTTCTGGGCAGAAATGAGTAGTACGCCAAGTAATAAGGTGTCATTAATGAGTGAGTGGGAAACCAAATTAGATGCTATTATTAATGAAAGTAAATTGGAAAATGTGACAAGCTTGGCTGGTGTACCATCTTGGATGTTGGTATTGCTTAATAATATGTTAGAGCAAACGGGGAAAACACATTTATTTGAAGTTTGGGAAAATCTAGAGGTCTATTTTCATGGTGGAGTTAGCTTTAGCCCTTACAAGGAGCAGTATAAAGCTTTATTGCCTAGAAAAAAGTTTAATTACTACGAAATTTACAATGCCTCTGAGGGATTCTTTGCAATACAAGACAGGAACAATGCAGACGATTTATTGTTGATGTTAGATTATGGTATTTTTTATGAGTTTATTCCTATGGATGCCTACGGTACTTTAGATCAGACAGTAGTTGCACTTTGGGATGTGGAGTTGCATAAGAACTACGCTATCATTATTACAACCAATGCTGGTTTGTGGCGTTACAAAATAGGGGATACGGTTAGGTTTACTTCAGTAAGTCCGTATAGAATTAAGATTACAGGTCGTACCAAACACCATATTAATGTCTTTGGAGAAGAATTAATAATAGAAAATGCAGAAGAGGCATTAAGAAAGGTTTGTATAAAAACAGCGGCTCAAATAAAAGACTATACTGTAGCGCCTATTTTTATGGTAGGCAGAGAAAAAGGCGCGCACGAGTGGATTATTGAATTTAGAAAAGAACCTGAAGATATTGCTCATTTTACAGAATTATTAGATAATGCTTTAAAATCTTTAAACTCTGATTATGAAGCAAAACGATACAATAATATTACCTTAAATATGCCTAACGTGCACATTGCCAGGCAGGACCTTTTTTATGATTGGTTAAAAGTTAGAAGTAAATTAGGGGGGCAGCATAAGATTCCAAGATTATCTAATAAACGGGACTATATCGATGAATTGCTTCTAATGAACAAATAAATTCGTTTTTTTAGTGGTTAAGCTTCATATTGCTAGTATAAACCTAACCAGTATATAAAACTATAAAAATATGAATTCAGAAAGACTAGTTATTTTGTCAGATATGTGGGGAGCCAAGAAGGGAATGTGGATTACTTCTTATTTAGGCTATCTACAGCAATATTACGATATTGAATATTACGATATTCAGCAATTGGCAGATGTAGATTTGTTAGTACAATCCGAAAAAAATATTCACACAGCCTTTGTGGATGGTGGTATAGATACAGCTGTTTCTCAATTGGTAAAAAAAGAAACTAAGCCTGCTCATTACTTAGCTTTTAGTATGGGTGGTACAATTGCTTGGAAAGCGAACCTAAAAGGATTGCCAATGAAATCTTTGTACACGGTATCTGCTACTAGATTAAGAAAAGAAGTAGAGCGTGTAGACGGAGAGGTGAATATGCTTTTTGGAAGTAAAGATTTGTATAAGCCTTCTGTTAAGTGGTCCGAGACTATTGGCGTAAACCTTGAGATTGTAGAGAACTTTGGTCACGAAATGTATTCGGACTCACAGGTAATACAGAAAGTATGTTTAGATCTTTTAGATAAAGTAATGACTAAACCTGTTGAAGAAAAAACAGAGGCTAAAATTAAAGTTTTAGCAAAAAAAATATCCTAAAGAAAACTTCAGGATATTTTAATATAGTAATTGTAAAAGCCGTTTTGTTATGAAACGGCTTTTAGTTTTTTAACTGTTTCATAAGATAGCTTTTGCTCTGCATACTCTTTTGTTACCTTAAATTCTTTGTCTTCGCTGCTAGGTAGTTCAAACATAGCATCTGTAAAAATAGCTTCACATAGAGAACGTAAACCTCTAGCTCCTAATTTGTAGTCTATTGCTTTTTTAACAATGTAATCTAAGGCTTCGTCTGTTATGGTAAATTTAATATTATCCATACCAAACAGCTTTTCATACTGTTTAATAATAGCATTTTTAGGTTCTGTAAGTATAGCGCGTAGTGTTTTCTCGTCTAACGGATTCATGTGCGTTAAAACAGGTAAACGTCCAATGATTTCGGGAATTAAACCAAATTCTTTTAAATCTTTTGGAATTATGTATTGTAAAATATTAGAGTTGTCTACGTTGTCATCTAACTTAGATGCACTGTACCCAACTGCTTGCATATTTAAGCGTTTTGTAATAATACGTTCAATACCATCAAAAGCACCACCAGCAATAAATAATATGTTTTCTGTATTTACTTCTATAAATTTTTGATCTGGATGCTTACGTCCACCTTTTGGTGGTACGTTAACTACGGTACCTTCTAATAGTTTAAGTAGACCTTGTTGCACACCTTCTCCAGAAACATCTCTTGTTATAGATGGGTTGTCACTCTTACGAGCAATTTTATCTATCTCATCTATAAAAACAATACCACGTTCAGCTTTTTCCAAGTTGTAGTCTGCGGCTTGTAATAAACGAGTTAATAAGCTTTCTACATCTTCACCTACATAACCAGCTTCTGTTAAAACAGTAGCATCTACAATAGCTAATGGTACGTTAAGCATTTTGGCAATTGTTTTAGCCATTAATGTTTTACCTGTACCGGTTTGACCAGCCATTATAATATTACTTTTCTGTATTTCTACATCGTCTTCCTCGCTAGAAGGTTGTAATAATCTTTTGTAGTGATTGTATACTGCAACAGACATTACTTTTTTTGTACGTTCTTGACCTATAATAAAAGTGTCTAAAAACGCTTTTATATCCATAGGTTTTTTAAGAACCAATTCGGCAGATAAACTATCTGTTTTAGATTGCTTAGTGTCTTCTATAACAATGCCGTAAGCCTGCTCTATACATCTGTCGCAAATATGCGCACCTTCACCAGCAATTAATATATTTGTTTCTGCTTTGGTTCTTTTACAAAAAGAACATTCTAAATTTTCCTTTGCCATAAGTCTACATCTTCTCTTTAATAGGTTTGTTATTAGTCGGTTATATTACTTTTCCCTAACTAATATTTCGTCTATCATACCATATTTTTTGGCTTCGTCAGCTTTCATCCAGTAATCTCTGTCACTATCGTTGCTAACTTTGTCAAAAGGTTGGCCAGAGTGTGTTGCAATAATAGTATACAACTCGTCTTTTAATTTTAATATTTCTCTAGCGGTAATTTCTATATCACTAGCTTGTCCTTGAGCACCACCTAAAGGTTGGTGTATCATAACACGAGAGTGAGTTAATCCGCTACGTTTACCTTCTGCGCCAGCACAAAGTAATACAGCTCCCATAGATGCAGCCATACCAGTACAAATAGTTGCTACGTCTGGCTTTATAAATTGCATAGTGTCGTATATACCTAAACCAGCATAAACGCTACCACCAGGAGAGTTAATATAAATTTGAATGTCTTTAGAGGCATCTGCACTTTCTAAAAATAATAATTGTGCTTGTACTATGTTAGCAACTTGGTCGTTAATACCTGTTCCTAAAAATATAATTCTGTCCATCATTAATCTAGAGAAAACATCCATTGCAATTGCATTTAGTTGTCTTTCTTCGATAATATTAGGAGTCATATTACTAGGGTACATTGTACTTAAGATTTTATCGTAGTACATACTGTTAATCCCTTGGTCCTTTATGGCGTAGTTTTTAAATTCTTTTCCGTAGTCCATATGTAGTATTTGGTATTTTTAAATAAAAAAGGTGCCGAAAATTTTTACTTTCGGCACCGTAAATATACTTATTTTTTTTAGTGACGACCTATAGTCTAAATTGCTTTTAAGCCTTAAAGCTATAGTTTGATACTAAATTTAACGGAATTTTTTGTTTTACCTTATGTGTACTGGCATTTTTTTAACAGTGCGTGGTAATAAAATTTATTCTTTTCCGTAAACTTCTTTGATAAATTCGTCATAAGAAAGTTCCTTTTCTTTAAGGTTTGCTTTCTCTTTGTATAACGATAGTAATTTTTGGCTCATTAACTGCTCAGATAATCTTTTAACTTCGTCCTGGTTAGACATAATTCTAGCAGCGATGTTATCTAATTCTTCTTCTGCAGGATTTAATTGTCCATATTGTGCCATTTGAGACTTAATAAAACCTTTTGCAAAGTCTTTTAATTCGTCAAAATTAACTTGAAGGTTGTTTTCTTGTATAATTTTACCTTCAATTAATTGGTAACGTAAACCTTTTTCAGATTTTTCAAATTCAGCGCTAGCTTCTTCTTCTGTTAATGGCTTTTCACCTGTTACCTGAATCCATTTTTTTAAGAATTCAGTAGGTAATTCAAACTTTGTATTTTCAATAAAGTTCTCAGTAATATCATTTAACAACTTCTGATCAGATTGTTGTTCAAACTGCTTTTCTGTATCCTCTTTAATTTTGTCTCTAAGTTCTTTTACTGTAGAGATTTTTTCTTCAGCAAATAACTTGTCAAACAACTCTTGGTTCATTTCTGCAGGCTCACGCTCGTTAATCTCTTCAATAGTGAAAGTAACTTCTGTGTCTAGATCTGCAGATTTATCAGCAGCCAAACCTAATGCGCTAGATAACTGGTAATCTTCTTTAAAAAGACCTTTAGTTTTTAATGTAACTACATCACCAACTTTTTTACCAACTAAAGCATCAGTTGCTTTTTTAGCTTTAAGGTTGCTTAATTCTATAGTTGTTTTGTTGTCTATTTCTTCAGCTTCGTTAGAGAAAGTACCAGTTACTTCGTCTTTTTTAGATACTTCTGTTTTAGAGATAAGTTTACCATATTGTTTACCAATACGATCAACTTGTTCGTCTATCATTTTCTTATCTGCAACTATTTTGTATTGTGTAATTGCTTTTTTAGTCTTTATTGGAGCTTCAAATTTTGGAGCTAAACCTAATTCAAATTCAAAGTCTAGGTTTTCTGCATCCCAATTAAAATCGTCTTGCTGCTTTGGTAATGGATTACCAAGAACATCTAACTTTTCTTCAGTTAAGTATTTGTTTAGGTTGTCTTGTATAAGTTTATTTACTTCATCTACTAAAACAGCCTTACCATATTGTTTTTTAATAAGACCCATTGGTACGTGTCCTTTTCTAAAACCTGGTATGTTTGCTTGCTTTCTATAATCCTCAAGAATTGCTTTTACCTTATCTTGGTAGTCCTCTTTAGTTACAGCAACTTTTACAACTGCATTTAATGCATCAATCTGCTCTTTTGTAATATTCATTTTTGAATCTGATTTTACTTAAATAAAATGGGCTGCAAAAATAGTACATTTTAATTACCTCTACAAGTTTTTAAATTGTTGTAATACAAATGGGTATGTTATTTTTCGTTGTCGCTTTTTAAGATTGAAAATAATATAGATTGTAATAGCGATAATAATAAGCTAAATACTATGGCCCACAGCCAACTATCTACTGTAAATCCTGAAACAAAATAGCCTGCTAATTTTATAATACACGCATTTACAACTAGTAAAAATAAGCCCAATGTTACGATGGTTACAGGTAGTGTAAGTATAACTAACAATGGTTTTACAAAAAAGTTTAATAAGCTTAAGACAACAGCAACGATAATGGCGGTTGTGTAACTGTCTACACCAATACCGGGCAAAACTTTAGAAAGTACTACTACAGCAATTGCGCTTAATAGTATGCGTAAAATAGTTTTCATAGCGTATTTATTTAAGTAGTTATTGTTTTATAAAGGTAAGTGATTTTTCTAAGAATTCTTTAGGATTTTCTGCGTGTAACCAATGACCGGCATTCGTTATTGTTTTTATCTCTGCTTTAGGGAAATGAGCTTTTATAATGTCATTGTCTAAAGGCGATATATATTCAGATTTAGAGCCTCTTAAAAAAAGAGTTGACTTGTTGTAAATAGCAGATGCTTCTATGTTTTCTCCTATTTGTTCCATACGTTCTGCTAAAACTTCTAAATTAAATCTAAATCCTAATTTGCCCTTTTCTTCCCAGTACAGGTTTTTTAGTAAAAATTGACGTATACCTGCATTAGATATGTATTTGGCAAGTTCTTCGCTAGCTTCTGTTCTAGATGTAATTGCATTTAAATCTAAAGCTTGTAAGCCATTAATTATTTCTTGGTGGTGTGGCGGGTAAAATTTAGGGGCAATATCTGCAATTATTAGTTTGCTTACTAATTCTGGATAACTACACGCTAATTGCATTGCGGTTTTTCCACCCATAGAGTGCCCTAGAACGATACAGTTCTTTAAATTATGCTCTTCAATATACTCTTTAATATCATTGGCAAGAATATCATAATTGAACTCGTTCGAGTGAAAACTTTTACCGTGATTACGCTGATCTATTAAGTGTACTTGTAGACCTTCTTCAGCGTATTTATTGCCAAGAGTTTTCCAATTATCAGACATTCCTAAAAATCCGTGTAAGATTAACAACGGTTGTCCTTCTCCTAATATTTTAGAATGTAATGTTGGCATTATTTTAATTTATTTAGATACATGTTAACAACATTTTCTAGTCCTAAATATAGAGATTCGCTTATTAAAGCATGGCCAATAGAAACCTCTAGTAGGTTTGGTACATTTTGCTTAAAATATGCAATGTTATCTAGGCTAAGATCATGGCCTGCATTAATGCCTAAATTCAGTTTTTGTGCTAAAATAGCAGCATCTGTAAATGGTTTTATACCTGTTTTATCTCCTAGAGCGTATGCATCAGCAAAACTTTCTGTGTATAATTCAATGCGATCCGTTCCTGTTTCTGCTGCGCCTTCAATCATTTTTAAATCAGCATTTACAAAAATAGACGTTCTAATATTGTTCGCTTTAAAAGTTGCAATAACCTCCTTTAAAAAATCTTTGTGTTTCATGGTATCCCATCCAGCATTAGACGTAATGGCATTTACTGCATCTGGTACCAATGTAACTTGTGTTGGTTGTGTTTCTAAAACTAAATCTATAAACTTTTTAATAGGGTTGCCTTCTATATTGTATTCCGTAGTTACTATTTGCTTTAAATCGCGGGCATCTTGGTATCTAATATGGCGTTCATCTGGTCTTGGATGTATAGTAATACCTTCTGCTCCAAAAGACTCTATGTCAGTGGCTACTTTGCATAAATTAGGTACGTTGCCGCCTCTAGAATTTCTTAAAGTGGCTATTTTATTAATGTTAACGCTTAATTTTGTCATTTTTATCATCTTTTACTACTGCAAAAATACAAATAAGGCATAGCTTTTGCAGTTAGTTTGTAAAGGATTTTTATTTTTATTAAAAGCCTTGTTAAATATAAGCTTGGTCGAATAAATTATTATTAATTTGCGTTATTATTAAAGCTATGCAGATACAATCTCAAATATTAACTACAATTCCGGTATTTTCTACTGATGACAATATGGAAAAGGTGATTCGTTTTTTTAAAACATCTACTTTTTCTCATGTAGCAGTGGTAGAAGATGGTAAATTGTTAGGAATGATTTCTGAAAACGATTTTGAAACCTTTGAAAAAGGGAAAAAAATTGAAGAGTACAAATACAATTTAGAAATGTTTTTTGTTGATTCTGATACATCTTGGTTAGATGTTCTAGAAGTTTTTTCTAAGAATGATGCCAATATATTGCCAGTTTTAGATAAGGATGAAACCTTTTTTGGGTATTACGACTTAACAGATATTGTAAGTCTTTTTATAGGAACTCCTTTTTTTACAGAACCAGGCGGAATTTTAGTCGTGGCAAAAGGATTGTCAGATTATTCTTTTAGTGAAATAGCACAGATTGTAGAAAGTAATAATGCTAGATTATATGGTGCATTTATTACAGAGATTGAAAATGATGTTGCCCAGATAACATTGAAAATTACTTCGGCTAATTTAAACGAAATTACACAGTCTTTTAGGCGTTATAACTATACTATTTTGTATGGTAATGATGATGATCTTTTTTTAGAAGATTTAAAAGATCGTTCTAACTACTTAGCTAAATATTTAAACGTATGAAAGTTGCCATATACGGACAAACTTATAATGACGACGCCACAGCCTATGTGCTAGAGCTTTTAGATGAGTTAGAGCAGCATAATGCAATTGTCTTTTTTGAAAAGGGTTTTTATGATTTTGTGGTGCAATCAGAAGAGATTAATGATTTTTCAACCTTTACAGCATCTAAAGGTTTAGATGCTTCTTTTGATATGTTTGTTAGCTTTGGTGGTGATGGTACTATTTTGCGAGCAATTACTTTTGTTAAGGATTTAGGAATTCCTATAGTAGGTGTCAATACTGGGCGTTTAGGATTTTTGTCGACCTTTAAAAAAGAAGATGTTAGAAAAGTAGTTCAGGAATTTGTAGCCAATGCATATACGGTTGTAGATAGAAGTTTGGTTGCGGTAAGTTCTAATGTGGTTATACCGGAATTTGATTCTATTAATTTTGCTTTAAATGAGGTTACGGTAAGTAGAAAAGATACCACCTCTATGATTACTGTAGAAACGACGTTAAATGGTGAGTATTTAAATTCGTATTGGGCAGATGGTTTAATTGTTTCTACGCCAACTGG
The DNA here is from genome assembly GCF_023476645.1 of Cellulophaga sp. 20_2_10. Lineage (GTDB taxonomy): Bacteria > Bacteroidota > Bacteroidia > Flavobacteriales > Flavobacteriaceae > Cellulophaga. The sequence continues at coordinate 459,663 of NZ_JAMCOJ010000003.1, forward strand.
TTCTACTGGGTATTCTTTAAGTTGTGGTGGTCCGGTTATAACGCCAACAGCAAAATCTTTGGTTATAACGCCAATAGCGCCACATAATTTAAATGCTAGACCTCTGGTTATTTCAGATGACACGGTGGTTAAATTAAAAGTTTCTGGCAGAGAAAAAAATCATTTGCTTTCTCTAGATTCTAGAATTGTAACTCTGGAAAATGGAACAGAAATAACGGTTAAAAAAGCGGGCTTTACTATAAAAATGGTAGAGTACACGTCAGAGAGCTTTTTAAAAACGCTGCGCAATAAATTATTGTGGGGAGAAGACAAGCGTAATTAATTGTTTTTTAAAACAATAAATAAGGTATAAAACTGTTATTCAAAGGGAGAACAGAGGTGTAGCAATTTAGTTTTGGCTAAAATCTATTATTGTTATATTTGCAAACTTTTAGAATTTATGAGAATATTTATTGCTATTCTATCACTTTTCTTTTTTGGAGTCACTAGTGCGCAAACCTATGAGGTTGGTGTGCTTGCGGGTGGTTTAAATAATATAGGAGACGTTGGTAGTACAAATTATATAAGTCCAAGTGGTTTTGCGTACGGTGGAATCTTTAAGTGGAATAAAAGCAAGCGTTATGCTTGGCGCGCAAGTATATTGCACGGCAAGTTTGTTGCAGATGATTTAAAATCTGGGTTGGCTTCTAGGCAAAAAAGACAACTGAAAATGGAGAATACCGTTACGGAGTTTTCTGCTGGTTTAGAAGTTAACTTTGTAGAGTATAATTTGCATAAGTTAGGACCTGCTTTTACTCCTTATTTATATACGGGTGTAACTTATTTTAGATACGATTACAATTATTTTGAAGTTGGGTTTTTACAAGATTTAGACCAGCGCGAAGGAGATTTTGCAATTCCAATGACTGTTGGTGTTAAGTATAGATTAAATCAATTCTTTATCTTAGGCGCTGAAATAGGTGCTAGATATACGTTTACAGACAATTTAGACGCTAGTAATCCAGAAAAAGCAAACGTTGCAACCCTTATAGATCCTAAGTTTGGAAATATTTTTAGTGATGATTGGTATGTGTTTTCTGGTTTTACGTTAACTTACACTTTTGGTAGAAAACCGTGCTCAGATTGTTTTGAGTAAATTATACTTATGGATACTATAGAAGATTTAAATAAAGAGAATATCCCTGCGCATTTAGCTATTATAATGGATGGTAATGGTAGATGGGCAAAACAAAAAGGAAAACTACGTATATTTGGTCACGAAAATGGAGTAAAAACTGTGCGTAGAGTAGTAGAAAGTTGCGCAAAAATAGGTGTAGGTTACTTAACATTATATACTTTTTCTACAGAAAATTGGAATAGACCTAAGTTAGAGGTAGATACGTTAATGCGTATTTTGGTGTCTTCTTTAAGGAAAGAAGTTAAAACTCTTAACAAAAACAACATAAAACTTAATGCTATAGGTAATTTAGATTCTATGCCTTCTAAGGTAGGTGAGGAGCTAAAGAATGTTATCTCTAAAACAGCCGAAAACACTGGTATGACGCTAACATTGGCGTTGAGCTATGGCTCTAGAGATGAGATAAAAAGAGCTGTTCAAGAAATTAGCATCAAAGTTAAAAATAATATAATTTCTGCTGAAAATATTGATGAAATCATTATTAATAACCATCTTTACACGCAAAATTTACCGGACGTAGATTTACTTATTAGAACAAGCGGAGAACACCGTATAAGTAATTTTTTATTATGGCAAATAGCGTATGCAGAGCTGTACTTTACAGATGTACTTTGGCCAGACTTTAAAGAACATCATTTAGTAGACGCAATTAAAAATTATCAGAACAGAGAACGAAGATTTGGAAAAACTAGCGAACAACTCAACTAACACAACCAAGAGAACCATTACTTTTGGTTCCATTATCACAATATTTTTTCTTTTTACAAACTTAGTCGCTTTTGCGCAAGAGACATCTTATGAAGATGGTAAAAAGTATATATTGGGTGGTATAAAAATTACCGGCGTACAAAGCTATAATGAGCAAACTGTAAAAACTTTTACTGGCTTGCGCGTTGGTCAGCCATTAACGCTTCCAGGAGAAGAAATTAGTGCTGTTATTAATAAACTTTGGGGTCTAGAGCTTTTTAGCGATATTAATTTTTATATAACAGATATTAAAGGAGAAGAAGTTTTTCTAGAACTTAATATTGTTGAACGTCCAACTTTAACAGATGTTACTGTCTACGGGGTTAAAAAACGTAAGGTAGCAGATATTATAGATGATACAGATCTTAAGAAAGGAAAAAAAATTACTCAGAGTCTTATTAATAATACCGAGAACTACTTAAAGAATAAGTATAAAAAGCAAGGGTATTTAAATACCAAGGTTACTATTGCTACAGCAACAGATACAACTGAGAGCAACGCCAGAAAAATGGTTATCAATATTAAAAAAGGTGAAAAAGTAAAAATTAGTGATATTACTTTTGATGGTAACGATGCTTTAGGCGCAAAGAAGTTACAGAAATCTTTAAAGAAGACTAAGAAGAAGAAATTTTACCGTTTCTGGAAAAAATCTAAATATATAGAAGAGGATTATAATACAGATTTAACTTCTTTGGTAGAGAAGTATGCAGAAAGTGGTTACAGGGATGCAAGGATAGTTGCAGATACAATAACTAATGTTAATGATAATAATATTGCAATTAACATAAAAGTAGAAGAGGGTAAAAAGTATTACTTTGGTGATATAGATTTTGTTGGTAATACAGTATATCCAGACAGATTTTTAGAAAGAGCTTTGGGTATAAAAAAAGGTAGTACCTATAATGGTGTATTATTAAAGAAGAGAATTGCAGATAATACAAAACCAGATCCAGACGATTTAAGTAGTTTGTATCAAAACAACGGTTATATGTTTTCTAGTATTAATCCTGTAGAAATTTCTGCGGAAAATGATACTATTAATTTTGAAATAAGAATTATAGAAGGTAAAGAAACCTTTTTAGATCACGTAACTGTTACGGGTAATGATAAAACAAATGACCACGTAATTTTTAGAGAACTAAGAACACGTCCAGGTCAAAAATATAACAAAGCAAATATTATTAGAAGTATTAGAGAATTAGGTGCTTTAGGTTATTTTGATGCAGAAAGCATTAAGCCAGATGTACTTAACCCTAATCCAGATACAGGTACTGTAGATATTAACTATGGTGTATTAGAAGCAGGTTCTAGTCAAATAGAACTACAAGGTGGCTACGGTGGTGGTGGCTTTATTGGTACATTAGGTTTGTCTTTTAGTAACTTTTCTTTAAAGAATATTTTTAATAAAAAAGCATATACTCCGGTTCCAATGGGAGACGGACAAACATTTGCTATTAGATTGCAAGCTAGTAGAACTTATAGAGTGTATAGTTTAAACTTCTCTGAGCCTTGGTTGGGAGGTAAAAAGCCAGTGCAGTTTAATATGTCATTGTCTAGAACACAACAGTTTTCTTACGATTACCAAGAAAGAGAAGTAGATAAAGATAGGCAGTTTTCTATTTCTAGTATTTCTGTTGGTTTAGCAAAAAGATTAAAATGGCCAGATGATTTCTTTGTGGCATCTCACTCATTAGCATACCAGTTATACGATTTTAAAGATTATAATATTGGTTTGTTTAATTTTGGTAACGGTTCTGCAAATTCATTTTCTTATACATTTGGTTTGTCAAGAGAATCTTTGGCAGGTGGTAAAATATTTCCACGTGGCGGTTCTAGTTTTCAGTTAAAGTTAAAAGCAACTCCACCTTATTCTTTGTTTTCTAATAAAGACTATAAAGGTTTAAAGGCTGAAAGTGATGAGATACAGGATGCTCGTACAACTAGAGCATTAACTGCTTACGAGCAAACACGTTTAGAAAAAATAGAAGAAGATAGATTTAAGTGGTTAGAATTTTATAAAGCTAGTTTCAAAGGAGATTGGTATACAACACTTACAGGAGATTTAGTTTTACGTTCTAATGCGGAATTTGGTTTCTTAGGTAGCTATAATAATGATATTGGAGATGTGCCTTTTGAGCGTTATTTTGTAGGTGGTGATGGTCTGGGTAACTTTACCTTAGATGGTAGAGAAACAATACAATTAAGAGGTTATGAAAATCAATCTTTAACGCCAGTTATTGCAAGTACAAACGAGCAAGAAGGTGGTGTTGTGTATAATAAGTTCTCTATGGAGCTTAGATATCCTATAACATTAAAACCTTCTGCATCTATATATGCACTAGGATTTTTAGAAGGAGGTAACTCTTTTAGCAATTTTAATGAATTTAATCCGTTTGAGATAAAACGATCGGCCGGAGTAGGGTTGCGCATATTTATGCCAGCTTTTGGTTTATTGGGAATTGACTTTGGTTATGGGTTTGATAAGGATAACTTACCAACCTCTACTGAACCAAGTGGATGGCAAGTTCACTTCATCATTGGTCAGCAGTTTTAATTACAGAGAATATTTTCAATTTACCATATGTTAATGTGCTTATTTTTAGCTTGTTAGTATTTTTGGCACGATATTTTCTATGTATTAAAACAATAAACAAAATGAAAACAAAAGTTCTTTTAATTTTAACTACGTTGCTACTGTCAACTAGTATTTTTGCCCAAAGAGGTGTTAGGATCGCCTATGTAGATATGGAATACATTCTTGAGAATGTAGAAGAATACAGAGACGCTAACGAACAACTGGCTAGTAAAGTTGAAAAATGGAAACTGGAGATTGAAGGTGAAAAGAAAGAGATAAGTGAAATGCGACAAGCTTTACTTGCCGAAAAAGTATTATTAACGAATGAGTTAATAGAGGAGCGCGAGGAAGATATAGCATTACTTGAAAAAGAAATGTTACAATACCAGCAAGATAGGTTTGGGCCACAAGGAGACTTGGTTATGCAAAAACTTAGATTGGTACAGCCTATACAAGATCAAGTTTTTAACGAGGTGCAGCAAATTGGACAAAATAAAAATTACGATTTTATTTTTGATAAATCTGCAGATGTTGTAATGTTGTACGCAGAAAAACGAAATGACATAAGCGAATTGGTGCTTAGGGCTATTTCTAGAACTAGAAAAGTAAGTGCTCCTAAGAAAAATGCAAGAAGTAGGTTTGATGATGAGGAAGAAGAAAAACCTATTACTGAAGCATTAAAAGAAAGACAGGAGCAAGCTAAAGCTGCAGATGCAACTAGAGCTAAAAGCGCCGAAGAGAAAAGAGCAGAACAGCTAAAGATGCGTGAAGAACGTAAAAAGGCTTACGAAGCTAGAAGAAAAAAATTATTAGAGGAAAAGGCAGCTAAACAGAAAAAGACCAAAGAAGAAAAGGACGATAATTAGAAAAAGTCTATACACTAAAATTAACTAAATACTTAAAATTAACATTCAATTACTATTATGAAACACTTAAAGAAAATAGCAGTAGCATTAGTATTATTTGTATCTGCAACGTCATTTGTAAACGCACAAGCAAAAGTTGCTCACATTAATGTTCAGCAGTTATTACAAGAGATGCCTTCAATGAAGCAAGCAGATGCAGAATTAAAAAAGTTGAACGAAACTCTAGGTGCAGATATACAAGCAAGTATGACTGAAGCTAGGAATAAAGCGACACAGTATCAAAATGAAGCTCCTTCTAAGACTGCAGAAGAAAATGCAAAAAGAGAACAAGAGATAATGACATACCAAAAAACAATTCAAACTGCACAACAAGCTGCACAACAAGAATTGCAAAAAAAGCAACAAGAATTGTTAGCTCCTATTCAGGATTCTGCAATGAAAGCTATCGAAAAGGTTGCGGCTGCTCAAGGGTATGACTACGTTATGGATGCTAGCCCTGGAGCTGGTGTTTTAGTAGCAAAAGGAAAAGATCTTTTAGCTGACGTAAAAAAGGAATTAAAGTTCTAAGAAATTAAAAGTTTTTAATATTAAAAGGCTATGCAATTTGCATAGCCTTTTTTGTTTCTTTGCAGTATATTTAAGTTTTAATATAGAAATGAATAAGCATAGTAATCCTATTGGAATTTTTGACTCTGGAGTTGGTGGCACCTCTATTTGGAAAGAAATACATAAGTTACTTCCGTTAGAGAATACAATCTATTTGGCGGATAGTAGTAATGCTCCTTATGGTGAGAAATCTGCAGAGGATATTCTACAATTGAGTATTAAGAACACTGAGTTGCTCTTACGTTACAATTGCAAGCTTATTGTTGTGGCTTGCAATACGGCTACTACTAACGCAATTGAATATTTAAGAGCTACATATAAAGATGTCTCTTTTATTGGTATAGAGCCAGCAATAAAACCAGCAGTATTGCAATCTAATTCTAAAACTGTGGGTGTTTTAGCAACAAAAGGCACCTTGTCTAGTAGTTTGTTTCATAGTACCGTTAAAAACCACGCAGAGGGCATTAAAATCATTGAAAAAGAGGGTGTGGGTCTTGTGCCTTTAATAGAAGCAGGGAAGGCATCATCAAAAGAAATAAAAGAAGTGTTAATTGCTTTATTGGAGCCTATGTTAAGTCAGAATATAGATTATCTGGTTTTAGGTTGCACACATTACCCCTACTTAATACCGGTGCTTAAAGAATTGCTTCCTGCGCACGTAAATATTATAGATTCTGGAGAAGCTGTTGCAAAGCAAACAAAGGCAGTTCTAGTTAAGGATGCTATTTTGTTAACTAAAAATTTAAAACCAACACATCAATTTTATACAAATGCCGATGTTGTTATTTTAAAGTCTTTTTTAAAAGACGTAGGTGATAAGCTATGTGTTGATTTCCTAAATTTTTAAACTATAGTTAGCATCTACGTACATATGTAATGTATGTAAAATCTAGTTTGTGTTTATCATCTTTTGGGTGGTATTCTTCAAAAACAACTTCCCAATTATCTTTAGTTAACTCTGGAAAAAATGTATCGGCCTCAAACTTAGCGTGTACTCTAGTAAGTTCTACTTTGTGTGTATATTCTAGTGCAAGTTTATAAATTTCTCCACCACCAATAATATAGGCTAAGTCTTCCTTTTTTGTTAGTTCTAAGGCAGCTTCTAGAGAGTGTACAACAATGCAATTGTCAAAAGCTATAGCGTAACTTTTGTCTCTAGTAATAACAATATGTTTTCTATTTGGTAAAGGTTTAGGGAAGCTTTCAAACGTTTTTCTGCCCATAATTATAGTATGGCCAGTAGTTAATTTTTTAAAGCGCTTAAAATCGTCAGGTAAATGCCAAAGTAAGTCATTGTCTTTACCTAATGCATTATTTTCCGCTGCAGCAGCTATAGCTATTATTTTTTGCACCTTTTATTAGTTTAAATATTATATGGCTACTTTACCTTTAATATGAGGGTGAGGATCATAACCTTCCAATGTGAAATCGTCAAAAGTAAAATCAAAAATATTTTTTACGTCAGGATTTAAAATCATCTTAGGTAATGCTCTAGGTTCTCTGCTTAATTGTAATTCAACCTGTTCTAAATGGTTGTTGTATATATGAGCATCGCCAAAAGTGTGAATAAAATCACCAGCTTCATAACCGCAAACTTGCGCCATCATCATTGTAAACAAAGCATAAGAGGCTATATTAAAGGGAACACCTAAAAATATATCTGCGCTTCTTTGGTATAGTTGGCAAGACAATTTACCATCTGCTACATAAAATTGAAAAAACGCGTGACAAGGAGGAAGTGCAGCTTTTCCGTTTGCTACGTTTTCAGAAAAAGAAACAGAGGTATCTGGTAATACGCTAGGATTCCAGGCCGTAACCATCATTCTTCTGCTGTTAGGGTTGCTCTTTAGAGTTTCGACAACTTCTTTAATCTGATCTATATCTTCACTGTTCCAGTTACGCCATTGATGACCATAAACAGGACCTAAATCTCCGTTTTCATCTGCCCATTCATTCCAAATACGAACTCCGTTTTCTTGTAAATAAGCAATATTTGTATCGCCCTTTAAAAACCAAAGTAATTCGTATATGATAGATTTTAAATGTAGTTTTTTTGTGGTAACCATAGGAAAACCTTTGCTAAGGTCAAAACGCATTTGGTGTCCAAAAACACTTATTGTTCCAGTGCCAGTACGGTCGCCTTTTTGGTTTCCTGTTTCTTGTACGTGTTTAAGTAAGTCGTGATATTGTTTCATTTTAAAGCAGCATCTTTTTTCTGTTTAAAGTCAACAGAAATTGTTTAGTCTTATGTAAAAATAAGTAATAGCCTAATAAGTTTTGAATAATGATTTAATCATATATCCAAAACTTATTAACTAGTTTATAAATTTGTTCTGTTTTAGGTTGCTGTTAGCCTAATATCATACCTGCAATAGTAGCAGAAAGTAATGATGCTATAGAGCCACCTAATACTGCTTTAAGTCCAAGCTCTGATAATGTCTTTCTTTGACCTGGCGCTAAAGAGCCAATACCACCTATCTGTATGCCAATTGAAGCAAAATTTGCAAAACCACAAAGCATGTATGTTGCCATTAAAATAGACTTGTTATATGTGAAATGAGGATTTGCAACAACATTTTTAAGTTCTGCTAATTGTTTGTAACCAATAAATTCACTTGCAGCTAATTTTACACCTAGCAATTGTCCCATAAGCATGATGTCTTCTTTAGCAACGCCAATTAACCACATTAGTGGTGCAAAGGTGTAGCCTAGAATAAATTCTAAGGATAAGCTATCATACTGGGTGTTAGTAGAAATAATAGTATTTAAAGACGTAAAGTGCCAAGAGATATTTAGGGATTCAATTGTAATTCCGTCAAAACTTGCGGCACCACCTAAAATACCATTTATCATGGCTATAAGTGCAACAAAAACTAAGAGCATTGCACCAACGTTTACTGCTAATTTTAATCCTTCTGTTGTTCCATTTGCAATGGCGTCTAATATGTTAGCTCCAATTTTATCTTGTGAAACGTGAACATCTGTATCAACTTTTTCGGTCTGTGGGTATAGTATTTTTGAAATTACAATAGCACCGGGAGCGGCCATTACAGAAGCTGCTAATAAGTGCTTGGCAAATTCTAATCTTAGGGCAGGATCATTTCCTCCTAAGAATCCAATATAAGCTGCCAATACAGCGCCAGCTACAGTAGCCATACCACCAACCATTACCAGTAAAATTTCAGACTTATTCATTTTTTCTAAATAAGCCTTTATTAATAAAGGTGCTTCAGTCTGACCTAAAAATATGTTACCAGCAACAGATAGACTTTCTGCGCCAGATATACCCAGTGTTTTTGTTAGTAATTTTGCCAATGCTTTTACAACTCTCTGGATTATACCTAAGTAAAACAATACAGAGGTTAAGGCAGAGAAAAAGATAATTGTAGGTAGTACTTGAAAAGCGAAAATGAATCCAAATTTATCCATATCCGTTACTAAGCCTTCAAATAAAAACTTACTTCCCTTTGTGGTAAAATCAAGTATGCTCACAAACACTTTACCTACGCTATCAAAAACAATAGCGATAAATTCAATTTTTAGAACACCAATCGCAATAATTAACTGTAATCCCAGACCAATACCAACGGTTTTCCAGTTTATGGCTTTGCGGTTAGCGCTAAATAAAAAGGCTATTAGTATTAAAACAGCCATTCCTAAAAGGCCACGTAAAAGGCTAGTTATAGAAAAACCTTGGTTTTCTATAATTGGAGTTATTGTATTGTTAATTGCAGTTGCATCTATAGTTTGGGCAACTTCTTGTACAGGAATAGAATCTTGTGCTATAGATGGAAATATAACAAAAAAAGTAATAAGGAAAATCCAGTAACTTTTTTTCATAATAAGTTTTGTGTAAGTTGGTTATTTTCTTTTCGAGATTTCATCTCTAAGTTTTGCTGCTTTCTCATAGTCTTCATTAGCAACAGCTTTGTTTAATTCTTCGTGCAGTTCGTTAATGTTTAACTCTCTATACGCATCAGAAGGATTAGATTCTATCTCTACAGTTTCGCCTTCTTGTAGAATTTCATCAACCATAATACTATCATCTTTATCCGGGTCTTCGTCTTCTTCTTTAGAGGAGAACTTTAGGAAAATACCAGCTTTGTCTAGTATGGTTTTATATGTAAATATTGGAGCATCAAAACGAAGAGCTAATGCAATTGCGTCACTAGTTCTTGCGTCTATAATTTCTTCGACCATATCTCTTTCACATATAATACTAGAATAGAATACACCATCAACTAGTTTGTGTATAATTACCTGTTTTATAACAATGGCAAATCTATCTGAGAAATTCTTGAAAAGATCGTGTGTTAATGGTCTTGGTGGTTTAATTTCTTTCTCCAGGGCAATCGCTATAGATTGTGCTTCAAAAGCACCAATAACTATAGGTAATTTTCTATCGCCATCTACTTCATTTAATATAAGGGCATATGCGCCATTTTGCGTTTGGCTGTATGATATTCCTTTTATTTTTAGTCGTACTAAACTCATATAAACATTTAAAATTACTAAGGGCTGCTTAAATAAAAGGGATTTCCTTGTATTTAAACAGCCCTTTAGTATGGGCACAATTTATAAAAAATTAAGCGTTTTGAGCTTTAAATTCTTTTAATTTTTCTATTAGCTTAGGAACTACTTCAAAAGCATCGCCTACAATACCGTAATCTGCAGCTTTAAAGAAAGGTGCTTCTGGGTCTGTATTTATAACAACTTTTACTTTAGAAGCGCTTATGCCGGCTAGGTGTTGTATAGCTCCAGAGATACCAATTGCAATGTATAAATTACTTGCTACTGGTTTTCCTGTTTGACCTACGTGCTCACTATGAGGTCGCCATCCTAAATCCGAAACTGGTTTAGAACAAGCTGTTGCAGCGCCAAGTACGTCTGCTAATTCTTCTATCATTCCCCAATTTTCTGGACCTTTTAATCCTCTACCACCAGATACAACGATGTCTGCATCTGCGATAGTAGCTTTGCCAACAACTTTGTCTACTTCTATAGACTTAGTAGAAAAATCTGCGTCTGATAATGTCGGAGAAAAATCTTCTGCTGTAGCTGTAATGTTATTTTCAATAGCGCCAAAAGAATTGTTAGACACACCAATAACTTTAATATCTGTGTTAATAGTTGTGTGTGCAAAACCTTTATTGCTAAAAACTGTTCTCTTTACTTTAAAAGGAGATGTGCTATCTGGAGCAGTAACTACATTAGGAGTATAACCAGCTTTTAACTTTGCTGCTACTATTGGAGCTACATATTTACTATCTGTGCTAGAGCCAATTACAATAACTTTAGATCCTTCTTTAGCTGCTGCTTCAGTTATTGCGTGTGCAAAAGCTTTGGCGTTAAAAGTTTTAAGGTTATCGCTGCTAACATTTAATACTTTAGTAACACCATAGTTACCTAAAGTGTCGTTACTATCTGCGTTAAATGAGATGGCAGTAACTGTTGTACCTAATTGTTGTGCTACAGCGTAAGCATAAGAAGCTACTTCAAAAGCACTCTTTTTAAATTTTCCGTTTTCTGATTCTGTATATACTAAAACTGACATAATTAGATTGCTTTTGCTTCGTTATGTAATAAGTTTATTAACTCGTCTATGTTGTCCGCGTCTACCAGTTTTACAGCACCTTTAGCAGCAGGCTTGTCAAAACTAACATCGTTAGTCGCAGCTTCTGCTTCTGTTGGTTCTACAACTGTTAAAGCTTTTTTACGAGCCATCATAATACCTCTCATGTTAGGTATTCTTAAGTCGCTTTCTTCAACTAAACCTTTTTGTCCGCCTATAACTAAAGGTAATGATGTGCTAATTTTTTCCTTACCACCATCAATTTCTCTAGTAGCGGTAACAGTATCACCATCAATCTCTAAACTTGTACAAGTGTTTACAAAGTTCATATCTAATAAGGTAGCTATCATTCCAGGAACCATACCTCCATTATAATCTATAGACTCACGACCTGCAATAACAAGGTCGTAGCTTCCATTTTTAATTACTTCTGCTAATTGTTGTGCTACAAAAAAACCATCTGTAGGTTCTGCGTTAACACGTATAGCTTCATCAGCACCAATTGCTAATGCTTTTCTTATGGTAGGTTCAGTTGTTGCTCCTCCAACGTTTACAACGTGTACAGTTGCTCCTTGTTTTTCTTTAAACCACATTGCTCTTGTAAGACCAAACTCATCATTTGGATTAATTACAAATTGTACACCGTTTGTATCAAACTTAGTATCTCCTTCTGTAAAGTTAATTTTAGAAGTCGTGTCTGGTACGTTACTTATGCAGACTAATATTTTCATCTTTTATCAATTTTATAATAACTTCGCTAAGATACCATTTAATTTTATAATTTACTATGCATGCATAATAAATTTTATTGTTTTTTTGCCAGCATGTTAACTGTAATTGAAAGATTATTTCCTATTTTTGCTAGCGTTTTTATCATTATATTAATTTATTCCACGTAAATGAAAACATTACAGTTTAGAGAGGCTATTGCTGAGGCTATGTCTGAAGAGATGCGAAAAGATGAATCTATCTATTTGATGGGTGAAGAAGTAGCTGAGTATAATGGAGCTTACAAAGCATCTAAAGGTATGTTAGATGAATTTGGAGCTAAAAGAGTAATAGATACTCCAATTTCTGAATTAGGCTTTACTGGTATAGCTATTGGTTCTGCAATGAACGGAAATAGACCTATAGTGGAGTTTATGACATTTAACTTTGCTTTAGTTGGTATTGACCAAATAATTAGCAATGCTGCTAAAATTAGACAAATGTCTGGTGGGCAGTTTAATTGTCCAATTGTTTTTCGTGGACCTACAGGTTCTGCGGGACAATTAGGTGCTACGCACTCACAAGCTTTTGAGAGTTGGTTTGCTAACTGTCCTGGTTTAAAAGTTGTTGTGCCATCTAATCCAATGGATGCAAAAGGGTTGTTAAAAGCAGCTATACAAGATGATGATCCTGTTATTTTTATGGAGTCTGAACAAATGTATGGTGATAAAGGTGAAGTGCCAGAAGGTGAATATACATTACCTTTAGGTGTGGCTGATATTAAAAGAGAAGGTACAGATGTTACTATTGTTTCTTTTGGTAAAATTATAAAAGAAGCTTACACAGCTGCAGATGAGTTGGCAAAAGAAGGTATTAGTTGTGAAATTATAGATTTAAGAACTGTTAAGCCTTTAGATTACGACACCGTTTTAAAGTCGGTTAAAAAAACAAACAGATTAGTAGTTTTAGAAGAAGCTTGGCCTTTTGGTAACGTTGCTACTGAAATTACATACCATATACAGTCTCATGCATTTGATTATTTAGATGCACCTGTAGAAAGAATAAATACAGCAGATACACCTGCTCCTTATTCTCCTGTTTTATTAGAAGAATGGTTGCCTAACCATACTGATGTTATTAAGGCAGTTAAAAAAGTTTTATACAAATAAGAAACTAGATTTTTTATAAAGTATTTAAGCTTTGTCATTTATGACAAGGCTTTTTTCTTTTTTTTTAAATGTAGTTCGCTTTTAAGAATTTAATGCTATGAGGAAAATTTTTTTCGTGCTATTCTGTTTTGTTACGCTTGTAAACTTTGCACAGACAAAGGTTAGTGGTGTTGTTATAGATGAATTTGGGGAGCCAGTTGCATTCGCAAACGTACTATTTAAGAACTCCACTGAAGGTACAATTACTAATGATGATGGTCGCTTTTATATGGAGTCACCAAATAATCATAGTATTCTACAAATATCATTTGTTGGTTATGAAACTTTAAATATAACATTAGAGACAAAAGTTACTTATAAAATTGAAGCGACTTTAAAGGAGTCTGGGGAGGAATTAAACGAAGTTGTGATTTTTTCGGGCAAGCTTTCTAAAAAGAATAATCCAGCGATAGATATTCTTAAGAAAATATGGGCTAAAAAAAGAGAAAACGGTTTACGTAAATACAAGCAATACGAGTATGATAAATATGAGAAAGTAGAGTTTGATCTTAACACAATAGACAGTGCTTTAATTAAAAGTAAAATGTTTAAAGGTTTAGAGTTTGTGTTTAAAGATTTAGATACTTCTAGAGTAACTGGAAAAACATATTTACCTATTTTTTTAAACGAGACTTTTCATAAAGTAAATGGTGATAATGTTTTAGGGGTTAAAAAAGAAAAGTTACAAGGGAGTAAAAATTCTGGTTTTTCTAACAATCAAGCTATAACAGCATTTGTAGAAGATCTTTATACAGACTACGATATCTACAATAACTACTTAAAGTTTTTTGATAAGAGTTTTACTAGTCCCCTTTCTAAAACAGGAATAGATGTTTATAATTACGCTTTAGCAGACAGTGCTTTTATAGATAATAAGTGGTGTTACAATATTATTTATTACCCAAGACGTAAAAACGAACTTACGTTTAAAGGAGATTTTTGGGTAAACGATTCTACATACGCCATTAAAAAAATTAACCTAGAGGTTACAAAAAGTGCCAATATAAACTGGGTCAAAGAAATTTATATAGAACAGGAGTTTGATGTTGTGAACGATTCTGTTTTTCTTTTAAAAAGAGATTATATGTTAAGCGATTTTAGCCTTAACAAAAAAGAAAATTCTAAAGGTATTTATGGTAAGCGTACTACCATTTACAACAATTATAAGTTCGATAGTCCTAAGGAAAGAAAATTCTATAAAGATACAGGAGATGAATATAGTCCTGCTGCTTTTAGTAGGGATGATGATTTTTGGACAGAAAACAGGTTAGAAAGACTTAATAAGGATGAAAAAGGAGTTTATAAACTTTTAGACACCTTAAAGACAGTCCCCAAGTTTAATACGTATTATAATATAGTTAGTATTCTAGGATCTGGTTATGTAGAGATTGATAAATGGAACTTAGATATTGGTGATGTATATAGTGTTTTTGGTTACAATGATGCAGAAGGAGTACGTGTACGTGCAGGAGCCAGAACTTATTTTGGACAGAATGACCCTTGGCGAGTAGAGGGCTATTTGGCGTACGGTTTTGATGATGATAGAGTAAAACACGGTATTTCTGGTAAATGGCTGCTCGATAAAAAGAGTAGATTAATAGTTTCTGGTGGTCATAGACAAGATATAGAGCAATTGGGTTTAAGCTTAACTGCTACTAATGATGTATTGGGTAGGAGTATTGCATCTTCATCTGTATTTACTGTAGGTTCTAATGATAGGTTAACAAATATAGATTTATCGGCCTTTAGTTTAGAGGTAGAACCCATACACAATGTAAGGTTGCGTATGGGTAGTTCTTATAGAAAACTTAGCTCGGCCTTACCAGATGCTTTTAGCTTGGATTATGTAGATGCTGAATCGTTAACTGGGGTGTCATCAGAAATAAAACAATTAGATTTTACAACTACATTAATTTACACGCCAGGTAAGCGAACTATTGGTTATGGCGTAGAACGTAAAGATATTAATGACGAGTATAGTACTTTGTTATTTAATTACTCTAAAGGTTTTAAAGGACCAATGGAGAGCGATTTTGAATTTGATAAAGTACAGTTTTCTTATGGACAACCTTGGCAAATAGGTGGTTTTGGAAGGTTGTATAGCACAGTAGAAATAGGTAAAACCTTTGGTGAAGTTCCTCTAGGGTTATTAAATGTAATTCCGGGTAACCAAACTTTGTTTTCTATTTACAACACTTTTCCTAATCTAGATTTTTACGAGTTTGTGACAGATACATATGCATCTGTACATTTAGAACATAATTTTAACGGTAGAATTTTCTCTCGTATACCATTTATGAGAAAATTAAACTTACGTGAAATAGTAGGCTTAAGAGGTGTTTGGGGTGAGTTATCATCAGAAAACATTGCTTTAAATGCACCAACGAGTATTCCTTTAATAGCACCATCGGATGAAATGTATTGGGAATATTCTTTTGGTATAGGAAATATATTTAAGGTTCTACGAGTAGATTTTAACTTTAGAGGTAATTATTTTGATAATCCAAACGCAAGACCTTTTAGCGTAACTGGCTCTTTTGGATTTAATTTTTAATACTAAAGTTTCATTAATTTAAACTAAAAAAAACTTTCTGTTACTACAGATTACACTATTTTTGTATAATAATTTATAATAAGAATGACTAAACAAGGAAAAACATCTTTTGATGTATTAATAGAGATTCCAAAAGGAAGTAGAAATAAGTACGAATACGATTTTGATTTAAAAAAAATACGCTTTGATAGAATGTTGTTTTCTTCAATGATGTATCCTGCAGATTATGGTTTTATACCAGAAACATTGGCATTAGATGGTGATCCATTAGATGTGTTAGTTTTAGGTGGTGAGCCAACTTTTCCTATGTGTGTTGTAGAAGTAAAACCAATTGGGGTTTTTCATATGGCAGACGAAAAAGGTCCAGATGAGAAAGTTATCTGTGTGCCTGTATCAGATCCAATCTGGAATATATTAAATGACTTATCTGATATGAATCCACATCAGATAAAAGAAATAGAACATTTCTTTCAAGTTTATAAGGATTTAGAAAAGAAAAAAGTAGATGTAGGTGGTTGGGGAGATGCCAAAGAAGCTTACGCTATATTAGATAAATGTATAGAAAGATATAATGAAAGTGAATTTAAAGAAAAAGACGCTTTTAAGATATAACTAGTAAATCATCAATATTTTTATCAAAAACCCTTTCATATGACAAATATGAAAGGGTTTTTTTGTTAAGTTTCATTTTATTACATTTACTAGGCTAATAATTAAACAATAATAAAATATGGAGTCAATAATGATTTACGTGCCAATTATTTTGGCAGTATTAGGACTGGTTTATATGGTTATTAAACAATCCTGGGTTATGAAACAAGATGCCGGAGATGGTAAAATGAAAGAAATTTCGGATCACATCTACGAAGGTGCTTTAGCTTTTTTAAATGCTGAGTATAAACTTTTAGCAATTTTTGTGGTAATAGTAAGTATACTGCTTACCATAGTATCTGTAGTTGTGCCCACAACACATTGGCTTATAGTTATTGCTTTTATATTTGGAGCTGTATTTTCTGCATTTGCGGGTAATATAGGGATGAAAATAGCGACCAAAACAAATGTAAGAACAACACAAGCGGCGCGTACAAGTTTGCCAAAAGCACTAAAAGTTTCTTTTGGTGGTGGTACTGTAATGGGCTTAGGTGTTGCAGGTTTAGCTGTTCTAGGTTTAACGACATTCTTTATCGTTTTCTTTCATTTCTTTATGGGCGGACAATGGACTAATACTGGAGATATGACTATAGTATTAGAGACATTAGCAGGTTTTTCTTTAGGGGCAGAATCTATTGCCTTGTTTGCCCGTGTTGGTGGTGGTATTTATACAAAGGCTGCCGATGTTGGAGCCGATTTAGTTGGTAAAGTAGAAGCTGGTATACCTGAAGATGATCCACGTAATCCTGCCACTATAGCAGATAACGTTGGTGATAATGTAGGTGATGTTGCAGGTATGGGGGCCGATTTGTTCGGGTCTTATGTAGCAACAGTTTTGGCAGCAATGGTTCTTGGTAACTATGTAATTAAAGATATGGGTGGTGCAATACAAGATGCTTTTGGCGGTATTGGTCCAATTTTGTTACCAATGGCAATAGCTGGTGTAGGAATTATTATTTCTATTATTGGTACATTATTGGTAAAGATAAAAAGTAACGATGCTAAAGAGTCTCAGGTAATGGGAGCTTTAAATCTAGGGAACTGGACATCTATAGTTTTGGTAGCAGTTTCTTGTTATGGACTAGTTACTTGGATGCTTCCAGAGACAATGAAAATGGAATTCTTTGGTGAAGGTGTATTAGAAATTTCTGCAATGCGAGTTTTCTATGCTACCTTGGTTGGTTTAGTTGTTGGAGCCGTTATTTCATCGGTAACAGAATATTATACAGGATTGGGTAAAAAACCAATTCTAAAAATAGTACAACAATCTAGTACTGGCGCCGGAACAAACATTATAGCAGGTTTAGCAACAGGGATGATATCTACTTTTCCGTCGGTATTATTATTTGCGGGTGCTATTTGGGCTTCGTATGCTTTTGCTGGTTTCTATGGAGTGGCGTTAGCAGCTTCAGCTATGATGGCAACAACGGCTATGCAATTGGCTATTGATGCTTTTGGACCAATATCAGACAATGCGGGTGGTATTGCAGAAATGAGTGAGCAAGAACCTATTGTAAGAGAGCGTACAGATATATTGGATTCAGTTGGTAATACAACAGCAGCAACTGGTAAAGGTTTTGCTATTGCTTCTGCGGCACTAACCTCGTTAGCATTATTTGCTGCCTATGTAACATTTACAGGGATAGACGGAATTAATATTTTTAAAGCACCCGTTTTAGCAATGTTATTTGTTGGTGGTATGGTGCCAGTAGTATTTTCTGCCTTAGCAATGAATGCTGTAGGTAAAGCAGCTATGGAGATGGTACAAGAAGTACGCAGACAGTTTAGAGATATTCCAGGTATTATGGAAGGTACCGGAAAACCTGAATACGATAAATGTGTTGCAATTTCTACAAAAGCATCTTTAAGAGAAATGGTATTGCCAGGATTGTTAACTATAGGTTTTCCGTTAGTTATAGCTTTTGTTCCTATGATTTTTGGAATGAATAATATGGCTATTGCAGAAATGTTAGGTGGTTATATGGCTGGTGTTACCGTAAGTGGTGTGCTTTGGGCTATTTTTCAAAATAACGCTGGTGGTGCTTGGGATAATGCCAAAAAATCTTTTGAAGCTGGAGTAGAGATTAATGGGGAAATGACCTATAAAGGATCAGATGCGCATAAGGCAGCTGTCACTGGTGATACTGTTGGTGACCCCTTTAAAGATACCTCTGGCCCATCAATGAATATTTTAATAAAATTAACGTGTTTAATTGGTTTGGTTATAGCTCCTATTTTAGGCGGACATACAGCTGATGGTACAACGTCTAACGAACATCAAACTAAAAAAGAAATACAAGTAGAACTTGCAGTGACTAATATGACAGCAACTGTAGTTGCCAATACACTAACAGATAGTAAAGGTCATGTAGAGCGTAATGTTAAAGTGTTAAATGGTCTACAAGAAGAGCAAAAAGCTAAAATAGCAGTATTAGAAGATGGAAAAAACAGTACTGTAAATAGTATAAATAATGAAAAATCTAAATTTTTGAATTAAGAATTTTCGTTTTACTAAATGATAATACAAGCTTTTCTAAAAACAAAAAAACCACACTGTTAAGTGTGGTTTTTTACTTTAAATTATAATTTTTAAGGTTTAAATAAACCGTTTATTTCTGCATCAATTTTATTAATTACAAAACCTAAGTCTTCTGGGTTGTCTACAAAGTTTAAATTATCTACATCTATAATAAGTAAATTTCCTTTTTTGTATCCGTGCGCCCAAGCTTCGTAACGTTCGTTTAATCTACTTAAATAATCAATAGAGATTGTATTTTCATATTCTCTTCCTCTTTTGTGAATCTGACTCACTAAATTAGGAATAGAGCTACGCAAGTAAATTAATAAATCTGGTGGTTGCACTAAGCTTTCCATCAATTCAAAAAGACTAGCGTAATTACTAAAATCTCTGTTTGTCATTAAGCCCATTGCGTGTAGGTTGGGTGCAAAAATAAAGGCATCCTCATAAATGGTTCTGTCTTGTATAGTGTCTTCGCCACTTTCCCTAATTTGTAGAATTTGTCTAAATCTGCTATTTAAAAAGTAAATCTGCAAATTAAAACTCCAGCGTTCCATTTGGTTGTAAAAATCATCTAAATATGGATTGTCTACTACATCTTCAAAATTTGGTTGCCAATTAAAATGTTTGGCTAGCAATCTGGTTAGTGTTGTTTTGCCTGCACCTATGTTTCCTGCTACTGCAATATGCATCTTCTGTCTGTGTTTTTTAGTTTCTTATTAACCATAATAGGGGTCGCACAATATACAAGATAAGACTAGTATCTAAAAATGTTTATACCATTAAAGCAAAAAATTTTAGTGTTTATGACTCACCTCTTCTAATTCTACAAAGTTACAACGATAATATGGCCTATAAATGCATGTTTAATATCATTTTAATTAAAATTTAACAAAGGTCAATTAAACTATGTGTATAATTTAAAGTCTAAACCTTTGAAAACTAACTATCCGACTAGGATAAAAACCTATACATAATGAGAAATATTTTTTTAGCAATTTTTACTTTAGTGTGCATTATGTACACGGGTACTGCGCAAGACTTTCAAGGAAAGGCTATTTATGAGACAAAGATTACGGGAACTCAAGATTTTGGAGGTAGAGATATGCCAGAAGCTCGTAAAAAAGAAATTATGGAGCGTATGAAAAGCGCTATGGAAAAAACATACATTTTAACTTTTAATAGAACAGAGTCTTATTATGTAGAGGATGAAAAATTAGAAGCTCCAGGAGGAGGAGGCCCAGGATGGTTACGTTTTATGAGTGGTGGTAGTACAGGTAAATATTATAAAAATATAAAAAATCAGACCTATACGAACCAAATTGAAATGTATAGTAAGAATTTTTTAATTAAGGATGAGCTAAAAAAGCCAGACTGGAAAATGGGTTCTGAAACTAAAAAAATAGGAAATTATACAGCATATAAAGCAACACTTACAACACCTATAGATACCACAGGTATGGGTGCAATGTCTAAAATGTTTAGACGTGGAGGTAATGATGCCAATAGAACAGAACGTAAAATACCTACAGAAAAAACAGTAATTGCTTGGTATACATTAGATATTCCAATTAGTCAAGGACCTGCCGAGTATTGGGGGTTACCTGGTTTAATTTTAGAAGTAGAGCAAGAGAAGTCTACTTTAATTTGTTCTAAAATTATTATGAATGCAGAAGATGTTGTTGAGGTAAAAGCACCTGAAAAAGGAAAAGATATTAATCAGGCAGATTTTGATGCTTTGATGCTAAAAAAACGTCAAGAAATGATGCAGAATTTTCAACAAAGAGGCCGTGGAGGTAGAGGTCGTTAACCAATAGCAGTATTTAATAAATTTAGCAATGAACAAATTCATAAAAATATTTATGGTTATGGCTTTTTTAGGCTTAACCGGAGCTACTTACGCTCAAAAAGTTACTGTTACAGGTGTTGTTACAGATAGTCTTAATAATCCGTTAGAAATGGCAAATGTTGTCGCCATAAATAACGAAACAAAGGGGCTGGATGGTTTTGGAATTACCAATGAAAAAGGTATTTACAAAATGAATGTAAACGAAAATACCAAGTATAATATTAAGGTAAGTTACCTAGGTTATAAAACTAGAGAGATTGTTTTAGACACCAAAACAGGTGATATAACAAAAAACTTTATATTATTAGATGAGGCCGAAAGTTTAGACGGAGTAGAGATTACCTATGAGATGCCTGTAAGCGTTAAAGGTGATACTATAGAGTACAATGCAGATTCTTTTGCAACAGGAACAGAAAAGAAATTAGAAGATATTCTTAAAAACTTACCAGGAGTAGAGGTTAATGATGATGGTGAAATAGAAGTAGAGGGTAAAGCTGTTGGTAAAGTAATGGTAGAGGGTAAAGATTTTTTTGATGGTGATAGTAAGCTAGCTTCTAAAAATATACCTGCTAACGCGTTAGATAAAATTCAGGTTTTAAAGAACTATAATGAGGTAGGTCAATTAAAAGGTGTAACAGATAATCAAGATAGTTATGCAATTAACATCAAACTAAAAGAAGGAAAAAAGAACTTCTGGTTTGGAGAAATTACTGCTGGTGTTGGTAATGATGAGCGTTATATAGCGCATCCAAAATTGTTTTACTACAATCCAAATTATAGTATAAACCTAATTACTAATTTTAACAATATTGGTGAAGTAGCCTTTAGTCGTAGAGATTATTTTAGATTTACTGGAGGTTTTGGTGGTGGAGGTAGTTCTGGTAGCGGAACTAGTTTTGATGTTGGCTCTAGTGATATGGGCTTTTTAACAGTACAAAACAATAGAGCAAAAGAAATAAATTCAAAATTTGGTGCGGCTAACTTTAGCTATTCACCTAAAAAAACTTGGGATCTTAGTGGTTTTGCCATCTATTCTGGTAACAATACAGATATGCAACAAAACACATTTAGACAATACAAGTCTATTGCAGATGGTACACAACCTTCTCCAGATGAATCTACAGAAAGTTTTACCAACCAAAAGAGTGATCTTGCTTTGGTAAAATTTAGTTCTAGTTACAAGCCTAATGCAGATAACCATTTTGATTATGATATTTTTGGTAGAATATCTAGTCAAAAAGAAGTACAAGATTTATTTTCTACCTTAACTGGTAATATAGATGAGGTTCAAAAACAAGACCCTTATAGCATAAACCAAAATGCAAATTATTACTACACTTTAAATGCTAAAAATATCTTTGCAGTAGAAGCACAGTATTTAATACAGGAAGAAGATCCTTTTTACAATGCAGCTTTAGCGCAGAGTGACCAGTTTAGATTAGACGAGGTTTTAGGAATGGAACAAAATCAAGACGGTTTTGATGTTGTGCAAGACAAACTTGTAAAAACAAATAAGCTAGATGCCAAAATAGACTACTGGTATATTACAGGAGATAAGAGTAATGTAAAATTTACTTTGGGTTCTTTGTTAAGTACACAGAAGTTCAGTTCAGAAATTTTTCAGATACTGGATAACGGAAATAAATTTACATTAGATAATGCAGTTAGTTCTGTAGATAATGATGTTAAGTATAACTTTAGCGATGTTTATTTAGCTTTTGAATATAGAGTAAAAGCAGGTATTTTTACCTTTACTCCAGGAGTTTCTGTACATAACTACACTACAAAGAATGCACAATTAGGTTCTACTGTTACAGATGATTTTGTTCGTTTGTTACCAAACTTTACAACTAGAATGCAGTTAAAAAAGAGCGAGGATATCAACTTTAATTATAGAATGACAACTAGTTTTTCTGATGTTAACCAGTTTGCATCTTCTTTTGTAATGAACAATTACAATTCACTTTTTCAAGGAAATAGAGATTTAGAAAGTGCATTATCTCATAATTTATCTCTGCGTTACAACAACTTTAATATGTTTAATTTTAGTAATATTAGAGCATCTGTATCGTATAACAAAAGAGTAGATCAAGTACGTAACATATCAGACTTTTTAAATTACGCTAATCCAGATTTTCCTGCGACTTCTAATGAAGAGTTTATACAGACATCTAACAGAATATCGTCTCCATTTAACTCTAACTTTGCAGATGAAACTTTTTCTGCAAACGGATCTTTTGAGCGTACATTTGGTAAAATAAAAGGAGGTTTAGGGGCAACTATGAACTATTCTAAGTTTAACCAAATAGTAAATAACGAGCAAGCAGTGAACGAATCTTTTACAACAAGCTATAGAGGTAGTTTAGGAACTCGTTTTTTAAATGCGCCAAACATAGAGATTGGTTATAATTTATCAATTAATAATTATGAGCAACCAAATGGTTCTAGCATTAAATATTTTACACATAGACCAAGTGTAAAATTAGATGCATCATTTTTAAAGAGTTTTATATTTAATGCAGATTACTCGTACTACAATTATAAAAACGAGGTAGAATCGTTAAATACATATACTTTTATGGATGCTTCTTTGGGGTATCAAAAGAAAGATAGTCAGTGGGAGTATATTTTGGGAGTAACAAACTTATTTAATACAAAATCGTTAAATCAAGATAGTGACAATACCTTGTTTGTAAGCACAAGCGAGTATTTTATACAACCTAGATATGTAACTTTAAAAGTAAGATACAACTTATAATAGAACAGTATTTGTTATGTAGAGGCTATGGTTTACAAATTAATTTGTAGCCATAGCCTCTTATTTTTTCGTTAAAACTATTTTAGAACCAATCTAATTTTATACTTTTGCAGTCTAAATTAAGAGGAAGGATTTGACTGATTGCAACCTCGTATACTGACACTCAGTACTACAAAAAATGCTAAAACAGATTTAGTTGATTTTTTTTCAACGCCTTTTCCTGTTTTTTTGCAATCTATCTTACGGTTTCTCTACTAACAATAGAAGTATATAATTATGGCATATTTATTCACATCAGAATCTGTAAGTGAAGGACATCCAGATAAAATTGCAGACCAAATTAGCGATGCATTATTAGATAACTTTTTAGCTTTTGATCCAGAAAGTAAAGTAGCTTGCGAAACTTTAGTAACCACAGGGCAAGTAGTACTTGCTGGTGAGGTAAAGAGTAATACCTATGTAGATTTACAAAACATAGCACGCGAGGTTATAAATAACATTGGGTATACAAAAGGAGCATACCAATTTAGTGGTGATTCTTGTGGTGTTATTTCGTTAATTCACGAACAGTCACAAGACATTAACCAAGGTGTAGATCGTGGTTCTAAAGAAGAACAAGGCGCAGGAGACCAAGGTATGATGTTTGGTTACGCAAGTAAAGAAACAGAAAACTACATGCCATTGGCGTTAGATATTTCTCATAAAATATTACAAGAACTTGCAGCATTGCGTAGAGACGGCAAAGAGATCTCTTATTTACGTCCAGACGCTAAGGCCCAAGTAACCATAGAATATTCAGACGATAACATACCACAGCGTATAGATACTATTGTTGTGTCTACACAACATGACGATTTTAATGCAGACGATACTGTAATGTTGGCGCAAATAAAATCGGATATTCTAGCTATACTATTGCCAAAAGTAATAGCGAAGTTTCCAGAAAAAGTACAAGCATTATTTACAGATAAAATAGAATACCATATTAACCCAACAGGTAAGTTTGTAATCGGTGGTCCACACGGAGATACAGGTCTTACAGGCCGTAAAATTATTGTAGATACTTACGGTGGTAAAGGTGCTCACGGTGGTGGTGCATTTAGTGGTAAAGATCCAAGTAAAGTAGACCGTAGTGCAGCGTATGCAGCAAGACACGCAGCTAAAAATTTAGTAGCAGCAGGTATTGCAGACGAGATTTTAGTACAGGTAAGTTACGCTATAGGGGTAGTAAAACCAACGTCTATCTACGTAGATACATACGGTACATCTAAAGTAAATTTAACAGACGGAGAAATAGCTAAAAAAGTAGCGGAAATTTTTGATATGCGTCCTTTTGCAATAGAAGAACGTTTAAAATTAAGAAACCCTATTTATTTAGAAACTGCAGCTTATGGCCATATGGGTAAAGAACCAAAGATCATAACTAAGGTTTTTGAGTCTCCTTACAATGGTAGAGTAGAAAGAGAAGTAGAGCTTTTTACGTGGGAAAAATTAGATATGGTAGCTACCGTAAAAACAGCTTTTAACCTATAAAATAATATTTTTCATAAAAATATAAAAGTGCTTTGCCATAATGGTAAAGCACTTTTTTTATGCTCAATTTTTTCTAATTATTTGGGTGTTACCGCAAGGGTCGGGCTTTTTGTTTCAATCTTTTTTTTGAAAAAATAAAAAAGGATTTTCACTACAATCCCTAACACAAATAAAGTTTCAATTTAAAAAATCGTTACAAAAACAAACAAAAATTATGTTTCTGTTATTTAACGGTAGTTGGAAAGCAGAATTCAATATTTTTTCAAAAAAGATTAGGATATTAAATTTTTCTGAGCATATATTTGTAGCTCAAAGTTCAAACACATATTGAATAGTTATCAAGAAAGGCGGAGGGATTAGACCCTATGAAGCCTTAGCAACCCTTTGTGCAAAACAAAGAAGGTGCTAAATTCTACCAAGTACAGCGGTACTATAGGCAGATAACGAAACAAGCTTTTTTTATTTCAAAAAAAGGCAAATTTCCAATTTCTTTTTAACTCATTTAATTTTTAATCCATCTTGCAAAGTCGGCAAGATCAGGATTGGGCTTTTTTTATTTTATCAATTTTAATAATAAAAAATTCAAAATTATGAGTACGCAAAAATTAGCAACAAACGCATTACACGCAGGTCACAATCCGTCAGAAACAGCAGGTACAAGAGCTGTGCCTATTTACCAGACATCTTCTTATGTTTTTAAAGATACAGACCACGCGGCAAATTTATTTTCTTTATCAGAATTAGGATTTATTTACACACGTTTAAATAATCCAACAAATCAAATATTACAAGACAGGCTAGCTGCTGTAGAAGGTGGTATAGGGGCAGTTGTATTTGCATCTGGTACGGCAGCAATTTCTACAGGGTTACTAACACTTTTAAGAGCTGGTGATCATATTGTAGCATCTAGCAGCTTGTACGGTGGTACATTTAATTTGCTAAATGTAACGTTACCAAGATTGGGTATTACAACTACTTTTGTAGACGCATCTAACCCAGAAAGTTTTGGTAAAGCAGTACAAGAAAATACAAGAGCCTTTTTTGTAGAGTCTTTAGGAAATCCAAAATTAGATGTGCTAGATTTAAAAGCAATTTCTAAAGAAGCAAAGGCAGCAAAAGTACCATTTATTGTAGATAATACAGTGGCATCGCCAGCATTGCTAAATCCAATAGAACACGGGGCAAACTTAGTAATACACTCTCTTACAAAATATATAGGGGGACAAGGAACTTCTTTAGGAGGTGCAATTGTAGATGCAGGTACGTTTGACTGGACTAACGGAAAATTCCCAGAGTTTACAGAGCCATCTGCTGGTTACCACGGTTTAGTCTACAGCGATGCTTTAGGTAAGGCAGCCTTTACCTATAAATTAATTTTAGAAGGTTTGCGAGATTTTGGTGGAGCTTTAAGTCCGTTTAATGCATTCCAAATTATACAAGGCTTAGAAACTTTGCCAGTGCGTATAAAGCAACATAGCGCAAATGCATTAGAGCTAGCCACTTGGTTAGAGGGTAGAGATGAGGTGGCTTGGGTAAATTACCCTGGATTAAAAAGCAATAAATACTATGACCTTGCTAAAGAATACTTACCAAAAGGGCAAAGTGGTTTAGTTACATTTGGTGTAAAAGGTGGTTTTGAAGCCGCTAAGAAATTTACAGATGCAACCAAAGTGTTTTCTCTTTTAGCAAATATTGGAGATACTAAATCTTTAATTATTCATCCGGCAAGTACAACGCATCAACAATTAACTGCAGAGCAACAAGAGTCGGCTGGTGTTGGTCAAGATTTAATTCGTTTGTCTGTTGGTTTAGAAGAAATCCAAGATTTAAAAGCTGACTTAGAAGAAGCATTTAAAGCGGTTACTTCTGCTGTTATAGCATAGTAAAAAATCTCATTATTTTATTAAAAAGAAGACTTAGAAAGGTGTCTAGGTTAAAACAACTGTATTATGTTGCATCATATCAAACTAAAAAAATATACAACGCTTAGTGGTAAAACACAAGACATAGACTTGTCTTACCAAGTATTTGGAGCAGAGTTGCACACAGCGCCAATT
Source organism: Cellulophaga sp. 20_2_10 (assembly GCF_023476645.1). Taxonomy (GTDB): domain Bacteria; phylum Bacteroidota; class Bacteroidia; order Flavobacteriales; family Flavobacteriaceae; genus Cellulophaga. The sequence continues at coordinate 487,042 of NZ_JAMCOJ010000003.1, forward strand.
GTACTTGTAAATCACGCTTTAACTGGGAACTCCAATGTATCTGGTACAAACGGTTGGTGGTCTACTTTAATTGGCGACGGTAAATGTATAGATACTACAAAATATACGGTCTTGTCTTTTAATATTCCGGGCAATGGTTTTGATGGTTTTGTAATAGAAAACTACAAAGATTTTGTTGCTAGAGATATAGCGCGTCTGTTTTTGTTAGGATTAAAGGAACTAAAAATAAATTCGCTTTACGCAATTATTGGTGGTTCCTTAGGTGGTGGTATTGCTTGGGAAATGGCAGCATTACATCCAAAACTTACACAGCATTTAATTCCGGTAGCGTCTGATTGGAAATCTACAGATTGGTTAATAGGTAACTGCCAAATTCAAGAGCAATTTTTGGTAAATTCTAAGCAACCAGTACACGATGCTCGTATGCACGCAATGTTGTGTTACCGCACACCAGAATCTTTTAAGGCACGTTTTAATCGTAGTACAAATACAGAAGAACAGTTGTTTAATGTAGAAAGCTGGTTAACGCATCACGGAAAAAAACTGCAAGAACGTTTTCAACTTTCAGCCTATAAATTAATGAACCAGTTGTTAAGAACTATAGACATTACAAGAGAAGGTAATGAGGCGTTTATCAACCTACAAAATAGTAATACATCTATACATATTGTTGGTGTAGATTCAGATTTGTTTTTTACAGCTAAAGAAAATAAAGACACGTTTAAACAATTAGCGCAAGCAAATAGTAACGTGACTTATGGTGAAATACATTCGCTGCACGGACACGATGCTTTTTTAATAGAGTTTAACCAGTTAGAGCAGTTGTTAAAAGGGATTTTTAATGATCATAAAAACACAGAAGAACTTAAGGTAATTAAGTTTGGAGGTAAATCGTTAGCCAACGGAGAAGGTATTTCTAATGTTGTTGCTAAAATTAAATCTAAAGTTAACGATAAGGAAAATATTGCTATAGTGGTTTCTGCTCGTGGTGGTTCTACAGATGTACTCGAGAAATTACTAGATTTAGCAGCAGAAGGTAAAGAGTATATTTCAACTTTTGAAGATTTTAAAGTATATCAGAAAAATGGTTTAGAGTTAGATTTTTCAGCGGAGTACAAAGAAATATTGCAAATTTTAGAAGGGGTTACCTTGTTGGGTGATTATAGTCTAAAAATTAAAGATCAAATATTGGCGTATGGCGAATTATTATCGGCAGCGTATCTTGTAAAAGCATTGGAAAATAACAAAATTGAAGCTACAGTTATAGATGCTAGAAAGGTATTAAAAACAGATGCCAGTTTTGGAAATGCAAATGTGTTAGAAGAAGTGTCTAAAGAAAATATACAGGGAGTGTTTTCAAATTTGTCTAATGCAGTTGTACCGGTAATTACTGGATTTATAGGAACTACAGAAGATGGTAAAACAACAACTTTGGGTAGAAACGGTAGTAACTACTCGGCCTCTTTATTTGCAAATTTTTTAAACGCTGTAGAGTTACAAAGTTACACACACGTAGATGGTATTTTTACTGCTAATCCAGACTATGTTTTAGATGCTAAAAGAATAGAACAATTAAGTTATTCTGAGGCTAATGAGCTGGCGAATTTTGGAGCGACTATTTTACATGCAAAAACTATTATACCATTACTAGAGAAAAATATTCCACTGCGAATTTTAAATACTTTTAATGGTGACAATGAGGGTACATTAATTAGTGCAAAAACAACTAAGGAAGGTATAAAATCGCTTTCTGTGATAGAAAATGTAGCATTAATTAATTTAGAAGGTCGCGGTTTATTGGGTAAAGCTGGTATAGATGCTCGTATTTTTAAAGCTCTGGGAGATGCGCATATTAGTGTTAGTATAATTTCTCAAGGCTCATCTGAGCGTGGCATTGGTTTGGTTGTAGATGCAGTAAGTGCAGAGAAAGCAAAGTCAGTTTTAGAACACGAGTTTGCATCAGATTTCTATTCAAAAGACATTAATTTAATAACGGTTCAAAAAGATGTTTCTGTAATATCTATTGTTGGTCAGGATTTAAGCACATTTCATAAGCCGTACAATGCCCTAATAAAAAACCGAATTATACCATTGTTGTTTAACAATACAGTGTCTGGTAAAAATGTGAGTTTGGTGGTTAAAAAAGCAAGTTTGCACAAGGCTTTAAATGTAATGCACGGTCAAATATTTGGAGTAGCTAAAAAAGTAAACATAGCTATTTTTGGTCACGGTACGGTTGGTGGTACGTTAATAGCGCAACTATTAAAGTCCGCTAAAAATATAGAAGAGCGTAAAGGGATTAACCTGAATGTTTTTGCAGTTGCAAACTCTAAAAAAGTATTACTTAGTAAAAAGGGAATTGGAGAAGATTGGACTTCGAAGTTAACAGAAAAAGGAAAGTCGTACGAGCTTAAAGATATATTTGAATATTCAGAAAAGCATCATTTAGAAAATTTAATAGCAATAGATAATACAGCCAACCAGGCATTTGTATCTCATTATATAGATTTTGTAGAAAATGGATTCGACTTGGTGTCATCTAATAAAATCGCAAATACGTTGGGGTTCGATTATTATAAAAATCTTAGAGAAATCTTAGTAAAAAATCAAAAACAATATTTGTATGAGACTAATGTTGGCGCAGGTTTACCTTTAATAGATACTATTAAATTGTTGCATTTATCTGGAGAAAATATTACCAGAATCAAAGGTGTGTTCTCTGGATCTTTGAGTTATATTTTTAATACTTTTTCGGAGAGTGATGTACCTTTTTCTACCATTTTAAATGAAGCTATGGAAAATGGTTATACAGAACCAGATCCGCGAGAAGATTTATGTGGTAATGATGTTGGTAGAAAACTGCTGATTTTAGCACGTGAATTAGAGTTAAGCAATGAGTTTTCAGATATCAATATTCAGAATTTAATTCCTGAGGCATTAAGAGAAGGTAATAAAACGGAATTTTTAAGTCAGTCTGATGCTTTAGATGCAGCATTTTCTAAAATTAAGTCAGACCAAAAACCAAATCACGTTTTACGTTATGTTGGTGATTTGCACGGTAATCTTCAGGAAGAAAAAGGAATTTTAGATGTAAAACTTGTTTCTGTGCCTAAAGAAAGTGCATTAGGACAAGTAAAAGGGTCAGACTCTATTATAGAAATTTATACCGAGTCTTATGGAGAAAATCCATTAGTAATACAAGGAGCGGGAGCAGGTGCAGCTGTAACAGCAAGGGGTGTTTTTGGAGATATTTTAAGAATAGCAGAGAAGGGATAGACTTTGTTTAGAAACAAGAAACAAGAGACAAGAGACAAGAGACAAGAGACAAGAGACAAGAGACAAGAGACAAGATGTAAGAATAAAGAGTAAAGAAAATAGAGTAAAGGAAATACAGTAAATGAAATAGAGTAAAGAGTAAAGAAAATAGAGTAAAGAAAATAGAATATAGATATAGCGCTAATGGCTAATAGTAGATAGTCAATAACAAAAGAATACTATGGAAAAGAAATTTGAAACAAAGGCAATACGTACTCAGATAGAGCGCTCACAATTTTTAGAGCATTCGGCACCTTTATACTTAACATCTAGTTATGTTTTTGAAGATGCAGAGGATATGCGTGCTTCTTTTGCAGAGGAAAAAGACAGAAATATTTATTCCAGGTATTCTAATCCTAATACATCAGAATTTATAGAAAAAATTTGTCAGATGGAAGGAGCAGAGGCTGGCTTTGCTTTTGCTTCTGGTATGGCTGCTGTATTTTCAACCTTTGCTGCTTTGGTAGAGAGTGGAGATCATATTATTTCATCTAAAAGTATATTTGGTTCTACCCATAGCTTATTTGTGAACTTTTTCCCTAAATGGAATGTAAGTACAAGTTATTTTGATGCTCATAACTTAGAGAGTATTGAAGTATTAATTACTCCAAAAACTAAAATTTTGTATGCTGAGTCACCAACCAATCCGGCTGTAGATATTTTAGATTTAGAAGTACTTGGTGCTATTGCTAAAAAACACAATCTTATTTTAATTATTGATAACTGTTTTGCATCGCCCTATTTACAACAACCTATTAAGTTTGGTGCAGATTTGGTGATACATTCTGGGACAAAATTAATTGATGGTCAAGGTCGGGTATTGGCGGGTATAACGGTTGGTAGTACAGAACTAATAGACAAAGTGTATCGTTTTTCTAGAATATCAGGACCAGCATTGTCTCCTTTTAATGCGTGGATTTTATCTAAAAGTTTAGAAACATTAGCAATAAGAGTAGACAGACATTCTGAAAATGCCTTAAAGTTAGCCGAATTTTTAGAAGCGCACCCTAAAGTAAATTGGGTAAAATACCCTTTTTTAAAGTCGCATCCACAATATAAAGTCGCACTAAAGCAAATGAAAGCTGGTGGTTGTATTGTTGCCTTTGAGGTAAAGGGAGGTTTGCAAGCAGGGCAAGAATTTTTTAATGCCATTAAGTTGTTATCACTTTCTGCAAACTTAGGAGATTCTAGAAGTATTGTAACGCATCCAGCATCTACGACCCATAGTAAACTTGTAGCAGAAGATAGGATAGCAGTGGGTATTACAGATGGTACGGTTAGAGTTTCTGTAGGTTTAGAACATATAGATGATATTATTGCAGATATTAAACAAGCATTGGGGTAAATTGTAGTAATAAAGTATATATTTAGGCTTTTAATTAAAGGGTTAATTTAAAAATAGTTGCACTGTATAACTGTACTTTTTAAATCCCAATTTTGCCTATCTTTGTACTATGCTATCCAAGAAAACCAAATACGGGCTAAAGGCCTTAACATATTTAGCCAAGAAAGAAGATAGGAATCCGGTTCCTATTGGAGAAATTGCACAACAGAATAATATTTCTCAGAAATTTTTAGAGAGCATCCTATTAATGTTGCGTAGAACTGGTGTTTTGTCTTCTAAAAAAGGCAAAGGTGGTGGTTACTATCTGATAAAAGAACCAGCAGAAATTTTAATGACAGATGTTATTAGAGTTCTGGAAGGGCCTATTGCAATGGTACCTTGTGTTAGTTTAAACTTTTATGAAAAGTGTGATGATTGCCCAGATGAGGGTACGTGTTCTGTACACAAACTAATGCTAAAAGTTAGAGATAGCGCACTAGAAATTTACAGAAATACAACACTTAAGGACTTAATTTAAAACGCTCAATTTTTCTTACTCTATATAGCTACTTCCTGTTTTAGGAGGCAGATATTCTATGTCTTACAATAGATACTTCAGAATCATCAAAAAAACTTCTTATTTTTTATTAATCTACTAAAACCATAGGATTTGTATGTTTTTTAACAACTTATGTCCCTAAAAGTTTTACATTTGTAATTCCTACTAATTAAATAGGGTAATAAAAATTAACTAAATGATTGCTGATCAATTGATTTTAAATAAGGAAACTTCTAAAGGAAGCTACAAATCAGACAAACAGTCAGAGAGTCCAAAAAGGAGCATAATTAAATCTATTAGCTGGAGAATAGTTGGTACCATAGATACCGTTTTAATTTCTTGGTTTGTAACAGGAACTTTAAAATTAGCATTCTCTATTGGTGTAATAGAATTAGGGACAAAAATGGTATTGTATTTTTTTCACGAACGTGCTTGGAATTCAATTAAGTGGGGTAAATAATAACGTATAAGTATAGTATAATGGGTCTTACAGAAGATATAATTAAAAATTTAAATGCTCAGTTTAGAGGTATTCCTCCAGAAGAAATTATTTCTTGGGCTGTAGAATATGCTAGAAATGCTGTAATTACAACTAATTTTAGACCCTATGAGGTTGCTATACTAAATGCGGTTACGGCAATAAAAAAGGATATCCCTGTTGTTTGGTGTGATACAGGTTACAACACGCCAAATACATATAAACACGCAGAGGAGATAATATCTACATTAGATTTAAACGTAAAATTATACGTGCCCTTACAGACTAGTGCACACAGAGATGCCGTAATGGGTATACCATCTATAGACGATCCAAAACACAAAGAATTTACAGAGCAAGTTAAGCTAGAGCCTTTTAAAAGAGCAATGGCAGAACACAAGCCAGATGTTTGGTTTACAAACCTAAGAAAGGGACAAACGGCACTTAGAGATTCTTTAGGAATTTTAAGCTTAAGTAAAGACGGAGTTTTAAAAGTGAGCCCGTTTTACCACTGGTCAGATGTGCAGTTAGATGCATATTTAGCAGAACGTAATTTACCAAACGAACATAAATATTTTGATCCCACTAAGGTTTTAGAAAACAGAGAGTGTGGTTTACATACCTAATTAGGACTAAGGATTAAAATAAATAAAATATTAAAAAATCAAGATTTGGAAACATTGATAAACGAAATAAAAGCACAAACAACAACCAACACTTCAGTACAAGGGTTAGGTAACGCTTTAGAAAACGAAGCTATTTACATTTTTAGAGAAGTAGTAGCTCAGTTTGAAAAGCCTGTTTTACTGTTTTCTGGAGGAAAAGACAGTATTACATTGGTGCGTTTGGCTCAAAAAGCATTTTGGCCAGCAAAAATTCCTTTTCCATTAATGCATATAGATACAGGTCATAATTTTCCTGAAACTATTGCTTTTAGAGATAAATTGGTTAAAGAACTTGGCGTAGAGCTTATTGTAAGAAACGTGCAAGATTCTATAGACCAAGGTAAGGTAGTAGAAGAAACGGGTAAGTATGCTAGTAGAAATATGTTGCAGACAACCACGCTTTTAGATGCTATTGAAGAATTTAAATTTGATGCTTGTATAGGTGGTGCCCGTAGAGATGAGGAAAAAGCAAGAGCAAAAGAGCGTATTTTTTCTGTTCGTGATGATTTTGGACAATGGGATGAAAAAAACCAGCGACCAGAATTGTTTGATATGTTAAACGGTACGATAGAAATAGGACAAAATGTACGTGTTTTTCCTATTAGTAACTGGACCGAGTTAGATGTGTGGAGCTATATTCAGAAAGAAGATATAGAAATTCCATCTATCTATTTTGCACATCAAAGAAACATCTTTTTAAGAGACGGTTTAATCTGGTCTGCAGAAGACGATGTTGTTTTTAGAGCAGAAGATGAGGTTGTAGAAGAACGTTGGGTGCGATTTAGAACTGTTGGAGATATGTCTTGTACAGCTGCAGTTTTATCTAAAGCAGATTCTATAGATAAAGTAGTAGAAGAAATTAGAGACTCTAAAATATCTGAACGTGGTGCACGTATAGATGATAAACGTTCTGAAGCTGCTATGGAAAAAAGAAAACAACAAGGGTACTTTTAAAAAGTACAGCGTACTTAGTCAAAAGTATATAGGTTAAAAAGAAGTTTAAAATAAAAAAAAGTAAGAGTAATAAAGTCTTTGTACTTGCTACTTTATACTTAATACAGATAAAATGAACGTACTAAAAATAGCAACAGCAGGTAGTGTAGATGATGGTAAAAGTACCTTAATTGGTAGGTTGCTTTACGATACAAAATCGCTTACTGAAGATAAATTGGAAGCCATTAAAAAGAGCAGTGAACAACGTGGGTACGATTACCTAGATTTTTCATTGGCTACAGATGGTTTGGTTGCAGAACGTGAGCAAGGTATTACTATAGATGTTGCTCATATTTATTTTTCAACACCAACAAAAAGTTACATTATTGCAGATACTCCTGGTCACGTAGAGTATACTAGAAATATGGTTACAGGAGCATCAACTTCTCAAGTGGCTATTATTTTAATTGATGCTAGAAAAGGTGTTATAGAACAAACATACCGCCACTTTTTTATCAATAATTTACTACGTGTAAAGAATATAATTGTAGCTGTTAATAAAATGGATTTAGTAGATTATTCTGAAGAGGTGTTTAACAATATAAAAAAAGATTTTGAAGCACTAAATGCCAAGAGTACTTACGGAGAACAAATAGTTAGTTATATTCCTGTTAGTGCCTTAAAAGGTGATAATATTGTAGACAAAACAGCTGCAATGTCTTGGTACAATGGCGATACAATTTTAGGTCATTTAGAGGAGTTGGAAGCACAAGATGTCTATGACGCTGGTAAGGTTCGTTTTCCTGTACAAACAGTAATTAGACCAAAAACAGATGAGTTTCACGATTTTAGAGGGTACGCTGGTAAAATTTCTGGTGGTAGCTTAAAAGTTGGTGATGCTGTAACTGTTTTACCTTCATTAACTCAATCTAAAATAAAAGAGATTTTCTTCTTTGATACCTCTTATGACGAGGCTCCTGCAGGTAGTTCTGTAAACATCACTTTAGAGGGTGATATTAATGTTACTAGAGGAGATATGTTGGTTAAAACAGGGGAACTTCCTAAAATTGAAAAGCAAGTTACTGCTACAATTTGTTGGATGGATAGTAAAAACCTAGTTCCAGGAACAAAGTATATTGTACAGCACAACACCAACCGTGTATTATCTAAAATAGAAAGTATCAACAGTGTTATTGCTACAGATTATACAGGAGAACAAGAAAATCATAACAAGTTGTCTTTAAATGAAATAGGAGAAGTAAGTATTAAACTTAGTAAACCTATTTATTTTGATAGTTATGCAGATAATAAATCGAACGGAGCTTTTATTTTAATTGATGCACAAACCAATACAACGGCTGGTGCAGGATTTATAAATTAAGTTGAGGAAATACTAAAAAGAATGCTTTTTTTAAGCATTCTTTTGCTTAAAATCCTATTACACCTATAGGATAATAGTAATTATAAAAAGCCATAATCACAAGCAAATGCAAAGTTTTAGAACAGAAATAGAAAACCCAGTAGTAGCTAAAGATATTATAGATTTAGAAGCTAAAATTAGACAGTTTAATGACGGTAAGTTAGACGAAGAAAAGTTTAGAAGTTTGCGTTTAGCTCGTGGTATCTATGGTCAGCGTCAGCCAGGCGTACAAATGATTCGTATAAAATTACCTTACGGAAAAGTAACGTCTACGCAGCTAAAACGTATTTGTGATGTTTCTGAAGAATATTCTACAGGGCGTTTGCATATTACTACACGTCAAGACATACAAATACATTATGTAGATATAGAGCGTACACCAGAATTATGGGCACAACTAGCAAAGGATGATATTACAATTAGAGAAGCTTGTGGTAACGCAGTACGTAATATAACTGCTAGTGAAACTGCAGGTATAGATGTAGATGAACCTTTTGATGTATCTCCCTATGCACACGCAATGTTTCAATACTTTTTAAGAAATCCTATTAGTCAGGAAATGGGAAGAAAATTTAAAGTTTCTTTTTCTTCTAGTGATGCTGATACTGGACTTTCTTATATGCATGATCTTGGTTTTATAGCTAAAATTGAAAATGGAGTTAGAGGTTTTAAAGTTCTTTTAGCAGGTGGTTTAGGTTCACAACCACGCCACGCAGAAGAGTTGTATACTTTTTTAGAGGCCGATAAAATTATTCCGTTAATGGATGGTGTTATTCGTGTTTTTGATAGATACGGAGAACGTAAAAGTAGAGCTAAAGCCAGAATGAAATTTTTACTTAAAGATTTAGGTTTAGACGGATTTAGAGCATTGTTAGAAGAAGAGCAAAATGCAATTCCGCAAGATTCTTTTCCTATAGATGTAGATGCATATCCAAAGGTAAAAGTTGCAGATGCTAAAGTACCAGAAGTAACTATTAAAAATACAACTGCTTTTGAGCAATGGAAAAGCACCAATATTGTTCCTCAAAAACAACAAGGTTATGTTGCTTTAGGGATAAAAGTAAAACTAGGCGATTTTTATATTGAAGAAGCACGACAATTAGCAGATTTAGTAGATGCATATGCAGCGGGAGAATTTCGTTTGTCATTGCGTCAAAACATATTAATACCATACGTAAAAGAGGAGTTGGTTCCTTTCTTTTATACAGAGTTAGAAAAATTAGGCTTTGTAGAGGCTGGTTACAACAAAGCATTAGATATTACTGCTTGTCCTGGTACAGATACGTGTAATTTAGGTATTGCAAGTAGTACTGGTATTGCAGCAGAATTAGAGCGCGTTATTACAGCAGAATACCCACAGTATATAAACAATAAAGATGTTGTAATAAAAATTAGTGGATGTATGAATGCCTGTGGTCAGCACAATATGGCAAACATAGGTTTTCAAGGAATGTCTGTGCGTACAAAAGATAAATTAGTAGCACCTGCTTTACAGGTATTGTTAGGTGGCGGCAACTTAGGAGATGGTAATGGTGTTTTTGCAGATAAAGTTGTAAAAGTGCCAAGTAAAAGAGGTCCAGAGGCGTTGCGTTTAATCTTAAATGATTTTGATGCCAATGCAAACGGACAATCGTTTACAGCATACTACAAAGAAAAAGGAGAGCATTACTTTTATGATTTTCTAAAGCATTTAACGGATGTAGATAATTTAACTCAGGAAGATTTTATTGATTGGGGAAATACAGAACGTTATGAAAAAGCTATTGGTGTAGGGGAGTGTGCAGGTGTGGTTATAGATTTAATTGCGACTTTATTGTTCGAGAGTGAAGAAAAAATAGAAAACGCAGCAACAGCATTAGAAGATAAAAAATGGTCAGCTAGTATTTTTCATTCGTATTCTGCAATGGTAAACTCAGCTAAAGCATTGCTTACAGCACATAATACAAAAACCAATACACATATAAGTATTATTAAAGATTTTGATACTCATTTTATAAGCAACGGCTTACTAGAATTACAAACTTCTTTTGAGGATTTAGCGTTGCAAATAAAAAGCAACAAACCAACACAAGAGTTTGCAGCAGCGTACCTAAAAGATTCTAAAGTGTTTTTAGAGGTGGTACAAAAATTTAGAGAAAAAGAATTAGCAGAAGCTTAATATTATGGCAAACAAACAAAACACAAAAGGGTTACTAACAGTTGTTGGTGCAGGTCCAGGAGACCCAGAGCTTATTACGCTAAAAGCTATAAAAGCATTGCAAAATGCAGATGTTGTTTTGTTTGATGCTTTGGTGAATAAAGAGTTGCTAGAGTATGCTACAAATGCAGAGCAAATTTTTGTAGGTAAAAGAAAAGGATGTTATGCGTACCAACAAGAGCAAATTAACGAGCTTATTGTTAGCAGAGCAAAAAGTCACGGTAATGTTGTGCGTTTAAAGGGTGGCGACCCATTTATTTTTGGGCGTGGATCAGAAGAAATGGAATATGCTGCTAGTCACGGTGTAGCAGTAGCTATGGTTCCAGGTATATCGTCTTCAATAGCAGTACCAGCTTTTCAAAATATACCAGTTACAAAAAGGGGAGCTTCAGAGAGTTTTTGGGTAATTACAGGTACAACTAAAAACCATAAATTATCTACAGATGTGCACTTGGCGGCAAAGTCTAGTGCAACAGTAGTAATTTTAATGGGTATGGGTAAATTATCAGAAATAGTAGAATTATTTCAGCAACAAGGTAAAGCAGAAACACCGGTAGCTATTATACAAAACGGAACAACAGCTAATGAAAAAGTTGGCGTTGGTACTATATCAACCATAGAAAAAGTAGTGCAAGAAAATCTATTGTCTAATCCTGCAATTATTGTAATTGGGGAAGTGGTTAGACATAGAGCACAATTGCAAAAAGTACAACAACAACAACAACAACAACAACAACAACAACAAGTAAAAACAAAAGAAGTAGCAGTAAATTAAGTGTTGTAGCTAATTGGTTATTTTTGAAGAAGTAAACAAAACAGCAACACTAAAAAATAAAGTAATGGAACGTAACAATTTATATCCAGTTTTTTTAAAAACGTCTCAACTGCACGTTCTAATAGTAGGTGGTGGTAATGTGGCAGAAGAAAAACTACGTTTTTTAACAAAGTCTAGTCCAGATGCTGTGGTAACAATGGTATCTCCTTGGTATGCAGAAAAAACACTAGAACTGGCGAATAAATTTAATGTTACAACTATTACAGATGTCTACAATGTTGGTTATTTAGAAGCAAAGCATATGGTAGTTGCAACTACAGATAATGTAGAGGTTAATGTGCAAGTATATAAAGATTGTAGGGCACAATTTAAATTGGTAAACGTAGCAGATAATCCTCCGTATTGCGATTTTTATATGGGCGGCATTGTAACCAAAGGCAATGTAAAAATTGGAATATCCACCAATGGTAAGTCGCCAACAACAGCAAAACGATTGCGTCAGTTTTTTGAAGACGTAATACCAGAAGATATAAGTAAAATGGTTCAGAATTTAAACGACTACAGAAAAACCATAAAAGGTGATTTTGAAGAAAAAGTAGATAAGATGAATCAGATTACTAGTTCCCTAGTAGATAAAAAAGATAAGTAAAGCATAAAGGAGTAAACGCTCCATATTAAACATAAATTATGATTAAGACAGATATATTAATTATAGGTGCAGGACCAACAGGATTGTTTACAGTTTTTGAAGCAGGTTTATTAAAACTTAAATGTCATTTAATAGATGCATTACCGCAACCAGGCGGACAATGTTCAGAGCTTTATCCCAAAAAACCAATTTATGATATCCCTGGTTTTCCAGAAGTTTTAGCTGGCGATTTGGTTTCTAATTTAATGGAACAAATAAAATCTTTTGAACCTGGTTTTACACTAGCAGAAAGAGCAGATACTTTAGATAAATTAGAAGATGGTACGTTTGTGGTAACCACTAATAAAGGCACAAAACACAACGCTCCAGTTGTTGTAATAGCAGGTGGCTTGGGCTCTTTTGAACCAAGAAAACCACAAATAGAAAATATCCTTAATTTTGAAGATAAGGGTGTTGTTTATATGATTAAAGATCCAGAAGTTTATCGCGATAAAAAAGTGCTTATCGCTGGTGGTGGAGACTCCGCTTTAGATTGGGCAATCTTTTTAGCAGACGTGGCATCAGAAGTATCTTTAGTACACAGAAGAAATGAGTTTAGAGGTGCATTAGATTCAGTAGAAAAAGCAGCTGAGTTAGCAAAATCTGGTAAAATAAAACTGTTTACAGAAGCACAAGTTACTAAGTTATATGGAGACGATAACCTAGAAGCAGTTGTTGTAAAATATAACGACGAAGAAAAGGGAGAAAGCTACGTAGAAGTAGATAATTTTATTCCGTTATTTGGACTATCACCTAAACTAGGACCAATAGGAGATTGGGGACTAGAGATAGAAAAAAATGCCATAAAAGTAGATAACTCTTATGACTATCAAACAAATATTCCAGGTGTATACGCAATTGGCGATGTAAACACTTATAAGGGTAAATTAAAATTAATTTTATCTGGTTTCCATGAAGCTGCTGTAATGTGTCAAAGCGCATATCAAATTATAAATCCAGGTAAAAGATATGTAATGAAATACACAACGGTAGGTGGAGTAGAAGGTTTTGATGGTTCTAAAAAAGAAGCAAAAAAGGAAGTAATTCAAAGTATTTCGTAAAAATAGTACAATTTTAAGCCTATATGTGTAAAAAACACGTGTAGGCTTAAAAATTATCCGCAATATTTGGTTATAAAAAAGTTGTGCTGTTACTTTACAGCTCAATTAGTTCATTAATAGACTGAAAACGTTATCAAGAAAGGTGGAGGGATTAGACCCTATGAAACCTTAGCAACCCTTTATTCTTATTTAAAGAAGGTGCTACATTCTACTACGTTGTTACACACAACACGGCAGATAACTCACAAATTAGAAAGACATTCACGGTCTTATCTCATTTACCTTACTTGATATTTTATGTATAGCGTTCCATTTGTTTGCAAACACAAATGGCCAGGCTTTCTGCTGTATTTTTTGGTTTTAGCAAACAGGTTTTACAAACCGTTGCAACCAAAAAGATGCCGCTTCAATCCTTAACGCACAACAAAATATTATACGGTACAATGAAAAAGATACAAGACATATTAAAAGAAAGAATTTTAGTGCTAGATGGTGCCATGGGTACAATGTTACAGCGTTACAAATTCACAGAAGAAGACTTTAGAGGCGAGCGTTTTGCAGATTGGGAACACCCATTGCAAGGTAATAACGATTTACTTTCTCTAACGCAACCAGAAGCTATTGCAGAAGTACATCGTAAATATTTTGCCGCTGGTGCAGATATTGTAGAAACCAACACATTCTCTGGTACAACCATAGCAATGGCAGACTATTTTATGGAAGACTTAGTGTACGAGCTAAATTACGAGTCGGCACGTATTGCAAAACAAGTAGCAGATGAGTTTACAGCAAAAGAACCACACAAACCAAGGTTTGTAGCGGGTAGTATTGGACCTACCAATAAAACGGCAAGTATGTCTCCAGATGTAAACGACCCAGGTTTTAGAGGCGTTACTTTTGATGAACTTAGAATAGCCTACAAATTACAAGTAGAAGCTTTACTAGATGGTGGCTCAGATATTTTATTAGTAGAAACTATTTTTGATACGCTGAATGCAAAAGCAGCACTTTTTGCAATAGAAGAGGTAAAAGAAGAACGCAATATAGATGTTCCTATAATGGTAAGTGGTACAATTACAGATGCCTCTGGTAGAACGTTATCTGGCCAAACGGCAGAAGCTTTTCTAATATCTATAAGTCATATTTCTATTTTAAGTGTTGGTTTTAACTGTGCTTTAGGAGCAAACCAATTGGTACCACATTTAGAGGTCTTGGCGGCAAAAACAGGTTTTGGAGTATCTGCACATCCTAATGCGGGTTTGCCAAATGCTTTTGGCGAGTATGATGAGACTGCGGAGCAAATGGCCGCACAAATAAAAGAATATGTAGAAAAGAGTTTGGTAAATATTGTGGGCGGTTGTTGTGGTACTACACCAGAACATATTAGTGCTATTGCCAACTTGGTAAAAGATTACAAACCCAGAAGTATTTCTGCAGAAACGGTATAGTATGAAAAATGAAAAACGGAAATACCTAAAACTATCCGGACTAGAACCTTTAATTGTTACGGAAAACACCAACTTTATAAATGTAGGTGAACGTACTAATGTTGCCGGTTCTAAAAAGTTTTTAAGATTAATAAAAGAGGAAAAGTTTGACGAGGCTCTAGAAGTTGCGCGCCACCAAGTAGAAGGTGGTGCCCAAATTATAGATATTAATATGGATGACGGACTTATAGATGGCAAAGAGGCTATGGTTAAGTTCCTAAATCTAGTTATTGCAGAACCAGATATTTCTAGGGTTCCTATAATGATAGACAGTTCTAAATGGGAAATTATAGAAGCTGGTTTGCAAGTGGTACAAGGCAAGTGTGTGGTAAATTCTATTAGTCTTAAAGAGGGTGAAGCAGAATTTATGCACCACGCAAAACTTATAAAACGTTATGGTGCAGCCGTAATTGTAATGGCTTTTGATGAGGTTGGACAAGCAGATAATTATGAACGTAGAATAGAAATTGCAAAACGATCTTATGATGTTTTAGTAGAGAAAGTAAACTT
This sequence comes from Cellulophaga sp. 20_2_10, assembly GCF_023476645.1. GTDB lineage: Bacteria > Bacteroidota > Bacteroidia > Flavobacteriales > Flavobacteriaceae > Cellulophaga. Next base: position 502,454 of record NZ_JAMCOJ010000003.1, read on the forward strand.
TGCCCCAGAGGATATTATTTTTGATCTTAATATTTTTCCTGTTGCTACCGGTATGGACGAGCACAAGCGCAACGCCATAGATTTTATAGAAGCTACGGCTTGGGTAAAAGAGAACTTGCCGCATTGTAGCGTAAGTGGTGGTGTTAGTAATGTATCTTTTTCTTTTAGAGGTAATAATCCTGTACGTGAGGCTATGCACTCGGTTTTTTTATACCACGCCATACAAGCTGGTATGAATATGGGAATTGTAAATCCTACGATGTTAGAGGTTTACGATGATATTCCAAAAGATTTATTAGAGCGTGTAGAGGATGTAATGTTAGACCGTAGGGATGATGCTACAGAACGTTTGCTAGATTTTGCAGAGACAGTAGTTGGTAAAGCAAAAGAGAGCACGGTAGATTTATCTTGGAGAGAAGAACCTATACAAAGTAGAATAACTAGAGCCTTAGTAAAAGGTATAGATCAATATATTGTTGAAGATATAGAGGCGGCAAGGCAAAGTGTAGACAAACCAATTGAAGTTATAGAAGGTCATTTAATGACAGGGATGAACGTTGTTGGTGACTTGTTTGGTAGCGGAAAAATGTTTTTACCGCAGGTTGTAAAGTCGGCACGAGTAATGAAAAAAGCGGTTGCTTATTTACTGCCTTATATAGAAGAAGAGAAACTTAAAAATCCGCAAGAAGGAGATTCTAAAAACGCAGGTAAAATTTTAATGGCTACTGTAAAAGGAGATGTACATGATATTGGTAAAAATATTGTGGGCGTGGTCTTGGCGTGTAACAATTATGAGATTGTGGACTTAGGTGTAATGGTGCCTCCAGAAAAAATTATACAAGCTGCAAAAGAACATAATGTAGATGTTATTGGTTTAAGCGGATTAATAACACCGTCTTTAGATGAAATGGTTTTTTTAGCCAAAGAAATGGAACGCCAAAACTTTAGCGTACCCTTGCTTATTGGGGGCGCAACCACAAGTAAAGCCCATACGGCTGTAAAAATAGATCCGCAATATAAAAATGCTGTGGTGTATGTAAACGATGCATCTAGAGCAGTAACTGTTGTTGGAGATTTACTAAAGAAAGAAACAGGAAAAAAATATAAAGAAACTATAAAACTAGATTACGAAGAATTTAGAATACAGTTTTTAAAACGTACAAAACACAAAGAGTATTTGTCTATTGCTGCAGCACGTAAAAACAAGTATAAAATAGATTGGAAAACGTCTGAGATTGTAAAGCCAAATAAACTTGGAATACAAGTTATACAAGAGTACGATTTAAACAAGCTTAGAGAATTTATAGATTGGACTCCTTTTTTTAGAAGTTGGGAGTTACACGGCAAGTATCCGGATATTTTAACAGATGAAATTGTAGGCACGCAAGCCACAGATTTATTTGCTGAAGCTAAAGAAATGCTAACTAAGCTTATTGATGAGAAACTACTAACTGCAAAAGCTGTCTTTGGTTTGTTTAAAGCAAATACAGTTAATGATGATGACATTGAGCTAGAAACTCCAAATGGGAAACACACATTTAGAACCTTGCGTCAGCAGTTAAAAAAGTATGCAGGAAAACCAAATTTTGCATTGTCAGATTTTGTTGCGCCAATAGAAACAGGTGTAGAAGATTATATGGGCTGTTTTTGTGTAAGTACAGGTTTTGGTGCAGAGGAAATTGCGGAGCAATACCGTAAAGATTTAGATGATTATAATTCTATTATGGTAAAAGCTTTAGCAGATAGATTGGCAGAGGCTTTTGCAGAATGCTTGCATAAAGAGATTAGAACTGCACATTGGGGCTATGCTAGTAATGAGGCTTTAGATAATGAAGCCCTAATAAAAGAAGAGTACAAAGGTATTAGACCAGCACCAGGATATCCTGCGTGTCCAGATCATTTAGAGAAACCTACTATTTGGGATATTTTAAAAGTGAAGGAGACTATTGATGTAGAGCTTACAGATAGCTTGGCTATGTGGCCAGCGGCATCGGTGTCTGGCTATTATTTTGCAAATCCAGAGGCACGTTATTTTGGAGTTGGAAAAATAAAAGAAGATCAAGTAGCAGATTTTGCAGCTCGTAAAAATATAGAATTGGAAGTTGCTTTAAAATGGCTTGCGCCAAATATAGCAGATGATTAATGTTATGTTGTTGCGTTAGGGATTAAGGTATTGTTGAAGCTCTTTTATGGTTTTTATCCATAAAAAGCGACTACCGAAAGCCCGACCGTAGGAACGCCAAAAAATATAAAAATGAAAGTAACCGACCATATTAAAAACGCAAACGGAAAGACCTTATTTTCTTTTGAAATTATACCGCCTGTAAAGGGTAGAAATATTCAGGAATTGTACGGAAATATAGATCCGCTAATGGAATTTAAACCTCCGTTTATAGATGTTACTACGTCTAGAGAAGAGTATATTTATATAGACCGCGATGGGTTGTTAGATAAAAAACTAACGCGTATGAGGCCTGGTACAGTTGGTATTTGCGCGTCTATAAAACACAAATATGATGTAGATACGGTACCACATGTTTTATGTGGTGGTTTTACAAGGGAAGAAACCGAATATTTGTTGGTAGATTGTCATTATTTGGGTATAGATAATGTTATGGCATTACGTGGTGATGCTATGCGAGAACAGCAATATTTTGAGGCTACAAAAGGCGGACACCAATATGCTGTGAGTTTGGTAGACCAAATACAGAAACTTAATTGTGGATCTTATTTACATGAGGTTATTGAGACAGATAATTGTGCTGACTTTTGTATTGGTGTTGCTGGCTACCCAGAAAAACACATAGAGGCACCATCTTTATTAACAGACTTAAAACGCCTAAAGCAAAAGGTAGATGCTGGTGCAGATTATGTAGTTACACAAATGTTTTTTGATAATAATAAGTATTTTGAGTTTGTAAAGGCTGCTAAAGATTTTGGAATTAATGTGCCAATTATACCCGGAATTAAACCAATTGCTGTTAAAAAACACTTACAGTTACTACCACAAGTTTTTAAAATTGATGTGCCACAAGATTTAGTAGATGCTGTTGAAGATTGTAAGGATAACAAAGCGGTGCGCCAAGTTGGTATAGATTGGGCAGTGCAACAATCCAAGGAGTTAAAAGCGGCAGGTGTGCCTGTGTTGCATTATTACTCTATGGGTAAGTCTGATAATATTAAGGCTATTGCAAAGGAACTTTTTTAAATTTTGTAAGTATTAGCCTATAAAGATTTGCTATGGGTGTAAAATTGCTATTTTTGCACGCGATGAATATAAGAATCTTTTTTATTGCCCTATTTTCTGTGGGATGTTTTGCCCAACAGAAAAGTAAAATAGTCGTAGATGCTAGTCAGTTTTACGGCTCTATTGCATTACATAATAATAGTATTGCACACTTAATATCTGCGCACCCAGCTGGTTTTATTTTAAGTTACAATAAAAAAACTTTTGGTGATGAGGCTTGGGAGCAGTTGTACAATTATCCGGATTTAGGGTACTCGTTTATATACCAAGATATGAATAATAGCACCTTGGGTAAAAACTATGGTGCTTACGCGCATTATAACTTCTATTTTTTTAAGAGAAATGTACAGTTTAGAGTAGGGCAAGGTATTGCTTATACGACCAACCCGTATGATAAAGTAACTAACTTTAGAAATAATGCATATGGGTCTGATATTTTAAGTAGCACCTATGCAATGGTTAATTACCATAAAGAGAATATTTATAAAGGTTTGGGTTTTAAAGCCGGACTAACATTAATTCATTATTCTAACGCAAACTTTAAAGCGCCAAATACCTCTACAAATACCATTGCGTTAAATGCAGGTTTAACATACGATTTGGATGGTGGTGAAAAATTGCTATACAAGACTATTACAGATACTACAAATTACAACCAACCCATACATTTAAATGTTGCCTTTAGAGGTGGTATTAATGAGAGTGATGTTATTGGATTAGGTCAATCTCCTTTTTATGTTTTATCTGCTTATGCCGATAAAAGAATTGGTAGAAAAAGTGGATTTCAGTTAGGAGCAGATGTTTTCTTTTCTAAATTTTTAAAGGAATTAATTACATACAATTCTATTGCTTTTCCAGAGAAGAATGTAGATGCTAATGACGATTACAAACGTGTTGGTGTTTTTGTTGGTCACGAATTGTACATTAATCAAATGTCTGTTGTAGCGCAGTTAGGGTACTATGTGTATTATCCGTTTGATTTTGAAGGAAGAATGTACAACAGAATGGGACTGAAACGTTACTTTGGCGATAAAATGTTTGCTGCTGTTACCTTAAAATCTCACGCAGCAAAAGCAGAAGCAGTAGAATTTGGAGTTGGAATCCGTTTTTAAAAATATGAAGATGATTACAAGAAAACAGATTAAAAATATAGGATTACAAATTACGGGTAAATCTATTTTGCTATACACTTTAACACTTGTTTTAATGTATGGTTGTAATAGCGAAAATGCATCTGATTGTTTCCAAAATGCGGGTGATACTATAAAAGAAGAAATTGTAGTAGAACCTTTTACAACAATTATTGTCTTTGAAAACTCTGCCTTGGTACTAAAGGAAGGGCCAGTGCAAAAAGTTGAGGTAGAAACAGGAGAATATTTACGTAGTGATATAGATGCTAAAGTTGTGGATGGTAGGTTAGAGCTTACCAATACAAACGGATGTAATTTTACCAGAGGTTATGGTTTAACTACTTTTTATGTGACGGCACCAAACATAACATCTATACGTAGTAGTACCGGTTTTGGTATTAGTAGCGATGGAGCATTGTCTTACCCAAATTTAGCCTTACTGTCTGAAGATTTTGGTGATCCAGAAGCAGATTTTACAACTGGGTCTTTTGATTTAGAATTATCTGGCACAAAAGTTTCTTTAGTTTCTAACGGAGCTGCTTATTTTAAATTAAAAGGAACAGCAGAAAGTTTAAATGTAGTTTTTGCAGCAGGAGACTCTAGACTTGACGCAGAAAATTTAATTGCTAAAACTGTAACTGTAAGCCACCGAAGCTCTAATGATATGCTGGTACACCCGCAAGAAAGTATATCTGGTACAATTAGAGGTGTTGGTGATGTTATTAGTTTTAACAAACCGGCAGTAGTAGATGTAGAAGAGCTTTATAAAGGAAAGCTTATCTTTAAGGAGTAATAATTAAAGTTGCTTTACATTGAGTTTTAAAAGATTCTTATCTTATTTTTCTAATAGAATTAGTGGTTCTAAACCAAAAGAAACTACTAATAACATTAGCTATAGTAAGGTTGATGACTTATTGCAATCTTTAGTTAATACAGCGAAAGTTCCAGGTATTGCTATTACGGTAACAAAGCACGATAAAACTACTTTTAAAAAGGGATATGGTTTTTCTAATCTAGAAACGAAAACGCCAATAAACCCTGATGCATCTATTTTTAGAATTGCTAGTGTGTCTAAACCTATTGCAGCAACAGCTTTGGCTTTAATGGTAGAAGATGGTTTACTACAATTAGATGAATCTTTTTATACCTATGTTCCTTATTATCCTAAAAAACAGTACGACTTTACAATTAGGCAACTGGCTTGTCATACCGCAGGGATACGTGGATACAGGGGTAAAGAATATGGTTTAAATACACCATATACTATAAAAGATAGTATTGCCATTTTTAAGGACGATGATTTACTTTTTAAACCAGGAACAAGCTACCATTACAATAGTTATGATTGGGTTTTACTGTCTTTAGCAATGCAAGAAGTAAGTGGCATTCCGTTTGAAGCGTATGTGCAAAAAAGAGTGTTAGACCCTTTGCAAATGCAAAATACTCAAGCGGACGTAAAGGGAAAAGTAATTTCAAATATTACAGAGTTTTATTCTCAAAAAAGACAAGGCTTTAGAAAAGCAATGGAGGTTAATAACTATTACAAACTTGCTGGAGGCGGATTTTTATCTACGACAGCAGATATAGTAAAGCTAGGTAATGCTTATTTAAAAGGTAATTTATTAGAACAAAATACACAACAAGTGCTTTTAACTGCTCAAGAAGTAAAAGGTGAGTCTACCTACTATGGTTTAGGTTGGCAAGTAAGCACAGATAAAAAAGGCAATGCGTATTACGGCCATATTGGTAATGGCGTAGGGGGCTACTCAAACTTTTTTGTGTATCCTAAGCAAGGTTTGGTAATTAGTATATTAACCAATTGTACCAATCCTAATATACAAGATGTGTTGGATGAGGTTATACTAGAGTTTGTGGAAAAAACAAAAGTGTCTATCCAGTAATTTCTGTAAATAAACTTTCTAAATTTTTATTTTTTCTGCTTAACTGAAGTGTTTTTAACTGATTATCGTGTGCAAAGTCAAACACAGCAGGGCGCATATCTATATCAGTATTAAACGTAATTTCATAAACAAAACCAGCAGTGTTTTTAACAGCAACCACATTTGGTAATCTGTTTAGCAATTGCTCTTCAACTCTATAATCGAATTCTACTTCTATAATTTGTTCTGTTGAATCTCTAAGTTCGTTTAATTTTTTATCAGCAACAACTACACCTTTATTAATAATTACCACACGATCACAAACCGCTTCTACCTCTTTCATAATATGTGTAGATAGTAAAATGGTTTTTTCTTTACCAATTTCTTTAATTAGTTTACGTATTTCTAATAATTGATTAGGATCTAAACCGGTTGTAGGTTCATCCAAAATTAAAACTTCTGGGTTGTGCAATAAGGCTGCAGCTAAACCAACACGTTGTCTATATCCTTTAGATAGTTGTTCTATTTTTTTGTGAGCTTCAGGTGTTAAGCCAGTTTGTACTATAACTTCTTCAATTCTTGCTTTAGATACTTTATACACGTTTGCATTAAAAGCTAAGTATTCTTTTACATACATATCTAAGTACAAAGGATTATGCTCTGGTAGGTACCCAATGCTTTTTTGTACATTAATCCTATCTGTAACACTAAACTCGTTTACGGAAGCGTCTCCGCTATCTGCTAAAATATAAGTAGTCAGTATTTTCATAAGTGTAGACTTACCAGCTCCGTTTGGACCTAAAAAGCCAACAATTTCGCCCTTGTTTATGGAGAAAGAAACGTTATCTAATGCTTTTTGACTTCCAAAAGTTTTACTGATGTTTTGTACGGAAATAGACATACCTATATTTTTTTATCAAAAATAACGTAAATAAGTGAATTTTGTTTTTAAAAGGAATAGGAATTATATTCCTTTTTTAGGGTTTAAATTTAATTATCATTAACATAATTTTAAGAGTTTTAAAAATTGATATCTTAATTTTATGTTAAAAAAATAACAGTAGTATTAAATAATGTTAGATGATTGAAAAAAAATAATAATAAAATTTGTTTTTTAAATTTAATAATTACCTTAGCCATATAATACAAGAATAATGAATACAAGATATTTCTGGAACGGTTTTTATTTTTACTTCTTTTTTAAGAGAGGTGCGGGACTGTTGTAGTATATTTTAAATATAGATATAAATTAAAGTCCCGTGTATAACGGGACTTTTTTTATGCAAAAAACTGACGTTTAAGTAGATAAAAAAGTGATGGCTTTAAAAATTGCAATACAAGGAATAAAGGGTTCTAATCACCACCAAGTAGCTAATGAGTTTTTTGGTGAGGACGTAGAGTTGGTAGAATGTCTTTCTTTTGATGAGTTAATTCACCAGTTAATGACGGGTTATGCAGACAAAGCTGTTATGGCTATAGAAAACTCTATTGCGGGTTCTATAATTCCTAATTACGCCTTGGTTTACAATAATGATTTGCACATTATTGGTGAGCACTATCTTAATATACATCATCATTTAATGGCTTTAAAAGGTCAGAAAATTGAAGATATAAAAGAAGTACACTCGCATCCAATGGCATTATTACAGTGTAAAGAATTTTTAAAAGCTTATCCGCATATAAAGTTGGTTGAGTCTGTAGATACGGCAGAAACGGCACAACGTATAGAAAAGGATAGTTTAACAGGTATTGCGGCTATTGCGCCAAAAGTAGCTTCAGAATTATACAATTTAGAAGTTGTAGCATCAGAAATACAAACGATATCTAATAATGCAACACGTTTTATCATTCTTAAAAAGGAAAATAAAGAATTGCCAGAAGAAGAAATTAATAAGGCATCTCTACGTTTTGTGTTAGATCATAAAAGAGGCAGTTTAGCAGCAATTTTAAATGTAATGAGTGATTGTAACCTAAACTTAACAAAAATACAATCACTACCAGTAATAGAACAACCTTGGAAGTATTCGTTCTTTGTAGATGTTACTTTTTTAAAATATAAAGACTATAAAAAGGCCAAGGCATTATTGGAGATAATGGCAGAGGAATTTAAAATTTTAGGTGAATACAAAAATGCAAGAGGATGAAAACTGCAGATAGACTAGAGCAAATACAAGAATACTATTTTTCTAAAAAACTTAGAGAAGTACGTGGTTTAATGGCAGAGGGTAAACCTATAATAAATATGGGAATTGGTAGTCCAGATTTAGCACCTTCAAAAGTTGTTGTGGATGCCATAAAAAATGCCGTGGATGATGCAGGAGCTCATCAGTACCAGAGTTACCAAGGATTGCCAGAATTACGAGAAAGTATGGTGGCTTTTTATACAGCTAACTTTAATGTTACTGTAGATCCAGCAAATGAGATTTTGCCATTAATGGGGTCTAAAGAAGGTATTTTGCATATTAGTATGGCTTTTTTAAATGTAGGTGATGCGGCATTAATTCCAAATCCAGGATACCCTACATATACATCTGTAACTAATTTGGTGGGTGCAGAACCATTGTATTATGATTTGCTAGCAGAGAACAATTGGTTTCCAGATTTAGAAGCTCTAGAAAAACAAGATTTATCTAAAGTAAAAATAATGTGGGTGTGTTACCCGCATATGCCAACCGGTGCTGTAGCTACAAAACAACAATTACAGAAACTAGTTGCATTTGCTTTAAAAAACAATATTCTATTGGTAAATGACAATCCGTATAGTTTTGTTTTAAACAATGCGCCAACAAGTATTTTAAGTATAGAAAATGCAAAAGATTGTGCTTTAGAATTGAACTCGCTTAGTAAGACGTTTAATATGGCTGGCTGGCGTGTAGGTATGGTTTTAGGTGGTGCAGAACATTTAAATGCGGTGTTAAAAGTAAAAAGTAATATGGATTCTGGTATGTTTTATGGCATACAAAAAGGAGCAATAGCAGCTTTAAAAAGTAGTAAAGATTGGTTCTCAGATTTAAATAAAGTGTATGCTAGTCGTAGAGATTTAATTTTTCAATTAGCAGACAAATTAAATTGTACTTATGATAAAAACGCAGTAGGTATGTTTGTTTGGGCAAAGTTGCCTGCAGCTAGTGTTTCATCAGAAGAGTTTATAGATGAAGTATTATATAGTAAAGATGTTTTTATAACACCAGGAACAATTTTTGGCAGTAATGGAGAAGGCTATATACGCTTTTCACTATGTGTTACTCAAGAAAAAATAAAAGAAGCAATAAGTAGATTTTAAAAAATAAGTTAAAAGTGAGTTTGGTTAAAGTTTGTTTTACGACCAATAGCTTTTTTATCATATAAAATAAGTAATGAACGTATTTGTAATTGGCATAGGATTAATAGGTGGCTCAATGGCTAAGGATATTAAAAGAATAAATGCTGATGCTAAAATTTATGGTGTAGATATTAATGATGCACACATAGAAGAAGCATTGTCTTTAGGCGTAATAGACCAAAAGGCAAGTTATCAAGATTTGGAGTTGGCAGATGTTGTAATTGTGAGTATCCCTGTAGATGTTATGGTGGTAGAGTTGCCAAAAATATTAGATGCGGTTGCAGATACAGCTATAGTGTTAGATGCGGGTTCTACAAAGGGTTTAATTTGTAAACAAGTAGAAAATCACCCTAAAAGAAGAAATTTTATAGCGTGTCATCCAATCGCAGGAACAGAATTTTCTGGTCCGTCTGCAGCTGTAGAAAACTTGTTTAAGGGAAAAACAAATATTATCTGCGAAGTAGAAAAAACAGCTTTTAAATTACAAGAAAAAGCGTTAGATATTTTTCAGAAAATGGGAATGCGCATTAGGTATATGAATGCAGATGCACACGATAAACACATAGCATATGTGTCGCATTTATCTCACATTAGTTCTTTTATGTTAGGAAAGACAGTTATTGAGAAAGAAAAGAATGAACGTGATATATTTGATATGGCGGGGAGTGGGTTTGAGAGTACTGTACGTCTGGCAAAAAGTTCGCCAGCAATGTGGACGCCAATTTTTAAACAGAATAAAACAAATGTTCTAGAAACATTAGAAGAATATATCCAGAATCTAGAAGCCTTTAAACAGATGATTTTAGAGGATAATTATCAAGGTATTTATGATGAGATGGATAGTGCAAATAAAATAAAAGAAATATTAAACGGAATACCCCAGAATAAAAATTAAGTAAGATGGAAAATTCAAAAAAAATGAGAACTTGGTTGGATGATATGAAGCTAGATCATCCGCTAGTAATAGCAGGGCCTTGTAGTGCAGAAACAGAAGAGCAAGTATTAAAAATTGCACACCAATTAAAAGATACAGATGTAAATTATTACAGAGCTGGTATCTGGAAACCACGTACTAGACCAGGAAATTTTGAAGGTGTAGGTGCATTGGGTTTAAAATGGTTAAAGAAAGTTAAAGAAGAAACAGGACTTAAAACAGCTACCGAGGTTGCAAACAGAGCACACGTAGAATTGGCATTAGAGAATGATGTAGATTTATTGTGGATTGGTGCAAGAACTACTGTTAGTCCATTTATTATGCAAGAAATTGCAGATGCTTTAGAAGGTACAGATAAAATTGTATTGGTTAAAAATCCAATTAATCCAGATTTGTCTCTGTGGTTAGGAGGTATAGAGCGTTTGTATACGGCTAATATTAAAAATTTAGGAGCAATACACAGGGGTTTTTCTACATACGAAAAAACAAAATACAGAAACATTCCAGAATGGCAAATAGCGATTGAGTTTCAAAATAGATTTCCGGATTTACCATTAATTAGTGATCCTTCTCACATTACAGGGAACAGAGATATGATTTTTGATGTATCGCAAACGGCATTAGATCTTAATTTTGACGGATTAATGATAGAAACTCATTTTGACCCAGATAATGCTTGGAGTGATGCTGCACAACAGGTTACACCAGATAAATTAGTGCAAATTATGCGTGATTTAAAAATAAGAAAAGAATCTGATCCAGAAGCAGAGTATAATAAAGACCTAAGTAATTTACGTGCACAGATAGATGTTATAGATGCACAGTTAATTGAAACTTTAGGAAAAAGAATGAAGGTTTCTGACGGAATTGGGGCTCTTAAAAAAGAAAAGAACGTTGCTGTATTGCAGTCTACAAGATGGAACGAGATTTTAGGGGCTATGATTTTAGAAGGTGAGTCTAAAGGTTTAAGTGAAGAATTTGTTTTAAAAATGTTTAAAGCAATACACCAAGAATCTATTAACCATCAAGAAAAAATTATTAAAGGATAGTTTTTAGGTATTGAAAATCCCGATGCTTATTAAAAGCAACGGGATTTTTTTATAGAAGTTTACATTTTGGTAAAAATCCTTTTTAAGGAAACAAGTATGTTATCTTTTAAAAAAAAGGCTGTAGTATAGCGCATATATTGTTTCTTTGTAAAAAGAAAGAATACAAAATAAGAATAAATGATAGGAACTGTCTATAAATCTACTGGAAGTTGGTACACTGTTAAAGCAGACGATGGCGTATTTTACGACTGTAGAATAAAGGGTAAGTTTCGTTTAAAAGGAATAAAAAGTACCAACCCAATTGCGGTAGGGGACAGAGTTTCTTTTGATCTAGAAAAAAGTGGAGACGAGACCAATGCTACTATTACAGAAATTAAATACCGTAAAAATTACATTGTACGTAAATCTGTAAATTTATCTAAACAGACCCATATTATTGCGGCAAATTTAGACCAGGTATTTTTGATGGTAACTCTAAATAATCCGCAAACATTTACCAGTTTTATAGATCGTTTTTTAGTTACTGCAGAAGCGTATAGAATACCAGCTGTTTTGTTGTTTAATAAAATAGATTCGTATGGTGAGGAAGAGCTTTTAGATGTTAAATACTTAGCCGCATTGTACCGTAGTATTGGGTATACTTGTGTTGGTATATCTGCTAAAACAGGTAAAAATGTAGATAAGGTAAAAGAAATGATGACAGGGAAAATTAGTATGTTCTCTGGTCATTCTGGCGTCGGAAAATCTACTTTGGTAAATACTATAGATAATAATCTAGATATAAAAACTAAAGAGATATCGGAACAACACATGCAAGGGCAGCACACTACAACCTTTGCAGAAATGTACGATCTAGATTTTGATGCGCAAATTATAGACACACCAGGTATACGAGGTTTTGGTATTGTGGATATGGAAAAGGTAGAAATAGGAAACTATTTTCCTGAATTCTTTGCCCTAAAAAGTAAATGTAAGTTTAATAATTGCTTGCATATAGATGAACCAAAATGTGCTGTAAAAGATGCTTTAGAGGAAGATAAAATTGCTTGGAGCAGGTACAAGAGTTATGTGCAAATGGTAAATGGTGAGGAAGAAAACTACAGGCAAGATATTTACGGAGACAAAAAATGAGAGCAGTAATACAAAGGGTAACAAGAGCTAGTGTTACCGTAGAAGACAAAGTTATTTCTAAAATAAATTTGGGTCTTTTAATTTTACTAGGTATAGAGGCAGAAGATACCCAAGAAGATATTGAGTGGTTGTCTCGTAAAATAGCAAATCTTAGAATTTTTAATGACGAGGCTGGTGTTATGAACAAGTCTCTAATAGATGTGAATGGAGACGCTATAGTTGTAAGTCAGTTTACACTGCACGCTGCAATTAAAAAAGGCAATAGACCATCTTACATAAAGGCAGCAAGGCCTGAGGTTGCTATACCTTTATATGAGCAATTTATACTACAAGTAGAGTCTGATATAAATAAAAAAGTAGGTACAGGTATTTTTGGCGCAGATATGAAAGTAGACTTACTTAATGATGGTCCTGTTACTATTTTGATAGACACAAAAAATAAGGAATAATGAACATACAAAACGCACAGCAGGAAGTAGATAATTGGATAAAAGAACACGGAGTTCGCTATTTTAATGAGCTTACTAATATGGCACAACTTACAGAAGAAGTAGGTGAGGTTGCACGTATAATTGCGCGTCGTTATGGAGAACAAAGTGAAAAAGAATCTGATAAGAATAAAGATTTAGGAGAAGAATTAGCAGATGTTATGTTCGTTGTTTTATGCCTAGCTAATCAAACTGGTATAGATTTGCAAGATGCTTTTGACAAAAAGTTAGATCTTAAGACGAAAAGAGATCACGACCGTCATCATAACAATCAAAAATTAAAATAAGTCCCATATTATAATCATCTAAAGTATTTTACCTTGAAATTACATCTTTCCGCACCGGCATCTAGTACACTTAAGTCAGCTTTAAAAATTACAGGTAGTAAAAGCGAGTCAAATCGTTTGTTATTGCTACAGGCATTATATCCAAGTATCAAAATAGAAAACCTTTCTAATTCTGATGATGCTATTGTAATGCAAAAAGGTATAAAAGTGTCTAAAGGAGAAGTAGATATTCATCATGCAGGTACAGCAATGCGTTTTTTAACTACGTATTTTTCGTCTCAAGCAGGCAAAGAAGTAGTGCTTACAGGTTCTAAGCGTATGACGGAAAGACCAATTGGTGTTTTAGTAGATGCTTTAAAATCTTTAGGGGCAGATATTACATATTTAGAAAATGAAGGATATCCTCCTTTGCATATAAAAGGAAAAAAAATAGAAAAGAAGAAAGTAAGCTTGCCGGCAGATATTAGTAGTCAATATATATCTTCTTTGTTGTTAACAGCTCCAAGTTTAGATAATGGTTTAGAGCTAGAGCTAGTCGGTAAAATTACGTCTGTGCCTTATATAAAAATGACACTTTCTTTATTAACACAAATAGGAGTAGAAAATTCTTTTGTGGGCAATACTATAAAAGTAAATTCTAAAAAAGAAATCTCTAAGTCTACTTTAGTTGTGGAGTCAGATTGGAGCTCAGCATCGTACTATTACAGTATTGTAGCGTTATGTGCTATTGGTACAGAGATTACTTTATCAGCATATAAAAAAGACAGTTTACAAGGAGATAGTGTTTTAGCAGAAATTTATAAAGATTTTGGAGTAGAGACAACATTTTTAAAGAATAAAATTGTACTTAAAAAAGTAAGTGAAGCTGTAGAGGTTATCATTAAAAAAGATTTAAGTAATGCGCCAGACATAGCACAAACCATAGCAGTAACAACTTTTGGCTTAGGTTTGGGTTGCCATTTAACAGGTTTACACACGCTAAAAATTAAAGAGACAGATAGGTTAGAGGCGCTAAAAATAGAACTTACAAAGTTAGGTGCAGTCATTGCGGTTACAAACAATAGTTTAACTATAAAAGCATCTACTAGTATACGTAAAGATATTGCTATAGATACGTATAACGACCATAGAATGGGAATGGCTTTTGCGCCATTGGCATTAAGAACCAGTATTATTATAAACGATGCTGGAGTGGTGTCTAAATCGTATCCAGATTTCTGGACAGATTTAAAACAGCTTCAATTTGCCATAAAAGATGCCTAATAACTGATATTATGTTATTTAATTGCTCTTTTACTTGACAACGCCTATGCGAGGATAGTATATTTGCAATCGCATAAATGAAAATTAAAATTGTATGTATAAGTTGTTTAGATTTCAAATTGATTTCTAAATACTTAAAAAGTATAAAGATTGGTTTTCAAAAGGTTATGTATAACCGTTAACAAAATAAAAAATACTAAATGAAACTATCGAGCTTTAATTTTGAACTTCCAGACAATTTGTTAGCAGAATACCCATCTGAGCATAGGGACGAAGCTAAATTGATGGTAATACATAGAGAAACCGGAAAAATTGAACACAAGATGTTCAAAGACCTTATTAATTATTTTGATGAAGGTGATGTAATGGTTTTAAACAATACAAAAGTTTTTCCTGCTCGTTTATACGGTAATAAAGAAAAAACTGGAGCAAGAATAGAAGTATTTTTGTTGCGTGAGTTAAACGCAGAACAACGCTTATGGGATGTTTTAGTAGATCCAGCTCGTAAAATAAGAATTGGTAATAAGTTGTATTTTGGTGATGATGAAACACTAGTTGCAGAGGTTATAGATAACACTACATCTAGAGGTAGAACATTGCGTTTTTTATATGATGGATCTTACACAGACTTTAGACAAAAATTAAAAGACTTAGGAGAAACACCACTTCCTAAATACATTAAAAGAGATGTAGAAGAGTCTGATGAAGATAGATACCAAACAATATACGCTAAGCACGAAGGTGCAGTAGCTGCACCAACAGCAGGGTTGCACTTTTCTAAACACTTATTAAAAAGATTAGAAATAAAGGGAATAGACTTTGCAGAGTTAACATTGCATGTTGGTTTGGGTACTTTTAACCCAGTAGAGGTAGAAGATTTGTCTAAACACAAAATGGACAGCGAAGAACTAATTATAGATGAAAAAGCTACAGAGATAGTGAATTCTGCTTTAGAAAGAAAACGTAGAATATGTGCTGTAGGTACAACAGCTATGCGTGGTTTAGAAAGTGCAGTTTCTTCTAACGGACGTTTAAATACGCATGAAGGGTGGACAAACAAGTTTATATTTCCTCCATACGATTTTAGTATTGCTAATTCTATGGTTACAAACTTTCACCTACCAAAATCTACTTTGTTGATGATGGTATCTGCTTTTATTGGTCATGATCTTATGAAAAAAGCATACAAAGAGGCTATATTAGAAAGCTATAAATTTTACTCTTACGGAGATGCAATGTTAATTATATAATTGGCATTTTATTAAATACTATATAAATCCCGTCAGTTTTCTATTATGTATAGAAATTGGCGGGATTAACTTTTATCTACTACCTTTAGTACTGTGGAAACAATTAAGAAAAAAGACATACGAGCCTTAACTAAGGAACAAATAAGAGCATTTTTTGTAGCTCAAGGAGATAAAGCCTTTAGAGGTAACCAAGTATACGAGTGGTTATGGCAAAAAGGTGCGCATTCTTTTGAGGCAATGACAAACTTGTCTAAAGAAACCAGGCATCAATTAGATACTAATTTTGTTATAAATCATATCAAAGTAGATCAGATGCAACGCAGTAGTGACGGTACTATTAAAAATGCCGTGCAATTGCACGATGGCTTAATTGTAGAGTCGGTATTAATACCAACAAAAACAAGAACAACAGCCTGTGTATCTAGTCAAGTAGGTTGTAGTTTAGATTGTAGGTTTTGTGCTACGTCTAGGTTAAAGCGTATGCGTAACTTAAATCCAGATGAAATATATGATCAAGTCGTTGCTATAGATAACGAAAGTAGATTGTATTTTGATCGTAAGTTAAGTAACATTGTGTTTATGGGAATGGGAGAACCATTAATGAACTACAATAACGTTTTAAAAGCGATAGATAAAATTACGTCTCCAGAAGGTTTAGCAATGTCTCCAAAAAGAATTATTGTTTCTACTTCTGGTGTTCCTAAAATGATTAAGAAAATGGCAGATGATGAGGTTAAGTTTAAACTTGCCGTTTCTCTACATTCTGCTATAGATGAGATAAGAACTTCTATTATGCCTTTTAATGCAACGTTTCCATTAAAAGATTTAAGAGAGGCACTACAATATTGGTATTCTAAAACAAAAAGTAGAATTACATACGAGTATGTAGTTTGGGATGGTATTAACGATACACAAAATGATGCTAATGCATTGGTAGAGTTTTGCAGGTTTGCACCATCAAAAGTTAATTTAATAGAATACAACCCAATAGACGACGGGGAGTTTCAGCAGGCCTCTAATAAGGCTATAGATATGTACGTGGCTACTTTAGAGCGTAGTGGTATAACTGTTACTGTAAGGCGTTCTAGAGGTAAAGATATAGATGCAGCTTGTGGGCAACTTGCTAATAAAAGTAATTAAGGACCAAAAATAAAAAAGCAGGTGAATTAATTCACCTGCTTTCTCCAAAAAAACACATTAACCACTTTAATGATTTTTCTTATTTCATTTGAGCTTTTAACTCATCAATAGTTTTAGCCATAACAACTCCTGGTATTTTAATAGGAGCAGCAACTTCTGCTAAGAACGTACCTTTAACTTCACCTCTTTTGTACGTAGTAAAACCAACTCTGTACAAACCAGCTAATATAGCTTTTGTAGGATTTCCAATTTCACTCTTGTAACGTAGTAAAGAGTTATAGCTACTACCACTTGGTTGCTTTGGAAGTTCAGAAGTATCATCATTAGACGCTAAAGTAACCCAGTTAGCACTTTTAGCACCTTCTGTTGTAACATTTGCAGCAGAAATAATATCAGATCTTTCTAAAGTAATGTATGTATCAAAAAAGTCTTTAGTAGAAGAATGCTCATCAAAATCTGCAGATTTTACAGCATCTTTAATTTTATCTCCATTTGCAGGTGATACCATTCTTACACCTAATTCTGGAGCAGCTAATGGCACCCATACATATATGTAATAGAATTTTTTGTTGTCTTTTGTTTCATCTTCATTACCAGGGCTAGCGTAACCTAAGTAGCTAATGTTATCTGTGTAAGGAACTTTAATTGTTTTTGGACCTACTTTTTTCTCAATAGAACTACCAAATTTCTTTAGTTTTTGTGCATTAACAATAGCGCTACAGCTAAAAAGTAACATTGCAGCTACAAATAGATTTTTTTTCATCTTAGTGTGATTTAATTTTTAAATTGTTCGTTAATAATAACACTACAAAGATGCGGCTATTTAAGAAAACAAGTAGCGCTTTTTGTAGGGAAAATTGTACCCCTGTATTCAGGGGTATTCCAAGTTGTTACTAAAATGTAAATGAATGCTTAGGAATATAATATTTTAATTACTTTTACCTTTCCAAATTTAACTAACTGCCTTTTTGAAAATTGTAGCACAAATAAAGGACCCCGTAAATAAAGAGATGGAACTTTTTGAAAAAAAGTTTCATGAATCTATGTCTTCTAAGGTGGCCTTACTTAACAGAATTACCTATTACATAGTAAATAGAAAAGGGAAGCAAATGCGACCTATGTTTGTTTTTTTAACAGCAAAACTAGTTTCTGGTGGTAAGGTAAACGAGCGCACATATCGTGGAGCATCCGTTATAGAGTTAATACACACAGCTACTTTAGTGCATGACGATGTTGTAGATGATAGTAATAAGCGTCGTGGTTTTTTCTCTGTAAACGCACTTTGGAAAAACAAAATAGCAGTTCTAGTTGGCGATTATTTACTTTCTAAAGGATTGCTGCTATCTATAGATAACGAAGATTTTGACCTTTTAAAAATTATTTCTGTTGCCGTAAGAGAAATGAGTGAAGGCGAGTTGCTACAGATTGAAAAAGCAAGAAGGTTAGATATAACAGAAGATATTTATTACGAAATAATTAGACAAAAAACGGCGACTCTTATAGCGGCTTGCTGTAGTTTGGGTGCCTGTTCTGTAAATCCAGGTTCTGATGATGTAGAAACATTTAGGAAATTTGGAGAATTAATAGGTATGGCTTTTCAAATAAAAGATGATTTGTTTGATTATGGTGATGAAGCAATTGGCAAGCCTACAGGAATAGATATTAAAGAGCAAAAAATGACGCTTCCGTTAATTTATACTTTAAATAATTGCTCTAAAAAAGAAAAAAGCTGGTTAATAAATTCAGTTAAGAAGTATAACAAGGATAAAAAACGAGTTAAAGAAGTAATTAACTTTGTTAAAGAAAGTGGAGGTTTGGCATATGCAGAAGAAAAAATGCTCTCCTTTAAAGCAGAAGCACTAACCTTATTAGATAAATATCCGTCATCAGACTATAAAAGTTCGCTAGAACTAATGGTAAACTACGTAGTAGATAGAAAAAAATAATACTTTTATTTACCTGGTAATCAGTACCTTGTATTTTATTTGAAAATAAATTTATTTTTCAGGCAACATTATCCTAATGTTTGTTGTCTATACTAATAGAACACCATTACTGTGAAAATTATTAAACTCTATAATAACGAGAATACGCTTATAAAAAAGGCGATAGCATCAGACAGAGATGCACAAGAGCGTTTGTACAACAAATATGCTCCTAAAATGCTAGGCGTTTGTAGGCAGTATATCAAAGATCTTCAGTTTGCAGAGGATGTTATGGTGTGTGCATTTTTAAAAGTATTTAAACATTTAGATACCTTTAAGTTTGAGGGGAGTTTTGAGGGTTGGATTCGTAAAATTATGGTGAGAGAGAGTATTACGTTTCTTCGTAAAAAGCAACATATAATTTTTGATGATGAGGTTTACGAGCGTTCTACTCCAAAGCATATAACGAGCTCTCCAGATTTAGATGTAGAACAAGTGCAGTTATTAATAGATGCTTTGCCAGAGGGCTATAAAATGGTTTTTGTAATGTATGCCATAGAAGGGTACAAACATTCTGAAATAGCAGAACAGTTACAAATTTCGGAAAATACCTCTAGATCACAACTCTTTAAGGCTAGAAAAATGTTGCAAGAGAAGTTAGAAAAAATAAAAGAATCAGGTTCTAAAAAAATAGAATCTTAAAAGTAAATAGAATGGCACCTTTAAAATTTGAAGAACATTTAAAAGACAAGCTTCAGGGTCGGGAAATTAACCCATCTAAAAACGCTTGGTCAAAAATAGCATCGGGTTTAGACAGTGAACCTAAAAAAAACAAGAATAAAAAACCTGTGTATTATGCAATTGCTGCATGTCTTATAGGTTTGTTAATTGCTTCAGTTTGGTTTTTTAATACACCTACTAGTTTAGATATGCAGCCGCAAGTTGTAGATGGGGATAAAGTAGATGTAAACAAAGAAGCACCTTCAACTATAAAAAAAGATTCTTTTAAAAATAATGTAGAGACCAATACAGCAGTAGTTGCTACAGAAGAAGTTAAAGAATCTGATAAAAAAGATGAAATAAAAGAGGAAGCAGAAAAAATATTAAATGTTAATTTGCTAAATTCTAATGAAGATGTGGCAATAACAAAACAAAAAACTGAAATTTTACAACAAGAAACGAGTACTCCGGAAGAAGCAATTCTAGATAAGAAACTAAACGTTGTAATGGAGAAGTTGGCTTTGCTAGAAGAGCGCAATATAGCTGTAACGAATGCAGAAGTAGATTCGTTACTACGAAAAGCGCAACAAGAAATAGTTGTAGAAAAAGCATTGCAAGAAGGTATGTCTGTAGATGCTATGGCCTTACTGCTAGAGGCAGAAAGTGAACTAGATAAGAGTTTCAGAAATAAAATTTTCGACAATTTAAAAGAGCGTTACTTAAAGCTGAAAACGGCTGTAGCGACACGTACCAATTAACCAAAAAATAATCATTCATCAATCAGGGTTTTATAGTGTTCTTCTAGTGTATTGCAAACACAATATGCTAGGAGAGTAGTAAAACACATCTAAATTTTAATCATTATG
Source organism: Cellulophaga sp. 20_2_10 (assembly GCF_023476645.1). GTDB lineage: Bacteria > Bacteroidota > Bacteroidia > Flavobacteriales > Flavobacteriaceae > Cellulophaga. The sequence continues at coordinate 523,086 of NZ_JAMCOJ010000003.1, forward strand.
AAAAAAATTACACACTACATTTTTTTATTTATTGCAGCATTTTGTATGCAAAATGCAATGGCGCAAGAAGATATAAAGTCTAAAGTTGACTTACTTTTAAAAGAGAAAGAACAAATTAGATTGTATGAGAAGGAAGCTTTAAAAGTTGAGATAGAAGCGATTGCAAAGCGTCTAGATAAAAACGAAATTACATCCAAGGATGCACAAAATTTAAAAGCGGAAGCGGCTAAAAAACGAGCGCTAAATATAGAAAATAGAATTGCTATTTTGGATAATAAAATTGCGCTGCTAGAACGCAACGGTACAGGAAAAGTAACTGCAATAGATTCTCTAGGAACTAGGGTCGAAGTTGATGTTTTTGATATTAAGTTTAATGACAAATCTATTTTTTATAGTGATACTAAAAAACAGGAGGTTAAATATGATGTTAGAACGATGTCAGAGCTTGTGTTAGCTGTTGGTTTAAATAATGCAATTATAGACGGACAAGCTTTAGATGATTCTCCGTATAAAATAGGTGGCAGTCGCTTTTTTGAAATGGGAGTTACTTGGAGAACTAGATTGTTTAAAAACTCTAATGCTGTGCGTTTGCACTATGGTTTTTCTTTTCAATTTAATGGGCTAAAAGTAGCTGATAATTTATACTTTGTTGAAAACGGAGATCAAACCGAATTGCAGGAATTTCAATATAATTTAGACAAAGCAAAGCTTAGAATGGATAATTTAGTATTTCCTGTGCACTTTGAGTTTGGGCCATCTAAAAAAGTAGTAACCGATGAGAAAATGCGTTATTACTTAGACAAAAAATTTAGGATAGGTATAGGTGCCTATGGTGGATTTAATATTGGTACGCGTCAAAAATTAAAATACAAAGAAGACGGAAAAAAAGTAAAAGATAAGTTTAAAAGGGATTATAATACATCAGACCTTATTTACGGTTTAAGTGCGTATGCAGGTTTTGGAGAAACAACGTTATATCTTAAGTACGATTTAAATCCTATTTTTAAAGATGCTCTAGTAGAGCAACATAATATTTCTTTAGGTTTGCGTTTTAACCTCTAATAGTACAAATAACTAAAAAAACTCCTAAGCAATTTGCTTAGGAGTTTTTTCGATTTTAAAATAAAGAATCTTGAACAAGAAAAACTACGGAGACAATTTTATCAAGACAAGATTCTTCTTCATCAACTAAATAAACTTTTATATGTATTTGTGGTATGTATTAAGATACTACAAACAAGAAAGAAGATACGATCATCCAAGCTCCAAGTACTAGGCCAATTAAACCAAGTTTTCCTTGTTTTGGTGCTATTTTAGCTCTCATTTCTTCAGCTTTAGCTTTTGCAGTTTCGTTTTTAGATAATACATACTTGTTAATTAAACCATACCCAAGCATAAAGCCTAAAGCAGCAGTTACAATGTTGCCAACAAGGTAAGTAATCCATAATATTGGCCATGTACTTAACCAACCAATAGTTAAAATAGCACTAACAATACCCCAGATACCCCAGAAACAGAAAACCATTCCTATCCATCCTTGGTAAGGTTCAAATTTTTCTAATAATTCTTTTGCATTTGGTTTTTTAGAAAGTAATAAAGACGGTACTGCCAAAATGCTTAATAGTATTAATGAAATTCCCCAACTCATAATTTTAATTTTTTTTAGATTAATTTTGTTTGTTATATTTTGATACAGCAAAGGTGCGATCATTATAGAGTTTAAATTACCCTTTGCCTAGCTAAAATGTACACCCTGAAAACAGGGATGGGCGTTAAAAATACATAGTTTGTTAGGCGTAGTAGTATGGATTTAGTTCATTATATTTACCCAGTTATTTAAAATTTATTTCTAAATCTAGTATAGGCCAAGTTTACGAAACTGCTCGTTTAGAGGAGATTATTGGCGATTTTATACAGTTGAAAAAATCGGGCACCAACTTTAAAGGACTAAGTCCGTTTACAGATGAGCGTTCTCCTGGTTTTATGGTGTCTCCTGTAAAACAAATTTGGAAAGATTTTAGTAGTGGAAAAGGTGGTAATGTAGTTGCTTTTTTAATGTAACACGAGCATTTTACCTATCCAGAAGCTATTAAATACTTGGCAAAAAAGTATAATATAGAGATAGAAGAAACAGAACAGACAGACGAGCAAAAAGAACAGGCAGATGAAAAGGAGAGTATGTACTTGGTGTCTGAGTATGCACAAAAGTATTTTTCAGAAGTCCTTTGGGAGCGCGAGTTGGTTAAGGCTATAGGTTTAAGCTATTTTAGAGAACGTGGCTTTACAGACGATACTATTAAAAGTTTTAGTTTAGGTTATTGTTTAGATCAGTGGGATTCTTTTACAAATACTGCTTTAGATAAAAAATATAAGTTAGAGTATTTAGAAAAAACTGGTTTGTCTATTGTTAAAAAGCAAGAAGGACAAGAGGATCGGAAATTTGATAGATTTCAATATCGTAGAAAAGATAGAAGATAAAACACTACAAATTACATTCACTAACATAAAATAGCAGAAAAGCGCAAATTACAAAGTTTGCGCTTTTCTGCTATTCATATTTTCAAGTATTACCTCCTTGAATTATAAAAATCCCTTAATAATTTTTGTTTTATTGATTGCTAATAAGTGAACGTAAACCTCAATTAATGTGAGGTTTATTTATAACTGTTTAAGCTATTTTTAAAATATCTTTGCATAGTGCTAAAAACTAGAATTTAATTATGTTTGGTACTGTGTGTTAATACCGGGCCGATAGAGACGAGGAAACTATTAAAAAAAAATATTTCCAAAAGAAATTATTGAAAATACTGTTGAAGTGCACCAATTTAAACACACTAGTAAAAGTAAAATTATCTACAGTTTTATTTTGTTAGCTTTACTTGTTGGGTTAATTTTTTTGTCTTTTATTAATGTAGTAATTTCTAACACTTCTCAAGGATTAATAAGACCAGATAAGGAAAGGATTCTTTTGCAAAACAGTAATAGTGGAAAAGTAATTTTTCATCAACTTAAAAATAATGTTCAAGTAAATAAAGGAGACACCTTGCTACTTATAAACAATTTAGCTATTACTCAAAAAATAAATATAACTAAAAGTTTATTAACTGAAACCAAAAATTTCATTGAAGATTTAAAACTATTATCCAATCAAAATGGAGTTGCTAATAAATTACAATCTTTAAAATATAAACAAGAGTTTAACTTTTATCAACAAAAATTGAGTGAGTTAAATACTCGTTATCAAAGAATAAAAGAAAACTACAATCGGAATCAAAAATTATTCGACAAAGGTGTAATAACAAAAGTGGAACTCAATAATAGTAAACTAGAATACGATTTATCTTTAAATGCCATCTATCAATATAAGAAACAACAGAATAGTAGTTTGCAAGCAGAATTAGTGAATCAACAAAACCAATTAAAGGAATTAGAAAACAATCAAGTACAACTAGAAGAAACGAATAACTTATCTGTTATTAAAGTACCAGTTTCAGGAACTTTATTAAACGTAAAAGGCATTGAGAAAGGAAGTTTTATTCAAAATGGAATTCAATTAGCAGAAATTTCACCTAAATCAGATTTAATTGTTGAATGTTATATAAGTCCATCAGATATTGGTTTATTAAAAAAAGAAAATAAAGTAGAGTTTCAAGTGAGTGCTTTTAATTATAATCAATGGGGTTTAGCCAATGGAAAAATTGAAGAAATTGGTAACGATATACAGATGATTAATAATACACCAATGTTTAAAGTTTTATGCTCATTAGATCAAAATTTTCTACAATTTAAAAAGGGATTTAAAGGGCAACTAAAAAAAGAAATGTCTGTAAATGATCGTTTTGAACTAGCAGAACGTTCTCTTTTTGATTTACTGTATGATAAAATGGATGATTGGTTAAACCCTATAAATCAAATTGCAAAAAAAATAATATGAAAAACTTAAAAACTCTAGAACGTTTGCAGCAGTTGCGCATACTAATAGAGAGCAAAACTATAGGTTCACCCAGAGAATTGGCTTGTCGTATAAATATTAGCGAACGCTAAGCATATAACCAGATAGAGAATCTAAAAGATTTTGACGCAAAAATAGTCTATGACCGTTCTAGAAAAACCTATTATTATATGAGTATCTTAAAAGAGGATATTGAAAAAAAATTAATGAAAAAAATAATAATTGATTGTTTTTATTCGTTCATAAAAAATCCAAATGAAGAGAGTGCCAATTTTGGAGTCAAATTTAAATGGTTAAATTTAGCATTAAGTTTTGTAATTTGCATCATTGGAGTAATTTTAGCCTCGATACTTTCTGTTAGTGTATTTTTTATAACTGGAGATAAAATTTTCCAACAAAGAGAATCATTTTCTATATGGAAGTCATTATTTGAAAATGCTTCAATAGTTGTATTCATTGCTCCTATCACTGAAGAAATAGCGTTTCGCTTATATTTAAAAAGAAAGAAAATTAATATATTTATATCTTTAACATTACTATGTTATTTTCTTTTGTGTTGTCTTAGTAAAATTAGTTTTTATAAATTGGATACAGCTAATTTTACAAATATATCATTATCGTTAACTTTTACCTTCTTGTTATTCATATTTGGTGTAAATAAGTATTTTGCTACTATAAAATATAAATATTTATTTTGGTTTTCATGTTCGTCATTTGCTCTAATGCATTTATTAAATTTTACTCCACTATCAACTTATCAATTTATTTTTTTTCCGTTACTAATTTTTCCGCAATTTATTTATGGTATTGTAATGGGGTATCTTAGGGTTAGACAAGGTCTAATTTGGTCAGTTTTATTACATATTTTAATAAATGGTTTGCCTTTTTGTATTAAATTTTTAACAAAATAATATTTTATTCATATTGCTTCTAAGAAATATATTTAAAAGGAGTTTTTTGAATAAAAAATATTTACTGCATTTTTTGCAGTCTTCAAAACTAAATTTACATACATAGAGTTATAATATGGCAAAAATTACTATTAAACACCACAATATTACAGATCGTGGTGCTGCTTGCTTGGCATCTATAGCAGCAAACTACCAACTACAAATGCCTATTGGGCGCATACGGCAATATGCCAGTAAAGACAAAAAAGGCACAAATGTTTTAGATTTAATCGAAGCCGCAGAAAAACTAGGTTTTGAAGCAAAAAGAGTAAGAGGAGAATTAGACAGTCTTTTTAAAATACCTAAACCAAGTATTGCTCATATTGTTGTCAAATAAGTATTACATCATTATGTAGTAATATATGAGGTCACAAAGGGCTATATTAAAATTATGGATCCTGCTACGGGTAAAATGCACAAAAAATCCCATTAATAATTTTTAAAAGAATGGACAGGGGTTTTGGTTTTGCTATTGCCCAAGGAGTATTTTGTTGTGAGTAATGAGAAAGTGTCTGTTTATAAACGTTTTGGTTTCTACTTAAACCACACAAATTTGTATTGCTCCAAGCTTTTGTAGGTGCTTTAATCTATACTTTATTAGGTTTTTCTACATCTATTTATATACAAAAAATAACAGATTATGTATTAGGTTGTGGTAATGCTAAACTCTTAAATTTATTAAGTGTTGTATTGCTTATTTTATTGGTATTACAAATTGTAATAGGTGTTTTTAAAAATATGTTTCTTATTAAAAGCGGGCAACAAATAGATGCTCGTTTAATTCTAGGGTATTACAAGCATTTACTAAAACCACATAGTTAATCATACATAACTCTAAAAAAATATAGATTTTAATTGCATTTTAGCTTTGCGTTAAAATTATCTCTTGGGTTAAGGGAATTATATTCTCTGTAAAAACAGAATCAAGCTAAAGCACACATATGTAATTAGCAAAGCTTTTTTAGGTTTAGTTCATTATATTTACCCAGTTATTTAAAATTTATTTAAAATTGATTTCTAAATCTAGTATAGACCAAGTTTACGAAACTGCTCGTTTAGAGGAGGTTATTGGCGATTTTGTACAGTTAAAAAAATCGGGCACCAACTTTAAAGGACTAAGTCCGTTTACAGATGAGCGTTCTCCTAGTTTTATGGTGTCTCCTGTAAAACAAATTTGGAAAGATTTTAGTAGTGGAAAAGGTGGTAATGTGGTTGCTTTTTTAATGGAGCACGAGCATTTTACCTATCCAGAAGCTATTAAATACTTGGCGAAAAAGTATAATATAGAGATAGAAGAAACAGAACAGACAGACGAGCAAAAAGAACAGGCAGATGAAAAGGAGAGTATGTACTTGGTGTCTGAGTATGCACAAAAGTATTTTTCAGAAGTCCTTTGGGAGCGCGAGCTGGGTAAGGCTATTGGTTTAAGCTATTTTAGAGAACGTGGCTTTACAGACGATACTATTAAAAGTTTTAGTTTAGGTTATTGTTTAGATCAGTGGGATTCTTTTACAAATACTGCTTTAGATAAAAAATATAAGTTAGAGTATTTAGAAAAAACTGGTTTGTCTATTGTTAAAAAGCAAGAAGGACAAGAGGATCGGAAATTTGATAGATTTAAAGGGCGTGTAATGTTCCCTATACAGTCTATGAGCGGTAGGGTCTTGGGTTTTGGTGGTCGTATTTTAACAAACGATAAAAAGGCAGCCAAATATTTAAATTCACCAGAGAGTGATATTTACCATAAAAGTAAAGTTCTTTACGGTATATACCACGCCAAACAAGCAATTGCAAAAGAGGATAATTGCTATTTGGTAGAAGGGTATACAGATGTAATACAATTTCATCAAAGAGGAATACATAACGTTGTAGCTTCTAGTGGTACGGCATTAACTCCAGACCAAATACGATTAGTAAATAGACTTACTAAAAATATAACTGTTTTGTTTGATGGTGATGCGGCTGGTCTAAGAGCATCTTTACGTGGTATAGATTTAATTCTAGAGCAGGGGATGAATGTTAGGGTTTGTACTTTTCCTGAAGGTGAAGATCCTGATAGCTTTGCTAAAAACAATTCATTAGAAGATGTACTTGCTTATCTAGAAAGTAACTCTAAAGATTTTATACAGTTTAAGGCTTCCCTATTAATTAAGGAAACTGCAAACGATCCTATAAAGAAAGCGGAAACCGTACGTGATATTGTAAATAGTATTTCTAAAATTCCAGACAGAATTAAGAAAGAAATTTACATACAAGAATGTGCTCAGTTAATGAATATTTCTGAAGCTGTTCTTTTTAATACGCTTGCGCAGATTGGTAAAAAAGATATTGCTGATGTAGAGAAAAAACAGAAGCAAGAGCAAAAACCTTTCCAGGTAGTTAAGAATGAAGCAGTACAAGAGAAACTAGATGTACAGTACGTTTTAGAGAAAAAAATTATAGAATTACTTTTGTTGTATGGGGATACTACGCAGGAGTTTGATGATTTATTGCTAAAGGAAGACGAGAAGGGAGACTTAATTCTAGAAAAAGAGGTAGTACAAGCTAGAGTGTTTGAGAAAATTTTCTTAGACCTTCAAGAAGATGAAATTGAACTTACAAATGCTAAGTTTAAGGATATATACTATAAGTTGATTGAAAATTTAAATGAAAAAGAACATTTTGAGGCCAATAGATTTATAGGCGAATTAAATCAGGATTTAGTATCAGAAATTTCATCAATTCTAATGGAGGAAGAAAAATATATATTGCATGACTGGGGGCGCAAAGAAATTTACCCAAAAGCAAAATCTGTTGGAGTTGGTCAATTGGTTAGTGAAACTATTTTAACATTACGCTGTTATTTAATTAAAAAACGAATAGGCGAACTGCAAGAGCAAACGCAGGATCCAAATGCAGACCATAAAGAGATCTTACAAGAAATTATGAATTACTTAAGCTTAAACTCCTTACTTGGTAAAAAGTTGGCAAGAGTATTATCTTAGATTTTTATTGTAAAATTTATTAGAATTTAGTCCACCAGTCTAAATAGGTATTGTTGTTATTTTTTACTACAATCTCTTCTCCAATTTCGGGGGTAATTACTTCTAAGTTAAGTTCGTTGGCTTTTGCTTTTAAGCGCGTAATTGGGTCTGTCCAATCATGTAACGCTAATTTAAAACCTGCCCAATGTATGGGCATTATCTTTTTAGCTTTAATATCTAAGCCTGCCTGTGCTGTTTCTTCTGGCATCATGTGTATGTCTGCCCACATTTTATTGTATTGTCCGCATTCCATTAAAGCAATATCAAACGGCCCATATTTATCACCTATTTCTTTAAAGTGTGGTGCGTAGCCGCTATCACCGCTAAAATAAATGTTATCTTCTTTAGATTGTATAACCCAAGAACTCCAAAGTGTACTTTGGTTGTTGCTAAGTTTTCTGCCAGAGAAATGTTGTGCAGGGGTACACACAAAAGTTAAACTTTCTAATGTAACATCTTGCCACCAGTCTAACTCTGTTATTTTGTTTGTTGGTACGCCCCAAGCCTCTAAATGTACGCCTACGCCAAGCGGCACATAAAAATGATTGGTCTTGTCTTTTATTTTTAATATTGTTTCGTAATCTAAGTGATCATAATGATCATGAGAGAAAAGAACAGCATCTATATGGGTTAGTTTTTCTAATGGTAAAGGAAATTCTTTATTAAATCTATTGCCGCCTAAAAGTGGGTGTGGAGCTGCCACTTTGCTAAGCATAGGATCTAGTAGTATGTTTTTACCATCGATCTGCAGTAAAAAAGAAGAGTGGCCATACCATATTAAACGCGTGTCTTTATTGTAGTTAGCAACGCTAGTAGAATCTATTTTAAGAGCTTTAATGTCTTTGTTAGGTCTGCCGTTAGGTACTTTTGTTGTAAAAAATTTATAAGCTAGCGAAAGTGTTTCAGAAAAACTTAAATCCTTAGGAACAGGTAGTTTGTTGTTAAATTTACCGTCTTTGTATTGTTCAGACTGTTGATATGTAATTTTTCGTTCTTTAGAGACATCACCACCAAAGCTTGGATAAAAACTGGTAAACAAAAAGTATATAACTATTAGTAAGCCTACTATACCTAAGATTGAAATTAACATTTTTTTTAAAATTTGTTTTAGCATATTTAAGGCTAGTACATTTTTACTGTAAATTTAAATATCTACGGGAGTTAAACAGCATTCTTTATACTAATTTTAATATTTCATTTATAAAAAGCAAAAAACCAGCGAAATGCTGGTTTTTTAATTTAGTAAGAATTTTCTTTTTGCTAGAAAATATCTAAAGCTTTTGCTTGTTGTAATAAGTCTACCATATTATCTACGTTTAATTTTTTCATTAAACGAGCTTTGTAAGTACTAATGGTTTTTTCGTTTAAACCAAGACCTAAAGCAACATCTTTGTTTCTTTTTCCGCTAGCTAGCATTTTTAAAACTTCTATCTCTCTTGTAGATAGCTTTCTAAATAATCTTCTAGGTTTTTGTGTTCCTTCATCAAAGGCTAACCTTTGAGCAAGTTCATTTGTAATAAACATTTTACCATCACTAATTTTTTCTAGTGCAGCAACTATGTAATCTAAATCTGCGTTCTTAGATAAATATCCTTGAGCACCAGCTCTAATAGAGCTAATAGCGTAAACATCTTCAGACTGTCCACTGTACATAAGTACTTTAACATCTGGATGGTTCTTCTTCATCTTTCTTAAACAAGCAATCCCATTAATTTCAGGGAAATCCATCTCTAACATTAAGACATCTGGGGTTTCTTTTTCCAGTTTCTCAAAAAGTTCTGAAGAAGATTTAGCAGTGCCAATTACTTTAAATCCCGTCTCCATACTCAACATCTGCGTAATGCCCACTTGCACAACAGGGTGACTATCTGCAATAAATACTGTTTTCATTTTTTTTGGTTTTAATTAAATTTAAGCATAACCTACCAGTATTAAACTAATTCTGACAAGTGATGTAAGGTTAAATTGTATGTTTGTTCAACAAAAATGATACTTTTTTGTTAGATTTTACTATTATTTAACTTTTTTTCGTTTTACAATACGTTATTCGGGATGACTGACTATTTTAAGTCATTTGGAATCTCACAAATAGGTATTGGATTCATTTTGTGTTGGTTAGCACTGTTTAGTTTTTTGTATAGCACAAAGACTTCTTTTTGTCTCCCTGTAAAATCATTTTCTGTTTTTTTCTTACTATCCTCTAGCATAGCCCATTCTAATTCTGGGTACGATGCTCCAATTTGGTCTTCGTCTGTTCTATCATCTCCCCAAAGTCCGTCTGTAGGAGCAGCTTTAATTATATCAGAATTAATGCCTGCTAACTCCGCAATTGCATATACTTCGCTTTTCATTAAATCAGCAATAGGACTTATATCTACACCGCCATCACCATATTTAGTATAAAAACCTACACCAAAGTCTTCTACTTTATTACCTGTACCCGCAACTAGGTAGCCGTGCAACCCAGCAAAATAGTATAAAGTTGTCATTCTTAATCTTGCTCTTGCGTTTGCTAAAGACAAAAAGCGTTCATCTTCGTTCTCAACTCCTGGTAATGTTTCAATAAAACTATCAAATACTGGTGTTAAGTTAACTTCAAGTCTTTTAACGTTGCTAAAGTTATCCTGTAGCCAGTCTATGTGTTTGCTAGCTCTGCTTACTTGGCTAAGCGCTTGGTGTATTGGCATTTCTAAGCAAAGCAACTCTAATCCTGTTTTTGCACAAAGGGTAGAAGTTACTGCAGAGTCTATTCCTCCAGATATTCCTATTACAAATCCTTTTATGTTTGCTTTGGTTGCATAATCCTTAAGCCACTGTACAATATGGTTGGTTACTTTTTCTGTTTGCATTGAATTCCTTTATTACGTTGAAAACCGTTAACTTTGTATTCCGTAAAAATAAACTGTAACATTCTAATATTAAAATGATACCGTAATTACTTTTAAATGAGACAACCATTTTATATACTTTTTTTTGTTTTTACTCTTTTTTTGAGTTGTAAACAAGAATCCAAGGAAGCAAAAGAGATAGCTAAAGTTACTGTTACCTTAGATATTTCTAGATTTGACAGAGAAATTGCTGATGCTAAACCAGCAGATATTCCTGCGCTAAAAGAGAAGTATCCTTACTTATTTCCGTTGCAATACCCAGATAGTATATGGGTCGAAAAATTAAGAGATACATTACAAATTTCTTTGTTAAAAGAAGTTAATTTAGCTTTTGGCGATTTTAAAAAGGAGTCTCAAGACTTAAAAATGTTTTACCAACACGTAAAATATTTTTTCCCAGAAGAAGTAGAGCCTAAGGTTGTTACAGTTATATCTGATGTTAACTACAATAGTCCTGTTATACTAACAGATAATCTTTTGTTATTAGGGTTAGATAATTACTTAGGTAGTGATCATATGTTTTACCAAGGATTACAAAATTACATAGCAGAAGGTCTAGATAAAAAATACCTTATTACAGATGTTGCCAATGCTTTTGCAAAAAAAGTAGTTCCTTACCCTACAAGAGACAGGACGTTTTTGGGTCAGTTGGTATATTATGGTAAGGAGTTGTACGTAAAAGATAAATTAATACCTTTTGTGACCGACGCAGAAAAAATTAAATATAGTCAAGAAGATTTAGATTGGGCCTTTGTTAATGAAGAACAGATATGGCGTAATTGTATAGAAAACCAATATTTGTACAGCACAGATAAAAATTTAAATAAGCGTTTTTTAGATCCTGCGCCTTTTTCTAAGTTTCAGTTAGAATTAGATAGTGAGTCACCAGGAAGACTAGGTCGTTTTTTAGGATGGCAAATAGTGCGTTCTTTTATGAGTAATAATGAAGTAACTTTGCAGCAGATGCTAAATTTGTCTGCTGAAGAAATTTTTAAGAAATCTAATTATAAACCGAAGAGATAATGTCAAAAATACATACATCAGAGATTAAATTAACTGTTGGGCTAGATGAAAACAGAGTACCAGAAACCTTAAACTGGTCTGCGCAAGATGGTGGTATAGAGAATGAGGAAGTAAAAGCTATGCTTTTATCTGTGTGGGATAATAAAAACCAAGAGTCTCTAAAGATAGATTTATGGACAAAGGATATGCCTGTAGATGAAATGAAGGTGTTTTTTCATCAGACACTTGTATCTATGTCTGATACATTTTTAAAGGCAACACAAGATGAGAAGATGACAGCTACAATGAAAGATTTTTGCGATTATTTTGCTGAAAAACTTGAACTTAAGAAATAAAATTATTGTTTTAAAACTAAAAACTCCCAGAGAAATCTGGGAGTTTTTTTGTGATACAAGTTGTGAGCTTATTCTACTGTAATAGAAAAAGTTTGCTCTATATCTGTTGCTCCACCGGCATCTGCAGTAGTACCATCGTTTGGCTTTTTAGGCTCGTGTCTTAACGTTACGCCTAATGTTGCTGCACCAGCATTAGTAGTAGATAGTGTAAACTTTAATCCAACAGGATTGCCATCTTCATCCATATCTGTGTAGGCTGTACCACTAATAGCTCCAGAAACAGCATAAAAGAATTGGTGATCATCATCTTCTTCTGCAACTTCTAAAGTAATATCTTCAGCAGGACTTTCAGTTTCATTAAGTAAAGTAATTGTACCATTGTAGGTTGTGTTAGCTGCTAAGTTTTCAACTGTGATTACGGGAGCGCTTGGGCCATCAGCGCCATCATCATCTTTAGACATTAGAGTAATTGCTGTTCCTCCTGCTTCCGGTGTAAGTTTTACTATTACTGTTGTTATTACTTCTTCTTCATTTAATGCTTCTGGTGTATCGTCATCATCGGAACATGAGATTAAGGCAATACTAGAGAATGCAATGATGCTTACTTTTTTAATGTTCTTGAAAATTGTGTTTGTTGTAGTCATTTTTGTTATTTGTATTAATAATTGAATTTTAGTCTAAGTGTAAAAGATCTTCCTAAATCGTCTGTAAAATAACGTTGTCTGTTAAGGTAGTCTCTGTATTCTGTATTTAATAAATTGGTAACGCCAAGTCCAACCGTTAATGCATTATTGTTATTAAAATTAAATTTCATTTCTGTGTCTAATTTTAATAAGTGATACGCATTTGGTGGTGTATTTATGTCTAATTCTACTTCTTGGTTTTGCTGCGGAGAGTAAACATTAATATTATCTAGGTACTCATTTTGGCGAAAAACATATTGGCTTTGCAGTGCAATATTAAAATTATGCCACTCTTGCTTGTTAAATGTAATACCATTCTCCATACGCGCAGAAGGGATATTAATTAAGGCTGTATTATTAGACCTTTCTCTTCCTTTAACTATAGAGAATTTATGATCTGTTCTCCAATTGTTTGTCCAGTTATTATAGATAGATGCATCTACACCAAGCAAACGTGCGTCTGTTTGTCTATATTCCCAAACAGGGAATGCGCCACGTAAAGAAAACTCTACGCCAGTTGGTTCTAAAATTATAAAGTCTGATATAAGGTTAAGGTAAGGAGCAACGTCATAACCCCAAGTGTAGGTGTCTTTTCCTAGGCTTACCGAAATTCTATGTGATGTTTCGCTCTTAATGCGTAAATCTCCTAATTCTATACGTGCGGCAGAATGATGCAGTCCGTCACTAAATAATTCAGACGGATTTGGAGCGCGTTGTGCTAAAGTGTAATTAAATCTAAACTGATTTTCAGTATTAAATTTATGCTTTAAACCAGCAGATGCAGAAAAATTATGGTAGGTTAACTCGGGGTTTGTTAAAAGCTGAGTGCCTAGATCACTAACCACTATATCGCTATAATCTTTATCATAGCCACGTTCTTCCCATCTAGATGTTTTATAAAACTTTTGAGCATCAATTTTACTGTAATCATATCTAATACCGGCATCTGCTGTAGTAAGATCAGAAAGTTTATATTCTGTAGTTGCAAAAACTCCAAAATCTACTTTGTCATAATCGGGTATTAAACGACGTACGCCAGTTTCTGGGTTCGCAAAATTTTCCTGATATCTACCTAAAACTCCAAAAGAAAATTTTTGTTTTTCAAAAGCATCAATTGTAATATCTGTAGCAAGCGTTTGGGTCGTAAGTTTAAGATCTAAAGAAGCTTTATTCTTATCTGCTCCTACACGTATGTCATACTCAAATCTGTGGTTTTGTTGTATGTCATATTGAAGATTTAATTTTCCTAAACCTTCAAAACGTTTGTAATACTTAAGTTTTCCTAAATGATGTTTTACATTTTGTCTAGGATTTTTAATGTCATAAGTAAAATCGCTTATTTTGCCAGGTTCATCACTATTAATAGCGCTAATTAAATCGTCTACATTACCTATGTGAGATGCACTTAAGATACCAATATTAGTATCAAAATAAGAATAATAAGCGCTCCATCCCTTTTCAAAGCCTAATCTACCAAAATCTACACTAGCACCAAATTGAGATACTCCTGTATTAGATAATATATAATCTGGAGCTTCTGCATCTCCTAATTTTTTGTAAGATGCTTGTCCTTTTATATAAAAACCATTTTCGTAGGCTTTAGTAAGTTCGCTAGAGATATTTCCACCACGACCATTAGAGACTCCGTTTAAAAGTGTTTTGCCATAAATGGTGTCCTTTTTTGGTATTCTATTCTGGTCAAGTAAAATAACTCCTCCAATGGCATCTCCACCATATTTTAGTGCAGCAGCTCCTTTTACAACTGTGGCTGTGTTGGCAGCGTTTACGTCTATGTTTGGTGCATGTTCTGCGCCCCATTCCATATCTTGCATGCGTATTCCATTATTTAGAATAAGTATACGGCTGCCCCCTAGACCTTGTATAATTGGTTTTACAATATTAGACCCAGTATTAAGGCTAGATACTCCGTTTATTTGTTTTAAAGCATCTCCTAAATTATTGCTTCCAAAACGCTCTAGTTGCTTTGTTTTTAATACTTTTTCTTGAGCAGAATTGGTTTCTTTAATTGTAGCACCTGTAACCTTAACTTCATCTAGTTCTTCTAAATGATGCTCTAAAGTTATTTTTTTGTGAGTATTTCCATTAATTTCTACTATTACAAAACGTGTGCTACATTCTGGATGAGAAATTTCTAGTTCTATAGAGCCGTTACATAGATTCTTTAGAGTGAACTTTCCAAATTCGTCCGAATATACTTGTTCTTTGTTTACTTTTACTTGTATAATAGCATCCGCCAAAGGTGTTTGATCATGAAAGTCTATAATTTCTCCTAAAAGAATAGTATTGCAGTCTTGAGCAAATACATATGACTGACAAACTAAAATACAGAGTATTGTTAGCGTATATCGCATAATTGTATGTGTTGTGTGTACTAAAATAAATAGTCTTCCTTATAAAATTTATAGGAAGAAAAAGATGTGGTAATTAAACGGTTGGCGGTGGCCTACTGAGGCAATAAGAAGTGAATAGATCTTTGGCATACGGTTCTTTGTAATTACTTATAAGAGGTGTATGGTTTTCTGTGTAGCTATATGGTGTACTAATAGTAGTGCATCCAAGATCTAGAAAAGAGGTATGGTTGTTTGTGTAAATAAAATCGCATTGCTCACAGTGTACAATAGCATCGCTATCATCATCTGCAGAGTGGTAAATTAGCGTATGTACGTTTTGCGATCCTAATAAAAGGAACCCAATCATTACAAGGCTAAAAACCGATAATGTAATTTCTTTTAATTTCATACCGGCTGCTAAAATACTTTATTTGCTATGGATTTAAAATTGTATTTGCTAAAATTAACAAAATATTAATTGTTTTGTATTGTAAGTGCTTCTCTTAGTTTTTGACTAAGAATGTAAAATGTAAGAGTATGTCGCAAAAAATTGTATTTGTTTATAACGCCAATTCTGGCTTAAGTAGCTCTATGTTAGATAGTGCTCATAAAATATTTAGTCCGTCTACTTACAATTGTAATTTATGTGATATTACTTTTGGAGTGTTTAAAGAGAATACGGTTTGGAAAAAGTTTAGAGAAGAAACAAACTTAGAATTTGAGTTTTTGCACAAGGATGAATTTAAAGTAAGCTACCCTGAAAGTGAATTTTTTAATACAAGTTTACCTATAATTCTAAAAGATGATCAAGGTGTATTGAAAAATTTTATACCAACAGAAGAGTTAAATCAGCTTAAAAAAGCAGAAGATTTAATTAATTTAATTAACGGTAAGGAGGCAAAGCTTACTTTGTAGCAGTAGCTTTAAAAAACTCGTCATTAATACCACCGATATACTCTAAAACCTCTTCTCTTCCTAAGTTGTTAGAAGAAGATGTGATAAAATATTGTGGTGCATCTTCCCAGATGCCGTCTAATAATGCATTTATGTATTTGTCTGCTTGCCTTTGAATTGCTTGTGGCTTTAATTTATCTGCTTTTGTGAAGATTAAAGCAAACGGAATTTGATTTTCGCCCATCCACTCTAAAAATTCTAAATCAACTTTTTGCGGTTCGTGGCGTATATCTATTAAAACAAAAGCACATACAAGTTGTACTCGTTCTTTAAAGTAATCTGTAATGTATTTCTGAAAAGTTTTCTTATCTCTTTTAGATACACGTGCATAACCGTAACCTGGTAAATCTACGAGGAACCAATTATCATTTATTCTAAAATGATTTATTAACTGTGTTTTTCCAGGTCTACCTGAAGTTTTTGCTAAGCTCTTTTTTTGCATTAGCATATTTATTAACGAAGATTTACCAACGTTAGATCTGCCAATAAAAGCATACTCAGGTATAGGGTCGCTAGGGCAAGTCCTAACATTAGAGTTACTCATTACAAAGCTAGCAGATTTTATTTTCAAGGGTAGTAGTTTTAAGTAGTTAGGCTTACAATTTATGCTCTTGCAACCATTGATCAAGTATGGAGTTAAATTTATCTGGATGCTCCATCATTGGTGCATGTCCACATTTTTCAATCCAATATAAATTAGAATTAGGTAAAAGTTTATCAAAATCTCTTGCTACGTCTGGTGGTGTAACGGTATCGTCTTCACCCCAAATAATACAAGTTGGTGTTTTCATTTTTGGTAAATCCTTAGCCATATTGTGTCTAATAGCACTTTTGGCTATGGCAAGGGTTTTTACTAATTTAATACGGTCGTTAACAGTGGCAAAAACTTCGTCTACAATTTCCTTAGTTGCAACTTCAGGATCATAAAAAACATCTTGTGCTTTTTTCTTAATAAACTCGTAATCTCCTCTTCTTGGGTAACCGTCTCCCATTGCACTTTCATACAATCCAGAACTTCCTGTAATAACCAAAGCTTTTACTGTTTCTGGGTGTAATTTGGTGTGTAATAATCCAATATGTCCACCTAAAGAGTTACCCAGTAAAATAACATCTGTAAGTCCTTTGTGTTTAATAAATTCTTGTACAAATTTGGCAAAACTTTTTACAGTTGTTTTAAGTAGAGGTTTGTCGTAAATAGGTAATTCAGGTACTAAAACTTTGTATCCCTTTGCAGGAAAATGTTCCATAACACCTTTAAAATTACTTAATCCACCCATTAAACCATGTAAAATAATCAATGGGGTACCTTCTCCAATCTCTGTATATCTGAATTTGCCTTCTGTAATAATCTTTTCTTCCATTAATAGGATAGCTCTTATGCTATTAAGTCGCAAATATAGGCATTTCCGTAAAAAGAATTGGCATTCTTTTTCAATGATAAAATTAGAAATCTACCACTACTTTACATCCTGTTTTTTAGGTTGTTAGTCTAAAAGTGTCTTCTTGGGTGGGTAAACTTATTAACAATGTGGTATTTAGTGGTAATTTGTGGTAATTATTTTTATCTTTGATATCAGTTTTAAAATTCAGCTGATTTTAAATGGTAAACTTCATAGGAACATACGAGTGCAAAGCAGACGTTAAGGGCAGGGTCATGGTACCTTCAGCTCTTAAGGGTCAGATGGCCAGTGTTCTAAATAAAGGTTTTGTGATAAAGCGTTCTGTTTTTCAGCCTTGTTTAGAGTTGTATCCTATGGAAGAATGGAATCTTCTAATGGAGAAGATGAACAAGAAAAACCGCTTCAAGAAAAAAAATAATGACTTTATACGTCGTTTTTCTGCTGGGGTTAAGATTGTAGAGTTAGATGCTACAGGGCGTCTTTTAATTCCGAAAAACTTAATAGAAATAGCAAGTATCACTAAAGAGGTGGTTTTAAGTTCTGCTATTAATATTATTGAGATTTGGGATAAGGATAGTTATGAAAAAGTAATTGAGGAAGACGCAGAAAATTTTGCGGATTTGGCAGAAGAAGTAATGGGAGGAGAAGAAGATGAGTTATCATAATCCAGTTTTATTAAAAGAATCAATAGACGGTCTTAATATTAAGGAAGACGGAGTGTATGTTGATGTGACCTTTGGTGGTGGCGGACATTCCAAAGAGATATTGAGTAGGTTAGGAGAAAAAGGAAGATTAATTGGTTTTGATCAGGATGAAGATGCTTTGGCAAATGTGCTAGAGGATGATCGGTTTTTGTTGATTAACGAGAACTTTAGGTTTTTGAAACAATTTTTGAAATTTCACGGTATTCGTAAGGTAGATGGAATTCTAGGTGATTTTGGAGTTTCTTCTCATCAGTTTGATAAAGCAGAAAGGGGATTTTCTACTCGTTTTGATGCCGATTTAGATATGAGAATGAGTCAAAAAAATACGGTTTCTGCTTTTGATGTGGTAAATAAGTATTCTTATGATGATTTAAGAAGGGTGTTGTTTCAGTATGGCGATTTAAGAAACGCTAATGCTATGGCAAATACTATTATAGAGAATAGAGTAGATGGTGGTGTTAAAACTACGGATCAATTAAAACAGATCTTAAAAAAGTACTTACCAGCATTTAAGGAGCACAAAATACTTGCGCAAATTTACCAGGCTATACGTATAGAGGTGAATCAGGAGATACAAGTAATTAAAGAGTTTTTAGAGCAAACACAAGATTTATTAGATACAGGTGGTAGGTTAAGTTTAATTAGCTACCACTCTTTAGAAGATAGATTAGTGAAAAGATTTATACGTGCTGGTCAGTTTGATGGTGAGCCGGAAAAAGATTTTTATGGGAACATAGATGTTCCGTTTAAAAAAGTAGGAGGCTTAATAGTGCCATCTAAAGAAGAAATAGCTAAAAACAATAGAGCTAGAAGTGCAAAATTAAGAATTGCCGAGCGTAAGTAATGAGAAAAGGGTTGTTAGACATATTAAAAGGTAAGTTTTTGGTGAGTGGTGACGCTCCTAAAAACTGGATGTTTATCCTTTTTGCATCTTTTTTGGCTGCATTAATGATTGCTAGTGCACATAGTGCAGATGCTAAAGTGCATAAAATAGCATTCTTAAGTGAAGAAGTTAAGGAGTTACGAAGTCAATTTTTAGACGGACGATCTAATTTACAGGAGTTAAAACTAGAGTCTTCAATAGTAGAAGAGGTGAAGAAGAGAGATTTGTATCCGTCTGAAACACCACCAAAGAAAATAAGAGTAATACCAGTTAAATAGTGCCGACAACAGAGAAAAAGATATTAACCCGTTTGTATATAGTTGCAGGCTTTCTGTTTCTATTTGCTATTGCAGTGGCTGTAAAGCTAATTAGCATACAGGTTGTTGATGGTGATAAATACCGTCAATTAGCTTTGGATCGTACAGAGCGTGTTTTTGTTATAGAGCCAAATAGAGGGAATCTAATTTCTGATGATGGTAGTTTGTTGGCTACGTCTGTTTCTAAGTATACTATTAGGTTTGATGCGGTTACGGTTCGCAATTCAGATTTTAATGAAAATATAAAGCCTTTGTCTGTTGAGTTGGGTAAAATGTTTAATAGGTCGTCTTCCTACTATCAACAACTATTAAGAAAGGCAAGGTCTAATAAAAATAGGTACAAGCTTATTGCTCGTAATCTAGATTATTCAGATTATATCAAAATAAAAAAATTCCCGCTTTTTGAGAAAGGACCAAATAGAGGTGGCATTATAGTAGAGCAAAAAACTGTTCGTGAACATCCGTTAGGGAAAATTGCCGAACGTAGTGTGGGTTATGAGCGTGTAGATGAAGAAGGTCATTATACAAGAGTTGGGTTGGAAGGAGCTTTTGGGGAGTATTTGCGTGGTACAGAAGGCAGAAGATTAAAGCAGAAAATTGCAAAAGGGCAATGGAAACCTATTGGGCCTGATAATGATGTAGAGCCAAAAGATGGGTACGATGTTGTTTCTACAATAGATATTAATATACAAGATATAGCACACCATGCTTTGTTGGGGCAGCTAGAAAAATATAGTGCAGATCACGGTTGTGTAATTGTAATGGAGGTAGCTACGGGAGAGGTAAAAGCGATATCTAATCTTGGGCGTTCGTCTAACGGAACGTATTATGAGCGTTTAAATTATGCAATTGGAGAGTCTTCTGAGCCAGGATCTACATTTAAGCTAATGTCTATGGTTGCAGCTTTAGAAGATAAAATTGTAGACACAAGTACTGTGATAGATACTGAAAATGGACGTTGGAAAATCTATGACAGAACAGTGCGTGATTCTAAATGGGGTGGTTACGGGAAAATATCTTTTGGTAAAGCTTTTGAATATTCTTCTAATACTGCTTTTGCTAAAGTAATACATAATGGGTATAAAGATAATCCAGAAAAGTTTGTGAATCGTTTAATGGAGATGAATCTAAATAGAGATTTGGATTTGCCTATTAAAGGAGAAGGAAAACCAGTAATTAGGTACCCAGGCGATAAAGGGTGGTCTGGTATTTCTTTAGCTTGGATGTCTCACGGGTACGAGGTGTCTTTAACGCCGTTACAAATACTAACTTTTTACAACGCTATTGCTAATGGCGGGGAAATGGTTAGGCCTAGATTAATTAAAGAGGTTAAAGAATGGAATAAGACCATTTATAAGTTTGATAAAGAAGTGATAAATCCTGCGGTTTGTTCAAAGGAAACGGTTAAAAAGGTACAAGCGCTATTAAAGAATGTGGTAGAAAGTAAAAAGGGTACAGGTCATAGCTTGTATTCTCCAAATTTTTCAATGGCAGGTAAAACAGGAACAGCACAGAAAAATTATGTTGCTAAGGACCCGAATAAGTTGCAGTATATATCTTCTTTTTCTGGTTACTTTCCTGCAGATGACCCTAAATACTCTTGCATTGTAGTAGTGCATGATCCAGATAAAAAAGCTGGTTTTTATGGGGCAGATGTTGCTGGTCCGGTCTTTAAATCTGTTGCGCATAAAATTTATGCAACATCACCTAAAACAGATATAGTTAAAGGTTTGGCTATGTCTAGTAAAACTTTAGATGGTAATTATATGGCGTACTATAAAAGTGCGCAAAAAAAATATAGTAAGATACCAAATGTAAAAGGCATGAGTGGTATGGATGCTGTTTCTCTTTTAGAGAATATGGGTATTAAAGTAGTAGTAAAAGGAAACGGAAAAGTAAAAGCACAATCTGTTGCTCATGGAACGGCAATAAGTGGAGTGTCTAAAATAACGTTAGAATTATCGTGAAATTATTAAAAGACATATTATATGGTGTAGGTATCGTTGCTGTTAACGGTACTACAGATGTTATGGTTAATGCCATTTGTTTTGACTCTAGAAAAGTAGGGTTAGATGATGTGTTTATTGCTGTTAAAGGAACTTTGGTAGATGGGCATAACTATATAGATACAGCATTAAAATCTGGTGCAAATGCTATTGTTTGTGAGACTTTGCCTAGTAATTTGGTAAATGGAGTAACCTATGTGCAAGTAAATAACGGTAATGCGGCTTTAGCTATTATGGCTTCTAATTTTTATGGGAATCCTTCTAAAAATTTAAAGTTAGTTGGTGTAACTGGTACAAATGGTAAAACAACAATTAGCAGTTTGTTGTATCAGTTATTTAAAAAAGCAGGATATAAGGTGGGCTTATTGTCAACTATTAAAATAATGATAGATGATAAGGAAATTAAAGCAACACATACAACTCCAGATGCTTTAACTATAAATAAGGCTTTGGCAGAGATGAATACTGTTGGGGTAGAGTTTTGTTTTATGGAAGTTAGCTCTCACGGTATTCATCAAAAAAGAATTGAAGGATTGGTTTTTGAAGGTGCAGTTTTTACAAACTTGTCCCATGATCATTTAGATTATCATAAAACATTTGCAGAGTACAGAGATACTAAAAAAATGCTTTTTGATGGCTTGCCAAAATCAGCTTTTGCGCTTACTAATATAGATGATAAAAACGGAGCAGTAATGCTTCAGAATACAAAAGCTAGGAAGCAGACATATGCTTTAAAAACATATGCAGATTTTAGAGCGCAGATTTTAGAAAATCAGTTTAATGGTCAATTGCTTAAGATTGATGATAATGAATTGTGGTCTAAATTAATTGGAGATTTTAATGCCTATAATATGTTGGCTATTTATGGTACAGCCCAATTATTAGGTTTAGAAAAAATGGAAGTTTTACGTCTTTTAAGTGAATTAGAAAACGTAGACGGAAGATTTCAATATTATATATCAGAGAAAAATATTACAGCTATAGTAGATTATGCTCATACGCCGGATGCTTTAAAAAATGTACTGAACACTATCAATGCATTAAGAACTGGGAATGAAGACGTCATCACCGTTGTGGGGTGTGGTGGCGACAGAGACAAGTCAAAACGTCCGGTTATGGGTCATATTGCATCAGAAATGAGTAGCAAAGTAATTTTTACATCAGATAATCCTAGAACGGAATCTCCTTCAGAAATAATAACTGAAATAGAAGCGGGTGTAGAAGCGCAAAACACGCGTAAAATGTTGTCTATAGAGAATAGGGAACAGGCAATAAGAACAGCTTGTCAATTGGCCAAGCCAAAAGATATAATTCTTATTGCTGGCAAAGGACATGAGACATACCAAGAAACAAATGGTGTGCGCATAGATTTTGATGATTATAAAATTGTAAAAGAACTATTGGCAAGTTTAGAAAAGTAGGAGCTAGCTATACAAGAAACAATATATGTTATATTATTTATTTGAGTTTTTAGAAAAAGAGTATCAGTTAACCGGAGCTAGTTTGTTTCAGTTTATAACTTTTAGGGCTGCTATGGCAATAATTGTTTCATTGTTGATTGCTACTGTTTATGGTAAAAAGATAATTGTTTTTCTTCAGAAAAAGCAAATTGGAGAAACGGTTAGAGATTTAGGTCTAGAAGGTCAAAAACAAAAAGCTGGTACACCAACAATGGGTGGGTTAATAATTATTTTGTCAACCTTAATTCCTGTATTGCTGTTTGCCAGATTAGATAACATATATATAATACTCCTAATAGTTACTATGCTTTGGATGGGAGTTATTGGTTTTATAGATGATTATATAAAAACGTTTAAAAAGGATAAAGAGGGATTAAAGGGTAAGTTTAAAATACTTGGTCAGGTTGTATTAGGACTTATTGTAGGTAGTACACTTTATTTTCATCCAGAAGTTACTATTAAAGAAAATGCTATTGCTGGTATTGTACAAAAAGGATCTGAGGTTATGCCAATAGCGGTGCCCGAGATTAAGTCTATGATAACGACTGTGCCTTTGATAAAAAATAATGAGCTAGACTATACAAGTTTAATTTCTTGGATGGGAGATGGTGCGGCAGATTATGGTTGGTTAATTTTTATTCCTATTGTAATTTTTATTGTAACAGCAGTGTCTAACGGTGCAAATTTAACAGACGGCATAGATGGTTTGGCAGCTGGTACGTCTGCAATTATTGTATTTACACTGGGCATTTTTGCTTGGGTTTCTGGTAATATTATTTTTTCAGATTATTTAGACATAATGTTTATTCCTAGGTCAGGAGAAGTTGTGGTCTTTATTGCCGCTTTTGTGGGGGCTCTTATTGGGTTTCTCTGGTACAATACGTATCCGGCAAGTGTATTTATGGGAGATACGGGTAGCTTAACAATTGGTGGTGTTATTGCTGTTATTGCAATAATAGTACGTAAAGAATTAATTATCCCTGTGTTATGCGGAATCTTTTTTGCCGAGTCTATTTCTGTAATGCTACAGGTTGGATATTTTAAGTATACAAAGAAAGTTTCTGGTGTGGGTAAGCGTATATTTTTAATGGCGCCTTTACATCATCACTATCAGAAAAAAGGATACCATGAGACTAAAATTGTAACCCGTTTTTGGATTGTGAGCATACTACTTGCTATTATCACTTTTGTAACCTTAAAAGTTAGATAAGGTGAAGAGACTAGTAATTCTTGGTGGTGGAGAAAGTGGTGTGGGTACAGCGCTTTTAGGATTAAAAAAAGGATACGATGTTTTTGTGTCTGATAAAGGGAAAATAAAAGATAAATATAAAGAAGTTCTTAAACATTTTGAGATAGACTGGGAAGAAGAACAGCATACGGAATCTAAAATTTTAAATGCAGATTTAGTGATGAAAAGTCCAGGTGTACCAGATAAGGTGGCGCTAGTGAAAAAGCTAGTCAAGTTAAACGTACCTGTGATTTCGGAAATTGAATTTGCAACACAATATACAGATGCAATTGTTATAGGTATAACAGGTAGTAATGGCAAGACTACTACAACAATGATGGTAAACCATATTTTTAAAGAAGCTGGTTTGCATAGTGGTATGGCTGGTAATATTGGTGATAGTTATGCTAAGATGGTTGCTGAAAACAACTTTGACTATTATGTGTTAGAGATTAGTAGTTTTCAATTAGATGGTATTGTAGATTTTAAGCCGCATATCGCAATTATTACAAACATTACGCCAGATCATTTAGATAGATATGATTATGAGTTTGACAACTATATCGCATCAAAATTTAGAATTGCAGAGAACCAAACATCGGAAGATTTTTTAATATATGATGCAGATGATGAAGTGCTCGTAAGTTGGTTAGAGAAACACCCGGTTAAATCAAAATTAATACCCTTTTCAATTGAGAGAGAACTTGAAGAAGGTGCTTGTTTAAAGAATAATAAGATACATATAACGACCCAAAATAATACAATAGAGATGACGACAGATAACTTAGCTTTAGAAGGAAAACACAATTTAAAAAATACAATGGCAGCTTCGGCAGCTTCTAAATTAGTGAACATAAGAAAAGCAACTATTAGAGCTAGTATAGAGAATTTTCAGGGTGCAGCGCACCGTTTAGAGAATGTGTTAAAGATTGCACATGTTACCTATATAAATGATTCTAAAGCTACTAATGTTAATGCCACGTATTACGCCTTAGAAAGTATGAAAACAGCTACCGTTTGGATCGTTGGTGGTGTAGATAAGGGTAACGATTATAAGTCGTTAATGCCGTTGGTAAGAGAAAAAGTTAAAGCTATTATCTGTTTGGGCGTAGATAACTCTAAAATTATAGAAGAATTTGGGAACGTTGTAGATTTAGTTGTGGAAACACAAAGAATGGATGAGGCGGTAAAAATGGCATATAAAATAGGTCAGCGCGGAGATACGGTATTGTTATCGCCAGCCTGTGCCAGTTTCGATTTATTTGAAAATTACGAGGACAGAGGAAATCAATTTAAAGCAGCAGTTAAAAGTTTATAAAAGGTGTTAGATGCTATCAAAAATATAAAGGGAGATAAGGCTATTTGGGGCATAGTTGCGCTATTGGCATTATTTTCATTTTTACCAGTCTACAGTGCTAGTAGTAATCTAGTGTATGTGGTAGGTAACGGTACGGCAGTTAGCCATTTGGTTAAACACGCTTTTCTGTTATTGCTGGGTTTTGGTATTATTTACGCAGTGCATAGAATACCAATGCATTTTTTTAAAGGCTTGTCGTTAATAGCAATGCCTATTGTTTTGTTGCTTTTGGGGTATACATTAGCTCAGGGAAAAACAATTGGTGGTGCAAACGCTAGTAGGTGGATTAGTATTCCGTTTGTGGGTGTTTCTTTTCAGACATCTACCTTGGCTGCAGTTGTTTTAATGATTTATGTTGCTCGTTATTTAGCTAAAATAAAAAATAAGACGGTAACTTTTAAAGAGAGTATTCTGCCTTTATGGATACCTGTTTTTTTAGTTGTAGTGTTAATACTGCCAGCAAACTTTTCTACAGCAGCTATTATATTTTTTATGGTATTAATGCTTACTTTTTTAGGTGGATATCCTATTAAATATTTGTTAGGTATTGTGGGTACTGGTATTGCTTGTTTAGCATTGTTTGTGCTTGTAGCTAAAGCGGTTCCGGATTTGTTTGATAATAGAATTGATACTTGGGAAAATAGAATTTCTAATTTCACTAATGGTGAAGATACAAGTGAAGATTACCAAATAGAGCGCGCTAAAATTGCAATTGCATCAGGAGGTATTTTAGGTAAGGGTTCGGGTAAAAGTGTGCAAAAAAACTTTTTGCCGCAGAGTTCTTCAGATTTTATCTATGCTATTATTGTTGAAGAATATGGATTAGTTGGTGGTTTAATAGTAATGTTTTTTTACCTCTTATTGTTGTTTAGAATAGTGGTAGTTGCGAATTCAAATCCAACAGTGTTTGGTAAATTATTAGCGGTAGGCGTAGGTTTGCCAATAGTTTTTCAGGCATTTATAAATATGGCTGTTGCAGTAGAATTATTTCCTGTAACAGGGCAAACATTGCCACTTATTAGTAGTGGTGGTACGTCTATTTGGATGACGTGTTTGGCAATAGGTATTGTGCTTAGTGCAAGTAATAAAAATCCAGAAAAAGAGATTGAAGTAGAAGACGAGTCTAATCCTTTAGAAGTGTTAAGTGGGCAATTATAAATTTATATTATCTGGCGGAGGTACAGGCGGACATATTTATCCGGCTATAGCTATAGCAAATGAGCTAAAGGATATGTATCCTGATGCCGAGTTTTTGTTTGTAGGTGCTAAAGACAGAATGGAAATGGAAAAAGTGCCACAAGCCGGCTATAAAATAGAAGGGTTGTGGATATCTGGATTGCAACGTAAGCTTACGTTTAAGAACATGCTATTTCCAATTAAATTGATTAGTAGTTTAATAAGGGCTAGAGGTATAGTAAAGAAATTTAAGCCAGATGTGGTAATTGGTACGGGTGGTTTTGCAAGCGGACCTTTATTGCGTATGGCTGCGGGTAAAGATATTCCTTGCGTATTACAAGAACAGAATTCTTATGCTGGTATTACCAATAAACTATTGGCAAATAAAGTGAAAAAAATCTGCGTTGCTTATGATGGTATGGATCGTTTTTTTCCGGCAGATAAAATTATAAAAACAGGCAACCCTGTTCGTAAAGATTTGGTAGAGATGAATGTCTCTAAGCAAGAAGCTCTAGATTTCTTTGGTTTACATACGGAGAAACCTGTTTTGCTTGTTTTGGGAGGTAGTCTAGGTGCAAGAAGAGTTAATGTGCTAATTAAAGAGCAATTGCCCTTGTTTAAGTCTTTAGGTATGCAGGTTGTTTGGCAGTGTGGTAAGTTGTATTATGATGAGTATAAAAGCTGTCAAACTGATGATGTTTTGGTTTTCGATTTTTTAAATAAAATGGATTGTGCTTATGCTGCTGCAGATGTAATTATTTCTAGAGCAGGCGCAGGTTCTGTGTCAGAATTAAGTATAGTTGGTAAGCCGGTACTGTTTATACCGTCGCCAAATGTTGCAGAAGATCATCAAACAAAAAATGCACTAGCGTATGCAGATAAAAATGCTGCGATATTGCTTAGGGAAAAAGAATTAGACTCAAATTTTAAAACTGTTTTTACTGATTTATTAGGTAGTAAAGAGCAGCAATTAAAATTAAGTGAAAATATAAAAAAGCAAGCGTTGCCAAATGCAACTAAAAACATTGCTTTAGAAGTAGAAAAGTTAATAAAAAAATGAATTTAAAAGATATACATAGCGTTTATTTTTTGGGTATAGGTGGCATAGGTATGTCTGCTTTGGCTCGCTATTTTAAATTTATTGGTAAAGAGGTTG
Source organism: Cellulophaga sp. 20_2_10 (assembly GCF_023476645.1). GTDB lineage: Bacteria > Bacteroidota > Bacteroidia > Flavobacteriales > Flavobacteriaceae > Cellulophaga. The sequence goes on from NZ_JAMCOJ010000003.1 coordinate 550,932, forward strand.
CTGGTTACGATAAAACAGAAACTCCTTTGACAAAAGAGCTTGCTGCATCTGGGATAGAAATACATTATGAAGATAATGTAGCTGTAATACCTGAAAATTATAAAAATATAGATACTACGTTAGTTGTGTTTACACCTGCTCTGCCTAAAAATAACTTAGAGTTAAATTACTATTCAACAGAAGGTTTTAGTATTAAAAAAAGATCTGAAGTTTTAGGTCTTATTACAAAAGACACATTTTGTTTTGGTGTTGCAGGTACGCACGGTAAAACTACAACGTCTAGTATTTTAGCACATTTGTTACATGCTACAGGTACGCCAATTACTGCTTTTTTAGGTGGTATATCCGAAGATTTTAATAGTAATTTTTTATTAGAAGGAAATGATTACTCTGTAGTTGAAGCAGATGAGTTTGATAGGTCATTTTTACAGTTATCGCCAAATGTAGCTTGTGTTACTTCTATGGATGCAGATCACTTGGATATTTATGGTACAGGAGATGGTCTAAACGATGCTTTTGTGGCGTATGTAAATAGGTTAGAACCGGGAGGTAAATTATTTGTTCGTAATGGTTTGCCGTTAACAGGTATTACATACGGAATAGATGATGATTCTGATTTTTGTATTACAGATATAAAAATTAAAAATGGGTCTTATATTTTTACTATAAAAACACCAGATTCTGTTATTAATGGGGTGAAATTTAATAAACCCGGAAGGCATAATTTATTAAATGGTTTGGTTGCATTTGCTATGGCTTTAGAGGCTGGTAAATCTCCGGATGTAGTTGCTGCAGCCTTAGGTACTTTTAAGGGGGTAGAACGCAGATTTTCATATCGTATTAAGCAAGATAATTTTGTTTTTATAGATGATTATGCGCATCATCCTACAGAAATAAATGCAGTGTATGATGCTGTGTCAGAAATGCATCCAAATAAAAATACAGTTGCTATTTTTCAACCACATTTGTTTTCTAGAACAAAAGATTTTATTGAAGAATTTGCAACTAGTTTGTCGCAATTTCAGAGTATTATTTTGTTAGATATTTATCCGGCAAGAGAAGCGCCAATTGAAGGTGTTACATCTGAATGGTTGTTGAGTAAAATAAATAATCCGAATAAAAAAATCTGTTCTAAAATAGATTTAATAAATGAGATAAAAAGACAGGCTCCTGAAGTTTTAGTTGCTATGGGTGCAGGAGATATTGGGCAAGAGATTGATAAAATTAAAAATGCTTTTGTAGAATGAAGATCAATTGGAATTACATAAAACTTGGGTTTCTTTTAGTCTTGTTATCAGGAGTATACGCTTTTTGCGGAGAAAGACATCAGTCTAAAAAAATAATAAATTCTACAGTTGAGTTTATAGGTGAAGACAATTTGTTTATAACTCAGCAAACGGTTAATAAATTGTTAATACAAAATCTGGGAAGCCTTACAAACGTGCCAAAAGATGCGTTAGTTTTGAACAAAGTGGAAAAAGTTTTAGAGGCCAATGAAATGGTTAAGAGTGCTCAGGTTTATCTTACTGTAAATGGGGGGCTTACATCTAAAATTGTTCAACGCAAACCTTTAGGGCGTATAGAGGGGAATTCCAATTTTTATTTGGATGACGATGGTAAACGTATGCCTTTATCTAGCAACCATTCTGCAAGGGTGCCAATTATTACTGGTAAGATTACAGATGAAAGTCTTCAGAATTGCTTTGCTTTTCTGAATTTTATTAATGCCGATGATTTTTTAAAGAAAAACATTATTGGTATAAACGTTGTTGGTACTAATGATTTGCAATTAAAACTTCGGTTAGAAGATTATGTTGTGAATTTGGGTAGCGTTAGCAATTTAGAGGCTAAGTTTAATAATTACAAGGCTTTTTATAGTAAAGCAATAAAAGATAAAGCTTTAGGTGATTATAAAGCTGTTAGTTTAGAATATAATAATCAAGTGGTGTGCACCAAAATTTAAGTTATGGAACCAGGTAAATATTCAGTAGGATTAGACATAGGAACAACTAAGATTGTTGCCATTATTGGTAAAGAAAACGAGTACGGTAAAATTGAGGTTTTAGGTATTGGTAAATCTAAGAGTCTAGGTGTGCATAGAGGTGTAGTAAATAATATTACGCAAACTATAAAATCTATACAGCAGGCAGTAGAAGAGGCAGAAGCTGCTTCTGGTTTAAAAATAAGCTCTGTTGTTGTTGGTATTGCTGGTCAGCATATTCGTAGTTTACAGCATAGCGATTATATTACAAGACCAGATTCTGAGCAAGTTATTAATGAAGATGATGTAGATATTCTTGTAAATCAGGTTTATAAATTAATAATGCTTCCTGGCGAAGAAATTATCCATGTATTACCGCAAGAGTATAAAGTAGACGGACAAGCAGAGATTAAGGAGCCTATTGGTATGTATGGCGGTAGGTTAGAGGCCAACTTCCATGTGGTAGTAGGTCAGGTTTCGTCTATTAAAAATGTGGGCAGGTGTATTAAAAGTGCAGGCCTAGATTTGGGTAGTATTACATTAGAACCTTTGGCTTCTGCAAATGCAGTATTAAGTCAAGAAGAAAAAGAAGCAGGTATAGCTTTAATAGATATAGGGGGCGGTACAACAGATGTAGCCATTTTTAAAGATGGTATTATTAGACATACTGCTGTAATTCCTTTTGGAGGTAATGTTATTACAGAAGATATAAGAGAAGGTTGTTCTATTATAGAAAAACAAGCTGAGTTGCTAAAGATAAAATTTGGTTCTGCTTGGCCTGGAGAAAATAAGGATAATGAAATAGTTTCTATACCAGGATTAAGAGGTAGAGAACCTAAAGAAATTACACTTAAAAACCTTTCTAAAATTATACACGCCCGCGTTGTAGAAATTATAGAGCAGGTGTACATGGAAATAAAAAATTATGGACATGAAGACCAAAAGAAAAAATTAATTGGAGGTATTGTTTTAACTGGTGGTGGTAGCCAATTAAAACACTTAAAGCAATTAGTAGAGTATATAACAGGTATGGATACTAGAATAGGTTATCCTAACGAGCATTTGGCAGGAGATTCTGATCAAGATATTGCTAGCCCATTATATGCAACAGGTGTTGGTTTGTTAATGAATGCAATTGAAACCAATGCAAAAAATAAAGCTGTAGCCTTAGAAGCTAAAGAAGAAGCAGAAGAAATTGCGGCTGTAGAGAATGTAAGTGCAGGTGAGAGTGACTATAGGCAAGAAGAGGCAAGCGAAGCAGCTCCTAAAAAAGAAGTAAAAGTAGAACGTAAATCCATTTTTGAGAAATGGTCTGATAAGTTGAAAGACTTTTTAGATAATGCAGAGTAACGCATATATAGAAAATTGAAAAAAGAGTAACTCAGTAAAATAACAGTATGAGCAAGAACGCTGAATTAGAAAGTAATATTTCTTTTGATTTGCCTAAAAATCAAAGTAACGTAATAAAAGTCATTGGTGTTGGTGGCGGTGGTAGTAATGCCATTAATCACATGTTCCAAGCCGGGATAAATGGTGTGGATTTTATAGTTTGTAATACAGACTCACAAGCACTAGAAAATAGCACAGTGCCTAATAAAATAAGATTAGGTGTAACATTAACAGAAGGTTTGGGCGCAGGTGCAAATCCAGAAGTTGGTGAGCAGGCAGCTATAGAGAGTATGGAAGACATAAAAAATATGTTAGATTCTAATACTAAAATGGTCTTTATTACTGCTGGTATGGGTGGTGGTACAGGTACTGGAGCTGCTCCTGTAATAGCAAAACAAGCAAAAGGTATGGATATCCTAACTGTGGGTATTGTAACTATGCCTTTTCTGTTCGAAGGGAAAATGAGATGCCAGCAAGCTCAGACTGGTATAGAAAAACTTCGTGCTAATGTAGATTCATTAATTGTTATTAATAATAATAAACTTAGAGAAGTATACGGTAACTTAGGATTTAAAGCCGGTTTCTCTAAAGCAGATGAAGTATTAGCTACTGCTGCACGTGGTATCGCAGAAGTAATAACACATCACTATACACAAAATATAGATTTACGTGACGCTAAAACAGTACTGTCTAATAGCGGTACTGCAATAATGGGTTCTGCAAATGCATCTGGTTCTTCTAGAGCGCATGAAGCCATTACTAAAGCATTAGACTCTCCGTTATTAAATGACAATAAAATAGCGGGTGCTAAAAACGTATTATTATTAATAGTTTCTGGTGCTCAGGAGATTACTATTGATGAAATAGGTGAAATTAACGATCATATTCAAACAGAAGCAGGTCATGGAGCTAACATTATTATGGGTGTTGGTGAAGACGAAAGCCTAGGAGATGCAATCGCTGTAACGGTTATTGCTACGGGTTTTAATGTAGATCAGCAAGATGATATAGTAAACACTGAGTCTAAAAAAATAATTCACACTTTAGAAGATGAGCAAAAGGCTGTGCACAATTTAACACCTGCTACCGCTAATGTTTTATATGAAGTTGTGGAGACAGAGACTAGTCCTGTAAAAAAGGAAGTTACGCCTGCTGAGCCAGAAGTGATTAAGCATACATTGTTTGAGGAAGAAAAGCCAGAAATGGATTTAATACCAACAACAAACTTTATAAAAAACTTTAATGTTTTTTATGATGAAGTAATAGCAGAAGTACCTAAAGAAGAAGATTTTGTTATTGTAGATGTAAACGATTTTAATGTTGTAGATGCAGAAGAAGTAAAGGCTGTAAAAGATGAAGATCAATTTGCATTTAGTTTTGATGATATTCCGCGTAGAGAACAAAAAGTAGAAGAGGAAGAAAAAGAACATACAATTACATTTAGTTTAGATGAAGATGTAAATGATATGGATGTTAACGACCATGTAGAAGTTGTTCCTGTTTTAGAATATAATAAGGAGGGTGAAAAAAGATATAGTTTAGATGACTATATGGAGCTAGAGAAAGAACTTACAGGAGCTAAGTCTAAAGCAGAAAAAATTGAACCTAAGGTTGTAGATGAAGAATTGGCTTTTGAAAGAAAAACAGTTGTTCAGAAAGTAGCAGAGGCTCCAAAACCTATGCCTGCTCCGGAAGTAAAGGAGCTAGATGTAGACGTGGATCCAATGAATACGCCAATAGAACATTTGCTTAAAAATAGAGCAGATGAGCGTAGAAGAAAGTTAAAAGACTTTAATCATAAGTTTAAAAATAATATCAATAACGTAAATGATATGGAAACTAAGCCAGCTTATTTGCGTCAAGGTGTAGATTTAAATCAGAATAACACAGAGAATAGAATGTCTAGAACCACTTTAAGTGATGATGGGGATGATATTCAAATGCGTTCTAACAATTCTTATTTGCACGACAATGTAGATTAGTGTAGTTTTTTAACTATATAATTTAGTGTATAAACCCGAAAGCAATAATTGTTTTCGGGTTTATTTTTTTATCTTCGTATTCCAAAAAAATTATAGATTATGAGCTTACAACAAGATGTAATGACGGCAATGAAAATAGCTATGAAAGCTAAAGATAGCGTAGCCTTAGAATCATTACGAGCTATAAAATCTGTTTTATTAATGGCACAAACAGAATCTGGTGCTAAAACAGAGTTGAGTGAAGACGAAGAAGTAAAAATTATACAGAAGCTTGTGAAGCAACGTAAGGATAGCGCCGCTATATACACAGAGCAAGGGAGAGAAGACTTAGCTGCCCCAGAATTGGCACAAGCAGAGGTTATAGCGCAGTTTTTACCAGAACAGATGTCGGAGGATGAAATTGCAGCAGTTGTAGAAAATGTAATAGCTACAACAGGTGCAGAGGGCATGAAAGATATGGGTAAGGTTATGGGTATGGTATCTTCTCAGTTAGCTGGTAAGGCAGACGGAAAAACAATTTCTACTATCGTAAAAAATAAATTAGCTTAATTTTTTTTAGGTTGATTAAGGCCCCGTGGCGCAACTGAATAGCGCATCAGATTTCGGCTCTGAGGGTTGGGGGTTTGAATCCCTCCGGGGTCACGAATAAACAAAGAATCCAAATTTAAAAATCAAGTTTACTTGTATTTTTAAATTTGGATTCTTTGTTTTCAAAGCGGAGCTTTCGGGATCAGCGAGCGTAGCGAAGTTCATCCCCTTTGTGAA
>NZ_JAMCOJ010000030.1 GCF_023476645.1 Cellulophaga sp. 20_2_10
AGGTTCCAATAAGAACTAAAAGAATTAAGTATTTGATATGATTCATAATTATTGCCAACGTTGTTGTATATGGTTTGTTGCGTGTTTCAGGCAACTAATTTAGTAAATAATTACCGACCAAGAAAGTCCGCGAGGACTTTCGTAAGTAAGCCTAAAAAAGCAATAAATTATATACGGTGTTGTGCAACGTTTTACTCCGTTCTGTTGTCTATTACAACTCTAAATTCCGTTTCATTTTTTAATATTTTTCCGTTCTGTTCAATTTGGAAAAGATAGTTTTCTTGCTTATCTGTTCCGTTCATTTCTTTATTCCGAAATTCAAGTGTGTTAGTTTTAATAACATTATCTATTTCGATTTTGTCCAACGTTATTTTTTGTCCGCTAATTTTATAAGTTCCGTAAGTGTAATCGCTTAATCCAATTGCTGAATTGTCAAAAATATAAGTTCCGTCTGTTTTGAAGTCAATACTTGTTCCATTAAAATCTCCGTCATAAAAAACGCGAACTAATGTCGGCTTATTCAAATTAGATTCATTTTTCCAATTTATTCCGAAAATTATTATTATTAAAATAAAACCGATAAATGGTCCAATCAGATATTTAGACTGTCTTTTCGTTTTGTACTTCTTAAAATCTCTGAAAACTGTCCAAAGCCAATAAACAAATCCAATTATTGCTATTCCTAAAAATATTAAGTAGTCAAATACAAAGCTTGAAAATCGAAATTGATAAATTTTGTAGGTTAGAAATATTCCAATCCCTAAAATAATTATTAATCGAAATATGTGTTTTTTATCAGTCAATCGGTTTTTTTTCAAATGTTGCACAACGGTCTTGTGTATGGAAAGTTGCGTTTTATCAGCGCCGATTTTCCGAAGGAAAATCAGAAGTTGGTAAAAAAGCAACCACCTTTATTTAAGCACTAATCTAGCAATTTTTTATACACGTTGTTATAAAATGTAGCTAAACATTTGAGTAAGCACGAATTGCTTTGCCGTAAAGTTGCGCTATAAAAGGAGAAAAGCTAAACGTGTTTTGCTTTTACAGCTTAATAGCGAAAAGTGTTTTTTTTCAAAACTCTTTGTAGCATTTTCGATTGAGTAGGCATTTCCTGGCGAGCTAAAACTTCCTTAATCTCAAAAACTGCGTAAGAGTAATTTCTCCTTTACGTTAAAATTCCGCAAGTAGCTAAAATTCAGAATAGGAGTGAACTGAATTTTGTAAACAACTTATTCTTTTTCTATTAATCTGAAAAGTTTGTTGGATTAGTTTTTTCGCAAACAATTCCGTTTGAGAATTGAGTAAGCAGAACTCGCGATTATTTTATTAAGATCTGAGTGAGAAAATAAAAATGCGGATTAAAAACTTTAAATATTCAATGTTTTCGAAAAGGTAAGTTTCTTTATTACGATTTTTTTTAGCTATATTTTATAACGTTAAATATATGGCAAGTAGGGCGGAAAATAAAAAATAATCTTCGGTAAAGCCACAAGCCAAATCTTTTTATTTTGTTTTAATTTTTCTATTTAATACCAAATCAAAATATTTGGCGACTTAGTAAATAGACAATGACTTTTCGGTTAAACGCTAAATGGCCTATTTGTTATATATAGTGTTACCCAACGTTTTTTCGAGCATTGATTGAAATATTTGGTTTAATTATATAATCTGTTTGTAATTTTTAATAATAAATTCTATAAAGTTATTTAATTCCTTTAAGCTTGTTGCTGTTTGGTTAAATAAAACTACAATAGCTACTTTTTCATCAGGTACAATTACTGTTCTTCCAAAATATATACCTCCACTTCCGTCGTGAGTACTAATTTTAAATGAACCTAATTTTCTAGTTATCCAACCGAAGTTATATTTTTTAAATGTATTATGTAATTCTTTATAATTCTCGCTCTTTAAAAAATTATCTTTACCTAATAAGCCATTCAAGTGTAATTGAATATACAATGAATAGTCTAAAATTGACATAGATAATCCCCAACAAGGTAATTGAAAATCAGAGAAAAAATTATCTTCTCTTAGGTTGAATCTATTTTTTTCTTTAGCGAATATATTATGACCCCAAGTATCATTTGTATCATATACATCGTTTGTATTTGGATATCCAACCAAATAATCAAGTGATAGAGAATCTAAAGTATTCTTAACTAAAACTTCAAAATCTACTCCTGCTCTTTTTTCAAGCATTAAAGCTCCCATTATATAACCTACATTAGAATAGTTGTTTTTAGATTTTCTAGATTTTGTAAGTGTTAATTTTGCTAGTTCAAGCCTTTTTTTTGTTTTTGTTGATACACTATCTATTATGGTTTTATCATAGATATAGAAATCATTAATTCTAGCTTTGTGAGAAAGTAATTCGCTTAAAGTAATTTGCTCATATTTTTTTGCGTTTTTAATTTTTAATAATTCCGGAAACACATCAAAAAATTTAGTGTCAAAACTAATTAAACCTTCTTCTTCCATTTTTTTTGCTATTAAAGAAGTAAGCGATTTGGTTAGGGAAGCAAGAAAAAATTTACTTTGTAATATTATTTTTTGATTGCGATTTTGTTTCAAAACTCCAGAGATACCGTAATATATAGAATCAGGTTGAACAATGGAGACAGACATTCCTACAATATTATTCTTTGAAATATAGTCACTACTTATTGAATCCAACCATTGATTATTCTGTTGAGAAAAACAATTACTAAAAATGAATATAAATATCCCAAACAATTTAATTGACTTATACATATTTTGGATTTTCATTTTTTAATTTCGAGTTTTTTCAAATGTTGGGTAACGGTTTGTATATGAAACGTAGCGTATATAAATACGACAAATTTCGGTTTTAGCACTGAGCCAAATTTTTACATTTTGTTTTTATCTTTTCTAATTTAAAAGCCAAATTAAAAATTTGGCGGAACTTTGTAAATAAGCACAGACCTTTGAGTTTAGCACTTAATAGCTATGTTTTATATACTTTGTTAGCTACAGTTATTTTAGAAAATATTGAAGTCCTGAATATATACTACAACAAAATGGAATAGCAAATGTGACTAAAGAAGTTAATAATAAGAATTGAATTATAAATCGTATTACAATCTTTGAATCAGAAAATCTAGCAAATATTTCCCAAAAAATTTCTCTAACTGCTATTTCAGTTAAATTTTTATCTTCTTTACCATCTGTTAAAATAGGCATTGAAAACTTATAATTTTCTTCTTTATATTCAAACATCAAGTAAGTCTGTTCTTTAGTTACAAGGACTTTTTTATTTTCGAAATCTTCAGAATTATCTATTTTTGAGATATAATTTTTTTCAACCATTCTCTTTGTAAATTTATCTAAATCTACAGATTTACTTTGTGTTAATTTTTGTGATTCCCAAACAATCCACCTTGGTGAGTGTTCAAATCCTTTGTAATCTTTTAATGAAAAGTATCTTTTTACAAATGTTGGTGAAAAAATTATATATAAAATATAGGCTATGACAAAAGATAAAGATGAAACCCAAAGTATTTCCCATTTGAACGGTAGTAGAAGGGTTATTGTATAACTTTCTTCAGGATTTAATTGCAATTTAATTTTTTCAGGGAGTTCTTCAGTTAATTTTGCAAAAATAGGGACTAATGCAAACCAAGTAACAAAGTACTTGAATATTGTAATATTAAAGAAGTCTCTAAACCACTGCCAGTTTAATATTTTATCCGCCATTATGTTATATATTTTCTTTAACAAATTTAAAAATTTTATTTCCATCTAAATCTATCTTATTTGCATATTCTACATTATAATATTTAGAAGGATTGAAAGAGGAGTTTAAATCATTCCATCTTGTTTTAATATAATCGAACATTGTATTCGGGTTTTCTTGTTTTTGAATCCTACTTTTTGAATTCATATATTTATCAATAGAACCATTTGAATTCCATTCGTCTTTAATACTATCTAAACTGATTTCACTTTCACTGTTTAAATATGATTTGCGAATAGCATAAGATATTTGTGGCTTATACCAATTTTCAAAACCTTCAAAGATGTCTACACCACTACAACAACAACTATAAGTTGAAAGGTATTGAAATTCATTATCTGCAAGACCTAAACTAATATTTGTACCTTCTAATGCATCTCTTAACTTATTAATGTTTTTTAGTTTTTCTTCAATTGGTAGAATGTATTCTCTGCCATTTATTATAGCTCCTTTTTCTTTATATATTTTATAAATACTTTTCCCAGTTATACTCTTAAATTTCTCTTCAATATCAGAGTTTTTTTCTATAGGTAATTTTAAGTGTTCAAATCCTATGTGCTTAATCCCTGTTCTTATTATTTGTTTAACAAAATAATTGATATCATCACTAACTTCTAATATGTAGGGTTGCCATCTTAAAGTAACATTTATTTGATTTTGTTGCAAAAGGCTAACACAATCAAGAAGTTTTTTAGGATTAGGAGAATTAGGTTCTAAAATTTTAGAGTTAGTAGAGTCTAGCGTAGAAATTGAAATTTGGATTACTAGACTTTTATAATTTTTAAATAATTCTAAATATTTATCAGTTCCAATTAAATCAGACTTAGTGCTAATAACTACAGGATAGTCAATAGTTTTTAAATATTCAAGAACTTTGTAAGAAGAACCGTAAGTCTTTTCTATAGATTGGAATGGGTCACTCATTCCTCCAAAATGTACAGGTTTTCTGTTTTTTATAAACTCTGAAATAATTCCAGAATTTTCATTTTTTATTCCATTTTTAAAACGTGTAATTATTGATTCAGGATTTGCTGTTTTGATTTTCTTAGATTCAATATTTCCGCCTCTAATTCTAGCGAAACAATATCTACAACCAATAGCGCATCCAGCATAAGTGTCTAATCGAAATGGTAATCCACAGAAACTAAATTGACTAGTAATACTTAGTGGGTTTTTGTATGTATATTCCAAAGAGTGATTTTATTTTTTAATTGTAGCTAACGTCTCGGCTCGTATGTTTGGTTCTTAGTTTGAAGATACTATAATTATATAAATAAAAGAGATTATAAAGGAGAGAGATTTAGAGGTTGGGCTAG
>NZ_JAMCOJ010000031.1 GCF_023476645.1 Cellulophaga sp. 20_2_10
TCCCTAGATGGGCAGCAAAAGCTGAACTTAGCGGATAAGCACTATCCCAATTTGGTTTAGCAGGGCGATGGAACACATTTTCCAAAGGGACGGGAACAGCGTAGCTGTGTAGCAACTTTGGTCAGCTTTTCGCTGAATGTGTTCCATCGGCTAAGCTATGAACAGTACGGGAGCAAACTTACGTTTGCTTTCCGCCACGCACTTAGCGAAATCTTTTGGTTTTGTTTTTTCTTTTTTTTCTGTCAAAGCGAAATCCCAAAGATTTTGCGACATCATAAATATACACAGACCTTGGCGTTTAAAACTCTAATTCCGTATTGTTTATAGGTTTTGTTGTAAAACGTTTTTATTCTTCAGTCAATTCATAATTTAAATTTAATTAGGTAATTCTCCACAATTAATTTAAGTACAATGAAATATTTTTATTTTTTCTTCGCAGTATAACCTTCATCTGCTAAACTATTTCCATTTCCATCAAATAATGTCATTTCCTTATCTGAGTCAATAATATAGTATTCCCCTTTGTCAATTCCTTTTTCAGAAAACTTATTACCATTTTTTATAAGAGTGTCAGTTTCATAGCTACCCCAAGGAACAACAGCAATAAATTCAATTCCCTTTTGATAAATTTCAAATGGAAAACTTCCGCCACTATTAGAATCAAATATTTCCCACTTTCCAAAAAGCTCATAATTTTCTTTTAATTTATCATATTTGCTTTTTTCTGTAATTCTTTTAGGTTCTTTATATTTTTCGCAATAGATAATACTATCTAAAGTCCAATATTTAGATTTTTCAAAACCTTCTTGGTATTCTTTAATTGCGACTATTCCTTTTTTCATATCATAATATATACCTCCACTATTCATATATTTAGATTTTAATACATTTTTAAATAATCTACCATTAATTATAATGCTATCAACTTTTTCTGCAGATTCTTCTTCAAGATAAAAATTTTTCAAATCTGTAACAATATTCATTTGACCTACATTCGCCCTGTAAATTTGTATTCCGTCAATTTCCTTGATATTATTTAAATCTGATGCATCAATTTGAACTCTCTGTCTAATAAAAATATTAAATGTTAAGTTAATTAAGGTGTCAGGTATAAATACAACATTTTGCCACTCTCTTTTAGCATTTATTTTAATCTTTTTATTGATGGAATCGTTTAAAGCACTGTTTTCTTCCCATTCAAAATCGGAAAGGTAAGTTGTATCTGAAGATTTAAGTTGAAATGTTAATTTGTTATTTAAAGAGTCTTTAAATATTAATTTTCCTTCTCCATTTAGGTAGGGGAACTTGTTCTTAGATTTTTTTGACAAATAATAATTCTCTAATGTTATTTGTTTTGGGCATTGAGAACAAGAAAAATTTATGAAAAGAATGAGAATTGGTAAAATAATATAATATTTCATTTCGGGTAGTTCTTACTAAATGTTTTACAACGTGTTTTTGTATGATTAGTACGGGAATAAAAGTGAACTTTTGTTTCCGTTTAAGCTATTAGCCAAATCTTTTTGTTTGTTTTTATTTTTTCTGTTTAAAAGCCAAATCAAAAGATTTGGCGGACTTAATAAAAGTACACTAACTTTTGAATTAAACACCAAAACCCGTATTAATTATAGCCATTGTTGGCAATAGTTTTTATTTCTTTACCTGTTCTATCAAAATAATATTTTTTTCTATCAAGCTCTAATTCTTCTACTTCTTTAGTAAAATAATAATTTGCTTTATCAAATTTTATTGGAATAATGATTTCTCCTTTAACATTAATAAATCCAAATTTTTTGTTTTTGGAAACACGAGCCAATCCTTTATGAAAATGACTGACATTATCAAACTTAAAATCTATAATTACTGTACTATGAGCATTTATAAATCCATATTTCTTCTTTTTTCTAGCTATAGCCAAACCATCATCACTAAGATAACTAGAAACCATATCAAATTTCGGTGTTGATATAACTTTTCCTAAAGTATCTATAAAAAATAAATTACCATTATGATGTGATGTATCTATTAAAGCATACCCTTTAGGTGAAAAATTTGAAGCAGAAGTGTATTTAAAGGGTAATGTTTGCTTTCCTTTTGAATTGAAATAGCCATATATAATATGCCCATTGTTATCAATATCTCTCACTTTAAAAAATCCATTTTTTAGAATGTCAATGGATTCATATTTAAATGGTATGATAATATTACCAATACTATCTAAAACCCCACGTTTACTATAAGAGAAAGTTAGTTTTGTTTTACTCAATTCCTTAATTTCTTCTTTTGTCAAATGTTTTTCAGCATAAATTAAGCCATTTATGTAATCTGATTGGAAGGTATATAAATGTGAAATAGTGTCTACTTTCTTCTTGTTAATATACTCTCTGTTACTATCTATAATAACTTCAATAAGACCACTTTCTTGCTCTTGTTTATTTATAGAATAGTATTTGTGTAAAGGAAGTAATTTTATACTCTTTCCACGGTAAAAATATAAGCCTGAACTTTTACCTTTCTTGACTTCTATAGCGTACCTTTTATCTGTTATACACATGTCTGTTACTTTATCAATTATAAAAGGAGTTATCTTTTGGTTTTCTTCATTTAAACAAAACCATTCCTTACCATTAGATACTGCTATTACTCCTTTTGCAACTACATAAGCCATTGAATACTTGCAAGGTATTATTTGTGTACCATTTAAATTTAGAAACCCTATTTTTTTGTTTCTCCTTACTTTACATATTCCTTGATAGCAAATTCCATAATTATAAAGTGGTTCTGTTAATTGTTTTCCTTCTATACTAAATAAAGCATATTTACCGTTTTCAGATATTCTGAAATCGGGTGTTTTTTCTTGTGTATATCCATTAAAAGAAACAAAAAGTAAAATTAGTATGTAAAGTTTGTATTTCATCAAATTATTGCCAACGCCCTGCTAAACGCAGTTCGGCCTTGAGAACGAAGATACAAAAAGTGTAAGATAATAAGCTTTAGTTTCGCGCGGCCACGCGAGGCTAAAGCTTATTAACCGTCTCGCTGAGCGATTTTTATAAAAAAAAATTGATTAGTGAGCCACTTTATTGGATCGAGAGTTCGATGGGTCGTACCAAATTGCTTTTAGCTACTGATGTTACATCGTTTTCCCTAGATGGGCAGCAAAAGCTGAACTTAGCGGATAAGCACTATCCCAATTTGGTTTAGCAGGGCGATGGAACACATTTTCCAAAGAGGCGGGAACAGCGCAGCTGTGTAGCAACTTTGGTCAGCTTTTCGCTGAATGTGTTCCATCGGTTAGTATATGAAAAGTAGGCGATTTCGAAGCACGAAACTTTCGGTTAAGCACAAAGTTAGATACGAGCCAAAAGCCTTGATCTTACTGATATTTCGCCTATTTTTTATATACATTGTTGGCATTTCGTTATTCTTTTTCGAGTGTTTTCATTAGTTCAAAACATAGCTTATCAATATTTCCCATATTTGGATTGAATGCTGACACATTTGACAGAATAATTATTCCGTTATTTGTCTTAACGTCAATGGCCATTGATGATGAATATCCTCCAGTTCCGCCATTATGCCAATACCAAAAATTATCAGACTTATTCTTTAATATGTGCCAGCCTAAACCAATATCCATATTTTCATTTAATTCAAAAGTTTTTTCTTTTGTAAGTTCAAGTTCCTTGTTTGAGTAGTCAAATTGAGAAATAGCAAATTGCGAAAGGTCTTCTACTGTTGAAAATATTGCACCTGCACCAGCCAAAACTGCTAAATCCCAATTTGGAACTTCTATACCTTCGTTATTTAATCCTTTTACCAAATTGCCTTTTATTGTAGTAATATTCGTTGTTGAATTTTGCATATCATATTTGGAAAATATTTTATTCTGTAGTAGGCTTTCATAAGTATCGTTTTCAATTTTTCTTAATGTGTAACCGAGTAATCCTGCTCCTAAATTGGAATATTGATATTTTCCTTTATTTGATAACTCAAGTTGATTTGTTACATAGTCTTCCAATTCTTTTTCCTTGTACTCTTTATATGGATTTTCAGAGTCAACATTTGTTAAATCAAGATTTGATGGTAAACGAGGAAGCCCAGAAGTATGATTAGCTAAATCAATAAATGATATTTCTGTGCTGTTCTTAATAGAGACTTTTAAATAATCATTGATGTTATCATTCAGTTTAACCTTTCCGTCTATAACAAAGTTTGCAAGTAGAGTAGATGTAAAAACTTTAGATATAGAGCCTATCTCAAAAATGCTTTTTTGGTTATCAATCGTTGAAATGGTATCACTTTCCTTTTTTATTCCATAATAACTAACTTTTCCATTATTGATTATTGCAATCGATAATTGTGTGTTGTTTGGAAATACTTTTGTGCTTTCAAATATGATTTCAGATTGGTCTTTTGTTATTAAACTGTTTTTAATAGACAAATTATTAACTACATTTTCTGTATTAACTTCTTCAGCAAACGGTTTAACTAATATCCCGTTTATTTTTGAATTATCGTCTATTGAAATATTGAGAGCGAAAACAGCACGTTCAAATGTGGTTTTATAAGAAGCATAAGTTCCATTTTCATATTTTATAAATTCTTGATTGGTGATATTTCCTGCTTGAGATTTAAGATTTTTCAAAAATTCTGTAGTTGTTTCTATTGGCAAAGCCTCTTTCAATACATCTGCAAACATTGAAAATATTCCATTGTAATTATCATTATTATAATGTTCTACAAATTTTTCGGTTATAATTTTGTTATCTGCTTTTTCCGTTTGTCCGAACGATAGATTAACTATTAGGGTCAAAACTATTAGTATTATTTTTTTCATTTATTTCTGATTTTCATTTTTTTTTAATGAATGCCAACGCCCTGCTAAACGCAGTTCGGCCTTGAGAACGAAGATACAAAAAGTGTAAGATAATAAGCTTTAGTTTCGCGCGGCCACG
>NZ_JAMCOJ010000032.1 GCF_023476645.1 Cellulophaga sp. 20_2_10
AAAACGATGTAACATCAGTAGCTAAAAGCAATTTGGTACGACCCATCGAACTCTCGATCCAATAAAGTGGCTCACTAATCAATTTTTTTAAAAAAAAATCGCTCAGCGAGACGGCTAATAAGCTTTAGCCTCGCGTGGCCGCGCGAAACTAAAGCTTATTATCTTACACTTTTTGTATCTTCGTTCTCAAGGCCGAACTGCGTTTAGCAGGGCGTTGGCTGTAATTCTCACACCAAATGAGAGAAAGAAAAAAAATACTAATATTAATAACATTATTCTTAACAACTATCAGTTGGGCACAACCTGGACCAGGAGGTGGAGGGCTTACTATATATAACATTATAGATAAGCATGACAATGAAATTAATGTTTTGAAAGATTCTCTATTAAGAATTAGAACTTTTGATATGATAGGAGATATAGTTTATTGGGAGACTTTTCTTTATCAAGACATAAAAAAGCTTAAAAAAGATGATTTATCTTACAGAAAAAATCTTAGTATTTCACCTCATAATTATAACCTCAATCATAATATTAATCGATATCATAATGCTCAAAGTTTAATTTATATTATTTATAAAAAAGACACTATGGTTATTGATGCTAAAATAATGTCTGAAAATCTAAATTGGGAGCGTGACTCTTTACCAAAATTAAAAATTCAACAAGGTCATTTCAGCTATAATGTTATTTTAAAAAAAACAGCATCTAAAGTAAATTTAGATTTTTTAAAAGATGAAAATCAAGTTTATCAATATTATATGAGCCATTTCTATAGGCATCACTCGAATAAAGAACTTATTCAAGCAGAAAAAATGTTAAATAAAGCTATTCATAAAAATGAAGGCAAAAAAAATTGTGAAATGTTACAAGCTTTTTCGGATTTGAATACTACAAAAAAAGAGTACAGTAAAGCAATTAAGTATATTACAGAAGCCCTAAATAAAAAGTGCATTCCACATTTTGCAAATGACCAATATAAATCTTACTTGAATAGGATTGATTTATATACTAAAAACAAAGAATATAATAAGGCTTTAAAAGATTATGATACAATTGTTATTAAATACCCAATTAATGATGAGCATTATACTCCAAGGGAAATAGAACGAGCCTATTATAAACTAATGTATTTGAAGAATTATGACGAAATCATTAAAGAAATGACAAGTTTTATCAAGATAAAATTAGATGAAAATAGATTAAAAAAAATTGACCCTCAATACTCTGGAATGGGCCTGGCAGATGGTCTTTTTGTTATAGGCGCGTCCGAATATTTTAAAGGCAATAAAAACAAAGCTTATAAGCATTGGTTTAATTATATAGAATATGTAAACCTTGGAATTAATTCTATAGATAATACAACAGATTTTTTCAATAAATTAATTGATGAAAACCCTTCTGAATCAGAATTATATTTATTAAAGGCATTATGTTATAATGATTATGTAAGTGGTTATTATAAATCATCTGAAAATTTAGAATTATATAGAACTGCATTAGAAGATATAGTAAAAGCAGAGGAGTTGGGTTTTAATGGTTACAGAATTAATTATCAACGTTCAAGACTATATCATTATTTGGGTAAAGAAAAACAGAGTTTAGAAGAAATTAAAGTAGCTTTAAAGAAAAAACCTAAAGATTTAAATTGTCTTTTATTAAAAGCAGAGCTTAAAGGTAAATGGTCTGCAAACGCAAATAAGTATAGAGAATTATTAAAACAAATTGATTTGGAAAAGATTTGGTTTGATTAAATATGGATATCAAGAAATAAGTAAGAATAAAAACTACAGCTAACAAAGAACTGAGGTAAAAAACAAACAAATTCCTCGTTAATTCTAGGTATTATTATAGTGAGCTCATAGATTCTAAAACTGATTCTTTGAGCTTTTTTATTGTATTTATTTTCTTTTTATCTCGGTACTATAGAAACGTAAGTTTCATCATATGGCCTTCCTTGATTTTGCAATAACAAAGGCTTGTTTTAATAGTTTATTGCAAACGGCTATTAGCGCTAACTTTTTACTCTTTCCTTTGGCTACTATTCTGTCATAAATAGCTTTACAGGCCTTGTTATATTTACAAGCGTTAAAACTGCACATAAATAATAAATTTCTTAGTTTTTGATTTCCTATTTTACTAATTCTACTTCGTCCATTTACGCTTGTTCTACTTTTACGTATTAAAATTGTTAACCCAACATAACTGCTTAACTCACTACCACTCTTAAAACGCTCAAAACCGCCTACTAAAACCAACTACAAACACCACAGGTTTAAACTATTTTAATGCATAGTACACATAAAATTGGGTCAATTACACAAATACGTATTTGTAGTACAGAAAATAGTTTTAAATTGTGAGAAAAATAGCAACCTAATAATAGCTAGAAATGTAAAACGTGCGTTTACACAACCCTATTGGCGAAATAAACGCAATAAAATGAGGTTACTGACTAGTTGTGCATAATTAGAAAAAATGAAATATTATTACTTAAATAACTCGACTGAATTAGACGATATTTGTTTCTATCCACAAACAAAAATAATTAGCGGAACAACTGCACTTGAGGAAAAGCCTAATTATGACCAAAACTTTATCGAAAAAGGAAAAATAGAAATTAATTCTAAAGCTATCCAAACCAATTTATTGGGTAAATCACCTATCGGAAAAGGATTAATAATTGACAAAAAATTAAGAGATATACTTTTAGATTTTTCAATACCTGCTCATAGAATTCATAAAATCCCAACTACTCATAAAAATATAGAACTTGAATATTTTTGGTTAAGTTTTGTTCCTTCAAATAGACACATTGATTATGAAAAATCAGAATTTGAAATATTCAACTCATCTAAATTTAGAGTTTTAGGAAAGTTACAACTAAAATCCATTGACTTTTACCACCGAATAAATAAGTCTTTAACATTTGAAGAAAATACTCGGATTTCGAAATTAGTTTTTAAAGATAGTTTCCCGAAAAATGATTTAATTAATTTTGAGAAAATTAGACCTGGAGAGTTAATAAGTGAACAATTAAAAGATAGATTAATAAAAGAGAGAATTACTGGAATTAAGATTACTGAAGCCGAAATAATAACTATGCACAACAATATATAAAAAACATAGGGCTTTTGTGCTAACTCCAAAGGTCTGTGTTTATTTATAAAGTCCGCCAAATATAAAATTTGGCATTTTCAACGAAAAAGATAAAAGCAAAATATTATATTTAGCTAAGTGTCAAACCGAAACGAAGTGCTTATCAACTGCCCTACGTTTCTTATACTAAACGTTATATGCAACTCCAAAAAAACGAAAATGAAAGTTAAACTTTTAGTATTATTATTTTTAAGTATTTTTTTTAAAGCTAATTCCCAAAACACTTTAGTAGGAACTAAAGCTCCCGAAATTAACCCAGATAAATGGATTTACCCTGAAGGAGTTACTACTTCAAATGAAACAAAAGATTATACTGTAGTTGATTTTTGGTTTACTAAATGCGCTCCTTGTGTAGCAACAATTCCAGAGCTTAATTATCTAAGCTTACAAAATCCAAATATTAGGTTTCTATCAATAACTTTTGATAATACAAAAATAATTGAAAGCTTTATCAAAAAAGCGCCAATGTATTACCCAATAGGAATTGATACGGAAAGCAAACTAATCAAAAAATTTAAAGTGAGTGGTTTTCCTGAAACATTTATTATAGATAAAAAAGGAATAATAATTTGGCAAGGACATCCGATACATTTAAGTTCAGCTCTTGCTAATTTATCAAAAGGAAAACAAAATAAAAGCAATTTCGAATTATCTCAAAAAAATGAATGGAATCAACGAAGTTCCTATTCAATGAATATTAAAGAACATACTCTTGGAATGGGACCAGCTTCTAGTTTGAGCATTCAACCATTTGATGTTATGTTATTAAATAGAAAAGTAAAAAGAATTTTAAATGATTTTTATGGCATTAATAATTCAAGGATTATAACAAGTGACTCTTTGTTTCTTGAAAAAAGTTATGATGTTCAACTAAAACTAAATAAAGAAGTTATTAATCCAAAAAACAGTTTAGAGATATTCAAATTCCATTATCTAAATAGCATCGGATTGAAATATGAAAAAATAACCAAAAGTTCACTGGTACATGAATTAATCATATCCGACAATAAAAAATTAAATACATTTATTTCAAAAGAAAAACATGAAGGAATTAGCATCAGATATGATAATTGGGAATCTAAAGGAATAAAATTAGAAAAATTGAAAAGCTTCCTAGAAAATAATTATAATCTCGTTGTCGAATTGAATATTGAAAACACTAATAAGTTTAATTTTATTTTACCGAAAAACAACCTAAAAAAAGCACTTCTTAAACTTGAAAACGAATATGGAATATCCTTTTTAGAAAAAAACAAGAGGACATATTTTTATGAATTTAAAAAGAATTAAAAGCAGCATATAACAAAGTACTGTGGTAAAAAACAAGTAAAAACCCATTAATTTTTAACTAAAGTACTTCTATAAGAATCGTCATATATTAGTCCTGATTTTGCAATAGCAAAAGACTGTTTAAGTAGCTTATTAGCAACAGTTATTAGTGGCTAACTACTCCTCCCTTTGGCCACTATGCGAT
>NZ_JAMCOJ010000033.1 GCF_023476645.1 Cellulophaga sp. 20_2_10
TAAAAAACAAACAAAAAGTTTTAGCTTAGTCCGAAGTCGGAAACGAAAAGGTTTCCTTAGTTCCGCACTAACTATAGCTGAAACGTTGTCATTAATGATAAAAAAGCATTTGAGACAGATTATCATAATTATATCATTCATACTTTACTCATCCAATATATTGGCATGTAGTTGTGAATATGCGTGGAATGATTCTTTCAGCTTGACAGCAAAAAATTCTGAATTAGTTGCATTAGTTAAGGTTATATCCTTTGACGAATATCTTGACCGAGAGATTCTTGGTTTCGATGGAAAGATGCCATATTCCATGACAGTAGAGATAATAAAACAATACAAAGGAACTGACCATAAAAAAACAATAAAAATCTTCGGTGATAATGGTATTCTCTGTCGCCCATACTTATCGGAATTTAAAATTAATGAGTACTACTTGATTGCCCCAAATCCATTGGAGAGTGAACTAAATAATGAATATGATTTTTTTTCATGTAGAACTGAGTATTTAAAAGTTGATATAAATACAAACATGGCTTATGGCAAATATTCCTTAACTCAAAATGAGCTAGATATTACGACATATGAAAATAACCAAGGTGGCGGAAGTCAGAATCTATGGATACTGGTTTTACTTGTTACTCCTATAGTACTGGGAATAGGAGTTTGGTTGAGAAAGAAAAAACGAAATGCCAACAATGCCTATTATTAATACGGACTTCGGTCTTTACGCCAAGGTCTGGACTTCACTCCTACCCAATCGTTGCGCAGATGGACCTTACTCGAACGCAACTGTTATGTCGATGGACTTTTTAGCTTGTTTATGAATAGAATTAATCTGAACGAACTAATCACGCAAGCAATACGTGCCAATCAGAACGAAAATCACTAATGACAACAATGGCTATACTTAATGCGGGCTTAGGTTTTAAAGCCAAGTTCTGTGTATATTTATAATGTCGCTAAATCTTTGGGATTTAGCTTTGGAACAAAAAAAGAAAAAGCGAAACCCAAAGTTTCAGCTTAGCGCGAGACAGGAAATCCGCTGGATTTCCGCCCCGCACTAAGCATAGCCGAACCGTTGTAAAACATTATCCCAATTAAATCGCAACTGTGGTTTAAAATAAAAAATTAGCAAATCTAGCCAGTTAGAAACCTAATTCGAAGCGAAATAATATCTTTCCCAGATTCTAAAGCTGACTTTTACTCACTCAGCTCTCAACTGACAATTAATCTGTTATTTAGCAAAACGGTAAGCTGATTTTACTCTATCAGATCCAACTGACAATCAATCTGATGTTTAGCAAAACGGTAAGCCGATTTTACTAACTCATATTTCTACTGACATTTACTCAATCTTTAAAAAGGCAAAGTATTAAACAGACTCTAACAAATAGAACTCTAGAGAATGTAACGTTTTACAACAATATGTATAGAAAATGCTTACTTTAGTCCTAGCCGAAAGGTCTGTGCTTTTTTACTAGCTGCTGATTTTCCTACGGAAAATCCGCGCACGTAAGACCGCACTTTCCATACATGAAACGTTATGCCCAATTTGAGAAAATGAACAGAGAACTTTGGAAAAATAGAACATTTACAAACGAAAATCCTATCAATTATCCTTGTCCAAAGTGTAGCGTTGGATTTTTGACACCTAAAAAACCAATTGTTACGGAAATTACACCTTCTGGAACTGAAATGGAATATTTTGGTTATCCAAATGGAATTGAACACATTTTTAGCGGAACATTAATTTGTAAGAATAAAGATTGTAAAGAATTAGTTTCAATAAGTGGTCAATGTTTAAGAGATATTCAATCTGGAAAAGAATTGCCAAGTGGAGAAATGGTTGAGCACAGGTTTTCAACTTATTATCCTAAATTCTTTTTTCCCAACTTGAAAATTATTGCTCTACCAAAAGAGGTTTCTGAAAATGTTGCTGAACAAATAAATCTCTCTTTCTCACATTACTATAATGATTTGTCGTCTTGTGCCAATAGAATAAGAAATGGAATTGAACTTATTTTAGACGATTTAAATGCACCTAAATGGAGAAAAACGAATGCTGGAAATAAACAAGTTTTCAAAATTCTTCATAACAGAATTGAACATTACGGAAAACGAAATAAGAATATGGCTGACCATCTTTTGGCTCTGAAAATAATCGGAAATGAAGGAAGTCACATAGGACTTGTAAAAAGTGATGACATTTTAGATGCCTACGAAATATTAGAACAACTAATTGAATTTACTTATATCAAGAAAAAAGAAAGAATTACTGAATTAGTAAAAGAAATTCTTAGTCGAAAAAAACCAAGGTCAAAAGAATAAAAACTGGGCATAACACCGTGTATAATTCATTGCTTGGTTCTAGCCTACTTGGAAATTCCTTCGGAATTCCCTCTGGTTCGTTTTCTATTTACTAATTTAGTTGCTTAACCACGCAACTAACCATACACAACACGTTAGGCACAAGCAAGAAAAAACGAAGTGAAATTAAACAATGGAGGAAATTAATCTTGACACGAAATCATCAATTGAAATCCTAGAAATACTAGGAGGACTTTTTGAAACATCAAGAGAAGAAAATAATTTAGAAAAATTAACGAAATCTATTGAAATCGCAAATTCTGTTAATCTTGAAACTTTTGAGCCTAAATCCAAAGCTAATTATTATTATTTTCTAGGAAATGCTTGGTCATACGTTATAAAAATTAAATATCCCGAAACTAACTTTGAGTTTGAATCTGAAGAGATTGAAAAACAGATTGCATATTATAGAAAAGCATTAGGATTTCTAAAAGAAAATAATGATGATTTTATCAAGTGTCAAATTCTAACAAATTTAGGAAACTTATTTAGTCACATCGGAAGAATTGTAGAGGCCCAAGAGTATTTTAACTTATGTCTTAATATAAATCCAAAATTTGGAATGGCTATTGGTAATCGAGGTTTTGGACTATTTCACTATGCAAGATTAATTTTCGAACCAGTTCATCAATTCATTTTTATGCAATATGCTCGTAAAAATTTATTAGATTCTTGTAAAATGGAAGATGTTTATCTTGATGCACGAAATGCATTCCATTCATTAGCAAAACATATAGAAACAGCCTATTCTGTTAAAGATTTAGATGATTATAAAGAATACGGAAATTACTATAATGAATTACCAAAAAATGAAGTTGATTATCGAAAATGGTGTGCTGAAAATAGACTTTTTATTAATCCTTTGAATGATGTTTTGACCAAAAGTGTTGTTGCAAATGATTTTTTATTTACACCATCAATGACCTTTAAAGTTAATGAGAAACCTATTTATCAAAGTATGTTTAATCAACTAAAACAAGAATATGTAAGTGCCAGATACTTGTTTTACGAATCCCTTTCAAGTTATGAAACTCATTTTTCTGATAAAGATGTAACTTTAATGGATACGCTCGATTATTCTATTTATTCTTTATCTCTAGAAAAAACAAAAATTGCATTTAGAATGTGTTATTCTATTTTTGATAAAATATCATATTTCTTAAACCAATATTTAATTTTGGACAATGAACCTTCCCAAGTAAATTTCAGACGAATTTGGTATAAAAATCTTTATAAAAATCAAGGATTGAACAATATAATTTCTGGTTCTAATAATTGGGCATTAAGAGGTTTGTTTTGGTTAAGTAAAGATTTGTATGACAAAGATTTTGACGTTAATATAGAACCAGAAGCTAAGGAACTAGCAAAAATCAGAAATTATATCGAACACAAATCATTTAAAATTGTAGAATCTTTTAATCCTAATTGGACACAGGAAACCGAAACGTATGAAATTGACAGAGGATTATTTGAAGACAAGACATTTAAAATATTAAAGTTAAGTAGATCCGCATTAATGTATTTATCATACTTAATTTACGAAGAGGAAAGTAAAAGAGAGAAAAATCGTAAAAACAAAATAATTATGCCTGTAGAATTTATTAAAATGAAGGACGAATATAAAACCTAGATAAAGCCAGTGCCTAACACCGTATATAATTTATTGCTGGCTTCTCGCCTACTTACGAAAGTCCTCGCGGACTTTCTTGGTCGGTAATTATTTACTAAATTA
>NZ_JAMCOJ010000034.1 GCF_023476645.1 Cellulophaga sp. 20_2_10
AGGAAACTTTTCTTTTCCGTCTGCGCACAAAGCTAAAGCTTATTGTTTAGTTTTATTTTTTCTTGTCCAAAGCTAAATCCATAAGATTTCGCGACATTATAAAAATACGCAAACCTTAGCGTTTAAGCCCTAAGCCCGTATTGTTTATAGGTTGTGTTAGCCTACGTTATTTTTTATCAACCCAGCTTTTTTCATAATACTGAGTGCATTTTCCGTTTCATTAGTTCCACCATTTAGAGAGCCTGGAAGCATAATCAGTCTACTTTTTAATTTCCCATTAGCTTGCTCGAAGTCAACTTTAAAATAACTTCTTGTAAGATATTTTTTCGCTGCCTTAAACTCTACGTTTTTTATTTTGTCCCTCTCAATAACGGGGATAGCTGTATAATTTATGCTTTTAACAATAGTATAAGTCAGATAAATTCCAGCAATTAGATAAATTCCAAAAAACAGCCAATTTTCACTTATAAAATCGTTGTAAGCATTATACGCCATTAATGCTGCTAAGAGTCCATAAACAATTAGTAGTCTTGTTATTTTGTCTCCAGTAGCCAATTCAGCGATGTTTCCAACAATTCCATCTCTAGTCAAAACTATTTTGTCAGCTAGAATGTGACAAAATCCAGTTTTAGTTTTAAATTTTTGTTCAGGTTCCATAATGTAGGCTAACGGTTGGTGTATGGTTGGTTGCGATTGTTTCGCAACTAATTTAGCAAAAGGAAACCGAACGTTAGGGAAATCCGTAGGATTTTCCGAGTATAGACAGACCCAAGCAATTAATTATACACGTTGTTAGGCACAGTTTTATTCGCTTAATTTTTCAATCATTTTTTTCGAATAATTAATTAATCGTTGGTCTTTACTCGGTAATAACTCAACTGCTTTTTTGTAATATTGAACTGCCTTTTCATTATTTCCTTCCGTTTTATAGGCATAGTATTGCCCTAACCCAAAATGGCCTCCATAATAATTTGGAAATTCTAGTTTAATTAATTCGAATATTTTAAGAGCCTTTTCAGATTCTTTATTAAAGAAACTAAAACCTAAAGCCCTTAGATCTTCTTCTACAATATCATATTTATTATTGTCAGATTTTAGTTGATTAAATTTGGCCGTAATATTTTCTATTCCATTTTCATCAATATCTTTTTCAAGTAAGACATAGGCTGGGAAAGGAATTTTGCCATCAGAAAAATAACTTGCTAAAGACAAAGCCTTTCTTCTGAGGCCTCCTAAACTGGAAGTGTTTGTGTAGATTACTACTGTGATTTTTTCAGATGGGATTCTTAGCGTAGTATTTAGAAAACCTGATGTGCTTCCTCCGTGCAGCAAATATTTTTTGCCGTTTTTTATATCAATTTGCCATCCAAATCCATATCCTTTTCCATCTGTTTTTCCATTTTCATCCCAGTTGGAAAATGCATCATTGATTAAGTCTGACTTAACAAGTGTTTCGTTATATAAGCTTTTATCCCATTTTGCATAATCGCTTACGGACGAATATATTCCACCATCGCCCAGAATTGCTGACCAAGTACTTTGATCTCTGTTTTCGTAAATCGAATCGTTGAATTTATAACCATAGGCGCGGTTTTTAATCTGCACGTCTTTTGAATACACTGTACTATTGGTCATACCTAGTTTTTCAAAAATTTCTTCAGCCATAAAGTCTTGAAACGTTTTGCCCGAAACGCGTTCTATAATCATAGCTAAAACTGCATAGCCTGAATTACTATACCTGTACTTGGTATTTGCCGGAAATAAAAGACTGTCTTGCTTTATTAAAAGGTTAAGCACTTCTTTATCAACAAGTTGTTTTTCCGCATCATTTGGATACAGTTTGTTGTATGGCTGTAAACCTGATCTATGTGACATTAAATTTTTTATAGTAATCTTTTTTCCATATTCTGGGAATTCAGGAATTACTTCCGTCAATTTTGTATTGTAATCTAATTTTCCTTGATTTATTAAAGTTAAAATTCCCATTGCAGTAAACTGTTTTGTTACTGATGCAAGTCTGTAATTAGTTTCACGATTAGCAAGAACTTTATTCTCTAAATCTGCATATCCAAAACTTTGGCAATCTTTTATTTTACCATCCTTTATAACAATAAAACTTGCACTTGGTTTTTCACCAATGTAGTCTTGGAACAGAAAATTTATTAAATCTTGTTTGTCTTCTTTCTTTTCTACTAGCTTTTCGGAAGGCTTACATCCAGAAATAATGATTAAAAAGACTAATGTTAAATATGTGTATTTCATTTTTTATAAATTGTACCTAACGTTGTTGTGTATGGTTAGTTGCGTGGTTAAGCAACTAATTTAGCAAATAAATCACAGATAGAATATTCCGCAGGAATGTTCGTAAGTCGGCAGTGACCAAGCAATTAATTATACACGGTGTTAGCAAATCGTTTTTTATTTTTCAATTTTAATAAACTCATATAATTCGGTGTCCTCTTTTAAGTCTTCCGTTTCATAAAAGTATTTATCTTCCCAAATATGAAATCCAAATCCGTTACTCTGCAAAAAAGCACGTAGATATTTATTTTCGATTTCAATTAGTAATCCAACATCAAGTAAATTCGCAAAGTTTAAATCAACATTTTTAGCTTCTTGTGATTTCGGATGGCAAATATATTCAGCTCCAACTCCTGTCGTTTTTGAAATTATTTCATCTAAAGGGTCTGATTTTCCTTTTATGAATGATTTTACTTTATGTCCAATTCGGTTAGCAATTTTTTCAGGTTTCGTATAATTCCTAAAATCCGAAAAGTGCAGAAAAGTTCGCACAATATAAACGCTGTCAATCGGTTTGTTTTCGCAAACAAGCTTTGAATGTTCGTCAGGAACATACTTTTCATTTTTACGAGTCAATTCAGCTATCAGAGCTTCATCAGATTTATTTTGAGATTTCGCCTCTTTATCGGCACATTCCAATATCAAATGATAATTCCCATAGTCAAATACATAAAACACAAAATTGTACCATATTTTTTCAGGCGTATTATTTCGTAAATGACGAATAAGTTCAATTTCAGTTTCTTTATAAATGTATTCTCTCAATTTTTTGTCAAATGTTTGCTAACGTGATTGTGTATGGTTAGTTGCGTGGTTAAGCACCTAATTTAGCAAATAAATCACAGATAGAATATTCCGCAGGAATGTTCGTAAGTCGGCAGTGAACCAAGCAATTAATTATACACGGTGTTAGCTATAGTTGTTTTGATATCAATTCATTTAGTTTCACTTTCAATTCGGTAATAGTATGTTTTATGTTATCCACCTCAGATTCATTTTCTGTAATTCCATTAGAAATAAAACTGATAACACCTTTTTTATCTACAATCAAAATTTTCGGATAACTCTCGGGTTTAAACGTATTAGTTAAAAGTTCTTTTTGGTCTGGAACAATTTCAAAATCGAACGGTTTTCTTTTTAAAAATTCAATCACCTTGGTTTTAGAATCGAATGTAATTGCGATAAAATTCACGCTTTTTTCAAATTCTTTTTTTAGATCATTTAATTCTGGTATTTCCTTTAAGCAAGGCGCGCAGTTAACAAACCATAAATTTATTAAAGTTACTTTACCATTAAGTGTTTCATTATTTATTTTGATGCCATTCAAAGTAAGTAATTCTAAATCGGGTAATTTTTTATTTTGAAGGTCAAAAATCGCATCTTTTGTATAATCCACTTTTTTTAAGTCAAGACTTAATTTTACAAAGGTTATTACGGAATCATTCCGCTTTATGGTATTGCCTAATTCATAGCTAACACTATTGGCTATAAATCCATATTTTTCTACAGAAGTTTTATTGTAATTATCTTTTGTTTTATTCAGAAATATTTGAATACTGTCTTTTGTTGAGATTATTTTTTCGGTACCCTCAATCTGATAATATTCTTGCCCCATTAAAATTGAGGTTACTAGGAAAATTAGAATGGTTGTAATTTTTTTCATAATTATAGCTAACGCCCTGCTAAACGCAGTTCGGCCTTGAGAACGAAGATACAAAAAGTGTAAGATAATAAGCTTTAGTTTCGCGCGGCCACGCGAGGC
>NZ_JAMCOJ010000035.1 GCF_023476645.1 Cellulophaga sp. 20_2_10
AAAATAAAACTAAACAATAAGCTTTAGCTTCGTGCGCAGACGGAAACGAAAAGTTTCCTTGCCTCCGCACTACGCTTAGCCCAGCCGTTAGCTGTAATTAAAAAAACTCACATTATGAAAAATAACATACTACTTTTATTCCTTTCGCTTACAATACTTTGTTGCAAAGAGAATACAAAGGATTCATCAACAAATGAAGCAAAAACGGAAATTCTGGACAATAAAAAAAGTTACAAAGGAACTGGAAGTATAACTCAAGGCTTGGCAGAAACAAAAATAGAAAGCCTATTAAGTTCCAATTCAAAAGGGAGTAGAATTGCTGGTGTTGGAGAAATAAAGGATTCTGAAGGAAATATTTGGACAGTTCCCGGAATTAATATTTTTGGTAATGCACCAAAAGCATTTGACTTATACAATGAAAATAGCGGAACAACGCCAAAAAGTCTATCTGAAGTAGACTTAGATGCTGTCCCAATTACAGAAATTGATGCTGATGGAGAGGTTATTACAGGATACATCTTTGCCGACAATTATTTTGAATTATACATTAATGGCAAGCTAATCGCTATAGACCCAGTACCATTTACACGTTTTAATTCAAACATTGTAAAATTCAAGGTAAAAACACCATATACTATTGCTTTAAAAGTTATTGATTGGGAAGAAAATTTAGGTTTAGGTTCCGAAAATAACAGAGGAAAAAACTTTCATCCAGGAGATGGTGGGTTTATAGCAAGTTTTAGTGACGGAACAGTTACAAATAATAAATGGAAAGCACAGACATTTTATACAGCACCAATAAATGATTTAAGTTGTTTAAGCGAAGAAGGAGAAAAAAGGCTTTCTTCAAATTGTAGTACTGATGGTGTTGATGATGGAACTGACTTTTATGGTATACATTGGAAAATTCCAGAAAACAGTTTTGATGCTGATTTTGATGATAGTAAATGGCCAGATGCAACAACGTATACAGAAGACGTTATAGGTGTTAAAAATAAAAAAGCCTATATGAATTTCATAGAAAAATTTAGTGGAGCTGGTGCAGAATTTATTTGGTCTACAAATGTTGTTTTGGATAATGAAGTTATTCTTCGCTTTACAGTGGAATAAGAACTACAGCTAACAATGGCTATAATTAATACGGGATTTAGTGTTTAACCCAAATTTCAGTACTCTTAACTAAGTCCGCCAAATCTTTTTGATTTGGCTTTAGAACAAAAAAGATAAAACAAAATAAAAAGTTTTGGCTAAGTGCTTAATCGAAAGTTCGCTGCTTTTAATTCCCGTACTAACCATAGCCTAAACGTTAGGCACAATCTAAAACCAATGAAGTCCACACTACTCTACTTTATGCTTTTGATATTTGGAACTTCTCTTGGGCAGAATTCTCAAATGGATTTGGAAACTTATTTTTCAGAGTCCGAGATTGAGGACCTAAATCTGATTACGGACTTTTTTCAGATGGAGCTTTGCGGAGATGCAAACAGAAGCAATTTCTCAAGCTGCATCAAAAACTCTATTCAGGAATTAGCAAATTGGGAGCAATTTTATGTTCAGGAAAAAATAAGTTGGAGAAAACAGAAAAAGATGTACTCCAAAATCTCAGATTCAACTTTTCATAAGATATGGAGTCTATGTAAAACGTGGAGAACTATTGAACCTAAGTACGAGTATAAAGAAATCTGTTTTGGCCAAAACGAAAAGTTTGCTCAATTTTTAAATGAAATAGGACAATCAAACCACTACATAAAAAAATACAGTGATAGATTGGAAGGTGTTGGGGTTTTTGAATCTGGTAAATTTCTTGTGTGGAATATAATTGAGCATCCCGAAAATTGGAATCTGGAAGACCGAAAAGAGCAAATGTTCTTAGCAATTCATTTCTTGACGCAAAATGACAAAGCAAAAAGGGACAAAAAAGCGCTAAGACTTGAAAGACGGGACATTAGAAAAATGGAAAGAAACCAAAAACGGAAAAAAAAGACTGTGCCTAACAAAGCCTAAACGTAATGCGGACTTTAGGGCTTAATCGAAAGGTCTGTGCGTATTTATGAAGTCGCTAAATCTTATGGATTTAGCTTTGGACAAACAAAAAATAAAACTAAACAATAAGCTTTAGCTTCGTGCGTAGACGGAAACGAAAAGTTTCCTTGCCTCCGCACTACGCTTAGCTAAACCGTTAGCAAACATATGAAAAACGTAAATTTTGAAATACTTATTTTAGTTTTTGTAAGTCTGATTTTAGGATGCAAACAAAAAACTGAACCTAAAATATCGGACTTTAAAGTGGCTCAAAATTACGCTGATTTCACAACCAAAATGGAGAATAATGACACTCTGAATATTGGAGTCGTTTTATCAATGTGTATGTGGAGAGAATATGATCAATTACAAATTACTAAATCCAACGATAGTGTTTTTCTTCAGTTAAAGGAAAAACGGGTGATGGAAGATGAACCTGTTCATTTTAATAGAGTTTTTTATAAATTGGAAAACGATACTCTTAATCTGGAAACAATGATGACGGATTTTGATATTAATTATCAAGAAAAAATAAGCAGTCCGTTTTTCGTAATAACTAATCCGAAAGAAAAGGACGAGATTTTATTGAGAACAACTGGACTTGGGAATCGTGGATTTAATATCGAACGCTACCAAAGAATAATGTTTGAATTGTATCCTAAGGAAATGGAAAAATACCGAAACGAATATTTGGTTCCGCCACCTGAACCGATTGAAGTTATAGAAACTGAAATGGAATAATAATACGTTTGCTAACACTATATATAGCAAATTGGGCGATTAATGTTTAACCGAAAGGTTGTTGTCTATTTGCAAAGTCGCCAAATCTTTTGATTTGGTATTAAAAGAGAAAAATTAAAACAAAATAAAAAGATTTGGCTTGTGGCTAAACCGAAAATAATCGCTTGTTTTCTGCCCCACTTGCCATATATTTAACGTTGTAAAACATTTGACTCAACCAATAGACCTTTTCACTAAATCAAAAGAATTGATTACTAAATTGAATTTTTATTCAAAACATAAAACGAATAAATTTGAATAAACATCTATTATGAAATTGAATACAGTTTTACTTTTAACAATTCTTTTAATCAGTAAAAACTTTTACTCTCAAGAAAACAGTAGAGAAAAAATCTATTTTACATCTGACAGTTTATCTTTTATTCATTTATTGCCAAATCAAAAATTTGGTTTTATTTCATACAAAGGAGATTCGCCATTATCATACTATAATGATGAAAATCAAACAAAAGGATATATAGATGGACCATATTTTATAATCAATGAATTTGGTTCTGGTGAATACGCGATTGAAAACGAAAAAATGAAATTGAATTTCATTAAACCGATACATTCGATTGACAGTATTTCAATTAAAGAAACTGAAAACTTAACTGATTCAATAAAAGTTAAAATATCTTTCAAAACTTATTTGAATTCTGGAAACGACGACGGAATTGGAATTGGAAGTACTATAAAATCAAAGGATAGTTTAATAAACATAAATACGATGTTTGAAAGTTATACATCATTCGCAGTTAAAAAAAGAAAACTTCCTTTAAAATTAATAATCAACGAAAAATATAATTTAGAAATAGAAAGCGAAAGAAATAAAGAGATTACTCTTTTTGTGAATGACTTTAAAAAATTCACGACTGATAATATTGAAAACAAAGTATTTGAATTTAAAACTCTGACTGAACAAACGAATGAATAAAAACGTTTTACAACACCGTGTATAAAAAATTGCTAGTTTCTTGCTTGCTCGGAAAATCCTTCGGATTATCCTCTGGCTCGTTTTCTTTTGCTATTTTAGTTGTCTAAACACGCAACTTTCCATACACAAACACGATGGAACACATTCAGCGAAAAGCTGACCAAAGTTGCTACACAGCTACGCTGTTCCCGCCCCTTTGGAAAATGTGTTCCATCGCCCT
>NZ_JAMCOJ010000036.1 GCF_023476645.1 Cellulophaga sp. 20_2_10
ACATAATTTTATTCAGTTACAATTACTCAGAGAATATTTGTCTTACTAGTCGATATTTTAAATTTCAACTGTAATATTTACTAACGGTTAGTATAAGGAACGTAGGGCGGTTAAAAAGCGCTTTCGTTTTGGTTTATTACTTAGCTAAATATAAATATTTTGCTTTTATATTTTCTTCTTAAATGCCAAATTTTATATTTAGCGGACTTTGTAAATAAACATAGACCTTTGGGGTTTGCGCAAAAGCCCTATGTTTTTTATATATTGTTAGCTACCGTTTTTCTTTTTCAATCTGTTTAATTCGAATAATATTCTCTTGCTCTATTATTGTTAATAGTTCACTAACATTTTGTTTTTCAGCATAATACCAATCTTTATTAGAGAAATAATCATTCATTTCTCCACCTTTTTTAAACTTATAAGCATATCTCGCGAATATTTCATTTCTCATTATTTTAAGTTTATTAAGTTTTAACGATTTTAAATAGCTATAACTCAAAATACTCGTAGATGATTCAGGGTATTCTCCTTCAATAAGAGTTTTATTTTTACTTCCAATTTCTCCATTATCTCCGCTATATTCAGATGTTAAATACTTATCTAAATGTAATCCTTTTAGAGTTTCACCCTCATCATATGTTTTAAATTCAATAAATATTCCATTGTATTGGTCTGAATAGAATTTAGAATCAATAATTTTAACATTGGTAAAGGTTATAAAAGTTTTATACCATCCTTTTCCATCCCAGCTATTATATTTGTGTTGAGCAATAGTAATAGTATCATTTCCGAAAATTCTCAATTCAGATTCATTTTCAGAGAAACCAAATGAATAAGTTCCATAATATTTTTCTTTTTCAACTTTCCAGGATGTAATATTATTTGGATTTATATCAACTAAATCCCCATTCGTTTGTCCAAAACTTATTAGAGAACAAAAAAGAAATATTAATATGTATGTGAGTTTGTTTTTCATATGGTAGCTAACGGTTAGGCTATGGTTAGTACGGGATTAAAAATCAATTAATTTCCGATTAAGCACTTAGCCAAAACTTTTTATTTTGTTTTATCTTTTTTGTTCTAAAGCCAAATCAAAAAGATTTGGCGGACTTTATAAAAATACACTAAACTCTGGGTTAAGCAACAAACTCCGTATTAATTATAGCCATTGTTAGCAGTAGTTTTATTCTAATAATCCTAGTTTATCAGCATATTTTTTCCATTCAGGACTTGTGAAATCTAATAAAATCATTTTATCTAGATATTTTGTTCTAATGCTAAATAATTCTGAGATTAATCTTAAAGTTGACATAATGTCTTCGTCAAAATCTTTGTATGTATCAATAAACCATTTTGACAAATATGTTGAAGCTGGATTTGAATATCCGCTAGGAAATCCACCTTGCATTCTATCTTCAAACAAGATGGCTCCGTAATGATAGTTAGCTTTTTCTTTAGTGGTCCATTTAGCATACTTGTTTTTCAAGAAATCATTCTCCTTTTTTTTTGATTTTTCACTTCCAAGAAAACTCTCTAATGCACCTTGAGCATCTTTATGATATGTATTAGGAACTTTGTTAATAGGATGCCAATGAATAAACCCACCTATTTCTTTGTCTTTCCTAAAACCATTAATTACAATTGTTTCTATATTTATGCCTTTAGGCTCAAATCCATTAAAATCAAGTTCATCTAGAAATTTATGCTTTATTATAATTTTTTCATTATCAAATAAAAACTCAAATTTTGGTAATTTAGTTTGTCTATCTTTCCTTGTAATTATTTTACCGTCAAGTTTATTTAAATGAATTTCTTCAAGAGTGTTTTCATCTATAACTTTATAAACAATAATTCTATTTTCATAAATAGTTTCTCTGAATACTTCTAATTCTTCTCCATTTTCTGATATAATATTAATTTGATTATTTCTGAAAATTGTTTTCATTTTAGGCTTAAATTTGAGTATTGAGTTTTAATTACTGCTAACGGCTGAGCTATGCGTAGTGCGGAGGCAAGGAAACCTTTCGTTTCCGTCTGAGCACGAAGCTAAAGCTTATTGTTTAGTTTTATTTTTTTCTTGTCCAAAGCTAAATCCATAAGATTTAGCGACTTTATAAAAATACGCAGACCTTTCTGCCTAAGCCCTAAAGTCCGCATTACGTATAGGTTTTGTTGTGTGCAGTTTTACTTCAGTTCCTTATACATAGGACCGTCAGATTTCACTTTCTCAATAGCTTCTGTCCAATATTCCCAAAAAGCAGAATCAGCAGGTTCATCAGTTCCTTTCCAATATTCTCCACCACTTAAAATATCTGTCAAATCATTCGAACCGCTATTTTCCCAATATGCTTTTAAACAATATAGCATTGCTTCATAGCCTACTTTTGTAGATATTAATTTGTCCTTATCTTTTTCCATTAATATTTATTCGTAGTTAAGTTCCTTCCTATATTCCGTTTTGGTTTTTAGTCCAATATTTTCCGAAGTTCTAATTTGATTAAACTCTGTTGAGCCTATTTCAGAAACATTTGATAATTCAATTATAGAGTTTTCATTATAGCCTAATTTTTTCGTTTCTGCATTTTTGTTAATCCGCCAGTATTTTATTTCTTGTCCATTTTTAGAAATCGCAAGAATATAGTTTTTGTCAAATCCTACGCTTTCTATATTCTTAATTACGTAAATGCTTGATTTATATGGTTCATCTGTATTTACTGGAATCACAATACTATTAAATGCTGGTTCTACTTGATAGTAAAAGTTGGACCCTAAATCAATATCTCCGTACCAATTTAGTTGACAAGAATTCAAGAAAATCAACGTTAATAAAATCAGTAGTTTATTTCTCAAATTTTCGTTTTTCAATTGCATACAACGTTAAATATATGGCAAGTAGGGCAGAAAACAAGCGATTATTTTCGGTTAAGCCACAAGCCAAATCTTTTGTGTTTTGTTTTAATTTTTCTCTTTTAATACCAAATCAAAAGATTTGGCGACTTTGCAAATAGACCAGAACTTTTGGGTAAAACACTAATTGCCTTATTTGCTATATATAGTGTTACCACACGTTTTTTATTTTATTTCGATTTCAATTTCTTTCGACATTTTCGAATAATAAAACACCTGAATTTTATACTTTCCTTTCGGTAAAGTGCTTTTCAGATTAGATTCAGTTTGTTTTAAAATTGGAATTTTTAATAAATCAACAGAATATTCTTTTGTTTCGTTTGGCTTGAGTTCAATTTCATATTCTTTTAAGTCATCTGGTGAAAATAATTGAGAACTTAAAATATGGCTTGAAATTTGGCTTGTTAATTCCACATTTTTTAAATCCATTATTGATGCTCCAGTTCCGATTGGATGTCCCCAATAATCTCTAATCATTATTTTTTCGTTTTTATCAGATTCGTTTTTCCAAATCAGTTTTATTTCAATTGGTTCTCCAGCATAATATTCTTTTCCCGCTTTAATATTAAATTCAACTTTGTCAGAAGTCGGATAACCAGAAAATTGAGTTTGAGCATTTAATTCCGCATTCAGATTTTCTTTTTTCGCATCTTCTTTAACTCCTTTTGCAAAGCCATACATTTCAATTCCGAAATAAGAAATTCCGATAATTATAATTCCAATTATTGTTATTAAAATTCCTTTTTTCATTGGTCTTGTCTAATGTGTGGTAACGGCTCGGCTATGATTAGTGCGGGGCGGAAATCCGTTTGATTTCCAGCTACGCACAAAGCAAAACCTTATGGTTTTGTGTTTTTCT
>NZ_JAMCOJ010000037.1 GCF_023476645.1 Cellulophaga sp. 20_2_10
AAAAGAAGTAGTGCCATTTTCAAACTCTATTTTTTCTCCCAGTAGGGTATAGGTGTCATCCCAACAAATATCTTCTAGGGTAAAGTTTCCTTTTTTATTTGTTTTAGTTTCAAAAACCAAGGTATTTTCTTTGTCTTTTACTTGTACCGCAGCATCTGCAATACTAGCACCCGTTTTAAGGTTTACCACAGTACCAGTAATGGTATTGTAACAAGTAAGGTTTAGTTCTTTTGTTTGTACAAAGCTGTAAATATCATCATAGCCTTTTCCGCCATCACGGTTAGAGGCAAAGAATCCTTTTTGTGTGTCTTCATCAAAAATCAAAGAAAAATCATCTTGCTTGCTGTTTACAGGTTTTCCAATATTTAAGATGTAAGAATCGTTAAAATTGTCGGTTACCTGAGTTGCAAAAATATCTAAACCACCAAGACCAGGATGTCCGTCAGAGGCAAAATACAAGATGTTATTTTTAGATACAAACGGAAACGTTTCTCTAGATTCTGTATTAATTTTATTACCTAGATTTAGCGGAGCACTAAAGGTGCCATCAGCAATAATATCTACCACATAAAGGTCAGACATACCACGAGTACCTGGCATATCAGAAGCAAAATATAATTTTGTTTCATCTGGCGATAGGGCAGGGTGAGCTACAGAATATTCATCGCCATTAAAAGGCAATTCTGTAATTTTTTTCCATTGGTCATCCACCTTAATTGCTCTGTATAGTTTTAATCTACTAACGCCATCTTTACCACGCGCAAACCTACCGTTATCCGAGTTGTTTCTAGTAAAATACATGGTGTTACCATCTTTGGTAAAAATAGCAGAAGACTCGTGTGTTTTTTTATTTAGTTTACGATCTAATTTATCTGCATGAATAGGAGTTCCTTCTTCATTAATTTGAGCAGCATAAAGGTTTAAAAACGGTTGGTTGTTCCACTCGTGAATAGAATTACGTACCGTTCCTGTATCTCTAGCAGAAGAAAACACTAACTTATTCATATAATAAGCCGGCGAAAACTCAGACACACTAGAGTTCATCTCAAGATTTTTTAGGTTGTAACGTCCAGAGTTTTTTTCAATTACTTGTAAATAATCTGCATTATTTTCAAATAAAGACGCTCTAGAATCGTACTGTTTAATTTGATCAAACTTACGCATCCAAGTATCCGAGGTATCATATTCTCCAATAGATTTTAGAGATAATGCGTACTTGTAAATTTCTTCGGGATCTATGGTAGCCTCTTCTAAGTTTACTAATTTCCCATACCATTTAGCGGCATTTTCATACCTAGCATTAAGGTAATTAGAGTTGGCAAGTTTTCTGTAAATGGTTTCAGATGTATATCCAAGATCAATCAATCTTTCGTAGACATCTATGGCCTCGGCATATTGATAGCTCTCAAATTTATCATCGGCCCTTTTTTCTTTTTTAGATTGCGCATTAGACAGCGCACAACAAAATAAAAAGGCAAGTGTTATATATTTAAATTTCATTTATTTTGTTTTTAGAAGAATCTAGGTGTAATTACTTTTTTGTATCTCGATCTTAACTCATATCTTAAAAACACTTCAAAAGAACCATCGTTAAAAGAAGAATTTCCAAGATCCGTAGTTTCTTTATCGTAAGCGAGTCCTAACATTAACTGTTCACTAAGTTGAAACCCAACAAGAGCACTTACAGCAGCATCCCAACGGTAAGCGGCACCAAAGCTAAACTTATCTCTAAGTAAAAAAGTAGCCGATAAATCTGCTTGTAAAGGCGCTCCTTTAACTGCTTTAATAAGCGCAGCAGGTTTTAGTTTTAAATCTCTGTTTAACTCAAACACATAACCAGTAATTAAATACCAGTTCATACGTTCTACGGCAACAAAAGAGCTGTTAGTTCCCCCAGAATTATCAAAATGTTCTGTTTCTAAAAAGTTAGGAACAGATAATCCTGTGTAGAATTTATCGGTATGATAATAAATACCCGCTCCAAAATTGGGAGAGAATTTTTTATCGATATCGCTGTATCCAGCAGGAGTAGACTCTTGTCTGTAATTGGCAAGTTTAGAAAAATCGAGGTTTAAGAAATGTCCCCCAGCTTTAAGTCCAAATGATAATTTACCTTGATCACCAGTTGGTACCGTGTAAGAGAAAGCAGCATCTACGTAGGTATCTTGATTGGTACCATTCCCAATTTCATCGTGTACCACAGATAACCCAAGTCCGACTCTTCTAGAGACAGGTGTGTTAAAGTTAAGCGTCTGGGTTGTAGGAGCACCATCTAGTCCTACCCATTGCGATCTATGCAAAGCAGCAATACTAAATACGCCTCTAGACCCTGCGTAAGCAGGGTTAATGGCAATAGTGTTATACATATATTGAGTGTATTGCGCATCTTGCTGCGCAGAAGAGTTCTGCACGGCAAGAAATATTAAAACAATACTTACTAATAATTTTCTCATAATTTATGATTTATGCGTTTAATGGTTGTGTTTAAAATTATCTATTTAGATATAAATATCCAGCTTTAGATTTGTTCTGACCGTTATTATTGTAATTAATAATGTAGTAGTAAACTCCAGCCGGTAGTGTTTCGTTTTTCTTAACAACGACTCTACCATTAGAGATACCTTTAAAAACATTAGTACCACGATCGTATGATTTGGTTTCAAAAACAATAACACCCCATCTGTTGTAGATTTGTACGGTATTGTTAGGAAACTGTTCAATATTAATAATTCTAAAGTATCCATCATCTACACCAGGCCCAACAAGGTCGTTGTAAATAGAGATATCACAAGGAGCACCTTCAGGAGGCGTACCACCAATATTATCACAAGGATCAAGAGGATCAGTTTGGTCAGTCACTTCTTTACCATCAAGAATTAAATCACCATCTGAATCAGGGTTAAAAGGATCTGTACCTAAAGCAGCTTCTTCCGCATTAGTTAACCCATCCATATCACAATCACTAGCATCAAGTGGCGTACCACCGTTAGAATCACAATCATCAAGCGGGTTGGTATTGTCGGTAACTTCTTGTCCGTCAAGAATAGTATCACCATCTGTATCAGGATTATTAGGATCAGTACCTAAAGTTACTTC
>NZ_JAMCOJ010000038.1 GCF_023476645.1 Cellulophaga sp. 20_2_10
CTTGCTGCGCGGGATAACAGTTTGATAAATCAACCTGTTTCCTAAATTATTAAAGAAAAAACTTGTTTTTTAACACAGTACCTATGGTTAGTACGGAAATTAAAAGTAGTGAACTTTCGATTAAGCACTTAGCCAAATCTTTTTATTTTGTTTTATCTTTTTTGTTATAAAGCCAAATCAAAAGATTTGGCGGACTTCATAAATATACCCAAATTTTGGATTAAGCACCAAAGCCCGTATTAATTATAGCCATTGTTAGGCAAAGTTTTTATGATACTCTTTATAAAATTCAATATGTTTTTTATTTGACTCAATTGTTCTTTCAAAAGTTTCTTCCTTACCCGACATTACTCTTAATAGAAAAGCGTTTTGTCCTTCATATACTTTAGATATAAGCTCTCCGATTATTTTAACGTCTTTTCCTTTTACAGACTCAAAATATAATTCTGCATTTAAATCATAGATTGGAATTACGTCATCATCAGCAAATCGAAATAGTGTTCCGATTCTTTTTTCTCTATCGATACAATTTTGAATTAAATATGAATCACTAAAATAATTAGTTTCATAATTCATTTCAGTTTGAATAGGTTGTAAAACAGTTAATACGCCTTTAAGTAATTTCAATCCACTAATTTTTTTTGAAACAGTTCTATTATATTGCCAATCCTTTAATGATAGCATTCCGTTTTCAACAGATTCAATTTTCTTTGGAAATGGAAATCCACAATTTTCAGAAATAACAAAATCGTTCGAACCATTTAAGATTAAAATATTATTAATTCTTAAACCAAAACAAGATGGATTAAATTGAAATGATAAAGTTTCTACACCGAATGCATTTAAGCCGTCCGATTTTTTATTGGATTCAAGGAATTGAATTTGCATAAACCTATCTTTCCTTCCGATTCTATTTTCAATAAACATTCTCGGATTTATTCCTGCTTTATTTTTTTCTAAATAATAGTAGTTTATCCATAGTCCAATTCTAACTTTATCTAACCAATCCAAAAGCTTAATAGCTTCATTTGAATTGATTTCTATTTTGTCGCATAATTTCTCGACTATAGGTCTTACTTCCCCTTCGAGATTTGCGTATTTGTCATTACATTTTGTGCAAGATGGAACAGTAAACCTTTTCCAACTAAAAATTATTTCTTTCCCTTCAAGGTAATTATTTCCAAATTTCACTACTCTGTTTGGGTCACCTGTCATTTTTAATAACCACTGCGGAAGAACGTGTTCTTTGTTCTTTTTTTCAGGTGGGTTTCCACAAAAAACACAAATTTTGTTCATCAACTATTCGTTTTTTTTTAATTTTGCCTAACGCCTAAGCTAAAGTTAGTGCGGAGGCAAGGAAACTTTTCGTTTCCGACTTCGCGCTGAGCCAAAACTTTTTGTTTGCGTTTTATTTTTTTTATTATTAAAATGTCAAATCCAACAGATTTGGCGACCTTATAAAATTACACAGACTTTTTGACTTAACACCAAACCACCGCATTAATTTTAGGTTTTGTTGTAAGTAGTTTTTTCTTTTAATTCTAACAGTTCTTCAATAAAGTATTTGTACTTCTTACTCTCATACTTAAATGCCAAGGTAGTCAGAAGATATCCGAACAATAACATTCCAAAAGGAACTAAAACCACTGGAGTAAACTCATCCATAATGGATTTTGCTCCAAATGCAATGAGTCCGAGAAGAACACCACTCATCCAAAATGTCATAAATCCTAGCACAAAGTGCATCAGCCTCATTTTGACATTTAGGATGTTTTTTTCTCCTCTAGATTCAACGGTTGCAATCAGAACTGGAAGAAATGAATTTCTATATCTTATAAGTCTTTTCATCCGGAAGGTGTTTCCATTAATCTTGCCTTCATATGGTTTTTGTTTATTAGACCATAAGGAACGAAATGTTTGTTCTGGTTCAAGGTTCTCCGATATACGTCTAAAAACTTCCTCTTTGTCTAGTGTCGTTTCAAAAGTGTATTTTTCATAAGGAAGATATTTCATGCTAAAATTACTTACAACGTTTCAGCTATAGTTAGTGCGGAACTAAGGAAACCTTTTCGTTTCCGACTTCGGACTAAGCTAAAACTTTTTGTTTGTTTTTTA
>NZ_JAMCOJ010000039.1 GCF_023476645.1 Cellulophaga sp. 20_2_10
AAAAAAACAAATTATTATGGGATCATTTAGAGCAGATTTTAGTTTCGGTGGTAAAGTATTTGATGTACTTTATTCTGATTATGAATTTAGTAGAAGTACAGATTCAAAAGGAAAGCCTTCTTCTAACGTTACTGGCGGTAGAGTTGAGTTAATTATAGAGTCTACAGAAGATACTTCTGTTATTGAAGCTATGGTTAACAGTCAGTTTAAACCAGTTGAAGGTAAAATTACTTTTAAGAAAACAGACGAGGATGCTAAAATGAAAGAAGTTGAGTTTAAAAACGCTTACATCGTTCATTTTAAAGAAACGTTAAACGTAAATAATGACGTGCCAATGACTATTAAAGTTACTTTCTCTGCTGAGGAAATTAACGTTGGTACGGCTTCTTTATTAAACCGTTGGCCAACTGCATAACACAACTAAACACATACTAGTTGTTTAGACATGTTTATACTATTAAAGCCTTCAAGTGTCATAATTTGAAGGCTTTTTTATCCTTTTACAAAATACCGCTTACTATGTATTAGCTACAACACATAAGCTATTACATTTAAAAAATAAAATAAGCCTAGTAGAACTCATCAGTTTACAGCTTTGTACCAAAAATATCAATAAAAATTAGGCCTCTAGGTTTCTAAATTTACCACAAGGCTTAGGTAGTACCTACAAACATAAAGTTATGACACCAGAAAATAAGCAAATTAGTATTAACGGTAAATTTATTAGTGGTTACAAACACATTACCATAGCTCAAAAAATTAACGACCACCACTCTTTTGAGGTTGGTATAGATTTAGAAGCTGGGGAAACTACTACTGCACATACTATAGACAAGTCTAAAGATTGGCTTGGTAAAACCATACTTATTACTACTACTGGTAAAGATTTTACGGGTATTATAACCAACGTATCACTAAATCAAAATAACGGCAATCATGGTCAAATTATACTTTCTGGCTACTCCTCTACTATTGTTTTAGAAGATAGCGAGCTTATGCAATCTTGGTTAAACAAGTCACTTGCAGACATTGTAAAAGTGGTGACCAAAAACCCTAAATTAACTACAGAAATTGCGCCAGAAAACACAGCTACATTAGACTATGAGTCGCAATACCTAGAAACCAACTTTAAGTTTATACAACGTATTGCAAAACAACATAACGAGTGGTTGTTTTATGATGGGGATACTTTATTTTTTGGTAAACCATCACAAACAGATCCTATTACTATAGAATACGGTAAAGATTTAACCGAAATGAATATTGGCATACAAGCGCAGGCTCGTAAAGCACAAGCATTTTCGTACAACTCACAAGACGTACAACAACACAACAGTCAAACTCCAGATAGTCCTGCTGGTTTAAACGAATTAGGACAACACGCCTTTAACACTAGTTTAGAACTCTTTTCTACTGGCGGTAATGGGTACACCATTCCTAGAATTAAAAACAAGTCTGAGATTGACAACTATTTAAAAAAGAAACAACAAAGTGCTGCTGCAAACTCTAACTACATCTCTGGTAAGTCTACTAAAAAGGGGTTAGCCGTAGGGAGTATTATAGATATAGAAACAGCTATACTTAGTGGTGTTGCTAGTTATGCCACTAAAAAGCACGGTAAATATATTATTACAGAAATTACACACTACGCTAAAGAAGCAAACTATTACACCAATAGTTTTGTGGCTTTACCAGTAGATATTAAAAGCTTACCAGAACCCGACGTTGCCATACCAGTAGCGCAAACACAAATGGCAACGGTACTAAGCAACCAAGATCCTAAAAACAAAGGAAGAGTACAGGTACAAATGAACTGGCAAACCGGAGAAATGAAAACTGCTTGGATACGTGTTATGACACCAGATGCGGGCAGCAGTAGCAATGTAGCTACCAACAGAGGTTTTGTATTTATACCAGAAGAAGGAGACCAGGTTTTACTTGGCTTTAGATACAACGACCCTAACAGACCATTTGTATTAGGCAGCCTGTTTAACGGGCAAACAGGAGCTGGTGGA
>NZ_JAMCOJ010000004.1 GCF_023476645.1 Cellulophaga sp. 20_2_10
GGGTTGGTATTGTCGGTAACTTCTTGTCCGTCAAGAATAGTATCACCATCTGTATCAGGATTATTAGGATCAGTACCTAAAGTTACTTCATCACCATCTAAAAGTCCATCATTATCAGAATCAGGATTATTAGGATCCGTACCAATAGTAGCTTCTTCCGCATTAGTTAAACCATCGTTATCACAATCGCTAGTAGGTAGCGGAGTACCACCAATAGATTCACAATCATCTAAAGGATTTGTACCGTCTGTAACTTCTTGGCCATTTAAGATACCATCACCATCACAATCTACAGTTAAGTAATCACCAGAGACAGCAATTGTAACACTAGCAATTTCATAATCACAAGGATCATTTTTATCTGTACCATCTAGCTCTTCTTGAGTATCTAATACACCATCACCATCACTATCAGCAACTTCTCTAAAGTCAACTTCAACTGTACTTACATCATCTTCGTTATCTGTTGTAATTGCACCAGTATCTAAGTCATTGTTTACATCGTTACCAGGTGTATCATCAAAAGCATCGTTTAATCCGTCATTATCTGCATCGGCTAAAGGATCTACTAGAGTTCCTTGTCCAGCTTCTAAGACATCACTAATACCATCGTTATCAGAATCGTCGTCCAAATAATCAGGATTAAGATCTGTATCTGTATCCTCAGGTCTTAATCCGTTAGGGTAGTTCGTATCTACACCGTTAACATCAAAAGTATTTGCAGGAACCACATAACCAGTTGTTGGTTGTGCCTCTACGTTATCTGGAATACCATCGTCATCCGCATCAATATCCAAGAAATCTGCATTACCTGTCATATCAGTATTGATAGGCGTAGTGGTTTCAGAACTTTCAGCCTGACCATCGTTATCATTATCTTCAAAACCAGTATCAAGACCATCAATAACACCATCATTATTAGTATCTAAAGCATCATTACCCGCTTCGTACACATCATAGATTCCGTCATTATCAGCATCAATATCAAAGTGATTTGGAATACCATCACCATCAAAGTCGAACGCTGGTTCCG
Organism: Cellulophaga sp. 20_2_10; assembly: GCF_023476645.1. Classification (GTDB taxonomy): domain Bacteria; phylum Bacteroidota; class Bacteroidia; order Flavobacteriales; family Flavobacteriaceae; genus Cellulophaga. The sequence continues at coordinate 1,034 of NZ_JAMCOJ010000004.1, forward strand.
TTGTTCCGTTTACATCACCTACTAATGGATCGTTAGGATCATCATCGGAATGGTTTGGAACACCATCGCTATCATCATCTGCACTTGGGTCTATTCCGTTAGCCTCATCTAAATCTGAAATACCATCGTTATCGTCATCAAGATCTACTGTATCTGGAATACCATCTTGATCAAAATCTAATACTGATCTAAAATCTACCTCAGACATATCTGCATCATCTTCGTTATCTGTTGCAATTGCACCAGTATCTAAATCATTATTGACATCGTTACCTGGAGTATCATCAAAAGCATCATTTAATCCGTCACCGTCGGCATCAGCCAATGGATCTGTCATAGTACCTTGACCTGCTTCTAGAACATCTGGAGTACCATCATCGTCAGAATCAGCATCCAAATAATCAGCAGTAAGATCTGTATCGGTATCCTCAGGTCTTAATCCGTTAGGGTAGTTTGTATCTACACCATTAACATCAAAAGTATTTGCAGGAACCACATAACCAGTTGTTGGTTGTGCCTCTACGTTATCTGGAATACCATCGTCGTCTGCATCAATATCCAAGAAATCTGCATTACCTGTCATATCAGTATTGATAGGTGAAGTCGTTTCAGAGCTATCAGCCTGACCATCGTTATCATTATCTTCAAAACCAGTATCAAGACCATCAATAACACCATCATTGTTCGTATCTAAAGCATCATTGCCAGCTTCGTATACATCATAGATTCCGTCATTATCAGCATCAATATCAAAGTGATTTGGAATACCGTCACCATCAAAATCGAATGCTGGTTCCGTTGTTCCGTTTACATCACCTACTAATGGATCGTTAGGATCATCATCGGAATGGTTTGGAACACCATCATTGTCATCATCACCACTTGGGTCGATTCCGTTAGCTTCATCTAAATCTGAAATACCATCGTTATCGTCATCAAGATCTACCGTATCTGGAATACCATCTTGATCGAAATCAAGTACTGATCTAAAATCTACCTCAGCCACATCTGTATCATCTTCGTTATCTGTTGCAATTGCACCAGTATCCAAATCATTATTGACATCATTACCTACAGTATCATCAAAAGCATCGTTTAATCCGTCATTATCCGCATCGGCTAAAGGATCTACTAGAGTTCCTTGTCCTGCTTCTAAGACATCACTAATACCATCGTTATCAGAATCGTCGTCCAAATAATCAGGAGTAAGATCTGTATCTGTATCCTCAGGTCTTAATCCGTTAGGGTAGTTCGTATCTACACCGTTAACATCAAAAGTATTTGCAGGAACCACATAACCAGTTGTAGGTTGTGCCTCTACATTATCTGGAATACCATCATCATCAGCATCAATATCCAAGAAATCTGCATTACCTGTCATATCAGTATTGATAGGTGAAGTCGTTTCAGAGCTATCAGCCTGACCATCGTTATCATTATCTTCAAAACCAGTATCAAGACCATCAATAACACCGTCATTGTTGGTGTCTAAAGCATCATTGCCAGCTTCGTACACATCATAGATTCCGTCATTATCAGCATCAATATCAAAATGATTTGGAATACCGTCACCGTCAAAATCAAAAGCTGGTTCCGTTGTTCCGTTTACATCACCAACAAGTGGATCAGCAGGATCATCATCGGAATGGTTTGGAACACCATCGTTATCATCATCTGCACTTGGGTCGATTCCGTTAGCCTCATCTAAATCTGAAATACCATCGTTATCATCATCAAGATCTACCGTATCAGGAATACCATCTTGATCGAAATCAAGTACTGATCTAAAATCTACCTCAGCCACATCTGTATCATCTTCGTTATCTGTTGCAATTGCACCAGTATCCAAATCATTGTTTACATCTGTACCTAGGGTATCATCGAAAGCATCGTTCAATCCATCTGCATCAGCATCGGCTAAAGGATCTACAAGAGTACCTTGTCCAGCTTCCAGCATATCTGAAATACCATCGTTATCAGAATCATCGTCCAAATAATCTGGAGTTAAATCTGTATCTGTATCCTCAGGTCTTAATCCGTTAGGGTAGTTTGTATCTACACCGTTAACATCAAAAGTATTTGCAGGAACCACATAACCAGTTGTTGGTTGTGCCTCTACGTTATCTGGAATACCATCATCATCGGCATCAATATCTAAGAAATCTGCATTACCTGTCATATCTGTATTGATAGGCGAAGTCGTTTCAGAGCTATCTGGCTGACCATCGTTATCATTATCTTCAAAACCAGTATCAAGACCATCAATAACACCATCATTATTCGTATCTAAAGCATCGTTACCAGCTTCGTATACATCATAGATTCCGTCATTATCAGCATCGATATCAAAGTGATTAGGAATACCGTCACCGTCAAAATCAAATGCTGGTTCTGTTGTTCCGTTTACATCACCAACAAGTGGATCAGCAGGATCATCATCTAAATAATTTACGATTCCATCGCCATCATCATCAGCACTTGGGTCAACTCCATTGGCTTCATCTACATCTGAGATACCATCGTTATCGTCATCTAAATCAACAATATCCATAATACCATCTTGGTCAAAATCTAATATAGATCTAAAATCAACCTCAGCAGTATCAACATCATCCACATTATCGGTTGCTATTGCACCTGTATCTAAATCATTATTGACATCGTTACCTGGTGTATCATCAAAAGCATCATTTAATCCGTCACCGTCAGCATCAGCCAATGGATCTGTAATTGCACCTTGACCCGCTTCCACTACATCTGGCGTACCATCATCGTCAGAATCAGTATCCAAATAATCAGGAGTAAGATCTGTATCTGTATACTCAGGTCTTAATCCGTTAGGGTAGTTAGTATCTACACCATTGAAATCAAAAGCATCTGCAGGAACAACATAACCTGTAGTAGGTTGTGCTTCTACGTTATCTGGAATACCATCGTCATCTGCATCAATATCCAAGAAATCTGCATTACCTGTCGTATCAGTATTGATAGGTGAAGTAGTTTCAGAGCTATCAGCCTGACCATCGTTATCATTATCTTCAAAATTGTCATCAACACCATCGATAACACCATCATTATTAGTATCTAAAGCATCATTGCCAGCTTCATATACATCAAAGATTCCGTCATTATCAGCATCAATATCAAAGTGATTTGGAATACCATCACCATCAAAGTCGAATGCTGGCTCAACAATTCCGTTTACATCACCAACTAATGGATCAGCAGGAGCATCATCTAAATAATTTACGATTCCATCGCCATCATCATCAGCACTTGGGTCAACTCCGTTGGCTTCATCTAAATCTGAAATACCATCATTGTCATCATCCAAATCAACGATATCCATAATACCATCTTGGTCGCGATCTAATATAGATCTGAAATCAACCTCAGCGGTATCTAAATCATCTTCGTTGTCTGTTGCAATTGCACCAGTATCTAAATCATTGTTTACATCTGTACCCGGTGTATCATCAAAAGCATCATTTAATCCGTCACCGTCTGCATCAGCTAAAGGATCAGTTAATGTTCCTTGACCAGCTTCAATAACATCTGGCGTACCGTCATCATCAGAATCTGGATCCAAGTAATCAGGAATTAAATCATTATCCGTATCTGCAGGTGTAATTCCACCTGGATATTGAGTATCTAAACCTTCAGCGTCAAAAGCATCATCTGGAGCATCATAAGCTGCCGTAGTTTGTGCTTCTACATTATCTGGAATACCATCATCATCTGCATCAATATCAACATAGTTTGCACCACCTGTTGTATCTGTATTTAATGGGGCTGTACCTTCTGTAGCATCAGCTTGACCATTATCATTTGCATCTAAGAATACATCATCAGTACTGTCAATAGTACCATCGTTATTGGTATCTAAAGGACCTGTTCCATTTTCAACTAGATCAAGAACACCATCATTATCAGCATCTATATCTAAGTGGTTAGGATTAGCATCACCATCAAAATTATCGATTGGTAAAGCGGTACCAGGACCATCTGTAGCCGTAGGAGTTGTATTATCATCTGTATCTACGATATCTGAAAGTCCGTCACCATCTGCATCATCAATAGTTCCTGTTCCAATAACACCATCGTTATCTGGGTCTGAACCACCAGCTTCAGTTACATCTGGAATACCATCATTATCAGAATCTGTATCTATTCTATCATCAAATCCGTCATCATCTGTATCAGGACTTTCTAAAGGCGTACCAGGAGTAGTTGCATCTGCAGGGTCAACACTATCTGCCAAACCATCACGGTCTGTATCTGTAGCGAAAGTATCTATAACACCATCGTTGTCTGCATCTGGACCACCAGCTTCTGTTACATCTGGAATACCATCATTGTCTGAATCTAAATCTATTCTATCTTCAATACCGTCACCATCAGAATCTTCATCTGGTAAAGGAGTATCTGCAATTTCATCTGCAAGACCATCATTATTGATATCTGTCATAGAAGTTGGGTCACCCGCAATTGGGTAGTCTATATGACCATCACCATCTGTATCTGTACCACCAGCTTCTATAGAATCTGGAATACCATCATTATCAGAATCCAAGTCAATACTATCTGGAATACCATCACCGTCTGTATCAATACATAAAGAAGAAAATAAACCTACTCCCATTCCTGTTTTTCCACCAGGTAACTGAGAAATGTTAAAGGTAATTTGGGTAGTGTTTTTAGAAACAAAAAGGATAACAGGTGCATCAGCTATTGTAGTATTATTGGCTGCTACATTAATGTTTTTAGTACCTAATCCAGTTATTGTTGCAAAATTAATATTTTTACTATCTATAATTTCAAAAGCATTTCCGTTTGTACTTGTGGAGTAATTTTCTCCGCTAGCACTTGCTTCGGCATCAAAAAAGAAAACATCAATAGGTTTATCAAAATCGTATGTTAAGGTATAACTACCTCCAGAATTTACTCCTCTAAACCCATCATCATTAGGATTACTTTTAATATCTAAAAAAGTCCCAGCAGGTCTTACTGCAGAAGTATTTATAGATTCTATAGGATTACCGGAATGAGTTATAGTAGCTATTACTGTACCAAAAGGAGTAGTTAAACTTGAGGTAGTAGAGTTTCCATTTAAAGTTACTGTAGGTGTAAAAGAAAATATTTGTAGTAAATTAGCATAAGGTGTTACTGTTTTTCCAGAAGGGTTCACAGATGCGCATTCAACACTATCTAAGATTCCATCATTATCATCATCAATATCAACAGTATCCATAATACCATCATTATCTGAATCTAATATCGATCTAAAATCAACCTCAGCAGTATCTAAATCATCTACATTATCTGTTGCAATTGCACCAGTATCTAAATCATTATTTACATCGTTACCAGGAGTATCATCAAAAGCATCATTCAAGCCATCGGCATCGGCATCAGCTAAAGGATCTGTGATGGTATCTTGACCAGCTTCTACAACATCATCAATACCATCATTATCAGAATCTGAATCTAAATAATCTGGAATTAAATCACCATCTGTACTTACAGGAGTTAAACCAACAGGATAGTTAGTATCTAATCCGTTAGCAGCTTCAGCATCTGCAGGAGCAATATACCCAGCAGTTGTTTGTGCTTCTACGTTATCTGGAATACCATCATCATCAGCATCGATATCTAAATAGTTTACACCACCTGTACCATCTGTATTTGGTATTGGAAGTGGAGATAAAGCCGTAGCATCATCCCAACCATCTGTTGTAGCGGTATCATCAAAACCATCTACTAGACCATCACCATTAACATCAAGACCACCAGCTTCTGTAGTATCTGTAATACCATCATTATCTGAATCTATATCTAAATGATTTGGAACACTATCACTATCAAAATTATCAATTGGTAATGGAGTACCTGTACCATCTGCCAAGTCAGTTGTCGTATTATCATCTGAATCTACTAGATCTGAAAGTCCGTCACCATCTGTATCATCTATTGGACCAGCACCGATTCTACCATCATTATCAGGATCAGAACCACCAGCTTCAATTACATCTGGAATACCATCATTTTCAGAATCTAAATCTATTCTATCATCTAAACCATCATTATCCGTATCTGGATTTGGAATTGGTGTACCTGGAGTAGTAGGACCCACTGGATCAACACTATCTGCAAGTCCGTCATTATCTGTATCGGTTATGAACGTATCAATGATACCATCACCATCACCGTCTATTCCACCAGCTTCGGTAGTATCTGTAATTCCATCATTATCAGAATCTAAATCTAATCTGTCTACAATACCGTCGTTATCAGAATCTTCATCTGGTAAAGGGGTAGTATCCACGCTATCGGCAACACCGTTACCATCAGCATCAACAAAACCATCTACAGCACCATCGCCATTAATATCTTCGCCACCGGCTTCTAAAGTATCTGTGATACCATCGTTGTCAGCATCTAAATCTAAGTAATCTGGATTACCGTCACCATCAGTATCAATTGGATCAATACCATCTGTATCTGCACCAACAACAGGAATACCTGTCAATGGGTCTATAGCACCCGGTGTATTAAAGCCACTTGTAGTCTGTGCTTCGACCGTATCTAAAATACCATCATTGTCACTATCTAAATCGTAAGCATTTAGTATTCCGTCGCCATCAAAATCTCCACTATCATCAGTAGTACCATCTCCATCTGTATCAAAAACATTTGAAGTTGAGTTTATTTGTACACAACCATTTTGTGGTGTACAAGGCGCACTACCTTCTGGTCCGTCTGTAGTATCATTATCAACTACATCTGCAAGACCATCATTATCTATATCTGTAAGAATATCTATAACACCATCGCCATCTGCATCTATATTACCTGAACCTGCCTCAACAATATCAGTAATACCGTCATTGTCAGAATCTAGGTCTAATTGATTTGGAACACCATCGCCATCTGTATCAAAATTGATACAGATACCGTTCGCATTTAATCCGCCACAAGTAGGGAAATCTGTGTCATAGTAGTTTGGAATACCATCGCCATCTAAATCATCATCTGGATCAGGTAAGCCCATTGTTGCACAATCCCATCCGTTAATACCGTCAAAAACAGCACAGAAATCTGGATCTTCATAATCTAAAGTTCCGTCACCATCAGCATCGCCATTATAAACTTCGATAACATCAGGTATACCATCATTATCATCATCTAAATCTAATGGAGCACCTGAAGCTACAGAAACAGGTATTAGAATAGCTTCGCACTGACAATTGGTACTTGAAGGTAAAAACTCTACTATAAAGTTTGTACCTGTACAAGCTGCACCGGCAGTAGTGAATATAATTTCATCTGTGATTGTAGACGAATTAGGAATAGCAGCGGCTATTGTACCTGTAGAGATAGCAGCACCATCAATATCACCATTAATATCTGCACAATATACGCTATATGTATAACCAGCAGAAGCATCTATTAGACTAGTATTTTCGATATCTAATGATAAATGATATTCGTAATTATTACTGGTGTCTACAGAAAAGAAACTATCGTTACTAGTACCATTTAAAGTTGGTTTTTCTAAAGGCATTACCTCATAAGAGAAACCTGTAGCTACTTGAAAATCTGGGCAAGCATTAGAAGAACACATAATACCATTAACAGTAACGTAGTTTACTATTTGTACTTCCTCAGTAGCATCACATATGCCATCACTTGTAGTTATAAAATCAAAATTAAATTTTATTTTAGATCCTGCAGTAACACCTGCTGGGTAGTTTAATATAAGCTCCTGATGGTCTCCCACTGTTGCTATACTATTAAATGTGGCACCATCTGCACTAGAAAAAGAAGAAGCTACATATGCTATACCAGACCTTAAGGTTATTTTACCAAAATCTGAACTACCTGTAGTACCGCCTGAAATTGTGGTTTCTACATTAATATTAGCTGTAACTCCGCAGCCTTTTATTGGTGCGCCAAAATCTGGCAGATTAATTGTGCTTAAAGCATTGTAAGGAGCTACAGCACCTGCAGCCTGAATAGCATTAGAAACTATTCTAGAACCATTACCCGCAGCAGGTTCTCCACACGGCTCTTCTCCGTAAACCTTAAAGGTAAATTCAGAATTGGAAATAAAATCACACTCCAATTGAATTTGAAGATTAACATGCGCCGTTCTTTCATTTATAGAGTTAACAGCAGGATTACCTTTTATACCATTTAAAGCAAGTATACCTGTATGCTCCAATAAATTTACTTTAGCGATACCGTTTTCTATAGTAACTGTTACCGGCTGAGTGTCAGCAGCAGCAGCAGAACCTTTAGGATAAGTAACATTTGTACTTACAATAGTAATACCACCAGCCCCACCAGGGATAGCAAACTCTAATGAAGGAAATATTAAATCTCCCAATTGGGCACTAATAACATCTACTTCAATATTAAAAGGTGTACATAGGTTTTGCGGAACACTAGGTTGATTTGTTATTGCTACCTGTACTTGTGAACCTTTAGGTTCTAAGGTTATAGAAGTAGAATTTTGATAACAAGTAGCACCTACTGCTTGAAAATCTGAAACATCTAGATTAGTATCTGGGTAACCAGGATAACCTAAGCAATCCCATCCGTGTTCAACTAACACAGTAAGGTCTGTACAGTCTTCAAAATCTCCTTTAAAACGTATAGCTTTAGTAGTACCTGTAGCAACAGAACCAGCTTCTATCCATGTTTTATCTCCAGACTGGTAAAAATTAACAGGGGCCTCTGTTGTGCCAGATACACTAAAAGCACTTGTAATGTTAATACCTACAGGCACAGTAACTTGCAACCAGTTATAATTTACGTCTTGTGGACTAGTGTTACTTATAGTAACATCAAAATCTACGGTATACGCATCTCCATTAACAGTAGGCGAGCTAGATTGTATTAAAAATGTAGGTTGCGTGTATTGAAACCTATTTGTATTTGTAAAACTTTTAGTTTCTGGGGTAGCATACGCAAAATCATCATAATTAATTGTGTAATCATAACTGGCAGAAGCAGGTGATTCACAAGTACCCATAAATTCTACATAAAATCTAGGTTGTATTAAAGCGCTTTGGTCACGATCTACATATCCAGGACCTGGAGTAATAGTAATTTGACCACCACTTTCTGAAACAATAAATTCTCCTGTAGCATTAGAATATGCCCCTTGAAATTGAATAGAAGAAACATTACCTGTAAACCTGGCTCCTTCTGGTATATCTACAACTGTAGATTTCCAAAGTGTCATAGGTCTATATTCATCTCCGTGCATATCACTAGGAGCCATATTGTGTTGATAATACAGGATTCCATTAGAAGGAGTACAACCATTTGTAGATCTAGTTTGGTTGCTACCGTAAATACGAGGTCTAGAATAGTATGCTCTATCTCCCCATGTATCACAGCCAACTTTATTAGGTTGTGTGTTTGCTGGGTAATCTGTAAAGGCAAAGAATTCACCTCTTAAATTGGTGAGTTCAAAATAGTCAATATCTTTAAAATCTTTACTAAATTCAAAAGTTAATTCTATCTCAACTCTGTCTTGCTCTGTAGCGTCACCTTCATAATTATAAGAGGCGCTAATTAAACTTTTATAAGAACTAAGATCAAAAGTTAATCTATGTTCTGTAGTTCCATTGGTTGTTAATACAGGGGTAATAGTAATTACTCCTGTTTGTAATGTAGTAGGGGAGTCGTTAATTGTAATTTCACCTTCGATAAAAGAAATGATATCTGATCCACCAGCAGCTAAACTTGCTGTATTATATGTTAAGTCGAAATATAAATTATCTAAAGAGATGTTATTAATAGACGCAGAGGTAGAAATTTTCATTCTATCACCAGCAAGATATTTGTTAATACCGTCTGTATTATCGTCTAAAGTAACTTTTGTTGTCATGGTATTATCTGTCCAACCAGCAGTAATTCTATTTGCATTAAAGCCTTCTATAGCCGGACCAACACAGCCACCTGGACAATGTGTGTAAATATCTACTGTACCACAATGCATATCTTGGCTCCAGCAAGTACCACTGGGGCCTGTTGCTGTATAATTCGTTTTATAAGGAATTGACTGTATACCATTGGGGCCACAAGAAAAAGTTAATGGAAATTCTACCCATTCTTTATATTCTGAACCACTAATATTTGTAGTGCTGTATGTAATTTCATTACCGGACTGTGTAAATTCTGATGATGCACCAGGACGTAATGACATACCCGCTGGAGTAGTAATAGTAACACTCCATACAGAATTAGCATTATTAGATAGCATAGGTTGTCCATTAACTAATGGAGTACCAACACCATTTGCTTGCATTGATGGAGCAATACGTATTTCAAAATCTTGATTATTAACTAAATCCGTAGGAGCTTCAACCTCAGTTACACTTCTATAATCTCTAATTATATTAAAGTAATTAAGATCTATACGCTCTGGTAGTCTTTCTCCTTTACATTGATCTCTAAAGTACACATCAAAATAAGTATGTTCCCAGCCCATGTAGTCGAACCGTCCAATTCCACAATTATCTTTTGGAGCAATTGCAAAATCAAAAGATATTTCTGTAGAAGCACCTGGAGCTAAATCATCAAAATATCCATCATTATCTAAATCTTCTAGTCCAACACCAGCACCATCAGGATCTGATGTAAAGAAGTTAGGAGGTAAAGAAAGTGTATTTCCAGAACCTCTAGAAGAGTAACTATCACTAGGTCTACTAGTAGGATTAAAACTAGTTGTACCTACCTTAAAGTTAGATACATTTCTGGTGTCAAAATAATCAAAATCCCAAAGAGGATTATTATTTGCACTAGATATAGGAGTAGAATTAGCTCCCATACCTAAATTTATACCAACATCTAAAGCCATAGAACCCGTAGTAAGCTTAGTGTTTTCTAACTTAACAGTATAAGTAACAGCTTCACAAAAATCTGGTGTAGTTGTCCCAATTTTAGTAAGGGTAATATCTGGTACGTTTGCACCAAAATTTAATGACCCTGTTTGTGGTTCGGCAGCTTGGCAAGTTTCTCCAACACTACATCCCCAATATGTATTATGAACTATTGCGGTATCTATACAGTCATCTACTCTAAAGGCTTCTTGAAGAATAATTACTTCGCCATTATCAAAGCAATTATCTAAATCACCAACAGCTCCTGCAAAAGGAGCTACATTTAAATCTATGTTATAAGTCAAAACTTGACCAACTGTTGAAGTTGGAGTTAAAAGTGTACCTTTATAAGATAGAGTGTAAATATTATCTACATCTTCCCCTATATCTACATAATGAGTAAAAGTCTCGGTACAACCATTACCACCTTGTGCAAGTGTAATATCTCTGATATATGATTCTCCTACATTAGAATTTATAGTTGGTATTGCAGAAATATTTAAGGAAGCAGCTAGTAATGCGTATGATGATACACTAGTATCACTATCCGTGGCAGAATTTGCACCACCAGCATCATTAAAATTAATAGTATGTGCATCTTTAAAAAGTCCACCAGAATTTAAAAGAGCAACAGCATCACAATCTGCACTACGCTTAAATTCAAAATAAACCTCATCACCAACATTCCAGTTAATATTTGGGTCACCATTTCTATGTAACGTAAAAATAGGATCATTTGCTGTACCAGCAACTCCTATTTCATAAGGGTTAACTGCAATGGGAATTCCATTAGAGTCTACCTGTGACGTTATTACAGCTGTTCCGGGCTCATACAAGACTCCGTTTGGCAAGTTAAACGTGATACTAAAATTGTTACAAGATGCATTTTTGCCTTGTATAAACACACGCTCAAAAGAATTGTTAACTCCGCCACACGTAGCTAAATCTTCTGGGGCTAGGGAAACCTTATACCTATTATCGTCTATTTGCGCATAAACACTAATTGTGTTTAATGTTAGTAAAACGATGAACAGTAAAAAGTTTTTAAATACTTTTTCCATAAAATAATGATTAGATTTTTTTCCTAAAAAGAAGGAAAATGGTTTAGTGTTTTTGTGGTTAACTTATTAGTTGTAAGAAAATCACGGATTGTTATTCATTTTTTCAAAGATATCGATGAAAAAGATGTTAAATAATAATATGTTGCCTGTAAGGGCAAAAGTGTAGGTGAATGGTAGGAAAGTGTATGTGGATGGAAATTAAAATAAGTTGTTTGTTGTTTTATGAACAGTGAAAACACTTGTTTTATATGAGGAAAACGGAAGTTTAGACAAGTTTGAACTCGCTTTTATTCACTTTTTTAGCATAGAATTAGATACGTAATTTTAGCGATTAGTACTAATTGCTTCTAAAATTGCTTCTTTGTAGTATGTAAACCTCTTTGGAAGGCCTTAAAATAAGGGTTTGTTTGATTTATTCACTAGTTATTGGGAGCTAATAAATACATCTATGATCTATTTCTTTTACATCAATAACTTGTTGTCTTGCTAACTTAAAGTTATTTTTTTACTACAGAATGTATTTAAAATCCATATAATTCTATAGTATAACAATAGTAAACTATAGATGCACATATTAAAGTGAACAAGGTTATATCACTATTTATGAGGAGTTTCGTATTTTTAGTTAAGCTAAACCTAACTCTTTTCCCTTTTGAAGCATAAAGTTATGTGCAGCATCATACTCATTAGGGATAGTACCTTCTAAGATAGCCTCTTTTATAGCATCTTTTAAGATGCCTATTTCTTTAGAAGGTTTTAGGTTGAATGTTTGCATAATTTGTTCTCCAGAGATTGGAGGTTGAAAATTACGTACATGATCTCTTTCTTCTACTTCAACTATTTTTTGTCTTACTAACTTAAAATTATTCTGATATTTACGCTGTTTTTTTGTGTTCTTTGTAGTGATATCAGCTTCACACAAAGTCATTAAATCTTCTATATCTTCACCTGCATCAAAAACCAAACGACGTACAGCAGAGTCTGTAACAAAATCTTCAGAAAGTACAATAGGTCTAGAACTCATTAAAACCATTTTTTGTACATATTTCATTTTGTCATTTAATGGCATACGCAAACGTTTAAAAAGTTTGAAAACCATTTTAGATCCTACAAACTCATGTCCTCTAAATGTCCAACCTATTTTTTTATGAAATTTTTTGGTTGGCGCTTTACCAATATCATGTAATAATGCCGCCCAACGAAGCCATAAGTTTTCTGTATGTACAGATATATTATCTACAACTTCTAAGGTGTGCCAAAAATTATCTTTGTGTTTATGACCTTCAACTTCTTCAATACCTTGTAGTGCACTTAATTCTGGTAAAATAAAAGGCAGTAGTTCCGATTTGTGTAGCAATGCAAAACCAATAGAAGGTTTTACACTAGACATAATTTTATTTATCTCATCAACAATACGTTCTTTAGAGATAATATTAATTCTCTCTTTATTTTCTAGTATTGAAGCAAAAGAATTATCCTCGATTATAAATTGAAGTTGAGTTGCAAAGCGTATAGCCCTCATCATTCTTAAGGGATCGTCAGAATACGTAATGCCAGGTTCTAAAGGTGTTTTTATAACTTTGTTATGTAAGTCATTAACGCCATTAAAAGGGTCTAATAACTCGCCATATGTATTTTTGTTTAAAGAGATTGCCATTGCGTTAATGGTAAAGTCTCTTCTATTTTGGTCGTCTTCTAGTGTACCATCTTCTACAATAGGGTTTCTACTGTCTGTATGGTAACTCTCTTTACGGGCACCAACAAACTCTAACTCAAGATCGCCATACTTTAGCATAGCAGTACCAAAGTTTTTAAATACAGATACTTTTGGATTTGTAGGTAGTTTAGACGCTACTTTTTGTGCTAACTCTATACCGCTGCCAACAGCAACAATATCTATGTCTTTTGGGGTGCCTCTTTTTAATAAAAAATCGCGTACAAAACCGCCAATAACATAGCTAGCTACATTAAGTTCTGCAGCAGCTTCTGCTATTACTAAAAAAATGGGGTCTTTAATTGCGTCTTTGTAGTTCTCTTGCGTCATTCCTATTTTCGAATCACCTTTACAGTGCCATCATTACTTAGTTTTATAATAGATGACGGGGTGTCCTTTTGTTCGTTACGCTGCAAATTTACGGCATAGTCTACACCTTTTAAAATATCAGAACTTATTTCTTTAAAACTTTTTGCTGTAGGTTCCCCAGCTAGGTTAGCGGAAGTAGACACAATTGGCTTTTTAAATTTACCAATTAGATATTGACAAAACTGGTCTGTAGCTACTCTAATTGCTAAACTATTGTCTTCTGCAATAAGATTTTTGGCTACATTTTTAGGATTATCATATACAATTGTTGTAGGCTTATCTGCTATGTCTATAATATCAAAAGCAACTTCAGGGACTTTTTCTACGTGTCTTTCTAGCATAAAATCATTAGAAACAAGACAAATCATTGTTTTTGTATTAGCTCTTTTTTTTAGCTGATATATTTTATTTACGGCCTCTTCATTGGAGGCATCACAGCCAATACCCCAAACAGTATCTGTAGGATACAAAATAGTACCACCATTTTGTAAAACGGTAATACATTCATTTATCTCATCAATAAAATTTTGATCTGGTTTATTCTTGTTTACCATTATGTAATTTACTTAGAACAGTATATCTTTTTCTTGTAGACAAAGCATACAAGTAGCAAATGATCATTCCTTTTGTACCATCTAAAACACCTAATTTTATTATATAATGTTCTAAAAATTTCCCTATTGGTTTTATATACAAATGAAAAGGAGTAGCTTTTTTGTTTTTTGCAAAATCTTCTTGGGCTTTCATTTTGCCATAACGAACCATTTTAATTTTATATGCATCAAAACTATCATATGAGTAATGTAAGAGTTTGTTATTTAAAATCTTTGTGTTACCGTTTACAATAAGTGTTTCATGGACAATTAAACTTGGATCAAATTTCACTTTATTTTTTTGAAAAAGTCTATAATTTTTATCTCTTTGCGTACCACTGAAATTTATTTTTTCTTTTTTGTACATAAAAATTCGATACATAAAATATGCAGCAGCAGGGTTCGAGCTATTTATTGTATAAATAATTTCATTTTTTAAAGATAAAGATATTCTTTCATCAGCATCTAAAAATAAAATCCAATTGTTTTTAGCTAGAGATAGAGCATAGGATTTTTGATCTGTATAGTTTTTAAAATTTCTTTTAATAAAAGTTACGTTATTATATTTTTTTGATAACTCTTCAGTTTTATCTGTGCTAAATGAATCTATAATGATAATTTCATTTGTAAATCTAAGGTCATTTAAAATTTCTTCAATATTATTTTCTTCATTATAGGTTATTAATAGAGCGGAAACCTTAGTTTTTTTATCATCATCATCAATTAAAAATTTTTCAATTTTGTTAAGAGAGGTAGAACTGTCAAAATTTTCATTTACAAAGCTAAATCCAAATTTCCCCATTTCTGACATTTTACTTGGATTAGACTTTAAATCATTAATTTTCTGCGCAAAAATATTAATGTCTGGTTCTAGTAAATAGCCTGATTTTTTATCTACTACCACTTCAGGATTACTACTAATATTAAATGCTAAAATTGGTTTTTTGCAAAGTGATGCCTCTGCTAGTACATAACCAAACCCCTCCCATAATGAAGGTAAAATAAAAATGTCACCACTGTAATACAAATCTTTTGGGTTATCTATAAATCCAGTGAATATAATTTGATCAATTACGTCTAAATTTTTAGCCTGATTTATTAAATCTTGTTTTAATCTTCCTTCTCCACCAATTATCATTTTAAAATTGATGTTCATTTTTTTTAGTTTATAAGCCAGATCTACTAAAAATTTTTGATTTTTTTGTAATTCTAGTCTACCTAAATTTGTAATAACTATTTCATCCTCATTCTGTTTTGTATAAATAGGAGTGTATTTTTTATTGATAAAGTTATTTATATTTATTCCGTTATAAATAACTTTTATCTTATTTTCAGGGAACAAATTGGGGTTTTTAGCGACTACAGTTTCTTTAGTAGCTATAGAGTTAGCTAAAACGTTAGTAACTATGTTTTTGAAGTAATACCTGTTAAAAAAAGTATTTTTAATAGGTATAGCACTACCTCTTCTATATATAATTTTATCTACACCTACTTGCTTAGCTGCTAAACCGCCTATTTTTAGATCTTCAGAAAGGTTTATTACTATAATTTCTATTTTGTAATCTTTAAGTATGGATTTTAACTTTTTGATTTTAAAAGGATTAAGAAAACTAAAGTTGCCGATTTTTAAAGGAATACTATTTACTTTTGAGCCCTTTAATTTGTTATAAAGTTCACTTTCCTTATTTGTTACAACTAGTACATTATGCCCTTTGCTGTGCATATATGTACTAGCTTCATAGTGCCATTTTTCTCCACCACCCCATGATTTGGTACTATTTAAAAAGCAGATATTCTTCATTAAACTAAAGATTTATAAACATCGTAAATAGTATTGGCAGTAATATTGTCATTAAAACGTTGGGCATAAACTAGTCCTTTTTCTGCAATACGTTTTCTTTCTTTAGGATTAGAAAATAAGTTGTTAATTTTAATTTTTAAGTCCTCTGAATCATTAGGTTCTATGTATAAAGAATTTGGTCCTCCTGCTTCAGGAAAACAATTTCCTTTAGTGGTAATAACAGGTGTTTTACTATATAAAGCTTCAATGATTGGAATGCCAAAACCTTCGCACAAGGATGGATAACAGAATACAGTTGCTAATTGATAAATTATGGCTAACTCTTTTAATTCTACGTTTTTTAAAAAATGTACTTGCTTGGTAAGTTTATGCTCTTTAATAAATACTCTAATTTTTTTAGCATGTTCTTCTTCATTACCAATTAAAACTAATTGTTTATTAGTTTCTTTTATCGCTTTTACTATTAATAGTGCATTTTTACGCTCCTGTATTGTTCCAACATTTAAAATAAATTCTTCAGGGATATTGTATTTTAATTTTACTTTTGTTTTATCTTCTTCACTATATTTTTTTTTATAAGCTGCATTACAGCCTTGGTACACAACACTTATTTTTTCTTTACTTACATTGGAGTATTTTAAAATATCTTTTTTAGTTTGTTCGCTTATGGCAATAATTTTGGTTGAATTTTTAACTGCGTATTTAAATTTTGACGTATAAATGAATCTGTCTATTGCAGAGTAATATTGTGGATGACTTATAAAAATAAGATCGTGTATTGTAACAATGCTTTTTATATTTGTTTTTGCTAAACCAAATGGAATTTCACCTGTAATACCATGATAAATATTAGGATTATCTTTGACAATATTATTCTTAAGAGCATAAACTCTCCATATTGATGAAAACTTCTTCCAGAACCAAGAACTTGGGTAAATAACAGATATAATTGGGGATTTGAAAATCCTGTCTTTATTTGGTGGCTTAGTATTGTATAATATTATTTTATTAATATTGGTATGTTGACAAAGAATTCTTACTAAATCTCTCCCATAGTTTCCTAAACCAGTATTGTTGTGAAAAATTCTTTTTGCGTCAAAACCTACAATCATTATAGAATATTAGTATTAATTTTCAAAGATAATTTAAAAAAAGTAACTATGAATTAATTAAGTTTAGGTATTGCTCTTTTTGTACATCAAAATTCCATTTTAGATTTTTGTAAGCATCATCTTTTTTTAATAAAATACTGTTATTAATATTTGAAATTATTTTAGTTAAATTTTCTCTAGTGTAAAAAATAGAATTCTCTTGTAAATCAGGAATTTTTTTAAAAAAATGATTAGTTAACATTATTTTTTTATGAGCAAAAGCAATGTTAAAAGTTCCAGTTATTTTATATTTTAAATAATCATCGCTTTTATTTAATAAAGGTAAAATATAATCTGATTTATCTAAATAATTATGAAAAGTATCGTTGTCAACAAAATCATTAAATAATATAAAATTTTCTTCTATTTTTAAATCTTTAAGTTTCTTTAGAGTCTTTTGTCCGTCAGTACTACTATCGCTTATTTTGCCCAGTAAAATAATTTTGATATTTTCGGTGTTTTTGCAGTTTCTTATTGTTTCAAATAACAAATTATAATCTCGTCTATTGTAGTCTAATCTACCAGGAACTGTTAGCCATATTTTATTTTTTTTATCTAGAGTTTCATCTTTCTTAAAACTAGGAAAGAAAATAGGATAAAAGCTTACTATTTTTATTTTTTTAATCTCTCTAGAAGGTAATATAAAGTCATTGAGTACAAAATATTTTTTTATTTTTAACGAAATAAGACTTTGTGTAAAACTTTTTTCAATCTTTTTTATATTATGTAGTACTCCAATGCATTCAGTTTTTGAGAATAGTAAAAATAAACATAAATTTCTAACTATTCTTGAAGAACTAGCAGTGTTAAAAACAACTTTGTCATAATTATTTAATTTTTTTAAGAGTCTTTGTTGTTGGTGAATTCTCTTTAAAATAGAAATGTTTTCAAAGTCTGTAATGATTATATTGTTAAATAAATACCTGTAATTGTCAATTTGACTATTGATTTTAGGGTGAATGTATAAATCAACTTTATAGTTCGCACTTGTTAGAAATAATGCTTGACTATATATACACTCCTCATGAGATTCAGAAACTTCAACAATTGCAACGGTCATTCATTTTTTTTCCAAAAATAAACATTAAGATACTTATTTGGTAGTAAAATTAATACATTTGTTTTTTAATTTTTTTTTATGAAACCCCTAAAATATTATTTTTATAATTTATTTTATAGAAATACTAATAGTACTTTAAACTCTATAAAGACTAAAAGTATAACACAATCTTTTGAGTATGTAAGAGAGAGTTTAAAAAGTAACAAACGTTTGTTTTTTGTAAGGTTTGGAGATGGTGAATTCGTAACTATGATGAAAAAAGATCATAGGAATTATTACTATAACGAAGGATTAGATCGTGAACTTGAGGCATCTTTTAAAATTCAAGATAAAGAATACTTAATTGCTTGTCCAATTAATTATCCCTATGATGAGTTTCATGCAAGTGGTATTTATAAAAATTTTTCTTGGCAAGAAGAAATGGTACAAATAATGAAGGACAAAAAATTCTCTGAAGATATTATTTTTGAAAACCCATGTATTTTTCAATGTATGGCTGTTTTTAAACCAAAGGTATTGAAAGCTTTTTTAGATGAAGAAATAAGATCATTAAAAAAGATGTTTATTGGTTCTACAGAAAAAAAGATTGCAGAAAAATTATACGGGAAAATTGATTTTTATGTACAAATCCCACCTAAACATGCTTATGAAACCATAAATGATTGGTGGCCTGAAATAGAGTTAAATGCTGAAAATTATGACTTAATAATACCATCAGCAGGTAGTACTTCTAACGTAATTGCTTTGCGTCTATGGAATTTGGGAATTGAATCTAAAGTAATAGATTTTGGTTCTATTGTTGATGCTGTAGAAAATAGAGTATCTAGAACATGGATAAGGTTACAAGGACACAAAGTTAGAAGATTATTAATTAAAGCTGATAGAGAAAAATTATCCTTTCAGAAAAAATTTCTTTTTTTAAGAAAAGATATTAAGTTTTATTTTAGAAATCAGATAATGTAAGGCTAATTTTTATGTATTTTTAATACATAAGCAACACCAAAATAAAAGCCCACAATGTAAATTGTGGGCTTTTATTTTATATTACTATTTTGTTTTATTAAACAGCAACATCATACTCACGTAAAGCATCATTTAAAGATGTTTTTTTGTTGGTGCTTTCTTTTCGTTTGCCTATGATTAATGCACAAGGAACGTTGAATTCGCCAGCAGCAAATTTTTTGGTATAGCTACCAGGTATAACTACAGAACGCGCAGGTACTCTACCTTTCATTTCTATTGGGGTATCACCAGTAACATCTATAATTTTGGTGCTCATAGTCAATACTACGTTAGCACCTAAAACAGCTTCTTTTTCTACTCTTACACCTTCTACAACTATACATCTAGAGCCAATAAAAGCTCCATCTTCTATAATTACCGGAGACGCTTGTAAAGGTTCTAAAACACCACCAATACCAACACCACCACTAAGGTGTACATTTTTTCCTATTTGTGCACAGCTACCAACAGTAGCCCAAGTATCTACCATTGTGCCCTCGTCTACATAAGCACCAATGTTTACATAGCTAGGCATTAAAATAGTGCCAGGAGAAATGTAAGCTCCGTGTCTTGCAACGGCATTTGGAACTACACGAATTCCTTTTTCTTTATAACCTCTTTTTAGAGGCATTTTGTCGTGGTATTCAAAAATACCAGCTTCTAATGTTTCCATTTTCTGAATTGGAAAATAAAGAACTACAGCTTTTTTTACCCATTCGTTAATTTGCCAATCATCTCCAATAGGTTCGGCACATCTTAGTTTTCCGTTATCTATTAGGTCAATTACTTCTCTAATAGCGTCTTGCGTAGCTGTTTCTTTTAATAAATCTCGGTTATCCCAAGCAGCTTCTATAGTTTTCTGTAATTCTGTCATTTTTGTAAAATCAATTTTAGCAAAGATAATAGGTGAGACTTAATAATTTAATCAAATGTAAACATATAACAATTTATATATTATTTTTGTCAAAAAAACAGTTTGGGTAGAATACTAGCATTAGATTTTGGAAAAGTACGTACGGGTATTGCAGTAACAGATGAAATGCAAATTATAGCATCTGGATTAACCACTGTTAATACTAAGGAAGTTATATTGTTTTTAAAAGACTATATAGCTAAAGAAAAGGTAGAAAAGATTATAGTAGGTGAGCCTAAACAAATGGATAACACAGCTTCTGAGTCTGAAGTGTTAATTATACCTTTTTTAGCAAAACTTAAAACTATTTTTCCTAATATGCCTATAGAAAGAGAAGATGAACGTTTTACCTCTAAAATGGCATTTAAGACTATGATAGATAGTGGGCTAAATAAAAGGCAACGCAGAAATAAAGCACTTGTAGATGAGATTAGTGCAACAATTATTTTACAATCTTATTTAAGTAGAAATTAAAATTTTAATTGTTTTTATAAAACAATTTTAAAAAATTAAGTATTAATATGATTTTACCAATTACAGCATACGGAGACCCTGTGCTAAGAAAAAAAGCAAAAGATATAAACCAAGATCATCCTAAGTTAAAAGAACTTATAGATAATATGTGGGAGACTATGTATAATGCAAGTGGAGTAGGTTTAGCTGCGCCACAAATTGGTTTGCCAGTTCGTATCTTTTTAGTAGATACAACTCCTTTTGCAGATGATGAAGATTTATCTGAAGAAGAACAAAAAGCATTAGACGGATTTAAAAAAGTGTTTATTAATGCTAAAATTACTGAGGAAACTGGTGAGGAGTGGACTTTTAACGAAGGTTGTTTAAGTATACCAGACATCAGAGAAGATGTATCTAGAAAGGAGAATATAAAAATTACCTATTTAGATGATAACTTTAAAGAGCACACAGAAAAGTATGATGGTTTATTGGCTAGAGTTATACAGCACGAATATGACCATATAGAAGGTGTATTGTTTACAGACAAGTTATCTTCATTAAAGAAACGCTTGTTAAAGAATAAGTTAGGTAACATATCTAAGGGGAAAATAAGAGTAGAATATAGAATGCGTTTTCCGGAAATGAAAAAAGGAAGATAGATTCCTTTTTTATCGGTTTAAAAAATGTAATATTTGTAAAAGATTTATAAAATAGAATATGAGTTTAGATAAAATTTTATCAATTGCTGGTAAACCAGGATTACACAAATTAGTAACACAAACACGTACAGGTTTTGTTGCAGAATCTTTAATAGATGGCAAAAGAAGCACTGTTAATATGCGTACTAATGTTAGTGTTTTATCAGAAATTGCAATTTATACATTAGAGGAAGAAGTTCCTTTAAGAGAAGTTTTTAGTAAAATACAAGAAAAAGAAAACGGCAAAAAAACTGCTGTTAAGCATAAAGATGATAAATTAAAGTTAGAAGAATACTTTTTTGAAGTATTGCCTAATTATGATGAGGATAGGGTATATGCTAGTGATATTAAAAAAGTAATACAGTGGTATAACTTATTGCATGATCATGGCATTATAGATTTTACTACTCCAGAAGAAACTAAAGAAGAGGTAAAGGAAGAAGAAATAAAGGCAGAAGAAGAGTCTACAGAGAAATAAAATTTCTTTTTTTAAAAATAGTAAAGGGTTTCATATTATATGCAACCCTTTTTTTGTTTATCTATAGTAATAAGTCATTGGTCTATAGGTATTTGGTTTCTATGGATTAACAAAAGATAGGATAAGATAAAATCTAGAATTTAGCAGCGTAATACCGTTTTAACCCCAAATTAAAAACAAGTAGTATGAGTGCTAAACCTATGAATATAGATAATGAGTTAAGAGGAGTTTTTTTTGATATGGCACATTCGCCATTTGTAATCCTGGACAAAAATTTAGTTTTTGTGGATATGAATAAAGCAGCAACCACAACATTAAGTATAAAAAAAGAAAACTTTGTAGGAAAATCTCTTTTAGAAGCTTTTCCTTATTTAGAAGGATCAGAAAGATTAAAATCTTATAAAAAAGTTATTGAGACAGGTAAACCTATTAGCATAGATGAGATTTCTTTTTTTACAGATAATAAAACCTTTAAATTTATGGTAAGAGCTTTTAAAATTGGTGAGGGTTTAGGTATTACTACATTAGATATAAGTAATCTAATGAGTACTATAGATAAGTTAAAGGCGACTCAGAACAATTTAGAGTCTGTAAATAACAATTTAAAAATTAAGAATCAAGAGTTAGAAGAATTCTCTTATGTGGCGGCACATGATCTAAGAGCCCCTCTAACTAATATGCAAAGTTTGTTCTCTATGTTAGAGTCTAGCAATACAATTACAGAAGAAGCAAAACCAATTTTTGATAAGTTAAAACATGTAGGCAAGCTTATGTGCGATAAACTAAAGGCTTTAAATAATGTAATTGCTTTAAAAGCAAATACAGGAAACAAAGCTGAAGAAGTTAATTTTAAAGAAATAGTAGAAAAAATTAAGGCTATACACTCAGAAAAAATAATAGAAAGCCGAACTATTATAAAAGAAGATTTTACCGCATATCCAACAATAAAATACAACCCAGTACAGTTTGAGAGTATTTTACATAATCTAATATCTAATGCTATAAAATACAAGCACGCTAGAAGAAAGCCATTAATATCTATATCAACCAAAATAGAAGATAATAAGCCTGTATTAATAGTAAAAGATAATGGCTTAGGTTTTGATATTAAGCAAGATCCAAATAAAATATTCGGATTATTTAAAAGAATGCATACACACGTTGAAGGTTTAGGAGTGGGACTCTATATTATATATTCCATTGTTAAAAATAACGGTGGAGAGATAAAGGTAGAAAGTGAAATTAATAAAGGAACACAATTTAAAATCTATTTTAATGGATAAAGAAACGAACGACTTATACAAGATATTACTAGTTGAAGATGACGATGTAACAAATTTTATTACGGTTAGTAAATTCAATAATCTAGGATTTACAAACATAAAAACTGTAGAAAATGGACAAGAAGCTATTGATTACTTAAAGCAACATCAACCAGATCTAATTATATTGGATATTAATATGCCAATAATGGGTGGTTTTGAGTTTATGGAGTATAAGGAAGATAATAATTACTGCACAGGCATTCCTATAGTAATTGTAACATCCTCTGGTAGACCATTAGATAAAGAAAAAGCCTTAGGTTTTTTAGATGTTATTGATTATTTAGAGAAGCCTTTAAACTATGATAAAATACAAAAAATACTTCTGGGTGTAAAAGAAAATTAAATAGCACCTTGCTTTAACAAGGCGCTATTTATATAGGTTTGTTAACCTCTTCTGCGTTCTAGTAAGATCATCATCATTAAGCCAAGCATAATTCGGTCATCATCATTGCTATCCATTTCTCCTTGTTTGCTTAACTCAAAATTTCTACCAAATAATGAAGCTGTCTTTTTTAGCTTTATAATAGATTTGCCTTGATTATCTTTAACCATATAAGATGGGTTAAAAAGGTATCCTGTAAAGAAATTTAAAACAGGAATTTCTCCTAACATAGAATCAAACACTTTAATCCAAGGGTTTTCTTCACTTATATTGTATTGTTGTTTTTGATTCTCGTCAATAATATTGTAATGGGCTTTCCAAATAGATTTCCACCCTTTACGTGCTACTTTGCCAAACTCTTTACCGTTTTCATCTTTAAAGGCATAAGCAGCAGAAAAGTCTAACCATTTATCAGCCTTAATACTATAATTAACTTTTGTCTTAGATTCGTCACTATAAATCTTAATTTCTTCTTTAAACTTAAACATTTTTTGCTTTACATATGCTATGGTTTTCCCAGAGGCATCTGTAGCTGTAAAATCATTAGAGAAAGACGATATTTTAAACTGAAAAGTAACAGGGAATTTAATGTCTTGCATAAATTGAGAATTCTATAATTTATTAGGTTGTACTATATGTAATATAACTCTCACTCCTTTTTCTTATTGCATAAAAAAGCGAGACATGTTGTTTTAGTAACAAATTATGCCTCGCTTTTTAAATAATTTAAAAAGTATTTAATCTTTATTTATCTCTTTAAAAGTATGTTTACTTGTTTTCCAGTCTATTAGTTTAGTTGGGTAGTATTTTACATTCATACGATCTAGATATGGTGCTTGGTTAGCTAATCTTTTTTTATAACTCTCCCAATTTCTATTTTCTTTAATGCTCCAGTTTAACTCGGAGTAACCAATTATTCTAGGAAACGCTAGATACTCTAATTCTTCAATGTTACTAATAGTTTCAGACCAAAGAGGAGCTTCAATACCTAATATTCTATCTTTAGGTAATCCCTTAACAAATGTTTCTGGGGTCCATATGTAAGCAGAATCTACAGGGATATAAGTTGCCCAGTGTAAACCGTGTTTAGACAGTGTATCATACTGCATATCTAGGTATGCTTTTTTAGCAGGAGAAAGAATAAGCTTCATTCCTTTTTCAATAGCTTTAGTTGCATTTTTTTCGCTACTCCAGAATTGCGCAACAGCAGAGCCACTAATTTCGGTATTTGCAATTTCGTCCCATCCAATTGGAGTTTTTCCGTGGCTCTCTACAATTTTAGAAACTTTTAGAACAAACTTCTTAAAATCTTTTTTCTTGGTTACGTGACTTTCATCGCCTCCTAAATGAAAATAAGGACCAGGAGAAATGGCCGAAATTTCTCTTACAACATCATCTATAAAAGCGTAAACAATATCTTTATTAGCATCAAAAGTACTAAAGCCTACGCGCATTCCTGTATACACTTTTGGAGTTTTTCCGTTACCATTAAGTTGTGGGTAAGCAACAGTAGCTGCGTTTGTATGTCCGGGCATATCCACTTCTGGCACAATAATTATATGTCTCTCTGCGGCGTAACGTACAATCTCTTTATAGTCTTCTTGTGTATAAAAGCCTCCTGGACCACCACCAACTTCTGTACTTGCCCCAATTTCAGTAAGTTTAGGCCAAGATTTAATTTCTATACGCCAACCTTGATCATCTGTTAAATGTAAATGCAAGGCGTTAAATTTATAATATGCTAAAACGTCTAAGTACTTTTTTACATCACCAACACTAAAAAAGTGTCTTGCAACATCTAACATCGTTCCTCTATATTCAAAATTAGGTTGATCTAAAATTTTACCAGTAGGTACAAGCCACATTTTATGGGTGGTAAGCGTATCGTTACTTTCTTCTGGTATAATTTGTCTTAATGTCTGTATGCCTCTAAAGGCTCCAGCAGCCGTTTTAGCATTAATAATAATAGAATCTTGTGTAATATACATTTGATATGCTTCTACATGATCTAATTCTAAACTATCAGTTTTATTTATATATATTATTTTATTAGTGGTAGTGCTGGTTGTGTTAACCGGAACGTCTAAATCTATTTTAGAACTTATTTTATTAGATAAAAAGGAACCTACTTTTTCAAAATCAGAATCTTGGGTTGTGTAAATGGCAGTATTTTTATCTAAGCCAAAAGCACTGTTGGTGGGTGTTACTTTTAGCGGAGTAGGAATCATATTTTCTGCTGCTAAGTCAGTTGTAGGGTAATTAATAATTACTTTTTTTTCTTGACAAGCAATAATGCTAAAAATTCCTATCAAGGCTAGCAAGGTTCTAAATAAAATAGAGTTTCTCATTTAATCTGGTTAGTTAATATAGTTTGTAATTACATTTTGCCAAATTTGGTATCCTTTGGCGTTCATATGTAGGTTATCTTCAGTAAAAATATCGGGTTTTACATTTTTACCATTTAGCATAGGTTTCCAAACATCAACGTAATTAATAGCAGGGTCTTTTTTAGCTATTCTTCTGTATTTTCTGTTTAGTTTTTTATAGTTTCTTTTTAAGTCCCATCTAGCAATACTTGGTTTTGTAGAGATTAAAACTATTTGGGTACTTGTATTTGCTTTTTTTATTTTGTCAATAATAGTCGTTAATTGTGAGACTATCAAATTACAGTTTCTTTTTCCTGCAATGTCATTATCGCCTTCATAAATAAAAACTTGTTTAGGGTTGTATGCTAAAATTAATTCATCTGTAAAGAGAAGTAAATCTTCGGTAGTAGAACCTCCAAAACCTGTATTAATAATATTTTTGTGAGGAAAATCATCTGCAATTGTTTTCCAGTATTTTATACTAGAACTGCCTGTAAAGACTATAGATTTTCGATTGCTGTTTTGCTGATCCTTATATTTTTTTTGAATCTCTTTAAC
This sequence comes from Cellulophaga sp. 20_2_10, assembly GCF_023476645.1. Classification (GTDB taxonomy): domain Bacteria; phylum Bacteroidota; class Bacteroidia; order Flavobacteriales; family Flavobacteriaceae; genus Cellulophaga. The sequence continues at coordinate 27,853 of NZ_JAMCOJ010000004.1, forward strand.
TTCATTATAAAATCTGTGAGTAGTTTGACTGTAACCAAAAATGGAAGTAAATAAAAATAGATATAATAAAGTTTTCATACTCTTAAATATAGGGTTAATATAGGTTTGTTATTTGTACAGAGCGTATATTTTTCGACAGGGAGCATTGTATACCCGATACAGGTGTTTTTTAGCGCTATACAAACTAATTAGTAGTAAGCTTAGCTAATAAATAACAAACACTTAGCTAATAAATTACCCTTAGCTTCTTAACATTTTCCAAAAGAAATGGTTAACCGTAAAAATAGCATTACTTTTGCATCTAATTCTAAGAACAGACTTTATTAAAAAGTTATGGTTCATCAATACTAATTTATGTCATTTAAAAATTTAGGTTTATCTGCTAATTTACTAAAAGCAATAGATAAAAAGGGGTATACTACTCCTTCTCCGATACAAGAAAAAGCAATACCACCTGTTTTAGAGGGTAAAGATGTTTTAGCATCTGCGCAAACAGGTACGGGTAAAACTGCAGGTTTTACCTTACCATTATTACACTTATTATCTCAAGGAAACCCTTTAAGAAATAGGCCTGTACGTGGTTTAATATTAACGCCTACAAGAGAGTTAGCTGCACAGGTGTATGCTAATGTTCAAGAATATAGTGAGTTTTTAGATATACGTTCTGCCGTAATTTTTGGTGGTGTTAATCAAAAACCACAAGTAGCAAATTTAAAAAGAGGAATGGATGTTTTGGTTGCAACACCGGGACGTTTACTAGATCTTGTTAATCAGCGTTTTTTATCTTTAGACAAAGTAGAAATTTTTGTTTTAGATGAAGCAGATCGTATGTTAGATATGGGTTTTTTACGTGATATAGAGCGTATTATGAAACTTATACCGGCTAAAAGACAAAACTTAATGTTTTCTGCTACATTTTCTAAAGACATTAAAAAATTAGCTCATGGTATTTTAAATAACCCAATACAAGTTGAAGCTACTCCAGAAAATACTGCAGTAGAGGTTATTAAGCAAAAAGTATATAGGGTTGCAAAGGAGAAGAAAACTGGGTTAATTATAAAATTGATTTCAGATGGTAATTGGCAGCAAGTATTGGTTTTTACAAGAACGAAGCACGGAGCAAATAACTTGTGTAAAAAAATGAGTGCGGCAGGTATTTCTGCAGCGGCAATACACGGTAATAAAAGTCAAGGAGCACGTACAAAGGCTTTAGAGGGTTTTAAAAAAGGAACATTGCGGGCATTAGTAGCAACGGATATTGCTGCACGTGGTTTAGATATACCATTATTACCACACGTTATTAATTATGAAATTCCTAATGTGTCTGAAGACTATGTACACCGTATTGGTAGAACAGGTAGAGCAGGAGCAAGTGGTGAGGCTGTATCTTTAGTAAGCGCAGATGAAACTACATACCTTAAGGATATTCAAAAATTAATAGGAATGCAGATTCCTGTTGAGATTTTAGAAGGTTTTGAGCCAGATCCTAATGCATCTACAAAACCTATAAAACAAGGACAACGCGGTGGTTCTAGAAACTCTAATAGTAAACCTAAAAGCGCTAGTTCTAATAAAAATAGCTCTAGTAGTCGCAGACCAAAACGAAACAACAATAGAAACTAATATAAATGCAAAAGTCTAACGATCCCTTACACGGTGTAAAACTAGCGGATATTATAGATGAGCTAGTAGACTTTTACGGCTGGGAATATATGGGTAACACAGTAAATGTTCGCTGTTTTACCCATAGACCAACAGTAAAATCTAGTCTCCACTTTTTACGCAGGACACCTTGGGCGCGTACAAAAGTAGAAGAGATGTATTTACAAATGTTAAAAGAAAAGTCGGCTTAATTTTTTCTTTCTTCTTCAACTACATTTAACACTAAATTACTACTACATTTTATTCTTCTAAAAAGATAGTCTTTGTACTTTTACCAAAACTTTTTTTAGGATGAATTCCAGAAGCAAACAGTTACAAGCAGTAGATAGATTACTTACCATTATGGACGAGTTGCGTGAGCAATGTCCGTGGGATAAGAAGCAGACACTACAAACTTTAAGACACTTAACCATAGAAGAAACATATGAGTTGGGTGACGCTATTTTGGATAACGATTTGCCAGAAGTAAAAAAAGAACTAGGAGATTTACTACTTCACATTGTTTTTTATGCCAAAATAGGTAGTGAAACCAATGATTTTGATATTGCTGATGTTGCAAATGAAATTTGTGATAAATTAATACACCGTCATCCGCATATATACGGAGATGTTGAGGTTAAGGATGAAGAAGAAGTGAAGCGCAACTGGGAAAAATTAAAGTTAAAAGAAGGAAAAACAAGTGTTCTAGAAGGTGTTCCTAAAAGTTTACCCGCATTAGTAAAAGCAAGTAGAATACAAGATAAAGTAGCCGGAGTTGGTTTTGATTGGGAAGAGCCACAACAAGTCTTTGAAAAAGTACAAGAAGAATTGGCCGAGTTACAAGTAGAAGTTAACGATGCTAACCATGATAAAATGGAAGCAGAGTTTGGGGATGTACTTTTTTCTATGATTAATTATGCACGCTTTCTAAAAATTAATCCAGAAGATGCTTTAGAGCGCACCAATAAAAAGTTTATAAAAAGATTTCAATACTTAGAGAGTAAAGCTAAGGGAATGGGCAAATCTCTAGAAGATATGACTTTAGCAGAAATGGATATTTTTTGGAACCAAGCAAAAAAAGAAAATTAATAGACTAGATTTTTTATAAATATTTTAACTTCATCTTTTTTAAAAAAAATAAAAATTGAAACAATACACTAAAGAGTTTAAATACAACCTAAAACTGGCTTTTCCGGTAATACTTGGTTTGCTAGGACATACCTTTGTTGGTTTTGCAGATAATATTATGGTAGGCCAGTTGGGCACGGCCGAGTTAGCAGCAGTTTCTTTAGGTAATAGTTTTGTATTTATTGCAATGTCTTTTGGTATTGGTTTTTCTACGGCTATAACACCTTTAGTGGCAGAAGCAGATGGCGCTGGTAATGTTAAAGATGCCAAAAGTGCATTAAAACACGGGCTTATTTTATGTACGGTCTTGGGCCTTTTTCTTTTTGGCCTTATTATTCTAGCAAAACCTTTAATGTATTTAATGAAGCAACCACCAGACGTGGTAGAGTTGGCAATACCGTATTTAGATTTAGTTGCATTTTCTTTAGTTCCCTTAGTTATTTTTCAGGCATTTAAGCAGTTTTCAGATGGTTTGTCGCAAACCAAGTATCCTATGTATGTTACAATAATAGGGAATGCTATAAATATACTTTTAAACTATTTATTAATTTTTGGGACCTTTGGCTTCCCTAAGTTGGGTATTATTGGCGCAGCAATAGGGACTTTGGTATCAAGAGTAGTAATGGTATTTTTAATTTGGGTGATGCTGAAAAAAACTAAGAAATTCCACGATTACGTTACAGGTTTTAATTTTAGAAAAATAGAAAGTAGGGTAATGGAAAAAATTATGAAAATAGGTTTTCCATCTGCATTGCAAATGTTTTTTGAAGTAGCTATTTTTACAGCTGCTATATGGATTAGTGGTGTGTTAGGTAAAAACTCCCAAGCAGCAAACCAAATAGCCTTAAACCTGTCTAGTATGACGTTTATGGTAGGTATGGGGCTTGGTGTAGCAGCTATGATTAGAGTAGGAAACCAAAAAGGACTTGGTAATTATAAAGACTTGCGTAGAATGGCACAGTCTATATTTTTTCTAACCTTTTTGTTAGGGGTTGTTTCTGCTGCTTTATTCTTAATTTTTAGAAATTGGCTGCCAACCGTATATTTAGATGTTAACGACACTGCTAATTTTGTTGATAACACAGAAGTTATAGGTATTGCCGCACAGTTGTTATTAGTAGCTGCATTTTTTCAAATATCAGATGGCTTACAAGTTGTAGTGCTTGGTGCTCTGCGTGGTTTGCAAGACGTTATAATACCAACAGCAATTACATTTATTGCGTATTGGTTAATTGGTTTTCCTATTTGTTTTTATTTGGGATTGTACACGCCTTTAAAGAGTACAGGAATTTGGATAGGTTTATTAGCAGGTTTAACAGCATCTGCAATTTTATTATTTATTAGATTTAATTACTTAACAAAAAAATTAATAGTTAATACAGAAGAATAATTATGGAGTTTCCAAAGTTTTTATTGGGTGATAATACAGATTACCCTACAGCTATATTTATTATACACACAGAGTATCCTAGATTTATTATTAATTTAGAGGATGATGAGGTAGAATGGTTAGAGGATTTTACTAAAGATGATGAAGAAGAATTAGAAGATGAGGCAGAAAACTTAATTGCAGAAGCAACAGCTTTTTATGATCGTGAAATAGAACGTTACGAAGAATAGAATTTTACTATGCTTGAAGAATTAATACAATACGACACCAACATTTTTTTATACCTAAACAATCTTGGTACAGATGCTTGGGATGGTTTTTGGTTGTTTGTAACCAATAAAGTAAGTTCTATACCACTTTATATCGTTTTGTTAGTGTTAGCTTACAAGCAAGTAGGGTTAAAAAAGACACTTTTAATATTAGTATCAGTTGGTGTCTTAATTGGTGCCACAGATCAATTAGCTAATTTCTTTAAGTATGGCGTAGCTCGTTTAAGACCTTGTCATAATCCAGATATAGATGGCTTGGTACGTTTGGTTAAAAGTTCTTGTGGCGGTAAGTATGGTTATTTTTCTGCCCATGCGGCAAACTCTTTTGCTATGGCTATATTTTTTGGAAATGTGCTTCATAGTAAATTTAAATATATAAAAATACTACTACTTACTTGGGCAGCATTTGTTGCCTATAGTAGAATATACATAGGTGTACATTATACACTAGATGTTGCTACGGGTATTGTAATAGGTAGCTTTTTAGGATTTGTTTTTTACAAACTTATGTTGCTCATGGCAACAAAGTTAAAGCTGTAATTAATTCTCTTTTTTAAATATAGAGTCGTTTAGTGGTGCTAAAAATATTAAAATAAATATTGCTCCAAAAACTAGTTCGTAAACTTCCCAGGTTCTACCAGCAGGGTTGCTAATAACTAATGCTGTTGCGGCTAAAAAGGCTATAGTGTGGTGCCATTTTACAATAGGAACAGCAAACATATTTACAAGGTTTTTAAACCATTGTTGTTTTCTGTATAAAAAAGGTGATACAATTAAATATAAAACCATAACTACCATTAGTAATTGACTAAATATCAGCTTGTTTACTTTTGTTTCTCCAACCACCATATTATGTAGGTTAGTTTCTCCTTGTGCATTATTTTCTATAAAAAACTCACTAGATTGTACTTCAAATATTCTTTGTCCCCAAGAAATTTCTTCTCCTGCTCCAAATAAAAATAAAATAGCGAATAAGAAGGTTCCTATTTTCCAAGTAATAGATTTTCCTTTAGAGATCGTTAGCAATCTATAAAAACAAATAAGACTTACAATAAACAGTGCTAATGCAGTTCCACATTCTACAAGGCCATCCTCTTGGGCGTAAGATTTATCAAAAAAATCTTTATCAGTTAAGCCAAAATAAAGACCAACACTGCAGATAACAAATAAAACTGCATATACTATTTTATCTCTTGTTTTCATTTTTCATTTTTTTAATAAAAACCAAAGGTAATAATTGGTTCTAAAAGGTGAGTTATACTTTGGTAAGATTTTAACTTTTCAGTTTACAGATTTTTTTTTGCTACTTCGTAATTTATATATTTGTGTTTCATCCATAAATAAGCAAAACAATCTACTAAAGGACCTATAGATCTATTCCAAAAACCAAATTTAGTTTTGCCCGCAATTCTAGGAAAGTGTTGCACCGGTACTTGTTTTATTTTTCCGTTTTGTAATAATATCATTGCAGGTAAAAACCTATGTAACCCCTTAAACATAGGTATTTTTTTTGCGTAACTTGTTTTAATTACTTTTAAAGGGCAGCCGGTATCTTCTATACCATCTTTGGTAAATGCCCGTCTAACTATGTTCGCAAAATTAGAAGATAATTTTTTAAAAACGGAGTCTTTTCTGGTTTGCCTAATGCCTGTAACCAAATCGTATTTTGGTATATGTTCTAACAGTAAATTAAAATCTAGAGGAGATGTTTGTAGGTCTGCATCAATATAGCCAACTAATTCTGTTGTTACGGCATCAAAACCAGCTTTAATAGCAGGAGTTAGTCCGTAGTTTTTATCAAAAAGTATAAAAGAAAAATGAGTATTTTTTGTGCAGGCTTGCTCTAATAATGCTTGACTATTATCTTTTGAGCCATCATTAATAAATAATACTTTTGTTTTCTTAGTTGCAACTTTTATATAATTGGCTAGTTCTTCCTCTAGTCTAGGAATGTTACCTTCTTCGTTGTAAATAGGAACAATTATAGTAAACTCATATGTCATATAACTAATGGAAGTTTTTATTTACTGTGTAATTTTAGTAGTTTATCTGCAGCTGCAAAGGGAGATGTTTTATTGTTTACAACAGCATCGATAGATTCTTGTAACTGTTCTTTAACCTTTTTATCTTGGTAAAATTGTTGTTTTAATTGATCTTCTATTGTTTGTAATAGCCAATATTTATTTTGTTCCTGTCTTTTTGTATTAAAAAAACTATTTTTAGTATTGCTATCTACGTAGCCTTTAATAGTTCCCCAAACCTCTGTAATTCCTGTGTCTTCAAGCGCAGAACAAGCAAGTACTTTTGGTATCCAACCATTATCTTGTGTTTTTAATAAGTGTAGTGCTCTTGCAAATTCTACTCGCGCTTTTTTAGCACGCTGTATATTGTCACCATCAGATTTATTAATAACAATAGCGTCAGCCATTTCCATAATACCGCGCTTAATACCTTGCAGTTCATCACCAGCACCTGCTAGTTTAAGTAGTAAAAAAAAGTCTACCATACTATGTACTGCAGTTTCACTTTGGCCAACACCAACAGTTTCTATTAAGATTATGTTATATCCTGCAGCTTCACAAAGTACAATGGTTTCTCTTGTTTTACGTGCAACACCGCCTAAAGAGCTACCAGAAGGTGATGGCCTAATAAAGGCGTTGGTGTCTTTAACAAGCTCTTCCATTCTTGTTTTATCACCAAGAATACTACCTCTAGTTACTGTACTTGTTGGGTCTACAGCTAAAACAGCCACTTTATGACCTTCTGTAGTTAGTCTTTTTCCAAAACTCTCTATAAAAGTACTTTTACCAACACCGGGTACGCCCGTGATACCAATTCTAATGCTTTTGGTTTTATGGGTTAAGCACCGTTCTATAATTTCGTTTGCCTGTTTTGTATGTGCGCTATTGGTACTTTCTATAAGTGTAATAGCTCTGCTTAAAGCTGTTTTATTACCCTCTAAAATGCCATTTGTTAAACGATCTGTAGTATGCGTTTCTCTTCTAAAAGTTCTAATTTTAGAAGCACTTTCTGCGCTTATATTTTTGGAAGTATTCAATATTATTTGCTAATAGGTACGTTAACTTTAGTTTTATCCCAAGCTAGAGTTAAGTACGGTTGTTCTTTGTTTTCAAAGTTAATGGTAAATCTTTCTTTAACCGAATCTATATTTTTAACAGGTACTGAAACAGTAACTAGGTCTTTAGAGGAATTTCTAGTAGTTTCTGCACCGCCACTTAAAATTGTAACTCCCCAATCTGGAACTTCTTTATTAAAAATAATATCCCAAGTATCTTTACCGGGTTTAGTCCAAAGGGAATATCTGCCAGCAGGTAATTGTTTTCCGTTAATTTTTATGTTAGATTCTGTTTTAAAGACGGTGGGCTCGTTAGCTCCCGTTCTCCAAACTTTATTGTAAGGAACTAACTCCCCAAAAACGACTCTATTTTTTTTAGCTGGACTGCAATAAACAACATTTAAATTGTATCCGTTTTCTGTATAAGAGGCAGTTTCTTCAGGACTAAATTTTTTTGTCTGTTCTTTCATCATAGGCATACCAACAAATACAGTAAGTAGACCTAATACAACTACCGTAATTATCATCCATTGTATAACTTTCATAGCGTGGTTGTTTTTGTTCTTCTAAGTTACTAAATCTTGTTTAATTAGAAGTTGCTTGTTATATACTTTAACTAGAGTTTTATATAAAGTGTAAAATTGCTTTAAATTTATAGAGATTACTAAGAAAAATGAAAATAAGTTCTGTTTTTGCAACATCTACTTTTTTGTATCGTCTTTACAGCAACAAACTAAACCAAACACAAGAAGTAATTAATGTTTACGTCTGATATTATTACCAAATGCAAGGCAAACAACCGTAAAGCTCAAATGCAGCTTTACAAACAATACTGTAACGGTATGTATTGTGTTGCTATGCGTTTTTTAAAAAACGAGGACGATGCACAAGATGTGGTACAAGAAGCTTTTATAAATGCTTTTCAAAAAATGGATCAGTTTAGTGGCGATGTTACTTTTGGAGCTTGGTTAAAGAAAATAGTAGTGCATAAGTGTTTGGATTTTATTAAAGCTAATAAAGACAAACATCTAGAGTTAACAGAAACGAGCCTAAGAGTTGTAGAGGACAATAATTGGCTGGTAGAAGATACGGTAACACTGCCGCAAATTAAATTTGCAATTGCACAGTTGCCTGCAAAATACAAATGCGTGGTACAATTGTACTTAATAGAAGGGTACGACCATTCTGAAACATCAGGGATACTAAGCATAACAGAATCTGCTTGTAGAACCAGGTTATTAAGAGGTAAAGGCTTGCTAAAAGAACTTTTAAAAGAAAAAAGATATGGGACAGGATCTTAGAAAATTATTTGAAGGCGAAAGAGCTAAGGAACAGCATAAAATGCCAGAGGGACATATCTCTAATTTTGAAGATAAGTTAAATGCATCTATGCCTGCATCTAAGAATACAAATTGGTTTGTGTATAAAGTAGCTGCAAGTATAATTTTACTAGTAGGTATATCTCTAGTAGTATATGCAATGCAAACTAAAGTTACTTCTACAGAAACAACAATTGTAAATACAGAGAAACCAACTAAAAATAAAGATGGAATTACACTAGGAGCGTTGTCTCCAGATTTAAAAAAGATTGAAGATTATTATCAAGTAAATATAAATTTAGAGTTGTCACAATTAGAAGTGTCAGACACTAACAAAGCATTGGTAGATGGCTATATGTTACACTTAGCAGAGTTACATACAGAATACCAAAAACTAAATACAGAATTAAATACCATTGGGCCTAATGATCAATTAATATCTGCATTAATTAACAACTTGCAATTGCGTTTGCAGTTGTTGCAAAAATTAAGAAAAAAGTTAAACGAATTAAAAAATACCAAAAATGAAACAATTAGTATATAATAGCCTAGTGGTATTAGCTGTACTTGCTTGTGTAAGTATGCATGCGCAAAAACAAATAAAGACATTTAAAGAAGTTTTTAATGTTGATAAAGATGCTGTGTTAGACCTAAACACAAACAATGCAGACATAGAGTTTGATACTTGGAACAAAGATGTAATACAGATTGAAGCTACAATAGAAGTAGAGGGAATGTCTAAAGAAGAGGCAGAGAAGTATTTTACTCGTAACCAAATGGATATTCTAGGAAATTCTAAAAAAGTGACTGTATCTACAGGAGGGAACTCAAGTAAATTTTATAGTAAAACTAACACCTTTGTTAATTCACGTCCCATACACTTTAATAGTTCTAATTTTCCTATGCGTATGTCTTATAACCTAGATAGTATACAGTTTGGTGTAGATAATATGGAAAGGGACACTATAGTAATTAGTTCTTTATTAAGTGACAAGGATTTTAAATTTGTTGATTTTGATTATAAAGAATATGAGAAAAACGGGAAAGAATATATTCTTAAATGGCAAGAAAACTTCCAGAAAAATATGGGCGTAAAAAATGAAGAAGAAATAAGGAAATGGGTGGCAAGGATTCAGGAAAAGTCTGAATTAATACGAAAAAAAGCTAAAATTATAACAGAAAAGCATAAGGCTATGGCAGAAAGGATAAAATCTAAAGCTATTAAATTAGATACAATACATTTTAATACGAATACATTTTACTCTAATCCAAACACCTTTTATATTTCTTTAGATGGCGAAGCAAAGAATTTAAAGGTTAAAAAAACCATTAAGATAAAAATGCCTAAGTCTGCTACAATTAAGATGGATGTGCGCCATGGCAATGTTAAACTAGCCGAAAATACAACTAATATTAACGCAAACTTGTCTTACGCAAGTTTGCTTGCTACAACAATAAATGGTGATAAGACGTATGTAAATGCGTCTTATTCTCCTGTTTCCGTAACTAATTGGAATGTTGGGCAACTTAAAACAAGCTATGCTAAAAATGTAGATTTAAAGCAAGTAAAAGAATTAACATTAAGTGCTGTATCTTCTAATATAGAAATAGAAAATTTATTAAAATCTGCTTTTATTAAAAACGATTTTGGCAATGTGCGTATAAAATCTATTTCTTCAAATTTTGAAGATTTAGATATAACCATAACAAGCGGCGAATTAGAAGCTGTTTTACCAAAATCGTCTTATTCTATATATTTAAAAGGTAAATCGTCTAATTTATCATTACCTACAGCATTGTCTTTAACAAAAACAACAAATCAGAATATAACAGTACACAAGGGGTATTCTATTTCTAAAAACACAAGTAAGTCTATAAATATAGATGCGTCTTACAGTGATGTTGTTTTAAAGTAAGATCTAGTTAATGAGCATTTTTCTTTAACAAACTAGGGAATTTACTCTTAAATCTATTTAACCTAGGTACAGACACATTTTTAATGTATGAGTTGTTAGGATGTTTCTTTTCGTAATCTTGGTGGTACCCTTCTGCCTCGTAAAAAGTTGTAAAAGCAGTTACTTCTGTTACAATTTTATTGCTAAACACTTTGTCGTTAGTTAGTTTAGCTATGTAATCTGTTATTATTTTCTTCTCACTCTTATTTTTATAAAAAGCAATAGATCTGTATTGGGCACCTCTATCTGGTCCTTGACTATTAAGTGTTGTTGGGTCTTGTGAACCAAAGAATACTTTAACCAAAGTAGCAAAAGAAACTTCTTTAGGATTGTAATACACAACTACAGCCTCTGCGTGTGTACTATTTCCGCTACCTACTTGCTCATAAGTTGGGTTTTTCTCTGTACCACCAGCATAACCAGACACAACTTCCTGAACACCTTTTACACTCTCAAAAACAGCTTCTACGCACCAAAAACAACCACTAGCAAAATAAGCAGTTTCATATTTGCTTAAATCTTGATTTACAGTTTCTGTAGTAGCTTTTGCTTCTTCCTTGGTTTTATTTTTAGATGAACAACTTGTAGATATTAATATAGAGCATAATACAAATGCGATTTTTGCTATTTTCATAAATTTCATTTTTTTAATTTAGTGGCCTACAATTAAAGATACTTACAGCTAGTGTGGCTTTTTTTGAAAAAATTAACTTTTGGCTTTATGCAAAATATAGATAAATTATTAGAAAGTATAGCTACAGGCTTTGTTTCTATTTTAGATACCGATAACAGTACAGATGCATATATTGCATTGGACCTATCTACGACGAATAAAGAATTAGAAAATGTAGATATTACAAATACAGATGATTGTGAATCTTATATTCAGCAAATATTAGAAGCAACAAATAGTACAGTTGCTTATGGTGGTTATTTAGAAAAAAGAAATTTGTATGCTAAAAATGCTAATTTCTCTAAAGAAGTTGAGGTTGCAAGAGACATACATTTAGGTGTAGATTTTTGGGCTAAAGCAGGAACTAAGGTTATAGCGCCATTAAATGGAGTAGTACATAGTTTTAAAAATAATGCTGTAACTGGTGATTACGGGCCAACCATAATTTTAAAACACACAGTAGAGGATAGAGACTTTTATTCTCTTTATGGTCATTTAGCAGTGTCTTCTTTAAATAACATTTATATAGGTAAAGAATATAGTAAAGGATCAGTTATAGGTACTTTAGGTACTGCTGAGGTTAATGTTGGTTATGCTCCTCATTTGCATTTTCAGTTAATAATAGATATCGAAGAGTATAAAGGAGATTATCCAGGGGTTTGCACTGTTAAAGATCTTGTGTATTATGCTAACAATTGCCCAAATCCAAATCTTTTACTTCATATACAATAGTTAAAAATAGGTTTAAATACACTTTAAGTCGATTAGTAGATTTTAGTGTTTTTACCGTTGTCGAAGATAATTTACACTTCATCAATACTTTTGTCAGACACCGAAAAATAAGTCGGTTTAAGCGATTTAGATTTAGCAAGGACAAGGTTGGTAGTAATTTTACAGTATCAAAACAATGTTACTATGAAAGCTATTATCACTTTATTATTTGTTCTTTTTATTGGATTATCTTCACAGGCACAAGAAGCTAACGTTAGTCCAGTTGTAAAGATTGAAACTAAAGAGGTTAAAGCAACAGAAGTTAAAAAGGATGCTTTACAAGAAAAAGCAGAAGTAGCACGTTTGTACAAGTTTAAAAATTCTAAAATTAAAAAGGCATTAGCTTTCTCTACAAAACGTAACAAATCTAAAGTAGCTTAATTCTTTTTAATAGATCTCTAAGTTCTTTAGAGAAACATATATTTCTTTTTTTTATAGGTTGATATTAGTAGCCTTTCTAGATAAAATGCACTAATTATCGGTAACAGGTTTTTCACTGTTTGTAAACCAATAGCGGTCAATTCTATCTACACTTACAAGATTACCATTCACCGACAGTTAAGCGGTACTGAACTACAGGTGGCCATTTTAGGCTTGTATGGTCTGTAAATTTGTAGAACAAAAGAAAAACATTATGAAAGCTATTATCACTTTATTATTCATTATCACTTTAGGATTTACTGCTCAGGCGCAAGAAGCTAACACTACTCCAGTAGTAAAGATTGAAACTAAAGAGGTTAAAGCAACAGAAGTTAAAAAGGATGCTGTACAAGAAAAAGCTGAAGTAGCACGTTTATATAAGTTTAAAAATTCTAAAATTAAAAGTGCGTTGGCTTTCTCTACAAAACGTAGTAAGTCTAAAGTAGCGTAATTAAATAAGTACAGCTTTTAATTTTCTTTATATTTCTTTCTCATTATTCTTCTAAAATTATTTTCTATACCATACAATATCAGTTGTACTGCACGTAACACCGATTAGTAGATTTTTTTCATTTTACCGTTATCGAGGATTTTTTACACCTTATCTATCTTTTTGTCAAATACCGAAAAATAAGGGTGTTTGAGCGATTTAGATTTTTGTAAGCCTATGTTGGTAGTAATTTTACATCAACAAACAAGGTTACTATGAAAACTATTATCACTTTATTATTTGTTCTTTTTATTGGAGTTGCAGCACAAGCACAAGAAGCTAATGTTACACCAGTATTAAAAACAATAACTAAAGAGGTAAACGTTTCTGAAACTAAGAAAGAAGTTTTAAACAAAGAAACTGAAGTAGCACGTTTGTATAAGTTTAAAAATTCTAAAGTAAAAAGCGCATTAGCTTTCTCTACAAAACGTAGTAAGTCTAAAATGGCTTAATAATTAAAATTAAGTTTTTATTTTAATCTATTGATAAATAAGTGCTTAGTGTTTAAAGTCGATTAAAAGCATATTATTTCGATTAACAGTTATTTACAATTAGTTATCTGGTTTACAATTAGGTAGTTCACCCAAGTTATTGCTGTATAACGATAAAAAGGGGTTTTTGAACGAGTTTGAAAAAGAGAGCGTTACTACCCGTCTTAACTTTATATAAAAATTAAGACCTTAGTTATGAAAACTTTAGCAACATTATTTTTTATTTTATGTGTATCATTATCTGTTCAAGCTCAAAAAGCTGATAGACAACCACAAGAAAAAGTAATGATTGTGACAATTACTAAAATTGTAAAGGGTTCAACTACTTTAGAAAAAACAGTAGAGAATAGCGTAGCGCGTTTGTATTTAATTAAGAACGCTAAAATTACAAAAGAGCTATCTTTTATAACAAAGGGAAATAAAGCAAAATTAGTTTAATTATGATATATATAACTTTAGTAAGTATAGCGGCCATTAGTATTGGTTTGTTACATAACAATAAACCATCTGTACGTGCAATTAAAGTTCCTGTACGTCGCAATAATAGGTTTAAGAAATAACATACGAACTGTACAATAGTTTCTTTTAACTGTGTATATAAAATAAAAAAGCTGCTCTATAAGAGCAGCTTTTTTATTTTATATTGGTAAGGTATTTATTCTTCAATTAATACCCATTCACCATTTGTTAATAATGGTTCTGCTTGTTTAAATTTAACAATCTTTGTTTCTCCCGACATTACATTTTTAATTGTAACTCTATCGTTTCTACCAATTTTTGGACTCTGCCTTGTAATAGTTTCTGTTACAGCAGGTCTATTGTTACCAGATGTTGATTGGCCAGCAGCTCTACTTTGTGCAGCAAGCTCATCACTGTTAGGTATTTCTTCTTTTGTAGTCTGTAAGTTAACCTTTGGCTTTCTTACGGTTCTAGCCTCTTGTATGTCTGATGATTCACCTGTTGGTAATTCTCCTTTAAACAAGAAAGAAACAACCTCTTTGTTCACGTTTTCAATCATAGATTTAAAAAGTTCAAAAGCTTCAAACTTATAAATTAATAAAGGATCTTTTTGTTCGTGAACTGCTAATTGTACAGATTGTTTAAGTTCATCCATTTTACGTAAATGCGTTTTCCAAGCATCATCTACAATAGCAAGAGTTATATTCTTTTCAAAATCGTTTACCAATTGCTTACCATTACTTTCGTAAGCATCTTTTAAATTAGTAACAATATTTAAAGTCTTAATTCCGTCTGTAAAAGGTACTTGTATGCGCTCAAAGTTGTTGCCGTTATCTTCGTATACGTTTTTGATAACAGGTAGGGCAGTGGCAGCATTACGCTCCATTTTGTTTAAGTAATGTTCGTAAACCACTTTGTAAGTGGTACTCGCAATATCCTGACTAGTCATTTTTTCGAAATCACCTTCAGAAATAGGAGATGTTATAGAGAAGTACTTAATCAATTCAAATTCAAAATTCTTAAAGTCATTAGCGCCTTTATTTCCTTCTGATATTACCTCACAGGTATCAAAAATCATATTAGCAATATCTAACTTTAAACGCTCACCTTGTAATGCGTGGCGTCTTCTTTTGTAAACAACCTCTCTTTGGGCGTTCATTACATCATCATACTCTAATAAACGTTTACGAACGCCAAAGTTATTTTCTTCAACTTTTTTCTGTGCACGTTCTATAGATTTGGTCATCATAGAATGTTGTATAACTTCACCATCTTCTAAGCCCATTCTGTCCATCATCTTAGCAACTCTATCAGAACCAAATAAACGCATAAGGTTATCTTCTAAAGAAACATAGAATTGAGAACTTCCTGGATCTCCTTGACGACCTGCACGACCACGTAACTGTCTATCTACACGTCTAGAATCATGTCTTTCTGTACCCACAATAGCTAAACCACCAGCTTCTTTAACGTCATTAGATAATTTAATATCTGTACCACGACCAGCCATGTTAGTTGCAATTGTTACTATACCAGCGTTACCTGCTTCTGCAACAACGTCTGCTTCTCTTTTATGTAGCTTTGCGTTAAGTACATTATGTGGTACTTTACGTATAGTTAGCATTCTAGAAAGTAATTCTGATATTTCTACAGATGTTGTACCTATAAGTACTGGTCTGCCAGATTGAGAAAGTTTAGTTACCTCTTCTATAATGGCATTGTACTTTTCTCTTTTTGTTTTGTAAATTAAATCGTTTCTATCATCACGGGCTATAGGTCTGTTAGTTGGTATTTCCATAACATCTAACTTGTATATTTCCCAGAATTCACCTGCTTCTGTAATAGCTGTACCCGTCATACCAGCTAATTTGTGGTACATTCTAAAGTAGTTTTGTAAAGTAACCGTAGCAAATGTTTGTGTCATTGCTTCAATCTTTACATTTTCTTTAGCTTCTATAGATTGGTGTAAACCGTCCGAGTAACGACGACCGTCCATAATACGACCCGTTTGCTCATCTACAATCATTACCTTATTGTCCATTACTACGTACTCTACATCTTTCTCAAAAAGAGTATACGCTTTTAGTAATTGGTTCATCGTATGTATACGCTCACTTTTAATAGAGAAATCTTTAAATAACTCTTCTTTAAGTTCAGCTTCTTTTTCTATGTTTAAATTTTGGTTTTCTATTTGAGCAATCTCATAACCAATATCTGGCATTAAAAAGAAATCGTTATCTACATCTCCAGAGATATGTTTAATTCCTTTATCTGTTAATTCTATTTGATTATTTTTTTCGTCAATAACAAATAACAATTCTTCATCTACCGTTGGCATTTCACGGTTGTTGTCTTGCATGTAGAAATTCTCTGTTTTCTGTAGCAATTGCTTAATACCTTCTTCACTTAAAAATTTAATAAGCGCTTTGTTTTTAGGTAAACCACGGAATACTCGTAGTAATTGAAAACCACCTTCTTTAGTATCTCCGCTAGCAATTTGTTTTTTAGCTTCTGCTAAAACACCAGTAAGATATTGTTTTTGAATTTGAACAATATCTGCAACCTTTGGTTTAAGTTCATTAAACTCATGTCTGTCTCCTTCTGGTACAGGACCAGATATAATTAATGGTGTACGTGCATCATCAACTAAAACAGAATCCACTTCATCTACTATAGCAAAGTTCTGAGGACGTTGTACTAAGTCTGATGGTGAATGCGCCATATTATCACGCAAATAATCAAAACCAAATTCGTTATTTGTACCGTATGTAATGTCAGAGTTGTATGCAGCTCTACGTGCATCAGAATTGGGTTGGTGGTGATCTATACAGTCAATTGTAAATCCATGAAACTGAAAAATAGGAGCCATCCAAGCACTATCTCTTTTTGCTAGGTAATCATTAACTGTTACAAGGTGCACACCATTACCAGTTAAGGCATTTAAGTATACAGGTAGTGTTGCTACTAATGTTTTACCTTCACCAGTATGCATCTCTGCAATTTTGCCTTGGTGTAATGCAATACCACCAATTAACTGTACATCATAATGTATCATGTCCCAAGTTACTTGCTTACCAGCAGCATCCCAAGAGTTTTTCCAAACAGCTTTATCACCTTCTAAAGAAACGTATTCTTTAGAGCCAGATAAAAGTCTGTCGTATTCTGTAGCAGTAACAGTAAGTGTAGTGTTATTTGTAAAACGTTTAGCAGTTTCTTTTACAACAGCAAAAGCTTCAGGTAAAAGTTCTGTTAACGAAACCTCTAATGTTTTGTATACTTCTTCTTTTAAACTGTCTATTTCTGTATAAATATCCTCGTTCTTATCTATATCTGTAGATGCTTCTACTTCTTTTTTAAGTGCATCTATTCTATCATTTAACTCTTTAGTGTCAGCCTGTAACTTTTCTTTAAACGTTACAGTTTTTGCCCTCAGTTCATCTAAACTAATTGCTTCTAAACTTTGCTCAAACGCTTTAATTTGGTCAACTAAAGGCTGTAGTTGCTTAACATCTTTTTTGGCTTTATCACCAACAAAGGCCTTTAGCACGGAATTAATGAAACTCATATATTATGTAATTTATAAAGTTTGCTGTCTAAAGATAAACAGACATAACTATTTAGATTAATGTTCCGTAAAACTGCGGAATGTATTTTCTTACGCAAAAGGTATTCCAGTTTTAAAAAACAAGGGAATAGCACTTGGCGTCTGC
Organism: Cellulophaga sp. 20_2_10; assembly: GCF_023476645.1. Taxonomy (GTDB): domain Bacteria; phylum Bacteroidota; class Bacteroidia; order Flavobacteriales; family Flavobacteriaceae; genus Cellulophaga. The sequence continues at coordinate 45,645 of NZ_JAMCOJ010000004.1, forward strand.
CAAAATTACATAAAAAAAAAGCCTCCAAGGAGACTTTTTTAATGTAATTCTGTTATTTAATACTCATCCTCATTCCAGAGGTAATCTTCTTCTGTTGGGTAGTCTGGCCAAATTTCTTCAATAGATTCATAGATTTCTCCGCCTTCTTCTTCCATAGACTGTAAATTCTCTACAACTTCTAAAGGTGCACCAGTTCTAATTGCGTAATCTATTAATTCATCTTTGGTTGCTGGCCAAGGCGCATCACTTAAGTAAGATGCTAGTTCTAATGTCCAATACATGGTAATAGTTAATTTTAATATTTTTGCAAAAATAAATTTTTAGACAACAAAAGCAAGCTTTTTTTAACTTTTTTAATTTATTTTTTTAAAATAGTTGATATTCAATATGTTGATAACGTAAAAAAAATAGAAATATTAGTCTTTTTTCTCCGGAATCCATTTTATTTCATTTGCATCCAAATCTTTTGATAATTTTCTAGCCAATACAAATAGATAGTCGGATAATCTATTGATAAATGACAAAACATTTGCTTCAAAAGGTTCATTTTCGTTTAAATGAGATGCTAAACGTTCTGCTCTGCGACAAACGGTACGTGCTATATGACAGTATGACACGGTTGTGTGTCCGCCTGGCAAAATAAAATGTGTCATTTGTGGCAATGCTTCATTCATTTTATCCATCTCTATTTCTAGCAATTCTATATCTGCATTGCTAATTTTTTCAATATTTAAACGATCTTTCCCGTTTTTTAATACCATTTTCTCAGGATCTGTTGCTAAAACAGCACCAACAGTAAACAGTTTGTCTTGTATAGTCGCAATAATATCTTTGTAGTGGTTGTGTATTTCTTGATCACGAATAAGCCCCATCCAAGAGTTAAGTTCGTCTACAGTACCATAGGATTCTATACGTAAATGATGCTTAGGTACTCTAGTGCCACCAAATAGGGCAGTAGTACCTTTGTCTCCTGTTTTAGTATATATTTTCATTCGTTTTTTATAATTGTCTTATTTAATTTCTTTAGTTATTATTTTAGAGTAGCTATAAATACTATGAATCTCTAAACTAATTATTCTTTACGTTTATAGTTGTCCATAAATTTACGCGACTTTCTTTCTTTAGTTTTTTTCTTACTCATAAGATTTATAACTAAAAAAAATACAAGCGCTATACCCCCAATTATAAAAATAGTATTGTCCATTATAAGTATATTCTGATTTTAAAAATACAGTATTATATTCTAATTTTAAAATGTTCTTTAGCTTGTTCTTTTCTAAAAAAGACAATAGCACAATAAAATAGGTCTACGGTTACTGTAACCTTTTCTAGTTTTTTAATCTGCTCCCAAGCTTCTAAAGTCTCTTTGTTAGTATAAATTTCGTGTATAAACACCATAGTGTTATTATGGTGTTTTATAGTATTAAACTCTTCTATATTGGGTAGTTCTAAGTAAGCTAAGTCAACAGTGTTACTCGTAAAGTTAAGCTTAGTCATTACTTTTTGTATTGTTTTTTTTATCTCTTCTGAAGTTGTAAAAACTTTCTCAGGCTTAAAATAAGCAATACTCTTTAATAAAACATTTTTGCTTTTTTGTTGATGTAGCTTTCCTTTTATATACAAACATTTTGTTACGTAATTGTATATAAAAGGAGAGTGTACACCATGTTGATTAGATGCCTTTGTTAAAAAACGTAGATGTGCAATAAATTGAAACATACCAAAACAATTAACCTTCTACAATAGCAGAAAGCTGAAACCAACGTTCTGTTTTTGTTTCAATCTCTTCTATAACCTCTTGTAAATCTTTAGATAGTTTATCTATTTCGTCCCCACTAAGGCTAGCGTCAGAAAATTTATTTTGTACTGTTATTTTTTTCTCTTCTAGTTTCTTAATCTTGTTTTCTATATTATTGTATTCCTTTTGTTCTTCAAAAGAGAGTTTAACGGTTTTGGTTTCAGTTTTCCAAGACTTTTTATCTGCTTTAACCTCCTTTTCTTTAGTTTCTCTGTTTTCTAGCACAACACTATCTTCATAAGATCTAAAGTCTGAATAATTCCCTGGGAAATCTTCAATAACGGCATTGCCTCTAAAAACGAGTAAGTGATCTACTATTTTATCCATAAAATACCTATCATGCGATACCACTAATAGACACCCTGGAAAATCCATTAAAAAGCTTTCTAAAACATTTAGGGTTACAATATCTAAATCGTTTGTAGGTTCATCTAAAATAAGGAAATTAGGATTTTGTATAAGAATTGTACATAAGTATAGCCTTTTACGCTCGCCACCACTTAGTTTTTCGACAAAATCGTATTGTTTTTTTCTATCGAATAAAAAGCGTTCTAATAATTGTTGAGCAGAAATTTGATGTCCTTTTTTAAGCGGAATGTAATCTCCAAACTCACGTATAACATCTATAACTTTCTGACCCTCTTTTATTTTAATACCTTTTTGCGTGTAGTAACCAAACTTTATAGTTTCTCCAACAATTACTTTACCACTATCTGGTTGGTCTGCACCAGTTAATATATTTAAAAATGTAGATTTTCCGGTTCCATTTTTACCAATAATACCTATACGCTCTCCTTTTAAAAAGTTATACTCGTATTTGTCTAAAATAGGTTTGTTTGGGTATGCTTTAGAGATTTTTACAAGCTCCATAATTTTGCTACCCATACGTTCCATATTAATTTCTAACTCAACTTTGTGTTCTTGTCTACGTTGTTGAGCTTTGGCTTTAATATCGTTAAAATCGTCAATTCTAGATTTAGATTTTGTTGTACGTGCTTTTGGTTGTTTACGCATCCAACCTAATTCTTTTTTATATAAAAGTTTAGATTTATGTTGCTCTACAGCCTCTTGTGTAATACGTGCTTCTTTCTTTTCTAAATAATAAGAGTAATTACCTTTGTATGGGTAAAGAGTGTTATTATCTAGTTCTATAATCTCGTTACACACACGTTCTAAAAAGTAACGGTCATGGGTAACCATAAAAAGAGTAATGTTTTCTTTTGCAAAGTATTCTTCTAGCCACTCTATCATCTCTAGATCCAAGTGGTTGGTTGGCTCATCTAAAATTAATAAATCGGGTTTGTTTATTAGTGCGTCTGCCATAGCTAAACGCTTTTTTTGTCCACCAGAAAGTAAACCAACATTTAAACTAACATCATCTAGCTTCAGTTTAGATAAAATTTGTTTGTACTGCGTTTCAAAATCCCAAGCTTCAAACCTATCCATAGCATCAAAAGCTAATTGATATTTATCGGCATCTTCTGGGTTAGCTAATGCTTTTTCATAATTAGAAATAACCGTTAGAATTTCGTTGTCGGAAGCAAAAATGGTTTCTTCAATAGTTAAGTCGGGATTTAAATTAGGCTCTTGCTCTAAAAATGAAACTCTAACTCCTTTTCTATAATTCACTTGTCCGCTATCTGGAGTATCTTTTCCAGACAATATATTTAGTATAGAGGTTTTTCCACTTCCGTTTTTAGCTATTAAGGCAATTTTTTGATCTTTGTTAACACCAAAAGAAATGTCTGAAAATAGAGCGTGTTCTCCGTAAGATTTTGATATGTTTTCAACCGTAAGTAGGTTCATTTGCTAGTTTTTGTTATTTTTTGTTTTGTACCATATAAAAATATATCTAATGGCAAGTGATAATAGTACTGGTATAAATGCAGGATGAAATTTTTGAATCCCTGCTAATTGTACAATTGGTACTATTACTAATAATATAAGTAAAAATATACTGTATTTGTGTAATAGTAAGGTTGAATTTTTTTTGCGAAAAATAAAATAAAGAGCCACCAAGTTAAAAGGAACAACCCATAGTAAATTATAGTTGTTAGCAGTTGCAGTATGGTCTGTAGCAAACCATAGTAGCGTTAATACTAAACCCGAAATACCGGTTACAAAAAATAAAATACCGTCTAACCATTTAGACCACAAATGATTTTTATAATCCATATAAGTTATAAATAGAACGGCTGCAAGGAAGAGAAATACCCAAAAGAATGGCGTAACCAAAAAGTTAATACTTTTTACTTTTACTTCTTCTTTTAATATAGACCTGTTAGATAATACCAATGGTTCTCCTTTAATAGTGCTATTTTCTAGTTGCGACCATACGTAATCTGGTAAAAAAGTATGCTGTAACGCTGTTGCCTTTTTATCTATTCTAGAACCTAGAGCTAAATCTATACCAAAACTTGACCATGTGTTTGTTGTTAGTTTTTGATCTAGTAATTCTCTAAACGTATATTTTTCTGTTAAGTGATCTTCGTTTAAACTTAAATCCTTTCCTAAGGACGAGTCTAAAACACCTATTATTTTAGTAGCACAGTTGTTGTATAGGTAATCATATAAATAATCTCTATTTTCTGGCTTTACGTTTTTTTCTAAATAATTGTATAGTTGTTTTTTTTGAGTGTAGTTAAGGTTTAATACCTGTTCCTTAACAGATCTTTTATCATATTGATACTCGTATAAAAACCTAGAAAAATCTTGCTTGTTAACTTTAAAAAGGAGCTTCCCTTTTACAAAGTTTAAATAGAAATTAGGCGCATTAAAATCGAAAATACCATAGTTATATATATTATCTGTTCTAGTTACAGGATCCCAAATTCTAATAGCACTATGGCCAAAAATGGAATAGAGTTCGCTTCCAGAGCCACAGGTTAAAATGCTAATTTGTGCATTTTTAGAAATAGTATTATTTTGAGAAAAACCAATACTAGAACTACCTAATAGAAATATAAAAATGATTGTTTTGATATAATTTTTCAATTTTATTGATTTTAAGAAGAGCAAATATCGAACAAAATAGAAGAATAGACCTATGCTTTTTAAAAAAGCAGCTTTTTAAGCTGTAATTTTTAAAGAAATACTATTTTTACGAAAACTAACAGGCCACATTATAGTGTAAAGTTTGTTTAGTATAACGTTTATCTAAATTAGTATACAATGAAAAAGCACATACCTAACTTAATTACATTATTAAATTTATTCTGTGGCTGTTTGGCTGTTCTTTTTGCTGTACACGGTCTTTTTGAGATGGTTGCGTTATTTGTTTTTCTAGGTATATTTTTTGACTTTTTTGATGGTTTTGCAGCCCGTATGCTAAATGTAAAGAGTGAATTAGGATTACAGTTAGATTCTTTAGCAGATATGGTAACAAGTGGAGTAGTGCCAGGATTGGTAATGTATAAACTGTTGTTAATGGCTACTACTGGTGGCTGGAGTTCGGGAATGTTTGCAGGTGAAATGCAATTTTCAGGATTTAATTTATCTTCTTTAATTCCGTTTTTAGGTTTTTTAATAACCTTAGGATCTTGTTATAGACTTGCTAAATTTAATATTGATGAAAATCAAACTGAATCTTTTATAGGGTTGCCTACACCAGCAAATGCATTGTTAATTATAGCAATGCCATTAATTTTACTATATCAAAACAACGATTTTTTAAATAGCATTATTTTAAACCAATGGTTTTTAATTGGCTTAACAGTATTAAGTACTTATTTATTAAATAGTAGTTTGCCTTTGTTTGCTTTAAAATTTAAAACGTGGAATTTTAAAGACAATGCTATACGTTATATCTTTTTAATTTTGTGCATTGTGTTTTTGGTAACATTAAAATACTTAGCAGTACCCGTAATAATAATTTTATATATATTACTTTCTGTAGTAAGCAAATTAGGAAACGGAACAGCTAAGGCTTAGGTAATTAATTATTGAGGTTGTTAAAAGTCTAACTTAGTTTTACGTAGCTCAAAGTTTTGGCCAAGATAAACTTGTCTTACCATTTCATCTGCTGCTAATTCTTCAGGTTCTCCAGATTTTAAAATCCCACCTTCAAACATTAAATAAGATCTTTCTGTAATTGCAAGTGTTTCTTGTACGTTGTGGTCGGTAATAAGTATGCCTATGTTTTTGTTTTTTAGTTGCGCTACAATACGTTGTATGTCTTCTACAGCAACAGGATCTACCCCTGCAAAGGGTTCATCTAGTAATATAAATTTTGGATCTGTTGCTAGCGCTCGCGCAATTTCTGTACGTCTACGCTCACCGCCAGAAAGCAAATCTCCTCTGTTTTTGCGGATGTGTCCCAAACTAAATTCTTCAATAAGAGACTCCATTTTCATATGTTGCTCTTTCTTGCTCAATTTTGTAAGCTGTAGTACACTTAAAATATTTTTTTCAATTGTAAGTTTTCGAAAAACTGAAGCTTCTTGTGCTAAATATCCAATTCCGTTCTGTGCTCTTTTGTACATTGGGAACTGTGTAATATTTTTATCATTTAAATAAATATTACCACCATTTGGCTTAACAAGTCCAACAATCATATAAAAAGATGTTGTTTTACCTGCTCCATTTGGGCCTAATAGTCCAACAATTTCTCCTTGGTTAACCTCCAGAGATATGCCTTTAACTACTTGGCGTCCTTTGTAGGACTTCATAATATTGTCTGCGCTAAGCTTCATTTTTTCCATACAATATCCAAATCTAAGTTATTCTTTTATTAACAGAGAAGATTTACGGTTTTTTTAACCTTCGTGGTTTGCTTCTATAGCTTCCCAGTACTCGTGTGCACGTCTTAAATGTGGTATAACAATACTGCCACCAACTAGCGTTGCAATACTCAAGGTTTCCATAATTTCTTCTTTATTTGCACCTTCTCTGTGCGAACTTTCTAAATGATATTTAACGCAATCATCACAACGTAAAACAGCAGAAGCTACTAAACCTAGTAGTTCTTTTGTTTTAACATCTAAAGCACCTTTGCTATATGCATTTGTGTCTAGATTAAATATTCTATTAATAACCTTGTTTTTATCGGCTACTATTTTATCATTCATCTTAGAACGATAATCGTTAAATTCTTTAACTGGATTTTGTGACATTCTTACCTAATTTTTTGGCTTCATTTTTTAATACTCTTCTAGAAATATAAATACTAATTTGATATAGTATTAAAACTGGTATTGTTACTACAATCTGACTAGCAACATCTGGTGGTGTAATAACAGCAGATACTATTAAGACAACGACCAAAGCTATTTTTCTGTGTTTCTTTAACACTTCTGGAGTAACCAAACCTACTTTTGTTAAAAAGTATATAATTATAGGTAGCTCAAACATTATACCGCAGGCAATAACAGATGCTTTTACGGTAGATATAAAGGAGCTCAAATCAAATTCGTTTAAAACCTCTTTACTAACTTGGTATGTACCCAAGAAGTTAATAGAGAAAGGAGTTACAATATAGTAACCAAAAAGTACACCAGAGAAAAATAAGAATGATGCAGCAAAAATAAATCCTTTAGAGTTGTTACGTTCTTTTTCATACAAACCTGGGCTAATAAATCGCCACATTTCGTATAAAATATAAGGAAAACCAATTATAAAACCTGCCCAAACTGATGTCCATATGTGAGCAGAAAATTGCCCGGCCATAGTTCTACTTTGTATCGTAAATGGCAGTGATTCTGCACAAAAGCTAGATTCCATTCCTAGATATGTAGCTATAGAGCAAAAGAATTTATAGGTAGGAAAATCCATTTTTTTAGGTCCTAATAAGACCGTGTCAAAAATAAATTCTTTCATAGCAAAAGCAACACAGCCAATAATAACTACTGCTAATGTAGACCTAATTAAGTGCCATCTTAATTCTTCTAAATGGTCTAAAAAGGACATTTCGTCCGGACTCTTCTTATTTTTTGCCATTATAAAATGCCTTCGTTTACTAAGTTATGCAAATGTACTAAACCAACATAATTAGAATCGCTTACAGCAACCAATTGTGATATTCCTTGTTGTTGCATTAATTCTAAGGCATCTACAGCTAAAAGATCTGTATCTACGGTCTTAGGATTTTTAGACATAATATCTTTAGCGGTTAAGTTACCAATGTTATCATGCTTGTTTAGCATGCGTCTAATATCGCCATCAGTAATAATACCCACAACTTTATTTGCTTCTAAAACAGCAGTAGCACCTAACATTTTTTCAGAAATCTCTACAATTACCTGTTTAACAGGTGTATCTGCGGTAACTTCTGGTTTTAGGTTGTTGCTTACAATATCGTTTACGCGTAAATATAATTTTTTACCTAGTGCACCACCTGGATGGTATTTCGCAAAATCTTTACTTGTAAATCTTCTAAGCTCTAAAAGAGATACCGCAATTGCATCGCCAATAACTAACTGTGCTGTTGTACTGGTGGTAGGTGCTAAATTATTAGGACACGCCTCTTTTTCTACATAAGTGTTTAATACGTAGTTAGATTGTTGCGCTAAAAAGGAATCTGTATTGCCAGTCATTCCTATTAAAATATTACCTCCTCTTTTTATAAGTGGCACTAAAACTTTAATCTCTGGAGTATTACCACTTTTAGAGATGCAAATAACAACATCCTCATCTAATACAGTTCCTAGATCGCCGTGTATGGCATCTGCTGCATGCATAAATATAGATGGTGTGCCAGTAGAATTTAAAGTAGCAACTATTTTTTGTGCTATAATAGCGCTCTTGCCAATACCAGAAATAATTAATCTTCCTTTAGAGTTATAAATGCTATTTACAGCATTTGCAAAATTTGCATCTAATAAGGTCGATAAATGTTTAATAGCTTCAGCTTCTATAGAAATTGTACGCTTTGCAATATCTAGAATTGTTTTGGAGTTGCTCAATGTAATCTTAAATTATGTGTTCTGTTTTAAAAAAGATGTACTATCTTTAAGAATACAAAATTACATAAACTTATTTTTATGTGATGCTGTAAATTGATGGAAATTAAAATTGCTTTAAATTTTATACGATTTCCTAAAATTTGAGTATCTTGAAATTTATTTTATTTAAACAATACGTACAATCTCTATAATATTCTATGAGTCATCCTAAAATTGATTTGCATGCTTCCTTAAAAAAGTTTTTTGGCTTTAACAAGTTTAAAGGTCTTCAAGAAGGTGTTATCAATAACTTGCTTCAAGGTAATAATACTTTTGTTATAATGCCAACTGGTGGAGGAAAGTCTCTCTGTTACCAATTGCCAGCACTTATGCAAGAAGGTACTGCTATTGTAGTTTCTCCTTTAATTGCTTTGATGAAAAACCAGGTAGATGCCATACGTGGTATATCGCCAGACTATGGTGTGGCTCACGTTTTAAATTCATCTTTAACAAAAACTCAAGTAAGAGAAGTAAAAGAAGATATCTTAAGTGGAGTGACTAAAATGCTTTATGTGGCTCCTGAATCTTTAATAAAAGAGGAGTATGTAGAATTTTTACGCTCTGTTAAAATTTCTTTTGTAGCTATAGATGAAGCGCATTGTATCTCTGAGTGGGGACACGATTTTAGACCAGAATACCGAAACCTAAAAGCAATTGTTGGTAGGTTAGGAGATAATATTCCTATGATAGGTTTAACGGCTACAGCAACACCAAAAGTACAAGAAGATATTGTAAAGAACTTAGGGATTACAGATGCTAAACTTTTTAAAGCATCATTTAATAGACCTAATTTATTTTATGAAGTACGACCAAAAACTCAAAATATAGAGGCCGATATAATTCGTTTTGTAAAGCAGAATGTTGGTAAATCCGGAATTATCTATTGTTTAAGTCGTAAAAAAGTTGAAGCATTAGCACAAGTATTGCAAGTAAACGGCATAAGTGCAGTTCCGTATCACGCAGGTTTTGATGCTAAAACAAGGTCTCGTTACCAAGATATGTTTCTAATGGAAGAGGTAGATGTTGTTGTTGCTACAATAGCCTTTGGAATGGGAATAGATAAACCAGATGTACGTTTTGTTATACATAACGATATTCCAAAAAGTTTAGAGAGCTATTACCAAGAAACGGGAAGAGCTGGTAGAGATGGAGGAGAAGGACATTGTTTGGCTTTTTACTCCTATAAAGATATAGAAAAGCTAGAGAAATTTATGTCTGGCAAACCTGTTGCTGAACAAGAAATTGGCAATGCACTTTTACAAGAAGTTGTTGGTTTTGCAGAAACATCTATGTCGCGTAGAAAATTTATACTTCATTACTTTGGAGAAGATTTTGACGAAGTAAACGGTGAAGGTGCAGATATGGATGACAATACCCGTACACCTAAAGAAAAAGTAGAAGCTCAGGAGAATGTAGTTAAGCTTATTAGTGTTGTTCAGGGAACAATGGAGAAATTTAAGTCTAAAGAAATAGTAAATACATTAATTGGTAAAAAGAACGCATTAATATCGTCTCATAAAACAGATGAAAAACCTTTCTTTGGAATAGGTAAAGATAAAGATGCTGGGTATTGGATGGCTTTAATACGCCAAACATTAGTAGCTGGTTACTTGCGTAAAGAAATAGAGCAATACGGTATTTTAAGAGTTACCCCATTAGGTGCAGAGTTTGTAAAAGAGCCTATGTCATTTTTAATGACAAAAGACCATGTGTATAGTCAGGAAAATGACGATGCTATTGTAAGTGCCGCTAAAAGTTCTGGTGGTGTCGCAGATAAGGAATTATCTCAATTATTAAAACAGTTAAGAAAATCAGAGGCTAAAAAACTCGGAGTACCTCCGTTTGTAGTTTTTCAAGATCCATCTATAGAAGATATGGCGCTTAAGTATCCTATTAGTATGGAGGATATGCTAAACATACACGGTGTAGGTGAGGGTAAAGCTAAAAAATACGGAAAACCATTTTTAGCGCTTATTGCTAAATATGTAGATGATAAAGATATTACGCGTCCAGACGATTTAGTGGTTAAAAGTACGGGAGCAAATTCAGCTTTAAAACTATATATTATACAAAACGTAGATCGTAAGTTGCCTTTAACAGATATTGCTAGCGCCAAAGGTATAGAGTTGCCAGAGTTAATAAAGGAGATGGAACAGATAGTTTATAGCGGAACTAAGCTTAATATTACATATTGGGTAGACGAAACCTTAGATGAAGACCAACAAGAAGAGATACACGAGTATTTTTTAGAAGCAGAATCTGATAGTATAGAAATTGCTATAGAAGAGTTTGATGGCGATTATGAAGATGAGGAGTTGCGTTTGTACCGTTTAAAGTTTATTAGCGAAGTAGCTAATTAAACTAAAGAATTTATATACTAAAAAATCCCAAAACCTTAGGTTTTGGGATTTTTTTATAATCAATAATTAAAATAATTTAGTACTGCATATTGTTGGCTCCTTCTAAACCTGCTAAACCAATAAAAGCAAGTATAGGTGCTAAAAATAATATGATACATAAAAGCACTATACAAGCTAGGACTAAGCCAATAATAGATAGTATTTTACCCGTGTTTGCACTATCAACGCTTGTGTATTTATCAGGGTTTTCTTCATATAATTTCTTTGCAGCTTTTGCTTTTGCAAAACCAATAAATGAAAATATAGCTCCAAAAGGTCCGCAACAAAAAAGTGTTAATGCAATACTTAATATTCCCATTGTTAAGGCGCTACTGGCACCTGGTAATTCTTCTTTCATATCTCTAAATCTCTAATTATTGAGCAGCATCCATTCCTTCCTGAATTTGGCTAATAGCTTCTTGTATAGCTTCCATACCTCCAGTTGCGAAAACGTAAATTACTCTAATTAAGGCTAATACGTTTAAAATAACAGCTATTAATGCTACAATTTTACCTGTTTTAATTTGACTAGCATTGTCATACCCTTCTGGGTTTTCTGCATAAATTTTTTCAGCTTTAGTAGCCATAAAATAAGCAATAGCAGAAGGTATAATACCTAGACCTGCTAAACAACAACATAAGTATCCTAGTATGCCAAGTACTATAATCATTGTTCCATTCGGTAATTTTTCTTGTTCCATAATTTTAAAAGATTGGTTAAATAAATTTATATAAATAGTTAGTCAAAATTAATATTACATTAATAATAGCCAAAGCGGTTATTATTTTACTAGCATATCTAATTTTGTAAAAATAGTTTACACCAACAAAGCCCATAAGTAATAGTAAGGTGTAAATTGCCGGATACATATTAAATGCAGCAGTAAAATCTCCTTGTAATATTAAAGCTAATGATCTTTGTATGCCGCAGCCAGGACAATCAACACCTAACAACTTCTTGTTCATACAAGGAAGCATGTATTCGTTAATGTTAAAATCTAGGCTTGGTAATGGCATTTAGGCTTGTATTCTATTTTTGAAACGGAAAAATACTACTATTTTTGTTGAATGAAAATAAACGTCTAAGTTATTTTTTAAAAATAAAAAATAACTGATGTAATATCTTGGTATGAAAAATTTTAGCATAGGTGATAAAGTAGAAGTTTTAGATGATACTCTTTTGGGGGTTGTAACCGCTATTGTTGGTGATACTATTACGATGGAGACAGATATGGGTTTTTCTATATCTTATGCTTCTAAAGAATTAATTAAGGTACCTAGCAACGATACAATTAGAGTGTCTAACTACGAGGTTGCTAAAATTAAGGAAGAAAAAGAACAACCAAAACGTAAAAATAGGCCGGTGGTTAAGGTAAAAGAAAGAAATTTACCTAAAATGGAGGTTGATTTACATATCAATCAACTCGTAAAATCTAGCAGAGGAATGGAAAACTTTGATATGCTTAGTTTGCAATTAGAAACAGCCAAACGCCAACTAAATTTTGCTATACAGAAAAGAATACAGAAAGTTGTTTTTATACACGGAGTAGGTGAAGGTGTGCTAAAAGAAGAGCTGCAATATTTATTTAATAAATATGACAACTTAAAATTTTATGATGCAGATTATCAAAAATACGGACTAGGTGCTACAGAGGTTTATATTTACCAGAGTTAAACATCTTATTGAGAAATAGTAGTTGTTATAACTGCAAAATCTTCAATATTTAAATCTGTAATACGGGTATCATCATTATTAAGTAAGGTAATATTACTAAGTTTTATGGTGTGTACAAAAGTGCCTTCTGTTTCGCCAGCAACTGTAGAAATTGTAACTATTCCTTCAGCAGCTTCAATCTCTTCTAAAACTGTAGGTGTTGCAGGTGGCGGAGAATCACAAAAATAACTACTTGTTACAGTTCCAGAAAAGGTGCGGTAAGTAAGTTTAGATCCGGAATCAGAGATAGCACTTGTTATTTCTTCAGTAGAAACTTCATTCTTTAAAATACCATCTTGTAAGTTTAGAATTAGGGCTTCATTGTCATTAATTTTAAAAAACAATTCTGTATCTACCGTAAGTGTACCACAGTTTTGAGCTGTTACAGTGCTAAAATCTAAAGTTTCAATTTGCAAGTCACCATCACTACATGATAGTAAGGTGAAAAGTGCGCTAAAAAGGAAAAATTTCTTCATACTCCAAATGTAAAAGTTTTTCTTTTGATTAGATATAGATTTTAACGTTTTTTAGATTTATTTAATTTTAAATCCCCTATTTTTGGGGGATTATAATTTTTGATAAATTCTGATGCAAAAAGTTTATTTAGATAGCGCAGCTACAACACAGGTAAGAGAAGAAGTTATTGCAAAAATGCAAGACGCTTTAGGAGAATGTTACGGGAACCCGTCTTCTACGCACAGTTTTGGTAGAACAGCTAAAACAGCAATAGAAAAGACACGTAAAACAATTGCTAAATACTTAAATGCTCATCCGTCCGAAATTATTTTTACTTCTGGTGGTACAGAAGCAGATAATATGGTGTTACGTGGTGCTGTTAGAGATTTGGATGTACATACAATTATAACATCAAAAATAGAACACCATGCAGTTTTACATACCGTTGAGGAATTAGAAAAAGAATATGGAGTTGCATTGCATTATGTAAATTTAGATGCCAACGGTAACCCAGATTTGGAACATTTAAAAGTATTATTAGCGCAAGACGATACTAAAAAAATAGTGAGTCTTATGCATGTTAATAATGAAATAGGAAACAAGCTAGATATAGATGCTGTTTGTGCATTGTGTAAAGCGTATGGCGCTCTTTTTCATTCGGATACTGTACAATCTGTTGGTCATTATGAATGGGATGTACAAAAAACACCAATAGACTTTTTAACTGCAGCGGCACATAAATTTCACGGACCAAAAGGTATTGGTTTCGCTTTTATTAAAAGAGATAAAATTATTAAGCCACTTATTTTTGGAGGTTCTCAAGAGCGTGGATTTAGAGCAGGGACAGAGCCATACCACAATATTGTTGGCTTAGAAGAGGCTTTTGTTATGTCTTATGAAAACTTGGCTAAAGAAAAAGCGTATGTTACTGAGTTAAAACAATATTTTATTGATAAAATAAAAGCAGAAATTCCGGGTGTAAAATTTAACGGTCTATCTGGGGATATAGATAAGAGTACATATACATTGGTAAATGTTAATTTACCTGTAGACGAGAAAAAAGCTTTAATGCTTTTATTTCATTTAGACTTAAAAGGTATTGCATGCTCTAAGGGTAGTGCTTGCCAATCTGGTAGTAGTATGGGGTCTCACGTATTAACAGAAGTATTATCAGCAGAGGATTTGCAAAAACCATCTATGCGCTTTTCTTTCTCTAAGTTTAATACAAAACAAGAGTTAGATTATACAATACAAGTAGTAAAAGAGTTTATAGAGAGTTAATCTTTTTTACTCTTTTTAATTCTTTCTTTATCATAAGGAAATTTACGAGCAGCTTTCTTCATCATACCATCTATTAAGTCTATGGTGTTTTTGCCAGTCTTCTTGTTAATTTCCTTTTCGTATTTCCAAAGTAATTTTCCTGTGTTGCCATCGCTAACTTTTATACCTATACGACCGTAATTTGCATTGCCATCAAAATAGTCAAAAAAGTTAAAGTCTGTAGAGACACCATCAGACAATAAAACATTTAAATCTATATTACCACTAATAATACCATCTACATTTAATATTTTAGATAGTTCTTTTGTAGTGTGTATATCTATATTTTTAAACGTTATGTTATGTTTTGCTAATAAAGCATTTGTATTTTTTACGTTTTGAAATTCTACTGCGTATTTCTTTTTTTTCTTACCTCTTAAAAAATAAGACTCTAAAGCATTTTGTACGGCGTAACCTTCTTTCTGCTCTAATTCTGTAAGTTCTTCATCTGTAATAGTATCTTTTAGCTCCAAATTAGCTAAAAACGGTATAACGGCTAGTACTTTGTGATCTTTACTAATGGCATCAAAATGCTGGTTTTCATAAATGTTTTTCTGTGCTTGTATAGAACAAAAAGATAATAGTAGTAGTAAGGGTAATATTTTTTTCATTTTTAGTATCTAAAATTGCATTCCTATTTTTAAATTTAAAACTCTACCTGTCATGTAATTAGGAATTGCATATTGCTGTTTGCTATCTGCGTCTCTAACCCAAGTGTTGGTAATTGCATTTTTTGTATTAAAAAGATTAAAAATTTCTGCTCCTACAGTGAAATTTTTAAACCTTTGCAACCAACCTTTTTTTTCTTCCGAGTTTCTGTCTGCAAAAATATATGAAATTCCTAAATCTGCACGCTTATAATCTTTTAATCTATTGTTATATTTATACGGATCGGCATAATTTGGTGATCCACCGGGTAATCCAGTGTTGTAAACTAGGTTTAAATACATTTTTAGATTAGGGTATGCAGGTATATAATCCTGAAATAAGATTCCTAATTTAAAACGTTGGTCTGTGGGTCTTGGGATATAACCTTTGTTATCTTGATTTTCTTCGGTCTTTAAAAAACCAATACTGACCCAAGATTCTGTTCCTGGTACAAAAGCTCCGTTTAGTCTCGTTTCTAGGCCATATACATACGCAGTACTATTGTTGTTTGTTAAATAGCGAATACGCACATCTTCTAGGGTGTAGGCGTTAACATTGCTAATACTCTTAAAATAAGTTTCTGTTTTTAAAGAAAATGGTCTTTTCCAAAGTAAAAAGCTATAATCATTACCCAATACATAATGTATTGCTTTTTGTGCTTTAATATTAGTTTGCACAATTCCGTTTGCGTCTCTTAATTCTCTATAGAACGGGGCTTGCTGGTAAATTCCTATAGATGCTTTAAAAAGCATATCTTTTTCCCAGTTAGGTTTTAATGCTAACTGTGCTCTTGGACTTACTATTACATTAGAATTGTTGTTTGGGGCCGAGTTTACATTCCAATATTGAAAACGTATTCCTAAATTATAGTACAGAGCATTGGTTTTTAAATTAGTCTGCTTACTAAACTGTACATAGGAGTTTAACCTGTTAATGGTAACATCATTTTTAGCAAACAAACTAGAGTAAGCCACTAAAGGAGAAGTGTTAGGTATGTAAGGTTGGTTATTTTGAAATTCTTTTAAGGGAGGTCTTATAAAGTATCCGGCGGAATCTATAAATTCAGATTCTCTTAGTTGGTCACGAATGTTTTCAAACTTATAACCAATTCCCCATTCTAAAGTTGTTTTATTTTTAGTGTATTTTCCTTTGTGTTGAATGTTAAATAATAGTGCGTCTAAATCGTTTCTAGTGCGTTTAAATTGTGATCCAAGTATTTTGGGTGTAGTTGCGTCACCAAAAGAATCGCTACTTAAATCACTATTAACGCCACCAATAGCATATTGTGCATAAACATCAGAGTATTCTTCTTCTGTAGTGTGATACAGTGATGAGATTAACTTTAAGTTTAAATTTTTATTCGTAAAATATTCTGCTTTTAGCGCGCCCAGAACTGTACTAAATTTATTTTTTTCTTGTCCGTTATAGTATACGGTAAGTGATTTAGGATTGTTTAGAGTGCCAAAATTTGTTTGCCTGGTTTGTGGCTCATTTGTGTAATTGTTTAGGGAGGCACTACCTAAAAAGTTTAGATAAAACTTGTCAGAAAATTTATATGTAGTATATGTTTGAAGGTCCGTAAATGTAGGTTTGTAATTTGCAGTGGTTTGTTTGCTGTTTAAAAATAAGTTGTTATCTCTGTATCTAAGACCAGAAATAGTGGTTAATTTTTTATTTTTTGATGTCGTTTCTAGCGCTAAATCGGCTCCTAAAAAACTAAGGTTTACTGTACCATTAAAACTAATGGGTTTTTTATAAGTGATATCTAAAACAGACGAAAGTTTATCTCCGTATTTTGCTTGAAAACCTCCAGCGGAAAAGTTTATTTCTTGTGTAAGATTGGTGTTAATAAAGCTTAGCCCTTCTTGTTGTCCAGATCTAATTAAAAAAGGTCTGTATACCTCAATTTCATTAACATATACAAGGTTCTCGTCATAATTTCCACCGCGAACTGCATATTGTGTGCTAAGTTCATTGTTAGCTGTTACACTGGGGAGCAATTTTAAAATGTTTTCTACACCTGCATTTGCACCTGGGATTTTACGAGCAACGCTCGGTGAAATTGTAGTTATGTTCGGTGTTTTTCTTTGCCCGTTGGCAGTAATAACTACCTCGGTTATCTGCTCTATTTTAGTTTGTAAAACAGGGTATAGCTCGTAAAATTCTGCATTGTCAAGAATTATATTTTTAATGACTACGTTTTTGTAGCCTATATAAGAAAATGTAACTGTGATCTCTTTATTAGCAGGAACTTCTAAAACAAAAAAGCCGTTGCTATTGCTAACGGCTCCTGTAGTTTCTGTTTTTATACTTACGTTTTCTAGGGGGTTATTATTTTCTAAAAATACAACACCGCTAATTGTAGCTGTTTGTCCTAATAATAAATTAAAAGAACTTAAAAGTGTAATTATCAAGAAGTGTACAGTACATCTCAAAATTATTTATTTTCTAAAGAAAGTAGATTCATACGTAGTAGAATTTCCAACATTATCTGTAACTACTACTTTTAAATTACATTCTTTTTTATTTAGAATTTTATCATCAAAGTCATACGTAATTGTATTGGTTTTATACTCGTAACTCATTAGAATCCATTCCCCATTTAAATAAGCGTTGTACGTATCTATTCCGCTTAAATCATCAACAATTTTTAGGCTTAAATACTTGTAATTGTTTAGCCATTGCTTGTCTTTAAAGTTTTTAGGGGTAATTACTGGTGCCACAGTATCTTTTGCTAAGGTGTATGTTCCAAGGTTTTTTGTTCTAGTTGTAAACGTATTTCCTCTTTTATATGTAGTGGCGTGTATAGGTTGTAATTTGCTGTTAAATCTAGCTATAAACAATTGTTTTTTTTCTGCGGCTGAATATTTAGCGGCATCAAAGGTTATAGTGAAATTACGATGTGCAGGAACTTGGTTGTTGTGTATTTTTACTGTGTCTGCACCTTTTTCTATATCAATATAGAAATCTTTATAAAATGTATTTGCAGGGAAATATACTTTTGCACCACCTAAATTGTAATTGTTTGGTTTTTTAGCAATAAGGTAATTGTCTGTAATAGTTACTTTTTTAGTAGACTTTAGTTCTTGTTTTTTGCCTTCAACAGGTATAATAATTCTGGTGGTATTATTTTCTAAATCTTTTAAAAGTAATTCCACTTTGTAACTTAAGCCGTTACTAACATCAATTTTACCATTGTTGTTTATTTTAGAGTAAACACTTAGTTTATTACTAGGCTCTTTAAAAAGCTTTACTATACGTTGGTTGTATCTGCCAAAATGAGAATAATCTATTAAGGTGTTAATGTATCTAGATTCAGCAAAAGAAAACGAATCAAAATTAAATTTAGAATACGTTTTTCCGTTTACAAGTTGCTCAATAGAGTAGATGCCGTTTTTGTTGGCAGCCAAATCTTGTCTGTCATATCCGTTAAAGCCAAAACCAATTGTTCCTAAAGCGTATACTTTTTCAGCTAAGTAAGATCCGTCTGGTTGTTTTTTAAACTTTAATTGAGTTTTGTTTTCGCTTTTATTAACTTGTGCATCCTCACTTAAAGGATATGCATATAAATTAAGTATTGTTGGGTCTGTAGCATCTTTAATTTTATATCCAAATAATAACGGATTTGTAGGTTTACTAGAGGTGTTGCTTCTAATTTCAAAATGTAAGTGCGGACCAGAAGAGCCACCTGTATTTCCAGAATAGGCAATAATTTCGCCTTTATCTACTTTTAATTCTCCTAAATCTGGAAAAGCTTCTACTTGGTAGGACTGCTTTTTGTATTGTAATTTTTTAATATACGCCTCAATCTTAGGAGAAAATTTTTGTAAATGTGCATAAACAGAGGTGTATCCGTTAGGGTGAGTTATATATATGGCTTTACCATAACCCCAATGAGATATTTTTATACGAGTAACAGAAGCACTTTCTATTGCGTGTACTGCCAAACCCTCTCTTTGCTGTGTTTTAATGTCTATACCAGAATGAAAATGGTTAGATCGTAACTCTCCAAAGTTACCCGCTAGTATTAAAGGAATATCTAAAGGAGACTGAAAAGTATTCTGGGGATGTTTTTCTTGCCCTTTTACTGAATTAAGTAAAAATAGTACAGCTATAAATGCGTAAACTCTCATTAAGTATTTTTAAAGTTGATACGAAAATAACTAATCCGTTTAATTGAAAAAAACTAATCTGTTTTTAAAATTACAAAAGTCGACATTACAATAGGTTAACAACTGAGATTTAATTCTTTGCAAGAATAATTGCAAAAAGTATTGCGAACTAGTTTATTCTATGTTAACTTTGTGATAAATGCATCGATTTTTGTAAATGAGCGAATTAGTTGAAATTGTTGATTCTTTAGAGAATAAAATTAGCAAGCTACTTCATAAGATGGAGTTGTTAAAGCATGTTAATGTAAAATTACAAGAAGAACTAGTTTCGCTTAAAACAGAGCAAAGAACAAATTCTAATTTAGTCTTAGACTGGGAAGAAAAGTACAATGCTCTTAAACTTGCAAATTCTATGCTTGGCAGTAATACAAATAAAACAGAAGCAAAGCTTAAAATAAATACATTAATTAGAGAGTTAGATCATTGTATTGCACAACTAGCTGAATAATGTAGCATTAATACTTATGGCAGAAAAGCTAAAAATTAAACTTTCTATTGCAGACAGGGTTTATCCTTTAACCATAGATCCTAGTCAGGAAGAGGGTTTGCGTAAAGCAGCTAAAAATATAGAGCAGCTAGCAAAAAAGTTTGAGCAAAATTATGCCGTTAGAGATAAACAAGATGTTTTGGCAATGTGTGCCTTGCAGTTTGCCTCTAAAATAGAACAGAAAAGTATTGATAAACAAGAAGATACGTCAGAAGTTACAGAGCGTTTAAAAGCTCTAGAACATATAGTAGATTCTAAGCTTAGCACTATATAAAAAACGTTCATTACATAACATTAAGTTACTGCCCACATTGGTATTTTTTTGACAAACTCAACATTAATTTGTTTTAAAGGGTGAGTTTAGTTTGTAAAAGCAAGCCTTACTAGTATAAGGATCCTTGATCATGCTGTTAGCCCTAATCCTGTTTTATAGGAGTTTGTACAAAACACCCCCAATGTGGGTTTTTTAATATATATAAACAACCATGGATAATATTACATTTATAATAGTAGGAGCTATAGTGGGCTTAGCAATAGGCTTTATAGTAGCAAAATTTTTAGAAAAAGGAAAAGCTTCTAAAATAGTTGCATCAGCTAAGATTGAAGCTGAATCTTTTTTAAGAAATGCTAAAACCGAAGGAGAAAGCATTAAAAAAGATAAAATACTACAAGCAAAAGAAAAGTTTTTAGAGCTTAAGGCAGAACACGAAAAAGTAATAAATGCGAAAGACAAAAAAATGTCTGAAGCAGAAAAACGTACAAGAGATAAAGAGTCTCAAATAAGTAATGAGCTAGCGAAGACTAAAAAGGTCAATGATCAATTGCAATCTAAAATACAATCTGTAGATCATAAGAATGATTACTTAGAGAAGAAACAATCTGAGTTAGATAAACTACATAAAAACCAAGTACAGCAACTAGAAGTTATTTCTGGACTTTCTGCTGAAGATGCAAAAGCTCAACTGGTAGATTCTTTAAAAGAAACTGCTAAATCAGACGCAATGGCATTTATGCAGACTGCAATGGAGGAAGCTAAGCTTACTGCAGAGCAAGACGCTAAGAAAATTATAATTAATACCATACAACGTATAGGAACAGAAGAAGCGGTAGAAAACTGTGTTTCTGTTTTTAACTTAGAGTCAGATGACGTTAAGGGACGTATTATTGGTAGAGAAGGAAGAAACATTAGAGCTTTAGAAGCAGCAACTGGAGTAGAGATTATTGTTGATGATACACCAGAAGCAATTATACTTTCTTGTTTTGATTCGGTTAGAAGAGAAGTTGCGCGTTTGTCTTTACATAAATTAGTAACAGATGGTCGTATACACCCTGCACGTATTGAAGAGGTGGTTCGTAAAACAGAGAAACAGATAGAACAAGAAATTGTAGAAGTTGGTAAGCGTACAATTATAGATTTAGGAATTCACGGTTTACATCCAGAATTAATTAGAGCTGTAGGTCGTATGAAATATCGTTCTTCTTACGGTCAAAACTTGCTTCAACACTCAAGAGAAGTAGCAAAACTTTGTGGTGTAATGGCTGCAGAGTTAGGGTTAAATCCTAAAACAGCAAAAAGAGCTGGTTTGTTACATGATATTGGTAAAGTGCCAAATACAGAAGTGGAGGTAGAAACTCCTCATGCTATACTAGGTATGCAGTGGGCAGAGAAATATGGTGAAAAACCAGATGTTTGTAATGCTATTGGAGCTCACCACGATGAAATTGAAATGAAGACTTTAATAGCGCCAATAGTTCAGGTTTGTGATGCAATTAGTGGAGCTAGACCAGGAGCAAGAAGACAGGTGTTAGATTCTTATATACAACGTCTAAAAGACTTAGAGGAAGTAGCTTTTGGCTTTGTAGGAGTACAAAAAGCATATGCAATACAAGCTGGTAGAGAATTGCGTGTTATTGTAGAGAGTGAAAAAGTAACAGACGATAAAGCAGCAGAATTATCTTTCGAGATATCACAAAAAATACAAACGGATATGACATATCCAGGACAAGTAAAGGTTACCGTAATACGTGAAACACGTGCGGTTAACGTTGCTAAATAAAGTGCTAATTCAATAGTAGATATAAAAAAAGCCTTCATTTCTGAAGGCTTTTTTTATGCGTTTAAAACAAGTAAATAGAGTAATTAAATAATCTTTTTAATTACTCTAAGTTGGTGAGTGTAGTTTTTAAGTTCGGTATTAAAAATACCAGTATGGTCTATACGATCGATACGTACTTTTCCGTGACAATGAATAATGTAATTGTCTTGCATAATAATACCTACATGGTCTATTACACCTTCTTTATTGTCAAAAAAGGCTAAATCACCAGGCTGACTTTCTTCAATAAAACTTAAGGCTTCACCTTGCCCAGATTGTTCTTGTGCTGTTCTTAATAACTTATAGCCATTAATTTTATAAACCATTTGTGTTAACCCTGAACTATCTATACCAAAAGGAGTCTTTCCGCCAGATAAAAACGGACTATTTAAATACAATAATGCAGCAGCAATAAGCTGAGGTTTATTCTGTATGCCGTGCGTGTAATTACCATCAAAATAATGGTCTAATAAAGCAGCCCCTTCAATACAAGAACCAACCAAAATAGGCATTAAATCATTTTTAGTAGACGATATAAAAGCCACTAAGTCAGAACTTAGAGGCGCTTCTTTATTACTGTCTAAGGCATTGTATTGCTCTTCAGTAATAAAAACAAATTGTTTATTGCTAACCCAAGCTTCTACACCATCAAAAGCAATTCTTATTTTACTCCAGAATTTACGGTGCTCTAGAACCTTAAAATGGTCGCCATACAAAAGTTGCGCGACCATTTCTGAAGTTTCTTCTGGAGTTAACCTTATGGGAACTATACTAAGATTACAAATACCGTATTGCATACAATTGTTTTGATCTGCTATATTAAGCTTTTTCTAAAACAATTGCAGATGCACCACCACCACCATTACATATGGCAGCTGCTCCAATTTTTGCATTATTTTGTTCTAATACGCTTAATAGTGTAATTACTATTCTAGCTCCAGAACATCCAAGCGGATGACCTAAAGAAACAGCACCACCATTTACGTTTACATTTTTATCTGTTAATCCTAATATTTTCATATTAGCTAAGCCTACAACAGCAAAAGCCTCGTTAAACTCAAAGTAATCTACATCACCAATAGAAATTCCTGCTTTATCTAATGCCTTTGGTAAAGCTTTAGATGGTGCAGTAGTAAACCATTCTGGCTCGTGTGCAGCATCAGCATAACTTTTAATTTTTGCTAATGGTTTTAGGTTTAATTCTTTTGCTTTTTCGGCACTCATTAATACAAGTGCAGCAGCACCATCATTAATTGTAGATGCATTTGCAGCTGTTACAGTACCGTCTTTAGAAAAAGCAGCACGTAAAGCAGGTATTTTTTCTAATTTAACGTTTTTAAACTCTTCGTCTTCAGAAACAATAACAGGTTCACCTCTTCTTTGTGGAACTTCTACCGGTACAACTTCATCATTAAATTTACCTTGCTCCCAAGCAGCAGCAGATCTTTTGTAAGACTGTATTGCAAAATTATCTTGGTCTTCTCTGCTAAACTCATATTCTGTAGCACACGCGTCCGCGCAAACGCCCATTGCGTTTTGGTCATAGGCATCTACTAAACCATCTTTTTGTAAACCATCTACTAGAGATGTTGGTCCAAATTTTTGTCCGTTTCTTAAGTGTACGTAGTGTGGCACCATACTCATATTCTCCATACCACCAGCAACTACAATATCATTATCACCTAGAGCAATAGATTGTGCAGCTTGCATAATAGTTTTCATTCCAGAAGCACAAACCTTGTTTATAGTTGTACAGGGAACTGTATTTGGTATACCAGCAAACATTGCCGCTTGTCTTGCAGGAGCCTGACCAACGCCAGCTTGTACTACATTACCCATTAAAACTTCTTGAACCTGAGATGGCTCTAGTTTTATTTTATCTAACGCACCTTTTATAGCAATTGCACCTAATTTTGGTGCAGCAACACTAGATAATGATCCTAAAAAACTCCCAATTGGAGTTCTTGCCATAGAAACTATAACAACATCTTTCATAAATTCTAAATTTTAATATTGCAAAATTAATAAATAAATGCACATAGAGCAGGGTTCTTTTGTCAAAACCATTTTTTAAGCGCATAATTTTCTATTTTTGGAAAAAGTTATTTTAACTAGAAAAAGATATTGGAGAAAATTTATAAAAATCAATCGTTATTATACAAGTGCTTTCTATATGTGGGCACCATCTTTTTAATTGTATTTTTCTTTCCCAAAGGAGGTAAGTTTAAATATGAGTTTCAAAAAGGAAAACCATGGCAGTATGAAAACTTGTATGCGCCGTTTGATTTTTCTATTAAAAAGGATGCCTCAGAAATAGAAGCTGAAAAGCAGGTAGTGAAAAGTAATCATGTAGATTACTATAGCTATGATCAGGATATAGTTACTACTGTATCTAATAGTTTTGATGTTAATTTTGATAAAACCTTTAATTCTTCGAACTTAGATGAAGATAAGTATTCTTACCTAAAATCTATTGGAAAAGAAATTTTAGCGGAACTTTATGTAAACGGAATAATTAAAAAGGCAAAAGTTACTTCTAAAACCAAAACGTTTTTTTTATTACGTAACAATGAAGCAAAAGAATTAGAGTTTAATGGTGTTACAAGCTTACAAACTATAGATAAAACAATAGTTTCTGTTTTAAGAAAAAAACAATTAACTAGTTACACTGCTAAATACAAACAACTGTTTTTTGATATTGTAAAACCTAATGTTTTTTACAATGAAAATATTTCTCAAAAATCCTTAAACGAAGAATTAGCCAAAATATCTGTAACTCGTGGTACTGTTGATGAAGGTAAACTTATTATAGTAAAAGGTGAAGTTGTAGAGGCAGAAAATTATAAAATTTTGGATTCCTTAAAGCAGGAGTTTGAGTCGGAACTTTGGACCGAAAATAATTACTACGTTATAGTATCTGGGTATACTATTTTGGTCGCATTAGTATTGCTAATGCTACTGTTATTTTTAAATAAATATAGGGCGTCTGTTTACAAGAATAACACTAAAGTTACGTTCATCTTTTTTAATATATTATTAATGGTTTTTGTAACTACAATGGTTATAAAATATAACGAAGCCTATGTTTATGTAGTTCCCCTGTGTATTTTACCATTGATATTAAAAACCTTTTTTGATGCGCGTCTAGGGCTTTTTGTACATGTGCTAACATTATTAATTTTAGGTTTTGTTGTTCCTAATAGTTTTGAGTATATCTTTTTACAAATAATGGCAGGTATAGTTACGATACTTACAGTATCCCAGTTATACAAAAGAGCAAACTTGTTTATATCAGTAGGTCAGATTACGTTAATATATATTGTTGGTTATTTCGCTTTTCATATAATTCATGAGGGTAATTTAAACAATATGCACGCTATTACGTTTGGTGTATTTTTACTAAACGGAATGATTACTCTTTTTGTGCAGCCTTTAATTTATATTTATGAAAAAATATTCGGACTAGTTTCAGATGTATCGTTGTTAGAATTGTCAGATACTAATTCTAAGCTTTTAAAAGAATTGTCTAACAAGGCGCCAGGCACATTTCATCATTCTTTACAAGTAGCAAATTTAGCAGAAGCAGCAGCACAAGAAATTGGTGCAAATGCAATGCTGGTTAGGGTAGGAGCTTTGTATCATGATATAGGTAAAATGAAAAATCCTACGTATTTTACAGAGAATCAGGTAACTAATGTAAATCCGCATAACGAGCAAACACCAATAGATAGTGCAAGAATTATTATAAATCATGTTATAGACGGTATAGAAATAGCACGTAAAAATAATTTACCAGATAGAGTCATAGATTTTATTAGAGTGCATCATGGTACTTCTAAAGTGTATTACTTTTATAAAAAGCAAACAGAAATAGACGATAATGTAAACGAGGACGATTTTAGATACCCTGGTCCATTACCTTTTTCTAAGGAGACGGCTATTTTAATGATGGCAGATGCGGTGGAAGCAGCTTCCAAAAGTTTAAAAAACCCTACTTTTTTAATGATAGACGAGTTTGTAGATAAGATTATAGATGGGCAAATGCGAGCCAATCAATATTCTAATGCCAACATTACGTTTAAAGAAATAGTAGAGATAAAAAAAGTTCTAAAGTTAAAGCTTACCAATATTTATCACCTTAGAATTGAGTATCCAGAATAGGTAACATTGTTCTGTCTAACCATAAAAATTTATAAACTATTGTATTATGAAAACATACGTTGTTTCAGTAAATAATGAAGAAATAGCTTTAAATAGTAAGGAAGTCTCCCAGCTAGATATTGTTAAAAATTCAGACACAGAATATCATATATTACAAGATAATAAGAAGTACAGCGCTAAACTAGTCCATGCAGACTATCTGGCCAAAAAACTTACTGTAGAGGTAAATGGTAATAATTACACTATTGCCATAGCAGATGAGTACGACCAAATGGTAAAACAAATGGGCTTATTGACTGCAAGTACAAAAAAGGAAAAAAATATTAATGCTCCTATGCCTGGACTTATTCTAGATATTTTGGTTACAGAAGGCCAAGAAATTAAAGAAGGAGAACAAGTTTTAGTATTGTCTGCAATGAAAATGGAAAACATTATTACTGCTCCTAGTGATGGGGTTGTAAAATTGATAGAAGTTAAAAAAGACGATGCTGTAGAAAAAGGACAATTATTAATAGAGATAGCATAAAGATGAAGAAAATTCTAGTTGCAAACAGAGGAGAAATTGCATTACGAGTAATGCGTTCTGCTAAAAAAATGGGAATAAAAACTGTTGCTGTTTTTTCTGAAGTAGATAGAGAAGCGCCACACGTTAAATTTGCAGATGAAGCTGTGTGTTTAGGTAATGCTCCGTCTTCAGAGTCTTACTTGGTAATGGACAAAGTACTAAAAGCAGCCTTAGATACAGGTGCAGATGGTATACATCCAGGATATGGTTTTTTAAGTGAAAATGCAGAATTTGCTAAGAAGGTAGAGAAAGCCGGAATCACATTTATTGGTCCAAAACCACACGCCATAGAAATTATGGGAAACAAATTAGCTGCCAAAGAAGCAGTTAAAGGGTATAATATTCCTATGGTTCCGGGTATTGAAGAAGCAATTACAGATGTTGCTTTAGCGACTAAAGTGGCTACAGAAATTGGTTTCCCTATACTTATTAAAGCCGCTGCAGGTGGTGGAGGTAAAGGAATGCGAGTTGTAGAAAATAGTGAAGAGTTACCAGAGCAAATGAAACGTGCTATTAGTGAAGCTGTTGCTGCTTTTGGAGACGGATCTGTTTTTATTGAAAAATATGTGGCTTCTCCACGACATATAGAAATTCAGGTTTTAGCAGATAACCACGGTAATGTGGTTCATTTGTTTGAGCGTGAATGTAGCATACAACGTAGACATCAAAAAGTTGTAGAAGAAGCACCATCTGTAGTGTTAACTCCTGCTATTAGAGAAGCAATGGGAGATGCAGCAATAAAAGTTGCAAAGGCTTGCGATTATGTTGGAGTTGGTACTGTAGAGTTTTTATTAGATGCTGATAAAAATTTCTACTTCTTAGAGATGAATACGCGTTTACAAGTAGAGCACCCAGTTACAGAACTTATAACAGGTGTAGATTTGGTAGAGCAACAAATTAAAGTTGCTAGGAATGAGAAATTAGAAATTACACAAAACGATTTAAAAATAAAGGGTCACGCTGTAGAAGTTAGGGTGTATGCAGAAGATCCCTTGGATAACTTTATGCCAAGTATTGGTACGTTATCAACCTATAAAAGACCAGAAGGCAAAGGTATACGATTAGATGATGGTTTTGAGGAAGGTATGACAATTCCTATTTATTATGATCCTATGTTGTCTAAATTGATAACCTACGGAGACACTAGAGAAGAAGCAATACAATTAATGCTTACTGCTATTGAAGGTTACAAAATTGAAGGGGCATCTACAACCTTGTCTTTTGGAAAGTTTGTCTGTGAACATCCTGCATTTTTATCTGGAGATTTTGACACGCATTTTGTTAAAAAATACTATTCTGCAGATAAGTTAATAGCGGCTCGTTTACCAGAACATAAAGTTGCCGCCTTATTTGGTGTTCACTTATTTAATGAGCATACCAAAATAATAAAAACACCAGAACAGGAAACTTCCAATTGGAGTACTAACAGAAATACAAAGTAAAATGGGAGAGCAAAGTAAAGAAAGCATATTACAGTCTAAAATAGATTTAGCTAAGTTAGGTGGTGGTAAAGCACGTATAGAAAAACAACACGCTAAAGGAAAATTAACTGCTCGTGAACGTATTCATTTTTTGTTAGATGAAGGTTCTTTTGAAGAAATGGGAATTTTAGTAACGCATAGAACGTCTGATTTTGGTATGGACAAACAGCAGTTTTATGGTGATGGTGTTGTCACCGGTTACGGAACAATAAACGGAAGGCAAGTTTGTGTTTTTGCACAAGATTTTACTGTTTTTGGAGGTGCATTATCTGAAACTCACGCAGAAAAAATATGTAAAATTATGGATATGGCTATGAAAATAGGTGTGCCTGTAATTGGATTAAATGATAGTGGAGGAGCAAGAATACAAGAGGGAGTGCGCTCTTTAGGTGGTTATGCAGATATTTTTCATAAAAACGTAATGTCTTCAGGTGTAATACCTCAGATTTCTGCAATAATGGGACCTTGTGCAGGTGGTGCGGTGTACTCACCAGCAATGACAGATTTTACCCTAATGGTAGAAAACTCTAGCTATATGTTTGTAACTGGGCCAAATGTTGTAAAAACAGTTACTAATGAAGAGGTAACTTCTGAGGAATTAGGCGGTGCAAAAACACACGCTACAAAATCTGGAGTAACACACGTTACCGCAGCCAATGATATAGAATGTATTAACCAAATTAAGCAAATGATTAGCTATATGCCTCAAAATTGTGAGGATAAACCAGCGAAGCTACCTTTTACTTTGGGTGATGAAATTAGAGAAGAATTAGAGACTATGGTTCCAGCAAACGCAAATCAGCCTTATGATATGCGTACTGTTATAAACGGAATTATAGATAAGGATTCTTTTTTTGAAATTCATAAAGATTACGCAGATAATATTGTTGTTGGTTTTGCACGTTTAGCAGGGAGGAGTATAGGCATTGTTGCTAACCAACCTATGAGTTTAGCTGGTGTATTGGATGTAGATAGTTCTAAAAAAGCTGCACGTTTTACACGTTTTTGCGATTGTTTTAATATTCCGTTACTTGTTTTGGTAGATGTACCAGGATTTTTACCAGGAACAGACCAAGAATGGAATGGTATTATTACAAACGGAGCTAAATTACTATATGCTTTAAGTGAAGCTACGGTGCCAAAAGTAACTGTTATTACGCGTAAAGCTTATGGTGGTGCATATGATGTTATGAACTCTAAACATATTGGTGCAGATATGAATTATGCTTGGCCAGGAGCAGAAATAGCAGTAATGGGAGCAAAAGGAGCTAGTGAAATTATCTTTAGAAAAGAAATACAAGCAGCAGAAGACCCTGCGGCTAAACTAGCAGAAAAAGAACAAGAGTATGCAGATACGTTTGCAAATCCATATAGTGCAGCGCAAAGAGGTTTTATAGATGAGGTTATTTTACCGAAAGATACCCGTAAAAAACTTATAAAAGCTATGGCTATGTTAGAGGATAAGGTTGTACATGTACCTAAGCGTAAGCACGGTAATATTCCGTTGTAGCTTATATTTTAAAAAGTAAAAGCGCCAATTTTAAATTAAAATTGGCGCTTTTTTTATGGGTGTTTTTTTCTATTTTTTAGCAACTAAAATATGATACTCCCAAGGAGCTAGTTTTACGGCTACATTTTCATCAACTTTAAAAGCTGTAGTAGAGATGTAATCTGTAAATTCTCCTGTTATAGCAATCGTTGCTTCTTGTTCCTTATCATTTAAATTGGCAATGAAATATACTGTTTCTCCACCTTTTTCTCTTTTAAAAGCTAAAATTGCTTCATTGTTAGATGTTTTTACTCTAGTGTAATTAGCAGCTTTTTTACCTCCGTTTAAAGCCGAATTAGTATTTTTTAATTCTCCTAATTTTTCTAAAAGTGAAAAGTATTTTCCTTTAGTTTTAGGAATTGTATCTTTTTCAAAAAAGCGTAATCTATGCTCCATGTCATATTCCTGACCAGAGTAAATTAATGGCATACCAGGCATAACATATGTCAATGCTGTAAATACTTCTTTGTTGTTAGGCATTCTTTCTAAAAGTGTGCCATTCCAAGAGTTTTCATCATGGTTGGTAACAAAGTTCATATTAATATCATCTGCTTCTAAAATAGTGTCTAGCTTAACCATGTAGTCGTCAAACTCTGTAACAGAAGCTTCTCCTTTAGCTATTTGATTAAAAATATGGTGTGCTTCCCAACCGTATTGCATGTCAAAACCGTTTTGTAATAAACCTGGTTGTTCTGCTTCTGCCAACATAAAAATAGGTTTCACCGTTTTCATTTCTTTAATAGCTGTATCAAAAAAGTCTACAGGTACTTTGTGTGCAACATCCATTCTGTAACCGTCAATATCTGCTTTTTCCACCCAAAATTTCATGTCCCTAATCATATCCTTACGCATATCCATATTGTCGTAATTTAAATCAGCAACATCTGTCCATCCCCAAGATTCTCCTGTTTCTGGATTAATAGGATCTATAATTTCGCCTTTTTCATTCTGAGTATAATACTCAGGGTTACTTTTTATCCAAGGATGATCCCAACCCGTATGGTTAGGTACCCAGTCTACAATAACTAAAATTCCATTGTCGTGAGCAGTAGATACTAAGTTTTTAAAATCATCAAACGAACCAAATTCCGGGTTTATAGCTTTGTAGTCTGATACAGAATAGTAGCTTCCTAAGTATTTTTTACGTTCTTCTTCATTCTCTATTTCACTCGTAAATTTTTCTCCAGTTGCCTTACGTTTTATTTTAGAAATAGGATTAATTGGCATTACCCAAATTACCTTAACGCCTAATTTTTTTAGAACAGGAATATCTTTAGAAAAAGCATTAAAAGTCCCTTCAGGGGAATATTGACGAATGTTTGCCTCGTAAATAACACCATCTTCTATAACTTGAGTTACGGCAATTGGTTCTTCCTTAGTTACTGTTTCTGGGGTTTTTTTAGCTTCTTCTTTACAGGATAATAGTACTGCAGATAAGGATAATAATACAATTATTTTTTTCATTTTATTTATTATTAAGTTTTGTCGTTAGTATTGTTGCTCCTTCATTTTGCAACAGTAAGCTGTCTTTCCAAACAAAGGATTCTTTGGTATTTATATTGGTTACAGTTTTGCCTTTTAAACCAATTTCTTGAAACCTTGAAAGATCTAATTGGTATGCTTCTTTATTTTTATTTAATATGATTGTAACAACGTTATCATTCAAAATTCTAAATAAAACATAAACTCCATTTTCTGGAGCAAAGTGCATTGTTTTTCCGTTGTGGATAGTCTCACTATTTTTTCTGAAATTTAATAGTGTACGCATATACTCCTGCATTTCTTTTTGATTAGCAGTTAAGCCTGCTCCTGTAAATGCATTTGTAGTATCAGAATTCCATCCGCCAGGAAAATCTGTACGTATTAGTCCGTGATCTCCGGGTTTGGCCGTATTTTGCATAAGAATTTCTGTACCATAATAAAACTGTGGAATTCGTGGTAACATAGACATATACGCTACAGCCATTTTGGTGTTTACTATGTTTTCACTAAGCTGGGTAAATACGCGGTCCATATCATGATTGTCTAAAAAGACCATAATATCCTTTGGAGATTCATAAGCAAAATCGTTAGCTAAACCTTCGTAAGCTTTTATCAATCCAGTGCCCCAAGTTTCTTCTTCATTTAAAGCATCTATTATATTTTTTTGCATTGCAAAATCCATAGTAGAAGTAAGGTTAGACTCGTAACCATCTTTATTGGGATTATTTTTTTGCCAGTATGCAATTAATAGAGGGTTGTAACTCCATTCTTCACCAACTATAGAAAAATTAGGATATTCAGTCATTATAGAACCAGCCCAATTGGCCATAAAATCTTTATCTGGATACGGGTAGGTATCTTGACGAATACCACCAAGATCTAAAGTTTCTATCCACCAAATACTATTTTGTATAATGTAGGTGGCTAAAAAAGGATTACGCTGGTTTAAATCGGGCATATGGTTACCAAACCAACCATTTGTCAACTCTTTTTTATCTGCTTTGGATGCGTATATATCTTGATTGCTTGTTCTTCTGTGGTTGGCAATGGTTACCGGCTTATTATTTATAAACTGGTTTTGATCGTTAACCCAATCTTTAAAAGGTAAATCTTTCATCCACCAATGTTCTAATCCGCAATGGTTAGCAACTTGATCCATAATAATTTTAATACCCTTTTCTTTAGATTTTTTAGCCAATTCT
This sequence comes from Cellulophaga sp. 20_2_10, assembly GCF_023476645.1. Classification (GTDB taxonomy): domain Bacteria; phylum Bacteroidota; class Bacteroidia; order Flavobacteriales; family Flavobacteriaceae; genus Cellulophaga. Next base: position 78,113 of record NZ_JAMCOJ010000004.1, read on the forward strand.
ATGTATTCTTCTAAAGTGCCAAACCTAGGGTCTACACCATAAAAATCTGTTATGGCATAGCCGTGATAAGATGCGTTATACATATTATTTGTTAAAAGCGGACTTGGCCATATAGCAGTAAATCCTAAAGAATCTATATACCCTAAGTTTTTGGTAATACCTTTAATATCACCTCCGTGTCTGGCATAATCTTCTGCGCGATTTACTGTTTTTTCATTTAAAGTACTGTCTATGTCATTAGATGTATCTGCATTTGCAAAACGGTCTGGAGTTATTAAGTAAACAGCATCTGCACTAGAAAAGCCTACATAATCTTCAGCTTTTTTATCTCGATCTTTAAGCTCGTAAGTTTGTGTTTTTTTACTGCCATCTTTATAGGTAAACTCAATATTAAATTGGTTAGCTGTTACTGTTTTATCAATCTCTAAATCGATAAAAATATAGTTTGGACTATCACCTTTAGTTACTTTTTTTATAGAAATACCCGCTTTAGAAATAGTGGGAGTTGCTTCTGAAACGTTAGGATCTTTAACCAGCAGTTGTAAATTATTATTTTTAAGACCAACCCACCAATTTGGAGGCTCTATTCGCTCTATATCATTGGAGATTGTAATAGGAGCTTCTTCTTGTTTCTGCTCTTTTTTAGGAGAACAAGAAACAAAAAGAGCAAAAACTAATACAAAAACGCTTAAAAATCCTTTGTTCATAGTTAAATCAGTATTTAAGTAGTAATTAAATTATTCTGTTTAATAGTAATAGAATTTCCGTTTACCAGTAGTGTAAGCTCTTGACCTTTTAAAAGTTCAAAAGTATTTTTAGACTGACTAACATTTACTTTAATGGTATGGTTTCTAAAGTTTACTTTAAACGAATACGCATTCCATTCTTTAGGAATTTTAGGATTAAAAGATAAGGTGTGGTTGCGCACACGCATACCACCAAAGCCTTCTATAATACTCATCCAAGTACCAGCCATAGATGTAATATGCAAGCCTTCTTCTACCTCTTTATTATAATCATCTAAATCTAATCTAGATGTTCTTACATAAAAATTATAAGCCTGATCCATACGGTCTAACTTTGCAGCTAAAATACTATGCACACAAGGAGATAGTGAACTTTCATGCACTGTAAAAGGCTCGTAAAAATCAAAATGACGCTCTATTTCTTCATTTGTAAAGTTGTCTTCAAACAAGTAAAAACCTTGTAATGTATCTGCTTGTTTTATATAAGGCGAACGTAAAATTCTGTCCCAAGACCATTTCTGATTTATAGGTCTAGAAGCAGTATCTAAATCAGAAACCGGAGTTAGTTCTTTATCCAAAAATCCATCTTGCTGTAAAAAGACATTGTGCTCTTCAGAAAATGGAAAATACATATTATGCGCAACATCTTCCCATTTTTCAATTTCATCAGAAGTTAAATTAACTTTAGACATAACACGCTCATAATCTGTAGCGTATTTTTCTTTAACATTTGCTATAGTTTCTGCGGTGTAATTAATACACCATTGCGCCATATAGTTCGTATACCAGTTGTTATTTATGTTGTTCTCGTACTCATTAGGACCAGTAACTCCTAAAATAACATACTTATTTTGTTTGGTAGAAAATGTAGCTCTTTGGTACCAAAAACGAGCAATACCAATAAGAACTTCTAATCCTTTTTCTGGAATATAACTGTAATCACCAGTGTATCTGTAGTAGTTGTAAATTGCAAAAGCTATGGCTCCGTTTCTGTGTATTTCTTCAAAAGTAATTTCCCATTCGTTATGGCATTCTTCGCCATTCATAGTTACCATAGGGTACAGTGCAGCACCATTAGAAAAATCTAACTTTTCTGCATTCTCTATTGCTTTTTCTAGGTGATTGTATCTGTAGGCTAATAAATTACGACCAACATTTTGGTCTTTAGTAGCCATATAAAACGGAAGACAATAAGCTTCTGTGTCCCAATACGTACTACCACCATATTTTTCGCCAGTAAAACCTTTTGGTCCAATATTTAGTTGTGCATCTGTACCTAAATATGTTTGGTTTAACTGAAAAATATTAAAACGTATACCTTGCTGCGCCTTTACATCGCCATCTATTGTAATGTCTGATGTTTCCCAAATACTTGCCCAGGCTTCTTTCTGTGATTGTAATAATGCATTAAAACCTGCTTTTATTGCTTTGTCTAATACTTCTGTAGCAGCAGAAATAAGGTTTTCTTTAGGGTGATTTCTATCAACGGTATACCCCGCAAATTTGTGTATTGTAAATGAAGAATTTGCATCTACATCTGCAGAATACTCAAACGTAATTTTGTTGTTTTCTTTCTTTTCGTTAGGTAAAAGATCAAGCTTTTTATCATTCAATAAACATTCAGATTGCATAAACGTACACGTATGAAATTCTGTTTTTAAAGTATGTGCCTCTATAAACGCTTTGTTATTGTCAGTTTTTATGTTGGTAATTTCCCAAAACTTATCGTCCCAATTGGTATCTTCATTTGTTATACCAGCATCTAAATACGGGCTTAAAGTAACTTTTGCATCACTATTTAGCGGTGTTACAGTATATGTTATGGCTCCAACTTCATCTAAAGTTAGACTTAAAAAACGTTTTGTTTTTATTGCGACAACAATATTGTTTTTTAGAGTAGCAGTAAAACTTCTAGACAACCAACCCTCTTGCATATTTAGTTCTCTCTTAAAGTTTTCTACTTTGGTACACGTAAATAAATCTAAGGTTTCATCGTTAATTTCTACGTTTATACCAATCCAATTAGGAGCATTTAACACTTTGGCAAAGTACTCTGGATATCCTTTTTTCCACCAACCAACTTTGGTTTTGTCTGGGTAATAAACACCAGCGATGTAACTACCTTGAAAAGTAGGTCCCGAGTAGTGTTCTTCAAAATTAGCTCTTTGTCCCATTGCACCGTTTCCAACGCTAAACAAGCTCTCTGAAGATTTAACTCTGTCTGTGTTAAAACCTTCTTCTATGATAGACCAGTTGTTTGGTATAATATAATCTTGATTCATAATTTCTTATGCTATTGATTCTTGTAAATATTACTTTTTGAGTAAGCTATTATTTACTTTATTTTTTTATTAATTCTTGTATAAAGTCTGATGAGATTTCTGTAAAATCTTTAAAAACATAGTCAGCTTCGTGTAAAATTGAAGCATCGCCAATACCAATACTAATCATATTTGCAGCATTAGCAGCTTTAACACCAGCCGTTGCGTCTTCAAAAACAATACAATCTTTTGGTTCTACAGATAATGCATGTGCAGCATTTAAAAACACCTCTGGATCTGGTTTACCTTTTGTAACACCATTGCCATCTATAATGGCGCTAAACTTTTGTATTAAGTTTACTTTTTGTAAAATAACCTTTGCATTTTTACTTGCAGAACCTAAGGCAATACCTTGGTTTTGTGTTTCTAATAATTCTAGAATTCTTGGTACATCTGGTAAAATTTCAGAAGCATCCATTTTTTCTATATGTTGTAAGTAATCTTCATTTTTTTTTGACATTAGAGCGTTAAACTCTGCTGTCTCTAGCGTAATAGTACCCCAGTTAAGTATTTTTTCTAAAGATTTTACTCTGCTAACACCCTTAAGTTGTTCGTTTTGTTCGTGTGTAAATTCAACACCAATAGAATTAGCAAGCTTTTGCCAAGCTAAAAAATGGTATTTGGCGGTATCTACAATAACGCCGTCTAGATCAAATATGAATCCTTTTCTTTTCATTTTATTCTTCTATTGTTTGATAAGAAATTGCACTTTTTTCGGTAATTAAGAAGTTGCATAACCCTGCAATAATTAAGCTAATACCAGCAACAATCATTGCATTTATAGCTTCTTCTCCTAATAAATTTGAGATAATATTTATGCCACCAATAGCAGCAATAATTTGTGGTATTACTATGAACATATTAAAAATGCCCATAAAAACACCCATTCTTTTTGGATCTACAGCACTAGACAGCATTGCATAAGGCATAGATAAAATACTACCCCAAGCAAAACCAATAAGTACAAAGCAAACTGTTAAGTATTCTGGGGACGGAATAAAATACATTAGTATAAAACCTGTGCCTCCAATAATTAAAGAAAACATATGTACCATTTTTCTATTAATTCTTCGTTTAGAGGTGTATAACACAAGAATTAAAGCAAAAGCCATTGAAGACAAACCATAAGTACCCATATAAGAACCAACAAGGTTAGATGCTTTTTGAAAAGACTCATTAACCATATTAAACTCTTGTAACTGTGCAGGAATCTCCATATTGTAATTGGCTTCTACAGGTGCAGGAGCATTAAATACGTGCTCTGTTAATGCAGGGTTGGCCATACTCCACATTGTAAAAAAGGCAAACCAGCTAAAGAACTGTATAACACCTAGTTTTTTCATTGTAGAAGGCATATTGCCGATATTGTTCAGAATGTCTGGAATAAACTGATTTTTTTTAGCTTTTTCCTTTTTAAACTCTTCCATATCCTCTGGTGGATATTCAGATGTTGTAAAAATGGTATATAGTATGCTTATTAAAAATACTACTGCACCAATAGCAAATGCTATTTTCACGGACATTGGAACTACGCCAGATGGTGCAGCGTCACTAACACCAAGTTTAGAAATCATCCAAGGTAGGTTACTCGCAACCCAAGTACCAATACCTATAATTAAAGTCTGAATAACAAAACCATAAGAACGTTGAGAATCTGGTAATTTGTCTGCTACCAAAGCTCTAAACGGTTCCATAGATACGTTTATAGATGCATCTAAAATCCATAAAAATCCAGCAGCGACCCAAAGAGTAGGTGAGTGTGGTACAATAAATAGGGCTAGTGAACTTAAAATAGCGCCGATTAAAAAATAAGGTTTTCTTCTTCCCCAGCGGGTACTCCAAGTTCTATCACTTAAATAACCTATTATAGGTTGTACAACCAATCCTGTTAAGGGAGCTGCAATCCATAAAAGCGGTATAGCATCTTTTTCTGCACCTAGCGTCTGAAAAATTCTGGACATAAAACCTCCTTGTAAGGCAAATCCAAATTGAATTCCCAGAAATCCGAAACTCATGTTCCAGATCTGCCAGAAACTAAGTTTCTGTTTTTCCATAATGTAAATATTAAATATAAAAATACAGCGCCAAGATTAGTGTCTGTATGGCGTGTATATGGTGCGAAGTATAAAAATATTAAGTGTTAAGTTTAATATTTTGATGGGGTAAAGATATAAAATTTTTGATACAGATTACAAATCTGTATTTTTTTCTGATGATTTTCTAATTATTAAATCTGTAGAAATAACCTTTCTTTGGTATTCTTTGTTTGTGTCTTTATTCTGAATTCTATCTAATAACAACTCGGCAGCATGTTCTCCAATAGTTATACCGTGTTGGTCTATGGTAGATAGTGAAGGTGTTGAGAAAGAGGATATTAGTCCGTCTGTAAAACCAACAACACACAACTCTTTAGGTATTTGTATGTTCTTTTCTTTTGCAATTTTAATAACATTAGCAGCATATATTTCATTTACAGCAACAATACCATCATATTTTAATGTGCTATTATTCATAAATGTATTTATTTGATCTGTAATACCAGAGTTATCATTTACTTTAAAAATAAGGTCTTCATTAATTACAATCCCTTTCTCTTGTAGAGCTTTTTTATACCCAATTGTACGTAAAGCACCAACATTTACGTGGTCTGGCGTAGATAAAATTGCAATGCTTTTACATCCTACGTCTAACAAATGTTTTGTTGCCTTGTAACCACCTCCAATATCATCTACTATAACTTTATCACAGTCTATATTATCAGATATCCTATCAAATAAAACTAAGGGAATGCTATAGTCTTTTAGTTCTTTAAAATGGTCAAAGTCACCCTTTTCTAAGGTTTCTTTGGCTATAGAAACCAGTAAGCCATCTACACTTCCATTAGCCATCATTTGTATGTTTAGTTTTTCTTTCTCGTAAGATTCGTTAGATAAACATATCATAACATTGTAATCTCTTCCGTTGGCTATTTTCTCTATACCACTTATTACCCTAGAGAAAAAGTGATGTACAATTTCTGGGATAATTACACCTATTACCATTGTTTTATTGTTGCGTAGTTTTTGCGCTAACATATTTGGTCTATAGTGATATAGGTCTGCAAAAGCTTTTACCTTTTTACGAGTTTCCTCGCTAATTTCTGGACTGTTTTTTAGGGCTCTAGAAACGGTAGAAGAAGACACGCCTAACTCTTTAGCAATGTCTTTTATGGTAATTTTGGCTTTCATAATATAAAGATACAACGTTTGTGAACATCTGCTAAGTATTAACTCTAAATTGATAATACTTAATTTTTTACAGCAAATAAATAACAATCTATTAATATTGGACTAATTTTTTAGCATAAAAACACACTTTTTGACAAAGTTGTTAACATGCAACCCGTTGCGTAACTATCTAGATTTGTTAAATTAAAGTTAACCGTATACTTTCACAAAGCGAAATATAAAAATGTGTTAAGTTTTAATCAAATTATTAACTCAAACTAACTTTATGAATAAACTAAAGAATATCTTTTTAGGAGTGTTTCTACTTTTTCCCTTACTGTTTTTTGCACAACAAACAGTTTCCGGAAAAATTACAGACAACGTTACAAGTTCTCCATTATTAGGAGTAAATGTTGTTGTAAAAGGAACAACTAACGGATCTATTTCAGATTTTGATGGAATGTATGAAATAAGAAATGTAAATATGGGTGATATACTTGTTTTTACATCTGTGGGGTTCAATTCTAGAGAACTAAAAGTAACATCTAGTACATTAGATGTAGAAATGGTAGAATCTACCGAAGCTTTAGAAGAAGTTGTAGTTATAGGTTACGGTACTACTACCGTAAAAGATGCTACTGGATCTATTGAAAAAGTAAGTACGGATGAATTTAACTCTGGAGCAATTACCTCACCAGAACAATTAATTACGGGTAAAACTGCAGGTGTTAGTGTAGTTGCACCAGGAGGCCAGCCAGGACAAGGAGCAACCATAACTATTAGAGGTAATTCTTCCTTATCGGCAAATAATAGTCCATTAATTGTTATAGATGGTGTTCCTGTAGATCAGGGAACTACAGGCGGAAGTTCTGTTTCTGCTTTAAATTCTATTAATCCAAATGATATAGAAAGTTTTGTTGTTTTAAAAGATGCGTCTTCTACGGCAATATATGGTTCTAGAGCTTCTGCAGGGGTTATTTTAATAACTACTAAAAGTGGTAAGTTAAATGCTCCTTTAAAAGTAGAGCTAAATACAAATGGTTCTGTAGGTACAGTTCAGAAAAAATTAGATGTACTTAATGCCGACCAATACAGGAATACATTAATTGGTAGCCAAAACGAAACTTTAGCAGTTCCTTTATTAGGAAACTCGGATACGGATTGGCAAGATCAAATTTTTCAGGAAGCCTATGGTACAGATGCTAACTTAACAATTTCAAAAGGTTTTGAAAGTTCTGCAATTAGAGCTTCAGTTGGGTATACAACTCAAGAAGGACTTGTAAAAACTTCTAAGTTTGAACGTACTTCTGGATCTTTAAATTTTCGTCAGAATTTATTTGATAATGACTTAAAAATTAATGTAAACTTAAACGGATCTATAACAAATGACGATTTTGTTAATGGTGGTGTAATAGGAGCAGCATTACAGTTTGATCCTACACAACCTATTTTTAGTGGTAATAACAATTACGGAGGTTATTATGAATGGTTAAATAATGATGGAAGTATAAACAATCTTGCACCTAGAAACCCACTTGGGCTAATTAATCAATCATCAAACGAAGCCGAAACAAAAAGAGCAATTGGTAATGTTAAATTAGATTATTACGCTCCTTTTTTAGATGGACTTAATTTTAATGTTACTCTTGGTTTTGATTACAATGAGAGATACGGTAAAACAAATACAGATCCTAATGCTGCATCTGCACAAAACGCACAAAGTATTACAGGTGACTATGGTAGCCTACGCAGAAGTACGTTAGCAGATTTTTTTGTTAATTATAAAAAAGAGGTAGAAAGTATTAAAAGTTCTTTTGAGTTAACAGTTGGACATACTTTTCAAAAATTTTATAGAGAAAATTATGCAAACAATCCTTTAATTTCAGGAACAGAAAATTCAACTTTTTTTGCTACTCACAATGCTATTGAATCTTATGTATCTCGTTTACGTTATTCTTATGATAGTAAATACCTACTAACCCTTAGTTACAGAACAGATGGGTCGTCTAGATTTAGTGGAGATAATAGATGGGGTAATTTCTCTGCCGCAGCTTTTGCTTGGAACATATCTGAAGAGAACTTTTTAAAAGATTCCGAAACTATATCTAATTTAAAATTACGTATTGGTTATGGAGAAACAGGACAACAAGAAATTAATCAAGATTTTGGATACCTTCCAGTTTACCAAACAAGTACAGATAATCAACAATATCAATTAGGAGGTACTTTTTACAATACCATAAGACCTGCAGGTTATGATGCTAACATAAAGTGGGAAGAATCTAAAACATATAATATTGGTTTAGATTATGGTTTTTTAAATAATAGAATTAACGGTAGTATAGAGTATTATACTAGAGAAAGTAAAGATATTTTAAATCAAATCCCTATACCTTCTGGATCTAATCTTACCAACCAATTAATTACAAATATTGGTGATTTAGAGAATAGTGGATTTGAATTTTCTATAAATTCTGATATTTTTCAGAGAGAAGATTTTAACTGGAATCTTGGTTTTAATCTATCTTACTTAACAAATGAAATTAGCAAATTAAATGTTGTTGATGATCCTAGTTATATAGGTGTTGCAACTGGTGGTATCTCTGGAGGAGTAGGTAATACGGCTCAAATACACCAAGTAGGTTCTGCACAAAGTTCTTTCCTTGTGTACCAACAGGTTTATGACGCAGATGGTAAGCCATTAGAAGGTGTATATGTAGATAGAGACGGTGATGGTGTTTCTGGTGGTTCATCAGATACAGGAGATTTATATATTAAAGAAAACCCATCAGCAGATTACTTACTAGGTTTTTCTTCTTATACAAATTATAAAAATTGGGACTTAAGTTTTACAATGAGAGCTAGTATAGGTAATTATGCTTATAACAATGTAGCGTCTTCAACAGGTAACGAGTTTGGCTTAAATTCATTAAGTTCTAACAGAAACGTAAGTGCTTCTATTTTAGACACAGGTTTTAAGAACAACCAGTTACTATCAGACTACTATATTCAAGATGCTTCTTTCTTAAAAATGGATAACGTAACACTTGGTTATAATTTTAAGAATGCATTTAAAGATGATAAGGTTAGTTTAAGAATACAAACTACGGTACAAAATGTATTTACAATTACTAATTATGATGGTATTGACCCAGAAATTAGTGGAGGTATAGATAATAATTTTTATCCTAGACCAAGAACATTCTTGTTAGGACTAAACTTAAAATTTTAAAAAGAACAGTATGAAAAATATAAAATTAAAATTAGGAGCGCTTGCCATTGTTTTTGCTTTTATTTTTTCTTCGTGTGAAAGCGAATTAGATTTAGAGCCTCTTACATCGCAAACATCTAGTAATACATTTAGTGATACAGCTGCATACAAGCAGTTTATGGCTAAAATATATGGAGGTTTTTCTTTAAGAGGACAAGATACTAGTGGTGATTTTGATGATATTTCTGGTATAGATGGTAACTTTTCTAATTACTTAAGAATGTTATTTACCATTCAGGAATTGTCTACAGAAGAGGCAATTATTGCTTGGAATGATCAGACTATACATAATATAAATAATCACGTATGGACTTCTTCAGATATTTTTGTAACAGCAATGTATGCAAGAATTTATTTTCAGATAGGATTAGCGAATCAGTTTTTAAGAGAAACAGAAGAAAGCGTTTTAGACGGGCGTGGTAATGTTGATGCTTCTTTAAAAAGTGAAATAAGTGGATATAGAGATGAAGTTCGTTTTCTAAGAGCTTTTAGTTATTGGCACGGTATAGATATGTACGGTAATATTCCATTAGTAGACGAGAACGATCCTGTTGGAGCTTTTTTACCTACACAAGTTTCTCGTAAAGAGGTATTTGAATTTGTTGAGGCTGAGTTGTTGGATATTGAAACTAGATTGCCAGAACCTCGCCAAAATGAATATGGTAGAGCAGATAAAGCTTTTGCTTGGATGTTATTGGCAAAACTATACCAAAATGCAGAAGTGTATACCGGTACAGCAATGGATGTAGAAGCTTTAAGTTTTACAAGCAAAATTATAAACAGCAATGCTTATTCATTAGTTCCTAATTACAATTATTTGTTTTTAGCGGATAATGATAGAAACGGAGCAGAGAATGAAATAATTTATCCGATTTTATTTGATGGTATTACAAACGCTACTGCAGGTGGTACAACTTACCTAGTTCATGCAGCAATTGGTGGTACTATGGATCCTGCAGAGTTTGGAGTTAATGGTGGCTGGGGAGGTCTTCGTAGTACAAAAGGTCTTGTAGAAAAGTTTGACGATATTTCTGGTGATACAGATTCTAGAGCAATGTTTTATACAGATGGGCAGTCTTTAGAGATTACAAACCCGTTTGATTTTACAGAAGGATATGCTGTTACAAAATACCGTAACGTAGATATAAATGGAGTACAAGGCTCAGATGCTTCTGGAAATAATGTAGATGTTAACTTTCCTGTATTTCGTTTAGCAGATGCTTACTTAATGTATGCAGAACTTTACATAAGAGGAGCAGGTGGTGATGCTACAAATGCTGTTAACTACGTTAATTTGTTAAGAGAGAGATCTTATGGTGATGCTAGCGGTAATATATCTCAGAGTGATTTAACATTAGATTTTATTTTAAATGAAAGGTCAAGAGAGTTGTATTGGGAAAACCACAGAAGAACAGATTTAATTCGTTTTGGACAATTTTCAGATGTAGGTGTTTGGCCGTTTAAAGGAGGAATCCCTGCCGGTAGAACCTCAGAAAGTTTTAGAGATTTGTATCCAATGCCAAGTGCAGAGTTAAATGCAAATCCAAACCTTGTTCCAACACCTGGATACTAACCTAAAAACTTAAAATGATGAAAATAATATTAAAAAATATATGGATTCTTTGTTTGAGTCTTGCACTGTTTACATCTTGTGATGACGATTCAGACTTGGCTCAAATATCATCAACGGCATCTACGGGAGTTGCAAATTTTTCTGCGACTACATTGGTATTAGATACTGATGATAAAGAAGGTGATGCTTTAACGATTAATTTTAATGAACCAGAATTAGGAGTCGCCTCAGGAAAAAGTTACCAACTTTTATTTGATTTGGTAGGAGGTGATTTTAGTGGAGCAGAAATTAAAAGTATTGAAGAAAATACAACTGTTACTTTTAAGACTGAAGAAGTAAATCAGATTTTAATAAACTTAGGCGCAGAGCCAGATGTAGCTGCAGAAATTCAAGTTAAAATAGAAACTATTTTATCTTCTGATACGAGTCTGTTTTCTGAGGTTAGTACGTTAAGTATTACACCATATGCAGCAGAGTTAGATTTAAGCTCTAAATGGGGATTAGCTGGTGACGCAACAGTAAATGCATGGGATGGCCCAGATATGCCTTTTTATCAAACAACAGATAAGTCTTTGGACGCAGGTACGTTTGTTGCTTATGTAACTTTAGCAGATGGAGAAATAAAGATTAGAGCAGACAATTCTTGGGATACAAACTACGGTGGATCTGATGGTGTTTTAGAGGCTGGAGGATCAAACATAGCTGTTACAGCTGGTACCTATAAAATTGTTTTTAATGAAAATGATTTAACCTACTCAATAGAAAATTATTCTTGGGGAGTTGTAGGTAGTGCAACAACAAATGGATGGAATGGTCCAGATATGCCTTTTACTTATAATCCTTTATTTGATAACTGGGTAGCTGAGGTTACCTTAGTAGATGGTGAAATAAAAATAAGGAAAAATAACGATTGGACAGTAAACTTTGGAGATGTAGAGTTAGACGGAATTTTGGATACAGAATCTGATAATAATATTGCAGTAACTGCAGGAGATTATAGTATAACTTTTAACCCAGTAACTTTAGAATATAGCATAAAATAAAGTTATTAAGTAAGTAGTTAAGTTTTAGTTTTTAAGGCTGATTACAATTTGTAATCAGCCTTATTTTTTTTATAGAAAAGTAGTAATAATCAACCTAAAAATAAAACCAACCACATAATTTGAACCTTATGAAAAAGTGTTTAATATTTATAATTTTAATAAGTGGTTATTGTTTTGCACAGCAGCAAAACGTAACCTATTCGGTTTCTCCAGAAGCTTTTGGAGAAAATGAAGAAATTACCATAACTGTTTCTAATTTAAACCTTTCTACTTGGGGTGTTTCTGATGCATACATATGGGCTTGGTCTTTAGATGCAGCGGGTGAAAATACACAAGATTCACCTACCAACGGAAGTTGGACAAACTCTAGTGAAGATCAAAAACTTACAGCTAATGGTGATGGTACTTATAGCTTTTCTTTAACTCCTTCTAGTTTTTTTAATAGAACAAATATTGGTAAAATAGGACTTCTAATTAAAGCTAAAAATGGTGATGGAGACAAAAAAACACAAGATTATATTTTTAATGTTGGTACGTTTCAATTTAACCTTTCTTCGCCAACAGAAACTACATCCGTAGTAAATTCTGGAGATAATTTATTAGTTGCAGCTACATCTTCTTTAAGCGCAACTTTTGTACTTAAAGCAAATGCTGTTATAGTAGATACACAAACAGCAATTACAGATTACAGTTACAATTACTTGGTAACTGAAAACACAAATTTTACACTAGAAATAACTAGTGGGTCAGAAACCAAAACAGCTACATTTAGCGCTGTTGTATCTCCTGCAGTGCAAGAGGAGTCAGTACCAACAGGTATGTTAGATGGTATTAATTTAGATCCGTTAGATGCAACTAAATCAACATTGGTTTTTTATGCACCTTTAAAAGATTTTGTACATATTATTGGCGACTTTAATAACTGGCAAATAGACAATAACTATCTAATGAAAAAAGATAGTGCATCAGATAGGTTTTGGATAGAGTTAACTGGTTTAACTCCGCAAACCAGTCATATGTACCAATACTTGGTTAATTTTGAAATTAACGTTGCAGACCCATATTCTACATTAGTTTTAGATCCATATTCAGATCAATATATAGATGAGGTTACTTATCCTAATCTACCAAAATATCCAACCAATTTAACTACGGAAGCTGTAACTGTTTTACGTACAGGTGATGCAGCGTATACTTGGAAAACAACAAACTTTGTAGCACCAGCAAAATCAGATTTAGTTGTTTACGAAGTTTTACTTAGAGATTTTGATGCTTTACATAGTTTCTTAGCCTTAAAAAATAGACTAGACTACATACAAGATTTAGGTATAAATGCAATAGAGCTTATGCCAATTAATGAGTTTGATGGTAATGAGAGTTGGGGATACAATCCGTCTTTTCATATGGCATTAGATAAATATTATGGAACAAAAGAGGCTTTTAAAGATTTGGTTGATGAATGCCATAGTAGAGGCATAGCAGTAATTTTAGATGTTGTATACAATCACGCAAGTGGACAAAACCCTTATTTTAGATTATGGAACGATAGTAATGGTGGTTTAGGAGGAAAAGCTACAGCTGATAATCCGTTTTTTAATCAGGAAGCAAAGCATTCTTATAGTGTTTTTAACGACTATAATCACCAATCTATAGCTACACAAGAGTATGTTAAACGTACTGCTCAGTATTGGATTAATGAATATAATTTAGACGGATTTAGATGGGATTTAACAAAAGGCTTTACTCAAAATTGTGCAGAAAGTGATGATAGTTGTACCAATGCTTACCAACAAGATAGGGTAGATGTCTTAAAGCAATATGCAGATGACCAGTGGAGTGTTAATGATGATTTTTATATCATTTTTGAACATCTAGGAGGTATAACAGAAGAGGAACAATGGGCAGATTATAGAGTAGCAGAAGACAAAGGTATTTTACTTTGGAACAAGCAAACTGAATCTTATAACGAGGCTTTAATGGGGTACAATACGGCAGGGAAATCTAATTTTTCTGGAGTTTCTTATACCCAAAAAGGATTTAAACAACCATCTGCGGTATCTTTTATGGAAAGCCATGACGAGGAGAGATTATTATATAAAAGTTTAAATTTTGGAAACGAAGAAAACGACTATTCTACTAAAAATTTAAATACATCTTTAGTGCGTTTACAAATGGCTGGAGCTTTTTTCTTTACAGTTCCAGGACCAAAAATGATATGGCAATTTGGAGAATTGGGGTATGATATTTCTATTGAAGAAAATGGACGCGTTGGCAATAAGCCAATTTTATGGGAGTATGAGAATAACCCTAACCGCAAAGCTGTTTACAATACGTGGAGCAAACTTATCAATCTAAAGAAAAATGCTTCAGTTTTTACTACTACAAATTTTACTATAGATGCATCAAACGCAAACGGGTTAAAGAAAATACATTTAACGTTAGATGGTGCAACATCAGACCAAATAAAACACATCGTTGTTTTGGGTAATTTTGGCATGTCAACCCAAAGTATAACTCCAGATTTTCAAGAGACTGGTACGTGGTATAACGTATTAAATAAAAATACGCCATTAGAGGTTGCTAATACAACGTCTAGTATAAGTTTAGCTGCAGGAGAATTTATTGTTTACGGAGATAAGCCGTTTGTAGATCCTAATGATTTAGATAGTGATGGTGTTGAAAATATTGATGATACTTGCCCTAACACACCTTTAGGAGCAACTGTAGATGTTACTGGTTGTACTTTGTTTACACTACCAGTTACGAATTACCAAATTGCTACAGTTAGCGAAACGTGTTCTGTTTCTAATAACGGGGAAATTAAAATTACAGCAGTAGAGAGTTTAAGTTACACAGCAACGGTAAGTGGTCCTAATGGTTTTACTGCATCTGAAAATTTTGAAACAGTATTGGAGTTGAAAAATTTAAATGCAGGCTCTTATGCTGTTTGTTTTACTATTGATAGCGAAACAGACTATGAGCAATGTTTTAATGTTGTTATTACAGAGCCTGAAGATTTATCGGTTTCATCAAAAATAGATACTTCTTCAAAAAGCGTGAGTTTATCTTTAAGAGGAGCTAAAGTGTACTTTGTAACCTTAAATGGTATTACATATGAAACTAGTGATAAAAATATTGATTTACAGTTGCAACCAGGAATGAATAGGATTAGCGCTGCAACAGGAATAGATTGTCAAGGCAAGTTTACAGAAGAGGTTTTTGTATCTGAAGAAGTACGTTTTTATCCCAATCCAGTAGAGACAGAACTAAGTGTTTATTGCGCAGGTAAAGATGTTAGTGTAAACGTTGTTGTTTACGACTTTACGGGAAGACAATTATTTATTGATACTAAAAAAATAGCAGCAAACAGAGAAATTAAGATAGCAACAGCTTCTCTAAAAACAGGAAAATATGTGGTTGTGGTAAAAGGAAAAACAATAAACAAAACATTTAAAATTATTAAGTAATGCATACAAAGTATTTAAAAATATACGGATTTATAGCAGCAGTAATTTTATCTAGTTGCGGTGGAGGAGGGGATGATAGTCCGTCTGAACCAGAAGTTTTTATTCCAACAGCATCAGAATTAAGCTTGCCAGCTAATGATGAGGTTTGTTTAACAGGTGTATCTGTGAATGATAGTCAGGCTACAGTGACTTTTAGTTGGCAAGCAGCATCAAATGTGGATAGTTACAATGTAGAGGTTAAAAATTTAACTAGCGGTGAAGTAAACACATTAGCAAGTGCTACGGAGACTACTAATATTACATTAAGTAAAGGTGCGCCTTATTCTTGGTAAGTAATTTCTACTTCTTCTAGTACAACAGAAACAGCAGAAAGTGCTATTTGGAAATTTTATTTAGCGGGAGACGGAGTTGTTAATTATGCGCCTTTTACGGCAGAAGCTTTAGTGCCAGCAGTAGGTGCAACGGTAGTAGCAGCAAGCAATAAAGTAACTTTAAGTTGGCAAGGTGCAGACGTAGATAATGATATTAGGGATTATGAAGTGTTTTTTGGTACCGTAACACCGCCAACTACTAGTTTAAACGTGACTGCAGATACTTTTTTAGAGGTAGATGTTACGGCAAATACAATATATTATTGGCGTGTAAAAACAACAGATGAAGAAACAAATAGTTCTATATCAGAGATATTTGAGTTTAAAGTGAATTAACCTAGTTGTTAGTTATAATTGTAGTTAGCCAGAAACAGGAGTGTTTCTGGCTTTTTTTTGAAAGCAAATAATTTCACTTATTTTCTCAGCTTTGGACTAGGTTCATTATCTGTATTAGGAACCACCTTTTTCTTCTTTTTAGCCTTTTTGTATAATGGTATTAAATAGCTAATACTGTAATTGTATCCCGTACCAAAATTACTATCTTCTGTGGTTTTATTAAAACCAGGAATCCAAATATTAGCAAAACCATCTGCAGCTTTGTTGCTTAGTAGGTAGCCTAGACGTACACTTGCACCTAAATATAAATTCTTAAATAACTCTACTTTAGTTCCTAAAACAAACTCGAACCAAGATGCGTTTAAACCGTCAAACTCCGATAAATTTTTTGTTCCTGTTACAAGGTCTTCATTCCAGTATCTATTGCTATCGTAAATTTGGTAACTGTTTATTTTATGTTTAAATGTACTATAAGCGTATCTACCACCAATGTATATAGAGTTGTTCATACCATACCAATTATCATATACATTTAAATCTACTCCTAATTTTACGTAGCTTCCTGTAGTAGTAAAATTAAAGGTATCTTCCTCTCTGGTATTTTCTTCGTTACCAAGTTCTGCAGCAACGTATAAGTTTTGAGACAGTCTATAATCTCCTGTAATTTCTAAACCCTTGTAATCTTCTTTGTAAAAATTTTGGGCAAGTCTATTTAAGTCAACACCCAAACGTATACCATACGGTTGTTCGTAAACAAGAGAGTCTTTCTTGTTTAAATCTATGGTCTTGCTTTGCGCTAAGCCGCTAAAAACAATACCAAAAAGGCAAATACTAGTGATATATTTTAACATGCGTTACGGCTTGGTTTTCTACTAAGGTTTCTACTACTTCTACGTTTTTAATCCAATTATCAGTATCAACAGCAAGAGTGGCCGTTAATTCATCAAAATGAATAACAAATCCGCACGCTCTAGAAATATAAATTTCGTCTGTTGTATAATTAAAGGTAATAGTGTCTGCGTTGCCTGTTTCTTCATCGGCATCATTCGTAGCTGAGTTAGATATTAAATTATACGTTGTAGACGTAGTATCTGTTTGTAAAGGAATACTAATAGTTTTTAAATCTGTTCTATCTATAACGGTATCTACAGTAGTGTCTTTACCGTCGCCAACAACTCTAAGTTTGGTAACTGCTTTTTCAGTTTCTTCTTCAGCATCAAAAGCGTAAAAATTGATCACCAATAGAGGAGTTTCACCATCTACACAGATGTCATCTTTTTCACAAGATGAAAAACAAGTCGTCATTAGAATTAAACATAATAGTCCTACTTTCTTCATCAACTATAGTATTTTGATATTTTTAATTTGGAACAATTATTATGCCCTCTTTTTCAAAAGTACAACATTTTCTACATGATGTGTTTGCGGAAACATGTCTACAGCTTGTAGTCTTGTAATCTCGTACATATCTTTCATTAACTCTAAATCTCTTGCTTGTGTAGCACTGTTACAACTTACATAAACCACTTTGTTGGGAGCAATAGCTAAAATTTGTTCTACAACATCTTTATGCATACCCTCTCTTGGTGGATCTGTAATAATTACGTCTGGTGTACCATTTTGAGCAATAAACTCAGGATTAAAAATCTTTTTCATATCACCAGCATAAAAAACAGTATTGTCTATTTTGTTATGCTCAGCATTGGCTTTGGCATCTTCAATAGCTTCTGGAACGGCTTCTATACCAACCACTTTTTTTGCTTTTTTAGCAACAAACTGTGCAATAGTACCAGTACCTGTATATAAATCGTATACTAGTTCATCACCACTAAGTTCTGCAAAGTCTCTAGTTATTTTATATAACTCGTATGCTTGATCTGAGTTCGTTTGATAAAAAGATTTTGGATTAATTTTAAACTGAAGACCTTCCATTTCTTCAAATATGTGATCTCTACCAGCAAAACAAACAATATCTTGATCGTAAATAGTATCGTTATGCTTTTGGTTTATAACGTATAATAAAGCCGTAATTTCTGGGAATGTAGTAGCCAAGTGGTTTAATAGCAATTCTCTATTGTCTTTGTTGTCATCAAAAAACTGAATTAAAACCATAATTTCACCAGTAGAAGTAGTACGTAACATTAAAGAACGTAACTCGCCTGTGTGGTGTCTTGGGTTAAAAAACGTCATATTATTTTTTGTAGCAAACTCTTTAGTTTCTAACCTAATTGCATTAGAAGGATCTGCTTGTAAATGACATTTTTTTATATCTAGAATTTTGTCCCACATTCCAGGAATATGAAAACCTAAAGCATTACGGTCTTCAATTTCTTTATCAGATTTTACCTCGTCTAAAGTTAACCATCTACTATCAGAAAAAGAAAACTCCATTTTATTGCGATAAAAATATTGTTTTTCAGATCCTAAGATAGGAGTAATTGTGGGTAATTCTAGGTGTCCAATTCTTGTTAAATTATTCTCAACCTCTTTTTGTTTGTAAAACAATTGGTGGTTGTAGCCCATGTGTTGCCATTTACAACCACCACAAACGCCAAAATGTTCGCACTGTGGTTCTGTTCTTTTATCAGATAACGTATGGTAATTAATAGCAGTACCTTCAAAATAGGCTTTTCTCTTCTTTGTAGTTTGTACATCTACAACATCGCCAGGTACGGCGTTGTTTAAAAAAATTACACGTCCGTCAGGAGCCTTTCCTATAGTTTTTCCTTTTGCACCAGCATCTACTACTTCTACATTTTCAAAAACTACTCTTTTTGTTTTTCTTCGCATAGCGCAAAAATAGTAGAATTATTTGTTATCTAAATGCTTGACTATTATTAATTACTAATAAAATTGCAGCTACATACGGATTACTATTTTTTAATATTGAGTTTTAGCTATTTTTATTATTATTTTGATGAATTATAAATTAATGACTATTAAATTATTAATGTCTTAATTTTTTTATGCTCGCTTAGCAATTTGTAATTTGCAGCACATTAAAAAATAAGGTTGATTTCTCTCCTTTAAGCAGGAATTGTTTAAGTTTTATATTTAAAAGAAGAAGATTATGTCAATTATTAAAGGATCGGCATCTGCAGATGCAATTGCATTAGAAGAAAAGCACGGAGCACACAATTACCATCCATTACCAGTTGTTTTAAACAAAGGTGAAGGTGTTTTTGTATGGGATGTAGAAGGTAAAAAGTATTATGATTTTTTATCTGCTTATTCTGCAGTAAATCAAGGGCATTGTCACCCAAAAATAGTGGGTGCAATGGTAAACCAAGCACAAACGTTAACACTTACATCTAGAGCATTTTATAATGATATCTTAGGTAAGTTTGAGAAATTTGCAACAGAGACATTTAACTACGATAAGTTATTACCAATGAACACGGGTGCAGAAGCTGTAGAGACTGCGCTTAAAATCTGTAGAAAATGGGCTTACGAAGTTAAAGGTATTTCAGAGAATGAAGCACAAATTATTGTTTGTGAGAATAATTTTCACGGACGTACAACTACCATTATTTCATTTTCTAATGATCCTGTTGCTCGTAAAAACTTTGGACCTTATACAGATGGGTTTATAAAAATTGAGTACGATAATTTAGCGGCTTTACAAACAGCATTAGAAGGTAACAAAAATATTGCAGGATTTTTAGTAGAGCCAATACAAGGTGAGGCCGGAGTTTATGTGCCTAGCGAAGGGTATTTAGCTGCAGCTAAAGAATTATGTAAAAAACACAATGTATTGTTTATTGCAGATGAAGTGCAAACAGGAATTGCACGTACAGGTCGTTTGTTAGCTACTTGTGGTAATTGTACTTGTGAAGATAAAAACTGTTCTGGTACTCCAGAAGTAAAAGCAGATATCTTAATTTTAGGTAAAGCATTATCTGGTGGTTCTTACCCAGTATCTGGTGTTTTGGCTAATAATGATATAATGGATGTTATTACTCCTGGTAACCACGGTAGTACATTTGGTGGTAACCCTGTTGCTGCTGCAATTGGTATTGCTGCATTAGAGGTTGTTAGAGATGAAAAACTAGCAGAAAATGCTCAGGTTTTAGGTGAGCTTTTTAGAGCAGAGCTTACTAAGTTTATTGCTACTAGTGATTTAGTTACTACAGTTAGAGGTAAAGGTTTATTAAATGCTATTATAATTAACGATACAGAAGACAGTTCTACTGCTTGGGATATTTGTATGGCATTAAAAGAGAATGGTTTATTAGCTAAGCCAACACACGGTAACATTATTAGATTTGCACCACCATTGGTAATGACTAAAGAACAATTATTAGATTGTGTTTCTATTATTACAAAAACGTTAAACGAGTTTAAAAAGTAATAGTTACCATACTACTTTATAAATACAATTAAAGCACGGCTTTTTCTAGGACTGTTACTGTCATAGAGGTCGTGCTTAATTTTGCCTTAACTCCAATAGGAAATGTAAAATTGGCAGGTATATGTCCAAAAGACATTCCGTATACTGTAGGTATATTTAAAGGCTGCAACCTGTTTGTAAGTACTTCTTTTAAGGTAAAAGTTTTTGTTTTTTTTGATGTTTCACAGCCTGCAAAAACACCCAGAGCTAAGCCAGCGGCATTTTTAAAAGTTTTACCCTCTATAAGTTGTGTTAACATACGATCTATACGGTAAGGAGATTCTTCTACATCTTCTATACAAACAATTTTATCTGTAAAATCTATTTCATGTGGTGTGCCAATTAGAGCATTTATAAGAGTTAAGCTACCACCTACTAAAACTCCGTTTGCGGTACCTGAAGTAATAATATACCGTTGGTATTCTACATCTTCTTTTTGTTCTTCCGTTAAGTCGGAATTATGAATAACAGTATTTTTTTGTGGATTTACGACTAGTTGCTCTAATTGTGTAATTCCGTATTCGTTATCTAGCGTTGTGCCTACAGGTCCGTGAAAACCAACCAAGCCAGTTTCCTTGTAAAAACCATTTAATAGCGTTGTTATATCACTAAAACCAATAAAAACTTTTGGATTGTTTTTAATTATGGCATAGTCTATCATTTGCATTATACGAGTACAACCGTAGCCTCCACGAGCACATAGAATACCGTCTACATTCTCATTAGCAAACATTTCATTAAGGTCTTTAGCTCTTTCTTCATCAGTATTACTAAAATACCCATAGTTACCAATAACACGATCTGTATGGTACGGAATAAATCCCATTTTACGAAGGGTTTCTTTTGCGTGTTCTAAACCATCTGAAGATACAGCGTAACCAGGAGCAACCAAGCCAATAGTGTCTCCTCTTTTTAATCTTTTGCCTTTTAGTAGTGTACTAGTTTCATTGGTAAAACTAGTATGTACACTTACAGGTAACATACCAGCAGCAACAGTTCCTATGGCAGATGCAATAAATTTTCGTCGTTTAAGCATTGTAGTAAATTGTATTTCTACTACTAATATACACTTTTATGGTTTTACAGAAGAACCATTTCCTTTGGTTCTTTTTAATTGGCGGTTAATTTTTTTAATAGCAGATTCTATAGATTTTTCAGGCTCTATAATGTTGTATTCTCCCCAAAAATCGGGATCAGAGAAACCAAAAGCTTCATCACCTAAAATAATTGAAGTTCTTATTTTGTTTTTTCCTTTAGGGGTCTCTTTGGTTGTGTTTTTCTCCCAGTCTGTAACGGCCATTTCACAACTCATACTATAAACAGAATTAAACAGTTTGTCATCCCAATCAATTTTAAACTCTAAAATAGCACTGCTATAGCCATAATACCATTTGTTGTTTTTTTCTCTGTAATCTACTCTATACGCAACATCTGTAGGCCATACTTTGGCTCTGTTTGGCTTTTTACGAACAAACAGCTTAGCAGCTTTTTGTTTGTCGGTAATATTTAAAGAATAAATAGCGCTAGTAAGTATTTTTTTGTCTGCATCTATATATAATTTGCCTTTGTATAAAGGATCATTGGTAGTTTCGTTTTGTTTAAAACTAATGACATAAATTAGTTTATTGTTTATTCTTGTAGAATGGTCAAAAGTAAACTCGTAATATTTTAATACATCTAATCCAAAAATGTACTGTGGGTATTTCATTATATCTACGTACAAGGCATTAAAAGGTCCTCCTTGTAGTTTTAAGGCAAGTGTGTCCATTTTAGAGTAATTGGTACTCTTTCTGGTTTTATATAGCTCCACCACATCATTACGAGTGTTAGAATATGGAGCTTTATATATGTTTACAACAGCCTCTGATAAAGAAATGTTTTTTCTTCTTTTCTTTATGCTTTCTCTGTAAAAAGCAGTCATTAGAGTTGGATCATTAAAATAATTTTCACCTCTTTTTTTCAATGTTTCTAATACCAATGCTCTTGGGTCTTTTGGTATAGATATATTTATTTCGCTAAGCTCTGTAATAGTTATATTTAGGTAAATTTTATTGTTGCCAGATTTTAAATCTTCTAAGGCAACGGTTTTTGTTTTATAGCCTAAAAAAGATACTATTAATTGACCATTGTTAGTTTCTTTTGGTATTTTTAAAGAGAATTTACCTTCTGCATTACTAATAGTGCTTATATTGGAGTTTGCCAGTGTTAATGTGGCAAAAACAAGAGGCTTTTTAGAATCACTGTCTATTATTTCTCCTTTAAATTGATTGTAATCTTGTGCGTTTACATTTTGTTGGCCTAAAAAAAATAGAGCACAGCTGATAAGAAACACATAAAATACCGACAATTTTATTGGTTTTGTTTGTGAGAGTGTCATAGTAGAAGGTTTAGTAATTAGATGTAAGCAGTAATCCAAGTTTCTTAAAGATACGTTTTTTTTAACACTTTTTAAGTTTTTGTTAGCAAGGATTTATACTAATCTAAGTCTAAAAAGTACAGATTGCTTACAAATGAATGCTTAGTTTTATCGTTTTTTTAAACACAACATTTTTTTAGAATTAGATAGGCAAAGTATTTTTATCTTTGCACATATATAGTCGTATTTATGAAAGTCAACAATATTCCGTATCAGAAAACAGGTTATTTCTCTAGTTTAATGTGCGATTATTTAGAAGAGAAAAAAGAATTAGATCCTTTTTATAACAGGTTTCCTAAGCTAGAAAACTTTAAAGATCAGATAGCTGAAAAAAGTAAAAACTTCCCTAAAGAGAATAGGGCTATACTAGCTGAAGCTTTAGGTAAGCAGTATACTGGTATTACAGCATCAGAAAAAACAAAAACAAACATTTCTTTATTAAAAGAACAAAATACATTTACTGTTGTAACGGGACATCAGTTAAATTTATTTACAGGTCCTCTTTATTTTTTATACAAGATAATATCTACCATTAATTTAACAGAAGAATTAAAAAGAACTTACCCAGAACAAAATTTTGTACCCATCTATTGGATGGCTACAGAAGATCACGATTTTGAGGAGATAAACTATTTTAATTTTAAAGGAAAAAAATTACAATGGAACAAAAATGCTTCTGGCGGGGTAGGGAGATTAAATACAGAAGGATTAGATCAGGTATATCAAGCTTTTGCTAGTGATATTGGTGGCGGTAAAAATGCAGAAGAACTTAAAACATTGTTTACCGAAGCATATTTAAATCATTCTGACCTAACAGCAGCAACACGTTTTTTAGCAAATGAGCTTTTTACGAATTACGGTTTGGTTATTGTAGATGGAGATGATAAGGAATTAAAGAAATTACAAATTCCGTATGTTAAAGAAGACCTATTAAACCATACAGGATTTTCTAAGGTTGAAGAAACAAATGCAAAGCTTAGTGCTGTTTCTGATAGTTATAAAATACAGGTAAATCCGAGAGAAATTAATTATTTTTATTTGGTTGATGGTGTTAGAGAGCGAATTATAGAGAAAGATAATTTATACCTTGTAAACAATACTAAGACTGCTTTTACTAAAGAAGCTATACTAAAGGAACTTGATGAATTTCCAGAACGCTTTTCACCAAATGTTGTAGGTAGGCCATTGTTTCAGGAAATTATATTACCTAATCTTTGTTACATAGGTGGTGGCGGAGAATTAGCATATTGGCTAGAACTTAAAACTTATTTTGAGAGTCAGAATGTAACTTTCCCTATGTTACTTTTACGTAATTCTGCCTTACTAATTTCAAAAAAACAAGGAGAAAGGCTTCATAAATTAAATGTGTCAATTCAAGATTTGTTCTTAAAACAAAACAGTCTCGTTAATAAAAAAATTAGAGAAATTTCTAATGTTGATATCGATTTTACGAAACAAAAAAAATACTTAGAAGAACAATTTAAGGAGTTATACGAGCTTGCAGAACAAACGGATAACACTTTTTTAGGCGCTGTAAAAGCTCAAGAAGTAAAACAGAAAAAAGGACTGCAAGCATTAGAAGATAGGTTGTTACAAGCACAAAAAAGAAAATTAAAAGACCACGTAGTGCGTTTAACAGATGTACAAAACGAGTTGTTCCCTAATAAATCTTTACAAGAAAGAAATCATAATTTTTCTGAGCCTTATTTAGAGTTTGGACCAAGTTTAATAACCGCTTTAATGGCACATTTAAGGCCGTTAGATGGTAATTTTTTAATATTAGAATTATAAAATAAATGCACAAAATAGATTTAGGATTAGTAGAAATGACAATGGATGTAATGAAATACGCCATTGATAGAATTTCTGCAACCGAAAGAGAAATAGGAAAGCCTGTTAAAGCTGCGGAATTAAAAAACTTAGTAGGCGAAACTATTACTGATAAAGGTATTGGCGGTGAAAATGCATTTAATTTATGGAAAAAACATTTGGCTAATGCTAATGTGCAAATAGATCACCCAAGGCATTTAGCATTTGTACCAGCATCACCAACCAGAGCTGCAATTATGTTCGATTTGGTTACCTCTGCATCTAGTATACACGGTGCATATTGGATGGAAGGCGCAGGTGGTATTTTTTGTGAAAACGAAGCTATGAAATGGATCGTTTCTTTAACAGGTTTACCAGAAGGTGCTTTTGGCGTTTTTACTAGTGGTGGTACAGCAGCTAATTTATCTGCATTGGTTACAGCAAGGGAACACTTTAGAGAAAAAGAAGAAAATAGAGGGAAAAAAGGATTGATTATAGCATCAATTGGTGCGCATTCGTCTGTAAAAGCAATGGCTAAAGTTATAGACGTAGATATTCTTTTAGTAGATTCAGAAGAAAGTTTACATCAATCAGAATTAGAAGAAACAATTGCAAATTTACCTGTAGAAGAGCGTAATAGACTTTTTGCAGTAGTTGCTACTGGCGGTACAACAAATGCAGGTATTATAGATGATTTAAGTGGTATAGCTACAGTTTGTAAAAATGAAGATTTATGGTACCACATAGATGCTGCCTATGGCGGTGGTGCCTTGGTAGCAGATTCTGTAAGACACTTGTTTAATGGTATAGAACAAGCGGATAGTATTACAATAGATCCGCATAAGTGGATGTTTTCTCCGTATGATTGCGGTGCTGTAATTTATAAGAATATGGAGTTGGCAAAGAATGCTCACTCTCAACAAGGTTCTTATTTAGATATTTTTAAAGACGAAGGTGCTCACGGTTTTAACCCAACGGACTACCAGATACAGTTAACACGTAGAGTTAGAGGATTACCTCTGTGGTTTTCTTTAGCAATGCACGGTACAGACAGATATAAAGAAGCTGTAGAGCGTGGGCTAGAATTAGCACAAATTGCAGGTGAAATGATAAAAGCACACCCAGATTTAGAATTGGTAAGAGAACCAAGTTTATCTTGTGTGTTGTACAGAAGAAAAGGTTGGAAACCAGAAGATTATACGCATTGGACATATGAAAATCATAAGAAAGGATTTGCTTTAGTTACGCCTACAAAATGGAAACAAGGTGATACTTATGAGACTGTTTCTAGGTTTTGTTTTATTAATCCAGATACAACAGAAAAAGACATAGAAATGATATTACAAACAATGGAGTAAATTTTCAATAGTTTCGTTTAACTTTTTTATAATTAAATATTACTTTTGCGCATGCAACATGACAAGGTATTAATATTAGACTTCGGATCGCAGTATACACAGCTTATTGCGCGTAGAGTTAGAGAGCTCAACATTTATTCCGAGATTCACCCATTCAACAAAATTCCAAAAAACTTAGCAGAGTACAAGGCGGTTATCCTATCCGGTAGCCCTATGTCTGTGCGTTCAGATGAAGCTTTTCATCCAGAACTTAAAGGTATTAGAGGAGAAAAACCAATGCTAGCCGTGTGTTACGGAGCTCAGTATTTGGCACATTTTTCTGGAGGCGAGGTAGCCCCATCTAATACAAGAGAGTATGGTAGAGCTAACTTAAGTTTTGTAAAAGAGGGAGAAGCTTTTCTTAAAAACATAAAAGAAGGTAGTCAAGTTTGGATGAGTCATAGTGACACTATAAAATCATTGCCAACAAACGGTACCTTGCTAGCAAGTACCCATGATGTGCAAAATGCAGCATATAAAATAGAAGGTGAAAAAACATACGCTATTCAGTTTCACCCAGAAGTTTACCATTCTACAGATGGGAAACAATTATTAGAAAACTTTTTAGTAGACATTGCAGATGTAAATGCAGATTGGACACCAGATAGTTTTGTAGAAGAAACGGTAGATGCTTTAAAAGCAAAGATTGGAGAAGATAAGGTTGTTTTAGGTTTATCAGGTGGTGTAGATTCTTCTGTAGCAGCAATGTTGTTGCATAAAGCAATAGGAGAAAACCTATACTGTATTTTTGTAAATAACGGATTATTGCGTAAAAACGAATTTACAGATGTATTAGAACAATACAAAGGCATGGGCTTAAATGTAAAAGGTGTAGATGCTTCGGCACGCTTTTTGGATGCTTTAGCTGGGTTAAGTGATCCAGAAGAAAAGCGTAAAGCTATTGGCCGTGTATTTATAGAAGTTTTTGATGATGAAGCACACCAAATACAAGGTGTAAACTGGTTGGCTCAAGGAACAATTTATCCAGATGTTATAGAAAGTGTATCTGCAACAGGAGGACCAAGTGCAACAATAAAAAGCCACCATAATGTAGGAGGCTTACCAGATTTTATGAAACTTAAAATAGTAGAGCCTTTAAAAGCTTTATTTAAGGATGAAGTAAGACGAGTAGGAGCATCTATGGGAATGGAAAAAGATCTTTTAGGACGTCACCCTTTTCCAGGACCAGGATTAGCAATTCGAATATTAGGAGATATTACTCCAGAGAAAGTAGCTATTTTACAAGAGGTTGATGCTGTTTTTATAGGCGAACTTAAAAAAAGTGGGCTATATGATAAGGTTTGGCAGGCCGGAGCTATACTTTTACCCGTAAATAGTGTAGGAGTAATGGGAGATGAACGTACTTATGAAAAATGTGTAGCTTTACGTGCTGTAGAAAGCACAGATGGTATGACCGCTGATTGGGTTAATTTACCATATGAATTTTTACAAAAGGTATCTAATAATATAATAAATAAAGTAAAAGGTGTAAATAGAGTAGTTTACGATATTAGCTCAAAGCCACCAGCAACCATAGAATGGGAATAATTATGAATAGTAAATTTTTTAAAACAGTTTTTTCTTTTTTAATAATCTTTCTAGTTACAGCTAGTTCTTATGCTCAAAAGTATAAGACACACCCTGTAAAAAGAGGAGAATCTCTGGAGAGTATTTCTAAAACCTATAATGTTGCTATAGATGATATTTTAATTTATAACAAAGAGATAAAAAAGGGCCAAAAGTTGTCTCCTAATACTATTTTAATTGTTCCATTAGATAAGAAAATGGCCGCTGTAACAGCTTCTTTATCAGAAGAAAATGCAGAAGAACAAGAAAAGCCAATTCGTTTTATTGAGCATAAAGCAAAAAAACGCGAAACATTATATAGTCTTTCTAAACAATATAAGGTTACAGAGGACGATATAAAGCGTTACAATAAGCAATTGTATTCAGAACAATTAAAAAAAGGAACTGTTTTAAAAATTCCTGTTTATAAAAAAGTAGCAGATTCAATAACAGTGATTAATAGTGCCAATACTAATAATACAGCTGTTAGTACAACTTTGACTTATGAGGATACTCCGGATAAATTTATAAATTATAAAGTTAAAAAGAGAGAAACCTTATATGGCATAGCAAAACAATTTAAGGTTAGTCAAGATCAAATAAAAAAGTATAATAAAAGCTTATATTCTGATGATGTAAAAAAAGGAATGACTTTAAAAGTTCCGCATTACAAAAAAGTAGAAGTAAAAGATTTTGTACTTAAGCCATATGTTGTAAAAGCAAAAGAAACACGTTGGAGTATTGCTAATAAATTTGGTATTACTGTAGATAGTTTACTATTATTAAACCCAGAATTGCCTAAGTCTTCTAATTATTTAGCAGAAGGACAGCAGTTACAATTGCCAGAAAAAAATGTTTTATATAGAGATAGTATAGTAAAAACAGGAACCTCAGATGTACCTGCTTTTATTACGTATACAGTTCCTCCAAAAATGACTTTTTACAGGTTAGAAAAAGCATATGGTATTTCTGAAGAAAAGATAAAAGAAGTAAATCCTTTAGTAAAGGAAAAAGGATTGCAAGAGGGAATGAAAATTAAAATTCCAACTTTAAAAGATCAATCATCTGCAGATAGTCAGGCAATAAATTCTGATAATTTTATCTTTTATGTTGTTAAGCAAGGTCAAGGAGAACTGTCTTTAACTAGAGACTTAGGAGTTTCGTTTAGCGAGTTAACTACTTTTAATCCTGCTTTAAAAGACGGGATTAAAGCTGGTATGTCATTAAAGTTGCCAAAGACTAGAAGCAATAATTTCAATATTAAAAATTCATTAATACTGCCAAAAATTAATTTAGTAGATAGTATTAATGTTGCTATTAAGCCTAAAGTAATGGTTTTATTACCTTTTAGATTAGATTTAATAGATGTAAACAATACATCATCAGCTAAAAAAGATATAGAGAAAAGAACTGATACTAATATAAGTTTAAGCTTGTATTCAGGAATGCAATTAGCTTTAGAATCATTAAAGCAAAAAGGAATTTCTATAGATGTGAGTACTTTTGATACGCAATCTACAAGTAGTGTAGATGCTGTTAAAAAAGTATTAGAAGAAGAAAATATTTCAGATTATAGTGCTGTTATTGGTCCTTTGGATCCTGCCTCTATACAGGAAGTAGCTAAAAAAACAGCAGGGTTGCAGATACCTGTTATCTCTCCTAATTTAGCAGAGCAACAAATAGGTTTTGGAAATACTTTTTACTCTTTGCCATCAGATGAAGTTTTAAGAAAAAAGATGCTAGACTATGTATCTAGTATTTATACAAATCAAAACATACTAATTATTGCAGATTCTAAGCATAAAATAGAATCAGATGCTATTACAGCAAGATTTCCAAAAGCAAAGAAAGTTGCTCTAATTAAAGATTTAACTATTAATATAAATAAGTTAAAATGGCTTTTAGTTCGTAATACAGAAAATTTTGTTTTTGTAGAAACTAGTAATTTAGCATTATCTAAACACGCAACTTCTGTTGTTAACTCTTTAAATACTAAGCAGACTACGGTTAGAATGTTTACAACAAATATTAATAAAGCTTTTGATAAAGATGAGGTTGATAATATGCTTTTATCTAATTTAAACTTTACATATCCGGCTGTAAACAAAGAAATAACAGATTCAGAGTTTAATAGTATATACAGAGCTAAGTTTGGTTCTAATCCTAATAAATATGCAGCAAGAGGTTATGATATTATGTACGATTTACTTTTAAAGCTAGCTTATAAGAATGATTTGTTTGAGGTATCTAAAATTGTAGGAGAAACAGAATATATTGCTAATAAGTTTAATTATGTAAACAAGCAAAATGCAGGCTTTGTTAATACGGCAACGTATATTATGCAGTATAGTGATATGAAAGTTATTGAAGCAGAAAAGGCAGAACCTAAAAAGTAATGTCTTATGATTTTCTTTAAGAAAATATGTTTTTTACTTGTTTTGGTTTTATTTAGCAATGTACAAGCGCAAACAGAAGAAACTATTTTATGGAAACCAGGAGTAAAATTAACCTGGTCTAACTTTAAAGAAAACGCACCTGTAAGTAATAGAGTAGCGGCAATTACTGCTAGTGGTATTAATTACAAATACACAACAAGTTTTAAAAATAATAGCGCCAGTTTCACTTTTGAAATTGGTGCTTTTTTTTATCCAAATAAGTCTTGGTATAAAAAGGATCTTTGTACAGATATTACATTAAGTCACGAGCAATTACATTTTGATATAGCAGAACTGTTTGCTAGAAAAATGAGACTAAAATTAAGCGCTATAAAGCCATCTTCTAACACAAAAAAAGAAGTTAAAGATATTTATACTAAAATAAATAAAGATTTAGAAGCTTATCAAGATTTGTACGATAAGGAAACAAATTACTCACGAGACATAGAAAAACAGTTCTATTGGAATAATAAAGTGGCTGCTGATTTGCTTAAAAAAAAATAATGATATTCTATTTAAATACAAAAAAAGTGACATAATGATATGTCACTTTTTTTTATGCTATTAAAATAAAAGAATAATTATTGTTGCTTTACCATAGTAATAACCAAAGTCCCTTTAGTATCTAAGTCTACACCTCCTGTTTGTATTACTCTGTTTACTTCAGTTTGTAGTACTAAACTAGTTTCCGTTAAGCTTATTATGGTGTAGTTTCCATCTACAATTTCATTTGAATTAAGTTGTAGTGTGTTGTTATTAATACTCCAGTCACCAGAAGAAAGTGGGCTTTCAGAAGTTATCGTTTCGGTATAATCTGTTCCTAGAAAGTTAAACTGTATTACGGTATTGTATTCTCCAGAGCTTACTATTTTATCAGGATTATCTGTGAATGTTGCTTCTGAGTTTTCGTTTTCAGAACTTGCAGTGTATTCCAATGGATATGTTTTGTTATTTACAACCGTGCTAGCTGTACCATTATCTATTGTTGCGCTAACTAATGTCCACGTGCCAAGAATAGGAGATTTTACAACTTCTTCGTCGGCAACCAATGGATCTGTGCCTGCGTTTACTTCTGTTATATTATCAACACCATCATTATCACAATCTAAAATATTCCAATCGTTAGATGCAGTTACAGTTTGACTGCTTAATAAAAAAGAACAATTTTCTGTTGGGTCCGTATTGTCTGTTAATTCAGTTCCATCTAAAACCCCATCACCATCAGTGTCTTCATCTAGCGGGTCAGTATCATTAGTCTTTTCTTTTCCATCATTTAAACCATCATCATCAGAATCAGCATTTAGAGGATCTGTTCCATCATTTTTTTCAACTCCATCGTTAACATTGTCTTCATCCGAGTCAGCTTTTAAAGGATCTGTGCCGTCACTTTTTTCTGTCCCATCATTAACTGTATCATCATCAGTATCGGCTTTTAGAGGGTTTGTGCCATCTTTTTTTTCATCACCATCATCTACACCATCATTATCAGTATCTGCTTTTAAAGGATCTGTGCCATCATTATTTTCATCATCATCACTAATGCCATCTTTATCAGTATCTAAATCTGTATTATCTGTATCTGTATTTTCGCTTTGTTCTATTAAATTAAAAAGTTCTTGACTATCTTTGTTACAAGAACTTAATAGTACTAAAAAAACAAATAGGCTAATTACCTTTCTCATAGTGTTGTTGGTTAAAAGTGTTTTGAGCAGTAAATATATCTTCTTTTTTACTGATTTTATAGTGTATGTTGCTGATTTCTTTATGATTTACGAATAAAAAACGATTTTGGACTTTTGTATTATGTTAAAAAACGACAATAAAAAATTAATAGAATTAGCTCATTATAGAATGCCATTTGGTAAATATAAAGGCTGGTACTTAGTTCACTTACCAGAGAGGTATTTAATTTGGTTTAATCAAAAGGGATTTCCTGAGGGTAAACTAGGTAATTTGTTAAAATCTATGCTCGAAATTAAAATAAATGGATTAGAAGATATCATTCTAAAAATTCAGAAAGATTTTCCTAAAGAATAGAGCTCTTTTGTTCTAGCAATTTGCTATTTTTGCTTGCGTTAAGAAAACAACCTAACGCTACATGGCAAATACTAAGTACATTTTTGTAACCGGAGGGGTTACATCTTCTCTAGGGAAAGGAATTATAGCTGCATCTTTGGCTAAATTATTACAAGCTAGAGGATATAGAACTACCATTCAAAAATTGGATCCGTACATTAACGTAGATCCAGGAACATTAAACCCTTACGAACACGGAGAATGCTACGTTACTGACGATGGTGCAGAAACGGATTTAGATCTTGGTCATTACGAACGTTTTTTAAACGTTAGAACTTCGCAAGCAAACAATGTTACTACAGGAAGAATTTACCAAAGCGTTATAGAAAAAGAACGTCGTGGAGAATTTTTAGGAAAAACAGTTCAGGTTGTACCACACATTACCAATGAAATTAAAGAGCGTATTCAGATACTTGGTAAAAGTGGCGATTACGATATTGTAATTACTGAAATTGGTGGTACTGTTGGTGATATTGAATCTTTACCTTATATAGAAGCTGTTAGACAGTTGTTATGGGAACTTGGAGATAATAACGGAATTGTAATTCACTTAACATTAGTACCTTATTTATCTGCTGCTGGCGAGTTAAAAACAAAGCCAACGCAACACTCT
The DNA here is from genome assembly GCF_023476645.1 of Cellulophaga sp. 20_2_10. Lineage (GTDB taxonomy): Bacteria > Bacteroidota > Bacteroidia > Flavobacteriales > Flavobacteriaceae > Cellulophaga. The sequence goes on from NZ_JAMCOJ010000004.1 coordinate 111,149, forward strand.
GTTAAAACATTAATGGAGAGTGGTATTAAGGCTGATATTTTAGTGTGTAGAACAGAGCATGAAATTTCGGACGAAATTAAGCATAAGTTAGCATTGTTTTGTAATGTTAAGCGTGAAGCAGTTATACAGAGTATAGATGCCTCTACTATTTACGATGTTCCTTTATTAATGCAAGAAGAAGGTTTAGATACAGTTGTTTTAGAGCGTTTATCTTTATCTGATACTGTAAAGCCAGATTTAACTACTTGGAACCAATTCTTAAAACGACACAAAAACCCTAAGAATAATGTTACTATTGGACTTATTGGTAAATATGTAGAATTACAAGATTCTTATAAGTCTATTTTAGAAGCTTTTATACATGCAGGTGCAGAAAACGAAGTAAAAGTAGAAGTTAAGTCTATACATTCTGAACATATTTTAGGTAAAGATATGTCTGTAGAATTAAAAGGTTTAGATGGTATACTAGTTGCTCCAGGATTTGGAGAAAGAGGTATAGAAGGTAAAATTGAAGCAGTAAAATATGCAAGAGAAAACAAAATTCCGTTTTTAGGTATTTGTTTAGGTATGCAGATGGCAGTTATAGAATTTTCTAGAAACGTTTTAGGTTTAGCAGATGCCAATTCTAAAGAAATGGATGAGTATACGCCAAACGCAGTGATAAATTTAATGGAAGAACAAAAAACTGTGGTAAACAAAGGTGGTACTATGCGTTTAGGTACTTGGGCTTGTCATTTAGAAGATAATAGTTTAGTAAAAGAAATGTACAATGGTGCATCTAATATTACTGAACGTCATAGACATAGATACGAGTTTAATAACAAGTATAAAGAACAATTAACAAAAGCAGGTTTACAAGCTTCGGGTAGTAACAAAGAGACAGATCTTGTAGAAATTGTAGAATTGCCAAGAGAAGTACACCCTTGGTTTATAGGTGTGCAATATCACCCGGAATATAAGAGTACTGTAGCAAACCCGCATCCCTTATTTGTAGGTTTTGTTAAAGCTGCCTTAGACCATAAAAAGCAATAAAAGAGTGTCAGTTTGGCATAGAATGTACATTTGGGCATATATTTGCAAACTGTAATTTATTATTAACACAAATTAGATTTGTAGTTTATACTATAAAATCTTTGACATATTAGAATGGAAGAAAAGAAATTTGACCCTAAAACCCTTATTGGTTTTTTACTAATTTTTGGTTTGTTTGTTTTGTGGTTTAACACCACACAACCAAGTGCAGAAGAGTTAGAAGCACAGAAAAAGGAACAAGACAAAGTTGAAGCATCTGCTACAACAGAAAAGGAAGAACCTGCAGTTGTACAAACTCCAGTTTTAAATTTAAACGATTCTACAGAGGTAGCTAACTATAAAAGCAAAATAGGAGCTTTTGGTTATACACCATCTAAAGAAGGTACTACAGTTTTAGAAAACAACGTTCTTTTCTTAAAGGTAGATAATAAAGGTGGACAAATAGTAGAAGCAAAGATGAAAAACTTTGTTACCTATGACTCTCTCCCTCTTTATTTAGTAAAAGATAATAATTCTAGTTTTGGAGTAACATTTACTACATCAGACGGTAGAGTTTTAGATACTAAGGAATTGTTTTTTGAACCATCAATTTCTAAAAATGGAAAGAATACAATTCTTTCTATGAAAGCTAAAGTGTCTAGTACAGACTTTTTAGAATACAGATATGAAATTAAGCCAGATGAGTACTTATTAGATTTTAATATACGCTCTCAAGGTTTAAACGGTGTTATAAATTCATCAGCTCCAATTACGTTAGAGTGGAAACAAAAAGGAATTCGTCATAGTAAAAGTGTTACTTACGAAAATAGGTACACACGTTTAACGTATAACCATGACGATGGTGATATAAGTAAATTATCAGAAGGTAGTGATGATGAGGATGATGAAGAAGTAGACATAAAATGGTTATCATACAGGCAACACTTTTTTAGCTCAATTTTAGCAACAGATACGCACTTTAAAACAGCGAAGCTAAGTTCTAAGAATTTAGTTGAAGACGATACTCCAGAAACAATGTACACTAAAGAGAACACTGCAATTTTGCCTTTAGAAGCAAAAGGAGGTGAGCTTGCTTATAACATGAACTTGTATTATGGACCAACAGATATACAGGAACTTTCTAAATATGAAGATTTAGGTTTAGAAGATTCTATACCTTACGGTTGGGGTATATTTGGATTTATTAACAGATACGTATTTACACCTGCATATACATTTTTAAGTGGCTTTTTACCATACGGTATAGCAATTATAGTAATGACAATAATGGTGCGTTTATTAATGTCGCCAGTAACTTATAAATCTTATTTATCACAAGCAAAAATGAAGGTGTTAAAACCTGAAATTGCCGAGTTAGGAGAGAAATATAAGGACAATGCAATGAAAAAGCAGCAAGAAACTATGAAGCTGTATAATAAAGCAGGTGCCAGCCCAATGAGTGGTTGTTTACCGGCTATAGTGCAGTTACCGGTATTCTATGCTCTGTTTATGTTTTTCCCAACATCTTTTGCATTGCGTCAAAAACCATTTTTATGGGCAGATGATTTATCTTCTTATGATATTATAGCGGAATTACCTTTCCATATTCCATTGTACGGAGACCACGTAAGTTTATTTCCAATATTAGCATCTATTGCCATTTTCTTTTATATGATGATGACATCTGGACAAAATATGCAACAGCAGCCAGGTATGCCTAATATGAAGTTTATTCTTTATCTATCTCCATTAATGATGTTGGTATTCTTTAATAGTTACGCAAGTGGACTTAGTTTGTACTACTTTGTATCTAACTTAATTACAATATTTATTATGTTGGCAATTAAGAAGTTTATTATAGACGAAGATAAGATACACGCTAAAATTCAGGAGAATAAAAAGAAACCTAAGAAAGAAAATAAGTTTCAGAAGAAAATGCGTGAAATGATGGAGCAAGCAGAAGAACAAAAAAAGAAAAAATAATATTCTTTTTAATCTATATTAAAAAATCCTGCTTCAGTTACGAAGCAGGATTTTTTTATGAATATATTTTAAATAAAAAAAGCTCCTAGTTATAGGAGCTTTAAGCACTAAGTAGGTTAAGCTTAGTAACATTTGGGACTCCAAAGATGCAACCTATTAGAGGATCTAAAAAAGTTTAGTTGTCAAATCCTCTTTTTTGTATGTTAATTAGAGTCATTTTGTTGTTAAGTATTCGACTAAGTTTTTAGTGTAATTTTTATCGATTTAAAACATCGACAAACGGCGTAAATCTTTATGAGAAATTTAAAGATGTATGCTTATTAATAGAAATACAAAGCATTTTAGATTTTTGTATTTTTGCAATTCAGAATAATAAAAATGAAAAAAGTAGTAGTAGGACTTTCTGGAGGAGTAGATTCTAGCGTTACAGCCTATCTTTTAAAAGAACAAGGTTATGAGGTTATTGGCTTGTTTATGAAAAACTGGCACGATGATACTGTAACAATATCTAACGAGTGTCCTTGGCTAGAGGATAGCAATGATGCGCTAATAGTAGCAGAGAAACTAGGAATTCCTTTTCAGACCGTAGATTTAAGTGTAGAATATAAAGAGCGTATAGTAGACTATATGTTTAATGAGTACGAAAAAGGTAGAACTCCAAATCCTGACGTGCTTTGTAATAGAGAAATTAAGTTTGATGTGTTCATGAAAATTGCAATGCAATTAGGAGCAGATTATGTTGCTACAGGACACTATTGTAGAAAAACTTCATTTGTTAATGAAGAAGGTGTAGAAATACATCAGTTATTGGCAGGTAAAGATGATAATAAGGATCAATCTTATTTTTTATGCCAACTTTCTCAAGATCAATTGGCTAAAACATTATTCCCTATTGGAGATTTATTAAAACCAGAGGTGCGTAAAATTGCTGCGGAGAATGATTTAATTACAGCCGATAAAAAAGATTCTCAAGGTCTTTGTTTTATTGGTAAAGTTCGCTTGCCAGATTTTCTTCAACAGAAATTAAAACCAAAACAAGGAGTTATTGTAGAGGTTCCGTTTGCTTTAGAGCAATACAATACTGCTTTACCAGAGTTCATAAATAAAGAAGCAGAGCTACATTACTATGCAACAAAACCAGTTTACAATATTGAAGACGGTAAAGTAGTAGGTGAGCACCAAGGAGCTCATTACTTTACCAAAGGACAACGTAAAGGATTGGCTGTTGGAGGTACAAAGGAACCATTGTTTGTCATAGAAACAGATGTACATGATAATGTAATTTATACAGGTCAAGGAAAAGATCATCCAGGATTGTATCGTAGAACACTTTTTGTAACTAATGAAGAGTTGCATTGGGTTCGTAAAGATATGGCTTTAGAGGTAGGAAAAACAATGCCGGTTATGGCACGTATACGCTATAGACAAACATTGCAAAAAGCAACATTGCATAAGGTTGATGCTGGTTTATATGTAGATTTTGAAGAAAAACAATCTGCTATGGCAGAAGGCCAATTTGTTTCTTGGCACATAGGTGATGAGCTTATTGGTTCTGGAGTTATATCTTAATAATTTTTTAAGTTTGATAAAATAAAAATATGCAAAATAGAATAACATCATTATTTAAAATAGAATATCCAATGATACAGGCCGGAATGATTTGGGCTAGTGGTTGGAAACTGGCGTCTGCAGTATCTAATGCAGGCGGATTAGGAATAATTGGTGCAGGTTCTATGTATCCTGATGTTTTAAGAGCGCATATTATTAAATGTAAAGAAGCTACATCTAAACCTTTTGCTGTTAATGTACCAATGTTGTACCCTAACGTGGAAGAGATTATGAATATAATTGTAGAGTTAGGTGTAAAAATAGTATTTACCTCTGCTGGTAATCCTAAAACGTGGACAGGTTTTTTAAAAGAAAACGGAATTACGGTAGTACACGTTGTTAGTAGTTTAAAATTTGCATTAAAATCTGAAGCAGCAGGTGTAGATGCTGTTGTTGCAGAAGGTTTTGAGGCAGGTGGACATAACGGTAGAGATGAGACTACAACTTTAACATTAATACCCGCAGTCAAAGAGCAATTACAAGTTCCTTTAATTGCAGCTGGTGGTATTGCAACGGGTAAAGCAATGTTGGCGGCTATGATTTTAGGCGCAGATGGTGTACAGATTGGTAGTCGTTTTGTGGCTAGCGAGGAGGCATCTTCTCATCAATTGTTTAAAGAAAGGGTAGTGGCTGCGCAAGAAGGCGATACACAATTAACTCTTAAAGAACTTGCACCTGTACGTTTATTAAAAAATAAGTTTTTTGAGGATGTACAACAAGCCTACAAAGATTGTGCAACTCCTGACGATTTAAAAACTCTTTTAGGAAGAGCAAGAGCTAAGCGTGGTATGTTCGAAGGTGATATGGTAGATGGTGAACTAGAGATAGGTCAAGTAGCTGCTATAATTCATAAAATAATGCCAGCAGCAGATATTGTTAAAGAAATAATGGCTGAGTTTCAATTAGCCAAAAATGCAGCGGTAAATTTATAATTAGTAATGTAAAGATTTAAAATAAATAAAGGCATCTAATAATCTGCTGCCATACCAAGAAAAGTATTCGCCATCTACTAACTCAACAGTTGTAGATGGCATTATTTTTTTAATCTCATCTATATGTTCTCTTTTAAAAGGAAAGGGTTCTGATGATAATAATAAAAGATCAGGATTAAGCCCTTTAATCTCTTCTAAAGTTGCTTCGGGGTATCTTATATTGCCCTTAAAAACATTTTCATATTTATTTAGGGTTAATATATGGTCTATAAAAGTTCCTTGACCAGCAGCCATATATGGGTCTTTCCAAATTAAGTAAGCTACTTTTTTAGTCGCTTTATCTTTTATAAAATCTTTAAATGAATGTGCTTCGTTTCTTATAGTGCTAACAATTTTAGTTGCGCTAAATAATTTATTGAAAATTGTACCGTATTGCATTATTAGCTCTAGTGAGTCTTCTAAATCATTAATGTCTGATACGTGGACAGGATATAGTTTTTCAAGACTTTCTACAATTTCTTTTGTATTTTCTTCTTTGTTGCATAAAATAATATCTGGTTTAACAGCTTCTATTTTAGCTAAGGATATTTTTTTAGTACCACCAACGACTTTTTTAGACATGCGCAAGTGCTTGGGATGTATGCAGAATTTAGTGACACCTACTATGTACTCTTCTAATCCTAAGTCTACTAGGAGTTCTGTTTGTGACGGAACTAGTGATATAATACGTAATGGTCTTTTAGGGCAGTCCACCTGTCTACCCATTTGATCTGTAAAAGAAATTTGCATGGTGATAAAGGTACTTTAATTTTAACAGCTAGCTCTTATTAGAAAATAGAAAAAAGTTATCTAAAATATCTTTTAATCCAACAGTGGTTAAAGGTTTGCTTTTAAAATCATTAATAACTGTTAAGCCTAATGCTCTTTCTTTATCATCTGGGTTAAGAGAAGTAGTAAGCATTACCACAACTGTCTCTGCCTTTTGGTTTTGTTGTAACTTTTTATATTCCTGTAGAAATTCCCATCCATTCATAATAGGCATATTAATGTCTAGTAAAATTAGATTTGGCTGTGGGTATTTACCATCTACCTCTGTTTTTAAGTAATCTATACCTTCCTCTCCATTTGTTTTAATAACAATTTCTTCTGTACAATTAAGTTTATTGATTACCATTTTATGCAAAAAATTAGTTGCATCGTCATCATCAATCAGCAATATACTTTTTAGCTTAATACTCATTCTTATTTTTTAATAGTGAACTTAAATTCGCTTCCTTTATTAGGTTCAGAAAATACCCCTATTTTGCCTTCATGCATTAACACAATTTTTAAGCAATGTGTAAGTCCTATTCCTATTCCTTCATAGACGTCTTTAGTATGTAAGCGTTGAAACATAGAAAATATTTTATCTTGATGTTTTTTTTCTATACCAATTCCGTTGTCTTTTATACTAAATTCCCAAAAATCACCAATATCTTTTCCTTTTATTTCTATTTTTGGAGTTGTTCCCTCTTTTTGAAATTTAATAGCATTGGCTATTAAATTCTGAAATAGAATTCGTAATTCGGTCTTTTGACCTTTTATTTTAGGTAACTTTTTAAAATGTATTTCAGCGTTGCTCTCAGCTATAACATGGTGCATTTCTGCAATAACATTTTTAAGTAGTTTATTAGTTTTTATTTGGGTTACTTCATGTTTTGCACCAATTTTAGAATAGTCAAAAACAGCTTTAATAAGTAAGCTCATTCTTGTAGAGGCTTGTCTTATGAAATTTAAATAAGTAATACCATTTTGGTCTAGCTTGTCACTATATTCTTCTTTAAATAATTGTGTAAAATTCATCACGGTACGCAATGGCTCTTGTAAATCATGAGATGCGATAAAAGCAAATTGTTCTAATTCTTTGTTTTTTTGACTAACTGCGTAATGGGCATTTTTTAATGCCGTAATTCGTATTTGTTCTTTTTTGTGAGTAGAAATGTAATCTAACGTAATACCTATAAATGGTATGGCATATGATATTGCTTTTAGTGTATGTGCAATATTGAAATTGGAATCATGTAAATGTTCCGACCCAAAAGCCATATACATCTGTGTTGCTATAGCCGGGATCATGCTCCATAATAACGCACTAGAAAATACGTTGTTTTCTTTTTTGTTAAATTTTGGCAGTAAGTAAACAGCGAGAAAGAAGAATAATATCAGCGGAATTATATCGTACGGTCTTGTAATAAAACTGTTGTGTACTATAGTGGTTGGCAATGATTTACTAATTGCAGTAAAATGAACTGTTAAATACGCAATGGACCCCATAAATAAGGATACAATTAAAACAAAACGCCTTCCATTTTTGGGAAGCATTCTTTTTTTCTGTAATAGAATTATACTAACTCCTATAATTAAAATAACACAGTTAAATATTCTAGATAATGCCCAAGTAAACGGTAATATATTTTCATTTTCTGTAGCCGAATTAATTATTTTAACAGCAGCAAGTGCATGAAATCCATCAATAAAACTAGCACATAATAATGCTCCTCCAATAATAGGTGTGGTGGGATTATTTGTAATTCTGTATTGTATAAAAGCAAGTATTGCAGTTGCAATGCCAATACATATTGCAGTCCATTCTAAAATTAAATGGGTAAAAGTCCCTCTTAGGTTATTTAAAATTAAGTCCTGTAAATTGTGATCTAAATTTACATTTTCTCCGTTAGTACTAAAGTCCAGGTTTATGCTTCCAAAATTAACTCCAAATAACTGAAGAATAAATGGTAAAATGCATATAGCAATTATGATAAGAATTAAGGTTTTAGTAAACCTCAATTCAATTATTTTTGGGGAAGCTTTCATATGTATATAAACACCTACACTAAAAGTAAATAAATTTTGTAAGGTGTGGTCTGTATTTTTATATTATTTTCTTGCTAAAGAGAGGTTTATCTATGTAACAATGAATTAAATAACACGTTTGTACTAAGAGTTTTTAAGGTGAGTATCAACAAGCTCTTTAGCTTTTTGCGCCTCGTCATTGTGTACGTATACATCTTGTATTCCAGGAATAGCGCTGCCAAAACCTGCTAATCTTCCAGACTCGGTTTCATCTTTTACAATAGCTTCTATGTGTATAGCGTGTAATTTTTCTACAATTGCTAGAACATCAAATTGATTGCCACTGTATATTTTTTTGTAGTTAGACTTCAGCATAAGTTATATTTGGGGTTTAAAATATTTAATATAGGGAAAATTAAATAATTTTAATTGTATTACTGTAATATTGTAAGAATTTTTTTAAAATTCTTTTGAGAACTATTATTACTATGAATAAAGAAAGTAAGTATTTAAGATAGTTTAATCTTAAAAGGGTATTATCTACCTTATAGTAAGGGCTATGTATACTTTTTTATTTTTAACAACCTTAAAAAAGTAAACTCAGTTTTGATGTAGTATTTTATTAAATTTCTGCAGTTGTGGCAAGTATTCATTGGTGCATAAGTCTATTTCTTAAATAAAGACACAAAAAAAAGCTTATGGCTTTTATAAAAGACCTCTTGCTTTTATTTCTAGGTACTTGTTTATAGTGTTAATTGTAAGCTCTTCTGGCTTTGTAAGTATCGTTTGTATGCCGTATTGTTGTAATTCTTTTTGCATTAATTTTTTTTCCAGTGAAAATTTTTCTGCAATAGTTTTATGGTAAATACCTTGTAGGTCTTCTGTATTAGAATTAACTAAACTTTCTAATTCTGTGTTTTCAAAAAAGATAACAACCAAAACGTGTTTTTTGGCAATGGCTAGTAAAAATGGTAATTGCCTGCGCATGGCAGTTATATGTTCAAAATTGGTATACAACAATAGTAAACTTCTATGGTTTACTTTTCTTTTTATATGGGCGTAGAGCAAGCCAAAGTCAGAATCTGTATATTCTGTTGAAATGTTGTAAAGTTTCTCTAAAATGGAGTTTAAATAGGTTGGTTTCTGTACTGCAGGTAAAAATGTTTCTATGTTTTTAGAAAAGGATATCATCCCTGTTTTGTCATTCTTTTTTAGAGCTACATTAGAAAAGGCAAGTGTACTATTAATGGCATAATCCAAAAGTTTTAAACCGTTAAAAGGCATTTTCATTACGCGTCCTGTATCTATAATGGAATAGATTGGCTGCGATTTTTCATCCTGGTACTGATTTACCATTAAGTGACTGCTTTTAGCAGTGGCTTTCCAGTTAATGGTCCTAAAATCATCTCCCTGTACGTATTCTTTAATTTGCTCAAATTCTTGCGTATTACCTATACGTCTAATCTTTTTCATTCCAAATTCAGATAATTTATTGCTAATAGCTAAAAAATCGTATTTCTGCATTTGTATGATGGAAGGGTACACAGGAACCATTTGGTTTTTCTGAAATAAAAACTTCCTTTTTACTATGCGCAGTGAAGAAGAGGCATAAATGTTTAGATTTCCAAAATAGTATTCGCCACGTTCTACGGGCCGTACAGTGTATTCAAATAACTTAGGGACTCCTTTTTTTAATGTTGTATTGTAATTAAAATCTCTTTTTTGAAATTGAATAGGTAATTCTTCTACCACAGAAATACCTGTTTTAAAAGTGTAAGCACTCTTAAACTCCATAACTATTGGGTTATGGTCGCTATTTGATAATTTTTGAGGTAAAGATCTAGAAGCCTTTATTCCATTTTTTGTAGTATATAGCAAGTAAATATCTAATAGAAATAAAGCAATTAAAATCATTGTACAAAGCCACGCAATTGGGTACAGCCACTTATTCCAGTAAGATGTCATAAACATTGCTGCTAAGATGGCTAAATACCAAAAAAAGGTGTTGTGTATGTAAAACGATTTTAAAAAACGCATGTATTATCTAGGGATTTCTACAGATTCCATAATCATATGTACAACGCTTTCCGTTGTCATACCTTCCATTTCGCGTTCTGGAGTTAAAATTACTCTGTGGTTTAATACAGGTTCTAGTGCTTTTTTAACGTCTTCCGGAGTAACAAAATCTCTTCCATTTATGGCTGCAAATGCTTTAGCAGCGTTTAATGTAGCCAGCGATGCTCTTGGAGAGCCACCTAAATATAAATGCGGGTGATTACGTGTTTTTGTAATAATCTCTGCAACGTAACGGATAATTTTTTCTTCTACAATTACCTCTTGTATATTTTGCTTGTATTCTTTTAACTTGGCTGGCGTTAAAATATCTTTTATTAAGGTATCTGCTTTTATACCTTTACGCTGATGATGTGTAGTTAATATTTTTATTTCGTCTTCTAAACTAGGGTATTCTACTTTAATTTTAAATAAGAAACGGTCTAACTGAGCCTCTGGTAATGCATACGTACCTTCTTGCTCAATTGGGTTTTGTGTAGCTAAAACCATAAAGGGTGCTTCCATTTTATAGGTAGTACCATCCATTGTAACTTGGGTCTCCTCCATAATCTCAAACAAAGCTGCTTGGGTTTTGGCTGGAGCTCTATTTATTTCATCAATTAAAATAATATTAGAGAAAATAGGACCTCGTTTATATTCAAATTCAGATGTTTTAACATTAAAAATTGAAGTTCCCAAAATATCACTTGGCATTAAATCTGGCGTAAATTGTATACGACTAAATTCAGTTTTTAAAGTTTTGGCAAATAATTTGGCAGTAACTGTTTTTGCAATACCAGGAACACCTTCTATTAAAACGTGTCCGTCTACCAAAAGAGAAACAATTAATAGCTCTATAAAACGGTCTTGACCAATAATTACTTTAGCTAATTCTTGTTTAATATTTAGTACAGCATTTTTTAAATCTTCTAAAGGTATTCTGCTGTCAAAGTTGATATCGTTATTTGCTTCCATTTGCTTTTGCTTTAAATTTTTCTATTTTTTTGTCTAATGATAAAAGTTCTTCATTAGTAACTGTATGTTGTTGTAAAAGTTGACTTAAAAGAGAAAATAACGCTCTTGTTTCTTCTTTTGTATGAAAACTTCTGGCTGAGATTGTATTGTAAAAATCATCGTTTTGTTCTAGAGTATTTACATGGAATTTAGAACGTACATAATCTAAGAAAAAGTTAATTTTATGTTCTATAATCTCTTTTTGTCTATTTCTTTTAAAGTACATATCTGCAATAGTCCTTGTAAAAGCTAAGGTTTGATTTTTTAAAGGAGCAACGATTGGTATTGCACGTTGTTTTCTTTTTCCTTCGAAAAATACATAAAGTAGCGCACCAATTACAGCAATGTAATATGCCCATTTTAATTCTTTAGCACTTAAAAAAACACGCATTGGAGATGTGTAGAATTTTTTACCTGCTTTATGGTGATTGTCTACATAGATATTCTCGGTACTATCTATGTAAGATAATAAGGCTGCGGTGTAATCTGTATTGTTGCTATTTTGTAAAATAAAATAATTTGTAAATGCAGTGGGGAAGGTGCTAAGTATAATTTTTCCTTTACCGTAATCTTGTTTAATTACGTTTGCATTTTTAATAGATATAGTTTCAAAATTATCTATAACACCCAGGACTGTAGTATTTAGCGTATCTATTTCTGAAAAATAACTTACGTCGCTTTTTTTACTAAACATAATGGGTTTTTCTGCTTTTAAAGTAGGATTAACCAATTGCATATAGAATTCATGCTGAATGTCATCACTATATAATGTTTTAGTTTTAAAGCCTAATTCATTTTTTAGAGATGTGCTAAAAGAAGAACCAGCAAGGAAAAGTGTATTGCCTTTTGCAGTCCAGTTTAGCAATTCATTAACCTCATTTTTATCTAATTCTAAACTATTGTTAACTAGAAAATATGTGCCAGTAATGGTGTCGTTATCTTTTAAATAAGTATAAGGAGGTTGGTATACAGAAGTCATCTTGTCTTCAAACCTTTTCTCCATTAGATCATTAAGTACTTTTGTGCCGTACGCTATTTTGTGGTGCGTGGCAAAAGAAGGAAACCAGTTAACCTGCTTGGGTTTGCTGTACTCCAGAGCAAAGTAAACAACTAAAGTGATTACTATTACAATTATATATGTACCTCCCTTTTTTATCACGATTTGGTTATGCTGTTTTGTAGTTTAATAAATTCTTCTGCAGCCTTATTGTATTTAGTTTCGTCTATGGTAAAATCCCCATACCAAACATAGTCGTACAATCTTGTGATGGTAACAAAAGGTATTGCGTATTTAGATTGACTTAATTCTTTTTGGTAATCGTCATTTGTTTTTTGCAATTGCCAATCTATAAGCTCTTTCTCGCTCATTATTTTTAAAATATATAGATAGTAATACCTAACGGCTAGTCTATAATTTTTATCTTCTAGAGCATTCTTTATTAGTTGTTGTATATCCTCATTTTTAATGATATGCTCTTCTTCTGATAATGTAACATCGCTTAGGTTTTTTTTAGCTAAGTTAATACCTCGCATATTTGTTTTAAGGAATAACATTATCAAAATAAAAATTAAAAAAGCAAGAAGTACATAGGGTATAAATTGTAAAAAAGCAGCTAAAAACCCTACTGCTTTTGTACCGCCAAATAGCCATTGAAAAAAACGTAGCATAAAAGAATATACCCAAGTTTTTAAATTTTCCCACCAAGAGTTATCAGCTTTCTCTAATGTATAGTCGTACTTAGGGTCTTCTTTATATTTTTGTAAATCTTCTTTCGTAATCTTTTTTACATACAAAGGTGCATCATCATACTGAACGGCTGTAGAGTCTTGAAAACTATACGCTGTTAGCGAAAACGTAATGCAAATAAATAAAGAGAAAAGAAGTTTATTCATATTAATAGTCAGTAGTATTACCTAAACTCTTAATACGCTCTAAGGTTCCTGTTAAATTTTTTCTTTCATTTAAATCAAAATAAATAAGAGCACCAGCAACAACTGTTATAATACTTAGCAGGTATTGAAATAAAATACTTATCATATTTATAACAATTCCTATGGGGTCTATTAAGGCCTCTCCCATAGTACTAGGATCTATTTCTGCGGAAAATACTCCCATTTTAAAATACATATATATAGCAGAAGGAACACTAAAAGCATAACCTGCTACAAGTACAACAATACCTACAACTAATAGTGTTGCAAAGGTTATCCACCAGTAGTCTTTAACCAAAGTAAAACCATCACTAAAGGCATCACCAACACTTCTTTTATTGAAAATAAGTATACTAAAAGAAATACTTAGAGGAACATAAAGATATATTGATCCTAAGCCGCAAGGTATTAGTCCAATGATTAAACAGATACCTACTAAAAAAGAAAGTCCAATAAACTTCCAAAAGGTACCGTAAACTTCAGACTTTATTTGGTCAAAATTAGTAGTACCATTATTTTCTACATAACTTTTTATATAGTGCAGCGTTACAGATTGTGCCATAGCGTAAGCAACTCCCATAGATATAATAAAGAGCAAAGCAGATAACCCTATTAATAGAGCACTAGAAACTTGATCAGAGCTTTCTAAATTAAAGTTAATTATATTACTTACAGAGTGTGTGTAGAATGCATTGCACAATAAAAACACAATCAAGTACGGTCCTGCAATTTTAAAGAAAGTAGTAACAAATGGTTTTAATTGGCTTCTTAAAAAAGCAAAAGTATCTCCTAAGATTTCACCTAGATCTCTTTTCTTTTTAAACTCAACATAATTACTGTTCTGCATGTGTATTTTTTTTGTGTAATAAATATGGGTAAATAACGTAATAAAATAAAATTAATGCTAATGACGTTGTAATTATTACAATTGCAAGCCAATCTGGCATTTCTGTATGTCTTGTAACAAAGCCTTCTAAAAAGCCAGCTATAATAAAAAAAGGTACTGTAGAAAGCATTATTTTAAGCCCATTAACGGTTCCTCTTTTAAAAGATTCTATTCTTGTGTAAGTACCAGGAAAAAGAATACCCTTTGCTAGTACAAGTCCTGCACAACCCGCTATGACTATAACAGATATCTCAATGGTTCCGTGTATCCATATTGTTCTAGCAGACTCCCAAAGTAAGCCTTTTTCATAAAACATATACTGAAAACTGCCTAACATAATACCATTCTGCATCATTATAAATAAAGAACCAATACCCAGCAAAATTCCATATATAAAAGCCATCATGGCTACTTTTACGTTATTTATAGTTATACCTAAAAACATTTGAAATTCTCCTTGCTGTTTATACACAGCCATAGGGTCATCATTAGCTATGTTTTCTAAAGTCATATTTACATAACCATCTCCTAAAAAAGATCGAACAAAATCACCGTCATTGGCTGCAGAGAAAACTCCAACTAGCGTAAAAAATGCAAAAACAAGGAAGGCAATTAGCAATTCTCGACGATTATGGTAAAATAATGTAGGAAATTCTGTTTTCCAAAAGGTGATAATTCTGTTTTTTGGCTCCTTTTTGGTCTTATATATCTTTTGATGTGCTTCTGAAGCTAAAGAATTTAAAAAAAATGCAGTGTTACTGCCAGGGTAGAAAGTCTTGGCATAGCTAAGGTGATCGGTAATTTCGATATACAAATCAGACAATTTGTTTGGGTCAATTTCCGTTTTCTTTGCCAGGACACTTTCAAAAGTAGTCCATTTGTCTTTATTTTGCTTTACAAAGGCAGCTTCGCGCATTAGCTTTTAAGATTTGTACCAAAGAAACTAAAATATGAATGAAATTCAAATAGAAACTGCTCAAAATATTAGTATTCATCAGAATGCTGCACATTTGGGTGATAGAATGCTTGCCTTTATCATAGACAGCATTGTTATTTTTATTTATTCATTACTTATGTTTTTTCTTTTAGTTTATATGAACATAGTTTTTGAAGATGCTTGGCATTTGTACTTAATTGTTATGTTGCCATCTTTCTTTTATTATTTAATATTAGAAACCTTTATGAATGGAGCAACTGTAGGTAAGAGAATAATGTCTATTAGAGTGGTTAAAATAGATGGTTCTACTCCAAATTTCTCTAGTTATTTTATACGATGGATAATGCGTATTGTAGATGTAGCCCTATCTACAGGAGGTGTTGCAGTACTTACAATATTGTTAAGGGGTAACGGGCAACGATTGGGAGATATAGCGGCAGGTACGACGGTAATTACTGAAAAGAAAAAAATAAAATTAGAAGACACAATGGTTGCAAATTTACCTGAAAATTATAGGCCAAGCTACCCACAAGTAACTGTGTTTAAAGATGCAGAAATGCAAACTATTAAAGAGTTATATAGTTCTGCTAGAAAAAATGGAGACCATAATGTTATTGTTTCTTTATCAGAAAAAATAAAGGAAGTTACAAATATTACTACAGACAAAAAACCTTTGGAGTTTGTAGGTATCGTTATTAAAGATTATATCTTTTACACGCAAGAATTATAAGTTTATGTTTTATTTAGTCATTGATATTTTAGGAACTATAGCATTTGCTATTTCTGGTGTTTTGGTTGCTTTAGATAAAAAATTAGACCCGTTTGGTGTTTTTATTGTTGCTTTTGTAACTGCAGTTGGTGGTGGTACTTTAAGAGATTTGTTGTTAGGTAATACCCCTGTTACTTGGTTGTTACAACCTATTTACCTTTATACTATTTTAATTACAGTAGTACTTGCTATAATTTTTAGAAAGCAGTTAAAATATTTGCGTACATCTTTATTTATGTTTGATACCATTGGTATTGGCTTGTATACTTTAGCTGGAGTAGAAAAAGGTTTAGACGCAAATCTTATACCTGTAATGTGTGTTGTAATTGGTACTATTACGGCCTGTTTTGGAGGTGTTATAAGAGATATTTTATGTAACGAAATTCCTGTGATATTTAGAAAAGAAGTATACGCTACAGCCTGTATAATAGGAGCTGCTAGTTATTTTTTGTTGCTAAAACTACCAATAAAACCGACCTACATACAGGTTATCTGTATTCTAGTGGTAATTACGGTGCGTTTATTAGCTGTTAAATTTAAAATTGCATTGCCTACTATTTATCATAGTATAGCGACTGACGATACTAAGGAATAGTTGTACCTAAGCTAAAAGTTAATTATTTTACAACTTCGGCTTTAATAATAAATATGTTCTGTTTAGGCCAATCACCTTCGTCTACGGGTTGGCTGTTAATTATATCTACAACATCCATACCTTGTATGACGCGCCCAAACGGCGTATAATCACCATCTAAATGGTAAGAGCCAGGTTTAGTTACCACAATAAAAAACTCGTATGGTGATGCTAATTTATGTGGATTGTCATTTTCGCTACTAGGCATAGATATTACTCCCCTATGGTGTTTGTGTCCTTTTTTTGTGTCTGGCGGCAATAAATATCGCCCAATTTTACTTCTTTTTTTGCTTGTCTTAATATTGTCGGCATTACCACCTTGTATAATAAAGTTCTTTACGACTCTATGGAAATAGGTGTCGTTAAAATATCCTTTTTTGGTTAGGTATATAAAGTTGGCTCTATGGTATGGTACGTTCTCAAACAGTTCTAATGTAAAGCTACCTAAGTTTGTTGTAATCTTTACTTTGTTTTCTGTTAGCGTTTTATTGTACTCAAAGAAAAACGGAATTGCATTTTCTTCTGTTAGCTTAAATTCCGGTTCTTTTTTTGTAATTTTAGTACTATCAATAGTGACAGTGTCTTTTTTGATTTCAGTTTCTTGTACATTTTCCTGCTTTTTTGAAGCGTTATTACAACTAACTGTTAAAATTAATAGTAATATTATAGTGTAAGATAGTATCTTTGAATTCATGAATTTTGATGATTTTACCAAGCGAATTTCAAAAATAGAAAATCTTCCTTTATTGGGTGAAGAATCTCATAATAAAATGGCACCATCTATTCGGTTAGATGAGCTAAGTAGAATGAAAAATGAGAGGAAAACAGCTAAAAAGGCAGGTGTAATGGCTCTTTTTTATCCAACAGAGCAAAATAATACTAATTTGCTTTTAATGCTACGTAAAACGTATAAGGGTGTACACTCTAACCAAATAGGTTTTCCTGGAGGTAAAGTAGAAAAAGAGGATAAAAATTTGTTAGATACGGCTTTGCGCGAAACTTTTGAAGAAGTAGGCGTGCCACAGAATAGAGTAGAAGTAATGGGTAAATTATCTTCTATTTATATACCACCAAGTAATTTTGAAGTGCAACCGTATGTTGGATTATATCCTAATCCGGCTCCTTTTATAATTCAAGAATCAGAAGTAGCGCATTTAGTAGAGGTTTCTTTGCTAGATTTTATGGACGATAGTAAAATAAGTACTCAAAAATTATCTACATCTTATGCAGATAATATAGATGTACCAGCCTTTAAATTAAATGGTTACGTGGTTTGGGGTGCAACAGCTATGATTATGAGTGAATTGAAAGAACTATTAAAACAATTGTTATAGTAGTATAAATTTGTAGATTTGGCAACACAATAATAATTATGGGTTTATTTAAAAAGAATCCTTTTGGACATATACTATTTTTAAAAAAATGGTTAATACGTTTAGCGGCACTTATAACGCACCGTAGATACAAAGGGTTTAATAAATTAGAAATAGAAGGATCGCAAATACTTAGAGATTTGCCAGACAAAGGGGTGCTTTTTGTGTCTAACCACCAAACATATTTTGCAGATGTGGTTGCTATGTTTCACGTTTTTAATGCCAGTTTAAGTGGTAGAGAAGATAGTATTAAGAACATAGGTTACATTTGGAATCCTAAGCTTAATATGTATTATGTGGCTGCAGCAGAGACAATGAAAAAGAGTCTTTTAACTAAGATTTTGGCTTATGCAGGTTCTATAAGTATACAACGTACGTGGCGGGCAGATGGACAAGATGTAAAGAGACAAGTAAAAATGAGTGATATCTCTAATATTGGTACTGCTTTAGATGACGGGTGGGTTATTACTTTTCCACAAGGAACAACAACGCCGTGGAAGCCTTTACGTAAGGGTACAGCGCATATTATTAAAAAATACAGGCCTATTGTTGTGCCAGTTGTAATAGATGGTTTTAGACGCTCTTTTGATAAAAAAGGATTGCGTATTAAGAAAAAAGGAATATTACAGTCTATGGTTATTAAAGAACCACTAGATATAAATTATGATGACGAATCTTTTGACTCTATTATAGAAAAGTTAGGACATGCCATAGAGCAAGACCCTTCTTATTTAAAAGTAATTTCTAAAGCAGATTTAAAAGCATTAGAAGAAGAAAATAGATTAAGAAAATGGAAACTAGACTAACTTCTAGTAATCATTAGAAAAATATAAAGCCATCTACATTATGTAGGTGGTTTTTTTGTTGCACAAGTTTGTATTTCTATTGAACTAATAGGGGTTTAAACAGCTTTAGCAAATAGGGGCATTGCTAGTAGTTTGATAAATAAACTATTGCTTTATCTTAGTCTTGGACTAGACTAAGATTTGGTTTTATTTAAAGAGTCGTATTCTGGCTCTTTAATAAACTTTGGTTTAAGTGAGAGTTAGTAATCTTAGGCGTAAGAGTGTAATAGGTACAGTTAATGTTTTAATTGGCAAGTAGTGTACATAAAAAAAGACCGCCTTTAGAGCGGTCTTTTTTATATTTTTAAAAAATGAGTTTCTATAATTTAGAAAACATTTTTAACATTCTTTCGTTTTCTTCTTCAGCTAAAACAGGATCTACTAATATTCTACCACTGTGTTCATCTGTAATAATTTTTTTACGAGCAGCAATCTCTACTTGTACCTGTGGTGGTATTGTAAAGAAAGAACCTCCAGAAGCACCTCTTTCGATTGGCACAACAGCTAAACCATTTTTTACATTGGTTCTAATTCTTTTGTAAGCTTTTACTAAACGTTCTTCAATCTGATTTTCAAATTCTTCAGATTTCTTTAGCAATGCTTTCTCTTCTTTTTCTGTTTCAGCTAAGATTTCATTTAATTCACCTTTTTTGTGCTTTAAATGAGTGTCTTTAGCAGATAAACGCTCTTTAGTGCTAGAAATTACTTGTTTCTTTTGCTCTATTTGCGCTTTAAATTCTTTAATGTTTTTCTCAGCTAATTGTATTTCCAATTCCTGAAATTCAACTTCTTTAGATAAAGAATTAAATTCACGACTGTTTCTTACATTCTTTTGTTGTTCAGCGTATTTTTTAATTAAGCCTTTAGCTTCTTCAATTAAATTTTTCTTCGCTGTTATCTCAAAATTAACTGTTTCTACATCAGTTTTTAATTTGTCCAATCTAGTTTTAAGTCCTAAAACTTCATCTTCCAAATCTTCTACTTCCAACGGGAGTTCACCCCTAACGTTTCTTATCTCATCGACTCTAGAATCAATTAATTGCAAATCATATATTGCTCTTAATTTTTCTTCTACCGTTGTTTCTTTCTTTTTTGCCATATTTTAAAAATACTTGATAGGATTTGTAATGCTCTCCGATAAAGAGACTGCAAAATTAGGAATTTTTTTCGTAAGAATCTCTACTAAAAGATTTTTTGTAAACTGCTCTGTTTCAAAGTGTCCTATATCTGCTAAAATTAACTTGCTTTCTGCCTCGTAAAATTGATGGTATTTAAGGTCTGCAGTTATAAAAATATCAGCACCTACAGCCTTTGCGGCATTTATAGCAAAAGAACCGCTACCTCCCAAAACTGCAACTTTTTTTATTTTTTTATTTAGTAAATTAGAGTGTCTAATACACGCTACATTCATCTTATTCTTTACTTCTTGTAAAAAATCGACTTCATTTAAGGCGTTTTCTAGTTCGCCAACCATTCCCATACCTATATTTTGGTTTGTGTTTTCTAGGGTTGTAATTTCATATGCAACCTCTTCATAAGAATGATTTTTAAAAAGAGCTTTTAAAATAGCACGCTCTTTGGCTTTTTCAAAAGTTACATTTATTTGGGTCTCTTCTTCTGTTTTTGTTTCTCCTATTTTTCCAATTGTAGGGTTGGCATTAGTATTAGGATTAAAACTTCCTAAGCCGCTTGTGGTAAAACTGCAATTGCTATAGTTGCCAATAGTACCTGCCCCGGCTATAAATAAGGCTTCTTTTAATTTTTCGGCTTCATTTTTAGGTGCGTAGGTAGTCAATTTTTTTATGGTTCCTTTTTGAGGAATTAAAATTTTAGTATTTGTAAGACCTAAAACTTCACAAATTTTTGCGTTTACACCTTTGTTACTATTGTCTAGGGCGGTGTGCATACTATAGATAGCAATATCGTTTTTAATAGCTTTTAGAACAACACGCTCTACGTAATTTCTGCCCGTAATTTTTTTTAAACCAGAAAATATAATAGGATGAAAACTTAAGATTAGGTTACAGTTTTTTGCAATAGCTTCATCTACAACATTTTCTAATGTATCTAGTGTTGCAAGTACGCCTGTAACTTCTGCGGTTGCATCGCCAACTAATAGGCCTACATTATCAAAATCTTCTGCGTAATTTAGCGGCGCAAAATCCTCTATAATGTTTGTAATTTCTTTTACAGTCATTTTTGGTAGCTTTAATGGTTTTCAAAGATAAAATATTTACTTTCGTTCTTATGCAACTCCTCAGAAAAATAGCATTTCCTTTTTCCTTAGTTTACGCTTTGGTAGTTTACTTGCGCAATTATTTATTTAAAATAGGTATCTTATCTTCTAAATCTTTTAAAACTACAACTATTTGTGTTGGAAACCTAAGTGCTGGCGGTACAGGAAAAACACCAATGATAGAGCTTTTAATTTCTGGATTAGAGCAACAATATAAAATTGCGGTTTTAAGTAGGGGATATGGTCGTAAATCTAAAGGGTTGTTACTAGCAGACACAAATACAACGGTGGAGGAGTTAGGAGATGAGCCTTATCAGATTTATAAAAAATACCCGGCTATAACTATGGTTGTGGATGGAGATAGAAGAAGAGGTATTGCTGCAATAGAACAAGAGGTTAAGTCAGATGTTATTTTGTTAGATGATGCCTATCAGCATAGAAAAGTAAAACCAACGTTTAATATTTTATTAACGGCGTATTCTAATTTGTATGTAGACGATTGGTATTTGCCAACAGGTAATTTACGAGATGCAAAAAACCAGGCTAAACGAGCAAACATAATTATTGTGACCAAATGCCCTGAAGGTATTAATGAAACAAAACGTAATAGAATAAAGGCTAAGCTAAAGCCAAATGAAAATCAAAAATTATTTTTTGCTTCGTTAAGCTATAATCTGGAATTGAAAGGATATAAAACTCCTTTGTCTTTGTCTAGCTTAAAAGGAAAAAAAGTAACGCTTGTTACGGGTATTGCAAATCCAGATCCGCTTATAGCATTTTTAAAAGAACAAAATATAGTATTTGATCATTTAGCGTATAGCGATCATCATTTTTTTACCGAAGCAGAGATAAAGAGCTTTGCAGCTAAAGAATTTGTTTTAACCACAGAGAAGGATTTTGTTAGGTTAGAAGATAAGTTTTCTAACCTATGTTATATAGAGGTGCAACATAAATTACTAAATAATGAGAAAGAAACTTTATTAACAGCTGTAAAGGCTGTTATTCAGTAGTTTTTTTGTTGAAAATATTTTCTCCTATTTTTTGGTAGAAATACTCAGGTTTAAACGGTTTGGTTACAATATCGTCACACCCAGCGGCATAGAAATTCTCTACGCTGTCATCTAAGGAAATTGCTGTTAATGCTATAATAGGTATTTCTGTATTAAATTTACGAATCTCTATTGTGGCTTCTACGCCACTAATACCTGGCATATGTATATCCATTAAAATAGCATCGTAATTGTTGATTTTGGTAAGCTCTACACCTTCTGTACCGTTATTGGCAATATCACTTGTCATTCCTTTTTTAGAAAGCATTTTCTTGGTAATTACTTGGTTTATTTTATTGTCTTCTACAATAAGCAAGTGTAAACCTTCAAAAATAAATTCTCTTGGTGTGTATTCTTCTTCTGGGTTGTCTATATTCTGATCTTTACAGACCAACTTTATTTCAAAACTAAAAGCAGAGCCAACACCTTTTTTACTTTCTAAATTTATATCACTACCAAATAAGCCTAAAAGATTTTTTACAATGGTAAGACCAAGCCCTGTGCCACCGTATTCTCTGTTAATTTGTATAGAGCCTTGTTCAAAACTATCAAAAATATTTTCTTGTAATTCTTCAGAAATGCCAATACCTGTATCTTTTACTTCAAAGTATATAGTACAAATGTCCTCAACTCTTTTTACTTCTTTTACGGTAACTACAACAGAGCCATTTTTAGTAAATTTTATAGCGTTACCAATAAGATTTATAAGTATCTGAGATATTTTTATAGGGTCTCCTAAATGAGCTCTAGACATATTTTTGTCGTATGCTAGAGTTAAAGTGGTGTTGTTAGATTTAGCACTTTGTTGAAGTGAATCTATAACATCTCTTATTGTTTTTTTTAGGTTGAATTCTATTTGTAGTGTTTCTAGTTTTTGAGCATCAATTTTATTAACCTGAAGAATATCGTTTATAAAGTTTAAAAGGTAGTCTCCGGAAAATTTTAAAGACTTTAAATGATCTTTTTGGTTCGGAGTAGGGTTTTCTTCTAATAACAAATTAGTTAAACCAGTTACAGCATATAAAGGTGTCCGTAGTTCGTGACTAACGGTAGATAAGAAATTAGTTTTAGCTTCCATAGCCTTGACTGCTTTGTCTTTTGCAATCTCTAATTCTGTATTTGTTTTTTGTAGTAAATTATTGGTTTTTATTTTTATCTGGTTGTTTCTGTATAAAGATACAGCTAGTAAAGAAATAATAACCAAGATGGCAAAAGCAACAATGTTTGTGCTTTCAGATCTTGTTATAGATTGTTCTTGCTCTAAGTTTTTTTTAACCAAACTTTTTACATCTTCTTCTAAGCCTTCTATATGTATGTCGTTAGCGGTTCTTTCTTTCGCTTTAACATTAATAACGCCATAAAGAGAGTCTTTTATGTAAATTAAATCTTTATTGGCTTTAAGTGAAGCACTGTAATCTCCTATATCTTCATAAGCCGAGCTTAATAAGGTATTAGCCTCTAAAAGTTCTTTTATAAATCCACTCTTTTTAGCAAGAGGTAATGCCTCTAGACAATATTTTATACAATCTTCAGGATTATCTAAGGAGTTAATTTTAGCAAGACCTAGGTAACCTTGTGTAGAGAAATAGTCTTTCTCGTAAATATCAGAATTTACAATTAAAGCATTATAATATCTAGATGCCTTTAAAAAGTTGGTTTTTTGAAAGTTGATATTTGCTTGCGTTAAAGCAATACGATTAAGTAAATTACGGTCATTACTTAATCTTTTAGCTTCTGATAATTTTTCTTCAGCCTGAAAATTATTTTTATCTAAATAAAGGTATATGGCTTCTAAATATTTACTTTCACTAGAGCCATATGGATATGCAATATTCCTTAATAGTACTTTGGTGCGTTCCCAGTAAAATCTAGATCTATCAACATTATTAAGTTTTAAGTATAAAAAAGCATAATGGTGAAAACAATCTATTAGCCCTTTTTCATCCTCGTTTTTTTCTGCATATTCAGTAGCTTTTTGTATAGCTTGTAAAGCTTGTACTATATTATCCTGATTTTTATATTTTCGAGCTACAGAAAAATGGTAATCTAAATCTTTTAATGCAACAGGTGAGTCTTGAGAATGGACGTAAGTAAACAGCAAGAAACTAAGGATAGTTACAAGCAGAGTTTTGTGTGCTACTTTTGTGCGTTTACTTTTCAAATATATTTTTTATTAATCAATAAGTTTATAAGGTCAATAATTCTACTGCTATAACCAGTTTCATTATCATACCAACCAATAACTTTTACCATTTTACCAATAACAGAAGTCATCTGAGAATCAAACGTACAGGAATAAGAACTATTGTTTACATCTATAGAAACAATAGGATCTTCGGTGTAATGCATAATTTCTTTTAAACTATTCGCAGAATAATCTTTAAAAGCATTATTAATTTCAGCAATGGAAGTTTCTTTTTTCACGTTAAAAGTAATATCTGTTAAAGATCCATTTGCTACAGGTACACGTATGCCACAACCTCCAATAACATTTGCTAAATCTGGAAATATTTTGGTTAAAGCTCTAGCGGCTCCTGTGGTTGTGGGTATTATAGATTGCCCAGCAGCTCTTGCTCTGCGTAAATCTCTATGTGGTTGGTCATGTAAACTTTGATCTGTGGTGTACGAGTGTATTGTAGTAATATACGCTTGCTCTATACCACACAAATCGTGTATAACTTTAACCATTGGTGCAGCATTGTTGGTAGTGCAAGAAGCATTAGATATAATAGTATCATCCTTAGTAATATCTGAATGATTAATACCGTAAACTATCATTTTTATAGAATTGTCTACTGGCGGAACAGATAAAATAACTTTTTTTGCTCCGTTTTTTATATGATAATTTAAATCATCAGTAGTTTTAAACTTACCTGAAGATTCTACTACTAGATCTACATTGTTTTTACTCCAAGGAATATCTTTAGGAGAACTAGCATTAGTTAAAGCAATGACATGGCCATTTACTATAATTGTACTTTCTGTACTAGAAATCTCTTCTTTAAAAACACCGTGAATACTATCATACTTTAATAGATGTGCTAATGTTTGTGCATTTGCTAAATCATTAATAGCAACTACATTTATGTGTGGGTGTTGTTGTAGTAGTCTAAAAAGGGTACGACCAATTCTACCAAAACCGTTGATGCCTATATTTATTTTTTTCATTTTAATACGAAAAAATAATCCTTAAATAAATTAATATGTATGCAGGTAAACTTTAACTGTTTTAGTTAATATGTTTATGCGCTTTGTATGATGAACGAACTAGTGCGCCACTTTCTACGTGTCTAAAGCCCATTTCTAATCCTAATTCCTCATACTTTTTAAATTGTGCTGGTAAAATAAATTCCTTAACAGGAAGATGTTTTTTAGAGGGTTGTAGGTATTGACCAATAGTTACAACGTCTACGTTGGCACTTCTAAGATCTTCCATAACCTTTATAACTTCGTCTTCTTGCTCTCCTAGACCTAGCATAATTCCAGATTTAGTTCTTCTGGCGCCATTGTCTTTTAAGTAACGTAAAACATCTAAACTTCTTTCGTATTTAGCTTGTATACGTACTTCTCTAGTTAGTCTTTTTACGGTTTCCATGTTGTGAGAAATAACCTCAGGAGCAACCTCTAAAATACGATCTAGATGTGTACCCATTCCTTGAAAATCTGGAATAAGTGTTTCTAAAGTCGTTTCGGGGTTCATTCTTCTTATGGCCTTAACAGTTTCTGCCCATATAATAGAACCCATATCTTTTAAGTCATCTCTATCTACAGAAGTAATTACAGCATGTTTAATGCTCATAATCTTAATAGAACGTGCAACTTTTTCTGGTTCCTCCCAATCTACATCTTCAGGTCTGCCTGTTTTAACACCACAAAAACCACATGATCTTGTACATACGTTACCTAAGATCATAAAAGTAGCAGTTCCTTCTCCCCAACATTCTCCCATATTAGGGCAGCTACCAGAAGTACAGATAGTGTTTAGGCTGTATTTATCTACTAAGCCTCTTAACTGTGTATACTTTTTACCAGTAGGTAGCTTAACTCGTAACCATTTTGGTTTTCCTTTAGGTGGGTGTACGTTTTCTGCAGTAGTAGTACTCATAAAAATATTTTGTGCAAATATACGAACAAAATAGTGTTAGTTATAATAGAGTAGAGGTCAAGATTTACCTTTTGTTTTTATAATTTCTGCAAGTAACTTTTTTGCTCTTAGAAGCTTTACCTTAACGCTGTTCATAGGCTCGTTAAGTTCTGTTGCTATGTCTGCATAACTCAGTTCGTTAAAGTAACGAAGGTTTATAATTCTTTGATAAGCGGGTTTTAGCTTCTTAATATCGTGTAGTAGATTAGCTAAGTTTTGATCTATTATAAGTTGATCTTCAATTGTGGGTGCATCATCTAATACTTTTATAGCATCGCCATTGCCGTAATTCATATTTTCTAGAACACTTTTTTTTCGTTTTCTAAATAAATCAACATGAAGATTTTTAGCAATTGTTATAAGCCAAGTTTTAAACTTGTAGCTCATATCATAGGTGTCTATTTTATCAAAAGCTTTAGAGAAAGTCTGTATAGTTAGGTCTTCTGCGTCATTTTCGTTTTCTGTTCTAACAAGTAAGAAACCGTAAACATCATTCCAAAATGTATCTAAGAGGTTGCTAAAAGCAATTTGGTTACCCGCCTTGGCTTTTAGTAAATTTGGAACAAGTTCTTCTTCAGTAATTTTCATAAAAAAAGGCAAATTTGCATTTGCCTATTGTATTTCTGTTGATGCCTCCTTTTTGCAATCTTGCTCCGCAGGGAGTTTGCCGCACATACCGCAAGCTTGTCCATCTTGATTTAAAAATGGACTTTGGCTAGCACACGTCCCTGCAAATTTGCCATCTTTCTTCGCCCATATTTTAATTGCAATTCCAGCAAAACCTAGACTTAATAAGCCTATGGTTATTAAAACTAATTTCATAACTAAATTTTAGGCAAAGATACTAATTATAGCTTTTATATGTATATACTTTAACGTTAGTTTGCATATGATATATTAGCTACAATATTTTCTACTGTTGGTGTTTTGTTGCCACCTTTAGGTTCTATTGTTATATAACCTACTGCATTATCCCCGTATGGCAATGCCAGTAATTTGTCTTTATCACTTATGTCTTTAATGATACCAATGTTTATCATTTTACCATCTACTTCTGCCCACATTTGTAAGCATTTGTCTTCTGGTAAATTAGGTATGTTTTTAACATTTATATACGATAATTTTTTTACAGGATTTATGTAAGCAACAGCTTTTAATTCTTTTGCCTTTGTATTTCCTTTTACATTGTACCTTTTTGTTTTTGGATTGTTAAGAACAATAAATTGGTTCCTAACATCCTCTAACTGTTGTCTCATATTGTCTTCAATAGTCTTCATCTTATTGTTAACAATAGTATTTTCTTCTTTTAAAGATTTATTTTGATTCCAAAAGAAGAATGAAGCTGCAGCAAAAAGAAAAGCCAACGAACAAGCAACGGCTATATACCTATAGAACTTGCTGTGCGATTTTTTCTCTGCTTTAACTCTGTTTAGGATTTTGTTTTTTAATCCGTCTGGAGTCTCCATAGCGTGTAACTTAGCAAAAATTTCTAAGTTATCTTGTAATTCAATGTAGGTTTTATTAACCTCAGGGTGTATAGCTATGTAGCGCTCTACTTTAAGTGTCTCTTCTGTAGATGTAGTTCCTAAAAGATATTTTTCTAGTAGGTCTGACTCTAAGAATTTTTTTATTTTATCTGTCATAACAAAAATATTATAAATAAAGTTAATGCCGTAGAGCCGTAAATTTTCTTTAGTTCTCTAAGCCCTATTTTTAATCTAGACTTTATTGTACCTAAAGGAATGTTTAGCTCTTCACTAGCCTCTTGTTGGGTCATCCCTTCAAAAAATAAGGCTTCCAGTACTATTTGATATTTAGGTTCTAACTTATTTAAGTTGTCCTTAACATCCATTAATTCTGGCTTAGTGCTTTCTATGCCTAAATTATATACGTCTGAAACATCTATTTGGATCTCCTTATCTGATTTTGTGTTTACACTTCTAAGTTTATCTATAGCAGTATTACGTGTTATTCTAAATAACCAGGTAAATAGCTTCGCCTTAGAAGAGTCGTAAGAATCTGCTTTTTTCCAGATTTTAACAAAACTTTCTTGTAGCACGTCCTGTGCTAGCTCTTCGTTTCTAACAACTTTATTGGCAACCCCAAATAAAGTATCACCGTAATGATCGTACAATAAAGATATTGCTTTTTCATCTCGGTCTTGTAGTAACTCTACAATATGTTTTTCAAGTAGTGTACTCATATAGTTGTGTTGCGCTAATTTTTGTAATTTTTTTTACAATGCGGCATCCAAATATACATTATGCAACGTATATAGTTAAACGCAAGATTACAAAATTGATTGCGATAATAAAAATATTTACAACTTAAGTAGGCAGCTGGTTACTGCCACTTATTTTTGGTTAGTTTGGTTTGGTATAACCCCTGTGGCTTTTTAGTTTCAGGGGTTATTTTATGATATTAACTTCAGCATCAATCTTAATCTTAAACTTCTCTAATACAGCTTCTTGTATCTTTTTTGATAGATTTAAAATTTCTTTTCCTGTTGCTTTTCCGTAGTTAACTAATACTAGTGCTTGGTTTTTGTGCACGCCAGCATCGTCATATCTTTTTCCTTTAAATCCGCATTGTTCTATTAACCAGCCGGCAGGTATTTTGTAAGTATCGTCTGTCAATTTGTAAAATGGGGCTTCAGGATTATTTTGGATAAAGTTATCAAAAATAAATTTGTCTACTATTGGGTTCTTAAAGAAGCTACCGCTGTTTCCTAATTCAGCAGGATCTGGCAGCTTACTTTTTCTAATTGCTATAACGGCATTAGAAACATCTTTAATAGTAGGTTTTGTAATTTTATTGTTTAAAAGTTCGGCTTCTATAGCGCCATAAGATATTTTTAACTGATGATCTTTTCTTGACAATTTTAAAACTACAGAAGTAATTATGTACTTGCCTTTACCATCATTTTTAAAAAAAGAATCTCTGTAGCCAAAATTACAATCCTCTTTTGTAAAGTTGTGTAATTCTCCGCTAGAGATATGTAAAGCTTGGCAACTTTCAAAGTTATCTTTTAGCTCTACACCGTAAGCACCAATATTTTGTATAGGAGCAGTTCCTGTATTACCTGGAATAAGAGACATATTTTCTAATCCCCCATAATTATGCTCTATACACCAAAGTACTAGCTGGTGCCAATTTTCACCAGCCATTACTTTTAGCCAAACATTGTTATCATCTTCTTTGGTAACTTCTATACCTTTAAGAGCAATACGAATTACTAAAGCATCTATATCTTTAGTTAGTAACATATTACTGCCTCCACTAATAATAAACTTAGTAGGGTAGTTGGTTAAACTAACAGCTTCTTTAAGTTCGTTAATAGAAGTTACTTCACAAAAATATGTTGCCTTAGCATCTATGCCAAAGGTGTTGTACTCTTTTAATGATATGTTTTCTTTTATTTTCATTAACCTTTGTATACAGTTAATGCTTCTTTAATTATTTGTACAGCTCTTTTTAGTCGCTCTTTATCTAAGACATATGCAATTCTAATTTGATTTTTACCTAAGCCTTTAGTAGCGTAAAAGCCAGCAGCAGGAGCAACCATAACTGTTTCATTATTTACATTAAAATCTTCTAGTAACCATTGAGCAAAATGATCTGCATCTTTAACAGGTAATTCTGCTATGCAATAAAAAGCCCCTTGTGGTTTAGCAACGCGCACACCTTCTACTTTTTCTAATTCAGCTATTAGTATATTTCTACGTTCTACGTATTCTTCAATAACAGCTGTAAAGTAGCTTTGTGGTGTTTCTAAAGCTGCTTCACTTGCAATTTGTGCATATGTCGGTGGCGATAATCTTGCCTGAGCAAATTTAAGAGCTGTTTTTACAAGTTCTTTATTTTTAGAAACTAAACATCCAATACGAGCACCACACATACTGTATCTTTTAGAAACAGAATCTACTATAATAGCATTTTCATCTAAGCCTTCTTCTTGTAAAATAGAGTAGTGCTCTTTGCCATCATAA
The DNA here is from genome assembly GCF_023476645.1 of Cellulophaga sp. 20_2_10. Lineage (GTDB taxonomy): Bacteria > Bacteroidota > Bacteroidia > Flavobacteriales > Flavobacteriaceae > Cellulophaga. The sequence continues at coordinate 141,375 of NZ_JAMCOJ010000004.1, forward strand.
GTAAACTCTCTGTATACTTCATCAGCAATTAAAAATAGATTGTGTTTTTTTACAATTGCAGCTAATTTTTTAATTTCTTCTTTGCTATATAAATAACCAGTAGGATTACCTGGATTGCAAATTAAAATAGCCTTAGTTTTAGGTGTAATTAATTTTTCAAATTCCTCAATTGCAGGTAAAGCAAAGTTGTCTTCTATTTTAGAAACAACAGGAACTACGTTTACACCAGCTGCTGTGGCAAAACCATTATAGTTCGCGTAAAATGGTTCTGGTATAATAATTTCGTCTTCTGCATCTGCAATACTACCCATTACAAAAGCCAATGCTTCAGAGCCTCCAGTAGTTACAATAATGTCTTGAGCAGTAACTTCTATATTTTGCTTTTTATAATAAGCTGCTATTTTTTCTCTATAAGTTTCAGATCCTTCAGTTCTACTATATGCAATAACATCTAGTGTGTTATTTTTTACTGCATCTAGAGCAACTTGAGGTGTTTTAATATCTGGTTGTCCAATGTTTAAGTGAATAACCTCTATTCCTCTTTTTTTTGCATTTTCTGCAAATGGCACCAATTTGCGAATTGGTGATTCTGGCATTGCTAGCCCTTTTGTTGAAATTGACGGCATAAAAAAATATTTTTGGCAAAAATGAGAAATACAAGCATATAAAACAACATCATAATGCTTAATTTTCATCTATTTTAAGGTTGAAAATAAGGTCTTTAACATTTTTTTTTGTATTTTAAGTCAAGAAGGGTTATAAAACAGTACTTATGGCGCTAAGGATCTTAATTTTATGTGTGTTTTTTCCGTTTTTATCTGGAGCGCAAACTTTTGAGTTGCCAGAGGGGGAAAACTATGAAAAAATTAAATTTAAACTAATTAATAACCTTATTGTTATTCCAGCAAAGGTTAACGGAGTAGAGCTTTCATTTATTCTAGATACCGGAGTTAGTAAACCAATTCTTTTTAATATTGCTGACCATGATTCTGTAGATATTAAAAATGTATCAGAAATAACTATTAAAGGTTTGGGTGGAGGAGAGCCAATAAAAGCACTTAGCTCTAAAGGTAATTTATTTGAACTAAAATCTTTTAAAAACAGCAAACAGCAAACAGCAAATATATGTGGTGCTAGATAAAAGTTTAAATTTTTCGCCAAAACTAGGAGTGCCTATACACGGAATTGTAGGGTACGACTTTTTTAGAAATTATATTGTAGAGATTAATTACACAAATAGTTACTTGAAAATATGTAACCCGTTAAGATACAAGTATAAAAAAAATAAGAGATTAGAATCGCTTCCTTTGCAATTAGAACGAAAAAAAGCTTATTTAAATGCTTCAGCATTGTTAAAAGATACTAGTGTGCCTGTAAAATTGCTTATAGATACTGGTAGTAGTGATGCGGTTTGGCTTTTCGAAAATAAAATAAAAGGCATTGCAGTACCGCATAAATATTTTGGTGACTTTTTAGGAAAAGGGTTAAGTGGAGATATTTATGGTAAAAGAACCAAAATAGATCATTTAAAATTAGGAAGTTGTATTATAGAAAACACAAAAACAGCATTTCCAGATAGTATTTCTGTGCGTTACTTAGCTAAAAACGGAGAGCGTAATGGTACCATTGGTGGCGAAGTGTTAAAGCGTTTTAATTGGGTAATAGATTATCCAAACAAAAAAATATCTTTCAAAAAAAATTCGAACTATAAAAAGCCTTTTTGGTTTAGGACTAGCGGTATGGCTTTGCAGCACGGAGGAGTACGTTATGTAAAACAAAATAAATTAAATCAGGATAAAACGGTAAAAAGTGTAGATAGGAATGGGCTTGCCTCTGGTGTATCTATACAATTTGATAACGAGGTTGTAATTAGTTTGGTTCCGCAAATTATAGTGTCAGACTTAAGACAAGATAGTCCTGCGAAAAATGCAGGGTTAGAAGTTGGAGATGTTATTTTGGCAGTTAATAAAAAAGAAGCACATAAATATAAATTGCAAGAGCTAACGTATATGGTAGACGATTTACCGGGTAAAAAAGTTAGTATACTTATAGAGCGCAGAGGAGAAAGATTGCTCTTTAACTTAAGAATTACAAAATTATTTAAATAAAAAAAGACACTCGGTTAGAGTGTCTTTTTTTTGTACTATTAAGTATTGTTAGTTATTGTGCAACCGCTTTAGGTTCTACTAACTCTCCTTTTATTTTTAAAACCTTAGTTGGTGTATCCGCGTTAGAAATAACAGTTATAGCTTTTCTAATAGGACCAGCAGGTCTTTTTGTGTCATACTTTACTTCAATTACACCAGTTTTACCAGGCATAATAGGATCTTTCGGTTTTTTAGGAATAGTACACCCACAGCTAGAATTTACTTTGCTAATAATTAAGGGTGCATTACCAGTATTTGTAAATTCAAAAACTCTAACACCGTTTCCACCACGCTCAACTTTACCGTAATCTACCGTTTCTGTTTTAAATTCAATTTTGGCTTTCTTTTCTTGTGCACTTAGGTTAAATGCAAGTAGGCCTACAAATAATACTAATACTATTTTTTTCATCATTTTGGGTTTTAATTAAGGTCAAATATACTATTTACAATTCAACCTTTAAAAATTCTTTTGTTATGTAATAACGTTGCTTATTTTTGTTTCGTATTTAAACACAGTTAAAATCCTTTATTTTCTTTAAATTTGCGGCCTTTACTATTAAAATTAAATACTCAACGTTAAGAGTAATTCAAAAACTATACCAAAGAATGGAACTAGCATCAAAATACGACTCACAAAAATCTGAAAACCAATGGTATGACTATTGGTTAAAGCATAATTATTTTCATTCTACGCCAGATCATAGAGAACCATATACTATAGTTATACCTCCACCAAATGTTACGGGTATTCTACATATGGGCCATATGTTAAATAATACAATACAAGATGTTTTAATACGTAGAGCTCGTTTGCAAGGAAAAAATGCTTGTTGGGTTCCTGGTACAGACCATGCGTCTATTGCTACCGAGGCAAAAGTTGTTGCTAAGTTAAAAGAGCAAGGTATTAATAAAGCGGACTTATCTAGAGAAGAGTTTTTAAAACACGCTTGGGATTGGACAGATGAGTACGGTGGTGTTATCTTAGACCAACTAAAAAAATTAGGATGTTCTTGTGACTGGGAGCGTACTTCCTTTACTATGGACGACCATATGTCACAGTCTGTAATAAAAGTATTTGTAGACCTTTATAATAAAGGAAAAATATACAGGGGCTACCGTATGGTAAACTGGGATCCAGAGGCACAAACTACATTGTCTGATGAAGAAGTAATACACGAAGAAAAACAAGGAAACCTTTATTATATTAATTATAAAATTGAAGGTTCTAATGATACGTTAACTATTGCAACTACACGTCCTGAGACTATTTTTGGTGATACGGCAATTTGTATTAATCCTAACGATGAGCGTTTTACTCATTTAAAAGGTAAAAAAGCAATAGTGCCAATTGTAAATAGAGTTATACCTATTATAGAAGATGAGTATGTAGATTTAGAATTTGGTACTGGATGTTTAAAAGTTACACCAGCACATGATGTAAACGATAAAAACCTTGGAGACAAGCATAACTTAGAGGTAATAGATATATTTAATGCAGATGCAACTTTAAATAGTTTTGGTTTGCATTATGAAGGTAAAGATAGGTTTGTTGTACGTAAAGAGATTTCTAAAGAGTTAGAGGAAAAAGGATTTTTAATTAAAACGGAACAACATTTAAATAAGGTTGGTACATCAGAACGTACAAAAGCTGTTATAGAACCAAGATTATCAGATCAGTGGTTTTTAAAAATGGAAGAATTAGCTAAGCCCGCTATAGAAGCCGTTTTAGGTGAAAACGCAGAGGTTAAATTATTCCCTAAAAAATTTGAAAATACATACCGTCACTGGATGGAGAATATTCGTGATTGGAATATTTCTCGTCAATTATGGTGGGGACAACAAATACCAGCTTATTATTTTGGGGATGGTGCAGACGATTTTGTAGTAGCAGAAAATAAAGATGAGGCTTTAAAGTTAGCTCAAGAAAAATCAGGGAATGCGACCTTAAAAATAGAAGACCTTCGTCAAGATGAAGATGCATTGGATACTTGGTTCTCTTCTTGGTTATGGCCAATGAGTGTATTTAATGGTATTCTAGAGCCAGAAAACGAAGAAATTAAATATTACTACCCAACAAATGATTTAGTTACAGGTCCAGATATTTTATTTTTTTGGGTAGCCCGTATGATAGTTGCTGGGTACGAGTATAAAGATCAAAAACCTTTTGAGAATGTTTATTTAACAGGTTTAGTTAGAGATAAGCAAAGACGTAAAATGTCTAAATCTCTAGGGAACTCTCCTGATGCTTTAAAGTTAATTGAAGAGTACGGGGCAGATGGTGTTAGAGTAGGGCTTTTATTAAGTTCTGCTGCTGGTAACGATTTAATGTTTGATGAAGCGCTTTGTCAGCAAGGAAAAAACTTTGCGAATAAGATATGGAATGGCTTTAGATTGATAAAAGGTTGGGAAGTTCAAGACTTACCACAACCAGAAGCTTCAAAAATTGGATTAGAATGGTATAATGCTAAGTTTAATATAACAGTAGCAGAGATTGAAGATCATTTTAGTAAATATCGTATTTCTGACGCTTTAATGTCTATTTATAAATTGGTTTGGGACGATTATAGTTCTTGGTTGCTAGAAATAGTAAAACCTGCATACCAACAACCAATAGATAGAACAACATACAATGCTTTAATTTCTGTTTTTGAAGAGAATTTAAAATTATTGCATCCATTTATGCCTTTCTTAACTGAAGAGATTTGGCAGCATATTGCAGATCGTACTCCAGAGCAAGCTTTGGTTGTGGCGCAATGGCCAGTACCAAAAAAGATAGATGAAACTATTATTTCTAATTTTAATTTTGCTGCTGAAGTTGTTTCTGGTATTAGAACAATAAGAAAAAAGAAAAATATTCCAATGAAAGAAGCTTTAGAGTTATCTGTATTAGATGCAGAGAATGTTTCTAAAGATTGGGATGTAATTATCTCTAAGCTTACTAATGTTTCTTCAATTTCTTACACAGATGCGGCTGTAGATGGCGCACTTTCTTTTAGAGTAAAATCTAATGAATATTTTATTCCTATGGTTGGCGCTATTGATATAGAAGCTGAGATTAAAAAAATAGAAGAGGAATTAAAGTATACTAAAGGATTTTTAATTTCTGTACAAAAGAAATTAAGTAACGAGCGTTTTGTGAGCAATGCACCAGATAAAGTGATTGAAATAGAACGTAATAAGCAGTCAGATGCTGAGGCTAAAATTGAAACTTTAGAAAAGAGTTTAAAAGGTTTACAATAGATCTTTTAGATTACTTAAAATATAAAAAAGCTACTCTAAATAGAGTAGCTTTTTTTATACTTATATTTTGATTTTACCTTCTTACGGGTTTTTGCAACACTTTTTTTAGAGTCCTTTAAAAACATAGCATAGTAAAAAAAATAAAAAGGATGCTTCTAAGCTAAAATTACTGCTACATTTTTGTTACCAACAGCATATAGAGGCACTCCCTATTCTAAACTATTTAGTAGCTGTAAGTTCGCAAATTTTCACAATTACTTCTACGGCTTTTTCCATACTCTCTACGGGAACATACTCGTACTTACCGTGAAAATTATGTCCGCCAGCAAAAATATTAGGGCAAGGCAATCCCATATAGCTTAATTGTGAACCATCTGTACCCCCACGAATAGGTTTTATAATAGGTACAATATTTAATGCTTCCATAGCTTCTTTTGCCGTTTCTACAATGTGGTAAACAGGCATAACTTTTTCTTTCATATTAAAGTATTGGTCTTTAATAGAAATCTCTATACAGTTGTTGTATTTTTCGTTTAGCTTAAAAATGATTGTTTCTAAAGCTTTTTTGCGATCCTCAAAAGAGCTTCTATCGTGGTCACGGATTATTAAACCTAATTCGGCATTTTCAATTTCACCTGTAATAGTATGTATATGATAAAAACCTTCTCTGCCAGATGTTTGTTCTGGAACTTCGTTTTTAGGTAAGGCCGCCATAATTTCTTGAGCAATACCTATGGCATTTATCATTTTACCTTTAGCGTAGCCAGGATGTACACTTTTACCTTGAATTTTAATTTTGGCACCTGCAGCATTAAAGTTTTCATACTCTAACTCGCCAATTTGACTTCCATCCATAGTATATGCCCATTCTGCACCAAATTTTTCAACATCAAACTTGTGTGCGCCACGTCCAATTTCTTCATCTGGTGTAAAACCAACTCTAATTTTACCGTGTTTTACTTCTGGATGTGCAACTAAATATTCCATAGCTGTCATTATTTCTGTAATTCCAGCTTTATCATCTGCTCCTAAAAGAGTAGTGCCGTCTGTGGTAACAAGAGTCTGACCTTTGTATTGTATTAAATCTTCAAAATAATCAGGAGATAGAATAATGTTTTTTTCAGCATTTAAAACAATATCCTTACCGTCGTAATTTCTAATTATTTGTGGGTTTACGTTTGTTCCAGAAAAATCTGGAGTCGTATCAAAATGCGCAACAAAGCCAATTGTAGGTACCTCTTTATCTACATTGCTCGGTAAAGTGGCCATTATATAGGCATTTTCGTCTATAGTAACATCTTGCATTCCTATTTCCTTAAGCTCTGTAACTAATTTGTTAGCTAAATCCCATTGTTTAGTTGTGCTTGGAGTAGTGTTAGAACTGGCATCGCTTTGCGTATCAATCTTAACATAACTTAAAAATCTATCTAGAATATCTTGCATGAGTTTAATTTTTACTCAAAAATACAGTTTATTTCGTTTTTTAAATAGATTTTGAGCACTGTATTTTAGTTATAAAAATTATAAAAACTGTTAATAAAAAGCAATGTTAAAATAGTTCTACTTCTCAGTAGTTTGTATTTTTGCCAAAAGTTTAAAAATCTATGTACAAAGTAATTATTAGGCCCTTATTTTTCTCAATGGATCCAGAAAAGGTGCACCATTTATCTTTTTCCTTGATCAAGTTTTTTTCTAAAATAGGTTTTGGAGGTTTGTTTAGAGCTATGTACATGATAGAGGATAAACGTTTAGAGAAAGAAGTTTTTGGAATAAAGTTTAAAAACCCTGTAGGTTTAGCTGCTGGTTTTGATAAAGATGCTAAGATTTTTAAAGAACTTTCTAATTTTGGATTTGGTTTTATAGAGATAGGAACTTTAACACCTAAACCACAATCTGGAAATCCTAAAAAAAGATTGTTTAGATTAAAAGCAGATAGTGCTATTGTTAATCGTATGGGTTTTAATAATGGTGGTGTTTTAGAAGCTGTAGAACGTTTAAAGGCACAACACAATGTTTTAATTGGTGGTAACATTGGTAAAAACAAGATTACACCTAATGATGGTGCTGTAGAAGACTATTTAATTTGTTTTGAAGCGTTATACGCTCACGTAGATTATTTTGTTGTAAATGTAAGTTCTCCAAACACCCCTGGTTTAAGAGAGTTACAAGATAAAGAACCGTTAACAAATCTGCTTAATGCACTTGTTACTGAAAACAAAAAATACGTTACTCAAAAAGGCGTAAAAGCTAAGCCTATACTGTTAAAAATTGCTCCAGACTTAACAGACGATCAGTTAACAGATATTATAGATATAGTTGCAATTACAAAGATTGATGGTGTTATAGCAACAAATACAACAATAGAACGTAACAATTTAAAATCTCCAGAAAGTGTTACTAAAGAAAATGGCGGTTTAAGTGGTAAGCCACTTGCAAACAGAAGTACAGAAGTTATTCGTTTTTTATCAGAAAAAAGCAATAAAGCATTTCCTATTATTGGAGTAGGAGGTATACATTCTGAAAAAGATGCTTTAGAAAAATTAGATGCAGGAGCTGACTTAATACAAATTTGGACAGGTTTTATTTATGAAGGACCTGGACTTGTAAAAAGAATAAATAAAGCTATTTTGGCTAGGAGTTAATTAGACCAATAATCTAAAACAAAAACGTCTTCTAAAATAGGGTTTAATAAAGAGCCAAAAGCTTTATGATCTGGGTGAGGTAAATAAGTAGCTCTGTCTTTTTCATTTTTAAATGTAACAAAAAAGCAATGTGTAAAACCTTTACTTAGACCTTCTGGACTATTATTTAATCCCCACTCATAACTCATTATTTGCGGAATTTTAGAAGGTAATGCACTAAATGCTTTTTCTACAGCGGCTATTTGTTCTTTTGTAGCATCTGGTTTAAATTTAAAAATAACTACGTGTCTTAGGACGCTATCTTGTTTTTGCATTAAAATTTTGTTTGGTACAGTAGAGTCTATGTTGTCTTTTGGCTTGTTAGCATAACAAGTTATACTAAGACTAATAAAAACAAGGATTAATAAATTTTTCATTACGGACTAATTTTACTGAAAGATATAAAAATTAGAAGGGGTAGTTCTTTAAAATTTGTATTTTTCATTCTTAAAAATTTTTAAAATTGAATTACGATATACTTATAGCCTTTATTTCTGCAACGGCATTACTAGCTTTTTTTCCTGGACCAGATAACGTTTATGTGTTAACACAGAGTTTGGTAAATGGTAAAAAATCTGGTCTAGCTACTGTCGCAGGTCTAATGACGGGCTGCTTGGTGCATACTACGCTTTTGGCTTTTGGTGTATCTGCTATAATTAAAGCTAATGATAATCTGTTTTTAGGCATAAAAATTTTTGGAGCACTGTATCTTTTTTTTATTGCATATAAAGTTTATAAGAGTGATGCTAGCCTTATAGTATCTAATGGTAATGCACCTAAAAAGAGTGTGTCTGCACTTTTTAGACAAGGTTTTATAATGAATGTATTAAACCCTAAAGTGGCATTGTTCTTTTTGGCCTTTTTCCCTGGTTTTTTATTTAGCGATAGTATTAGTACGGTTATTCAGTTTTATACTTTAGGCTTTCTATTTATGTTTGTCTCTTTCGTAATTTTTGGGCTAATAGCAGTTTTGGCAGGTTCTATATCTAGTTACATTACTAAAAATGAAAAAGTTGGCTTCATTTTTAAATGGCTACAAATTGTTGTTTTTATAGGGTTAGGAATTTATATCCTTTTATCGGATAAATAATAGTAATTTTGGAGAAGTCAACAATTAATTTATGTCTGCTACAGTTAAAATAACGGAGTGCCCTAGAGATGCTATGCAAGGAATAAAATCTTTTATTCCAACAGAGTTAAAGGTAAAATACATACAGTCTTTACTAGATTGTGGTTTTGACACCATAGACTTTGGTAGTTTTGTGTCACCCAAGGCAATACCGCAAATGGTAGATACGGCAGAGGTTTTAGCAAGCTTAGACTTATCTAGAACTCAAAGTAAATTATTGTCCATAGTTGCAAATGTACGCGGTGCACAAGATGCTAGTAAGCACAAAGAAATAAACTATTTAGGATACCCATTTTCTATTTCAGAAAATTTTCAAATGCGTAATACGCATAAAACAATTGCACAATCTGTAGAAACACTAAAAGAGATTTTAGATATTGCCAATAGGGCAGATAAAGAGGTCGTCACCTATATTTCTATGGGATTTGGTAATCCTTATGGTGATCCTTGGAATGTAGAGATCGTAGGTGAGTGGACAGAGAAATTGTCTAATATGGGAGTTAGTATTATCTCATTGTCAGACACAGTTGGCTCATCTACACCAGATGTTATAGATTATTTATTCTCTAATTTAATTCCTAAATACCCAGACATAAAATTTGGAGCACATTTACACACAACACCAACCAAATGGCAAGAGAAAATTGCTGCTGCTTACAATGCAGGTTGTGTTAGGTTTGATGGTGCAATACAAGGTTTTGGAGGTTGTCCTATGGCAAAAGACGATTTAACGGGTAATATGCCAACAGAAAAAATGCTCTCTTATTTTACTGCAGAAAAAGTAGATACCAATGTGAATTGGATGGTCTTTGAGGCAGCGTACAATAAAGCTACAGAGTTATTTTCTAAGTTTCATTAATTAATTTTTTGATTGATTTTATTACTGAGATTTTTTTGTTAAAAATACTTTATTTTTATTTATTCTAAATAAATATTGTTTTATAAAGATCTATTAAAGATATTTGTAAAAAAAAATAATTAAACATTTTTAATATGAAGTTAAATAGAGTTTTCGTTGGTTTATTTGTAGCAAGTGCAATTTTTACATCTTGTTCTTCAGATGATAATGGAGATGATACATCAGGAGAAAAAAACGTAGTAGCACCTGCTACTTACGTTTTTGAAAATAATGGACAGAGTTCTGTAGATTTTGGTGGTCAAACTACTAGAATTCAAATGGGGCAAGAGTTTATATCTGCTCTTAAAGACAACAGTAAAACAGAAGCTGAGTTAGATGCAATGTTTGCTCATGAAGAGGGTGCGGCAGATTTTTCTGATGCAGATTTAAATAGTTCAGGAAAAAGTATTCGTAGTAAAGTAGCTGCATCTGCAGACTATTTTTCAGCAAACGCTACAGCTTCTATAGCAATAAAGGAGCAGTTAGATTTATGGATTAGTGAACAAGTTACAGATGTTTTTCCTAATTGGGATGTAGATGCTGTTGCAGGTAGTGCTGGTAAAATACAACAAGCAGGTGGTGGTTCTACAAGATATGTAAACGGAAAAGGTTTAGAATATAACCAAGCAATTGCAAAATCTATTATAGGTGGTTTAATGGTAGACCAAATGTTAAACAACTATTTAAGTACTGCTGTTTTAGATGAAGCAACAAATAAAGCAGATAATGATGCAGGTACATTGGTAGATGGTAAAAACTATACAAATATGGAGCATAAGTGGGATGAAGCTTATGGGTATTTATACGGTAATGAAGACACTCCTGCTACTCCAGAATTAGGAAAGGATAGTTTTTTAAATGAATATTTAGGTAAAGTTGAAGAGGATTCAGATTTTGCAGGAATTGCTAATGATGTTTACAAAGCATTTAAATTAGGTAGAGCTGCAATTGTGGCAAAAGATTATACACTTAGAGATAAACAAGTAGAAATTATTAGAGAAAATATTTCTAAAGTAATAGCTATTCGTGGAGTTCATTATCTTCAATCTGGAAAAGAGAATCTTGTAAATGATAAAGCATCTGCTTTTCACGGTTTATCTGAAGCTTTTGGATTTGTTAATAGTTTGCGTTTTACAAGAGACATTATTACAGATTCTCCAATTTTATCTTCTGAAAAAATTGATGGCTTTATGGATACTTTAATGGCTGATAATGGTTTTTGGGATGTTACGCCGGCTACATTAGATATGATTTCTGATGAAATTTCTGCTGCGTATGGTTTTACTAAAGAACAAGCTGCAAATTAGAAGTATGTATAGCTAAACAGCTGATTTTAAAAAAGTAGTTATAAATAGTTATTTTATGACTACTTTTTTTTATTTTTGCCTTTTATTTAGAATAAATAAAATTAAGGAAAATGAAGAAAGTAGTATTTATTTTATTAGTAGCATTAGTATTTAATGCTTGTAGTAGCTCATCAGATGATGGGTCTGATTTGCCAGCAGGAGGAAAAGATGACTTTAAAAGAGGTGATTTATTAGTAAATGTTGCTGATAATATTATTATTCCTGCTTATGAAGATTTATCTTCTAAACTGGATGATTTTGAAGTTGAAAAAAATAAGTTTGTAGCTACACCATCAGAAGCAAACTTAGTTACATTAAGAGAAAAATGGTTATCTGCATACAAGGTTTGGCAATCTGTAGAGTTATTCAATATAGGTAAAGCGGAAGAAATTAACTATGGTTTTCAAATGAACATCTACCCAACTACGGTAGAGGATATAGAAAGCAATGTTGCTTCTGGAACTTATGATTTAACTCACCCTAATAATAATGATGCAGTTGGTTTTCCTGCTCTAGACTATTTATTAAATGGGGTAGCAGATACAGACGCAGAGATAGTAGCAAAATATACAAATACAACGTCTGGAGCTGGATATAAGACTTATTTATCTGACTTGGTTAACCAAATGAATACATTAACCGATACTGTATTAAACGACTGGAAAAATGGGTTTAGAGATACTTTTGTTGCAAGCACAGAAAATACAGCAACAAGCTCATTTAACAAGCTAGCAAATGATTTTGTTTTCTATTTTGAAAAAGGATTAAGAGCTAATAAAGTAGGTATTCCAGCAGGTGTTTTTTCTACGGATCCGTTACCAACTAAAGTAGAGGCGTTTTATAATAATGATGTTTCAAAAGAATTGTTAGTAGAAGCTTTAAGTAGTGTTAAAGACTTTTTTAACGGTAATGCATATAATGCAACTACATCTGGTTTAGGTTTTTCAGATTACTTAGATTATTTAAATAATATTACAAAGGGTGAAGATTTAAAAACCATAATAAATACAGGTATAGACACGGCTAATGCTACTACTCTAAATTTAAATGCAAGTCTTTCTAAACAAGTAGAAACAGATAATGTTAAAATGACTGAAGCTTATGATACTTTACAAAAGGTTGTTGTTTTAATAAAAGTAGATATGTTGCAAGCTTTTAGCGTAAGCGTAGACTATACTGATGCTGACGGAGATTAACGCAATAAAAAATTAATAATTAAAGATTCTCTAAAGTGTTTAGAGAATCTTTTTTTGTGTTTATATGGTAAGTAATTTTAAAACATATTTAAATAAAATTAGTCACGCTGCTCCGTTGGTGGTGTTTAGGATATGTTTTGGGTTATTAATGCTTCAAAGTATTGTTAGGTTTTGGTCAAAAGGGTGGATTTATGACCTTTACATTCAACCTAAATTTCACTTCACATATTATAATTTTGAGTGGGTTAAACCTTTAGGCAATTATACCTATATTCTCTTTGTAATTTGTGCTATATCGGCAATTTTAATAGTTATTGGATATAAATATAGATTAGCAGTTTTTTTATTCTTTATAAGCTTTACTTATATAGAATTAATGGATAAAACTAGTTACTTAAATCATTATTATTTTGTTAGTGTTTTAAGTTTTTTAATGTTTTTTATACCTGCAAATGCATATTTTTCTGTAGATGCTTTGGTTAGGAAAAAAGCATTTAAATACGTTCCTAGTTATACTATAGACAGTATTAAACTTTTGTTAGCCATAGTATACTTTTATGCAGGTTTAGCAAAAATCAATTCAGATTGGCTTTTTAGAGCTATGCCTCTAAAAATATGGCTGCCCTCTAAGTATGATATTCCTTTTATAGGTAATTCTTTGTTGCAACAAGAATGGATGCACTATTTTATGAGTTGGTCAGGAATGTTGTATGATCTTTTTATTCCCTTTTTACTGCTTTATAAAAGAACAAGAATCCTAGCCTTTGTTGCTGTTGTTGTTTTTCATTTGTTTACAAGAATATTGTTTCCAATTGGGATGTTCCCGTATATAATGATTGTAAGTAGTCTTATCTTTTTTAGTGATAACTTTCACATCAAAATTATCAACTACTTAAGAAAAATTATTTCTAAGTTACCTATTGCTATAGATAAAAATATAGCTATTGTAAAAGACCAAAATGTATTCTCTATTAATAAAAAGAGATTAACATTAGGAGTTTTAGCTGTGTTTTTTACCATTCAGTTATTACTGCCATTTAGGTATTTACTATATCCTGGAGAACTTTTTTGGACAGAGGAAGGATACCGTTTTTCTTGGCGTGTAATGCTTATGGAGAAAATGGGTTACGCTAATTTTAAAATTGTAGATAGTAAAACTAAAAAGCAATTTTATGTAAAAAATGCAGACTTTTTAACTCCTTTTCAGGAAAAACAAATGAGCACTCAGCCAGATTTTATTGTGCAATATGCACATTATTTGGGAGATCATTTTAAAAAACAAAACCATAAAAACATTCAGGTTTTTGTAGAGAGTTATGTTGCATTTAATGGCAGATTAAGCAGACCGTATATAAATCCTAAGGTAGATTTATATAAAGAAAAAGATTTATTAAAACACAAAACGTGGATTTTACCATTTAACGATGAAATTAAAGGATTTTAAAATAGTAGTACTACTTATATTTTGTAACGCATCTCTTTATGCTCAGTATAAAGTTTCAGGAACCGTTACATCTAAAGAAAATAACATACCTATAAATGGTGTAGAAATTTATAACAAAGCCAAGGGTAAGCTTTCTGTGACTAATGATAAGGGTTACTATGAATTTACTACATACGAGAAACAATTAGAAATTGTATTTTTTTCTTATGAATATAACATAGAAGAGGAAATAGTAAATTTGGCAGGTGATATAGTATTAAACAAACAACTATCTGCAGTAGAAATAGAATTAACTGAAGTTGAAGTTGTAGCAAGAAAAGCCCAGATTTTTAATTTAAAGCGGTTAGAAGATGTTGTAGGTACATCCATATATGCAGGTAAAAAAACAGAGGTTGTTTTGGTAAGTGAGTCTGTAGCAAATTTAGCATCTAACAATGCTAGGCAAATATATAGCCAAGTTGTTGGTTTAAATATTTTTCAGAATGATGACGCAGGTTTGCAATTAAACATTGGAGGTAGAGGATTAGATCCTAATAGAACATCTAACTTTAATACAAGACAAAATGGGTATGATATTAGTGCAGATGTTCTAGGATATCCAGAGAGTTATTATACACCACCAGCAGAGGCTTTAGAAGAAATTCAGATTATAAGAGGTGCTGCTTCTTTACAGTACGGAACGCAGTTTGGCGGACTGGTTAATTTTATCACTAAAAAGCCAAATCCGACTAAAGAAATAGAAGTTTTAACCAGAAATACTATAGGTAGCAACAATTTATATACAAATTATACTAGCGTAAACGGAACCAAAAATAAGGTTAGTTATTACGCAAGTTTTAACTTTAAAGAAGGAGACGGTTTTAGGCCAAACTCACACTTTAACTCTAAAAATGCATTTTTACATTTAGGATATCAGTTAAATGCTAAAACTAAATTAGAAGCAGAAATAACGTATTTAGACTATTTAGCTCAGCAAGCAGGTGGTTTAACAGATGCTATGTTTGCCGTAAACCCATACCAAAGTAATAGAGCAAGAAACTGGTTTGCTGTAAATTGGTTATTGTATAACATACAGCTAAAACATAAGTTTACAGAGAATGCAAGTTTGTCGTTTAGCTTTTTTGGATTAAATGCATCTAGAGATGCGTTAGGTTTTAGAACCAATAGAGTAGACCAAGTAGATACAAACGAAGAAAGAGATTTAATAACTGGTGACTTTAAAAACTTTGGGTTTGAAACTAAGTTTTTAAACAAATACAGTTTATTTGGTAAAAAGGCAACCTACTTGGTAGGAGCTAAATTTTATAAAGCAAATAATACATCTGTACAAGGGCCCGGAACAAATGGTAGTGGTGCTAATTTTTCATCAGCAATAAGTGATTATCCCAATTATCCATCACAGTCAAATTATAAAAACCCAAATTTAAATGTTGCTTTTTTTGCTGAAAATATACTTTATATAAAAGATAATTGGTCTGTTACACCAGGTGTGCGTGTAGAATATATAAAAACAGAAAGTGATGGCTTCTTTAAAAATATAAATACTGATGCTGCAGGTAATGTTATTTTAAATGAAACAGTAGAAAGTAGTGACAGTAATACACGTTCTTTTGTATTATTTGGTCTTGGTTCTAGTTATAAGCTAAATAGCTACGTAGAAATTTACGGTAATGCATCTCAAAACTATAGGTCGGTAACATTTTCAGATTTAAATATTGTGAATCCTTCTTTTAGAATAGGAGATTTGTCTGATGAAAAAGGATATACCTTAGATCTTGGTTTTAGAGGCAATTATAAAAACTATATCTCTTATGATGCTGGTGTTTTTGGTCTTTTATATAATGATAGAATAGGGCTAGTAACAAAGGCATTAGATGATGGTAGTGTAGTGCAAGAAAGAACCAATGTGGGTGATGCACGTATTGTAGGAGTAGAGTCTTTAGTAGATTTTAATTTGAAAAAAATTTTGAAAATGAATAGTAATTTTAGTTTTAACTACTTTATTAATTCATCTATAATAAATTCTGAATATACAAAGTCAGAACAAAACGGAATTAAAGGTAAAAGTGTAGAGTTTGTACCAGATTTTAATTTTAAAACAGGTATAAAATTTGGGTATAAAAACGTATTATCTAGCATACAATACACAAGTTTAACAGAGCAGTTTACAGATGCTACCAACTCTAGAGAAGCTAGTTTAAGTGGTGTTAATGGTGTTTTACCAGAGTACAATGTTTTAGATGTTTCTTTATCATACACCTACAAGTTTTTAAAGTTAGAAACAGGAATTAATAATGTATTAGATAATGAATATTTTACAAGAAGAGCAACAGGGTATCCAGGACCGGGTATTATACCTTCTTCAAACAGAAATTATTACGCTACATTACAAGTAAAATTTTAATTTTTATAATGACCTACAACGGATTACTACGTACTTTTCCATCAGAAATAAAACTATTTATAGGAGCCTTTGTGGTTATTTTATCTATTGGTTTTTATACTGGGCTGCTGTTTATTAATGAAACTACAGAGTCTACCCCAGAAGGTATAGAAGAAAGCTACTTAGGAAATGAGCAGGACGAAGATGCAGAGGTAATGAAGTTTAAGAAAAGCAAACGAGAAATGCTTACTACTGTCCATACACATATACTGTCTATGTCCTTTATTTTTTTCTTATTGGGTGGTTTGGTATGGCTTACAAAGCTTCCTAAAAAACTAAAGTTGTTTTTAACAGTAGAACCCTTTTTATCCGTAATTCTAACCTTTGGAGGCATTTATATACTCTGGTCTGGTATGCTTTGGATGAAATACGTTGTTATGGTTTCTGGTATGTTAATGACACTTACTTTTACTATATCCGTATTGGTTGTTTTATTACAATTATTTAAAAAGGAAACTACAATATAGATTTTACCGTATAGTTTAGTAGATTTATACTACTATGCGCTACTTTTTCACCCTTACTCTTTTTTTATTTTTTTTTGAAGGCTCTGCTGCGGAATGGAAGAACCTAAAAGAATATGAACAACAGACAGGAAAAACAACATTTGCTCCACAAGATTGGTTAACTCAAGATAGATTAAAGAATACTTCTGTTTGGCAAGAGGCAAATAGCTTCAACCTAGAAAATAATTTATTTTTAGAATATCAAACTATAGTAGAAAGAAGAGATTTTTATAAATGGTATGCGTTGTCTGTAGAAGAAAAAGGACATAAAGTTGTTTGGCCAAGAATGGCACACTTTATATCTTCAAAATTAAGTTTAACCACTCGTTTTCCTTACAATATAGTGGCGAGAAAAGATGTTGTTTTATTGTCTAAAAAAGGTAGTAAAAAAGTATTTAATTCAGCTTTTCCAAGTATGCTTAAATTGTATACAAGATCTAAAACTTTAACCAAGGCAGAGAGTCTTGCTTGGGATAAAGATATTTTGTACAAGGAGCAGTACTTATGGATAGAGAACATTTATGCAGAAATGAATATTAAAACCTTAAAAAGGTTAGAGCGTATAGCAAAAGGA
This sequence comes from Cellulophaga sp. 20_2_10, assembly GCF_023476645.1. GTDB lineage: Bacteria > Bacteroidota > Bacteroidia > Flavobacteriales > Flavobacteriaceae > Cellulophaga. The sequence continues at coordinate 158,979 of NZ_JAMCOJ010000004.1, forward strand.
AAATTCCTATATGGTTTGGTTGTTCCTAATACTATTAGATTTAAAGGAGACTTAACTAATCCTAAAGACAGGTATGCGTATGCTACCGAAACGTTAAGAAAACATTGTAAAAACTCTTATTGGTAAAAATAAGGCTGTTTAGATTTATAAATTGTATATTTGCACGCAATTAATCTCTAATTGCTATGCAAGCTCACCTAAATAAAATTGTAGGAGAAGGTCTAACTTACGACGACGTACTCTTAGTTCCCGCTTTTTCAGAAGTACTTCCAAGAGAAGTAAGTATAAAAGCAAAATTCACTAGAAACATAACTATAAATGTACCAATTGTCTCTGCGGCGATGGATACCGTTACAGAATCTCGTATGGCTATTGCTATGGCGCAAGAAGGCGGTATTGGCGTGTTACATAAGAATATGACTATAGCAGAACAAGCTGCTAAAGTGCGTAAAGTAAAGCGTGCAGAAAGTGGTATGATTATAGATCCGGTAACTTTACCCTTAAATTCCGTTGTTGGCGATGCAAAGGCTAATATGAAAGAATTTAGTATTGGCGGTATTCCTATAGTAGATGACGCTGGTAAGTTAATTGGTATTGTAACCAATAGAGATCTTCGTTTTGAAAAAAATAACGACAGACCAATCTCTGAGGTAATGACTACTAAAAACCTGGTAACTGTTAGTGAAGGTACTTCTTTAGCGCAAGCAGAGGATATATTACAAGAAAATAAAATTGAAAAATTACCAGTTGTAGATAAGAACTACAAGTTGGTTGGTTTAATTACGTTTAGAGATATTACAAAACTTACATTAAAGCCAATTGCAAATAAAGATACTTACGGTAGATTAAGGGTAGCTGCTGCTTTAGGAGTTACTGCAGATGCTGTAGAACGTGCAGAAGCTTTAGTAAATGCAGGTGTAGATGCTGTTGTTATAGATACAGCTCACGGACATACAAAAGGTGTGGTTACTGTATTGAAGGAGGTAAAAAAGAGATTTCCAGGTTTAGATGTTATAGTAGGTAATATTGCAACTGCAGAAGCTGCTAAATATTTAGTAGAAGCGGGTGCAGATGCGGTTAAAGTAGGTATTGGACCAGGATCTATTTGTACAACAAGAGTTGTTGCAGGTGTTGGTTTTCCTCAGTTTTCTGCTGTTTTGGAAGTTGCCGCAGCTATAAAAGGTAGTGGTGTTCCTGTAATTGCAGATGGTGGTATTAGATATACAGGTGACATACCTAAAGCAATTGCTGCTGGTGCAGATACTGTAATGTTAGGTTCTTTATTGGCTGGTACAAAAGAATCTCCAGGAGAAACTATTATTTACGAAGGAAGAAAATTTAAGTCGTACCGTGGTATGGGGTCTGTAGAAGCTATGAAGCAAGGTAGTAAAGACCGTTATTTTCAAGATGTAGAAGATGATATTAAAAAATTAGTACCAGAAGGTATTGTAGGTCGCGTACCTTACAAGGGTGAGTTATACGAAAGTATTCACCAGTTTGTTGGTGGTTTGCGTGCAGGTATGGGGTACTGTGGGGCTAAGGATATAGATACTTTAAAGGAGACAGGTAAATTTGTAAAAATTACTGCTAGTGGTATTAATGAGAGTCACCCTCATGATGTTACTATTACTAAAGAATCTCCTAATTATAGCAGATAAATTTTAGTTTATAGGATATAAATGCGGCATAGCTTTAAAAGTTATGCCACATTTTTTTTGTGTTATTTTTAATTTGTATTCTTATTAATCGTAATATTGCAATAAACAAATGAAGTTATGGGTTTAGCCAAAACAGAGATATTTACAGAAGACCAAAATCAGATAGCAATTTATGCTAAAGCCTTTAGTCATCCTGCGCGTGTAGCTATTCTTCAACATTTATTTAAAATTAATACCTGTATTTGTGGTGATTTAGTTGGACTTATTGGTTTGGCGCAACCAACCATTTCTCAGCATTTAAAAGAACTAAAATTATTAGGCTTAATAAAAGGTAATGTAGAAGGTACTAGTGTTTGTTACTGTATACATCCAGAAAATTGGACAAAAATGAAAGCTGTAATGAATCAGTTTTTAGATCAAGATTTAGAAATAGACAACGGTTGTTGTTAAGTATAATTTAAAATAAAATTAATATGAAATTATCAGAAGTAAAAGCAAATTTAAACAGTTTAGATAAAATTGCATTTCAATTACCTAATGGTGATTTAGTGCCTAATCACTTTCACGTAACAGAAGTAGGTAAGGTTACAAAAAACTTTATTGATTGTGGTGGTACAGTTAGAAATGAAGAAGTTGTTAATTTTCAGTTATGGAATGAAAATGATTATGATCACAGATTGCATCCTGAGAAATTAGTAAACATCATAGAGTTGTCTGAAAAGGTTTTAGGTATTCCAGACTTAGAGGTAGAAGTAGAGTATCAAGGAGATACTATTGGTAAATACGGATTAGATTTTGATGGGACTAACTTTTTGCTAACATCTAAATTAACAGATTGTTTGGCAAAAGATAAATGTGGTATTCCAGAAAAAAAAGAAAAACTACAATTGTCTACAATACAAGCATCTGGTACTAGTTGCGAACCAAATTCTGGATGTTGTTAGACTTGAATAATTAAATATTTTATAATGATTTTTGAAGAAATTAGTTCCTTTATCGGTGATTTAAAAAACGTTGTGGTTAGTGATGAGCGTAAAGCAATATTACAACCATTGGTAGATTTTGTGCAAGCTAAAGTAGAAAAAGGTGAAGAAGTACGTTTAAACTTTATCTGTACGCACAACTCTAGAAGAAGTCATTTGTCTCAAGTTTGGGCGCAAACAATGGCTGCTCATTTTGCGATTAAAAATGTGGTATGTTATTCTGGAGGTACAGAAGCTACTGCACTTTTTCCTATGGTAGCAAAAACGTTAACTACTACAGGTTTTAAAATTGAAAAGTTAGCAGACACCAACAACCCAGTGTACAGTATTAAATACGCAGCAAATGCGCATCCAATTATTGGTTTTTCTAAAAAGTATGATGATGGTTTTAATCCAACCTCAGAATTTGCAGCAATAATGACGTGTTCACAGGCAGATGGTGGTTGTCCTTTTATAGCAGGAGCAGAGAAGCGTGTTCCTATAACTTTTGAAGATCCAAAGGTTTTTGATGGCACACCACAACAAGCTGAAAAATACCAAGAGAGAAGTGAGCAAATAGCTTCAGAAATGTTTTATTTATTTTCAAATATTAAGAAATAATGGCTGGCAAAAAATTAAGTTTTTTAGATAGTTACCTAACCTTGTGGATTTTTATAGCAATGATTTTAGGTGTGGGTATAGGTTATTTTATGCCTAATTTCCCTGAAATTATAGATTCTTTTAGCGTTGGCACAACAAATATTCCTATTGCTATTGGGTTAATTATAATGATGTATCCTCCGTTAGCAAAGGTGAACTATGCACTACTACCAAAGGTTTTTAAAAATACAAAAATACTATCTATCTCTTTAATTCTAAATTGGATAATTGGACCTGTATTAATGTTCTTTTTGGCTATTCTCTTTTTACAAGATTATCCAGAGTATATGGTTGGACTTATTTTAATTGGTTTGGCACGTTGTATAGCAATGGTTCTTGTTTGGAACGATTTAGCAGAGGGTAGTAGTGAGTACGGAGCTGGTTTAGTAGCTTTAAATAGTATTTTTCAGGTATTTGCATATAGTTTTTATGCGTGGCTGTTTATTACTGTTTTACCTCCTTACTTTGGGTTTGAAGGCGCTATTGTAGATATATCTGTAGGGGCTATTGCAGAGAGTGTTGCTATTTATTTAGGATTGCCTTTTTTATTGGGAATTTTAAGTAGACTAATTCTTGTGAAAATAAAAGGAGAAGAGTGGTACAACACTAAGTTTATACCAAGTATTTCACCACTTACGTTAATAGCTTTACTTTTTACAATAGTTTTAATGTTTTCTTTAAAAGGAGAATTAATAGTAGAGATTCCTATGGATGTTGTAATTATTGCAATACCATTATTAATCTACTTTACACTAATGTTTATTATTGGCTTTTTTGTAACAAAAGCATCAGGCGCTAGTTATGATAAAACAACGGCAGTGGCTTTTACGGCAGCAGGTAATAATTTTGAATTGGCAATAGCAGTAGCAATTGCAGTTTTTGGATTAAATTCTGGTCAGGCTTTTGCAGGCGTTATTGGGCCATTAGTAGAGGTTCCTGCTTTAATACTCTTGGTTAGAGTATCTTTTTGGTTAAGAAAAAAGTATTTTACTAAAGCATAAAATAGAGGCTAAAACTATATTTTACGTAACTTAGTATTTAAATTAAATGAAGATGAAAAACGTTTTTTTAGTATCGGTTTTGATTATTTTTTTTGCTTCTTGTATAGAGCCAAAAGAAACTACTACTGCAAGTACAGTAGACTGGAATAAAAGAAGCGTAGATTATAGAGTATCAGACTCTTTAAACCTTGGTAAAACATATTTATCTGTATACTCACAAGTATATAGTCAGTCTGAGCATACAACGCATGATTTAACCGCAACAATAAATATGCGAAATACAAGTAATACAGATACGTTGTATATTTTGCAAGCGGAATATTACAATACAGCGGGTAAGTCTATTCGTAATTATAACAAAAAGCCAATATATATAGCACCTATGGAGAGTGTTGCCATTGTTATAGATGAACACAATATAGAAGGGGGTACAGGTGGTAATTTTATTTTTGATTGGAAAATAGCGAAAGAAACTAGTGCTCCACTTTTTGAAGGTGTTTTTATATCTACAAAAGGGCAGCAAGGATTGTCTTTTGTTACTCAAGGTAAAACCCTGGAATAAACTTTTAAAAAGTATAAAATTATAGTAAAAAAAAAGCGTTCTAAATTAATTTAGAGCGCTTTTTTATGTTGTAAAGTATCTGTTATTCAGCTTTAGTATCGTATTCTGCCCATTTTTTGGTTTTATGTATATCCTCTCCAAAATACTTTGCTATTTTTAAAAATGGCGTCGGTTTCTGGTATCCCGGAACAGGAGAAAGCATTTGCTGTTTTTCATCTAAGAAAATAGTTGTTGGGTAACTCATTTTACCTTGCATTAATGCAGCAGCAAACTCGTGGTAGCCACTTCTTCCTGAGGCAACAAATTTATAAGTTTGTCCTTTGTATTCTAAAGGTTCTTTACGCTCACCATCTAGCTTTACCATATAATAATTTTTAGCCATATATGTAGCTACTTCTGGGTTCTGGAATGTATCTGCATCCATTTTTTTACACCATCCACACCAGTCGGTATAAACATCTATAAACATTTTTTTAGGTGCTTTATCAGTATTTGCTAGTTCAACAGCTTCTTCCCAGCTTAACCACTTTACCTCTTGGGCATTAGTTGCAAAAGAAGTAAATGCTAAAAAAAGTATAGCACAAATTTTTATGGTGTGTAAAGATTTTAATTTCATAGTAGATATTTTGTTTTTAGTCCATCAACCTTAACAAAGCTAACGAAAAATTAGAGTATTTATTTTATTAAAATATTAAACACCCTGTTTATAGGGAATAGTTTTAGCAGAAAATGGTGTGTTTTACGGTGAATAATCAGCTTAATTTTGCATTGTAATACAAGTTTAACACAAGTTAATATAATGAATATACAAAAACTTTTTCCGTCTTTATTGGTAGAAACTCCAAGAGTTATTCTAGATAAAATTATTGAGCATAATGCAGTAGAGAATCAAAAAAATAGAGCAGTAGTTTCTTTACATTTAAGTTCGGGTGTTTACTTAGAAGGGACTCCGATTAAAATAAATACAGAAAATAATATTCTAGTACTTATTTCTGGAGAAGAAATTAGTTATTTGCAAATGGCGCAAATAGACTGTTTACGTATTGTTAACTTTACACGTTTTGTAGATATTTTAACTGATGGGACTTATTTTGAAGTTAAAGATGAATTGGTGCCAACACCTTTAGAATTAAAAAGAAGACAAAAAGAAATTGAGGAGTATTTAAAAAATACATTTGGCGTTACATTAGTAAACACAGCTTTAGAAGAGGTAAAAGATTCTAAAATTGAAAAATTCCAAATGCAGCAGTTCTTTTCAAACTTAATGCAGAGTTTAAAAAATATTGGAGGTTATAAAGAAGGTAAAGAAGCATTAGAAGTTGTTAATGTATTAACTATAGCATCTACAACCAATAAATTAAATGTAAAGAAGAATACAGAAGGAAATTTAGAGTTAGAAGTTAATTTTAAAGAAAAATTTGAAGTCGATTTTAATAAACAATTAGAAAATAAGTTAGAAGATAGTTTGTAAGTTTATCCTCTTTTAAAAGGCAAAAGCCACTGTTTTATACAGTGGCTTTTTCTTTTTTAGTTTCCTTTTTAGAAAAAAGGTCCTTAACGTCTACTTGGTTTTTTATTAAGTCATCAAAAGTTTCGCGTTCTCGTATTAAAATGGCTTCCCCTTTGTGCCATAAAACTTCTGGTGGTCTAAATCTAGAATTGTAGTTGCTTGCCATTGTAAAACAATAGGCACCAGCATTATGAAAAGCTAAAATATCACCTTCAGATATTTCGTTAATTCTGCGGTTGCTGGCAAAAGTATCTGTTTCACAGATGTAACCAACAACAGAGTAGTAGCGTTCTCTTCCTTTAGGGTTAGATATATTTATTATTTTATGAGATGATCCGTAAAGCATTGGCCTTATTAAGTGGTTAAAACCAGAATCTATACTAGCAAACACAGTAGATGTAGTTTGTTTTACTACGTTTACTTTTGCTAAAAAGAATCCAGATTCACTCACAAGAAACTTACCAGGTTCAAATGCAAGAGTTAATTCTTTGCCGTATTCTTTACAAAACGAGTTAAACTTAGAACTTAATTTTTTTCCTAATTCTTCAATATTTGTTTCAATATCGCCTTCTTTATAAGGAACCTTAAAACCACTACCAAAATCTATGAAATCTAAATTTTTAAAATTCTTAGCCGTTTCAAAAAGTATTTCAGACGCATATAAGAAAACATCAATATCTAAAATATCACTACCAGTATGCATGTGTATACCGTTAATATTCATTTTAGTAAGCTCTACAATTCGTAATAAATGTGGAATCTGATGAATGCTAATACCAAATTTAGAATCTATATGACCTACAGATATATTAGAATTACCACCTGCCATAACGTGTGGGTTAATTCTAATACAAACAGGTACATTTGGGTGTTTGCCACCAAATTGTTCTAGTACAGATAAGTTATCTATGTTTATACGTACACCTAAAGCAGCAGCCTTTTCTATTTCTTCTAAAGAGACGCCGTTTGGAGTAAATATTATAGACTCCGGTTTAAAGCCTGCAAGTAAACCCAATTCTACTTCTTGAATAGAAACGGTATCTAGACCACTACCTAAAGAATTCATTAAACGCAATATAGATATATTAGATAAAGCCTTAGCAGCGTAGTTTAATTGTAACTTTTTTACGCCTTTAAACGCGTTGGTAAGTCTTTGGTATTGGGAAATTATTTTTTCCGAATCATAAACATAAACGGGATCGCCGTATGTTTTTGCAATCTTCAATAAATCGGATGCCTGCATAGTATATAATTTTTTTACAAAACTAAGATAGTTATTTTAGGCAGCAAAAAATAGAAGACAATATTATTAAAAAATAACAATTTGTTACAAATAAAACATTTTTTAAATTTAATTCGATGTAAAGGCTGTAATTATAGAAAGCTTACTTAAAATTAATTAGAGAAATTGACCTTGGTTTCTTATTTTTGTACCAGAACAAAATATACCTATTATATATGAACCTTCACGAATATCAAGGAAAAGAGATTTTAGCAAGCTTTGGCGTACGTATACAACGCGGAATAGTTGCACATAATGCACAAGAAGCTGTTGCTGCTGCAAAGCAACTTACAGAAGAAACTGGTACTGGATGGCATGTGATAAAAGCACAAGTACATGCTGGTGGTAGAGGTAAAGGTGGTGGAGTTAAACTTGCCAAAAACTTAAACGAAGTTGAAGAAATTGCAGGAAGCATTATAGGGATGAACCTTGTTACTCCGCAAACTTCTGCAGAAGGTAAAAAAGTTCACCAAGTTTTAGTAGCAGAAGATGTTTACTATCCTGGCGAAAGTGAGACATCAGAATTTTATGTATCTGTATTGTTGAACAGAGCTACTGGTAGAAATATGATTATGTATTCTACTGAAGGTGGTATGGATATTGAAGAAGTTGCAGAAAAAACTCCGCACTTAATTTATACAGAAGAAATAGATCCTTCTACAGGTTTATTAGCTTTTCAAGCACGTAAAATTGCGTTTAACCTAGGTTTATCTGGATTAGCTTTTAAAGAAATGACAAAATTTGTTGCTTCTTTATACAAAGCGTATGTAGAAAGTGATTCTAGTATGTTTGAAATTAACCCAGTGTTAAAAACATCAGACAATAAAATAATGGCTGTAGATGCAAAAGTATCTATAGACGATAATGCATTATACAGAAGAAAGCAGTACGCAGAAATGAGAGATTTGCGTGAAGAAAACCCAATTGAGGTTGAAGCTGGTGCATTAGGATTAAACTATGTAGATCTTGACGGTAACGTTGGTTGTATGGTTAACGGTGCTGGTTTAGCAATGGCTACTATGGATTTAATTAAGCAAGCAGGTGGTGAGCCAGCTAACTTTTTAGATGTTGGTGGTACTGCAGATGCTGCACGTGTAGAGGCTGCTTTTAAGATTATATTAAAGGATCCTGCTGTAAAAGCAATCTTAATAAACATTTTTGGTGGTATTGTACGTTGTGACCGTGTTGCTCAAGGTGTTATAGATGCTTACAAGAACATGGGAACTATAAATGTGCCTATTATTGTACGTTTACAAGGAACTAACGCAGATATAGCTAAAGAATTAATAGACAATTCAGGTTTAGATGTACAGTCTGCTGTAGAATTCCAAGAAGCTGCAGATAAAGTAAAAGCTGTTTTAGCTTAAGCTAAAAATTAGATACTAAAAAAGGGACAATCGTAAGATTGTCCCTTTTTTTATACTTAAGAATTACTTCTTCTTATTCTTATACTTTACACTACTAAGGTCTTGGTCTTTATGTTTTTCTCTAACTCTATCCTTATATAAAGGTTTAGGTTTGTTGCTAGCATAAATCTTTTTCTTAGGAGCAGTAGCTGTTTTTCCTTTTTTAGCTAATGCCTCTGCAGGGGTAGTTGGGTTCTCTTTAGAGCCACGCAAGTGTATTACAAGCCCATTTAAAAAGTTACGCAGAATTTGATCTCCGCACTCCATATATTTTGGATGATCTTCTTTTCTAAAAAAAGCGCCTAGTTCACTTGTTGTAATTTTAAAATCAACCAACTTTAAAATATCTACAATATCATCATCACGTAGCATAAGCGCTACCCTTAGTTTTTTTAGAGTATCATTATTTGTCATATATAAAAATATTTTGCACAAAGTTACTATAAATATACCATTGATACATAAAGATGTGACAGTTATACATTTCTATTAAATTACTTGTATGCTTTTTAGGAAAAACTGTATATTGCTGCCTATAAAATTTACTATGTCTGTAGAAACCAATTATTTAAAGAAATTAAGCGTATTATTAGATTTGATTGATTTAGCTAAGGTAGATGGCTTAGTCCAATCTGAGTACGACTTTTTATTAGAAGTAGCAGAGGATTTAGGCGTAGATGCTGTGGTGTTAGACTCTCTCTTTCAGACAAAAATAGAGCGAATTAAACCTGGTACAGAAGCAGAAAAAGTAAGTCATTTATGTAATTTAATAAAACTAATGAATGTAGATGATAAACAATCTATATTAGAAATTAATAAATTACACAAATTAGGGTTAAGTATGGGGCTATCTCCAATGGCTATACAACAAGTTTTATCTATAATGCACAATTACCCTAATAAAGAAGTTCCTTTAGCTGTTATAGAAGAAGCTTTTAAAGCACAACAGAACTAAATTAAGTTTCCCTTTACAAACTTTACTTTACGAATAGATTAGAACCGCTATGGCATTTTTTTATGCGATACATGGCTTTCTGTCGCTTATTTAAATAAGGCGATGTCATTTTGTCATTAATAGTTAGTGTGAAAGTGACAAAAAGTCTTCTTTTTATAAATGGTACATCATTTGAAATGTAACCTAACAAGAATAAATATTAAATTTAAAATTGTTAGTTATGAGTTTAGTTAAAAAAAATACAGTTTTCCCATCATTATTAAACGAGTTATTAAATACAGATTGGTACGGAGGTTTAGAAGCTAATACGCCAACTATACCACCAGTTAATATTAAAGAAAACGAAAAAGATTACTCGTTAGAATTATTAGCTCCTGGTAGAAAAAAAGAAGATTTTAAAGTAGAGGTTGATAAAGATATTTTATCAGTGTCTGTAACAAGTGAAAAAATAAATACAGATTTAAAAGAAAAATATTCTTTAAAGGAATTTAAAATTAGAGACTTTAAAAGAACATTTAGTTTGCCAGATACTATTAAAGAAGAAAGTATAAGTGTTGCATATGAAAATGGAATTCTAAAATTTACACTTCCTAAGAAAGAGGAAGCATTACCTAGACCAAAAAGGTCATTAGATATTGCATAATAAAGTTAAGGTTTTGTTTTATGTGTTTGCATAAAACAATGGTTGATTAAGTTGGTTAGTTTTTTGTAAAGTGCCCTAAGCATTATTGTTTAGGGCATTTTTTTATTTTTCTTGCAATGCTTTAATTTCATCTCTAAGCTTAGCTGCTTGCATAAAATCTAAGTCTTTAGCAGCTATTTCCATAGCTTTTCGTTTTTCACGAATCATTTTTTCTTTTTGGTCTGTAGTCAAATAAGCCATATCTGGTTCTGCTGCACGCATTTCTTCTTTCTCAAAATGATATGTAGAAACCGAATTTTTAGACAATACACTATCTAAACTTTTATTTAAAGCCATAGGCTTTTGGTTGTGTTTGGTATTGTAAGCAATTTGCCTCTCTCTTCTGTAGTTGGTTTCGTCCATAGTTTTTTGCATACTAGCGGTTATTTTATCAGCATACATAATAGCCCTACCATTTAAATTTCTAGCAGCTCTACCAACGGTCTGCGTTAAAGAACGTGCACTACGTAAAAAACCTTCTTTATCAGCATCTAAAATGGCAACTAAGGATACCTCTGGTAAATCTAAACCTTCTCTTAAAAGGTTTACACCAATAAGTACATCAAACAAACCTTTTCGTAAATCTTGCATAATTTCTACGCGCTCCAAGGTGTCTACATCACTATGTATGTAACGGCAACGTACACTAATACGATCTAGGTATTTAGCCAATTCTTCCGCCATACGTTTGGTAAGTGTAGTTACCAAAGTACGTTCGTCTTTCTCTATACGCAAGTGTATTTCTTCAACCAAATCATCAATTTGGTTTAAACTTGGTCTAACTTCTATAATGGGGTCTAGTAAACCAGTAGGTCTAATAACCTGTTCTACGTATACACCACCGCTTAATTGTAATTCATAATCAGCTGGTGTAGCACTTACGTGTATTACCTGGTTTTGTATCATTTCGAATTCTTCAAACTTTAATGGTCTGTTGTCCATTGCAGCAGGTAGTCTAAAACCATATTCTACCAAGTTTTCTTTTCTACTTCTGTCTCCACCGTACATTGCGTGCACTTGTGGTATGGTAACGTGACTTTCATCTATCACCATTAAATAATCATCTGGAAAGTAATCTAATAAGCAGAACGGTCTTGTACCGGGTTCTCTACCATCTAAATACCTAGAGTAGTTTTCTATACCAGAACAGTAGCCAAGTTCACGTATCATTTCTAAGTCAAACGTAGTACGTTCTTCTAAACGTTTGGCTTCTAAATGTTTTCCAATTTCTTTAAAATACTCAACCTGCTTTACCATATCTGCTTGTATGCTATGTATAGCATTTTGCAAAATATCAGGAGAAGTAACGAACATATTAGCGGGGTAAATATTTAAAGTTTCATAAACTTCTAAAACCTTATTGTGCAAAGGGTCAAAAGCCTCAATTTCTTCAATTTCATCTCCAAAAAAATGAATTCTAAAAGCGTGATCAGCATAACTAGGAAAAACATCTACGACATCACCTTTAACTCTAAAGTTACCATTTCTAAAATCTGCAGTAGTTCTAGAATACAAACTTTGTACTAATTGATGCAAAAATTTAGTTCTAGAAATTACTTGATCTTTTTTTATAGAAATAACGTTTTTCTGAAATTCAACCGGGTTACCTATACCGTACAAACAAGATACAGACGCAATAACAATAACATCTCTACGACCAGATAATAGGGAAGAGGTAGCGCTTAAACGCAACTTTTCTATATCCTCGTTAATAGATAAATCTTTCTCTATAAAAGTACCCGTAGTTGGTATGTATGCTTCAGGTTGGTAGTAATCGTAATAAGACACAAAATACTCTACAGCATTTTCTGGAAAAAACTGCTTAAACTCCGAGTATAATTGGGCTGCTAACGTTTTGTTATGTGCTAAAACCAAGGTTGGTTTTTGTAAATCTTCTATTACATTGGCAACAGTAAATGTCTTTCCAGAGCCTGTAACTCCTAGTAAAGTTTGGTGTCTTTCTCCCTCATTAACACCTTTAACCAATTCCTTAATTGCTTGGGGTTGGTCACCTGTAGGCTCAAATTTTGATACAACTTTAAATTTCATAGATTAAAAGTAACAAATACCGCAATAACAGCATACAAATAAGTCAGGTATTTTGGGCACTCGAGCGGGCTTTACACTATACTCCGTTTTGCAAAAAGGCAAATACGTGGTGCCGTTTCAATCCCTAGCGCAGCTTATCGTTTTAAAGAAAAATGACCATTAAAGTCTCTGCCATTTTCAAGTTTGGCTCTAAACCAATAATCAGACTCAGGTGCAGGTACACCTCTAGTGTTACCGTTCCAACCTACAGAGCTAGGGTCTATTTTAGCAACTAAAACGCCATACCTATCAAAAATATAAATATCGCTTTTAGCTAAAAACGTACTGCTTATACCGCTAATTTGCCAAGTTTCGTTAATAGCATCACCATTAGGAGTAAATAGTTTTGGATACCCAATAACAGAAACCTCATAAGGTTCTGTAATGCCACAACCTTTTTTATCTCTAACAAAAACCTCTAAAATTCCCGCAGGTACATTGGTAAAGTTATTACTGTCTTGGTATGGTCCTAATGGATCGGTAATGGCATATTCATAATCGCCATCTCCGCTAACTAAAATAGTTATAGTGTTGTTTTTTCTGATGTCTTTTACTTCTACATTGGTTATTACAGCAATGTTAGATGGTGTAACCTTAAACTCTTTGCTGTTAGTGCAGGTTTGCGCGCCGCTATTGTGACTATAACCAAGTTCTAATCTGTAGTTTCCAATGTTGGTAATGGTTGTGTTAACTAAACTAGATATAGAAGTTTCTGTACCATTGTCTTCAATTTTAAACCATTGGTAGGTGTCAAAACCAGGTTCAGCTGTAAGTTCTAAAATAGGATTGTCTGTGCAAAAATAATATTCATCCTCAAGAACAACTTTAGGAGTTGGTTGCACAATTAAGCTAATTTCTTCTACACCTTGGCATTGGTTGCTTGCCTCTAATCTCGCGAATACAGTAGCAGTAGTAGAAATATAATCTTCACCAGAAATAGGGTTCAGTTCTAAAGATGCATCTTCTAGAGAAGTATAAAAACTTACCTCTAAACCTGGATAATCTATTGTTTTTATAGATTCTAAGTCAAACATTCCCGTTTGCTCAGCATCATAAGAATCCATATCACAGGCGTAATACGGTAATGCTTTTGGTAGACTACTCGTGGTAGATTGAACCTGCAAAACCAACTCTGCATAAATAATACATCCGTTTTTATTGGTAACGCTAGTGTATATAGTTTGGTTTGTAGCAGTTGTATTTGTAAACCCAATTTGGTTGGTAATAGGAGTATTAGAATCTCTATCTGCTTCACTGGCATAAAAAGCAACTGTATTCTCTGCAATGCCGTTAGAAATATCAAAACTAGCTTGTTCAAGGTTAAAAACAGCAAAGCCATCTGTGGAGGAAGCATCTAAATCGCACTGAGTTACTATTGCATTGCTAATTACAGGTAATGGGTTAATGGTTACTTGTGCTTCTCCAATAATAGGACATTCAGACGGATCCGCAGGAGTTACTTCTAATGTATATTTACCTGCGTCTGCTAAAGTTGCATTAGTAATATTTAAAATACTACTATTATTTGTTATTGGCACTCCGTTTAAAGACCAAGTATACGTTGCTCCAGGAAGATTGTCTACTTCTAACGTAAAATCATCTGCCTCACAAATAGTTAATGATGCACTTGTGCTACCATCTGTGTTTTTTACTAAATCTTCTTTAGCAAAGAAAGACTGAATAAAAGGCGGTAAGCCTTGTGTGGCTAATTTACCTTGTAAGCTAATAGCGTTATGCTGGTAACCAGCGGCTGTACCTACTTGGTTAGGATTATTAATTACCCCTAAATAACTTGTACCTTGATCGTAAGATTTGGCTATAGACCTATATATTTTACCATTTTCACCCAGTTGTAATGCCCCTCTAAAAATGTTTTGTTCGTCTAAGACAACTTCACTGGCAGAGATGTTTGCGGCTGTTAAATTGTATTGTAAAAGGTTAGAACTTTCTACAGCTAAACCATATTGAGAGTTGTATGTATGTACATAAAGTAACTCGTTATTAGGAGAAAATTCTAGTCCGTAGGGATCTTTATTTGGAGCACTAATGTTTATGCGTTGTTCATTACTAAGTAAACCAGTATCTGCATCAAAATCATATAAAAATAGACCTTCGCTAACATTAGCAGAGGCCATTTTACTGCCATCTGCGGATAATTTTAAATATCCTCTTTTATCAGAAACAGAACTATTTACTTTAGATTTTACAGATGTAGTTACAACGCCACTATCATTAACCTCAAAAGCGTGAAAAGTATTAAAAACACCTTCGCTTCCGTTTTCATTAGCATAAGTAATTACCCAAACAGATTTATTAAAACAATCTTTAAGTACCGCTGTTATTTTCTCGGAGCAATAATCTAAAAGCTTAGTGTTTTTGATAGTTACTGCTCCTTTACCACCATCTAAAGACATATCTACAGTAGAATAATTTAAACCATAGTCCGGATCAGCGTCAAAAACACTTGTGTCTACAGTAAAAATGTAAAAAATATTAGTGTCTTTCTGGTTGGGAACTATTAAGGCCGACTGAGAACTTGAAGGATCGCCGTATAAGCCGTTACCATTCTGCATAAGAACATGGTCTTTTGTGTATACACGTATGCCGTCTGTGTAAAATAATAAATTACCATCATCATCAGATATTGTAGCGCAACCTTCGGTGGTGTTTAGTTTTCCGTCTGTAAGAGCAGTGACACTACCATTATCGTTAAAACGTATACCTGCACCATCTCCAAAGTACCAATTAGAAGCTTGACTTTGCGCAAAAGACAGCATAGGCAAAAGCAACGCTAATGCGAGTAATTTTAAGGTTGGTTTCATATAAGCGTTCTCTAAAACACTTAAATATACTTATAAATCTCATTTTTTTAACACTATAAAGGAAGAACTTTTGATTTAAAGTGTTAATTTTTAGGATTTACAACTAAAAATAAGTAGCTTTAATATTACAAATTGTAAAATGAAATAAAATGAAAAATAGATTTTTAATAATAGTAACATTAATTAGTGTAAGTTTTGGATATTCGCAATACAGGGATGTTAATGTAACCACTTATGGAAGTTTAGCAGAGGTTGGATCTATATATGGAGAACCTGAAGAATTGAAAGGAACTAGTTATATTGATGAAAATTTTAAATCTGCTAAATTGCTAGAAAATAGTACTACTTTTCCTGCTAGATACAATGCATTTAGAGATGAAATAGAAATTCAGAATGAGGAAAAAATATACAATATAAAAAAGAACTATAATTCTCCTATTAATTTTTTAAAATCATCAAAAACTTATCAAGTTTATGACTATTTTAATAGTAAGGGTAAAGGAACAGGGTATTTTGTGGTTTTGTATAATGGAGCAGATGAAGGGGCATCATTATTAGTGCATGAAAAAATAAAATTTGAAGAAGAAGTAGTTAAAACTTCAGGTTATAATAATTACAGTGCACCTACTCTTGAAAGAGTAAAAGATAAAATGTATATATCTTTCAAAAGTAATATAGCTACTGAATTACCTAGAAGTCAAAAATCTATATTAAATCTATTTGGTGATAGCTCAAAAAAAATTAAATCATATGCCCAAAAACATAAACTAAGCTTTAAAGAAAAACAAGATTTAATTCAAATTTTGAAGTATTATAATTCACTTTAAAAAAATATTAAGTTTAAAATAACATTATATGTTGTCAAAAAAGCGAGATTATAAATCTCGCTTTTTTAGTAATATGTATGACAAATATATAAAAATAGCGGTCCAACATAATACAATTAGTAATTGTAAAGGTTGTACACTATAATCTCTAGAGATATCCTCACCAACTTGCTGTGCTGCAGATTTTATAACGCTTAATCTACTAAAAGGTTCTGTAATTGTACTCCACATAGATCCAAAAGGAAAGAACCTAGAAACTGAATCTGCAACTTCTTTAGAGTACTTAGAAGCTAAGTATGTGTACGGAATAATTTCTGCTCCAATAAACCAGATAAATAAAAATCCTAAGGCAAAAGCGGATCGTTTTACTAGTACCCCAACAAAGAAGCAAAAAGAGAAAAAACCAATTAGTTTTACAAAATAGGCTAGGAGGTATTCTAAATCAGAAAAAATAATAGAAACTTCATTAAAGTCCGAGTAAATTAAACCAAGTATTAGGGAGATTAGAAATATAAATATAGTAGAAGCTAAAGAAAATACCCCAATTGTTAAAAATTTAGAAAGTATTAATTCTTTTTTAGATAAGCCGTCTATTAGGTTTTGTTTTATTGTTTTGTTACTATATTCATTAGCAATCATAGAGACAATAACAATAGCCAAAAACAGTTTTAAAAAGGCAGCCATAAAGGTGTTAAAGTGCCATATGTATGGGAAATTAAAAATACCAACATCTGCAATATGAAACTTTAAAGGGCCAAAATCTATCTTTATCATAGATATACCAGCTATAAGTATCATTAGTATAAAGTAAGAAAGTATTAAAACTTTACTTGCTTTATTATTCCATAGTTTTATAAATTCTATTTGTAGTAAACGTAACATAATTTTTTAGTTTTTTGGTTGATGTGATTAGTTAGATTCGTTTTTAGTAAGCTCTAAGAATTGTTCTTCTAAGCTTTCTTTACGTTTCACTAAATGAGATAGGATTATGCCGCTATTATACAATTCTTTATTTAATTCAGTAGCACTTAATTCGTTCTTTAGGTTAGCTGTAATTACGCCATTTTCTTCTTCCAAAGAACTAAAATTTGGATTCATTTTTAAAAATGATAAGAGAGCTTCATTATTTTCAGCTTTTAATTCAAAAAAGCCATAGCTAGCAATCATTTCATCAACACGGCCAGAATATAATTTTTCTCCTTTTCTTAAAATAACAACGTGGCTACACACTTTTTCTACTTCATCTAAAAGGTGTGAAGCCAATAGAATTGTAGTTCCTTGTGCTGCAATAATTTTTATAATTTCTCTAATTTGATGAATTCCTTGTGGATCTAAACCATTTGTAGGTTCATCTAAAATAAGTATTTCGGGATCGTTAAGTAGAGCAGAGGCAATAGCTAATCGCTGTTTCATACCTAATGAGTAGGTTTTAAACTTGCTATTTTTACGGTCTAAAAGTCCAACTAACTCTAGTTTTTCTTCAATCTTAGCTTCATCTACCTCTTTAATTTTACAAACCAATTTTAGGTTTTGTACAGCTGTCATATAGGGGTAAAAGTTTGGTCGCTCTATAATAGCACCGACTTTTTTTAAGGCTTGGTGTGTATTTATGCTCCCATCAAACCAGCTAAAGTCTCCAGAAGTTTTGTTAACCACATTTAGTACAATACCAAGTGTAGTAGATTTACCACTACCATTAGGTCCTAAAATGCCATAAACATTTCCTTTTTCTATAGTAAAAGATAAATCTTTTACAGCGGTTAAATAACCAAATTTTTTAGTGAGATTTTTTACTGTAAGTATTGTTTCCAAGAGTAGCTGGTTTTTATGATTGTTATGGTCATAAGACGAGCTACCTAAGAATTTGTTACAAAATCTTACAAATTGTTTTTATAATATACGATCTAGAAATTAGTTTAGCTTAACTCTATGGGTAATTCTACGGTTTGTAATAACAGTTTTAGGTCTGCCCAATATTACAATTGTTGGGTCGTCTGGTTCCCCATCTCCATTACTATCTACGTTAGCACTTTCGTTAGGGTCATCAGAAGTATCTGAGATAACAAAACCATTTGGCAATTCTCCTTGTGCGGTTGCAGTATTTGTTACTAAGAGCGCCATAAGCTCTGCATTATTTATACTATGTGTAAGTGTAAATTTAACCGATCTAGAAGGAGCTAATGTAGCAACAGAAGCAGGACTTATACTACCCGCGTCTGCAATAGGATCTGTAACAGTTACATTAGTTAACGTATTAGGACCATTATTTGTTACGACTAGCAAATATCTAATTTCTTCATTTAAAGAATCATACGAGCCATCTGCTGCTGGTAAGGCAACTTTTGTTACTGTAATTTCATTATTACTTATGGTTACGGTCTCAGACATATCATCACTTGTAGTATTACTATCTACTTGGTTTTGAGTGTTTGTAACTGTATTTGTGTAAGAAGTAACCGTAGAGTTAAAAGGTAATTCATCTGCTTGTACTTCTAAAATGATAGAAACTAATTCACCTTTTTTAAGTCTGCCAATTGTCCATTGCGGAGCAGACCAGCTACCAACAGTAGGACTGGCAGATAGCAAAGTTAAACCAGCAGGAATAACATCTGTAATTTTTAAATTAGTAACATCATTGAGACCAAGACTTTCTACGGTTATTTTAAACTCAAAAATATCGCCCTCTAAGATGGAACTTACATTAGCAGTTTTTTTAACTACAATATCTGGTAAACAATAATAAGATGCAATTGGTTGTGAGTCATATGTACAACCACCTTTTGTAACCCTTACATAGTAGTCACCAGCTTCATTAGGTGTATAGCTAGAAAATATTGCACCAGGCACAATTGTACCATTTTGGTACCATTGGTAGGCGTCAAAATTAGGATCTTTAACTTGTATTATAGATCCTGGCAAACAACCACCACCAGAAACTTGTAAATCTACATCTGGTACAGTATCAAAACCAGAGAAATACCCAGCAATACCTCTTGCACCATTAAAACCCAAAAAACCCACGGCAATAGGACCTGTAGATTGTACAGAAACATTACCTGTTAAGTTAGGAACATAAAATGTTTTCCAATCGGGAGAGCCAGCTACCGCAGATGATGCTGGTAATGCAACATTGCCATTACCGTCTGTTACGCTAATATTACCGTCTGGAGTAGAGGTAGATGCTATTATGGTAACACCACCGTTCATTGTAACACCGGCGGCATCTTTAATATCTGGGATATTGTTTAACGTATCTGGTAATAAACAGTTAACAGGAGCAACAAAATTTAATCCTACAGTAATTATGGATGATCCACCTGCTAATAATTGATAGGCATAAGCATCTTTAGACGTTGTAACAAACATATTTCCACCTGCAGTAGAACTAGAATAATTACTTTCTGGAATTTCAAAATAATCTCCATTGTTAATGGTCGCTATAGGCGTAGTGGAACCATTTACAAAAATGGCGGTACCATTTTGAGTACCAATAATAATTGGTTTTTCAGTTTCACTAGAGCCATTACCGCGAATAAAAACATATTCTTTTCCTATTCTATTTTCAGGTACAGGTTGGTCAATAGCAGCATCTCTACTTGCATTTCCTACTCTTACGCCAATGTTTAAACCACCATTACTTATAACTATATCTTTGTTAGACTCAATGGTAGCACCTAACCAACCATCTATATTGGCTGTAGTTTGTTTTACGTACGCTTCAAAAACAAAAGATTCATTTTTATTTAAAGTTATTTGATAAGTGTCTGCTGTAATACCACCGGCATTGCCACCAAGCCTAAACTCACTATTTGGGTCATAGCCAGATAATGTTACTACTGTATTATTTTCAGTAGCCATAATACCTAAGGTATTGGTTAAGCTATTTGTTTTTCCTCTATTGGGAATTCCGCCCCACTTAAAAATTCGGCCTAAGGCTTGCCTACCTTTACTGGTAAGCGAAGTGGACTGTGAGCTAGAGCTACCTCTATAGTTGACATAAAATTTTTCTCCACCAGGAGATTCAAAACGTAAACCACTTTGATTTAAAACTACGCCAGTATTAGCATTAGTAACTAAAGTAATATTATTATCTCCGTTAGCTAAATTATAGGTAATTGGAGCGCCATTAGAGACAGATAAAGTAGCTATTGGGGCAGCTATAGTACCTTGATATACGTTTACGGTAAAAGCGGTAGTTTCTGGTGTAGATAAATACACAGCTTGGTCTTTTACAGCTTGGTTATTACCTCCTTGTTTTAAAGGTGGTAGATAATGTAAATCACTTAATTGAGCGTATCCAAAATAGTTAAAAAAACAGACAAATATAATGATGATTAATTTGAAATGTTTTTGATATATGGGCATTGTTTATATTTTATAGTGTATACAAAATAACAAATAGATTTTTTGTTATCTTAATAAATGTTGTAAAGGCACGTTATAGTGTTGTAATATGTTAAAATAGGGTTTAAAAAAATATATTTTTCTTTTTTAATTCAACTATTTGACTATTTTGTAATAAAATTAGAAGTTGATGTCAGAGGAAAGATTAATGTCTAAAAAGAAACCTGCTTACCCTGTAAGTAGTCAATTAGATGCTTATTTAGAGCATTATAATAGGAAAATGGAGATCCCTATTTTTTATGAAGATTTGTTACGTTTTTCTGGTTCTGTCGTTGTTTACGATTCTGATGATAATGATACTTTATGGGTACGCGTTTATTACTCTGAATATGATAGAGTAGAGATAGATTTAAGCTTAAAAAAAGTGTATTCTATTTTACTTTCTGATGGTGGAGATAATATTATACAGTACTTAAATATTGATGCTGTGGATTTTTGCACTTTTGGAAACTCAAAGCCATTTAGAATTAAAGTGCGAAATATTCTGAATGATAACTTTACGTATTTCTATATAAAAAAGACGGATGCATCTAGAATTTATGGATTGGAACTAGAGCATATGTTATCTCCGTATAATCTTAACTTTTTAGTGTATAAAGACACTTTAATAGAGGAGCATATCGCTGGTATTCCTGGAGATGTTTTTATCAAAGATATGTTGCCAAAATGTACCGAGTCTGAAAAAGCACAATTAGCCAAAGAGTTTGTAAAGTTTAATGAACGTTGTATGATTCGCCTTTTGGGTGATATGCGATCTTATAACTATGTAATTGTACCTATGCATGATTTTGATCACGTAGTGTACCGCATACGAGCAATAGATTTTGATCAGCAATGTTTTGAAGGTAAATTAAAGGTGTATAGGCCACAGTTTTTTAAAGAAAACTTTCAAATGGTAGAATTAGTTCGTAAAAAGCTGTTAGTAAGCTCTGTAGACCAGTATAAGTTAGAGGAGCGTTCTATTGTAGCAAAACGAATTAAAAGTTCTGGTAATAGAATTAAAAAACTAAGAGCTATTTGTAGAAGAGATAGTATATCTACAGCTGCAAATGTAAAAATGTTACGAGAGCAAATTTATGAGCTAACCTTAGATATGCAATTTAAAAAATGCAGAAAAATGGGTAGAGTACTTGACTTAACATTAGATTTTGTAAAACGTAATTATGAAGATGTGAGTATGAAACAAATAATGGAGAACAGAATTAAAATTGATTAATTCGATTCTCCATTACAACTATAATTAATGTAAAGCTAAAAGTTACTAAGTCAGTAGTTTTTAGCTTTTTTCTTCTTTATTAAAGTATACTAAATAGTAATACATTTGGCGTTCTTCATCCCAACCTTTTTCTACAAACTTCTCTGCAGATTCTGGGTTTATAAAATCCATTTTTATCTGAATATTTGTATCTAAATTAATAACATTTTTAATTTTTTTACGAACATCAGATACCGCCTTATTGGCAATATTAAAGTTAGATACGTCTTCTACGCTAAATTTTGGACCTTTTTCCATTTTGTAATTTTTAAACTCTGGTATTAGTTCAGGGTTTTCCATTACTTCATTTAAAAAGTCTGTCTCTTCAAAAGAATCATTTTTTGCAAAATGGTTTACAGCTTTGTTCATAAACAAAACTTCTTGTTGCTTATCTTCAGCAGGTAAAACAACATCTTTTGCAAAATTCTGACAGAATTTAAGATAGTTTTTAGTGTAAAATGTTTCATCAGCTAAGGCATCAACCCCTAAAAAGTTTTCTAACCAATATTTAGTATCGTAACGGTTGCTGTCTACAGATAGAACTTTGTAACCTTCCTCTTTATGAGAATTAAAAATTAAACAACCTTTATCTAGCTTATTAATATTTATTCCTTGTAGAATATTAATGTCTATATTTTCACCATCTTCTATTAACTGTAGAAAATCGTGTTTAAGCTCGCTTTTGAATATACCAATGGCATCTACTTTTTTGTTATCTAACAAAACATCTGTTAAATGCGTTACATATAATTCGCCACTTTTTATATGCGGGTGATTAGATTGCTCAAACAAGTGTGTTGCTACTTTTTTAGAAACAGCATGACAACTTTCTGGAGCATCAAAAATTTCTGAAGCTAATTTGTATATTTCATTAAATTCTACATCTACCTCGTTAGTAAACTTAAAGTAATTTTCTTCTTTTTCTCTAAATGGTTTAAAGAAATACTCTTTTAAAAGACCAGTTGTTTCATCATTTAAAGTAAAAGGCTGATTAGATAAAAAAGCACCTTCTCCTTTGTTTTTATTACCAACACGGTGTATAGAAATACTTTCTATCTGGGTAGAATATAAGTTTATCAATGGTATATTGTTTTAATATTAGTTGTTGTAAAAATATGCTTTTCGTTTAAAAATTTAGTTCCAATTTTCATCAAAATCTAAATCTTCATAACTGCCTAAATCTTCATCAAATTCATCGTCAAACTCATCATCTTTAGGGCCTTCAGCCTCAAAGTTCTTTTCTGGAGGACTATCTGGTATTTCACCAAAGCTAAATAGAATGTTTGGGTATGCTAAACCATCTTCTTTTTCTACGATGTCTGCTAGTTCTACAAAGAAAGTCCACATACTTAGAAAATCGTACACGTAAATTAATTTAGGTGTTTTTTCTGTAAGTATATCTTCTAAGAAGACTTCATTCATAAGTTTAACATCAGAACCACTTTCACTCATATCAAAAAGAGCAATTTCTTCATCTTGGTTCCATTCTTCATCACAAGTATAAAAAGAAGCCATTTCACTACCTAAAAATCCAAACGCTTGTGTTACTGCATTGTGAAAATCTTCTAGTGTTTTGTTACCTTCAATTTCAATATCTCGGAAAACATCATCCTTTGCATCTAGGATAATTCTAATTTTGTAAATCATTTTTTAAATATTGCGGGTTTGCAAAGTTACAAAGTTTTAATTCTTTTTAGCAGTATTTAATAGTTCTAAAACCATATAAAACTGAACTCCAAATAGGAGAGAGGCTAAAACAAGGTGAAGTGTTTGACTTCCAAACGGAAAGTGAATATAATTCATAGCTACACCAGTGATTATCTCTAACAATAACAGTGATAACACCCATTTTATTTTAGCTAAACCTAATTTTAGTTTTGTAATTCTATAAAAAATGAAAACATTTAATAAGGTTACTACTATAGAAAAAGACCGATGTATATAGAATGTAATGGTAACATTGTCTAGCCATAAGTTTTTTGCAGCGTCACCTACTATATCTGCTTGGTCATCTACCATTTGCCTAACTTGTGTACCTAAAACTATTTGTATTAGGGTAAAAACTAAGGCAACAAAAATAAGTTGTCTTGTTTTTTTGTCTTTATGTACCGTTACTGTTCTGTCTGTTATACTGTAAATTATGTAGAGTAGTATCGCCACAATTACTAAAGCCATAACCATATGTACTGTAATTTTTACAGGGTTTAAAAGTGAGTAAACTACAGTTGCTCCCAACCACGCCTGAAACCCCATTGCAAAAACAAGAAACCAAGACAATAATGTTATCGATTTTTTCTTCTTCCAATACTTTAAAGATAATAGGGCTAGAAAAAATATAGCTAAGCCAGCAAGAGCGCCAAATAGTCTATTAATATACTCTATCCAGGTATGTGTGGCATTAAAAATAGCATAATTGTGTTTTGTATAAGTCTGCCAATTAGTTTTACTAAACTGGGCTGTAGATGTAAAATCTTCACTTGCGACTTCTAATGTTTTATCTACTATAATTACTTCTCCTTTTTTAAAGAACGAAAAGGGCTGCCATTGCAGTTCTGAAATATCTGTTGGTGGTATATATTGTCCAAAGCATTTTGGCCAATCTGGGCATCCCATACCACTACCAGTCATTCTAACGACTGCGCCAGCAATAATAACGAGGTAAACTAAAACTAAGGATATCTTTGCTGTTTTAATAAATGTCTTTTGCATTTTTTTGGAAGTCTAAAATAGAATGCAAAAATAAGCCTCTTTTACTATAAAGTAAAGTTTTAAAAGCTATCTTTTTGCCAACCAATACAAATACATATTAGTTTTTAAGTTGACATTTAAAAGATGAGCAGTATTCTAATAAAAGGAAGTTTAAAATATATTTGGATTAAATTTTTTAGAATTAAAAAGTAAAAATAAAATGGGACTTATTTTATCTCCCAATTTAGTTCTTAATATTTTAAATGCTTTTGTTATTTGCCCTTCTACAGTTTTAATAGTAACGTCCATTTTATGAGAAATTTCAAGATTAGAAAGACCTTCTTGTTTACTAAGTAAAAAGGTTTTTTTACATCGTGGAGGTAAGTTTTGTATTTCTATTTTTAGTAACTCGATTTGCTTTTTTAATAAGGCTTCATTTTCCTCTTTAATTAACTCTTCAAGTGCATTTACATGTTCAACTTCAAAAGCTAATATTTTTTTATCTTTTCTATATTGACTAATAAATTCATTATAACAGCACTTGTATAAAAATCTTTTTAAAGAAACAATTGCTTCAACTTTTTCTCTTTTTTCCCATAGTCTAATAAAAATATTTTGTACAATATCTTTGGCGCCATCAGAGTCGTTACAAAAGCTGTAAACGTAGAGACATAAGGGTTGGTGGTAGGTGTCCATTAAATAAGATAGCGCTTTTTCATTGCTATTTTTAAGCTCTTTTTTTAACTCTTTTTCATCAGTAAAAATCACCTTCATGTTGTTAAAATTTAATATTAATCCTTGCAATGTAAAAAAAAAAATAAAAAAACGTTGGGGTAGTGTTAAATAGTTGCGTCATTAGTTAAAAAGAGCATAATAATGCCAAAATCAGAAAATATAGAAATTATTATAACTAAGTATTTATCTAAATCTAGTACAGAAAAAGATTTAGATGAATTGCTAGATGCATTAAAAGAAGAGTCTAACAAAGAATTATTTAAAAGCTATGTTAAAGCAAATTACATAGTTGATTATTGTATGAAAGATTTTCAGACAGAGAAAGAAAAAGAAAAACTGCTTCAACTAATTAAAAATAGTAATAAGGGTTTAAAAAGGAAAAAGTATAGTACTTTATTAAAGTATGCAGCCGTATTTATTGTTTTTGCTAGTTTAGGGTCCTTCTATTTATTTAAAGCCAATACCAGCGTTGCTAAAAATGAACCTATTGAAGTTGTTGCAACAGAACATATAATTACTCCGGGAACCGAAAAAGCTATTTTAACATTAGAAGATGGTACAGATGTAGTTTTACAGAAAGATAGTATTTACGCCAACGGTTCTGCTCGTTCGTCTAAAAATAAATTAGTTTATACAACTAACAATATAAAACCAAGCACAGCAATAGAATATAATTATTTAACTGTTCCAAGAGGAGGACAATATTTTGTAAAATTATCTGATGGAACTGAAGTTTGGTTAAATTCTCAATCTCAATTAAAATATCCAAAGCGTTTTATAGAAGGAAAAGTAAGAAAAGTAGAATTGGTTTATGGCGAGGCTTATTTTGATGTGTCTCCAAGTACAAAACACTTAGGAAGTAAATTTAAAGTTTTATCTAAGTACCAAGAGGTAGAGGTGTTAGGAACCGAATTTAATATTAAGGCTTATACAGATGAGGATACGGTCTATACCACTTTGGTAGAGGGTAAAGTAGCTCTTACTGCAAATGCGTCACAAGATATATTAAAACCAGATGAACAAGTTGCTTTTAATATTGATACTAAAAGTTATAGTAAAAATATCGTAGATGTTTACGATGTAACCTCTTGGAAGAATGGGGTTTTTAGTTTTAAAAGTAAACCCTTAGAAGAGATTACTAGAGTACTATCTCGTTGGTATAATGTAGATTTTAAATTTACAAATGTGGAAGTGAAAAATGCTAAGTTTATGGGAGTTTTAAGTAAAGACCAGCCTTTAGAAGATATTTTATTAGCTATTAAGAATTCAGGATTTATTACATCATATGAAATGAATAATACAAGTATAACCTTAAATTAGAAAAAGAAAGAGAGAACAAAAAGTAGTGAAAAGTAAAAGAACAGAGTCTATGCCGTGGAAAGTTAAGACCCTGTCCCTTAAGAAAATTATTAATTAATTAACCAAATGGTTTAACCAACTAACACTCAAATTTATGAAAATAAAAATTATTAACTCCATTTACTTTCGAAAGAGAGCAGGTGTCTTGAAGTTTATTATGAGAATATTTCTGTTCCTATTTTGTACAACCGTATTTAGTTTCTCGTCCAACGAGGTATTTTCTCAGAACGCAAAAGTGTTTATAGAGAAAGATAAAGTAATTTCTGTAGACGAGGCTTTTTCTATTATTAGGAATCAAACAAACTATACATTTCTTTATCATGAAGATTTATTTAAAGACTTTCCTTTACTATCTGTTAAAAAAGGAAGTATAAAAACAGATGAATTATTAAGTGGCTTTTTTGACTTAAAAGGGTATCATTTCTCATTAACAAAAAACAATACCATAATAATAAGTCCTAAATCTGGTTTTAGTCAGCAAAAAATAACAGGTAAGGTAACAGATGAGAATGGTGTGCCATT
Source organism: Cellulophaga sp. 20_2_10 (assembly GCF_023476645.1). GTDB lineage: Bacteria > Bacteroidota > Bacteroidia > Flavobacteriales > Flavobacteriaceae > Cellulophaga. The sequence continues at coordinate 186,357 of NZ_JAMCOJ010000004.1, forward strand.
ACTAGGTGTAACTATTTTAATTAAAGGAACAGCTGAAGGTGTTTCTACAGATTTTGATGGTAAATATACTATAAGTGTAGCCAAAGGTAATGTTTTGGTTTTTTCATTTATAGGTTTTGACACTGTAGAAAAAGTTGTGGCTAATGAGACTGTCATGGAGGTTACATTAGAACGTAACGCTACTGAGTTAGATGAAGTTATACTAAGTACCGGCTACCAAAAAATTTCAAAAGAAAGAACTACAGGTTCTTTTGATAAGGTAGATACCAAAGTGTTAGATACAAAAATATCGCAAAGCATCTTAAATAAGATAGAAGGAGAACTAACGGGTATTTTGTTTGATGATGCAGATGGTCCTGTAATTAGAGGTATAGGTTCTTTAAATGTAAGTCCAGAACCATTAATTGTTATAGATGGTTTCCCTATTTCTCAAGGTGTTAATGCTATAAATTCTATTAACCCTAATGATGTAGAAAGTATTACAGTATTAAAAGATGCTGCAGCAGCTTCAATATGGGGTATTAGAGCAGCAAATGGTGTTATAGTTGTAACTACTAAAAAAGGAAATAGAAATAAAAAACCAGTTATAGAGTTTTCTACAAATTATGCTATTACTCCAAAAAGTGATTTAAATGATTTAGAATATGCATCTACAAGTAGTTTTTTAGAGTTTGAAAAACATAGGGCAGATAATGAATGGTCATTATTACCACAAGCGCAAAACCAACCAGCATTAGGAGCAGGGATAGAAGCCTATTTAAAATTAAACGAAGGGCAAATTTCGCAATCGGAAGCAGACGCCATTATAAATAGATTAAAGGGCATAGATAGTCGCGACGAATTTCAAGATTTGTTTATGAATGACACGTACTGGTCTCAATACAACTTTGCAATTAGCGGTGGTGGAGAAAATAGTATTTATAGAAGCTCTGTGTCTTACAATAAAAATGAAAATTTAGGTTTTTATAAGAACAACGATTCTGATCAGCTTGTAGCAAATTTAAGAGGTGTGTTTAATGTTACACCAAAGCTTACCATATCTAACGATTTTAACTTTACCTCTGGTAAAAACACAGCAAATGGTATGTCTTCAAGAAATTATGAAGAATTATACCAATACCAAAATATTTTAGATGCGAATGGCAATCAAGTAGCACAACCTCGTTCTTTAGCCCAGGATTTTAAAGAAGAAAAAGTTGCAGAAGGATACCCATATAGTTGGGATTACAATCTAATGAGCGAGTTTAATAGTAAAGATAATGAAACTAATAACACCTCTATGCGTATACAAACTGCTGTAGAGTACAAGTTATTAGATTATTTATCTATAAAAGGATCTTACCAATATGAGTGGTTTAATTCTGAGACTAATAACCTATTTAATGAAGATACTTATTATGCTAGAGATTTAGTAAATACATTTACTAGGTCAGAAAATGGAGAATTGATAAACCATGTACCAAAGGGTAGTTTATATAGTCTAGCCAATAATACTAGTAAATCTAGACAAGGAAGAATTCAGCTTAATTTTGATAAAAGTTTTAATGAAGGTAAACATAGAGTAACTGCATTGGCAGGTTATGAATTAAGACAAGATAAATCTTCATCTAACAGTAACTTATTATACGGTTTTGATTCGCAATCGTTAACATCTGCATCTATAGCCTTTGGAGAAAGAGTGCCAACTACTGGTAGTGGAAATTCATCTAGAGCCCTATTAAACCCTGCTGTAGTAGGTGAGGTAGAGGATAGATATGTGTCTTACTATGCAAATGGTGCATATACCTATTTAAGCAAATATACTTTAACCGGTAGTATTAGGTTAGATGATACCAATTTATTTGGCGCAAGTAAAGAATATAAAAATAAACCTCTTTATTCTGTAGGTGGTAAGTGGAATATATTTAAGGAAGACTTTTTTAATAGTACTGTATTTAATCAGTTATCTCTAAGAGGTACTTATGGTGTTAATGGTAATGTAGATCGTACTACAGGACCATATTTAATAGCTGGGAACTCTATAAACCCAAAGACTAATACAAATTTTGCATATATAGCTAATGTTAAAAATGAAGAACTAAGACTAGAAAAAGTACATGTTACTAATTTGGGTTTAGATTTTGGAATATTTAATAACGTGGTTAGTGGTAGTGTAGAGTATTATAAAAAAAATAGTACAGATTTATTGTCTCCTGTTTCTTACCCATCGGTATATGGCTTTAATACGGCAACAATAAATGTTGGAGAAATGGAGAATGAGGGAGTAGATGTAAGCTTGTTTTTTAATGTAGCGCAAAAAGGAAATTTTAAATACAATACTAATTTACGTTTTAGCCATAATAAAAATACGGTAACAAAAGTAGACGTACCAGAAGAAACAGTAAATACATACTTAAGTGGCCAGCCATTGGTAGGCAATCCTTTAAGATACATTTATAGTTATAAATCTGCAGGTTTAGATATTAACGGAGATCCATTAACAACTAATGAAAATGGACAATTGGTAGATGTTAATGGTAGAATAAATGAAAATGGAACTTTAGCAGAGGCTCCAATAACTAATACAGATGCTTTAGTATATAGTGGTACAACTACTCCTAAATACTATGGTTCTTGGGTAAATAATTTCAGTTATAAAAACTTTTATGTAAGAACATTAGTAACTTATAAATTAGGGCACGTTTTTAGAAATAGAAACATATTAGATTATAGAAATTCAGTTCCATTTGTAACAGCTAATGTTCATGCTGGTTTTGAAGACAGATGGCAAAACCCAGGAGATGAGAATACTACTAGCATACCAAGAGTACCAACCCTTAGAAATGAGATTTATAACTTGGGTTACTCTTATTATGCAAACGGAGATCAATTTGTAGACTCAGCCTCTCATATTAGATTCAAAGAAATTATTGTTGGGTACAATTTAGACGCTAATATATTAGGGAATACGGGTATAGATGCTTGTAGAGTTAGTTTACAAGCTCGTAATATTGGTTTAATAAACTTTAATAAATGGGATATGGATCCAGAGAGTTTATACTTACCACAACAACCAACTTTTACTTTAAATTTTGCAATTAATTTTTAAAATACAGTATATATGAAACTAAAATATTCAGTATTAATACTTGTATTGGTATTAATAACAGCTTGTAATAAAGAAGAGTGGCTAGATATTAAGCCAAAAGGAAAAATTATACCTACTAATGTTAGTGACTATAGGTTACTACTAGATCAGGTGGATGGTAGTGGATCTGGATTTCCTAAAATATCTCCAGGTTTTGGAGAAACTTATGCAAACACAGATTACATGTCAGACGATTTTACAATTAATGACAATACATCTTCAAAATTTGGAGCAGAAACTATTAGAGCTTATACTTGGGATGATGATTTGTATCAACCCAATGATGAAGATAGTGATTGGGCTAGGTTATATGGACAAATATACCCAACAAACATAGTTGTAGAAGAAATTATGGATGCAGAAAACGGATCTGACCAAGAGAAGTTCCAGATTTTAGCAGAAGCAAAAGTACAAAGGGCTTATAGCTATTTTGCTTTGGTAAACTTATATGGGTTACATTATAGTGCAGATGCGGCTTCTAATCCAGGTGTCCCTTTGCGTTTAGATTCTAATTTAATTGGAGCAGATTTAAGTAGACAATCTGTTGGTGATATCTATAATTTAATAATAACGGATTTAGAAGAGTCTATTCCTAATTTACCAGAAATACCAGAATCTAATAACCATAAACATAGACCATCTAAGTCTAGTGCTTATGCATTTTTAGCAAGGGTATATTTATACATGGCAGATTATGATAAAGCCTTAGATGCAGCAAATAGTTCATTAGCGATTTACAATACCATAAATAATTATAATGATTATGGTTTTTATTTTGATGTGCTTTTGTTAGATCAACAGCAAGATGACAAACAGTTATTGTGGGCAAAAAAATCTCCTGATACATATAGTTTATTAGTCGCTAGTGATGAGTTGTTTTCTATGTATGGAGATGATGATCTTCGTAAAAAAATGTTTTCGCCAATATCCTTTTTGTTTGGTATACCGCATGATGGTAATGCTTTAGGTTATCCGTATTTTAACTATGCTAGAGCTGCAGGCTTTTCTGTGCCAGAAGTATTATTAACCAGAGCAGAGTGTAATGCGCGTTTAAATAATTTAGATTTAGCGCTTGCGGATGTAAACTTAATTAGAGAAAACAGATTTAAAACAGGTACATATGCTCCTTTAGTAAGTACAGATAAAGATGAAGTTTTACAAATAGTAAAGGATGAAAGAAGAATAGAATTACCAGGAAATGGACTTCGATTTTTTGACTTAAAACGTTACAATGAGTTTGATAATGCTAATATTACGCTTACTAGAAACCTAAACGGGCAAACATATTCTCTACAAGCAAATGGTAACAATTGGGCATTGCCAATAGCTCAAAAATATATAAACGGCACACCAGCTTTAGGTAACAACATAAGAGATTAACTAGTCTCTACTATTTTTTAAACTAAATAGAATAAATCATAAGAATGAAAATAAAAGTAATAGCACTATTGTTGTCTGTATTTTTTTACAGCTGTGGCAATAGTCAACCATCAGAAAAGGCAAGTAGTACTCAGCAATGTGTTATTACTTTAAATACAGGAGATGCAAAAGAAGGTAAAGTAACAATTTATCCATATCAAAAAGTCAACTCAAGAGAAGAAGCAGAAAAGTTAACAATTAAAAAAGAAATAAATTCATCAATCACAACTATTGTGTTAGATGACGCCAAGGTGTTACGTAAATTACATATTTCTTTAGATGGTAAATACTTCAGTAAAGAAATATTTACCGGTTCTGGCGCTATAAGTATAGTTTTAAAAGATGGTGAACTAATTGTAAAAGAGAATCCTTATCAAAAAGAATTTTCAAATTTAGACAAGGAATTGGGCTATCAAAGAATGTCTAAGTTACAATACCAGAAAGATGTATCTAAAGAAGATTCTATTTTTAAAGTAAACTACGCATCTAATTTATTAAATGCTATAGCTAAGTACCCAAAGAGTTATGTTTTAACGGCTTTAGTAGAAAAGCAATTTTGGGGAGCAGAATCAAATATTTTGAAAAAAATTAAAAAGGGATTTTCTCCAGAAGTTAAAGACTCTTATTATTTACAAGCATTAAACGCAAGACTTAATGCAGAGCTAGCTACTGCTGTAGGTGCAACAGCGCCAATGTTTACATTGCCGCTTACAGAGACAAATGAAGAATTTAAAATAACAGATTTAAAAGGTAAATATATTATCATCGATTTTTGGGCATCTTGGTGTGGTCCTTGTCGTAAAGAAATTCCAAATTTAAAAAATGTATATAAGACGTTTAAAGATCAGAATTTAGAAGTTATCAGCATATCTACAGATTCAGATAAAAAGGCTTGGGAGAATGCGGTAACAGAAGAAAAAATGCCTTGGTTGCAATTATTGGATACTAAAAAAGTGTCAGATAGTTTTAACGTAACGGCAATTCCACATTTGGTAATTTTAAGTCCAGAGGGAGTTATTTTATCTAAAGGTTTTTTTCCTGAAGAAAAAATATGGAATGAGTTAGAAAAATTAGGATTTAAAAAATAAAATTTCAGAATGAATAAAATAATATTAGCAATTAGTGCTCTTGTTTTATTTGCTTCATGCGAAGAAAAAAAAGAGAAAACTGTAGACTATGCAGTTGTATATGGTAAAGTAAAAAATGTTAAATCTAAAGAACTTCAATTAAATAAAGCATACCAAACAATAAAAACAATAAAAATTAACGAAGATGGGTCTTTTGTAGATACACTTAGGTTAGATACAGGAGGGTATAGTATAGGTGTTAAAGGTAATCTTACTCCAATTTATTTGTTTCCTGGAGCTAATTTATCCCTAAGTTTTGATGAGGGTATAGAAGATAAAGCTATTTCTATTGTTGGTAAGGGAGCTTTAGAGAGTAATTTCTTGAACTTAAAAACAAAGGAAAGTCTTAATTTTTATGGGGAAGAAGGAATAAAGTTTTATGCTTTAGCAGAAGACGCTTATAAAAGTAAACTTGTCAATTATAAAGAAAGTTTAATTAATAAGTTAAACGAAAATCCAGATTTTAATAAGGACTTTGTAGAATTAGAAAAAAGAGATTTAAACTATTATTATATAGATATGCTTTTAAAGCATCAAGAAATGTATAGGTATTTTGGAAAAGATTCTCTCTATACTGTTTCTGATAGCTTTTTGGAGGACACAAAAAATATATCATATGATGTAGAGGAAGATTTTAAATACTCAAAAACATATAATGGTTTAGTAAGTGGGCATTACCAAGAGTTAGCAAAAAAAGCAGAAAAAGAAAAAGGTGTAGATTATAACATCGCTTATGTTAATGCCTTAGGAACTAATAAAAATGATTTTATTAGAAATTCTCTTTTAATAGCTGCTGCATCTGGCACTATAACATATGTTACTGACAGGACTGCATATTATAATGACTTTATGAAATTTTCTACAAATGAAGAAGATAAAAAAACAATTACAAGTTTGTATAAAGAGTTACAACTTACAGCTCCAGGAAATGTTTCCCCATTATTTGTAAATTATGAAAATCATAAAGGAGGAACAACTTCTTTAGAAGATTTTAAAGGCAAATATGTATATATAGATGTATGGGCTACCTGGTGTGGACCTTGTTTGTACGAGGTTCCTTTTTTACAAAAAGTAGAAAAGCAATATCACGGTAAAAACATAGAGTTTGTAAGTATTTCTGTAGACGCAGACAGAGACCATGATAAATGGAAACAAATGGTGATTGATAAAGCTATGGGAGGCATACAATTATTTGCAGATAAGTCTTTTGATTCAGATTTTACTAAGGCGTATGTTATAAAAGCTATTCCTAAGTTTATTTTAATAGACCCAACAGGAAAAATTGTGAAAGCCAATGCTCCAAGACCATCAGAAAAAGAGTTGATAGATTTATTAAATGAGTTAGGGGTATAAGCACACCTAAAATAAAATTTAAAAACGCCTGTAGAAAATAGTTTCTTCAGGCGTTTTTTATATTAAAAACCTCTTTATTAAAAGTCAATTTTTAAACCAATAGGGCAGTGGTCAGATCCCATAATATCACTAAAAATAGTTACTTCTTTTATTTTATCTTCAATAGATTTACTAACTAAAAAATAATCTATACGCCAACCCGTATTTCGTTCTCTAGATTTAAAACGGTAACTCCAAAATGTATAGGCAACTTCATCTGGGTGTAGTAGTCTAAAAGAATCTACAAATCCGTCAGCAATAAAATTATCCATACCATCTATTTCGGTTTGCGTATAGCCAGCAGTTTTATTGTAGTTGCTTTTATCGTTCTTTAAATCTATAGCTGTGTGGGCCACGTTAAAATCGCCACAGGCAATAACAGGTTTTTTCTTTTCTAGCTCCTTTAAATAGCTTAAGAAGTCTTTATCCCATTGTTTTCTGTACGCTAACCTATCTAATTTTTGTCCAGAATTAGGAACGTAAACATTTACCAAATAAAAGTTCTCATACTCGGTGCAGAGTACTCTGCCTTCTGTATCGTGTTCTTCTATGCCAATATCTGCTTTGGTAGTAATTGGTTTATTGCTACTTAATGTAGCAGTACCAGAATACCCTTTTTTATCTGCGGAGTTAGAGGCTAAATTAAAATTATCTAAAGGAGCAAGTGCTTTGGTTACTTCATTGTCTTGTGCTTTAGTTTCTTGCAAGCAAAGAATATCTGGATTCATAGATTTTACAGATTCAAAAAACTCCTTTTTTACAATAGCGCGTACACCATTTACATTCCAAGATACTATATGCATTAGTTTTACTTTATGGGTTAAAATAGAATATTATAATTCTAGGATGAAATTAAAAAATTGAATTGGTTTTACCTTAAATATAAGATTATTTTAAGAGATTTTATTTTTAAAATGAAACAACAAGTGCTTAATATTGTACGTATAAAAGTTGATTATGAAGATTGATAAGTTTGTACTGTTTATAATTGGTGTAATTATTTTCTCGTACTTTTTTCCGCAATGGGGGTCAAAGGAAATTATAAATACAATTAGTAGTGTTGGTATCTCATTAATTTTCTTTTTCTATGGATTAAAATTGAGTCCGTCTAAGTTAAAAGCCGGATTAAAAAACTGGAAACTACACATAGTAGTACAAGCATCTACCTTTATATTATTTCCGCTGTTGGTTTTATTGGTTAGACCATTTTTACAAAACCAAGAGCAAGAGACTATTTGGCTAGCTTTCTTTTTTTTAGCAGCCTTACCATCTACGGTGTCTTCCTCGGTAGTTATGGTGTCCATAGCAAAAGGAAATATGCCTGCGGCTATTTTTAATGCAAGTATCTCTGGTATAATTGGTATTTTACTTACACCCTTATGGATGGGTTTATTTGTAACCAACGACCAAGCTAGCTTTAATTTTATAGATATTTACACCAAGTTAATTGTACAAATAATAGTACCAGTAGTAATTGGTTTAGTGCTACAGCGCTACTTAGGTACATTTGCACAAAAACATAGTAGTAAAATTACGTTGTTTGATAAATCCATCATCTTACTTATAATATACAAAAGTTTTGCATCGTCTTTTACAGACCATATATTTAGTACTGTTTCTGTATTAGATTTGGTATTTCTTTTAGTTGGTGTATTAGTCCTTTTTACTATTACTTATTTTAGTATAGGATTTATTGCTAAAAAATTAAAGTTTACTATAGAAGATCAAATAACAGCGCAATTTTGCGGCACAAAAAAATCTTTAGTACACGGTACTGTTTTTTCTAAAATTATATTTGGCAATATGGCAACTATTGGAATTGTGTTGTTGCCTATTATGCTTTTTCACGCAACACAAATTTTAATAATAAGTGTAATAGCAAGTAAATTTGCTCAAAGGAAGGTATAAAAAAACCTAGCGCATTATGGCTAGGTTCTATTACTTTTATAAGCTACTCGCTGTCTATTATTTCTTCAATAGTTTTGGCTAGTACAAAGTCTTTTTCTGTAACGCCATTTGCATCGTGCGTGCTTAAGCGTATGGTTAAAGTATTGTATACGTTACTCCAATCTGGATGATGATTTTGTATTTCACATTCAAAAGCAATACGCGTCATTACACAGAATGTTTCTTTAAAGTTTTTAAATTCAAATGTAGTTTCTAAAGCACCATCAGTATAATCCCAACCGTCTAAATTATTTAATTTACTAGTGACTTCTTCAGTTGTATATTTTTGCATTTTTATAAAATTTAGTGTGTTACAAAGTTACAAGAAGTAACAACGTTATATCTATTATTAAGAAAAAAGATGATGATCTATTGTGTCTTGGTATGCGGTGCGTAAATGCTTTGGTAGTTTGTTGCTTTTTGGCAGTACAGCTAAATACCTATCTTCATTAGATGTAAATACCCTTTTGTAGACAGGATTATACAATCCAATTTTAGAGATTATTTCTTTTATAAAATCCTCGTGGTGAACCAAATCTTCACTGCCTAAATGAAAAATTCCAGTTTTGTTATGGTTAATAATGTAATGCAATTGTTGTGTAAGTTTATCTATATGGGTAACATTAAAAACCAAATTAGGAAAAACTTCTATAGGTTCTTTGTTGTGCAATAGCGTTTTAATTTCCTTAATTCTGGGAGTGTTGTTGCCAAAAACCATTGGTAAGCGTACAATTATAGCTTTGCTTTTAGGTAGCCTAAGCAACATATTTTCAATCTTAATTTTTAAACGACCATAAATACTTAAAGACAATGTTTTGTCTAATTCGTAAGAAGGGTATTTGCTATAAGCATCAAAAACATTAGCAGAAGATAAAAATAGCAGCCTAGTTTTGTGTGTTGTAACATATTCTATTATATGTTGGTGCGCCAATACTTGTGCAGCAAAATTACCACGAATGGCAGATATAATATAATCTGGTTTTACGATTTCTAGTAATTCGTAAATATCTGTTTCTTCAACATTATAATAAAAAAACTGACCATTATCTTTAAATCCTTTTTCATTAGTACAGTAGGTACCATAGGTATCATAAAAAGCATAGAGCTCTTTATAAATAGCATTACCGATAAAACCGCTAGCTCCTAGAATTAATATTTTATTTTTAGATTTATTCTCTTTCATTACTCAGTTTGTCGACTTAAAAAATAGAGAGTTTAGTCTGGGTCGTAAATAGTTCTAATGCTTGCATTCCTAGTAAAGAATTTCCTTTAGCATTAAGACCGGGAGCCCAAGTAGAAATAATAAAATTATTAGGTAAAAGAGCAACTATACCACCACCAACACCACTTTTTCCAGGTAAACCAACTCTAAAAGCAAATTCTCCTGCTTCGTCATAAAAACCACAAGTAAGCATAATAGCGTTTATACGTTTTGCTTGGCTAACAGGTATTTGTTGTACATTATTTACGCACTTACCGCTATTTGCAAACAAGTAAAACGCCTTAGATAATTGTGCACAAGTCATATCTATAGAACATTGGTGAAAATAAAAATCTAAAACATCCTCTACATTATTTTTAAGATTACTAAACGATTTTAAAAGGTTGGCTGCAGCAAAGTTTCTATACCCTGTTCTTTTTTCTGATGCAGCAACATCTGTATTGTAATTAATAGTTTGGTCGTTAGCAATAGTTCTTACATAGTTTAAAAAATCTTCTTTCGGGTTTTTTAAATGTGTAACTAAAATATCTGCAACAACTAAGGCACCAGAATTTATTAACGGATTTCTAGGAATACCGTTTTCTAGTTCTAAAAGAGATAAATGATTAAATGGGTTACCAGATGGTTCTACGTCTACACGTTGCCAAATACGGTTATCCTCAAAAGCAATAGCTTTAGACAATGCTAAAACTTTAGAAATACTTTGTATAGAAAACGGTATATGTGCATCACCAGCAGCATAAGAATCGCCATTTATTTGTTGTAAAAAAATACCAAAACTATGTGTATTTTGCTTAGATAGTTCTGGTATATAACTAGCAACAACACCCTTAGCCTCCTCTTTACTAAGGTGGTTATGAATGTTGTTGATAATGCCTTGGAAATCTATCATATAAAAATTATGCCTTATAAAAAGGTAATTTTACTACAGTTGCAGCAACTGCTTTTTTTCTAATTTGTATAAATATTTCAGAGCCAGCAGTAGAAACCGCAGTTGGTACATAGCCTAAGCCAATTCCTTTGTTTAAAGAAGGAGACATAGTACCAGAAGTTACAATACCTATTTTAGTACCATTGGCATCTACAATATCATAATCGTGTCTAGGAATACCCCTTTCTGTAAGTTCAAAAGCAATTAATTTACGTTCTGGACCATTTGCTTTTTGTGCAGCTAAAGCGTCACTATTTACAAAATCCTTCGTAAATTTAGTAATCCACCCAAGACCAGCTTCAAACGGAGAAGTAGTGTCGCTAATATCGTTTCCATACAAACAGTAGCCCATTTCTAAGCGCAATGTATCTCTCGCAGCTAAACCAATAGGAGCAATATCAAAATCTGCACCTGCTTTAAAAATGGTATCCCAAACTTGTTTAACGTCTTCGTTTTTACAATAAATTTCAAACCCTCCAGAACCAGTATAACCAGTAGCAGAAATAATAACATTTTCTACACCTGCAAAATCTGCAACCTCAAAAGTATAAAACTTAATAGCAGCTAAATCTACAGCAGTAACAGACTGCATTGCTTCAATAGCCTTAGGACCTTGAATGGCTAAAAGTGAATATCCTTCAGATATATTACGCATTTCAGCTTTTATAGTTTCGTTGTATTTAGAAATATGGTTCCAATCCTTATCAATATTAGAAGCATTTACTACTAATAAATATTGTTCATCTTTAAGTTTGTAAACGATAAGATCATCTACAATACCACCAGTTTCATTAGGTAAACAGCTATACTGAGCTTTACCAATAACTAATTTAGAAGCATCATTAGATGTAACTTTCTGTATTAAGTCTAAAGCATTTGGACCTTCAATTAGAAACTCACCCATATGTGATACATCAAAAACACCTACACCTTTACGTACAGTTTCGTGTTCTATGTTTACACCAGCATAAGAAACAGGCATATTATAACCAGCAAAAGGGACCATTTTAGCGCCAAGAGCTTCGTGAGTAGATGATAATGCAGTATTTTTCATTAAAACAATTTATATAATTAGACTATTGTTAGTTTTTTGTCAAAGGTATCGAAAATTGTTTGTTTTATAAATCTGCTAAGACATTAAAATAAGTTGTTTTTGGGTTGATGTACTATAGGATTTAGGAATGAAAATGAAAGGTAAATTAGGCATCTAAACACTTTGTTAATTTTTATTAAACTAACGTTAAACTACTTAAGATATTAGGAATTGACGCTGTTGAATGTTATACTAAGTAGATGGAAAACATATTAGTAGCCGGTGCCAATGGTACCACAGGAAAACAAATAGTGAACCTTTTAAAAGAATCTCAATATTTTAACCCTATAGCAATGGTTAGAAAAGAAGAGCAAAAAGAATATTTTAAAGCAAAACAAATAGATACAGTTCTTGGAGATTTAGAGGGCGATATAAATAAGGTATTTAACGAAGTAGAAAATGTAGACAAAGTATTGTTTGCTGCGGGTTCTGGAGGAAAAAAAGTAATAGAGGTAGACCAAGAAGGAGCAAAGAGATTAATTGATGCCTCTAAAAAAAATAACATTAAAAAGTTTGTAATGTTAAGTTCTATGGGAGCAGATAAACCTGAAGAAGCAGAACAATTACAAGAGTATTTAAAAGCAAAGCATAACGCAGATGAATACTTAAAAACGAGCGGATTAAATTACAGTATAGTTCGTCCTGGATCTTTAACTAATGAGGAGCCCCATAATGAAATAGAGCTCCAAGAAAAGTTAAATAAAAGAGGTGAAATTAGTAGAAACGATGTTGCGCAAACCTTAGTAAGAACACTAAATGATGATGTTGCAAACAAAGTCACTTTTGAAATTATTAAAGGAGATACCTTAATTGGTAAAGCTTTAGATAAATTTTCTACTATTGAATCTTAATTTTTTTTTAATAAATAAGACTTTAATTCATTGTAGCTGCCAATTTTGGTGGCTACTTTTGTTTTATGTATAACCGACTGTATTTGTTCTGGTAATGGTTGTTTTTCTTTAATTACTTCTTCAACCACATTTAAAAATTTAGTTGGGTGTGCTGTTTCTAAAAACACACAATGTACATCATCATTATTATTATTTAAATAGGCTTTACAACCTAAATAGCCAACAGCCCCGTGCGGGTCTGCGACATAGTTGTGCTCTTTATAAATAGTTGCTAATGCATCTTTAGTTTCTTCATCAGTAAAACTAAAAGAAGATAAGTTTTCTTTTAAGGCTGAAAAGTTATTTTTGTGTAGCTCTTGTATACGTATAAAATTACTTGGGTTACCCACATCCATAGCATTACTTATAGTTTGTACAGATGGTTTAGGAGTGTAATCTTCTGTTTTTAGATAGTTGGTTACAACGTTATTCTCGTTGTTAGATGCTATAAAATGGTGAATAGGTAATCCTAATTTTTGTGCAACCATACCAGCACATATATTACCAAAATTACCACTTGGAACAGAGAAAACAATTTTTTTATGGGTATTATGTAATTGTTTATAAGCAAACATAAAGTAAAATAGCTGAGGCAACCAACGTGCTACGTTAATAGAATTTGCAGAAGTTAACTGCATTTTACTAGTTAGTTCTTCATCTAAAAATGCACGTTTTACCATATCTTGGCAATCGTCAAAAACGCCGTCTACTTCTAATGCAGAAATATTTTCCCCTAAAGTAGTCAGTTGTTTTTCTTGTATATCACTTACTTTTCCGCTAGGGTAAAGAATAACAACATGTACACCTTTAACACCTAAAAAACCATTTGCAACAGCACCACCCGTATCACCAGATGTAGCAACTAAAACGGTAACTTCATTCGTATTGTTGGCATTAAAATAACCAAGACAGCGCGCCATAAAACGTGCGCCAACATCTTTAAAAGCCATAGTTGGACCGTGAAAAAGCTCTAGGGTAGATATATTTTTATCTAGCCGAACAATAGGAAAATCAAATGACAAGGTTTCCTCTACAATAGTTTTAAGAACATCCTCAGGAATTTCTGGTGAAACAAATTGTTTAATAGCTGTAAAAGCAATTTCTGGATAAGATAAGTTATCTATATTTTTATAGAAATCTTCTGGTAAAGGCGTAATACTTTCCGGAAAATAAAGTCCTTTATCTGGTGCCAAACCTTTTATTACTGCATTTTTGAATGTAGTGTTAGGTGCTTTTTTGTTTAACGAGTAGTAATTCATTTTAAGGTATTCTAAATTTATGATGCGTGCTAACTGTTCCAGATTCTCCAAGACTCTTCGGCTTGGTGTTCTAACATATGCTGCCCGTTGCTTATTGTAGCGCCTTGTGCTTCGCCTGCACTTAAAAATGCCGTTTTATTGGGATTGTAAATTAAATCGAACAATAAATGTTCTTTGCCCAAATACTCATAAGGTATCGTTGCTTTATCTGTAATATTTGGGTGTGTCCCCAATGGTGTGCAGTTTACAATAACAGTATGCTCTTCAATTATATTTTTATCTAATTCGGTATAGGTAAATTGGTTTCCCTTTGCTTTTCTAGATACATATGTACAGGTAATTCCTAACTCTTCTAAAACATATTTTACAGCTTTAGATGCTCCGCCTGTGCCTAGAATTAACGCTTTAGTATGGTGTTTTTTTAAATGGGGTTCTATGGATTTTTTAAATCCGTATGCATCTGTATTGTAACCCACCAAACCGTTTGCTGTAAACTTTATAGTATTAACCGCACCAATAGCTTTTGCTTTAGCATCTAAACTAGTTAAAAACGAAATAATACTTTCTTTGTAGGGTATGGTAACGTTACAACCTTTTATGTTAGGTGTACTGTCTAAAGTAGTTTTAAATTCATCGATATTTTGATAGTCAAAATTTACATACTCACAGTCTGTTAACCCAAGGTCTTTAAATTTATTTGTAAAGTAGTTTCTAGAAAAAGAATACGCTATATCTTTTCCTATTAAACCATATTTATGCTGTTGCTTTTCTGTGTTTTCCATACCAATCTAGACCTAATAAAATACTTATTCCTATAACTACAAAAAAAACGGCCCACCAAGTTTCAGAAATCACAAAATCGGGAAAATAGCGAGAATAATTCTTAATAATTTCGTTTCCGTTAGAGTCTATTAAAGTATTCCCAAGGCCGTCTACTTTATAAACTGTTTTTTTCCAAGGCCAAACAACACCCAAAGAGCCGGTAATAAAGCCCAAAATAACAGCAGTTGTTATATGCTTAAAATGTTTTAAAACGTAACTTATAATGTGAGATAAACTAACCAAGCCAACCGCAGAACCAGCTGTAAAAACACCCAGAATAGTTAATATGTTTAAGCGTTCTGTATTTTTTGTAAAACTAAAGTCGCCTTTAATAACCTCGGCGAAAGTATCATAAAGTGCATTTACAGAGTCTACTAAAAGGAGTACATAGTTCCCAAGTAAAATTAAGATAAAAGAGCCAGATAAGCCTGGAAGCGTCATACCAGAAACACTAATAATTCCACAGAAAAAAATAAAAAAAAGATTGTCGTTTTCGGTAGCAGGATTTAAAAAACTAATAGATATACCAACGATTAAACCAATTATAGCAGCAAAAATGCTTTTCTTATTCCAAAGGTCAAAGTCTTTAGCTATGTAATAAATAGATCCAATAATCATCCCAAAAAAACAAGCCCAAACATTAAGCTCATTATGTTCTAAAAAATAGTCTAAAACTTTAGAGACGCTAAAGTAGCTTACAAGCATACCAAAAATAAGCAGGGTAATAAACGTACCATTAATGTAGGTGTAGAAACTTTTTAACCTGCCGTTTAAAAGTAGTTTTAAGGCTTTGTAGTTAAATTTTTGAAGTGAGTATATAAATTCCTCGTAAAAACCACCAACAAAGGCAACAATACCTCCAGAAACACCAGGTACTTTATTTGCAGCACCCATACATAGTCCTTTTACAACAAGGAGAAGCTTGTCTATAAATGTTCTAGTATGTGTCATTGATTAGTTATTTTTAGTAGCTACTTTTTCTAGTATAAAAATAGTTAAAAAACCGGTAACCATGAGTGCAATAGCGATCATAGTTTGGGCATCTATATAATGGTTTAATGCTGAATATTGTATTGGTAAAATACTTTCTTCTGTAACTGTTTTAAAAGATTCAAAATTGTTTATGTTTTTTTGATGTACGGCAAGTGTACCAAGGTCAGATATTGATGAAAAAGGAACAATTTCACCAGTTTCATCTATCATAACAGATACTGTTTTTTTCCAAGGCCAAACTTTGTTTAAAGATCCTAAAATAAAACCAGTTAAAAGAGCAAGAGTAGTGTTGTGGTAATTTTTAAACAACCATTTTAAAATTCTACTAAAACTTAATAATCCTATTAAAGCTCCCGTTGCAAAAAGTGCTATTTTTTTTAAGTCAAAATCATGAAATGCATCACTTAATGTTTTATAAGCACCCATTATTACTAAAATAAAAGACCCAGAAATACCAGGTAAGATCATTGCACAAATAGCTATAGCGCCAGCAAACAACAAATAATATGGATTAGAATTAGCTGCCAATGCAGGTAAACTTGTAATGTAATACGCTAAACCTGCCCCAATTATTAAAGCAACTATAGTTAGGGCATTCCATTTTGTAATTTGTTTGCCAACAAAGTATATACTCACTACAATTAAACCAAAAAAGAAAGACCAAATTAAAACAGGGTGGTATTCTATTAGGTATTTTGCCAAACGCATAAATGAAATAAAACTGATAATTATTCCGGTCAATAGAGCCAGTATAAAATTACCATTTGCTTGTTTCCAAAATGCTTTTAATCCATCGTTTTTTAATGTCTTAAATAATGATAAATTAATAGTGCTAATGCTATCAATTAACTCTTCATAAATTCCAGAAATAAAAGCAATTGTACCTCCGGAAACTCCAGGTACAGCATCTGCTGCTCCCATTGCTAAACCTTTAAGCGTAATAATTAAATATTGTAATAAGCTACGTTCTTTCATAATTTTAATAAAAACGTAAAAATATAGATTTATTTGGAAGAGTTGCCAAATTCTAGAATAATGTTGTTTATCCACACATTATTTTTAAACTGAGGAAACTCCAATTTAAACATTGCAACTTTTTTAGTGTTTGCTTTTAGGGCTTTTACTAAAAATTCTTTTGCCTTAATAGTTTGATCTAGTACCATATGAGCACCTGCTATTTTATATAAAACATCTGAGTTGCTAGGGTAGAACTCTAAGGCTTGTTGTAGTATTTGTATCGCAGAATGTGGATCTCCTTTTTTTAATACCAAACTACTCCAAAGCAACCACGTTTTTAATTCGCAATCTCCTAAGTCTACCATTTTTTGGTAGGCCATTTCGGCCTCTTCAATTAGACCTAAAGCTTCATTAATATAGGCGTTTTTCTCCCAGTAGAATAAGTTTTCTTCTTCTATATTAATAGCTTTTGTAATGTATTCTTTAGCTTTTAAATAGTCTTTTTGTTTCATGTAAAAGTTAGTAATAGCTAACCAGCCCTTATCTAATAAAGGATCTTCATGAACTGTTTTATAGTAATTTAACTTTGCTAATTCTGTATTGCCAAGTTTTTCATGACATTTACCAATACGCAAATAAGCAAACGCAGAAGGATCTTCAATCTCTATAGTAAATTCATAATTTTCTATAGCTTCATTGTAACGTTTTAAGCGTTCTAGAATTTTTCCTTTTTCAAAATAAGCACCAACAAAAGTATCATCAGATATAATTGCAAAATCAAATGCATTTATAGCTTCATTATACATTTTTTTAGCAAAATATTGTTTTCCTAATTGATGCCAAGCAACTTCACAGTATGGGTTTTTTTCTAAATATTCATTTAAAAATTCAATGGCACCATCATAGTCTTCTAGAAAATCGAAACAATAGATGATGTTGTATAGGGATGCGTAATCTTGCTCATCAAACAAAACACATTGAATAAAATGCTTTTTAGCTTCTTCAAAATTATCCATAAAAAGATGCTCCATTCCCAATAAAGAGTGTATGTCTATAGCGTCTTCAGATAAAGTTAAAGCTTTTTCTAGTAGTTTAATTGCTGTATTATGATCGTCTTTTTTAGAGAAAATGTTTGCTCTTTGTATGTATATTTCTTCGTTATTACTGTCTATAGTCTGTAAACTATCTAGCATACTTTCTGCAAGCTCAAGATTGTTTTCAAAAACATGTACTTCTACTTCTAAAAGCTTAAGCTCTATAGTACTTGGGTGTTGGGTTAAACCAATTTTAATGGCTTTTTTTGCCAATGACATTTTACCATTATTTAAATAATGGTGAATTATGTCTTCAAAATCCTCTGCGTCAAAGAAATAGACATCATCTGTCTTTAGCATTGACTCAAATTTTGCTATTGGTCTGTCTGGTCTTTCTTCAGCTTCAAATGCCATATAAATTCTTTCTTACTTAATAAGATTAAAATAAAAGTAACGTTTTAGGTCTCTTTTTTGGGGTCGTAGGTTTGTATATTATTAACAAAATAGTTAACAACCTATTTCTCGTAGTTGTCTAAAGCGTCTAATATTAGCTTGCATCCTGCCATAATTTCTTTCGTAGAAATTGTTAGGGGAGGAGAAATACGTACTGCTTTAGGTTCAAATAGCAACCAGAATAATACTAGTCTGTTTTTTGCACAATATAGTATAACATGGTTTGTAATATCGGCATTTTCTAGCATAATGGCTAGCATTAAACCTTTACCTCGTACCTCAGTAATATACTTGTGCTTTAGTAGCTTTCTAAATAATTTTTCTTTTTCTAAAGTAGCATCAATAAGACTACTAGTAGTTAATTCTTGTAAGGTAGCTAAACTGGCTGCAGCAATTACAGGATTGCCTCCAAATGTTGTGATATGCCCTAGTTTAGGGTTGTTTTGTAAGTTTTTCATTAAGTCGTTAGATGCAACAAAAGCACCTACAGGCATACCAGAGGCCATACCTTTACCAATGACTAAAATATCTGGAACACAGTTGTAATTTTCAAAAGCAAATAATTTTCCTGTTCTTCCAAAACCAGGCTGAATTTCGTCTAAAATTAGAAGTGCACCAACAGCTGTACAACGCGCTCTTACTTTTTCTAAATAGTTATTTGTTGGTACAATAAAACCTGCACCTCCTTGTATGGTTTCTAAAATTACAGCGGCTGTATGTTTTGTTATTTTATCTAATTCTTTTTCTGAATTAAAATTGATAAATGTTGTGCCAGGTACCAAAGGTCTATATGCGCTTTTTTGCGATTCTGAACCAGAAACACTCATACTACCCATTGTATTTCCGTGATACGAATTGTGTGCAGCAATAATTTGATGCCTCCCAGTAGCTCTTTTGGCTAGTTTTAACGCTCCCTCTATAGCTTCTGTACCAGAATTAACCAAGTAGGTAGTTTCTAAGTTTTCTGGTAGCAAAGAGGCTAATAATTTAGCATATGCAACAGCTGGTTTTTGGACATATTCGCCATAAACCATAACATGCATGTATTCTGAGGCTTGTTTGGTTATTGCATCTACTACTTTAGGGTGACAATGCCCTAGAGTACACGCAGAAACACCTGCAACAAAATCTAAATGTGCATTGTTGTCTTGATCGTAAATATAACTGCCGCTAGCTCTAGAAACTTGTAAAGTTAAAGGATGCGGACTAGTTTGTGCTTGGTAGTGTAAAAAGTCCTTTTTCACCTGTAATCTATTTTTGTTGCTTAAGTTTTGTTTTTGGTGCTGGCTTTACTAGAGTAGGTTTAGGTAAACTCTTTTTTCTAGTTGCTTTATTATTGGGCGGGTTATTTACTGGATCTCCTTGGTTTTTATGGCGCTCTTGTTCTTCTGCGTCTATATCTATAGGATTGGTAATACCTCTTATTATTGGGAGAACAATATTATTATCGTCCTCATCAAAAATATCTTCTTTGGTATAAATACGTTGATCGCCATACCAAACAAAGCCTTTTAGTTTTACGCCTCTTTCTGGTTCTTGACCTTCAGGAAATGTTGTGCCAGATGGGTTTATGTAATAGGTAATAACGTCTATAGCATTTTCTTGCATAAGCATACTTACCTTACCACAAAGAGATTCATCTATCCCTATAAATTCATTTTCATCATTATAAGAATAATAAATTACCTCTACATTTTGTACAAGATCTATCATATTTAGTTCGTTGTTAGTAAACTTACCAAAGAGATTTTTACCTTTTGCTTGGTTGTAGCCAGTCTGACTAATACTGTCTAAAGAGATAATAAAAGCATTATTTATAACTTTAAGCGAATCTAATTTATCAGTTTTTAGATCGCTAATTAAATGTATGCTATCTCCCGTCATTTGGTTATCAATATTCCAAATAATGGGATTTGTAATAAGTTGTGTTACTCCAGTTTTTTGGTCAAAATGAATAGAATCGCACTTGCCACTTATGTCCGTCTTAAAAAATTTAGCATTTCTAAAGGCACGTATAACTCTATTGTCTGGTTTTCCTGTAATCATTAAAGTATCTCCGTGCATATACAAAGAGTCTTTGTCCATGACGTTAATTGCAACGGCTCTTTTAGTAGCAAAAACAGAATCTTTTTCTTTGTAAACTTCTGCGTAGTGTGCTCTTATTACACCATCGTTTACGGTATCTGTTACAACAATATTGTTTGTTGCAGAAGCAAATTGTTTGCGTTTGTTAAAGTAAACACTATCTCCCTCTATAATTTTATTACTGTAATCTATTCGCGTATTTTTTATTCCGTAACCAGTTTCTACTTTTGTATCGTAATAGCCACGTTCACAATACATTATGTAATCTTTCCCTGTAACGGTAGAAGGACCATACATATAGAGGTGTTCTGACTCTGTATAGTAATCTAATTGCTCTGATAACACGTGGTATTTTGGATTTTGTACCGTAACACTATCTTGTAATTGGTATTTATTAGTGGTCATAAAAAAACGACCAATTCTACTTTTTATAGTATTTGCGGTATCTATAATAGTACCAAAATGTCTGTAGTACGATTCTTGTTTTTCTCTATCAAAATATAAAGTATCTGTAGTAAGTGTAGCGTCTGGACTTTGTAAAACCACTTTTTTTGATGCTTTAGCAAGTTTAATATCTCCAAAATACTCAAGTTTGCCACTATCCATTTGTATGGAGTCGCCCTGTTGCATACGAACATTATCTATAGCAATAAGTTTATTTTCTTTAGGATAAAATACAGCAACGTCACACCAAAGTGTTGCTCCTTGGTGTTCAAACTCTACCTGTCTTTCGCTATCTCTACTAAATATAGAGGCGCCAGGGTACTTCACTTCATTTTTGGTAAAGTTAGCACCATGTACTATGTTTATTTGTTTTTTTTCAGTTGGTTTAACCTGTGCGTTAACTCCAAAAACAAACAATAATAAACCTATAACTATTTTAAATTTTAGCAAGTTTTAAATTTTGGTCAAAAATAGGTTTTTTTTGATTGTTCTTATAACAGATTGGCATAGAATTAAGATTATGCATTTATAAGATTATGAGGAAGTAAAAAAAAAGCCACATTTTAAAATGTGGCTTTTTGTATTATCTATTAATTGTTTGTTTTCTGTCTGGACCAACAGAAACAATTTTTATAGGAATTTCTAACTCTTTTTCTAGAAAATCTATATACTGATTTAGTTCTTTTGGAAACTGTGAAGGATCTGTCATTTGCGTTAAATCTTCTTTCCAACAAGGAAACTCTGTGTATATAGGAGTTACATTTTCTGGTTCTATATTGTATGGTAAATGTGTTATTGTTTTACCCTTATACTTGTAAGACGTACAAACTTGTAGGTTATCAAAACCAGAAAGCACATCACCTTTCATCATGTTTAATTGTGTAACACCATTTACTTGACACGCATATTTTAATGCAACTAGATCTAACCAACCACAACGGCGAGGTCTACCAGTTACTGCACCAAATTCGTGACCAACCTTAGCCATATTAGCACCAACTTCATCAAACAATTCTGTTGGGAAAGGGCCAGAGCCTACACGTGTAGTATATGCCTTAAAAATACCATATACTTCTTTTACTTTGTTAGGTGCAATACCTAAGCCAGTACAAGCACCAGCTGCTGTAGTGTTAGATGATGTAACAAATGGGTATGTCCCAAAATCAATATCTAATAATGATCCTTGCGCACCTTCTGCTAATATTGTTTTACCATCTTTAATAGCTTGGTTTAAGTACTCTTCACTATCTATAAAGGTTAATTCTTTTAAACGCTCTACAGCTTCAAAGAATTCTACTTCCATTTCTTCTAAATTATATTGTACATCTGCACTTAGGAAACCAATCATAGTTTCATGTTTATCTGCAAGATGACGGTATTTCTCTTTCCACGAATCTAATTCTAAATCGCCAACACGCATACCGTTTCTACCAGTTTTGTCCATATAAGTTGGACCAATACCTTTTAAAGTAGAACCAATTTTCGCTTTTCCCTTAGATGCTTCAGATGCGGCATCTAATAAACGGTGCGTTGGTAAAATTAAATGTGCTTTTCTAGAAATAATAAGTTTAGCCTTGTAGTCTATTTTAAACTGGTCTAAACCTTCTAATTCTTTTACAAAGACAACAGGGTCTATTACAACACCGTTACCAATAACGTTCATTGCTTTTTTGTGAAAAATTCCTGATGGAATTGTTCTAAGTACGTGTTTAATGCCATCAAATTCTAAAGTATGTCCAGCATTTGGACCACCTTGAAAACGCGCAATAATGTCGTAGTCTTTAGTTAATACATCAACAATTTTTCCTTTTCCTTCGTCTCCCCATTGGAGTCCTAGTAGTAAATCTACTGCCATTAGTTGTAATTGGTTAGTTGTTCTCTTTTTTATTTTTTACTCCATAGAAGTATAGTGAATGGTTTGTTATTTTAATATCAAACACTTCTTCTATTGTTTTCTTGATAGACTGTATTCTAGGGTCACAAAACTCCATTACCTCACCAGTATCTGTTAGAATAACATGATCATGTTGTCTATCAAAATACGATTTTTCATACTGAGCTTGGTTTTTTCCAAATTGGTGCTTACGTACCAATTTACAACCTAATAAAAGTTCAATAGTGTTGTATAAGGTTGCTCTACTTACTCTATAGTTTTTGTTTTTCATCTTTATATAGAGAGATTCTATATCAAAATGATCTTCACTTTCGTAAATTTCTTGGAGTATAGCGTAGCGTTCGGGAGTTTTTCTGTGTCCGTTTTCTTCTAAAAAAGTCGTGAAGACATTCTTTACAATGTCTTGATTTTTGTTACTACCCATAGTATTTCTACAGCTTTTCGGTTTGCAAATGTAGTGTAAATTTTAAATTCTTACTACTTTATCTATACCGTTAATTTTCTTTAAATTGTTAATAAGCTTAATTAAGATGGAATTATTTTTAACTACAACAGATATTTTCCCTGAGAAAGTACCGCCATCAGTACTAAAGTTTACACTTCTCATGTTCACGTGCATTTGTTGAGAAATAATTGTTGTAAGGTCACTAATAATTCCAATATTGTCTATACCTGTTAATTGTACGTTTGCCGTAAACTCTTGCTGAGAAGAGTCTATCCATTTAGCCTGTATAATTCTATAGGCGTAATTAGATTGCAAAGATATGGCATTTGGACAGTTTTTAGTGTGTACTTTTATACCTTCTGTTACACTAATAAAACCAAACACGTCATCTCCAGGAATTGGGTTACAACATTGAGATAGTTTGTACTTTAGTTTTTCTTCTTCTTTACCAAAAACTAACTGATCGTATTTTGCTGTAATTTCGTCCTTATCTATATTTTCTTGAGAAGGAGTTCTTCTAATTCTATTTTTAAAAAAACTAATAAAAGCATTACTGTATGATGATGCAAAATCTTTTATTTGGATATTGTCTATAGAACCAGTAGCCACTCTATAAAATAAATCTAAACTAGTTTTTAACTTAAAGTGGTACACCATTTTGTTAATGGTATCTTCATTAAAACTAATTTTCTGAGATTTTAATTTACGACGTAAAATTTCTTTACCATCTTCTGCAACTTCTTTTTTCTCTTCTCTTAAGGAAGATTTAATTTTAGATCTTGCACGTGCCGTAGTAGCATAATCTAGCCAACTTTGGTTTGGTTTACTTTTTTCGGATGTAATTACCTCTACTTGGTCACCACTATGTAAAATGGTATTTAATGGCACTAGTTTGCCATTGACCTTTGTACCTCTTGTTTTTAAACCAACCTCTGAGTGTATATGAAAAGCAAAATCCAAAGAAGTAGCTCCTTTAGGCATAGACTTTAAATCTCCCTGTGGTGTAAAAACAAATATCTCTTTAGAGTATAAGTTTAATTTAAATTCTTCTACAAAATCTACCGCATTGGTATTTGCATTCTCTAATGCTTCTTGTAGTCTATTTAGCCAGATCTCTATACCTTGCTCTTTTTGTTCTCCGTGTTTGTATTTAAAGTGAGCGGCATATCCTTTTTCTGCAATTTCGTGCATACGCTCACTACGTATCTGTACTTCTACCCATTTGGCATCTGGTCCCATGACCGTAATATGTAAGGCTTCGTAACCTGTAGATTTAGGAGAAGAAATCCAATCTCTTAAACGTACAGGGTTTGGCGTAAAATTATCTGTAACTACAGAATATATTTTCCAAGCCAAAAACTTTTCATTAGCCTTATCAGACTTGTAAATTATACGAATAGCAAACTTGTCGTAAATCTCATCAAAAGGTACATTCTGAACTTTCATTTTTCTACGAATAGAAAAAATAGATTTCATTCTGCCTTTAATGGTATAATTTAAACCTTCTTTGTCTAAAGAGTCTTGTATGGTGTGTGAAAAAGAGTCTATATATTCTTGTTGCTCTTCTTTTGTTTCTTCAATTTTGCCAAGAATGTCGTTGTAAACTTCAGGCTCTGTATATTTTAAACTTAAATCTTCTAATTCAGTTTTAATATTATACAATCCAATTCTATGCGCAAGAGGGGCATAAATGTATAAGGTTTCAGAAGCTATTTTTAACTGCTTGTGCTCTGGCATAGAATCCATAGTAAGCATATTGTGGTAACGGTCTGCAATTTTTATAATAATAACTCTAACGTCATCATTTAAAGTTAATAGCATTTTTCTAAAATTCTCTGCCTGTTGAGATACATTCATATCTTTTTTAAGGTGAGCAATCTTAGTTAAACCGTCTACAATTTTAGCAACCGTTTCGCCAAACATACGTTCTATGTCTGCTAAAGTATATTCGGTATCTTCTACAACATCATGCAATAGTGCAGAGGCAATAGAAACAGCATCTAAACCAATCTCTGAAGCTACAATTCTAGCTACCGCTATTGGATGAAAAATATAAGCTTCACCAGATTTTCTGCGTTGATCTTTGTGTGCATCCACAGCAATCTCGAACGCAGATCTAATTAGTTTTTTATCTTCATCAGAAAGCGTTAAATAACTAACGCGCAGCAATTCTTTGTACTGGCGTGTAATTTCTTTATTTTCTTTTTCTATTTCTGCTTCCGTCATATGAACTAAAATTACATTAAAGTTTCAGAATAAGCTACAAAAATTATTTTTTTAAATTATTAATCCTGTCTAGTAGAGTAGGATGAGAATAATTCATAAAAACATACGCAGGGTGTGGCGTAAGGTTACTTAAACTAGTTTTTGATAGTTTTTTTAAAGAGGTAATTAATGGAGTGTGTGCATAGGTTTTTTTTGCGTAATCATCTGCTTGGTACTCAAACTTTCTAGATAAGTAATTCATTATTAGGCTAGTAATTTCTGATATTGGACTATATAATATACCAAAACCAATTAATGCAGCATGGAAACTTGGTATAGATACGCCTATAGCCAAAGATATGTCTGGGTTATTAATAAAGATTGATAAAATGTATAATGTAAGTCCTGTTAGTAAAATTGAAGCCGCTAAATTAAACAGAATATGTCTGCGTTTGTAATGGCCAACCTCATGCGCCAAAACGGCAATAATCTCCTCTTCATCTAAATCTTTAACAAGAGTGTCATACAATGTAATTCTTTTTTGTTTTCCAAAACCAGAGAAATATGCATTTGCTTTTGTAGATCTTTTAGAACCATCAATTATAAAAATGTTCTGTAATTGAAAACCAACTTTCTTAGCATATTCTTCAATCTTAGTTTTAAGCGTTCCGTTCTCTAAGGGTTTTTGTTTGTTAAAAAGAGGTACAATTAGTTTGCTGTAAAACATATTCATAAATACAGAAATAACAGCAATAGCTACCCAAGCGTATATCCAAAAATTAGTGCCTGCCCAGTTGTAAAACCAAATTACAAGGGTTAATAATGCGCCGCCAATAACGGCAGTTAAAACCCAGCTCTTTAAAAGGTCTATAAAAAATAATTTTTTTGTGCTTTTATTAAAGTCAAACTTTTCTTCTATAACAAAAGTGCTGTAATAAGCTAGTGGTACATTTAATACGCTACTACCAATCATAATAATACCAAAAAATACAATGGCAATTAAAATTGGATTGTCTGTTATGCTGCGTGCAATACCATCTACCCAACCAAAACCTCCAAAGATTAAAAAGGATAGTGTTAAAAATAAAGAAAAGGCACCAGAAAATAGACCAAATCTATAATTTGCAGTTTTGTAACGTTGCGATTTTTTATACTCTTCTTCGTTAAAAATACCATCTAATTCCTTGGGGACAGCTTCTTTAAATTTTTTAGCATTTAAATAATCTACTACCGCGTCTATGGCAAATTGTAGCAGAATAATAGCCAGTATAACATAAAATAAGATATTCATATAATGGTTATTAGTGGTGGTTTGGTATGTAAAAATAGTGAATCCTAACTTCTTTGTCGTTTAGCTTCAAAAATGACTATAGCAGCAGCAACAGAAACATTCATAGAATCTATTTGTCCCTCCATAGGTATAATTATATTTTGGGTAGAGTTGTTTAGCCATTCGTTAGATAATCCTGTAGCTTCTGTACCAACTACAATAGCAGAACTTTCTGTATAATCTACTTTTGTGTATGTTTTAGAAGCAGTTAATGCGGCGCAGTATGTAGCAATATTATGCTCTTGTAAAAACGCTATTATTTCTGTTGTAGTTCCTGTTGCAATTTTATTTGTAAAAACGCAACCAACACTAGAACGTATAATATTAGGGTTGTATAAGTCTGTTTTTGGATTGGCTATAATTACAGCATCTAAATTTGCAGCATCTGCGGTACGTAATAGCGCACCAATATTACCTGGTTTTTCTGGAGCTTCAGCAACTAAAATTAATGGTTTTTTAGTAGAAAACTGTAAGCTGTCAAGATTGTGCTCTTTAGATTTTACAAGGGCCATAACACCTTCTGTTGTAGTTCTATATGCTATTTTTTGGTATACATCTAATGTAACTTCTATAACCTCTGCTATTGTATTATTTTTTGTTAGGTTGATTAAAGTTTCTTCTGATATTAAACTTTTACAAAAAAATAAAGTATCAATACTATAGTTTCCTTTTAAGGCAAGTTGTAGCTCTCTTACTCCTTCTAAGACAAAAAGACCGCTTTTTTTTCGATCCCTAGACTTATCTTTAAGTACTAAAGTTTTCTTAATTAACGGATTCTGTAGGCTAGTAATTTGCTTAAATGTATTCATTCATACAAAAGTAATGTAATATTGTAAACTATGTTACTGGAGTACGACGAATTGTAACTTAATAAGCAGTTAACTTAAAAACTAAAAATTTAAAAAATGAAGTATTTAGCATTACTAGTATTTTCTGTTTTCTTTATTTCTTGCAAACAGGAGAAAAAAGAAACAACAAATGAAGACGTAAACACCGAAGAAAAAGTAGAAGTACTTGCATCTAATTATCCAAAAGAATTAGAAGAGGTTTTTAAAGCTCATGGAGGTTTAGACACTTGGAAAAGTATGGAGACTTTAACTTTTGATATTCCTAAGCCAGATGCTAAAGAAACACATACAATTAATTTAAAAACAAGAGAAGATAAAGTAGAAACTGCAGCCTATACTATTGGTCATGATGGTGCTAAAACATGGTTATTAGATACAGAAGGTAATTTTAAAGGTGATGCTGTATTTTATCATAATCTTATGTTTTATTTTTATGCTATGCCTTTTGTATTGGCAGATGATGGTATTGTTTACGGTAAAACTGAAGATGTGGTTTATGAAGGGAAAAATTATCCCGGTGTTAGTATTAGTTACAATCCTGGAGTAGGAGCATCTTACAAGGATTTATATTTTATACACTTTGACCCAGAAACAAAGCAAATGGCTTGGTTGGGGTATAGTGTTAGTTACAGAAGCGGAGAAACATCTAATAACTATAGTTGGATACATTATAACGATTGGCAAACCATAAACGGTTTAGTATTGCCAAAATCTATTAGCTGGCACACTTCTGAAGATGGTGTTATTAAAGGATTAAGAAATACAGTTCCTTTTGAGAATGTTACGGTAACTAAAGAAGCTAAGTCTGCTTCGTTTTTTGCTAAGCCTGAAGCGGCAGTTTTTGTAGAAGGCAAAGTGCAAGAATAAGAGAGCTATAAAAAATAGTATAAAAAAGCCGTCTTAAACATTTGTTTAAGACGGCTTTTTTGATTGTTATAACAGTTTATTCTCCTCTGTTGTATTTGCCCATATACCTTTTGTATAATTCGGTTTGATGTGTTTCTAAAGATACATCTCTACCATCTATAAAGGCTTTATCTAATTTGTTAGTACGCATTTCTAAAGCATCACCTTCAGATATAAATAAAGTTGCGCTTTTACCAACAGCTAGTGTGCCGTGCGTTTTATCAATTCCTAAAATCTTTGCAGTATTGTTTGTAATTAATTGTAAAGCGGCTTCTTTTTCCATTCCATAAGCAACAGCCTGACCAGCATAAAATGGTAAGTTTCTGTTCTGGAAATTAGCTTCACCATTGTTCTGAATACCAACCAATAATCCGCCATCAGTTAATAGCTTCGCCATTTTGTATGGTAAGTCGTAATCATCATCATTATTACTTGGTAAATTATGCATTGCTCTTACCAATACTGGGATATCATTTTTCTTAAGAAAATCTGTTATTTTGTATGCATTGTAACCTCCTACCAAAACAACATTTTTAATATTGTTTTCTTTTAAAGTAGTAATAGCATCAATAATTTCTTTTTCGCCATCTGCATAAACATATAATTTCTGGTCTCCAGAAAACAAACCTTCCATAGCAGCATATTCTTGGTGGTATGGTTTAGCTGTTGTTTGGTTGTAGGCCTTTGCATTTACTATAAAATCTACAATGCTAGTTATATTCTCTTTGTATTTTTTATTTGGTTGCATACCTCTGTCTTCACCTAGCCACCAACGACCTCTTCTGTAGCTGTTTGGCCAGTGTAAATGTATTCCGTCATCTGTTTTTACAGCCGCATCTTCCCAGTTCCAAGCATCTAACTGTACAACAGAAGATGTACCAGGAATAACACCACCTCTAGGTGCTATTTGCGCCATAAGTACACCATTTGGACGCATACTTTCAATAACTTTAGATTCCGAGTTGTAAGCAATAATACTTCGAACGTGTGGTATCATCCCGCCAATTTCTTCTTGGTCATCACTAGCTCTTACAGCATCTACTTCTACCAAACCTAAAACAGTACAAGCAGCAATGAACCCTGGGTATACGTGTTTTCCTTTAGCATCTATAATTTGCCCTTTACGTGCAATTTTCATTTTTGCATCTCCTATAAAGGTAATCTTACCACCTTCAAACATAATAAGAGAATTTTCTATAACTGTACCATCTCCTAAATGTGCAACAGCACCTTCTATGGTAATTGCTTCTGTCTGTGGACTAGCAGGTGTTTGTTGTGCAAAACCATTTGCGGTAAAGCAAACTACTAGCAGTATATATATAATTTTTTTCATTTCTGTTATTTTTATGTTGTCTATTAGGTTTACCACTCAGTATCCATAGTGTCACAATGGAACTTTGGTTTTTGTTTCATAATAGGCTTTTGCGTTGGTTTGCCACCTTCTTTTTCTTCTAACATCATAGAGATAAGCTTATTTCTTTCTTCTTTAATAGCTTCTCTTTGTTGTTTGTCTTTTTCTAAATCAAAATAAACAACACCTTCTATTAATGTCTTTTCTGCTTTTGCATAGATAGATAAAGGATTGTTATTCCAAAGAACTAAATCTGCATCTTTACCTTCTTTTATACTACCTACGCGATTATCTAGGTGTAATAATTTAGCAGGATTAATAGTCACCATTTTCCAAGCTTCTAGCTCTGTCATATTTCCGTACTTTACAGTCTTTGCAGCTTCTTGGTTTAATCTTCTAGACATTTCTGCATCATCACTATTAATAGCAACAGTTATACCTTGACTTTGCATTATTGCAGCATTGTATGGTATTGCATCATTAACTTCGTATTTGTAAGCCCACCAGTCACTAAATGTAGATGCACCAGCACCGTGTTCTTTCATTTTATCGGCAACCTTATAACCTTCTAAAATATGTGTAAAAGTGTTTACTCTAAAGTTAAACTTCTCTGCAACCTTCATTAGCATGTTAATTTCTGATTGTACGTAAGAGTGACAACTAATAAAACGTTCGCCATTAATAATTTCGGCAATAACTTCCATTTCTTCATCATATCTAAATGGTTGTCCGCTTTTCTTCTTTTCATCATACTCTTTAGCACGCTGAAAATAATCTATAAACATTTGTTCTACACCCATTCTTGTTTGTGGAAAACGAGAACGACTACCCCAGTTAGACTGTTTTACGTTTTCACCTAAAGCAAACTTTATATATTTAGGAGAGTTATCATAAATCATTTCATCAGCACTTTGTCCCCATTTTAATTTTAATAGGGCAGAACGTCCACCAATTGGGTTTGCAGATCCGTGTAATAATTGAATAGATGTAACACCACCAGCAAGATTACGGTAAATGTCTACATCTTCATTATCCACGACATCTTCCATCTTTACTTCCGCAGAAGAATTTTGACCACCTTCATTAATACTTAAACCAGCAATATGCGAGTGTTCATCTATAATACCAGCAGTTAAATGTTTTCCTGTGGCATCTACAACAGTTGCACCACCTGCACTTAAATTAGTTCCTATTTTTACAATTTTTCCTTTTTTAACAAGGACATCTGTATTTTTTAAAATTCCGGCAGCTTCACTTGTCCATACGGTAGCATTTTTAAATAAAATGTTTTCTTGTTTAGGTACTGTAGTATAACCATAGCCAACATTAGGATAGGTAATTGGTAATAGCTCGGGTGTACTATTTTCTTTTTTATCTTTTTCTTTTTTATCTACATCTCCTGTTTTAGTTGCTACAAAAGAAGATTCGTTTCCGTTTGGTAATACTAACTTACCGCTAATATTATCAGAATTTGGAGCAACTACTCCTGTCATTCTATATCTCTTTTCTCCTTCATTAGTAGCAAAAGAAAGGTCTATCCAATCTTCTTTATAAGAAAATTTAGATTTTACTGTTGTAGAGTCTTGCTTTAGCGTAGCAGATGGTTTGTCTGCAGCTCCTTTAATTTCTAATTTATATGTAGTACCATCTACAGCTAAACTATAGTTACCGCTAATATCTTTTACATCTTTATCTGTAATGACGTTTTTCTGTCCCTGAATCCAGTTTTCATACAACGTAGTGCTTTCTTCAAAAACATCACCAGAAGTAATTAAAAAGTTAGCATAGCTACCAGTTTGTAAAGATCCTATTTGGTTAGATTTCCCTAGTATTTGTGCAGGTGCTGTAGTTAATGCTTCTAATGCTTTAGCTTTTGGTAAACCATATGCAATAGCTTTTAGTAATTTAGCTTTAAAAGCAGCAGGAGATTTAAGATCGTGCGTAGTAAATGTAAAAGGCACATTATTGTCTGCTAATACTTTTGGGTTAGAAGGAGCTTGGTTCCAACTTCTCATATCTGCTAAAGAAACATAGCCAGCTTGGTATGGGTTAGAAACGTCATAAGCATCTGGGAAATTAATAGGCACAATGTACGTAGCATTGGTAGCTTTAATTTCTGCAATACTTTCGTACTCGTTACCACCAGCTAAAATTACGTATTGTATGTTGTTAGCGTCACCAATTTTGTCTGCTCTTAAAGCGTGACCTTTGTCGCCAGCTTCAAAAATCTGAACCAAACCTTTGTTTTTATTTAAAGCTTCTAAAGACAAATCTTTAGTATCACTATTTCCGTTAGCGTACCAGCTTGCGTCTGAATACATTTGTCTTAGTAATGCTAAAGAACCCATTAATGAAGATGGATACGATTGATTTTTCACCGCACTTCTAGTTAAAGAAAAATACTGAGCAGATCTATCATCTAAAATACGATCGCTATTTGTGCCATCATCATTTAAAGTAACAAGTATACCTGTACCGCGTGCAATACCATCTTGTATATGGGAGTTTACGACACCAAAACCTGCTTTTTGGTATTCAGCGGCTTTTTTAGCATCAAACTTAAAAACAGAAAGAGCATTGTTTTCTGGCATAACATGGTCGTTCCAGTAATAGCCGTGTCTTGCAGCCTCATATTGTGTAGATCTACCACCAGAAGCTTTTGGTTTAGTTACTCCAAAATCCGAGTAAATATCAATAAAAGAAGGGTAAATAGATTTGCCTTTTAAGTCTACTGTAATAGAGTTTTTAGGAACAGTTACGCTTTTACCTACTTGTACTACTTTACCATTTTTAATAAGTAGTGTTCCGTTTTCTACAATCTGTGTAGGCGTAACAAAGATTTTTGCATTTGTAAATGCGGTGTAATTATTGTTTTTAGATTTTACACCAGAGTTTGTAGGAAAGTAATCCTGTGCAAACATAGTAGCACTTGCCAAAAATAAGGCAAGCGATAGGAGTCGTATTCTCATATCGGTTTTCTTTTTGAGTTGATTAGTTAAATTAGTCCGTCTAAAGATATAGAAACGACTATTCGAAAATTATAATAAAATGTTAAAATTGATGTATTTAGACCATTTAGCAACATAAGAAGCATTAGGTTTTTGCTTACAAAGGATTCTCTTGATGGTATGCAACAAGTAAGGAAACAATTCTACTGTAACTTTTCATTCCGTCTGCTTGGTTGTTCGCTTTTAAAAAAGTGCTGTAAACAGATTTTAAAACAGGCTCCATAGGATTTTCATAACTATTCCAAAACGTGCTTAGTTCTTGGTAGTTTTTTTTAACTCCAACGTTTAGTTTACTGTATAAAGCATTAAACAATTCGGGATCGTTATATCTAATATCACTTAAGCAATAACTAAGTGCGTAAGAGTATGCTGCGTATTTAAAATACACATCTGGGTTGTTAGCGGTAACTAAGTAACCAATAAAATTAGTTTCGTTTTCTGCGGAATATCCAATCTGATGTCCGGCTTCATGACCTGCAACAACAGGGAATCTGTATAATGGTATTTTACCATTTACCTGAGCTTCGTTTGTAAACGGATTTAAATAACCGCCATAGCCAGCATAGCTTAAACCACTACTAAATAAAGATGTTTTTAAACTGGAGTTTTTGTAATCTAATAAAGGATATTTCTTTTGTAATTCAACATATCCTGTTGTCGTTATATTAAAAATTTCAGATTTTGTATATGGTATTACTACAGCTGCTGTACTATCTTTTGTTATTGTAGCGTGAATAGTATTTGTCTTTGCTATTAAGGCGATAACAAATGTTTCTAGTTCATCTAAAGAATGTTTTTCTTTTATTTTTAGCGTTTTGTAAAGTGGTTCTCTGTAGTAATTTAAGCCCCAACTAAAATGAAACGTAAAATAAGCTATAGATAATACTACTACTATGTTTCTTAAAAAGAATAGTGGTTTTTGTTTGATATATTTTCGTTTTACAATAAGATATCTAATTGCTAAAGTTATAAGAGAGGCGTATAATATGTCGCCCACCGAAAAAGGAATCCATCCTAAAATAAAACGGAAGAATTTAGATGTGTACTGGTAAATACCATTGCTGTAATATTCTTCAATAAGTGCAGGATAGTTTGCCAACCACTTTACTAAAATAATTTGTAAAGGCAGTAATACGGCAATAGCATTTTTTAATTTGTTATTCATCATATCAAAAATAAGCAATAGTAGCTATAAAATCATTTTCTATTATGTAATTTTGGGCTTAGAAAAAATAATGAGATGAGTAAAACAATAAGAGAGTTAGAACCAAAAGCGATTTGGAACAAATTTGCAGATTTAAATGCAGTGCCAAGACCTTCTAAAAAAGAAGAACGTGTAATAGAGTTTATGTTAGATTTTGGGGCGTCTTTACAGTTAGAAACTTTAAATGATGAGGTTGGTAACGTTATTATTAGAAAGCCTGCAACTCCAGGTTTGGAAAATAAAAAGATGGTTACGTTGCAGTCTCATTTAGATATGGTACATCAAAAAAATAACGATACTGTTTTTGATTTTGATACTCAAGGAATACAAATGTACATAGATGGCGACTGGGTTAGAGCTCAAGGAACTACTTTAGGTGCAGATAATGGTATGGGTGTTGCGGCTATTATGGCTTTGCTAGAAAGTACAGACATACCGCATCCTGCTTTAGAAGCTTTGTTTACTATTGATGAGGAAACAGGGATGACAGGTGCAATGGGATTAAAAGGAGGCGTTTTAAAAGGCGATATTCTTTTAAACCTAGATACAGAAGAAGATGACGAAATTGATATAGGTTGCGCAGGAGGTATAGACGTTACTGCAAGAAGAATTTATGAGCTAGAACCAGTACAAGCTAATTTTACTGGTTATAAAGTAACTGTAAAAGGCTTAAGTGGTGGGCACAGTGGTATGGATATACACCGTGGTTTAGGTAATGCCAATAAAATAATGAACAGAGTATTGTACAATACTAGTTTACATACAGAATTGGCTATTTCTGAGATTGATGGAGGTAGTTTACGTAATGCAATACCAAGAGAAAGTAATGCTATAGTTGCCATAAAAGTGACTGAAGATTTTTTACAAAATTTTGAAGCTTGGGCTACTACAATTAAAGAAGAGTTAAAAGTTACAGAGCCTAATTTAACTATTAGCTTAACTCAAATAGATTTGCCAGAAAGTGTAATGCAATCAGAAGCGCAACAAAAATTGTTACGTGGTATTTATGCTGCACATAATGGTGTTTATGCCATGAGTGCTAGTATTTCTGATTTGGTAGAAACATCTAATAACATAGCAAGAGTTATCGTAAAAGACGGAGCTATAAAAATAGGGTGTTTAACTAGGTCTTCTGTAAACTCAGGGAAAATGGATTTAGCTAACGCATTAAAATCTGTTTTTGAATTGGCAGATTTCACCGTAGATTTTAGTGGTGAGTATCCAGGATGGAATCCTAACCCAGATTCTGCGATATTAAAAGTGCTAAGTGCACAGTATGAAACTGTGTTTGGAGCTAAAGCTAAAGTTGTGGCTTGCCACGCAGGTTTAGAATGTGGTATTTTAGGACAAAACTACCCAGAAATGGATATGATTAGTTTTGGACCAACTATAAAAGGAGCACACTCACCAGACGAGCGTGTAAGTATATCATCTGTACAAAAGTTTTGGAAATTTACGTTGGAAGTATTAAAAAATAGTCCAGAGTAAGAATACATTAATTGTAATATAAAAGCCCCATTTGGAAACATCCAAATGGGGCTTTTTAGTAAATTTTATTTTTTTATTTTTAGAATTTAGGATTCTTCTCTTTCATTTCTGTACGGACTAATTTTCCAGATTCAGTTAGCTGGTCTAAGCTCCAATTACCATCGCCACTAGCTCCAGGAGTTAATGCAGCAGATTTTTCGTTCTTGTCTGCTACAGACCAGTTGCACCATGATATTTTATTATCATCTAGAAATTTCCACCAAGTTTTAGTTTCTTCGGTGTCCACATAACCATCTCCCGTATATTCAGTAGATCCGTATTCAGTTACAAAAATAGCAAGATCGTTATTTATTGCATTTTTTGCGGCATCTCTAAGATATTGCTTATGACTAGCAGCATAATAGTGTAGGGTGTAGGCAACATTTTTATCGTCTATTGCATTACCTATAACTTCGTCTACTTTTTGAGACCAAGACCTTGTACCGCAAACAATAATATTGTCAGAATCGTACTTTCTAATTTCTTTTATAACCGCTTCATGATAAGGTTTTAAAACAGTATTCCAAGAAGCTCCCTCTAGAGGTTCATTATATATTTCATATATAATATTTGGTTTGTCACCATATTTTTGAGCAACCTCGGCAAAGAATTTTTTAGCCTCGTTTAAATGATCTTCGGCGTGGTGACTATGCCAATCTACAATAACATAAATACCTTGTTCTATGGCTGCATCTATTACTGTAAATACTTTAGCTTTTTCCCTTTCAGGATTACTAAGATAACCGTCGTTATCTTCTACCGCCATAGCTGCTCTAACAATAGTAGCGTTCCAGTCTTTCTTTAGCCAAGAAACGGTACCGGTTGTATAGTATTGTGGCATCCATTGACTCCAAAATAAAGACATACCTCGTAATTGTATAGGGTTGTTATTTTTGTCTACAATTTTACTCCCGCTAACACTTAATTGTCCGTAGGCATCTACAACGGTTTTAGCAGTGCCGTTGTTGGTTTCTTCATCGTCTGTACTTTCTTCTTGTGTTTCTCCCTTTTCATCATTAATAGCATCTAAAAGATCGTTAGATGAATTGTCACAGGACAAAAAGGATAGTAAAAATGTTAGTAATACTGTTTTTAATGCAATTGTTTTCATAGTGTTTTTTATTAAATTAAAGGTTTACTTGGGGAGAATTAATTTGTAGTAAATGTACTACAAATTAAAAGAACCGCCAAATGCGATCCTTTAATTTAATGGTGATTTTTTGTCAAGTAAATGCTCCATTATTGAATGCCAGTAATTTCTACATCAAAAATTAAATCTGAATTTGGAGGTATTGGTCCAGCACCTAGCTCACCGTATCCTAAATGTGGCGGTATAAATAAACGAACTTTATCGCCAACCTTCATGCGTAATAAACCCTCTTTAAAACCAGCAGCTAATCTAGCTTCTGGGCTGTAATCCATAGGAGAAGGACTTAAGTTGTTGCCGTGCATTTTATAAATAATATCATACTTCCCAAATTTCGTAGCAATACCTTCTAATGATGTATCAAATAAAGTACCATTACTTAACCAACCAGCATAGTTAACCAGTACCTTTTGACCTATTCTTGGTTTTTCACCAGTACCTTCATTAAGTACTAGTACTTTCAATCCAGATGGTAAAGTTTCTGCTTTTTTAATTTGTTCTGCAGTTTCAGCAGCAAAAGCAGCTTCAGTTTTTTTAGCTTCTTCAGCTAAAGCTATTTGTTTTTTTTCTTCTTCTTTTTCTTCATCAAAATAAGCTGTCATCACTTTAATAGCATCAAACTTTTTAGCTTCTTTTCCTTTTCTTACAATTTCTATTGTAGTGATAATAACATCTTCTAAAGGTCTGTTTTTAGCAGCTACTTTTACAGCAGCAATAGAGTCTACAACCTCTATACCTCTTATGACTTCTCCAAAAACAGTATGACAACCAATTCTTGGGTTATCGCAATTTTTTAAATTTCCAAATTGATCTAAACCATCAAGAAAAGGAGTAGGAGCGTGAGTTATAAAAAACTGACTTCCGTTTGTTTTAGGGCCTGAATTAGCCATAGATAAGATTCCTTTTTTTGTATGACGTAAAGAATCTGTGAATTCATCTTTAAATTTATAACCCGGACTACCCATACCTGTGCCTGTTGGGTCACCACCTTGTATCATAAAATCTTTCATTACTCTATGAAAAATAATACCATCGTAATATTTTTTTCCTTTATACTCATCACTAACAAAAGGACTTTTACCCTCAGCAAGAGAAACAAAGTTAGCAACTGTTACTGGTGCTAAGGTGTATTCTAATTTTACCAACATATCTCCCTTGTTGGTTTTTATATCGGCATATAAACCATCATCTAAATCTGCAAATTGTCCAGATTTACAACTTACCATTGCAGTAATGGTCATTAATAAGATTAAAAAACTTTTTTTCATTTCTACTTTTTTAATTGATTTTTAATTTAGAATACTATCTTTTTTCTTTTCCACCTTTACTATAGATATTACTGCTTTTAAAGGTACATTGGTTCCTATTTTATTATCGTCTCCATGGTATCCATATCCTAAAGAAGATGGGTATAAAAACGTAGCCGTTTCATTTTCTTTTAAAAGTTTAACGCTACTGCGTAAACCTAAAAATAAATCTTGTTTATCTACTTTATAAGTAACAGTGCCAATATCTTTAGAACTATAAATAGTGTCGTTGGTAAGGCTTAGTATACTATATTTCATGGTCACTAAGTCGTCTGGTTGTATTACATACGTTTCTTGATCATTTTTTGTATTGTAAAAAAACCAAGAACCGTTTTTACCACTACTATAATTGTGTACAGTATCTTTTTTTATAATACGTTGTATTTGCATTTCCTCATTGGCTAATAGCTCTTTGTTGCGTTTTATAGACTCTTTTATGTAGCTGCCAGTTTTTACTTTAATTGGTCTTCTAGCTTCTGGTCCTTCACAACTAATAATACTTAAAACGAGTACTATGTATATTAATTTTTTCATCCTTTTAATTTGTCTTTATAACTATCTAGTAAACCAACAAATTT
The DNA here is from genome assembly GCF_023476645.1 of Cellulophaga sp. 20_2_10. Lineage (GTDB taxonomy): Bacteria > Bacteroidota > Bacteroidia > Flavobacteriales > Flavobacteriaceae > Cellulophaga. The sequence goes on from NZ_JAMCOJ010000004.1 coordinate 225,302, forward strand.
AGTTGTTGTTTCCTGTAATGAAAAATCGCTTTTACCACCAGCAGCATTATCGTGACCGCCACCTTCAAAATGAGCTCTTGCAAATTCATTTACAGAAAAATCGCCTTGAGATCTGAATGATATTTTTATAATTCCTTCGTCTTTATTTTCAATAAATATAACAGCAAATATAATATTGTCTAACGTAAGTCCGTAATTAACAATACCCTCTGTATCTCCTTTTTTAAAGTTATTTTGATCTAATTCTTCTTGACTTAATGTGATGTAGGCCGTATGGTAATCTTCTAGAATAACCATATTCTTTAAGGCACAACCTAATATATGTAATCGGCTAGGAGAATTGGTGTCAAACACTTTGTTGTGTATGTCCAAATTTTCTGCTCCTTTGTCTATTAAATCTGCAACTACGCGGTGCGTTCTGCTTGTTGTAGAAGAGTATTTAAAAGAGCCCGTATCTGTCATAATACCGGTGTACAAACAGTTTGCAATGTCACTGGTAATTTTAGAAGTACTATCTATAGCTTCAATAAAATTGTATACCATTTCGCAAGTAGAGCTCATACTAACATCTGAGTATGTAACTTTTGCATAGTCTGCCGGTGCTTGGTGATGATCTATCATAATAAACGTACCTTCTGCTGCTTCTAGGCTTTCTTGCATAAAACCTACTCGAGATAAATGATTAAAATCTAAAGTGAAAATTAAGCTAGCATCCGTAATGTATTTTTGAGCACGTTCTTTATCGTCTTCAAAAATGACAATTTCTTCTTGTCCTGGCATCCATTTTAAAAACTTAGGAAAATTATTAGGAGCAATTACAATAACATCCTGACCTATATTTTTTAGGTAATGCCATAGTCCTAGTGTAGAACCAATTGCATCTCCATCAGGATTTTTGTGTGGTATAATAACTATTTTTTGAGGCGTGCTAAGTAAAGACTTAGTTGCTTTAATGTCTTCTTTATTCATAACCACCAAAGATAGTGTTTTTAGTAAATGTTCAAAAATAGAGAGTAGCTATTTATAATAGTATGGGTTTCTGTTATGGTTAATAGATGTTATAATGCTTTAACATGTAAAAAAATAGTCTTAAAATTGTTCTGTAATATTATAAAAAAGAAATTTTGGAGAAGAATATTTTTATACTAGGGTTGCTAGTAATAGTAAGTGCTTGTAAAACAAGTGATGTTGTAGAACAGAAACCAGTAGCAGTAAGTGAGTCGGATTTTACTATTGCTTTTGGGTCTTGCAACAAGCATGATGAGGTAAACCCTTTATGGGATGATGTTTTAGCAACGAATCCTAATATCTGGATCTGGGGAGGAGATAATATCTATGCAGATACAGATGACATGGAAGAATTAAGAGGTGTTTACGAAGCACAGAATAATGTTCCTGGATATAAAACATTAAGACAAACAGTACCTGTAATTGGTACTTGGGACGATCATGATTATGGTTTAAATGATGGAGGTGTAGAGTTTAAAGCAAAGAAAGAAAGTGAACAAGAGTTTTTAGACTTTATGGGAGTCGCAAAAGATAGCCCACGAAGAACAAGAGAAGGTGTTTATGCAGTTCACAATTATAGCTTACCTGAAGGAAAAATTAAGGTTTTAGTATTGGATACACGTTATTTTAGAACAGCTTTAACCCCATCTACAACTAAAGAAAGACGTGTGCAGCCAAATGTATATGGAGAAGGAACAATTTTGGGAGAGCAGCAGTGGAAGTGGTTAACAGAAGAGTTAACTAATTCTGATGCAGACTTTAATATTCTAGTAAGTAGTGTGCAATATTTGTCTAATAAACACGGTTTTGAAGGTTGGGGTAATTTTCCGCATGAAGTAGATAAACTTAAAAGGTTATTAAAAGAATCTAAAGCAAAAGGAGCTATGATCTTATCAGGAGACAGACATATATCTGAGTTCTCTGTAGATAATGTTAATGGTATAGAATATCCATTAATAGACTTTACTAGTAGTGGATTAACACATACATACACTGGTTTTTCTGGAGAAGAAAACCCCTATAGAGTAGGAGAAGTAATTTTTGTAAAAAGCTTTGGAGTATTAGATTTTAATTTTAAAACTAAAATAGTTAATTTTAAAATGATTGGTGATAATGGTAAAGTATTAGAACAATTAAGACAAAAGTATTAATTAGCTTATAGCTGTAAATGTAACAATCTATTAACGATAGCTTTACAAGCTTTTGGGTTAATTTGTTGCGTGTTGTATTAAAAGCATTATTTTTGCAAAAAATTAAAAAGAAGATGATTACAAACAGAACTTTTACAATGATTAAGCCAGACGGTGTAGAGAACGGTCACATTGGAGGTATTTTAGAAAAAATTACATCTGCAGGTTTTAAAATTGTAGCAATGAAATATACGCAGTTAAGCAAAAGAGATGCAGAAGCATTTTATGCTGTACATAACGAGCGTCCATTTTTTGGAGAGTTAGTAGAATTTATGACTAGAGGTCCTATTGTTGCTGCTATCTTAGAAAAAGACAACGCTGTTGAGGATTTTAGAGCTCTTATTGGTGCTACTAACCCAGCTGACGCTGCTGAAGGTACTATTCGTAAATTATATGCAACTTCTATAGGAGAAAATGCAGTTCACGGATCTGATAGTGATGAGAATGCTGCTATTGAAGGAGCTTTCCATTTTTCTGGAAGAGAAATTTTCTAGATCTCAAAACGGATAAAAAATAAAAAACCATCAAGTAAAACTTGATGGTTTTTTTATGCTCTAAACTAAAATTTAGTTAACGTAAAACTAGCTTTTTTACAACCTCTTTACCTAAATCTTCATTTATCATTTTAATAATTTTAGAATTTCCGTGACTTAATTCTTCTCTTAAAACAGAAGAACTTAAAGATACGAATAGGGTGGTAGCACGTAACTCTACAGAAGTGGTGTAGTTGTTTACGCCAGGACCCATTAAATTTTTCCATGCAGCACGTGCGTCTACACCATTTATGCCACGGTCTAACTTGTTTTCTTTTATAAAATCTTGTAAAAGGTCTCCTAATAACAGGTTCTCTTTTTTGCGCTTCGCCATTATTTTTATAATTCTATAGGTTGGTAACGTATGTATACATACGTAATTTGTTCGTTATCTTTAACGCTAAAAGAGTCTTTACTAAGGTTTAGAATTTCTTCTTCTCTTTCTGTGAGGTCGTTTGTATAATGTATGGTAAATGTACCTTCTTTTTCAGTTATAACTACCTTATCTGAATCTTTATTTGAATTAAAAGTACCTCCTATTTTTGGCTGTACTTTTGTTCTAAATCCTTTTAGGCTATCAATCTTAAAAAAATCTACCATTGGGCTAGCCTTGTATTCTTTGCTACTACCATCAGAAAAATAAACTTTGTTAATTTCCCAATAGCCATTAAGCAACTGTATATCTTCTTTTTTTACTATTTTTTTGTTACATCCTATAAATAATAGTAGAGCACCTAAAAGAGCTATTTTTTTCATCTTTTTGTAATTTTATTTTGGTAAAAATAATTTAGGGGCTACAAATTTAGGCATAAAAAAAGAGTTCTTTTATGCTTCATTTTACTTTCTGCGAGATTTTATTTAAATGATTTAACGCAATGCGTTTATAGCTTAAAAATTTTGTAGCTCTGGTGTATGTTTTTTACAACACCTTCTGTTCTGTCTGCGTGTGTGTCGCTTATAAAAATCTGTCCAAAATTATCATCATCTACTAAAGTTACAATTTGTGATACCCTGTTTTCGTCCAGTTTATCAAAAATATCATCTAATAATAGAATTGGAGTTGTTTTTGCTTGTTCCTTTATAAAGTTAAATTGAGCTAATTTTAGTGCTATTAAAAAGGATTTTTGTTGCCCTTGACTACCAAATTTTTTAATAGGGTATTCATCTATTTCAAAAGATAGGTCGTCTTTGTGTGTACCTACAGTAGTGTATTGTAAAGCTCTATCTTTATCTAAGTTTTCATCAAACAACTGTAATAAATCTTTTTCTAACAGTTTGCTATTGTAGTTTATAGTAACATTTTCTTTACCACCAGAAATTGCAGCATATTGTTCTTTAAAAATAGGGATAAATGAGTCTAAAAAAGCAACACGTTCTTTGTGTATTATAGTTCCAAATTCTTGTAATTGCTCATTGTAAACACTAAGGGTAGTTTTATCAAATGTATGGTTTACGGCAAAATATTTTAAAAGTGAGTTGCGCTGTAATAGTGTTTTATTGTATTTTAAAAGAGTCTGTAAATAAACTTTGTTAGATTGCGATATTACGCCGTCTACAAATTTTCTTCGCGTGTCACTACCTTCTAATATTAAATCTCTATCTGCAGGAGAAATAATAACCAAAGGTAAGAAGCCAATATGATCAGAAAACTTGTCATATGCCTTTCCATTTCGCTTTATTACTTTTTTAGCACCTTTTTTTAGGCTGCAAATAATCTTTTCTTCTCTTTCTTCCTTAAAAAAAAGGCCGTCTACAACAAAAAAATCTTCTCCGTGTTTTATGTTTTGTGATGCAATGGGATTAAAGTAACTTTTGCCAAAAGACAAGTGATAAATAGCATCCAAAATATTTGTTTTTCCTATGCCATTGCTGCCAACAAAGCAGTTTATTTTTGCATCGAATTCAAATTCTTTAGAGTCAAAATTTTTATAGTTTACAAGAGATAATTTCTTTAAAAGCATTCTGTTTTTGGCAAGTTTTATTTGAAAAAAATAAGAGAACTCGCAAATTATTGAAAAATAACGAATAAATAAGGTTTTAAATTTCAATAAAAACTTTATTTTTGCGCGATCAATAAAATCAACTATGGCTACATATAAGAAGCGAGGATACAAACCAAAGACTAAAGAAGAAGAAGTAGAAATCCAAGAACAGGATAGTACAACGGCTGAAGTATTTAATACTTTAGAAGAAGGGGCATCTAAATCTGAAGAGTGGGTTGCAAACAACCAAAAAGCTATTCTAGGTGTTATTGGTGTTATTGCTATTGGAGTTTTAGGTTATTTGGCTTACGTTAATTTTGTTCAAAACCCAAAAACTGCACAAGCTAATAATGAAATTTATTACCCACAACAATATTTAGATCAGGCATTAAATAATCCATCAGCAAATAAAGATTCATTATTAACTTTATCGTTAAATGGTTCTGAAGGTAAATACGGGTTTTTAGGTATTATTGAAAATTACAGTGGTACATCAACAGCTAATTTAGCTAGTTACTCTGCAGGTATGGCTTACTTAAATTTAAAGAATTATAAAGAAGCAATTAACCATTTAGAAGACTTTAGTACAGATAATGTTACTTTAGGAGCTTTAGCAAAAGGTGGTATTGGTGATTCTTTTATGCAGTTAAACCAAACTGAAGATGCTTTAGGGTATTACGAAAAAGCAATTGCACAAGGAGAGAATGATTTTACAACTCCTAGATATTTATACAAAGCAGGGGTTGCTGCATTAGAGTTGGGTAAAAAAGACAAGGCGTTAAAATTCTTTGAAAGAGTTAAAAACGATTTTGCATCATCTCAAGAAGCAGCTACAATAGATGCATTCATAGGTAAAGCTAAATAAGAAATATATGGCCACGGCTAATAAAAATTTATCAGTTTATGATAAGGCATCAATCCCAAACGCGAAAGATCTTCGGTTTGGGATTGTTGTTTCAGAATGGAACACTGAGGTTACAGAAGGACTTTTTAATGGCGCTATAGAGGCATTATTAGATTGTGGTGCTGCACAAGAGAACATAATTCGTTGGGATGTTCCTGGGAGTTTTGAACTTACTTATGGTAGTAAAAAAATGATAGCAACCCAAAAGGTAGACGCTGTTATTGCCATTGGTAGTGTTATACAGGGAGAAACTAAGCATTTCGATTTTGTATGTAGTGCAACTGCACAAGGTATAAAAGACTTAAATGTACAGACAGATACGCCAGTTATTTTTTGTGTGTTAACAGATAATAATTTACAACAAGCTATAGACCGTAGCGGGGGTAAACACGGCAATAAAGGGACAGAAGCTGCTATTGCAGCTATAAAAATGGCAGTATTAGGAAACTAGTTTTGGTCATTGCTGTGCTAACAGTATAATGTTATACTCCTAAGAGTCTTTGTAAAACAGACTCTTAGGAGTATTTTTTTTAATTTGTTTTTTTTCTTTTAGGACTATTTGACTTGTTAACAAGTTTTGGCACAGTATCTGTGCTATTTTTTGTGTTTTTAAGTACCTTTGAAAATCTAGTTATTATGGGAAAATTCACAAGATTACGGAAGAATAGGTCGTACGACTATCAGCCTCGTTACTTTGACGATAAAGGCGAGGGGAACCCGTATAAAATTCAACATAAGCTAGATCAATACCGTTCAACTGTTGGTCCAAGACAAGGCATAAAAGGTAAATTTGGAAACGCTTTTTCAGATTTACGAAAAAAGGGGGACAGAAATATGAACATTAGAATGGCCATTATTATTGGTATTCTTCTTTTTGCTTTTTTATACATTATAGATTTTGATCTTTCAATATTCTCCATAAAATAATGGCAGATATCATTAAACTTTTACCTGACCACGTTGCAAACCAGATTGCAGCGGGTGAAGTTGTTCAGCGACCAGCATCTGTAGTTAAAGAGCTGCTAGAAAATGCAATAGACGCAGGAGCAACAGCTATTAAATTAATAATTAAAGACGGCGGTAAATCATTAATACAAGTTGTAGATAATGGTGTAGGTATGAGTGCAACAGATGCACGACTTAGTTTTGAGCGTCACGCTACGTCTAAAATAAAAAGTGCAGAAGATTTATTTAATCTAAACACAAAAGGCTTTAGAGGAGAGGCTTTAGCTTCAATAGCAGCAATTGCACGTGTAGACTTGCAAACAAAAACGGCAGACGAGGAAATTGGTACTGCAATACAGATAGAAGGAAGTGAAATTAAATCTCAGGAGGTTGTTGTTACTCCACAAGGAACATCTTTAGCGGTAAAGCATTTGTTTTTTAATATTCCTGCTCGTAGAAACTTTTTAAAGTCAGACTCAGTAGAACTTCGCCATATAACAGATGAATTTCACAGAGTTGCATTGGCACATCCATCAATAGCTTTTAATTATTACAATAATGGTAGTGAGTTATTTAATTTACCACAGTCTAATTTTAGGCAGCGTATTGTAAATATATTTGGTAAAAAAGCGAACGAAAAATTAGTTCCAGTAGAAGAAGAAACTCAAGTTGTAAAGGTTTCTGGTTTTATTTGTAAATCGGAGTTTGCTAAAAAGAGTAGAGGAGAGCAGTATTTTTTTGTAAATAATAGATTTATTAAAAGTCACTATTTGCATTATGCTGTTTTGGCTGCTTTTGAAGGTTTAATAAAACCTGGTATGCATCCTGGTTATTTTTTAAACCTGGAAGTAGATCCGTCATCAATAGATATAAATATACATCCTACTAAAACTGAAATTAAGTTTGATGATGAGCAGACCTTATATGCAATTTTAAGATCTACTATTAAACATAGTTTAGGACAGTTTAATGTAGCGCCAACGCTAGATTTTGAGCACGACAGTAATTTGCAAACACCATATGGTTACAAGGATAAGAATGCAGTACTGCCAAAAGTAACTGTAGATTCTACTTTTAATCCGTTTGCAGAAGAAACCAAGGTAGCCTCTCGTAGTTCTCCCAAATCTTCTACGTCCTCTTTTTCATCTTATAAAAAACCAAGTACGCAAAGTTGGGAAAGCTTGTATGTAGAAACGCCATCTAGAGAAGATAGATCTTCAGATTTTGGAAACTTAAGTTTTGAATCTGAAGTTAGTACAAAGTCAATTTTTGATGGGTCTGATGATGATTTAGATACGGCAGCAATCACTTTTCAATTAAAAAGAAAGTATATTGTAACCACTATAAAATCTGGTATGGTTGTTATAGACCAAGGAAGAGCACATCAACGTGTATTGTACGAGAAATTTTTAAAAACGGTTACTTTAAATGAAGGTTTAAGTCAACAATTACTGTTTCCTATACAGTTGTCTTTTTCGTTATCAGAAATAGATATATTAAATGAAATTAAAGACAATTTAACCACAATGGGTTTTGTTTTTGGTGAAATAAGCGAAAGTGTTGTAGAAATAAACGGAATACCACCAATGGTTGCAGAAGCAGAAGTGGGTTCTATTTTTGATGAATTAATGGCAGATTGTCAACAAAATGTTGGTGCAGATGGTTTTTCGCAAGCAGATGTATTAAGTAAAGCATTGTGTAAATCATTGGCGGTAAAAACAGGAGATGTTTTAGATAAACTATCTCAGGCTGCATTGGTAAACGATTTGTTTGCCTGTACGGAGTCTATGGTTAGTCCATTTAATAGACCAATTTATGTTACTATAACAGAAAACGATATTGATAAAAAATTTATATAATGGGTAGAATTACAGGTGTTATTAAACATTTAATTATAATTAATGTAATCTTCTTTTTAGCCACTCAGGTTTTAGGAGATCAGATGTACCAATGGTTTTCACTATGGTTTCCAGAGAATCAAAATTTTCAATTATGGCAGGTGGTATCTCATATGTTTATGCATGGTGGTATTATGCACATTGCGTTTAATATGTATGCATTGTATGCTTTTGGTTCACCACTAGAACAAATATGGGGTAAAAAGAAGTTCTTATTTTTCTACTTTTCAGCAGGTATTGGTGCAGCGCTAATACACTCGGGAGTTAACTATTATTACTTTAACAAAGGGTTAGATGCAATTGTAAATTCTGGAATTTCTAAAGATCAAGTAATTAGTATTATTGCAGAAGGAAAATATATGCCAGATTGGTATAATTTAGCTTCTAAAAGTACAATTGATAATTTCTTAAGCGCATATAACACTCCGGCTGTAGGTGCTTCTGGGGCTATATATGGTGTTTTGGTAGCTTTTGGGATGATGTTCCCAAATGCAGAATTAATGATGATATTTTTACCAATTCCTATAAAAGCAAAGTACTTTATTCCAGTATTAATTGGAATAGATTTATTTTCTGGAGTAACAGGATATTCTTTATTCGGTGGTGGAATTGCACATTTTGCGCACGTTGGTGGTGCAATATTCGGATTTATAATGATGTGGTACTGGAAGAAGAATCAGTTTAACAATAAGCGTTGGGATTAATAATGGGAGGAGATTTAAAACAACAGTATGCAAGGTTAAGTATAGCAGAAAAATTAATAGCAATTAATGTTATAGTTTATCTTGTTTCCTTAATTCTAGTCAATTTATTTAGGTTACCGAGCATAACTGTATGGTTTCAGCTTCCTGAGAATTTAGGTGATTTTATAACTCAACCTTGGTCTATTTTTACCTATTCTTTTTTTCATAGTGGCTTTAGTCACGTTTTTTGGAATATGTTAATGTTATACTTCTTTGGAAGAACTTTTCTAAACTTATTTGATCCTAAAAAATTCTTGAACGTATACTTTTTGGGTGTTATAGCAGGTGGACTCCTTTTTATGTTGGGGTATAATACATTGCCTGCCTTAATAAATGAAAATGGTGTGTTAATTGGAGCGTCTGCTGGTGTAACAGCAATTTTAATCTTTGTGTGTGCCTATTTGCCTAACCAAACAGTACGTTTATTAATAGTGGATATAAAATTATGGCATTTAGGTGTTGTAATAGTTATTTTAGATTTGTTACGATTATCTACAGGGCAGAATGTAGGCGGAATGCTGTCTCATTTAGGAGGTGCTGCATTAGGTTTTTTCTATGCCAAACAGTTGTTAAAAGGGAACGATATTGGTGCTGGTTTTGGTAAATTTATGGATTCTGTTGCAAATATGTTTAGCAGAGAGAAAAAAGCACCAATGAAAACGGTATATAGAAATACAGCTCCTAAAAAAACGGTAGCTACAAAAACTACTACAGTAGATAGAAAAAAAGTTGATAAGCAACGTAAAATTGATGCTATTTTAGATAAAATAAGCAAGTCGGGTTACGAGAGTTTGTCAAAAGACGAAAAAGACTTTTTATTTATAGCAGGTAAAGAAGACTAGTGAAAAAGCAATCATTTTTTAATAGAATTGTATTTGTTCTCAATTACTTGTTTGCAGTGTTGCTTTGTATCTCTTATTTAGCCCCGTACGTATCTGTAAAATTAATTCCATTTTTATCTGTTTTTAGTTTGTCTTTGCCATTATTGGTATTGGTGAATGTTATCTTCTGTTTTTACTGGTTATTAGCTAAAAGCAAGAGGTTTTTTTTATCTGCACTTGTTCTTGTTCTAGGTTATTTTTTGGTGGACTCATTTATAAAATTTGATGTGTCAGAAGAAGAGCCAAAAGAGAACGATTTAAAAGTGATGACGTATAACGCCAGGGGTTTTAATATAAACGAATGGTCTAATGATAGTACTATAGGAGATAAAATTATTGATTTTGTATTAAAGGAAGATCCAGATATTGTTTGTATCCAAGAGTATAGTAGAATACGCAATGCACAATTAAAAGATAATTATAATTATAGTTTCGTGGCACCAGATTATAATGTAAGTAAGGTTGTTCAGGGTATATATTCAAAATATCCAATACTAAAAACAGGAGAGTTACCCTTTGAGCATACCAATAATATAGCAAGTTTTGCGGATATTTTGTGTAATAATGATACTGTAAGGGTTTATAATTTGCATTTAGAATCTTTAAAGGTTGTACCAGACATAGAGGCTATCTCTAATGAAGAATCTTCTAAGTTGTATGGCAGAATTACCAAATCTTTTAAAAGACAACAAGAGCAAGCTTTAATCGTTAAAAATCATATTAAAAATACGCCCTATAAAACTATTGTTTGTGGTGATTTTAATAACAACCAGTACTCTAATGTGTATAGAGTTATAAGGGGTGATTTGTTAGACACTTTTAATGAGAAAGGAACAACGTATGGAAGAACATATAATTTTAAATACTACCCCGTTCGTATAGATTTTATTTTAGCAAGTAATACTATAGCTGTAACGAGTCATAAGAATTACGATATAAAATTATCTGATCACTTCCCTGTAATGGCTAGCTTTAACTTAGGAGTTAATAAATAGACAATCAACAAAGTCGGCTATCATATGCAGCAATAGTGCTACGCCAAAAATTCTAGTTTTTCTAAAAAATAAAAAGCCAAAATAAACACCCATAGCCCAATAGGTGTGTAATGGATGAAAATTAATACTACATCTGTTAGCTTCAAAAATTGGTGTAGCAAGTAAGTGGTCTAAATCTATTAAAATGGCAGCTAAAAGTATTATAATAGCTCTAGAGCGTTGCTCTTTAAAAAAGAAGTATCCTATTATAATTGGCATAATAAAGTGTATGCCGTAGTGCAAACAAAATCTAAGCATTTTTAAATTCTATAGAATGATTTTTTAAATACGATAACGCATTTGTGCCCTCATTAAAAAGTAAATCTAGAATGCTGCAATTCTCTGTAAAACCATTACGATCATTAAATACTTGAAAATAATTTTCTTGATTAAACTTGATTTTAGTTTTAGAAGAAATTAAAAACCTACCATCTATAAGATTGTGAGCTTCTTTTTCAAAAATTGCAGTTTTTTGGGTTGGCATATCTATTTGAAGACAATCGCAAATAAGGGCTGTTGTTTCCAAGTTTAGATCTAATAAAAAGGTATGTTTCTTTTCGTATAATGCAACAATTTCATCTTCATAAAACTCAAAAAAAGCAGATGTTCTATATGCTGTTTCTAAAGTTCGCCAGTGTTGGCGCTGCCAAGCATAATCGTTTTCTACTTTAATGTCTTTGTACTTCTGTTTGCCTTCAGTTTTACTAACATGCTTAATAGGTATGTTAAGCATGTGTTTGCCGACATCTGCAGCAATATAAGTTCTGTTTCTAAAGGTTTGTTTTTGGTAATTATCATTTACTTCCCAACAAACATCATTGTTCGCTATGACAACAAAATTTGCAATGTTTAAAAAATATCCGGGATGTAGTAAAATAGACATTTGTGAAATTATTTTTAGTTTACGTATATGTATTAGCTAACAAAGGTGAAAATATAAAAAACTAGTTTTACACTTTCACCTTAGTTATTTATGAATTAGCATTTTAGCTTGTTTTCTTCTTCTTTTTTCTAAAGTAATCAAAAACAAAATATCCAACTAGTGCTAGTAGAAAATATTTTAAATAAGAAATAGGTTCTCCAGAACCACCAACTGTAGTAAAGAATCGGTTCCAACGAGGTTTCCAATTAGAGAAACCATCATTAATACCATCAATACTCATCCAAATAAATACAGGTTTACCTACAACGTGATTTTCTGGAACAAATCCCCAATATCTACTATCTTCAGATTGGTGTCTATTGTCACCCATCATCCAGTAATAATCTTGCTTAAAAGTATACTTGTCCGTAACCTTACCGTTAATAGTTATTTGGTTACCCGCCTGGGCAAGTGTATTGCCTTCGTATTCTGTTATAATTTTCTTGTAAAGTGGTAAATTTTTAGCATTTAAGCTAATTGTAGCATTTGCTTTTGGTATGTATATTGGACTAAAATTGTCCTCTGTACCAGCTAAATTAGCATTTTGAGGGAATATTTTAGTAGACTGTTTTTTGTAGCTAAACTTTTTAGCGCTAACTATAGCAGATAGTTTTGCTGCATTTTTAGCTTCTTCTTCTGTAAGATTAAACAAGTTCATTGTTCTTACGTCTTCAGCTTGTAAGTAGTCTTTTATTCGTTTATCACCAATACTACCTGCGTAGTATACGTAAGCAGAATCTCTTCTAATTTCATCTAAGTTAGCTCCTTTATTCATTAACTCACTAACCTTGTTTTTTTGTAAAATTTCTAAAGGAATACGAACTGTGTATCCCGTAAAGTTTTTTCGACCAAGAACATTAAGAACAGCATTGTCTATAGGAGCTTTTGTTGTTACAACGTGGTAAAACAATGGTTTTGCTCTGTCTGGCAATACGGTTTTTTTGCCATTAATATGCACATAACCATCTACTACAGATAATGTATCTCCAGGTATACCTACACATCGTTTTACATAATTAGATTTTTTATCTATAGGTTTTTGTACGCCTTTTTCTCTTACGTAAAACTGTCTAACAGTATCTGCTGGCCAGCTAAAAACAACAATGTCATTTCTTTTTATATTCTGAAAACCAGGTAGTCTAAAATAAGGTAATTGTGGTTTGTTTAAATATGATTTTAATCCTAATAACGGAAGTGTATCGTGCACCATTGGAGCAGCAACTGTTGTCATAGGAGTACGAGCACCATAGTGAAATTTACTAACAAATAAGAAATCACCAACAAGAAGTGTTTTTTCTAATGAAGATGTAGGTATTACATATGGTTGTATAAAATAGGTGTGTACAAAAGTAGCGGCAACAATAGCAAAAACAATAGAGCTAACCCATTCCCCTAATCCTGTTGTTGGGTGTAGGCTACGATCTTCTATGTATTTTACATCTAAAGCGTAATTTACGTAATAGGTATAAAAACCTAAAGTAAGGATAACCAACCAAGTATCTAAAAGAGTGTTTTTTCCAAAGCTTCTAATTGTTTCTACCCATATTACAGGAAACATTAAAAGGTTTATTATTGGAATAAATAGTAAAATAACCCACCACTTTGGTCTTCTAATAATTTGCATTAATACAATTGCATTGTATACAGGTATTGCTGCTTCCCAAGATTTTCTACCAGCTTTTACGTATAATTTCCAAGTTCCTAGGAAATGTATAACTTGTACTATTAGGATAAAAATGATCCACTGAGATATATTCATTTTTTTAATTTACGGGTTTAAGTCAACTGTATCTGATTGTCGTATTTTTTAAAACTAAATTATTTTTTACGAAACAGTCTACTTTATATTATTTTTTAACTTTTAATTAAGTTCAAGAACGTCTTTCATTGTAAAAACACCTGTTTTTCCAACAATCCATTCAGCGGCTATTATGGCTCCTAATGCAAAACCTTCACGATTGTGTGCTGTATGTGTAATATCTATACCATCTACATTACTGTTATAACTAACGGTATGCGTGCCTGGTACTTCTGGTATTCTTTTAGCTACTATTGGAATATGACTTTCATCTGCTTTGTCTAGTTGCCATCCTTTGTATTTAGAATGTTCTAAAACGCCTTCAGCTAATGTAATTGCAGTTCCGCTTGGTGCATCTAGTTTTTTTGTATGATGTATTTCTTCCATCGTAACAGCGTACTGATCTAAGGTTTTCATCATTTTTGCCAAATAGCTATTTAGTTCAAAAAAAATATTAACTCCTAAGCTAAAATTTGATGCGTAGATAAAAGCACCTTTTTTTTCGTTACACAATGTAACGGCATCATTATACTTATCTAACCAACCTGTTGTTCCTGAGATAATAGGTACGTTGTTGTTTATGCACTTTTCTATATTGCCAAAAGCAGCACTAGGCAGACTAAAGTCTATAGCAACATCTATTTTAGAAAAGTCTATGTTTTTTGTATTTGTATCTATTTTTGCAACTATGGTGTGATTTCGGTTTAGGGCTACGCCTTCAATCATTTTACCCATTCTTCCGTAACCGAACAATGCAATATTCATACTTAAAATTTTATTTGTAAAGCAAAGCCGTAATTAGGTTCTGCTGTAATAGGGTTGAACTCTAAATAAGGCTTAACGTTAAAACTAAGATTGTCATCTACATTAAACTGTCTAAGGTGTGCTTTTACGTTTGCTTCTATAATATTTAAAGCATAAAGACCAATGGTAATTAATAGTGACAAATCTCGATCTTCTTGGTAACCTTCTTGTGCACGTTGCAAATCGTCATCACCTAGTCTAGGATTTCCGGGATCTATTTCTTGCCCGTTAAAAGCATAAAATTCATCATCCATAAAACCAGCTTTTCTTCTTTTAAAAGCATCTCTAGTTCTTTTGTATTGTTTGTTATTAAAGCTATAGGCGTAAACACCTGTGCCAATAGCAGCATATACTAACGGAACTTTCCAAACATCTCCATTGTAAACCTGACCTAAACCTGGTAATATAGCAGAATAAAAAGCAGCTTTACTTGGTGCAAGCGGATCTATTCTTCTGTTATTACTTAAAAGAACTTCATCTACGAGAATGCCTTTTCCTTTTAAATCTTGGGTTAGGGAATCTTTTTCTTGCTTAGGTTTTACAGGGTCTTGTGACCAGCCTATTGCAACAATAAAGCTAAAAAATAGTATAGAAATAAGGTTTTTAAGCACTAGTAATTAGTTTTTTTAGTCTCTCAAAATCTTCAGGGGAGTTAAAAGAAATAGTAATTTTCCCTTTTCCTTTCTCACTTGCTGTAACAGCTACTTTAGCGTCTAAATGTTTTTCAATCTTATGAGAACCTTCTTTAACAAATTCTGGAGATTTAGTAACTTTTTTGGCTGTAGCCTTAGGAGTATTACCACCTTCTTGATGTTCTTTTACAGCTTTTTCTGTATCTCTAACAGATAAATTGTTTTCTACAATTTTAACGTATAAATCTATCTGATCAGATTTTTTGTCAATATTAACCAAAGCTCTACCATGGCCCATACTTACAAAGCCGTCACGAATACCAGTTTGTATAATTGGGTCTAATTTTAGTAGACGCATATAGTTTGTAATGGTAGATCTTTTTTTACCAACACGCTCACTTAATTTTTCTTGAGTAAGCTGAATTTCATCTATAAGTCTTTGGTAAGACAGAGCAATCTCTATAGGGTCTAAATCTTGTCTTTGGATGTTCTCTACCAAAGCCATTTCTAAAGACTCTTGGTCATTAGCAATTCTTATATACGCAGGTATAGTCTCTAAACCTAGTAATTTAGATGCTCTAAATCTACGTTCACCAGAAACAAGTTGGTACTTGTTAAATTCTATTTTACGAACGGTAATAGGCTGTATAACGCCTAACTCCTTAATAGAAGTAGATAATTCTATTAATGCTTCTTCGTTAAAATGAGATCTTGGCTGAAAAGGGTTAACCTCTATTAGTTCTAAATCTAGTTCAATGATATTACCAACAACTTTGTCTGCATTTTTATCTTCTGCAGAGCTAATATCATTTTCAGGATCTTTTAAAAGAGCAGATAGACCTCTTCCTAGAGCCTGTTTTTTAATTGCTTTCGCCATTATTATACTTTTTCCTTATTTTTTTTCATTACTTCATTTGCCAAATTTAAATAATTGGCAGCTCCTTTACTACTTGCGTCATACTTAATTATGCTTTCTCCGTAACTTGGAGCTTCACTAAGTCTAACGTTTCTTTGAATAATAGTTTCAAAAACCATCTCGGAAAAGTGCTTTTTAACTTCTTCTACTACTTGGTTAGATAACCTTAACCTAGAGTCGAACATCGTTAATAACAATCCTTCTATATCTAGTTCGGGATTGTGTATTTTTTGAACACTTTTTATCGTGTTTAATAACTTCCCGAGTCCTTCTAGCGCAAAATACTCGCACTGTATTGGTATAATAACAGAATCTGCAGCAGTTAAAGCATTAAGAGTTAAAAGTCCTAATGATGGTGCGCAATCTATTAAAATATAATCGTATTCATCTCTAAGGTGACCAATAGACTTACGCATCATATATTCGCGTTCCTCCTTATCAACTAGTTCTATCTCTATGGCAACCAAATCTATATGAGACGGTATTAGGTCTACATTAGGAGAAGTGGTTTTTATAATTGTTTCAGAAGCAGATTTGGTATGCTCCAACAATTCATAGGTGCCAATCTCCACACTGTCAACATCTATGCCTAAGCCAGAAGTTGCATTTGCTTGTGGATCTGCATCTATAAGCAATACTTTTTTTTCTAGTACGCCTAGGGAAGCGGCTAGATTAACAGAGGTGGTCGTTTTTCCAACTCCCCCTTTTTGGTTAGCGATGGCTATTATTTTGCCCATTGTCATAGTAAGTTTAGTGAGGCTAAAAATACACTTTTTTACGACTATATAAAACCGAAGCTGTTAATAGTTTGCAAAATAAAAAGCAGCTATAGATAGCTGCTTTTATTTTTCAAGGGTTAAAAATAGATTCTAAATCTTATTTTTCACTCATTCTCAATCTGTTTTAATAAAAAATAATTAGAAGTATTTATTCTGATAAAATTTCTAAAATCTGAATAGCAGCTTCACTTATTTTTGTTCCAGGACCAAAAACGGCAACTGCACCTGCATCAAATAAAAATTGATAATCTTGTTTAGGGACAACACCACCAACAATTACCATAATATCTTCCCTGCCGTGTTTTTTTAGTTCCTCAATTACTGCTGGGACTAATGTTTTGTGTCCCGCTGCTAATGATGATACCCCCAGGATATGTACATCATTCTCTACAGCTTGTTTTGCCGCTTCTTCTGGTGTTTGAAAAAGGGGGCCTATATCTACGTCAAAACCTAAATCTGCATAACCAGTAGCTACAACTTTAGCTCCACGATCGTGACCGTCTTGCCCCATTTTAGCTACCATTATTCTTGGCCTTCTACCTTCTGTCTCTGCAAAAGCATCTGCCATGGCCAATGCCTTTTTAAAACTCTTATCGTTTTTAATTTCTTTAGAATACACGCCTGTGAATGATTGTATTTTTGCTTTATGTCTGCCAAAAACGATTTCTAAAGCATCACTAATTTCTCCTAATGTTGCTCTATATTTGGCAGCTTCTACAGCTAAAGCTAGTAAATTTTGATCAGGACCACTACTAGTTGTTGTGTTTTTACTTGCTTCTGCGGCCTTAGTTAGGTTGTTTAATGCTTGTGTTACTAATTTAGTATCTCTAGTGTCTCTAATATGTGCAAGTCTTTCTACTTGTTGTTTACGCACTTGCTCATTATCTACTTCTAGAATATGTAAATCATCTTCATTTTCTAATTGGTATTTGTTTACACCAACAATTATATCCTCATTACTATCTATACGTGCTTGCTTTTTAGCAGCAGCCTCTTCAATTCTCATCTTTGGTATTCCAGCTTCAATTGCTTTAGTCATACCTCCTAATTCGTCTACTTCTTCAATAAGTTTCCAAGCCTTTTGTGCAATTTCTTCAGTTAGTTTTTCTACATAATAACTACCAGCCCAAGGGTCTACCGTTTTAGTGATTTTGGTTTCTTCCTGTAAATAGATCTGTGTATTACGCGCAATTCTAGCCGAAAAATCTGTTGGTAATGCAATAGCTTCATCCAAAGCATTGGTATGTAAACTTTGTGTACCTCCAAAAGCGGCTGCGGCAGCTTCTATTGTTGTTCTGGCCACATTATTAAAAGGATCTTGCTCAGTTAAACTCCAACCACTAGTTTGACAATGTGTACGTAGAGCCAAGGATTTTTGATTTTTAGGATTAAATTGTTTTACCAATTTAGACCATAACATACGGCCTGCTCTTAGTTTTGCAATTTCCATAAAATGATTCATTCCTATAGCCCAAAAGAAAGACAAGCGAGGAGCAAAAGTATCAATATCCATTCCGGTTTTAAGTCCGGTTTTTATATATTCTAAACCATCTGCTAAGGTGTAAGCAAGCTCTATATCTGCAGTAGCGCCAGCTTCCTGCATGTGGTAACCAGATATACTTATGCTATTAAATTTAGGCATAAATTTACTGGTGTATTCAAAAATATCTGCAATGATCTGCATGGATGGTGTTGGTGGGTAAATGTATGTATTACGCACCATAAATTCTTTCAAAATATCGTTCTGTATAGTACCAGCTAATTGGTCTAATGCAACTCCTTGCTCTTGTGCCGCGACAATATAAAAGGCTAAAATGGGTAAAACAGCCCCATTCATAGTCATAGAAACAGACATTTTGTCTAGTGGAATACCACCAAATAAAATTTTCATATCCTCGACAGAATCTATAGCAACACCAGCTTTACCAACATCACCAACCACTCTGTCATGATCACTATCATACCCTCTGTGTGTTGGTAAATCAAAAGCAACAGACAATCCTTTTTGGCCAGCAGCTAAATTACGTCTGTAAAAAGCGTTACTTTCTTCTGCTGTAGAAAAACCGGCATATTGCCTAATTGTCCAAGGTCTACGTACATACATAGTAGAGTAGGGACCACGTAGGTTTGGAGCTAAACCTGCAGCAAAATCTAAGTGTTCTAAACCTTCTAAATCTTGTTTGGTATAGGTCTTTTTTACAGCAATACCCTCTGCTGTGTTAAAAATAGAAGAGTCAGATTTTTTACCACTGCCTTCTTTATTAAGTTCTAAGTGTTGTAAATCTTTTCTACTCATCTTTTAATCTATTTTGTTCTACTGTTTCTGCTAATCTTTTTTCTATAATAGGTATTATTAGAGTTTTGCGTGCATTTGTTTTTACAAACGGGTACAACTCTAAATCTTCTTTTATTTTATCTTCTTTGTTCAGGTATTTATTGGTGCCAACCAGAACTTCTTTTTCAGTATTAAAAAGCGCTTGTTCTTTAGCAGCGCTTTCTTTTATTTTTTTCTGAATTTGGTGTGATTTTAAGTTTGATAAAAATCCGCCAGTTGCTTCTATCGATTTAAAAAGGTCTAATGCTTTTTCTGCTAATTGATGGGTTATAGATTCTATATAATAAGCGCCATCTGCAGGGTTTGTAACTACATCTAAATAGCTTTCTTTTTTAAGAATAAGCAATTGGTTTCTTGCAATACGTTCACCAAACTCATTGTCTTTGTGGTAAATAGCATCATAAGCTAAATTACAGATGGTATCTGCGCCACCTATGCTAGCAGCCATACATTCTGTAGTTGTACGTAACATATTTACATTATAATCGTATAAGGTTTTGTTTCGTTTGCTTGGTACAGCTAAAATGCTGCAATTTGCACTTGTATTATATTCCGTTTGTAATGTTTTCCAAAGTAAACGGAGCGCTCTAAGTTTTGCTATTTCAAAAAAGTAATTTCCAGAAATACTTACCGTAAAAGTAAAATTAGGAATGCTACTGTCTTTAAAATGGTTGAGATACTCATTAGCGTGTGCCATTGCATAGGCTAACTGTTGTACCATTGTGGCACCAGCATTTTGGTATGTACTAACATTTACGCCAATAGTATTTTGGGCGTTGGTCGTTTTTGTAATTTTATCTAATTCTTGATGGTCCTTGGCTAGGTTGGTAAACCAGTTGCCAGAACTAGCTAAGTTTCCAATAATATCTACGTTATAATGTATACTTGTAGTTTGTTTTTTGCAAAAATCTTCAATCTTAGAAATATATTCTGATGATAAAAACTGTAGATAAAAGTAAACTGTTTTATGCTTTAGGTCTATATTTTTTAAAAGAACATGTATTTTAATTTCATCATTAGGAATAGTAAAAATTAAATCTTCAGCACCTCTTTCCAAAGCGTTTACTGCTTTTTTGTTTGCTGCAGCTTCATTATGCACAAAAATAGCCTGACCAATTTTCCATTCTGGCGTAGCAATATTTGTTACAATAGACGCAATGTCTTCTGTATTGTAAAAAGGTTTAACCTTAATACCTTCTGGCGACTCCCAAACAAGCGTATCGTTATAATCGGCTCCTTTTAAATCTACCTGAATTTTTTGTTTCCATTCTTTTGTTGAAACTGCTGAAAAATCGTTAAATAAATTCTTTTTACTCATCTTCTTTAGTTTTAAGGCTGTCCTGGTATTCTATTAAGTATATCTCTTCGTTCTTCTTTTTTAGATAGTAATGCTCTCTAGCAAATTTTTCTAATTCTTTAGGATCTTTTAGTTTTTCTATAATTTTTTTGTCTTTAGCAATTTCATCTTTTAAATACTCTTTTTGCTTCTCTAAACCTTCAATCTGGTTTTGCAGCTCGTTGTGTATAAAAAGAGAATTTGTATCAAAAAAAATCATCCAAATTACAAAAACAGTGAGCACAAGCACATACATATTTGTTGCTATACCAAACCATTTTTTACTCCTAAGTTTTTTAAAAATCATCTAATAATTAAACTAATTTTTCATTTATAATAGTGCGTACAATATCTATTGCAACGGTATTGTGTTTGTTATTGGGTATAATAATATCTGCGTATTCTTTACTTGGTTCTATAAACTCTGCGTGCATTGGTTTTATAGTAGTTTGGTATTTTTCTAGTGTTTCATCTAGATCCCAACCCCTTTCGTTAACGTCTCTCTTAATTCTTCTTATTAAACGCTCATCAGAATCTGCGTGAACAAAAATCTTAATGTCCATCATTTTTCTAATTTCAGGATCGGTCATAATTAAGATACCTTCTACAATAACAACTTTTCTAGGTTCTGTAGGTACTGTCTTATCTGTTCTATTACATTCTAAAAAAGAATAAACAGGCTGTTGTATGGTTTTTCCTTTTCTTAACTCCTCCAAATGTTCTTTTAATAGCTTAAAATCTATAGAAAGCGGATGGTCAAAGTTTGTTTTTCTTCTTTCTTCTAGTGATAGATGGGAAAGGTCATTGTAATAAGAATCTTGAGAAATTACGCATACTTCATCATCCGGTAACTCATTAATAATCTGGTTTACAACAGTTGTTTTACCACAACCTGTTCCGCCAGCTATCCCAATTATTAACATAAATTTAGTTTTTTTTGTCAAAAATACGATTTTGCTATTATATATTATTGATATATTATATTTAGTATTGTTTTTAGTGCTGTAAATACAGATACTTTAACTAAAAATTAAATGCAGTTAGGCTGCTGTTTTACTGTAAGTAGATTACTTTTGCCGGATGCAAAAAAAATCATCTAAAAAGCAATTTGAATTTGTAGCCCTAATGGCATCTTTAATGTCTATTGTAGCTTTGACAATAGATGCGCTCTTACCTGCAATTTCTCATATTGGCGAAGCAATTAATAGTGTAGATCCAACTAGAAACCAGTTGTTAATTACTATGATTTTTTTAGGATTGGGAGTAGGTCAATTATTTTTTGGCCCTTTGTCTGATAGCTATGGAAGAAAACCAATTGTATATGCAGGTTTTACCATTTTTGCGCTAGCTAGTGTTATTTGTGTAAATGCAACCTCTTTAGAAGTAATGATTGTTGGTCGCATTTTTCAAGGAGTAGGTTTGTCTGCACCAAGAACTATTACAATTTCTATAATTAGAGATTTATATAAAGGTGATTATATGGCTAAAATAATGTCTTTTGTAACGGCATTTTTTATTTTAATACCGGTAATAGCACCTGCAGTTGGTAAAGCTGTTTTAGATAATTATAATTGGCAAGCTATTTTTTATGTGCAATTACTTTTTGCTCTAATAGTTTCAATTTGGTTCTGGAAACGACAAGAAGAAACGCTTAAGCCTGAATTTAAAATACCTTTTACAAGAAGTGTTTTTGTAGATGGATTAAAAGAATTTGTGAAGCATAAAGAAACTGTTGCTTTTACATTAATATCTGGGCTAATAACAGGAGCCTTTTTAGTGTATTTAAGTTCTGCACAACATATTTTTGAAGATCAATTTAATTTAGTTGAAGAATTTCCATACATTTTCGCAGGTTTAGCCATCTCTATAGGTTCTGCAACTTTTTTAAATGGTACGTTGGTATTACGTTTTGGTATGCGTAAACTTATCTTTTTATCGCTATGTGCATTTTGTAGTATAGGATTATTATATGTTATCTTATTTTGGGGAGATGCAAACCCATCTTTACCCGTATTAATTGTTTTTTTAGCAGCCCAATTTTTCTGTTTAGGATTTATTTGGGGTAATTCTAGATCTGTAGCAATGGAACCTATTGGACATATTGCTGGAGTAGGAGCAGCTATTAATGGTTTTGTAGCTACTGTAGTTTCTATACCAATAGCTACTTTAATAGGTAGTTATATAGATACTACTGTTTTGCCATTATTTTTAGGCTTAGCAGTATGTGGTAGTTTGTCTCTTTTTATTTTTATGTCAATTAAAAAAACCAGAACAGCAGCTTTAGCTTAATTAGCTTTCTATTGTGGAATGTAAATAACACCACAGCTAGAATCTTTTTTTGCGCCAGTAACAGTTGCTAAAGCATTTGGTTTTTCTAAATGCCTTAATGTACCCATAAAAGCAAAAATTAAAGCTTCTTTAAACTCTATTACAGTTTTAGAAGGTGTTTCTAAAATAAACGAACTGCCTAATTTTTCTTTTAAAGTATGCATTAAAAAGCCATTTAAAGCACCACCACCAGTTACTAATAGTGTATTTCTAGGTTTGCGAGCTTCGGTCAATAAATCATTAGAGATAGTATCACAAATATGTAATACTATACTGTGTAATATGTTTTCTATGGTATCGTCTGTACTTTCTATAATCGGAACAATTTCTTTTTTAAACCACTCGTATCCTGTAGATTTTGGATATGGTAATTGGTAGTATGCAATGTTACTTAAGTTAGACAATAATGTTGTGTTTATAGCACCACTTTTTGCTAGGTCTCCGTTTTTATCGTAGCCTAAATCTATTTTTTGCGTTACATAATTTAGTGCCATATTAGCAATACCAATATCATAAGCAATTCTTTTATCTTTTTGTTGAAAAGAGACATTACTTATACCTCCAAGATTTAAACAGAAATCGTATTTAGAAAATAAATACATATCACCAATAGGTACAAGCGGAGCACCTTGTCCGCCAAGAGCTACATCGTTAGTTCTAAAGTCACAAATAGTTTTAATACCACTACTGTTAGCTAAATGTTGTCCAGAACCAATTTGAAGCGTAAATCCTTTTTCTGGCTTATGGTGTGTTGTATGTCCGTGGCTGGCTATAAAATCTACGTCTAAATTATATTCGTTTACAAATTCTTTTACTTGTTTACCAAGCCAAGTCCCATACCAGTTGTGTAATTCCGTAAATTCTGGTACAGGTAAGAGAATAGCATTTTTAAGTTGCTCTTTAAGATCTGGTGTGTAGTCTATACTTTTGGTAGTTACAATAGTAAATTTCCAATTTGTATTCTCTTGGTAAAAATGACAATATGCTAGATCTAGACCATCCAAAGAAGTGCCAGACATTAATCCTATTACTTTGTACGTTTGCATAAATTAGTTTATTGAAACTGAAAGTTTTCCTTTAGCATCTGTTTTATCTAAAAAGTGATCTGCTGCATTTTCCTGAAAAACTTGAAAATCTTGATACGCTACAATTACATTTTTAGCATTTGTAATATCTAAATTTGTTAACACATATGGATTTCCGAATACATATAAAACTACATTTTTGGTGTTTATAACCTCTTTTAACAATTGTAACTCGTCAGTGCTTAAGCCAAAATTATTTTTAGGTTTTATACTTGGTGGGTATAAAGCGATGACAACGTTTTCTTCTGTTTTAATAGCATTTTTTATATTAGAAAAAGTGGTGTTTTTAGTACTGTAGTTGCTGAATTTATGATTCTTTTTTATCGAATTGAAAAAAGCATTTTCTTCACCTTTGGTAATTTCTACACCAACAAAGCCATCAGTTTTAAAATTAGCTATTGTATTTCTATTTCCTTTAACAACCGTTAAACTCTGGTTTGCTAAAAGAGTATTTAAACTCCTAGAAGTATAGTAGTTTGTAGTAGGCTTAATAATGGTATTAAAAGCTTTTTCTTTTAGCTTCCAAACGCGCTTAAAACTTTCTTCAATTTGTTCTGGTGTTGCATTTTTTAGAATAGTCTCTATGCCTTCTTTGGTGTGTTCTGCAAAACATAGTACATCATTTCCTGCATCAAAAGCAATCCATTCTAATTCCCCTTTAACAGGATATAATTTAGAAACACTTTTCATATTTAAGGCATCAGAAATAACCACGTTTTTAAAATTCATTTCACCTCTTAAAAGGCCTTTTATTGTTTTTTTAGAAAGGGTAGTGGGGGTGTTCTTTTCTTCGGTTAAAGCGGGTACTGCCAAATGACCAATCATTACGCTTTCTACACCCTTATTTATTAGGTGCTGAAAAGGGTACAATTCATTCGCTAATAGGGCCTCTTTTGTTTTATTTATAACCGGCAAACCTATATGCGAGTCTGTAGCAGTATCTCCGTGTCCAGGAAAATGTTTTAGACAACTAATAATACCTTGACTCTGCATACCTTTTACAAAAGCAATAGCATTTTTAGTAACCAATTCTTTATCTTCTCCAAAAGATCTATAACCAATTACTGGGTTTTTAGGGTTGTTGTTTATATCTACTACAGGAGCTAAGTTCCAGTGAATACCAGCATCTTTACAATCTTTAGCTATATTTTTACCAACCTCAAAAATTAAAGAATCTTTGTTTTGCATAGCTCCCAGGGTAATTGCATAAGGGTATTGTGGAGTGTTGTCTACACGCATTGCCAAACCCCATTCTGCATCTATGGCAATTATTAGTGGATATTTAGCTGCTTTTTGGTATCTTTTTATTAGTCTTTTTAGATTGGCTAAACTAAGTGTATCGCTCTTGTTTTGACCATCATAATTTGCTGCAGCACTACTTCTGCTTTTAAAAAAGCATAGCGCTCCTACGTGTTGTTCTTTTATAAGTCGTTCTAATTTTTGTATGTCTTCTTCGGTATCATTTATGTATGCAGCAGGCATAAATAATTGGCCTATTTTTTCAGCATTCGTAAGTTGTTCTGTAACCTCATCGTACGTTTTAATAACGTTTAAGCTTGTTGGTTTTACTTCTGTAGTATTTTCTGCTTTTTCTTTTGGTTTATTGTTGCAACTCGTTAGTAATATCAATATAGAAGCAAAGAAAAAATGAATAGGTTTTAAGGCTGATAAAAATTTAAAGTAACTGCGCATAGTCATAATATAAGTTGTTATGCTAAAATAGACTTTTTATAGCGTGATACTAAATGGACTTCTGTAAAAATTAAACTAAGAAGATAAAAACACTTAAATTTGATAAAAATTATTAATCGAATACCACCTTATAATAGATGCTAGACTTCACTAAAGTTACCGAAACCTCATCAAACTACTCAGATTTAGAATTAATGGATACGAGTACTATTTTGACTAGTATGAATAATGAGGATAAAAAAATTGCAGATGCTGTAGCTTTATGTATTCCAGAAATTACATTACTTGTAGATGCTTTGGCAGAACGCTTTAATAAAGGAGGTCGTTTGTTTTATATTGGAGCAGGAACAAGTGGTAGATTAGGTATTTTAGATGCTTCTGAAATACCACCAACTTTTGGATTACCACATACCAAAGTAATAGGGATGATAGCAGGTGGCGATACTGCGATTAGGCTACCGGTTGAAAACGCAGAAGATAACAAAGAACAAGCTTGGAAAGATTTAGAAGCTTATGATATTAACCAGAACGATACCGTTGTGGGTATAGCAGCATCAGGAACTACGCCTTATGTAATAGGTGGCGTAAAAAAAGCTAAGGAAAACGGATTATTAACTGCATGTATTACCAATAATCCTGGTTCACCGCTAACCAAGGAGGTAGCTATTGCAATTGCAGCCTTAGTAGGACCAGAATTTGTAACGGGCAGTACTCGTATGAAAAGTGGAACCTCACAGAAATTAGTGCTAAATATGATTTCTACAGCATTAATGATAAAAATAGGTAGAGTTAAAGGTAATAAAATGGTGAATATGCAACTTAGTAATGATAAGCTTGTAGACCGCGGTGCACGTTATGTAGTAGAGGCATTAAATATACCTTATGAAGAAGCAGAAATATTGCTTAAAAAACACGGATCTGTTAAAGATGCTGTAGATGCTTACAAAGGCTAATTTTTATACCAAATACCTTATAGAACTCAAGTATTCATTTATTGATTTATCAGTTTAGAGGATCATTATAAATACCATATTTTAGTTGTGTTTATAGGACTCAATAGAGGAGTCCTTTTTCTTATTATTTACCACTATTTTATCTGTGTAAGATGTATTTATACTACCTAAAGTAAAATTCTTTTATTTTAATTTGTTATTTTTGTAGTGATTTACGTACGTTTTGTAATTGTAACGTATTGTCTGTTACGCTGGTAATAGTTGTATGTATTGACTTTATAGATTAAAAGCATATAGAGGACACTATTTTGTATTTTTTGACGTTTTAATAGACTAAAGAGTTATTATTTAATTTTAAGAAAGACCCATTTTATAAAATACCTTAGGTGTATTGCAATTCCCCAAGTTGCTTTATCCTTTTAAAACAAATTGACTTAACCTATGCAACCAAGTAAACAAAGACTTGCGTTATATGCTATACTATTAATTTTTGGATTAGTAGTGTGCAGTACCGCAATAGCGAACCCTAAGATTTACGGTTTTATTACAGATGTTATATCGTTAAACGATGAAACGTTTAAGGAGTTAACAACTGAGGATAAAATAGAAATTCCTAAAGATGTAAAAACAAGTTTTTCATCAATTCCCAAAGAACAAACTTCAGAGCAAAGTACATTGACTGCACCAGTTATGTTTGCAACAATTATTAATGGGGCAGATCTAGAAGAAACTTGTTCTATAGATAACAGTACCTTAGCTAAGTTTTTCTTGTGCGGTACGGGAGATGATAGAACGGTGTCTTTAAGCACATCGGGAAGTTCATATGTTTGGCAAAAATTGGGAGCTGGTTGTACTTTTGTTGGCACAGACAATTGTCCTACTTACAGCACAACTTGTAGTAGTAATTGGGTAACTGTAGGTAATTCTTCCACATTTTTTTTAGATGCTAGTAATGCTGGGGTTGCAGGAGAATATAGAGTTCGTGTAAATTCTGGTGTATATTATCACTTTAAAGTATCTTCAAACCCATTAGATCCTCAGATTACATCAAAAAATATTATTTGTGGTAATTCAGGAAATATAGAAGTTACAAATGTGCCTGCTGGGTACGAGTATAGTTTAAATTCTTCAACCGGACCTTTTCAAGATAGTCCGTCTTTTGATATTACAGTAGCAGGAGATTACCAAGTTTTTGCACAGTTAAAAGATGCACCGGCTACTTCTTGTATTTTTCCTTCTGAGATAATAACAATATCAGAAGAATCTATGACGGTAGATGTTACCAAAACAGATATTATTTGTAGTGGAGAAAAAGGAAATGTAGGAGTTACAGTTTCTGGAGCTACTGGTTTTTATAGTTATCGACTTTTAAAAGGTGGGGTTACATTAGATACTTTTGGTCCAAGTGCAAATACGAGTCATACTTTTAATAATCTAGGTTCTGGTACATATACCGTACAAGTAGAAACTAACGATTGTAATGTTACAGTTACAGAAATAGCAGGTGACCCAATAATAATAGGTAATGGTTTAGCTCCAATAGATGCAACGGCTTTTGCAACTGACAGTTTTGGTTGTGGTGCAACAAGTGTAGATGTTACTTTAGATGTTGCAGGTGGTACATCTCCTTATCGTTATAGCCTAGATGGTGGTGGTACGTACAGCAGTACTTTTGCTAGTTCCGTAGTTTTTGCTGTTAGTACAGCAGGAACATATAATATTTTAATAGAAGATGTCAATGGTTGTTCTAAAAATGCAGCTGTAGAAGTACAGAATATTCCGCCTCCAGTTTTTAATGTAACTACAGAAGATGCAAATTGTGGTGGAGCGGATAATGGTAGATTAACTATTAATGTAACCAATAGTAATGGTTACATGTTAGAGTATAGTAATGATAACGGAGCAACCTTTAAAAACGGAAATGTATTTTCTAATTTAGCTCCAGGTGCTTATAATGTAGTTATTAGATACCAACAAGATACTTTTGTTTGTTCTACAGCTCCAGTTGCAGTAACTATAGGTACACCATCTTCAATAATATCTTCGGCAACAGTAACCGCAGATCCAAATTGCGCGAATGAAAATGGAGGAGAAATAACATTTGCAGCAGCAAGTGGAGGAACAGGACCTTACGAATATAGTATAGGATCTGGTTTTATATTAGGAACTACGGTTTTCCCTGGACTTTCTCAAGGTAGTACATATACACCACAAATTAGAGATGCTAATGGTTGTGTAGAAACATTAGCAGATATTACTTTTACAGCTTTAAATAAACCAACAGATATAGATTTTACCGTATCTAGCATAGATTGCGCTACAGGAACAGCTTCTGTAACATTAGCGGTTACAGGTGGTGGTACAATAACAAATTATGAAATTCTAGCTCCAAGTGCAGTTGCAAACGGAGGAAGTAATGTTTTTACAGGATTAGGAATAGGTAGTTATACTTTTAGAGTTACAGATGCTGGTGGTTGTTCATATACAGAAAGTTTTGCAATAAACGATATTAGTTCTATTAAAGCAACAGCACAATTACAAGATAATGTTACCTGTGTAGGTGGTACAGATGGTCGTGGACGCTATGTTGTAGATGGTTTTACGTCTACGTACACTTACCAAATTGATGCAAATCCTGCGGTAACAGGACAAACAGGTAAATTTATAAATGTAAATGGTTTAGCTGCGGGTACTTATACAATTACGGTAACAGATGATGATACCAGCTGTGTAGAAACTGCAACTTTAACAATAAACGAACCTACAACAGCTTTGGCTATGGCACCTACGCTTACGCCAATGAGTTGTGCAAATAATAATAGAGGATCTATAAGAGCTAACGCAACTGGTGGTTGGGGAGGTTATACTTATACTTTAGACATCCCAGGAACATTATCGGATATAGGACCAAGAAGTAATCCTAATTTTACGGGTTTAAGTGATGCAGGTAATTATGTTTTAACTGTAGAAGATAGTGAAGGATGTACAACATCTTTCAACTTTACTTTAACATCTTTAAGCTCGCCATCATTAATAATAAACAGTGGTGCATCAGATTTTTGTTTTGATAGTACAGATGCTGCATCTATAAATGTAACTGCTTCCGGCGGGGATGGTAATTATGAATATCGTGTAAATTATGGTGCTTGGTTTGCGGGTACTGCTACAGAGGATATTCCCGCTCCAGGTCCAGGAAGTTATGTAATTCAAGTGCGCGATGGTAATGGTTGTACAGATATGGTTTTTAGAAATATTAGACCACAGACAACTACAACAGTTGCAATACAAAAAGAATTAACCTGTAGTTTGGTTCCAGCAGATGGAGACGCAGAGATCAGGGTAAATATTGCTAATGGAAATACACCATACCAAACATACGAAGTAAGTTATAATGGAGGTGCTTATACGGCTCCTGTAAGTATTGCTGGTAGTTCTTTTGTATATACAACGGCACTACCAGGAACGTATCAATTTAGAATTGTAGATAACGAAACTTGTGCAGTAGAGACCAACGTTATAACGCTTAACCCTACAGAAGTTATTGCTGCAACGGCAAATGTTACAGACCCTACTTGTGGAGACGATAGCACAGGTAGTGTTGAGTTAATACCAGATACAACAATTGGTGTTGCTCCTTATGAATATAGTACAGATAATAGTACGTACACAAATCAGCCTGTGTTTAGTAACTTATCTCCGGGTAATTATACGTACTACGTAAGAGATAGTAGAGGTTGTAATATACCAGTTAATTTTACTGTAGGTCCTGCGGCACCTGCTGTAGATGCTACGGTAGATTTTACACCGCCAACTTGCGGCATTGTACCAGCAGACGGAGCAATAAATGTTACAGCGGTATCTAACGGAACTGCACCTTTTACATATACATTATTAGATACAGCAGGTAACGTTCTAGCAGTAGTTGGCCCTACAGCAGCTACAACAGCTAATTTCCCTGGTTTAGCAGAAGGAGATTATGTTGTAGAAACTACAGATGCAAGTAGTTGTGAAGATAGAGATGTAGTTATTTTAAGACAAAATAGCTTAACAATAACTCCAATACCAACACCAGGACCAGATTGTTCTACTGCTTTTACTTTTATGGTAGACATTGCAGGAGGTACAGCACCTTATTTAATAGGTTTGGTTGGTGAAACATTAGTATCTCCAAATGTAGATGCAGATACGCACGATTTTACAGGACAAGTTGAGTACGGAATTACATATTTTGTTGAAGTTGTAGATGCATTAGGTTGTAGATACATACAACAAATAGATCCATTACCAACATTAGATCCTTTAACAGTAACGGCTACATCTTCGGCAGCATCTTGTGCAACGCCAGACGATGCAGATGTTAATTATGTAATAGATGGTTTACCAAATGGTTCTGATATTATTATCAGTTTAACAAATACAGATACAGGAGCCGTAATTAGTGGCCCTACAACTATAACAAATGTAACCTTCCCATACACAGGTTCGTTTACAAATTTACCAATAGGTAATTACCAAGTAATAGTAACAGAAGATACAGGTACAGCAAACTATTGTAACGCTAGTGCTTTAGTTTCAATTACAAACGATAATCCAACACCAGTTGTTGAGCGTAATACAAATGCAAACTGTTTAAATCTAAATGGACAATTAGTGTTACGTGGAGTAGGTGGTTCGCCAGCATATACTTTTGGTGTAGTGCCAACAGGAGATCCTGCGCCTACACTTACAACAAATAATGTATACGATTTACCTGTAGGAACTTATGATGTATATATAGAAGATAGTAAAGGTTGTAGTACCATATTAACAGGGGTTGTAATAGATGCAGATCCAGATTTAGCAGATCCAACTGTAGATGTTACCAACCAATGTAATGCTGTAGCAAATTATACCATAGATGTTACTTCGCCTTTAACAACACCTGGCGGACCAGAAACTACGTTTCAATATGATATTGGTAATGGTTTTCAGGATAGTCCAAATTTTGTAGTGCCAAATGCAGGTACTTACACAGTAACAGTTCGTAATGGTAATGGATGTACAAGTACTACTACTGTAGAGGTATTCGATTTCTTCTCAATCTCTGCAAGTGCAACATCAGAACCGTCTTGTAATAATGCAGATGGCATTGTAAAAGTAGAGACTACAGGTGGTAGTGGTAATTTTAGGTATGAGTTAAATGATGGTTCAACCACAACAACTCATGAACCAACTGATACAGACCCAGAAATTTTTACTGGTTTGGCACCAGGGAGCTATAGTATTACTGTAACAGATTTAAATTCTAACACAATTCCATTATGTTCAGATATAGCAACGGTAGAAATAATTACAGTTAATACACCAGATATAGCTAATACTTTTGTTGAAGATGTATCTTGTAACGGAGCATCAGATGGTAGTATAACAGTAGAGTTAGATCCTGCGTCAGCAACAGATGCACCTTTTACCTATAATATTTATGTAGGTGGTAGCACAACACCATTACAATCTATAATAGATGCTACTTTTGAAAATTTAGCACCAGGCACATACCAAGTTGAAGTAGTGTCAGACAGAGGATGTTCTGATAGATCTCTAGATATTTTAGTGGAAGAACCTACAGTTTTAGAAGTAACTCCTGTAGCGCCAGATTTCACATGTAATCCTTCTGCAAGTTCATTTAGTACAACAACTATTACTATTTATACAGATGATAATGGAGATGGTACTGGAACACCAACAGGTAACGGCTCTTACAGCTATAGTTTAAATGATGGTACTCCTTTTTATGACGGTACTAATTTTCAGTCTTCTAATACTTTTGAAATTATAGATAGTGGAGGAGATCAAACTATAGACGTAATTGTAAGAGATGGCGAGGGGTGTGAAACTACAGAGACCATAACAATACTAGCGCCAACAGACTTAACGTTTAATTTTAATTTATTAAATGGTATTACTTGTGATGCTACAGGTTCTGGAGCTTCTGCAGGTCAATTAGAAATAATTATAGATCAAGGGCCAGGAAATTATGAGGTAGAAGTATTGCCTTTAGGTTCTCAACCAGCAAAATTATCTAACGGTACAGACCGTGTAGTTTGGGATGTTGATGTTCCCGGAGATTATATTTTTGCAGTAAGAGACATAGATAAAGGTGCTTGTTTATTTGTAACACCAACATTTAATGTTCCAGATTTTAATATTATTGAAGCTGTAATAGGCGAGGTTAAACCAGTATCTTGTTTTGGAGCAAGTGATGGCGAAATAAGTATAGAAGTAAATAATTATTCAGGAGCTTACAATTACGAAGTGTTTTTAGTAGATGCTACAGGGACAGAAGTAACAACAGGTGTTACTGGTTCTTTTGATACTACTGCACCAATAGCAACACCAGAAATTATAACAGGTTTACCTGCAGGTAATTTAATTGTAAGAGTAGAAGCTTTAGCTTCTCCGTTTTGTGATACAACAAGTAATACAGCACCAGTTAGATCTCCAGATAGAGGCTTGACTTTAGTGCCAGATCAAACATCTAATGTTACTTGTGCTATACCAGGATTAGGAGAAATTACAGCAACTGCAGATGGTGGTTGGGGTACTTATGAATATCAATTGGAAAAAGAAACAGCAACAGCAGGTACATTTACTATAGAGGTTCCTTTTGCTTCATCTAATATTTTTAGTGATTTATCTGAAGGGAATTATAGAGTTAGTACCAGAGATTCTGGTGGCTGTGTTATTTTTGAAGATATTCGATTAAGTTTACCTGTTGCAATTAATGCCGATATAGAAATTGTGCAACCTTTACTTTGTCCAGGAGCAAATGATGGTGTTATACGTGCATTTAATGTTAGTGGTGGTGAAGATTTAGACGGAGATGGAGAAGAGTATTTATTTCAATTAAATAGATTAGATGGTCCAGGAGGCGCTATAACAAACACAAGTGGTTTACAAGAGGCGGCAAGCTTCCCTAATTTACCATCTGGTTATTATACGATTACTATTTTTGATGGGTGGAGTTGTGATTACACTACTTCAGAAATATATATTGTAGATCCAGAACCAGTAGATGCGGAATTAGTAGAGGTTACACCTCCAGGCTGTGGAGACTTAGGAAGAATGCGACTTAGTGTTACAAACCCGGTTGCAGGAATGGAATATTTTTATAGAAGAGCAGGAACGGCAGACGCTTTTGTTAGCTTTGGTGGTCCAGATGTTTTATCAGTAATAATTACTATTCCAGATATTGATGCAGATCCGGGACCATTCCAGTACGATGTGCAAAATGGAAATGGTTGTCCAGAACAACAATCTAACGAAATTGGTTTAGATAAAGCTTTACCATTAGTTGTTGCACTAGATTTAGTAGATGCAGAAATTAAATGTCAAGGTGAAGCAACAGCTATTATTAGATCAGAAGCCTTTGGTGGTATAGGTAACTATAAATATACGTTAGTTAATAATGACTTAGGAGGTGTGCCAACAGCTCCAACAGCAGCAGATATAGTTAGACCAGAACAAGCATCGGGTGTTTTTAGAAACCTTGGTCCTGGTACATATTATGTATACGCAACAAGTGGTGGTTGTACAGCAATATCTTCTATTATAGAAATAGAACCTAAAGTGCCTTTAGAACTAATAAGTTTAGAGACCAATCCTGTTAGTTGTACGGGTGATTTTGATGGTACTATTACCATAGAAGCTAGAGGTGGTACAGGGGAGATAAAGTTCTCTATATCAGATACATTAAGTGAGTTTTTTGTGGGTGATGTAGATCCTAATACAATAACATTTAGAGATTTAGCACCAGGTACATACTCAATTTTAGTACAAGATGAGGTTGGTTGTAGCATACTTAGAGAAATTACAGTTACAGAGCCAGAAACACTTATAGTTGCAGATGTAGATACAACACCAGAATTGTGTATAAACGCAGCAGATGGTACAGCAACTTTAACTATTAATGGTGGTACTCCTTTTGTAGATCCAGTAACTGGAGATACGTATTATGAAACTAGTTTAAATTCATCTGATGATGCAGATTTTGTAAGAAATGATAGTTTGTTCTTTGATAATTTGGTTGGTGGAGAAACGTATGTAGTATTTATAAGAGACGCTAATTTATGTGATACCAATGCTATAATTAATATAGATTATGGTGTAGATTTAAGTGCAACTCCTATTATAGAATACGGGTGTAGAGGTATTTTCCCTTTTAGTACTGTAACTATAGATATGGCAGATAAGAGCTTAATGTCTAACCTAATGTTTTCTTTAGATGTAGATGATTTAACTTTAGCGACAACGCAAAATGTGTTCGGAGACTTAGCGCCAGATACTACGCATACGGTTTATATATACCATAGTAATGGTTGTTCTACTTCTGTAGATTTTACATTAGATGCTTATAACCCATTATCATTATCAGCAATTAAAACAGGTCCAAATGAGATTACTGCTTTAGCAGAAGGTGGTTATGGAGGATATACATTTTTCTTCCAAGGAAACTCACAAGGAAATGATAATATATACACTTTAAATGAAGATGATGCAGTTACTATACGTGTAGAAGATGCACAAGGTTGTGTAGCAGAGGTGGTATTAGAATTTAAATTTACAGGAAGAATTGAAATTCCTAATTTCTTTACTCCTAACGGAGATAATGAAAATGATAAATGGGCACCAACGAACCGAGAATTTTTCCCTGACATAGAAATTATTATTTATGATAGATATGGTAGGGTAGTAGCTAGGTTAGATGATGTTACTGCTTGGGATGGTACTTATGAAGGTAAAGAGGTACCAACAGGAGATTACTGGTATGTAATTAATGCAAATGATAAAGAGAAACAACGTTATGTTGGTCACTTTACATTGTATAGATAAACAATAAAATAAAAAAAAAGGCGCTTTTAGCGCCTTTTTCATTTTATAACATTAAACAATATGGTAATTTTGCAATTCACTTTAAAGAAATTATGAAAGAAGAAAAGTTAAATACAGCATCGCATGCTATTGGTGTTATTTTAGGAATAATAGGGCTGTTTTTACTATTGTTTTTTAATACTAATAAAACAACATTTGCAGTATTTAGTCTTATAGTTTATGGTATTTCTATTATTTTGCTTTACACAGCATCTACCTTATACCACGCAGCTACAGATCTTGTTTTAAAAGAGAAGTATAGAATTTTAGATCACAGTAGTATTTATGTTTTAATAGCAGGTACATATACGCCAGTTGCACTAATTACGCTAGAGAATGGTAATGGTTGGCTTATCTTTTGGGTTGTTTGGGGTATTGCCTTGGTAGGTATTATTTTAAAGCTTTTTTTTACAGGTAAATATGAGGCTGTTTCGTTATTACTGTATTTAGCAATGGGTTGGCTAATTATACTAGACTATGCTAATTTGGTAGCAAGTATTAGTGCTACTTCATTAAACCTGTTAATGATAGGCGGTATGTTCTATACTGTAGGTATAATTTTTTATGCTGTTAAAAAAATACCTTACAATCATTTTATATGGCATTTATTTGTGCTGGGCGGTAGTATTGCTCATTTCTTTTTTATTCTACGTTTAATATAACGTTTATCTAAATAAAAATAGAGATTAGTATCTAATTACATCACTATAATCTTCAAAGAAAGCTTCAAACTGTAGCATATTTTCTTTAAAAAAAACCATAGTTTCTTGCCACGTATTTTTGTTGTGTATGCTTACGTTTTCTTTTATCACATAAATTCTAGAAATCTCTTTTTTGTTTTCTAAAACATAAGAATCTTCAAAAATTGCATTGGGTAAAAAGCTAGATGTAACTACTGTTTTTAAAGAAATTAATTTCTCCCAAGTATCTATTTGTTTTTCTAAATCTGTATGTTCTAAATCTAAAGATACCATTGCGGTATTTTTATCAAAATAAAACTTAAAAGATAAATTCTTGATTTTGGTATTGTACAAAATCCATTTTCTAGGAAAAGACTTTCCAAAAGAAATCCAGAACTCTTCTCTTAGCCTTTTAGACTCTTCTCTACTAAACATATTAGATAAAATAAGCTATGGTTATGCCTAGTATAATAACAACTAGTTTTCTAAGGTTAAATTTGTGACCTTCAGAACTCTCAAACAAAATAACAGTAGATATGTGTAATAAAACACCAATAACTAAAGCTGTTATTTGTATATGGTACGTTTGTAAAAAAGTCAGGCTATTAGCTAATAAACTTCCTAATGGAGTCATTATTGCAAATAAACTAATAAATAATATTGCTTGTGCTAACTTTATTTTAGAGTTAAGTAAAAAGATACTTAAGATAATTGCAATTGGAATTTTATGTACCAGAATACCATAAATAAAATTATGGTTGTGGTGATGCCCTAACGGCATACCTTCTAGTAAAGAATGTATAGATAAGCTTAAAAAAAGCATCCAAGGTAAATTAACACTCTCGGTGTTTAAATGTACATGGCCGTGCTCTGCGCCTTTAGAGAAAAACTCTAAAAATATTTGTAAAAGAATCCCCAACATAATAAAGACTCCAATTTCTTTAGAATCTCCGTGTTCATAGACTTCCGGGAAAAGTTCAAAAACGGTAATAGCTAATAAAAAAGCACCGCTAAAAGCGAGTAGCAATTTAAATATTTCTTTATTTTTAGGCTTAGTTATATAAACAAAAATAAAACTAAGTAATACACCAAGAATGGGTAAAATGTAGATCATATTAAATATGGATGTTACACAATTTTGTCGACAAAATGTAATAAGGGGCAAAATTAATGTATTTTTGCGTATTCTTTAATATACCTATGGATAATTATAAAATGATAGCCAAAACCTTATTTGGTTTTGAAGAGATTTTAGCAAAAGAATTGCGCAACTTAGGCGCAGTAAATGTAAAAGAAGGGGTACGTTGTGTCTTTTTTGAAGGCGATAAGGGGTTTATGTACAAAGCTAACCTGTGTTTACGTACAGCAATAAAAATTATAAAACCAGTAAAGTCTTTTCAGGTTTATAACGAACAAGATTTGTATAGAAAAATTTATGCAATAGATTGGGGAGAGTATTTAACTACGGATACTACTTTTGCTATAGATACGACCATAAAGTCTGATATGTTTACGCACTCTTTATATGTATCACAAAAGGTAAAAGATGCTATTGTAGATAAATTTAGAGATACAGAAGGAGAAAGACCTAGTGTCGATGTTAAATTCCCAGACATGCGTTTTAACATACATATACAAAATGAAACTTGTAATGTTGCCATAGATACTTCTGGTAGATCTTTACACCAACGAGGTTATAGAACAGCAACAAACATAGCGCCTATTAACGAAGTTTTAGCAGCTGGTTGTTTGTTATTAAGCGGATGGGATGGTCAATGTAACTTTATAGATCCTATGTGTGGTAGTGGTACTTTTTTAACGGAAGCAGCAATGATTGCTTGTAATATACCGGCTAACATAAATAGAAAAGAATTTGCCTTTGAAAAGTGGTCTGATTTTGATGAAGATTTATTTGAAAAAATCGTAGATAGCAGTTTAAGTAAAACTAGAGATTTTAAATTTGAAATTAAAGGGTTTGATAAAGCTCCGTCTGCTGTTAAAAAAGCAATAGACAATGTTGAAAATGCTAACCTAACAGACTATATCTCTGTAGAGCGTAAAAACTTCTTTGAAACAGAAAAGGAAACTGAAGGTCAGTTGCATATGGTTTTTAATCCGCCATATGGAGAACGACTTAATATAGAAATGGAAGAGTTTTATGCTAGTATAGGGGATACATTAAAGAAGAATTACCCAGGAACAGATTCTTGGTTTATAACCTCTAATTTAGAAGCATTAAAATACGTTGGTTTAAGACCTTCTAGAAAAATTAAAGTGTTTAATAGTCACTTAGAATCTAGATTGGTAAAATATGTAATGTACGAGGGTAGTAAAAAAGCCAAGTATAACAAGGATATGCAATAAAACTACGAATTATAACGTAAAAAAGGTCAAAAACTTCTGTTTTTGACCTTTTTTTTAGTAAAACAGTTTTTAGTGTTTTACTTATTTATAATAATAAATTCTGATCTTCTGTTTATTGCGTGTTCTGTACTAGAGCACGTAACACCATTACTACATTTGTTAAGTAGCTGAGATTCTCCAAAACCAACTCCCGTAATTTTACTAGAATCTACACCTTTAGAAATTAAATAATTTACGGTAGATTTTGCTCTTCTTTTAGATAGCCATAAATTATAGGTGTCACTTTCTGTACTATCTGTATGCGCACCAACTTCAATGGCAACAGTTGGGTTTTCTTTCATAAAGTTAGCAACCTTGTCTAAATCTGGGTAGGATGCTACTCGTAAATAGGAGCTGTTTGTATCAAAATAAATTGACTCTAATTTTAAGTAATTTGTTAAATCTGATCCGACGGAGGTATCTGCTTTAGATTTTTCCATTTCTAATACTAAATCTTCAATTGGGTCCTTAATTCCAGGTGTGGTTACATAAATAACAGTATTCGCATATCCAGGAACTTTTGCGGTTATTTTATATTTTTTTTCGGGAAGTTCTATTTTTGATGTAAAATATCCATTTTTATTAGTTGCTGTGCCAACTACAGCATTTGTGGTATAATTATAAACTGTTATAGCTGCATTTGGTATAACATTGTTAGATTCTTTGTCTATTACGGTACCTTTTATGGTACTTGTTTTTAGCATTAAATTTGGATCGCCAATAAAACTGTAAATGTCATCGCTTCCTTTACCATTAGGTCTGTTAGATGCTAAAAAACCTTCATTTTTTGTTTCATCTATTACTATAGAAAAATCGTCTTGCCTACTATTAATACCTTTTCCCATATTATGTACACCATCTTTTTTTGTTAGATCGATATAAAAAATATCTAAACCACCCAATCCTGGGTGCCCGTCCGAAGCAAAGTACAATGTCTCGAATTCAGATATAAAAGGAAAAGTTTCTCTACCTTCTGTATTAATTTCAGCTCCTAAATTTTCAGGGGTTCCAAAACTACCATCTGTATTAATAGCTACTACAAAAATGTCTGATGCACCTAGTGTACCAGGCATATCAGAAGCAAAATAAAGTTTATCTTCTGCATAGTTTAAACTAGGGTTAGCAACAGAATATTCATCATTATTAAAAGGCAATTCGGTTACGTTTGTCCACTTTCCATTTTCTAGCGTAGCTCTGTAAATTTTAAGTCGACTTAAACCGTTTTTATCTGGAGAAAACTTACCCTTTTCAGAGTTGTTTCTGGTAAAGTAAACCGTTTTGCCGTCTTTAGTAAAAGCGGTAGAAGACTCGTGAGTTTTAGTATTTAATTCTTTTGCAAATTTACCTTCATAGATAAAACTAGAACTGTCTTTTTTAACGGCAGTATGTAAATTTAGAAAAGGTCTGTTGTTCCACTCGTGCACATTATTTACAAGAAAACCAGTATCTCTTGCACTAGAAAAAACCAGTGTGTCTTTATAGAATGATGGTGCAAAGTCCGACTCTGCTGAGTTAGACTCTAAATTAGTTAAAATATATTTTTGTTTGATATTTTTAATGCTTTCTAAGTAATTCGATTTTTCAGTAAACTTAGAAGCTCTTAAATCTTGGTTTTTTATTTTATTAAATTGAAGCATTATTTTTTCTGCTTCTTCATAATTACCGTTAGACCTCAGCGTTTGTGCGTACTTAAATAAGTATTCGGAATCAGAATTTTTAATAGTAGGACTCATTAATTTTGCATAACAAGTGGCAGCGTCTTTATAATTGGCATTTAAGTAGTAGGCATCACCTAATTTTTTATAAATATCTAAAGAGGTTTCTCCTTTGCTAATTAATTTATTGTATTCTTTAATTGCAAGGGCATAGGCCTTAGTGTTAAAAAGTCTGTCTGCTTCTGCTAACTGTTTTGTTTGTGCAACAGCAGAAAAATGTGCAATTACAAACAAAAACATACCAATTATAATTTTATCTATTTTCATATTAAAAGAATCTTGGTGTTAGTGCATTTCTAGTCTTAGATTTAAAATCATATCTAAGGAAAACCTCAAAAGAACCATCATTAAAATTGGTTCCTCCTAAAGCAGTAGTTTCTTTGTCGTACGCCAAACCAAGCATTAATCTTTCTGTAGCTTGTATGCCAATAAGGGCACTTAAAGCAGCATCCCATCTGTAAGCGACACCCATAGAAAACTTGTCTTTGTATAAAAATGTAGTAGATATATCTACTTGTAATGGCGCGCCATAAGTTGTTTTAAGTAATGTGGCAGGTTTCATTTTTAAATCGCTATTTAAATTAAAAACATACCCTGTAATTAAGTACCAGTTTACTTGTTCTTCAGAAATGTAAGATGTACTTGTAGAAGATTCATCAAAATGTTTAGTCTGTAAAAAATTAGGAATAGAAATACCTGCATAAAACTGATCTTCGTGGTAATAAATACCAGCGCCAAAATTAGGAGAAAATTGTTTGTCTACACCATTATCTGGTGCGGCAACTGTAGGGTTGTTAGCACGTAATTTATTATGATCTATATTTAAAAAATGCCCACCTGCTTTTAATCCAAATGAGATTTTACCTTTTTCTGATGCTTTAATAGTGTAGGAGTATAAGGCATCTATGTAGGTGTCTTGATTGGTGCCGTTACCAATTTCATCATTAATAACAGTCAAGCCCAAACCAGATTTAGCTGAAACCGGAGCGTGAATATTAAAAGTCTGAGTAACTGGTGCACCATCTAACCCTACCCATTGTGAGCGGTGTAATGCAGCAATACTTAACGCACCTCTAGAACCAGCATAAGCCGGATTTATAGAAATTGTATTGTACATATATTGCGTATACTGCGCATCTTGCTGAGCGTTTACTCCAAGAGCAAATAACAGCAGCCCAATAAGGCTAAATACGTGTTTTTTATGTTTTAAAATTGATATCATTTTATACAATTAATTAAGGTATAAGTAGCCGTTTTTAGTTTTTGGTTCTCCCTTTTTTACATAGTTAATGATGTAGTAATACACACCAGCTGGTAATGTACTACTAGACTTAACAACGGCTCTACCATTAGAAACTCCTGTAAATGCTCTAGATGCATTATCATAAGATTTAGCACTGTAAACTTTTACACCCCATCGGTTAAAAATTTCTACAGTATTTTCTGGGAAGGCTTCAATGTTTACAATTACAAATGTGCCGTCTGCTGTACCAGGTGTAATGTTTTCATTCTGAATTTTAATATCGCAGGCAACACCCAATGGCGGCGTACCACCAATAGAATCACAAGCGTCTAATGGGTCTGTGTTGTCTATAACTTCTTTACCATCTAAAATTCCGTCTTTATCTGTGTCTGGATCTTCTGGATCTGTACCAATAGCATTTTCTTCAGCATTAGTTAATCCGTCGTCATCACAGTCAGATGTACTTAAAGGCGTACCGTTTAGAGAATCACAATCGTCTAAAGGATTTGTATTATCAATGACTTCTTGTCCGTCTGTAACGCCATCATCATCTGTATCGGCATCGTTAGGATCTGTACCAAGTGCAGCTTCATCGTCATTAGTTAATCCATCATTATCAAAATCATTTGTAATAGAAATAATAGCAGTACTTGTATTACCAGCTATGTCTGTAGCAGTAACATCTAATGTACTAGGAAAAGTCAACACAGGTAAAGAGCCACTATCTGGTGTAGCCGTAGTTGTATCTAAGCTATAATTGCCAGATGCATCTGTTTTAACAGTGTATGTAACTTCTGGTGTACCATCGCCATCAGAATCTATACGAACAATTAATGTTTCATTAGGAGAACCTTCACCTGTTATTGTTGGCGTAAGATTGTCTGTAATAGCATCATTTACTATAGGCGACAGTGTATCTATTTCAGCTTTAAAAACCAAAGAACCAAAACTAATATTGCCAAAAGTATCACTAGCAATGGCAGTAATATCGTAAGTACCGTCTACTAAAATAGTAGCAGTATAATCTAGAGACCAGTTACCAGATGCGTTTGCCGTTGTAGTTCCAACTAAGGCACCATCAATATATACATCAATTGTTCTGCTAGGTTCAGATGTTCCAAAAATTGTTAAGGAATTATCAGATGTAATTCCGTCATCAGGAACATTTGTATCTGTACTAATAGCTGTAATTACGGGGGTTGCAATGGTAGCCGTTTGTACGTTATATACCTTGGTAGTTAAAACTGTATTTGTATTGCCAGCAACGTCTGTAGTTGTAAGACTTGCATCTACAGTTGTATCTGTATCTAAGGCAAGATTATTTCCAGAAACTACAATGCTAAAAATACCGGTATTGTTTACAGTTCCAGTAGTAGTAACTCCGTTAATTAAAAGAGAAACAGTATCTCCGGTATTAAATTCGCCAGCAACAGTACCCGTAATTGTAATAGTTCCGGAGGCTTCAATAGCATTTATGGTATTGTCGGTTGTAATGTCGTCTATAATTAATGTAGGTATTGGTAAAGTAGTATCTACAGTATAAATTTTAGCGGCAGTAACTGTACCAATATTGCCGGCGGTATCGGTTGAACTAACACTACCATCTATAGTTAAATCTGTATCTATAACTAGTTCGCTACCAGGAATAGAAATTGAGTAATTGCCAGAAGCGTCTACAGTGTCTGTGTATAAAGTACCATTCACCGTAAGGTTTACTGTATCACCTGTATTAAATTGGCCTGTAACATTTCCCGTTATATTTATGGTTGCTGTAGCTTCTATGCTATTTACAATATTGTCTATTGTTACATTACTAATTGTTAGTATTGGAGCAGGAGCAGTGGTATCTACAGTATAATTTTTAGTAGCTGTAGCTGTACCAATATTACCAACGTTATCAGTAGAACTAACACTACCGTCTATAATTGTATCAGAATCAGCAACAAGAGCACTACCAGGAACATTAATAGTGTAATTACCAGAAGCATCAACTGTATTAGAAAATGCATTGCCATTAATAACAAGTGTTACAGTGTCGCCTGTGTTAAATTCACCACTAACAGTACCAGTTATATTTATGGTGGCTGTAGCTTCTGTGCTATTTATAATATTATCTAGTGTTATATCATTTATAGTAAGTATTGGAGTAGGTGCAGTTGTATCTACAGTATAAATTTTAGTAGCAGTAGCCGTACTAATATTACCAGCGATATCAGTAGAACTAACGCTACCATCTACTGTTGTATCAGAATCAGCAGCAAGATCACTACCTGGAACAGAAATACTAAAATTACCAGAAGCATTTACTGTAGTAGAAAACGAATTACCGTTAACAACAAGTGTTACTATATCGCCTGTATTAAATTCGCCCGCTACAGTGCCCGTAATAATTATAGTTGCTGCAGCTTCCGTTGTATTCACAGTATTATCTGCTGTGACATCATTAATTGTTAGTGTTGGAATAGGAGCAGTAGTATCTATATTGTAAGCCTTAATTGTAACTACAGTATTTGTATTACCTGCCGCATCAGTTGTAGTAAAGTTTCCATCTATAGTAGAGGCGGAGTCAGAGGCTAAATCACTACCATTTACAGCAATATTAAAGTTACCAGAAGCATCTACGTTACCAGTAGTAGAAACACCATTTATTACAAGTGTAACTGTATCGCCAGTAGTATATTCTCCCGTAACAGTACCCGTAATATTTATTGTTGATACCGCTTCCGTTGCATTAACAACATTATC
Source organism: Cellulophaga sp. 20_2_10 (assembly GCF_023476645.1). Taxonomy (GTDB): domain Bacteria; phylum Bacteroidota; class Bacteroidia; order Flavobacteriales; family Flavobacteriaceae; genus Cellulophaga. The sequence goes on from NZ_JAMCOJ010000004.1 coordinate 269,693, forward strand.
AGATGTCACATCATCAATTGTTAAAGTAGGAACAGGTGCAGTGGTATCTACATTATATGCCTTAATAGCAGTTACGGTATTTGTATTACCAGACGTATCTGTTGTACTAATACTACCATCTATTGTTGTATTGGCATCAGCAACTAGATTACTGCCAGTTACAACAATACTAAAGTTACCAGAAGCATCTATAGTTCCAGGACTAGAAACACCATTTATTACGAGTGTAACTGTATCGCCAGTATTAAATTCGCCTGTAACAGTACCCGTAATTGTAATATTTCCTGTTGCTTCTGTTGCATTCACAGTATTGTCAGCAGTAACATTATCAATAACTAGAGTTGGAGTAGGAGCAGTAATATCTACGTTGTATACTTTAGTTGTTGCTACTGTATTTGTATTACCAGAAGCATCTGTAGTTGTAACTGAAGCGTCTATAATAGAATTTGTATCAGTAGCTAAATCACTACCATTTACAACAATATTAAAGTTACCCGTAGCGTCTACATTACCAGTAGTAGAAACTCCATTTATTACAAGTGTAACTGTATCACCAGGATTAAATTCTCCCGTAACAGTACCAGTTATGTTTATGGTTGCTGTTGCTTCCGTACTATTCACAATATTATCAGCAGTAACATCATTAACTGTTAGAACAGGAGTAGGTGGCGTAGTATCTACATTATACGGTTTTGTTGTTGTAGCTGTTCCTATATTCCCAGCTGCATCAGTTGTACTAACACTACCGTTTATAGTCGTATCTGTATCAGTTGCCAAATCACTACCAATTACAGCAATGCTAAAGTTACCCGTAGCATCTACGTTACCAGTAATAGAAACACCGTTTATTAAAAGCGTAACTGTATCGCCAGTAGTAAACTCGCCGCCAACAGTACCAGTAATTGTAATGTTACCAGCCGCCTCTGTTGAGTTCACAATATTATCTGCAGTAACATCATTAATTGTTATTGTTGAAGTTGGTGCCGTAGTATCAATTAAGGCAGCATCTGTACCATTAATACTTGTGTTACTAGCAGCATCAGTTACAGTAGCAGTAACTGTTAGTGTATTTCCTTCTCCAGGATTAGGGAATGTAGTTGTTACTTCACCAGCGGTAATGTCCGCAGCAGTTAAAGTTTGATCGGTTCCGTTTATAGTTAATACGTCACCAGCAACGGCTTCAGTAGGTAACGTAATAGTTACATCAATAGCACCTACCAATTCAGTATTATTTATAATAGCATCATTGTTTGCATCTTCAGTAATTGTAACTGTTGGCGCAGAGGTTGCTGTGGTATCAATTAGAGCAGCATCACTGTCTTCAAGACTTGTATTTCCTGATGCATTTGTAATTGATGCAGTAATCGTAATTGTATTTCCTTCACCAGGACTTGGGAAAGTTACTAGCACTTCACCAGCTGCAATTTGGGCAGGAGTCAAAGTTTGATCTGTTCCGTTTATGGCTAAAATGTGACCAGCAGCGGCATCACCAGGTAAATCAATTGTTACATTAATATCTCCCGTTAATTCGGTACTATTTATAATAGCGTCGTTGTTTGTATCTTCAGTAATTGTAACTATTAGTGCAGTAGGAGCAGTAGTATCAATTAAGGCAGCATCTGTACCATTAGTACTTGTATTACCAGCAGCATCAGTTACAGTAGTAGTAACTGTTAGTGTATTTCCTTCACCAGGACTTGTAAAACTTGTTGTTACCGTACCCGCTGTAATATCTGCAGCACTTAAAGTTTGATCTGTTCCGTTTATGGTTAATATGTCACCAGCAAGGGCTTCAGCAGGTAATATAATAGTTACATCAATAGCACCTACTAGTTCTGTATTATTTATAATAGCATCATTGTTTGCATCTTCAGTAATTGTAACTGTTGGCTCAGAGGTTGCTGTGGTATCAATTAGAGCAGCATCACTGTCTTCAAGACTTGTATTTCCTGATGTATTTGTAATTGATGTAGTAATCGTAATTGTATTTCCTTCACCTGGATTTGGGAAAGTTGTTAGCACTTCACCAGCTGTAATTTCAGCAACATTTAACGTTTGATTTGTTCCGTTTATGGTTAAAATATCACCAGCAGCGGCATCACCAGGTAAATCAATTGTTACATTAATATCTCCCGTTAATTCAGTACTATTTATAATAGCGTCGTTGTTTGTATCTTCAGTAATTGTAACTGTTGGTGCAGTAGGAGTAGTAGTATCAATTAAGGCAGCATCTGTACCATTAGCACTTGTATTACCAGCAGCATCAGTTACAGTAGCAGTAACTGTTAGTGTATTTCCTTCGCCTGGACTAGGGAATGTAGTTGTTACTTCTGTTGCTGTAATATCTGCAGTAGTCAAAGTTTGATCTGTTCCGTTTATGGTTAATATATCACCAGCAACAGCTTCAGAAGGTAATGTAATCGTTGCATTAATATCTCCTACTAGTTCTGTATTATTTATAATAGCATCATTGTTTGCGTCTTCAGTAATTAATACTGTAGGAGCTGAGGTTGCTGTTGTGTTAACCGTAGCAGAATCGCTTCCTTCAGCGCTTATATTTCCAGATATGTCTGTAATTGTTGCAGTAACAGTAATTGTATTATCTTCTCCTGGATCTGGAAAAGTTACTAGTACTTCACCAGCTGTAATTTCTGCTGTGGTCAAAGTTTGATCTGTTCCGTTTATGGTTAAAATGTCACCAGCAACGGCATCACCAGGCAAATCAATTGTTACATTAATATCACCAGATAATTCTGTGCTATTTATAATTGCATCATTGTTTGCATCCTCAGTTATAGTAACAGTTGGAGTAGAAGGAGCAATAGTTTCTATAGTTGCAGCATCACTTGCTGTTGTACTTGTATTACCAGCAATATCTGTAACAAATGCAGTAACAGTTAGTGTGTTTCCTTCACCAGGACTAGGGAAAGTGACTAAAACTTCACCAGGCGTAATTTCAGCAGCGGTCAAATTTCGGCCTGTCCCATTTATGGTTAAAACATCACCAATAACGGCGTTTGTAGGTAAGCCAATAGTTACATTAATATCGCCAACTAATTCGGTACTATTTATAATAGCATCGTTGTTTGTGTCTTCTGTAATTAAAACAGTAGGCGGACCAGCTGCATTGGTATCTACAATTACCTCGTCTGTACTAGGGTTACTTGTGTTTCCTAAAGTGTCTTTTACAGTTGCAGTAACAGTTAGTGTATTTCCTTCACCAGGACTAGTAAAAGTAGTTGTAACCTCACCTGCGGTAATATTTGCAGCAGTTAAGGTTTGGTCTGTTCCGTTTATAGTTAAAATATCACCGGCAACAGCATCAGTTGGTAAAGTGATAGTAACATCTATATCTCCTATTAATTCAGTTGAAGTTAAGTAACCATTGTTGTTTGTGTCTTCTGTAATTACAACTGTAGGGTCTCCAGGCGGAGTATCATCAAAAGTAATTGTAGCATCATCAGAAGTAAGATTGTCACAAGAAAAAGTTTCATCATTAATAATAACCTGATATAAAAACCCATCATAACTAGCTGTAATTCCAGTTAGTGTAAGTGTGTTAGTTGTACTTCCAGTGTAAATGTCAGACGTATTGGTATTGTCTATATCTAGAAAACCATTACCATCTAAAATATCTACTTGCCATTGGTAAGTTAAAGCCTGTCCGGTTGCTGTAACCACAAAAGTTTCTGGGTTTGTACCATTGGTTAAAATATCTTGTGGTTGGTCTGTAGTATTTACAATTGTAGGTGCTTCTCCGACTTGTTGAAAATCTAACACTGTATTTCCAGAACCACTATCTTCATTTTTAGGCGTGGTATAACCATCTACAACCATACTAGTAATAACAGTACCATTTGCTGCAATAATCGTTGGTAAATTACCCAGTAATCCGTCGTTATTCTGATCTGTAAATCCTGCTTCTAAAACGTCATTACAACCATCGCCATCTGCATCTAATTCTAAATAATCGGGTGTTCCGTTTGGTGTGGTTTCTGAGTCAGCTAAAGTATAATCTACAGTGCCACTATTAACACCACTAGTTGTTTGCAAGGCATCAAAAATACCATCGTCACTAACAGTCGTGCCAAGTATTCCATTTGTATGCGGTTGTTTATGTCCGGCTTCAATAACATCAAAAATGCCATCGTTATCAGAATCTAAATCTAATAAGTCTGGAACGCCATCTGTATCAGAATCTCTGTCCTTACAAGCAAAAAGGATAAGTTCTATTTCATCTTCTACTCCTGTTGCAGAAGTCTGAGCTAATTGTAAAGTAAAAGTAGATACCCTTTGGTTAATTTGTAATGTTCCAGCGGCAGAACCATCACTATCTTTTAAAGAACTTTCGGGGCCATAACCATCTGATGGTAAACTTGTTCCGCCATCTCTTACAGTGGTTCCTGTAGAAACAAAATCGAATGTACCGGCAAGTTTTGACCAGGTTAAACTATTTAAAAGGGTTATTTCTGCTGAGGTTTGATCGCTGCCATCGTTACCGCCAATTCTATCAAAATGAAGCGTAGGTTTATCTACAAAAACAGGGTTATTAGAGGCATCAACAAAAGTAACGGTAACAATGCTACCTTCGTCATAACTAGCTTCTAGAGATGTATTTCCTGCTAAATTTTTTGTCCAGAAATTTGAAGCTGGACTTGTAAAATTACCGCTTACAAAGTTGGTAGAGTTTGTTGTGGTAACCTTAGCAATAACTCCGTTACCATAGTCAAAAGAAGCAGTAGTGCCAGCAATTGTCCAAGCAGCAGACTGTAGAGGAGTACAAATACCTTCTTCTGTGTCTAAAATACCATCGTTATCATCATCTAAATCGCAACTATTATTTATACCATCACCATCTGTGTCGTTATCTGTAGGTGTGCCAACAGTAGCACCAGAGGTACACGGGTTTATTACTAGGTTAGAAAAAGCGAATTCTACTTTATCTTGTGTTGGAGCATTATTAAGAGGAAAAAAAGAAAATCGTTGCAACTTTGTTTCTAAACTAAAAGCATGAACGAAAGTATTAAGTTGTAAGCTCCCTCCAGCCTTATTATCACATTCTTCAACATCAAATAAAGTTATCAAAGTTGGGTTACTAGTTCCTGAAAAATGTGTATTTGAAGCTTCAAAATTATCATTTGAGCTTAATTTATTCCATTGGTTGCCGCCTACTAAATCAAAATAACCTTTGGAGTTAGGACCCAATAGACCTGGCTTTGTTTCACCAACTTTATCCACGTGTAAAATAGGGTTTTGTATGTCTGCTAATGCATTTGTTCTTGTATCGTAAAACTCAAAAGTAATTAAGCCAGCATTTTCATCACCAGTAATTGCTACTTCTAAAGAAGGAGTCCCGGTTATTGTAGGGTCACTAAAAGCATCAGGAGAACAAAGCATAGTATCACCGCCAAGAATATCGACGTAGCCAGTAACGGTTATCTCAATTCTAACTAAACCGTCAGAACTTGTAGATACCCATTTTCCACTACCAGCATCTGTCCATACTCCAGAAGTCTGAGCAAAAAATAACTGTGTAAAAAATAAGAAAGCTAAAAGAGTAAAATATTTTATAAGTTTTACCCTATTTATGAGAGTGAATTTTTGATTCAATTTTATCATAAAAAAATATATTTTATGAATAAGCTAATGGTTGGTTAAAAAAGTTATTCAATATCTAAAAGCTAAATTAGGCGGAAAAATACCGAACAGTGTATTAATGTTGTGAATACTAGTCTTTTGTATGCGTAATAGAGTTTGTTGCTATTTTATTTATGTAATAGATATTATTCTAAGAATTAAATATTAACACTTGTTTTTTATAGAGTTAACAGTTATTAAATTTTTATGATATTATTACTTAGTACTTTTTTTTACTAGAAGTAGGGGCTTTCATACGTTTAAAATATATGAAAAAATATAACATATTAATTACATTAAAAATTTAGGGATTTGGTCCTTTTTATTTAGCATTCCTCTATATTTGGTTTTTTATATAGCTTTATTATTAGAAATATACCTCTTATTTTATATCATAATAATAGTAGTTGTTATAAAGTATAACTGAGGTAATCCCAAAAAATTAATGAACCTTAGAGAACAAGAAATAATACAACGCTTAAAGAAAGAAGACCCTAAAGCATTCAAAGATTTATTTGATATGTTTTATATGCCTTTATGCGTTTATTCTCTAAAGTTTTCAGATTCATATGATTTTTCTGAAGATGTTGTGCAAGAACTTTTTGTTAGCTTTTGGAACAAAAAGACATATTTAAAAATAGAAGGCTCTGTTAGTAGTTATCTTTTTAAGGCTGTTAAGAATAATACACTGCAGGCTTTAAAAAAGAAAGATCGTTTTAGTTTTGAAAAACTAGATGTAATAGTAGAAAGTTTTATTACGGAAGAAAAAGAATATGATACTTTAACAATTGAAAAGGAAAGACGGAAATTACTGCAAGAAATAGATTCCTTACCAGAAAAAAGCAAAGAAGTTTTTAAAGCTATTGTATTAGATAATTTAAAGTATAAAGAAGTTGCCGAGCAGCTTGGTATTACTGTAAATACAGTAAAAACGCATTATTCTAGAGCACTTAAAAAGCTAAGAAAATCTTTAGATGTTATTATACTGTTGCTTTTGTATTAAAAAATAATTAATTTTTTTGTCACCCATATGTAGTTTTTATCTATCTCTATAATATAATAGGTATTTAATGGATAAAACTAATGAGCATATTTTACGACTAATTGCAGACTATACGTCTAAAGAAATTAGTCTAAAAGAGTTAAAAGAACTTGAAGATTGGGTAAATGCAGATCAAGAGCATAAAGCAATTTTTAATTCTTACGTTGCTATATACAAAAAAGCTAAAGGAGCTACATTTTTAGAAAATGTAAATACAGATACAGCTTGGGAAGCTATAGTTGCTAAATTAGATAATGTAGCAGAGTTCGCTGCAAATTCTAAAAAGAAAAAAACGAATACACTGAAGCCATTTATAAAATATGCTGTAGCAGCTTCAATTATTTTTATAGCAGGGTTATTTTATAAAAACTCAATTAATAAAACGGATGTTGACATAACACCAACAGAGGTTGTAATTCAAGACCCTATTTTACCAGGAACTGATAAGGCTATTTTAACTTTAGCAAATGGAACTTCTATTGCTTTGGAAAAAGGTGAAAACTATAAAAAAGAAAACCTTAATAGTAACGGTGAGGAATTAGTTTATACCGATGAGAACGTTACAGAAATAGTATTTAATTATTTAACGGTGCCACGAGGCGGACAGTTTTTTATACAATTAGCAGACGGTACTAAAGTTTGGCTAAATTCTGACTCAAAATTAAAATATCCACAGAGTTTTATTGAGGGCGAAGCTAGAAGCGTAGAATTGGTTTATGGTGAAGCTTATTTTGATGTGTCTCCGAGTACAGCACATAAAGGAGCAACTTTTAAGGTGCTTTCTAAATACCAGAATATAGAAGTTTTAGGAACAGAATTTAATGTAAAAGCATATGAAGACGATGAAAACCTATATACAACTTTAGTAGAGGGTAAAGTTGCGCTACAAAAAGAAGGTTTTAAATCTTACCTGATGCCAGGTTACCAATCTATTACCGGTAAAAATAATAATGATGACTTTTCTGTACATAAAGTAGATGTAGCAGCAGAAATTTCGTGGAAAAAAGGATTGTTTAGCTTTAAAAGAGAATCTTTAAAGGATATTATGAAAACACTATCTCGTTGGTATGATGTAGATGTTGTTATTGTAAACAAAGAATTAGAAAATATAGAATTTAAAGGTGTTTTTGGTAAAGACCAAACTATAGAAGAAGTTTTAACTCTAATAAAAAATACAAACTTTATAAATCAATTTACAATACATGAAAAAACAGTGCTAATAAACTAATAAAGAGGACATAGTATACACCGACCAAAGTAGCATCTAACGTCCTCCCTTATTACAATTAATGATCAATTAAAATTTTAATCAACCAAAAACACGCTAATTTATGAAAATTAAACTTATGAACGGCTGCTCTTTTTTAAAGAAGGAGCTGCTACTAAACATTATGAGAGTTTTTATTATTTTCTTTTGTACCACCGTATTTGGACTAACGTCCAATGATGTCTTATCTCAAAATGCTAAAGTCAGTATTTTGGAGGATAGGGAAATGACCGTAGATGAGGTTTTTAACCTTATAATGGAACAAACCAACTATAACTTTGTCTACCAGGTAGATATGTTTAAAAACACACCTAAAGTATCTTTAAAAAGAGGGGATATTAAAATAAATACTCTTTTAGCAAATAGTTTAACTAGTGATGATTACGTTATAGATGTAAATAAAAATAATATTGTTATAAGAAAGGCTTCACCTAAACAAAAGATTCAGGAGCAAATTACAATTACTGGTGTAGTTACAGATACAAACGGAGTTCCTTTGCCAGGTATAACAATAATGGTTACAGATAGGGAACCTAAAAGTATTAATTCTTCAGCAGATTTTTTTGTTAGAGGTACAGCTACAGATTTTGATGGTAATTTTACCATAAAAGCAGAGGTAGGTAATTATATAGGAGCTTCTGGTATTGGGTATAGTTTTTATTCTCAGAAAGTATCATTAAATCATACATCAATAAAAATTGTTTTAGAGGAACGAGCTTCAGAATTAGACGAGGTAATGGTAGTAGGTTATGGTACTACTAAAAAAAGGGATTTAACCGGTACAGTTGGTTCTGTAGAGAGTAAAGATATTGTGCAGATAAAAACACAGTCTATAGACCAAGCACTTACGGGTAAAATATCTGGAGTATTTGTTGGTACTTCTGGTGGTGGACTTGGAGATGCTGGTTATGTTAATATACGTGGATTAAGTCAAATTAACGGAGATAACCAACCGTTATACGTTATAGATGGTGTTCCTATTATAATGAACCCTCAATTTGAGGATGGTTTAGGAAGAAGAGCCCCAAGAGAAAATCCGCTATTGTCTATTAACCCAGAAGATATAGAAAGGATAGATGTTTTAAAAGATGCATCATCTGCTGCAATTTATGGCTCAAGAGCTGCTAATGGTGTTATTTTGGTAACTACAAAAAAAGGAAAGCTTAACCAAGAAGCAAAATTTACTTATTCTTTAAATACTACAATTCAGAATCCTACAAAGCTTAGAAAAGCACAGAGTGCAGATGAGTTTAGAGCTCGTGTAATTACAAATGCTAATTTGGCAACAGATCCTACACAAGAGCCAATAAATACAATACTTACAAACCCTGATGCTTACTTTGGAAATGCGAATACAGACTGGCAAGATCTTTTAAGAAATAAAGATGCCATTTGGACAGAGCATAATTTAGGTGTTAATGGAGGATCTAATACAACAAGTTATTCTTTATCTGTAAGATCGTCTAACCAAGAAGGTGTTATTAAGGGGCATAAGTTAAAAAGGTATTCATTAAACTCTAACATAAGTTCTAGAGTTACAGATAAGCTAAGTGCCGGTATGTCTATTAATTATAATTATGTAATTAATAATAGTAACGGAATAACTTCTCTTACTGACGGGGTGTTATTTAGACCAGATTTAGGACTTTATGATGCAAATGGTAACCCTTCTGGATATGCATTGCCTGTAGGGACTGGTTTTAGTTCTGATGTTTTTTTAAGAAACCCTGTTTTAGGTGATTCTAAAATTACTAATGAGGCAATAAGCAATAATTTATTGGCTAACATTTTTGCTGAGTACAAGATTCTAGATGGTTTAAAGTTTAGATCAAGCATTAGTGTTAATGTAAGTAATAATAAAACAGATAACTTTTCGCCTTCTTTTACAGAAGTTGCATACAGAACTAGAGATAGTTACTACCCAACGGCATCTTTAAGTGGAGCTTTACGCGTTAACAGAACAAATAGTCGTAGTTCTACTTTTACAAATACATTAAATTATAATACAGTAATAGCAAATAAGCATACTATAGATGCTGTTGCTGGGCTTTCTTGGGATCAATCTAGAATTGATTTGGAAGAGCATAGTTATTATGGTTTTCCTGATGATGAATTTTTAACAGATATTAGATCTGCTAGTAATGTTTACAATCAAGATAGTCAATCTATTAATAATGCTTTAAACTCTATTTTTGGTAGAGTTAATTATAACTATGACAATAGGTATTTAGTAACTTTTACAGGGAGAAGAGATGGTTCTATTAAGTTTGGACCTGGAAAACAATATGGTTTTTTCCCTTCTGGTGCTGTTGCTTGGAACATGCATAACGAAAGCTTTTTAGAAGATAATAAAGCACTAAGTCAGTTAAAATTGCGTGCTAGTATAGGACGTACAGGAGCAGATAACCTTGCAGCATTTACCTTTAGAAATTATATTGCAGCGGGTACTTTTGGACGTTCAGATTATGCAGGCGTAAACGGTATTGCATCTACAGGATTACCTAATAGAGATATACAATGGGAGTCTACAGACCAATTAGACTTAGGTTTAGAATTTGGATTGTTTAATAATAGACTAACTGGGGAAGTAGTTTACTTTGAGAAAAACACAAGCAACATTATTCTTAATGCTCCTGCACCTTTAGAAACGGGTTTTAATACTTTTAATTCAAACTTAGCAGATGTTACAACTAAAGGATGGGAAATTACAATAGGAGGAGATGTTTTTAGAAACAAAGACTTTAGTTGGAATTCTTCATTTAATATATCATTTATTACAAACAAATTAGATGCCTTAAATGGAGGTACTGCATTTGGTACAGGTTTAAGAGAAGGGTATCCTATAGGTATAATAGAGGGGTATAATGTTGTTGGTATTTCACAAACACAAGCAGAAATAGACGCTTTAAATGCAAGTGCTCCAACTGGTGTTTACGATCGTAATTTAAATCAGCCTGGAGACTACATTATGGAAGATGTAGATAACAGTGGTGATATAGCTAGCGGAATAGATCAGGATCGAAAGATTTTAGGAAATACAAACCCAGATTATTTTGGAGGATGGAATAACAATATTAATTATAAAAATTGGAATGCATCTTTCAATTTTCAATATGTGGGTGGTGTAGATAAAGCTTGGCATGAGTTTGTTTCTTATGATTTAACGCAACGTTCTTTTACAATTAATAATCCAACTTTTATACAAGATATTTTGTGGACACCAACAAATACAGATGCAAAATATGCACGTATTGGTAATTTAAACCATAATGCTCAGCAATTAAGTTTTACAAATTCTACACAGGTATTAGACGGTTCTTATATTAGATTACGATCTGCATCAATTGGTTATAATTTTTCTAAAGACGTTTTAGATAAAATAGGCATTAATAGCTTAGGGTTAACCTTATCGGGTAACAATTTATTTGTTATAACTAATTATCCTGGATTAGATCCAGACTCAAATTCATCTCCTATAAATGGTGAAACAAGAGAATTAGGTCAAGATTATGGATCTAGCTATCCAACGATTAGGTCATTTACTTTAGGTTTAAATGTTACATTTTAAAAAGAAACAAATATGAAAACTTTATATATAAAATTTTATGCAAGTATATTAGGTATTGCACTAGTAAGTTTAACATCTTGTGAGGTAGCTAATGAATTAGATAGTTTTGATCCTTTATACGTACTGGAAGCAGAAGAAGCTATTAATAGTCCTGTATCTGCAGAACTGGCCTTAACAGGTGCTTATTCTAAAATGTCATCTGGTTTTGATGGACGACCTTGGTTAACAACGGTTCCTGCTTTAATGAGTTTTACAGCAGTTCCCACAGCTCAAACTGCTTCAAATGTTGAAATAGCTGGTTTTGAGGCTAACAATCCTTTAAAAGAAGGGTTTAACCTTAAATCAATGTATACTCATTTATACGAGCAAATAAATAGAGCTAATTGGATTATAGAAAAAGTAACGGAATTACCAGATACTGGTTTTGAAGCAGGTAGAAGGTTAGGTATCGTTGCTGAGGCAAAGGCAATTAGAGCTCAAGCTAATTTTGAGTTACTACGTTTATGGGGTCAGTTTTATGACTTAAATTCTGAATATGGAGTAAACATTCGTTTGTCTCCTGCAAAAACGTCAGAAGTACTTCCTCGTGGTACTGTTATGGAAGCTTATACGGCAATTTTAAACGATTTAAATGATGTAATAGCTAATGCACCAGATCTTAGAGATGGACATAAATATTATATGAATAAAACATTTGGAAAGTCTTTAAAAGCTAAGGTATTATTATTTATGGGTAGGTATGCAGAAGCAGCAACATTGGCAAGTGAGGTTATAAATAGTTCTGATGCTAATTTTAAATTAACACCTACTTTTAATGAACTTTTTGATCATTCTAGTATTGCAACCTTAGACAATTCTGAATCTATTTTTGCGGTTTATTCAGATCCTTCAGAAGGTACTGATAATAACCTTCAGTGGTGGTTGTACAATTCTATTTCTCCAAATTATATTAATTGGGCTGCTGCGGGTACAACTACTATAGCAGGACAAGAAATTTCTTTTGACGGTAATAGAGTAGCAGGTATGCAAGGTTTCTTTGGATTTAACTCTAAGTACAATAACTTATTTTTAGGAGAATCTTTTGATACGGTTTACTTTATGAGAATGGCAGAGGTGTATTTAATTTTTGCAGAAGCAGATGCACGTGCTACAAATAGTGTTAGTACAGCTGCTTTAAATGCTTTAAATGATATACGTGTTAGAGCAGGAGCAACAACTACAGGAGCAGATGGTTTTGAGACCTACCCTGCTAGTATAACACTACCAGAATTTTTAGAAGCTGTACGTGTAGAAAAAGCAATGGAGTTAGCTACGGAGTTAGGTGAAACTTGGTTTGATCTAATTCGTTACGATTATATAGATGGTTTTGATGCCGGTTTTAAAGTATCTGACCATAAACCTACAGCTACAAATCCTGATAAATTTATACTTCCAATACCTTTACAGTCAGTAGAAGTAAGCAACAATGTTGTTCTACAAAACCCTAGTTACTAAAAATTTAAATAAAAAAACCAACTCGTTATAGAGTTGGTTTTTTTTACTTATTTATTATGAGAAAATTATTTTTTTTGTACATAACCTTGGTGTTTTTTTCTTCTAAAATTAGTGCGCAAGATTGTAGCGTTTTACTTAAAAGTATTGACAAAAGCTATAGTGGTGAGTGCAAAAAAGGCAAGGCAAATGGCAATGGTCTCGCAGTAGGTAAAGACTCTTATAAAGGTGAATTTAAAAAAGGTTATCCAGAGGGTAATGGTGTATATACTTGGGAAAACGGAAGTGTATATACTGGTGAGTTTAAAAAAGGAAAAAAAGAGGGTAAGGGAACTTTAATCAACATTGAAGAAGAAAAGCAAGTAACTGTTAAAGGCTTTTGGAAAGAAGATAAATATTTAGGACAATATCAATTTTCTTCAAAAAAGATTGATAAATCTTCAAATGTATCCTCTTACACCTTAAAGGAAGCTTCACAGGATGTAAATGCAATACGTTTTTATATTAAAGAAAATCAGACAATGGTAACTAATCCACAACTAAATATTGTACCACACCATGGTAATTTTACAAGTGTAAACAAGGGAAGAGAATATTATGAGTTGGTACATGTTACCTATCCATTTAAAGCAAGAGTACAATATAAGCAAGAGTATGTAGAGTTTGAGTTGTTTAATGCAGGTTCTTGGAATATTAGAATAGAAATTACAGAGATAAACGGACTTAATACAGGAAATTAGAGTATAGACTTCTATAAATTACTTCATAAAAAATTAAAAATATACAATAATGAAATTAAATAAATTAATACTTGCGGCTTTAGTGGTATTGCTCACAATTGTAAGTTGTACCGATAAAAAAGCACAAAAAGAAGACCTTTCTTTTACAATAACAGGCACAAACTGGGATAAATATAACGGTCATACCTTAGATATAGTTGTTTTAGATAATTCTGTTGCCAGAACACATTCTGTAACAGAAAAAGTAATAATTAAGGATGGTACATTTAAGGTTTCTGATACTTTAAAAAATGTTAGAAATGCCTTTTTTGGCTTGTATAACCCTAAAGGAGATTTTGTTTACAAGCAAGAATTTATTTTAGAGCCAGGAACTTTAAATTTTACATTACAAGATAAGTTATCCAAAGCAGTAGTAACCGGAGGTAAGTATAATAAATTGATATATGGTTTTATTACAGATGATGCTACTTATAAAAGTAAAAAGAAGCAATTTTCTGATTATGCAGCCGCTGTTACAGCAGAAAGTTATGAGGTAGATAGTATTGCAAAAAAATATCAAGAACTTAATAAATCTTTTGGAGATTACACTAAAAGTAAATATTTAGAAACGTATAATGGCCAAGATACATTAGCTAGCTTATTGGTTTTTTCTAAACTTCGTTTTCCAGAGGAGTTGGAGAAAGACCTAGATATGTTTGAAGCTAAATTTGGAAAAGATAATCCAGAGATAGATAACCTAAGAGGTGTATATAAATCGATAAAAGAAAGATCTAAAATAAGCGTAGTTGGTGTTGGTAGTGCTATAAAAGACTTTACTGCCAAAAATATTGAGGGTAAAGAATTTAAGCTATCTAATGTATTAAAAGATAACGATTATGTTTTGGTAGAGTTTTGGGCAAGCTGGTGTGGTCCTTGTAGAGCAGAAATTCCTCATATGAAAAAAGCATATGAGAATTATAAGGGTAAAGGTTTTCAAATTGTTTCTTTTTCATTAGATCATGAAATGGAGCGATGGCAAAAAGCATCTAAAGAAGAAGAATTACCTTGGATAAATACAGGAGATTTAAAAGCGCACCAAAGTCCGGTTGTAAAAATGTATGGCGTACAAGGTATACCAGCTAACTTTCTGGTAGACAAAACAGGTACTATTGTTGCAAAGGACTTAAGACAAGAGGCTTTAGACAATAAATTAGAAGAACTACTAAAATAATATAGAAATGAAAAATAAAAACAAACACGGCTTAAGACTAACTTTTTTGAGTCTTACACTTCTTTTATCGGTAGTAAACTTTGGATATTCACAAGAGTCTAGTAATTCAGAAACAATAGTTTCTGGACATTTAAAAGGCTTAGATGTTCCTTATCTCTTTATAGACTATACAGATGATAAAACAGGAGACAGAGTTTGGGATACTATTTATGTTAAAAATGAAAAATTTTCTTATATAACTAAAATTAATAAGACCAAACGTATAGCTATTTGGCCATTATTGGCAAGAAGATCTAAATCTCAAGCAATGGGTAAAAATGCTAATGTAGAGTTCTTGGCAAGACCAGGAGATAAAATTGTTTTTAAGGGTAATGTTACAGAAACTTTTAATGCTATACCTACTGGTACAACATTGTGTGATGATATGAATGCTTATGACAAAAGTATTATTCCATTAAATAAAAAGATAGCCAAGATCATGAAACCTTTAGAATCATTAAAATATAATGACCCTAAAGCTGATGAGTTGTACAAATCTTTAACAGCCAAAGTAGCGCCAGTTGAAGTAGAAATAAATACAATTAAGAAAAACTTTATTAAAGAGCATCCAAACTCAGAAGTGGCTGCCTATTATTTATCTGGTTTGTTAACAAGGAAGACAATATCTGAAGAAGAAGCATTAGAATTACTTACTAATTTTGATGATACGGTTATGGCCAATCAATACTATATAGAAGCTGCTACTAGGTTAAAAGCAGTAGATGCTACTAAAGTTGGTAATAGGGTACCAGAACTTGTTACAAATACTACTATTGATGGTAAAGAATTTGACTTAAAATCTTTACGAGGTAAATACGTGCTTATTGACTTTTGGGGAACTTGGTGTGGTCCATGTATTGCAGAAATGCCAACTGTAAAAAAATACCAAGAAAACTATAAAAATAATTTGGTAGTAGTTGGTATTAACAGCGGAGATAAAAAACAAGTAATGATTGATTTTATTACATCTAAAGGATATAATTGGATACAATTAATGTCTAAAAAAGGAAATAATCAGAATGATTTAGTTTCAAAATTTAATATTAGCGGTTTTCCAACAAAATTTATTATTAGTCCAGAAGGTATTATTCTAGAAAAACATATTGGAAGTTCTGAAGATGCTTTTGTTAAGTTAGATGAATTACTAGGTAATAAATAAATAAAGAAAATAAAATGAAAAATATTTTAGGATTATTAGCATTAACGGTACTTTTTACTTCTTGTAAGGATAAAGTAGAAACACCTATAGATTACGCAATTTTATCGGGTAAAATAACAAATAGTAACGGGGACTTTACTTTGTCAAATCCCGCAGATCGTTCTTTTAAATATAGTATTAAACTAGCTGATGATGGTAGTTTTTTAGATACTCTTAGGTTAGATGATGCAGTGTATATGATGTTTAAAGATAGTAATGTTACTAAACTATATATAGAGCAAGGTAGTAATATAATAGTTTCGGCAGATGCTTCTAAATTTGATGAAACGCTTTCTTTTAAAGGAAAAGGAGCTGAGGCTAGTACGTACATAACTGCTAAAGAAAAAACAAGGAGTGAGTTAACTGGGGATCAAAAAAGCTTTTTTGCATTAGAAGAGCCTAGTTTTAAGGCTAAAGTAATAGAAGTTGAAAGTACATTAACAAAATTACTTTCTGAGACAAAAGGTATTTCTGAAAAATTTGCAGCAAATGAAAAATTAGACCTGCATTATGAATATTTATCTAGTTTAAATAATTACAGTAACTACCATGCATTTTATGCAGAAAAACCAGACTATGTTGCTTCAGAATCTTTATTGGCAGAACTTAAAAATATAGATTATGACAATAAAGAGCATTATTTAGCATCATCTAATTATAAGCAATTGGTGAACGGACATATTATGGAAGAGGCCCAAAAAATAATGAAAAGGGATTCTATTTCTTTTGATATGGCAAATGTTGTTGCAGCTGCAGAGGTAAAGGATAATTATATTAAAAATGACCTTCTTTTTAAAGCTGCCAATACTGGTATTACTTTTACTGGTGATGTTAAAAAATACTATGACTTTTTTATGAAAGAATCTACTAATGATGAACATAAAAAAATACTTACAGCTAAGTATAATGAGTTAAAAACTATAGCTCCAGGGCAACCATCTCCTAAGTTTGTAGATTACGAAAATTATGCAGGAGGTACTACTTCTTTAGATGATTTAAAAGGTAAGTATGTGTATATAGATGTTTGGGCAACTTGGTGTGGACCATGTAAAGCAGAAATTCCTTTTTTACAGAAAGTAGAAAAAGAATATCATGGTAAAAACATAGAATTTGTTAGCATTTCTGTAGATAATAAAGAAGACCATGATAAGTGGAAATCTATGGTTAAAGATGAAGAGTTAGGCGGAACGCAATTATTTACAGGTGATGCGTTTAAAACTAAATTTATTGAAGACTATTTTGTTATGGGTATTCCTAAATTTATTTTACTAGATCCAAACGGAAACATTGTTAATTCTAGTGCACCTAGACCTTCAGATTCTAAATTAATTGATTTATTTAATCAATTAGAAATCTAAAATAAAGCTTAATGATTACAAGTTTTTGACCCTCTTTTTCTAAGGAGGGTTAAAAAACTATAGCTATAAATTAGTAGAAATAATTATATAAAGATAAGACTCCAATACACACTTTTGTTAACTGCTATTTTCTTTGTAATAGAATAAGTATTTATGTCATTTTATAACTTTTATTTAAAAAAAAAAACATCAACTTATCTATTAAGTCTAAGAGTTACAGAAGTATTTTATTCTATTTAATTTAACAATAATATAAAATTAACAATACAAAAGTAAGGGTTAAAGGAATATTAATCGTCTTAATAGTATAGAGTGTAATTTCTAAAATGAAAATATAAAACTTTGCATTTTTTTATGTAAAGTAAGTTTTTAACAACACCTTTCTTTATGCTTTGTTTTCAGTATAAATTTTTGAATTAGTCAATCAATAAAAAATGAAAGAATGTTGTTTAAAGGGCTATTTATTAGTGGGTAGCCCTTTTTAAGTAATTGGAAAAATCGGACTAAAGAACGATTAAAATATAAACGTTGTGAATGTTAAAGAAGAAGTTTTAGTACAAGAAAATTTAGAGAATTATTTTCAGCAATTTTCGAACGGAGTAATTGGTAGCAATCATTATTTTAAAACATTATATGGCGAACAAAAATTAGTCTATGCAGATTGGATAGCTAGTGGAAGATTATATGCTCCTATTGAAGAAAAAATGCAGCATAAAATAGGGCCAATGGTTGCTAATACGCATTCTTTCTCTAGTGAAACAGGTAAGGCATCTACATATGCATATAAATTAGCTCGTAAAGTAATTAAAGAGCATGTTAATGCTAATGATGATGATATTTTAGTAACAACTGGTACTGGTATGACTGGGGCAATTGTTAAGCTTCAACGTTTAATAGGGTTACGTAAAAGTTTTAAACACAAACCAAATAGAGTAGACAGGCCAGTTGTTTTTATTACACATATGGAGCACCACTCTAACCACGTTTCTTGGATGGAAACCTTAGCAGATGTTGTTATTTTAGAGTGCGATGAAAATAAACTTGTAGCTGTAAATAATTTAGAACAAAAATTATTAGAATATGCAGATCGCCCTATGAAAATAGGAGCATTTACAGCTTGTTCTAATGTTACTGGGATTATTACACCATACCAAGAGTTAGCTAAAATTATGCACAAACACAATGGGTATTGTGTCGTAGATTTTGCAGCATCTGCACCCTACGTAAAAATGGATATGCACCCTACAGATCCGGAAGCATATTTAGATGCTATTGCTTTTTCTCCACATAAATTCTTAGGTGGTCCAGGTAGTTGCGGTGTGTTAGTTTTTAATAAAAAAATGTACAATGCTAAATGTCCAGATACACCAGGTGGTGGTAATGTAAAATGGACAAACCCTTGGGGTAGCTATAGTTATTTTGATGATATAGAAGTTAAAGAAGATGGTGGTACACCAGGTTTTTTACAGACAATGAGAGCTGCTTTGGCTATTCGATTAAAAGAGAAAATGGATGTCTCTAAAATGCATGATAGAGAAGAAGAACTTATTAAACTAAGTTATGAAAAACTTTTAGAGGTTAATGGGTTACATATTTTAGGGGATTTAGATGCTCCTAGAATTGGTTGTATTTCTTTTACTGTAGAAAACATTCACTACAACCTTATGGTACGCTTATTAAACGATAGGTTTGGTATACAAGTAAGAGGTGGTTGGTCTTGCGCTAGTACTTATGGGCACTATTTATTAGATATAGATAAAAAAGAATCCAAGAAAATAACACGCAACATTATACGTAAAGACCTTACAAATAAGCCAGGTTGGGTACGTTTGTCTTTACATCCATTAATGACAAATAAAGAGCTGTTATTTATTTGTGATGCCATTAAAGAAATACAAAAAAAGATTACTCTTTGGAAGTCAGATTACCAGTACAACCAGGCAACAAACGAATGGGATTGTTTGCAAAGAGGGGATCAAGTAATAAAACAAGAAGTATGCAAATGGTTTAGTTTGTAAATCTTCAGCAAGAACTTAATTTAGTTTTTATTTCTGTAAAACGTTGGTAGCAATTTGTTATCAGCGTTTTCTTTTTTATAATTAGAATTTCACGCTATTTTAATTTCTAAGAAACATTTCTTTGAAAGAGCATATCCTACTATTAAAAAAAGGTTTTGTTAATCTAAACCTAATATTAACTTGACCTTAACAAGGTATTTTAGCTGTTTGTAAAAATAGCGATGAAAATTAAATTATATACACTACTTGTTCTTTCGGTTTGTTTTTTTGGTAAAGCACAACAACTAAAGTTTATAAGTTATACTACAGATCAAGGATTATCTAATAACTCTATTTTAGATATAGAGAACGATAATGATGGTGGCCTATGGATAGCTGCGTTAGACGGTTTAAATTATTTTGATGGGTACACCTTTAAAACTTTTAAGCACGATGTTAATGACCCAGAATCCTTACCTAATAACTATTTAACTAATATAGAAAAAGATGCAGAGGGTAACATCTGGATTTATAGTAGAGAAGGGCACATAAGTAAATATTTAGGTAATAATAAGTTTAAGCATTTTAGTTTTAAAACTAAGGCAGATAAATTGTTCTTAGCTTCTAACGGTAAAATAAATGTAAAAACAGAAGCTTCTACCTATGTATTTACAAAAGATGGTTTTATAAAAGAAAAAGATAACGCAGAATATATAAATCCTAATAAGGCATATATAAAACTTATACATAATAAATACCCAGATTTAATTATAAATGATGTTTTAAAAGACAAAAAAGGTAATTTATGGTTTGCTACGTTTAAAAATGGTATTTATATAATACCAAACCACACAACAAATTTAAATACAAACGTGGTTTACCATTATACTTATGATTTGTACACTCCGTATAGCTTTTATAGTAATGAGGTAACAGCACTTAGTCAAGATGTATTTGGTAATGTATGGTTAGGTCAAAAAGATGGTGGTATAAGCATGGCATATACAGGGTCTGAAGAAATTTCTTCTGTAACACCACATCCTATTAAGTTTCCGCACTTGCCGGTAGAAACTACAAGGGCAATTACAAAAGATACCAATGGTAATATTTGGATAGGTTATTACAATGGTGGCTTATATCATTATAGTGAAGACACAAAATGTTATTTAAAGTTTAAAGTAAAAGAGTCTAAAAATAATTATGAGTGGGAGCGTATTAGAAGTCTTTACACTGCTAGTGACGGTAGTATTTGGGCGGGTACTTATGCAGGTTTGCTTCGGGTAAAAAATAATACATATAAAGCTTTTAATGCATTAGAGATACCCGAATTACCTAGTAATAGAAGTTATTCTTTTTATGAAGATAAAAATAAAATACTATGGATTGCTTGTTGGGGAGGAGTTGCAAAATTTAATCTAAACACTAATAAGTTTGAGTCTTTTAAAGGGCAAGAGTTGCTTAAAAATTACCACGTTAGAAGCATAAAAAAATATAAAAATGAGCTTGTTCTTGGTACAGAGGACGATGGTGTTCTGTTTTTTAATTTAAAAACAAAAAAAATAGAACACCTTAGAAAGAAAAACGGAATCTTAGGTAATAGTATTTATTCCCTATATATAGACGCAACAACAGATAATTATTGGATTGGTTCTTTAGGAGGCATAAGCGTATACAATAAAAAAACGGGAATAATAAATAACAGTACAGACAAAGAGGGCTTGCCTAGCCATATGGTATATGGTTTGTTAGATAATGAAGATAAAGTGTGGATTAGCACCACAAAAGGTATTGCTGTAATAGATAAGCAAACATACGCTATTACAGCTTTTAACCCTAAAGAAGGTTGGCAGGCATCAGAATTTTCAGAAGGGGCATATTATAAGGACAACAAAGGATTATTGTTTTTTGGTGGCGTTAATGGCTTAAATTATTTTAACCCTAATGCTATGAGTTTTACAACAAATAAACCCAAGCTTAAGGTAGAATTTAATCAGCAAAAAATAACAGAAAAAAAACGAACAAGAACACATGGCAAAAATGATATTACAGTAACTATTACACCAGTAGTTTTTCCGGTTGATAAAAATACGAACTATTATTACAAGCTGCATGGGCAAAATGAAGATTGGATTTTAGCGAAAGGCAAACAACGTCTTCAATTTAAAAATTTAGCTTCTGGTTCATATTCTTTTTTGGTTAAGAATGATGAAAATGAAGCGGCTCAAGAGGTTTTTACTTTATATATTGAAAAAGCATTTTATCAAACTATAAGCTTTTTTGCATTAGTTTTATTTGCGTTTATAAGTGCTGCCTTTGCTTTTTTCTATTTAAAAAATAAGGCATCTAAAGCACAGCATAAAAAGTTAGAAGAACAGATTATAAATAGAACAAAACTTATAGAAAAACAAAAAGAAGATTTACAGAAGATAAATACGGAGTTAGACGATAAAAACCAAGAAATTCTACTTCAGAAAGAAAAACTACTAGGTCTACATAATAACTTAAAAAATCAGGATTTTGAAGTAGATAAGTTTAAAACCTTTGTTTTATCCCAATTTCAGCAACCATTGTCTATTATTTTAAAATCGTCTCACGATATAAAAAATAACGATTCTATAAAAAAGGAGTTGGTAGAACAGTCTGGGAAAATAATAGATTTAGTATCAGAATGGAACTATCTAGACCACATTAAAGAGCTTGGAGAAATAAAACTAACATCTGTTAACTTACTTCCTATTTTAAAAGGAATTTGCACAAACGTACAAGAAAAATTAAAAGAAAATAATGCAAATTTTAATGCTGAATTAGATTCTAGTATTGCTTGGGTAGAAGTAGATTTATTGCGTTTTAAATTATTGCTTAAATATATTTTTAATGATATTATTAAGTATTCTGAAGCCAAAAGCACATTAGACGTAGCTGTAAAATTAGTGCAAAATCGACTAGAATATTTTGTAAGCTCCACTAGTTCTGTTTTACAAAGTAATGTAAAAAACATTTTAAACTACAGTCCATATTACAAGGCATTTATGGTTTTAATTAAAGATGTAAATGGTTCTTGTAACATAGAAAACTCTCAATTTTTTAATTTTAAGTTTAGTTTACCAGTAGCAGTATTGCAACAAAATGTAAGGGCTGTAGAAACTATTTCTTGGAAACATTTAAATTTAAAGGAGAAGCTTCCGCCTAATAAAAATAATATTTTAGTATTTACTGATACTTCAAATTTTGAAGTTGCGAATCAATTATTAAGGAATGATGATAGTTACCTTTTATTTGATGATTTAGTAACCAATTTATCATCAGCCTTAAAACAAATACGTATAGATGTTTTGGTCTTTTATCAGATAGGGTTTACAAAAGAAACAGCTTATTTTTTACAGAAATACAAAGAGATTCCTAAAAAGGATAGGGTTCCTTTGGTTTACATATCAGAGGAAATAAACTATGCATTACAAGAAACTTCATTAGAATTTGGCATAGACGTAGTTATACAATTACCAGCTAGTCAAAGTTTTATTACAAATAAAATAACCTCTTTAATAAATAGAAGCTCAGAGCGCGGTCATAATAAGTTTCAGCAAGAGATATTTAAAATATTAACAGAGGAAAACGATTTGCAATCTGGTAACGAGAAATTATTAAAGCGCAGTTTAGAGATAATTAAAGAACAATTATCAAACCCATCTTTTAATATAGAAATGCTAATCTCTATTCTAGAAATATCTAGAATTAAATGCTACAGATTATTTAAAGAATATTTAGGGCAATCACCATCTGATGTAATAACATCTTTGCGTTTGCAAAAAGCAGAATATTTGCTTAAAAATAAGAAGTTTAATATTTCAGAAATTGGTTTTGAGTGTGGTTATAGTGATAGTAAATACTTTGGTCGCACATTTAAAAAGCATTTTGGAGTAAGTCCTAAAGCATATAAAGAACAAAAAAGGTAAGAGTCATTGTTTACTTAGGATTACCTGTGCGTTAGCTAAATGTTACTGTAATAAAAATCCTCTTTTTTGATGCTTATAAGGGCTTTTTTGTACTAAAAGTCCACCTCAATGAAACAATTTTACCCCTCCTAAAAGTAACCACACAATACATTTGAGAAAAACAAAAACTATATATTAAAATGAAAAAATTATACTTTTTTCTAACACTCAGTTTAGGGTGTTTATCTACCATGTTAGCGCAGGTAACAGTAAAAGGCACTGTAGTGTCTAACAGTGACGGATTGCCAATTTCTGGTGCCGCAGTAACTATTAAAGGCAAAACAACTACAGGAACAGCCACCGATTTTGATGGTAACTTTACTTTAGAGTTAAAAGAAGAAAATGGAGTATTGGTAATATCGTCATTAGGTTTTGCAGCTAAAGAAGTTGTTTATAAAGGCAGCCAAACAGTATCTGTAGGTTTAGATGAGGCTACAAATTCTTTAGACGAGGTTGTACTTATTGGTTATGGTTCTACTAAAAAAGGAGATTTAACTTCGGCAATTGGTACAGCGGCAAATGTAGGTACAATTACAAGCAGACCAGTTGGTAATTATAAAGAGTTTTTACAAGGTAACATAGCAGGTGTTACCGTATTAAGTTCTGGAGGTGACCCAACAAGTACGGCAAGTATTAAAATTAGAGGTATTGGTACTTTAAACTCAGAAGCACCATTGGTTGTTGTAGATGGTTTACCATATAGTGGGCCAGAGATTAACCCAAATGATATAGCTTCTATATCTGTATTAAAAGATGCTGCATCTGCTGCAATTTATGGGGCACAAGCTGCATCTGGTGTAATTGTAATAGAAACCAAAAAAGGTAAAAAAGGTAAGCCAAGATTAAATATTAACTATTATACAGGTATTAAAACAGCATCTAATTTGCCAACACCTTTAACAGCACAACAACAGTCTGAGGTGTATAATTTAGCAGCAGATAATGCTGGTACACCGAGGCAATCTGCACATGATGCAACACAAAATCCTTATGGACAAGTAAACCGTACAAATTGGATTGATGCTATTTTTAGAGATGCAACTGTAAATAATTTAAATGTAGATTTAAGTGGTGCAGGCGAAAAATTTAACTACTATACTTCTTTTGCTTTTAGAGATAGAGAGGGCGTTTTAGAAGGTACAAGTTCTCAAAACTATAGCTTAAGATTAAAGTCGGACTATAACATTACAGATAAAATTACAGTAGGGGAAAATATTTATTTTTCTAGAGATGAGGCTTATGGTACAAACACAGATAATCCTTACTCTGGTACAATTATAAATGCAATTTATATGCCTTCTGCATCACCAACTCGTTATGAGGATGGTAGTTTTGCAGGTGTTGTTCCAGAAAACTTATCTCAGTTTGCAGGTGCTTACGGCGATGTTTACAATCCTTTATCTTTATTATTAAGACCAACTAAAGAGTCGCCAAATACGTTTGTAAATGCAAACGTTTATTTTAAGTATGATATTTTAGATGGTTTAGCATTTAAGTCTAGCTATTCATATTCATACAGAGACAATAGAACAAAAGAGTTTTATCCTCGTGTGCCAGAATTAGGACGTACCAATAGTCAAAATACATTGTTGCAAACAAATAGTACTCAGAACAAATGGATCTGGGATAACCAATTATCTTATAACAAGTCTTTTGGTAATCATAATTTAAATGTAACCGCAATTTACTCAGCTCAAAACACAAAAGGAGATTATATTTCTTTACGTGGAACAGGGTTTTCATCAGAAGAACCATTTAATCAATATTTACAAAATGCAGAGCTGTTAAATAAACCAAGTAATAATCCTTTTGAAGAAGCTTTAACTTCGGCAATTGGTAGGGTTATGTATAACTACAATAATAAATATTACATCTCTGGAAGTATACGTAAAGACGAGTCATCTAGATTAGCCGTAGAAAACCAATCGGATACTTTTACATCTCTATCTGCAGGTTGGAGAATATCTAACGAATCTTTCTTTAATATAGATGCTATAAACGATTTAAAATTTAGAGCATCTTGGGGAGAAATAGGAAATATACAGTCTATTAGTGGTTATTATCCTTTTGATGTTCCTGTGGCAAGTGGTAACGTAATAATGGGAGAAAATGGGTCTTATTTTGATAATGTTGGCAGTTATGTTCAAAGAAACGCAAACAGAAACTTAAAATGGGAAACAGCAGAATCTTTAGATTTTGGTTTGGATGCATCATTATTTAATAACAGCATAAGTTTAACCGTAGATTATTTTGAGAAAACTACAAAAGGGATGATTATTCCTGGTCTTGCAGATATTAACCAAGGTATATCTCCTGCAGATGTAAATGGTGGTCAAGTTAAAAATACGGGTTTAGAAGTTTCTGCAACCTACACAAATACAAGCGGAGCTTTAAACTATAGCATAAACGCGAATGCAACAACGATTAAAAATGAGCTAGAAAACTTAGATGGTTATGCATCAATAGGGCAAGATGTTTTTTTCCACGGAGATAACGTTAGAAGTGTATTAACACCTTATCAAACAGAAGTTGGTGGCGCATTATACACACCATATTTAATTCCGCAATTAGGGATATTTAATTCACAAGCAGAAATAGATGCACATAGTAAAGATGGCAATTTAATACAGCCTAATGCTAGACCAGGAGATTTTAAGTTTCAGGATACCAATAACGATGGTAAAATAGGTTCCGAAGATCGTAAGTATTATAAAGCATATCAACCAAAAGTAACCTATAATTTAGGTGCTAACTTAGACTATAGAGGGTTCGATTTTAATGTTATTTTACAAGGAGTAGCAGATGTTAAAGCTTTTAACGGCTACAAATTTACAACCTACAACGCAGCATTATCTGGATATAATTTAGACAATAGAGTATTAGATGCTTGGTCTCCAACAAATACAGATGCAGATATTCCTATTATTTCTACAAAGGATGATAATAAAAACTTTGGTACAGCATCTAGCTGGTACCTAGAAGATGCATCTTATTTACGTATTAAAAACATAACCTTAGGATATACTTTTAGCTCTAAAGTAATGGATAATTTATCTAAAGGATCATCATTAAGAATGTATGTTTCAGGAGAAAATTTAGTAACGTTTACCAACTACTCTGGTTTAGACCCTGAGGTTGGAGGTAAAGGTTTGGATATAGCTAAATACCCAATAGCAAAAACATTTACATTAGGATTATTGTTGTCATTATAATCACGCTAAAAAAAAGATAAAATGAAAAATACATATAAAAAAATAGGATTAATAGCATTGGGTGTTTTGGGGTTAAACCTAACATCATGCTCGGACGATTTTACAAACTTAGAACCGCTAGGAAAAGTATCTAACGAGAGCTTTTGGAAAACAGATTCTGATGCAATACAGGCTGCAAATGGTTTGTACCAGTTAATGTCAGATCAAGAAATGTTTGGTAGAGGTTTTTTCTGGTACATTAATGCTTCAGATGATATGATAACTGGCCGTATAAAAGCTACTGCCGATGTTATTAAAGATTTTAATATTGATGGTAGTGAGGGTAGTTATACATCTACTTGTTACAGTAAAAGTTACCAAACTATTAGACGAGCTAACGATATTTTATTAAACGTTCCAGAAATGGAAATATCAGAAACCACAAAAAACCGCGTGTTGGGTGAAGCTTATTTTATGCGTGCCTTTAGTTACTTTTGGGTAGCACACACGTATGGTGATGATGTAAACGGAGGTCTTCCAATTATTACAGTAGATAATATGTTTAATGAAGGTGGTAGCTACTCTAGACCTGCATCTGTAGTAGAAAACTATAAGCAAATTGAAGAAGACCTTAAAAAAGCTTTGGATTTGTTGCCATTGTTCACAGATTATGGAGCAGAAGATTTTGGTCGTCCTCATAAAGATGCTGTATTAGGATATTTAGCAAAAACTAATTTGTATTGGGCAGCGTATGATGCCTCTAGATATGCAGAGGTTGTAAAGTATGCAGATGCAATTGCAACATCTGGTTCTGGTAGAGCCTTAATAGATACAAATAACCCAGAGGTAGATTACAGGGAATTGCACAGTCATTTAAACAACTGGACAAGCGAATATATTTGGTCTGTTAATTCTGGTGTAGATCGTGGTAGTATTTTATCTGGCGTTATGTTAGAGAACAAAGGCTGGGGTAAATACAACGGTTGGGGATATTACACTCCGTCTGAAGGTTTATATAATGAATATGAAGTAGGAGATGTACGTAGAGGTGTTACTATTTTAAATTTTGGTGACGACTTTAAATACTTTGGCGAAGACAGAAGGTATCAGTCTGAAAATTCAATCTCTGGGTTTCAGTTTAACAAGTATATGTACGAGTTTCAGTTTGAAAATCCGGTTGGAGAATATGTAAACACTAATGGCGATAACCCAACTACAGTTTACAATGTACCTTTAATGCGCTACGCAGAAGTGTTGTTAATGAAAGCAGAAGCTTTAATTGCAGATGGTAAAAACGGAGATGTGCCATTAAATATGGTTAGAGATAGAGCTGGTTTAGCGGCAATAACTAATGCAACTATGAGTGATATTAAGCACGAGCGCAGAGTAGAGTTAGCAGGTGAATTTGCTAACAGACATTTTGATTTGGTTCGCTGGGGAGATGCAGCAGCAACCTACGGAGAGCCAATTTATGGTAGAATTTATACAGATAGATCTAATCCAGACTCTCCTTACTCTTCAGAAATTGTATGGCCTGCCAGAAATTTTGATGCTTCTTTTATGAATGTATGGCCAATACCTAATACAGTTATAGAATCTTCAGGAATACCACAAAACAAAGGGTGGTAAAATAATAAAGTTTCAATTAGTTTTTTTAACAATAAAAGGGTGCTGTAATTGCGCAGCACCTTTTTTATAATATACTCATATGTTCGCATTTAAGAAAAAATGTATCATACTTGCTATTAGTTTTTTTTCTTTGATTTCTTTTGCTCAAAAAGAAAATCAAATTCTTATTCATTCTCATAATGATTATCTACAGAATGTGCCTTTTTGGAATGCTTTTTCTAGTGGAGCCACTATTGTAGAAGCAGATGTTTGGTTAAAAAACAATGCATTATACATAGCGCATACAGAAAATGAAATTTTAGAGAATAATACACTTCAAAATTTATATTTAAAACCTTTACAACAAGCGGTACAAAACAAACAGCTTAGTGCATCTAGATTAATACTAATGATAGATGTAAAGTCTAATGCAGAAAAAACCTTAAAAAGAGTAATTTCTGTTATAAAAAAGTATCCAGAACTTATAGCTCACAATAATATAGAGTTTTTAATATCTGGTAATAGGCCACAACCTAATACATACCATACATATCCTAATTATATTTCTTTTGATCATCAAGAGTTAACCAATACACTAAGCCCTGAAGATTGGGATAAAGTAGCAATGGTAAGTACTAGTTTTAAAAAATACTCTGATTGGAATGGTAAAGGCAGGTTAACACATACAGATTATGATAAGGTTACAGCTGCTATTAAAAAGGCAAAAGAGCTTAATAAACCGTTTCGTTTTTGGGCTACACCAGATTCTAAAACGGCCTGGAAAACCTTTGTAGAACTTGGTGTAGCTGTAATTAATACAGATGAGCCATATAAGTGTGTTAGTTATGTAAAAACATTAGAAGAGCGTACAACAACAGCTATAATAGCTTCTAAAGTATATATGCCTACCTATGTTGTAGATAACACTAAAAAACCTATTAAAAATGTAATTTTAATGATTGGTGATGGTATGGGGTTGTCGCAAATTTCTTCAGCTGTTTTGGCTAATAACGGTAGTTTAACTTTAACTCAGCTTAAATCTGTTGGACTAATTAAAACACAATCTGCAGACGATTTAATTACAGATTCTGCTGCTGCCGGTACAGCATTAGCAACAGGGCAAAAAACAAATAATAGGGCTATAGGTACAGACGTAAATGGCAAGCCATTACCAACCTTAGTAGACATACTGGCTACGTCTAATTTTTCTACAGGGATTATAACTACGGACCAAATAACAGGTGCTACGCCATCTTCTTTTTACGCCAAACAAAAAGATAGGGGAGAAACTCAAAAAATAGCAGAAGATTTACTTAAAACTAATTTGCACTTTTTTGCGGCAGGTGGAGCAAACTTATATAGAGAATTACCAGTACATAAAAAGTTTACATTGGTAAATAACATTTCCGAAATCAATAAAAATAAAGCCGATAAATTAGGTGTTTTTTTAGCTGATGGAGGAGTGCCATCTATAAAAAGCGGTAGAGGTAATTTACTAGCAGAAACAACTAAAGAAGCTATTCGTTTTTTAAAAGGAAAAAACAAGCCCTTCTTTTTAATGGTAGAGGCAGCACAAATAGACTCTTTTGGACATTATAACGACACAGAGGGTGTTGTTGCAGAAACAATAGATTTTGACAGAGCCATTACAGAAGCTATTAAGTTTGCAGATAAAGATGGGGAAACATTAGTTATTGTAACAGCAGATCATGAAACAGGAGGATTAAGTGTTTCTAGTGGTAGTGTAGCAGATCATAAAATAGAAGGTGGTTTTGTAACGCATGATCATACAGGTGTTATGGTACCAATATTTGCATACGGTCCACAATCATATCATTTTTCTGGTGTTTATGAAAATACAGAAGTTTTTTCTAAAATTTTAAAAATTTTAGAAATAGAAAAATAGTTTTTTTAATAATTCGTTTTTTAGTTAATTAGGCGTAGCATTTTTTTGTTGCGTCTTTTTAATTTTAAAAAAGCAGCACTTTTTTTAGTTTTAGGACAGAAAGGTATAAGAATAGATTACTGTCTGTTTTTTTATTAATCTTAGTTCTTAGTATGTAAAAAGCTTTGGTTATTTGTGCTTCAACCGTTTTTATAGATATTTCTAAGTATTCTGAAATTTCTATATTAGTTAAACCTTCTTGCTTACTTAAAAGAAAAACTTTTTTACACTTTGGTGGTAAATGTTGTATTTCTTGCTTTACTTTTTTTATCAAATTATCAAAAGACGTTACATCGGTTTCTTCTACGAAACTATGTAAGGCATCTAAATATTTTTTTTCTAGAGGAAATACATTTTTCTGCTTTCTATAATGATCAATAAACTCATTATATACAGATTTATATAGAAAGCTCTGCAAAGAAAAATCTGCTTTTAATTTATCTCTTTTACGCCAAACCCTCATAAAAACATTTTGTACTATGTCTTCTGCTTCATCACGGTCATGCGTTAAATTGTGTGCATATACACAAAGTTTTTGATGGTAGTCTGTAACCAATTTATTGTATGCGTTAGCATCGCCAGACTTTAGCGCGTTAATAAAATTAATGTTGTTATTTAGTTGGGGACTCATATAAAATGACAAACATTGGTTAAATATATTGCCAATATATAAAAAAGATTAATAAAAAGTTAGGGTTATGTAAAATGCTTACGTATTAAGGAATATATGTTATAAAATATAATGAAGGAAAAAGTTTCAAAAGTGGATAAGTTAATAGTTAAGTACCTTACTAGGGAGTCCTCTAAAAAAGAGTTAGATAAGTTAGAGGAAGTACTTAATGAAGATGAAAACAACAAAGAGTCTTTAGAGGACTATATAAAAATAAATGTTGTTTCGGACTTTGTGCTGCAAAAATTTAATATCGAAAAAACTAGAGCTGCTGTTTTAAATACAATAGCAGAAGATAAAAAGAAGGTAAGAAACGCCAAAGTTTTTAAACTTGTAAAGTATGCTGCTGCAGCTATTTTTGCAGGTGTATTAATAACAGGTTTCTTTTTTAAACAAACCTTGTTTAATACTACTAGTGTTAATACGCCAGAATTAACAACAGTAATTAATGCAGGCACTAATAAAGCAACACTCTCTTTAGAAGACGGTTCTATAGTTGTTTTAGAAAACGAAACACAAATTAATGTTGGCAATGCAACCAGTAATGGTGAGGAGTTAACATATGTGCCAAATAAAAAAGAAAGCAAAAAAGTACTTTACAATTCTTTAACAATACCAAGAGGAGGTGAATTTGCTTTGCAATTGGCAGATGGTACTAAGGTTTGGTTAAATTCTGAATCTAAACTAAAATATCCTGTTCATTTTAAAAAGGGACAAGTAAGAACTGTAGAGTTGGTATATGGAGAAGCTTATTTTGATGTATCTTCTAGCAAGGATAATAATGGAGATGGTTTTAATGTAGTAACAAACCAACAAAACATAGCTGTTTTAGGAACTGAATTTAATATTAAAGCTTATAAAGATGAATCTTTTATCTATTCTACTCTGGTAGAAGGACATATTGTTTTAGAAAACGGAGCTTATAATGCAGACATGCTGCCAGGACAACAAGCTGTAATAGCTAATGGTATTGCTCAAAAAGTAGAAGTTTATAATGTTAATGTAGATACAGAAATAGCTTGGAGAAAAGGAAACTTTAATTTTAAAAACAAGTCTTTAAAAGAAATAATGAAAGTATTATCTAGGTGGTATGACGTTGATGTAGTTTTTGAAAATAAAGAGCTAGAGAGTATTAACTTTAAAGGAGTACTTGGTAAAAATCAAGACATAGAAACAATTTTGCAAATAATTAAAAACACAAGTAATATAAATGCCTATGAAGTAAAAAATAGAAAAGTTTATATAAAATAAAGGGAACAAAGTTTATGCCGTCGAAAGAATAATACTTTATCCCCGTTTTTATTTGAATCCTGATTAATTAATTAACTAACCAAAAAACACTCAAATTTATGAAAATTAAATTAAAAAATGTTTTCTTCCATTCCGGAAGGAAACTACTATTGAAAATTATGAAAGCTTTTATCCTTTTATGGTGTACCACTATTTTTAGTTTCACAACTACAGATGTGCTTTCGCAGAATGCTAAAATTAATATTAAAGCAGATGCTGTTGTTAGTGTAGATATGGTGTTTGATATTATTATGGACCAAACTGACTATAAATTTATTTATAGCGAAGGTTTTTTTGATACCTACCCAAAAGTGGCATTACATAAAGGTGTAATTAAAGCTAACGATCTACTAAATAGGACGCTAAAAAATAGTGATGTGTCTTATAAATTTTTACAAAATAATACGATTGCCATTGTAAAAAAATCTGTAAAAGAGAATTTTGTTCAACAACAAATAACAGGTAAGGTTGTAGATGAGAGCCAAGTACCATTGTTAGGCGTAACCATACTAGTAGAAGGTTCAATAAATGGTGTTACAACGGATTTTGATGGTAATTATACAATAAAAGCTAAACCGGGAGATGTTTTAAGTTTTTCATATGTAGGTTATCTTACTCAAAAGATAAAAGTTGAGGAGAATACAAATAAAGTTAATGTAGTTTTAAAGGAAAACGTTAATGTTTTAGATGAGGTTACAGTAATTTCTACAGGATACCAACAAATATCAGAAGAAAGGTCTACTGGTGCTTTTGAAACAATTAAAAAGAGTCAGTTAGATAAGCCAGCATCTAGTATTTCAGAAAGACTTGTTGGTATGGTAGCAGGTTTGCAAAGTACTATAAATACAGATGGTAGTATAGATTTTCAAATTAGAGGCCAGTCTAGTTTATTTGCAGATCAACAACCTTTAATTGTATTAGATGGTTTTCCTATAGAAGGTGGTTTTGAAACTATTAATCCTAACGATGTAGAAAGTATAACTGTTTTAAAAGATGCGGCAGCTGCATCTATTTGGGGAGCAAAATCAGCAAACGGAGTAATTGTTGTTACAACAAAAAAAGCACAAAAAGGGAAAACTACTATCTCTGTTTCATCCTTTGTTAAATTTTCAGATAAGCTAGATTTAGACTACTCCATAGCATCTGCATCTTCTAAATAGGTTTTAGAATATGAACAAAGAGCTTTTGATTCTAATTTTTTTGGAAGTCTTTTTGGAGGTCCCCAAGGAGCTAGTCCGTTTAATTTGAGTGTTTATTCTTTAGGATTAACAGCTATGAATGAAGCTCGTTTAGGTAGAATTACAGATGAAGAAAGAGATGCTACTTTAACTAGATTATCTGGCTTAGATAATAAGAAGCAGATAGAAAAATATTTATTGCAATCTCCAATAACTAAGCAATATAATGTAAGTGTTTCTGGAGGTAGTGAAACAATGAAAAATAATTTATCTCTTTTGTTCGAGGACAATAAAACATTTTTTAAAGGAGATAGTCAAAATAAATATTTAATAAATTATACTAGTAAAATTAAAGTTAATGATAGGTTAGATTTTGATTTTTCTGGAATGATGCAATTTCGTGATATTCAAAAAAACTCTGGAGAGCAAGATATATTCGGAGAGGGAGATATGCTTAGCACAATTAGATCTTTAGCACCTTGGGATATGTTGGTGAATGCAGACGGTAGTAGAACAGATATGTCATATCTAAAATATTATACACCTAATTTAAATGAGTTTATTCCAACGCAAGCATTCCCATATTCAGATTGGTCTTATAATCCAATAACAGAAATGGAAAACAGAGATTTTTCAACAAAAAGTTTAAATAGCCGTATACAAGCTGGTTTAAATTTTAGAATTGTGGATGGTCTTTCAATATCATCTAAAATACAGTATGAGATATTTAAGACTAATACAGAAAACTATTATAACGAAAATACTTTTGATGTACGTCAGTTTGTAAATGAAACATCTGCTTGGAATTATGATTACAACACCGTGCCAACTCAAAATCTACCATCAGGTGGTGTTTTACAAAACTCTGAAGCAACTATAAATTCTTATAATTTTAGAAATCAGTTAAACTTTAATAGAACATTTGCTAAAAAACATACCGTAAACTTTATAGCAGGTACAGAATTATCCAATAGAGTGGTTTCTAGCACCGAATATCCAAATTCTTTTGGTTATAATGATGAGACTTTAGCGTCATCAGAGTTGTTGAACCCTGTGCAATCA
Source organism: Cellulophaga sp. 20_2_10 (assembly GCF_023476645.1). Taxonomy (GTDB): domain Bacteria; phylum Bacteroidota; class Bacteroidia; order Flavobacteriales; family Flavobacteriaceae; genus Cellulophaga. The sequence continues at coordinate 304,176 of NZ_JAMCOJ010000004.1, forward strand.
TCTACTATGTGGAATGGTTACCCTTTACAGTATGCAAATTTTTTCTATCCGTTTAATATTACACCAACAAGTACTTACCAAGAGAGTACTAACAGGTTCTTTTCTATGTTTGGTAATTTAGGCTATACATTTAACAACAAGTATACAGTAACAGGTAGCTACAGAACAGATGCATCTAATCTAATTACAGATGATCCGTCGTTTAGATATAATCCTTTTTGGTCTGTTGGTGGTAGTTGGAAAGCACATAAAGAAAGCTTTTTAAATGATGTAGAATGGTTAAATAGGTTAAACTTAAGAGCTACATATGGCTTTAACGGTAATGTAGATAGATCAACATCTTTTAAACCATTAATTGCTTTAGGTTCTTCTTTAAATACTTATACACAAGAAAACACAGCAACCATATCTAGTTTTGGAAACCCAACTCTTAGATGGGAGAAAACAAAAACACTTAATTTTGGTGTAGACTTTTCATTATTTAAAAGTAGACTAAACGGTTCTATAGATGTTTATAATAAAGAAAGTTTTGATTTAATTGTTTCTCAATCTATAGCTTCTGTTAATGGTACAACAAACCAAAAATTTAATAATGGAAAAATGTATAATAGAGGTGTAGAGATTACACTTGGTACAGTTTTACCTATTAACGGCAATGATATAGTTTGGACCGGCTCTGTTAATTATGCTTATAACAACAATAAGGTTACAAATTTCTTTAATACAAATTACCAATCTTACGATTTATATAGTGGACCAACAACATCTTATGTAGAGGGGTATAACGCTAATACTTTATGGTCTTACCAATATGCAGGCTTAACAAATGTAGGTTCAGATGCTAATCCGGTATTAAAACCATCTGTTACTGGTGAAGGAGGAGACCCTATAACAGTAATAGGCTGGCCACAAGGTAATGCTGCAGAATATATGGAGTCTCAAGGTACTTTAGTTGCACCTACAACCGTAGGTATGAGAAACTCATTTAAAATTTATGATTTTGATTTTTCTTTTATTGTAACAGGTAAATTTGGTCACGTATTTAGAAGACAAGGGTTTAATTACAACCCAGTAATTTCTGGTAATACCCAAGTCAATGAAAAGTATGATGAAGTAGCAAATGGAGACCCAAACCAAATACTGCCAATTCCTACGCAAGAGGGACGTTATTATTTCTATGATCGTTTTCATCCATATATGGATTATTTAACTGAAGATGCATCACATATAAGATTTCAAGAAATTAGTTTATCATATTCTTTACCGTCTAAAGTTGTTAGTGATTTAGGTATAAACGCTTTACGTTTTTACGCACAGGCAAACAACGTTGGTACTATTTTATTTAACGATTTTGGAGAAGACCCAGAGTATCCTAAAGGAGGTTTAAGCTTACAAAGCTCATTAACTTTTGGAATGAATTTAAATTTTTAAAATAAAGAACTATGAAAACATACAAACATATATTATTACTAGCTTTATTGTGTTCAGGTGTTAGTTGTAATGATTTTTTAGAGGAAAATCCATCAAAAACAACATCAGTTGTACCAGAAACATTAGAGCATTTAGAACAGTTATTAAATGATTATAACAGTTTTGGTAGTGAAGGAGCATCAGAATTAATTTATGGAACAGATGATTTTGCCATACAAACAGATTTATATGAGGGTATTTCAACTGTATATTCTTTAGAAACTGTACAACATGGTACCTGGGATATAGATTATTTGCCAACAACCGGGAGACCATATTGGCCTGAGGAATGGGAAAAAATATTTACAGCTAATTTGATTATACAAAATTTATCAAGTGTAAGCGGAGAAGATAGTCAAAAACAAATGGTAAAGGCAGAAGCTCATTTTATTAGAGCTTATAGTTATTTTCAAATGGCAAATATTTATTGTTTACCATATACTAATGGTAATAAAGCAGAGTTAGGTTTACCTTTAAAGCAAACTACTAGTTTTGAAGAAAACATAGAAAGAGCAACTTTAGAAGATACCTATGCATACATAGAGGCAGACTTACAAAAGGCCTTAGAATTAAATAGAGATTTAGAGGTAGTTAATGGGCAAAATAGAACTTGGAGAGCAAGTACTGTAGCTGTTCTTGGTTTTGCCGCTAGATATTATTTGTCTTTAAATGATTACGCTATGGCTCAATCTTATGCAGAAGATGCGTTAGATTTACATAGTTATTTAAGAGATTACAATACAGAAATGAGTTTTTCTACAAGACCAAACCCTGTAACTATTTTTAATCCAGATGCAGAGACGGTCAATATAGAGTATCCATATACACATGATTTACAATCTATACCAACAGATAAGTTAGAATGGGGAGAATCTTATTACTATAGATTTTTAAGCAATGGTGCTTGGAACTATTTTCCATCAACGGAGCTTTTAAATAGCTATAATCAGGATTATGATTTGCGTTACAAATATCATATAGTAGAAGATTATACGTATGATAGAGGAGCTGTAGATCCAGCCTATAGCTACCCAGGTTATATCTTTTTCTTTAAGTCAGATATATTAAGTGGTCCTTCTGTTCCGGAAATGTTATTAATTAAAGCAGAATGTCAAGTAAGACAGGGGTCTTGGGCAGACGGGATTCAAACAGCAAATATACTAAGAGGATATAGAATAGATGCTAGTGCACCAGCTAATATTAGAGATTTATCTGCAACATCAGAAGCAGATGCTTTAACTAAAGTTTTAGAAGAACGTAGAAGAGAAATGCCTTTTGTACATAGATGGTATGATATTAGAAGATACAATAATAACGAGGTAACTACCGATGATGTTATTATGAGTAGAACTTTTTATCCATACACTGGTGGATCAATTTTAGGGGCAGAATCTCCTATTAATTACACTTTAGATAAAAACTCTAGAAGGTTTGCTCGTCCTATTCCGGAAACAGATATTATTGCTTCTGGTGGTACTCTAAAGCAAAACGAATACTAATAGTTATCTTATAAAAGCATAGAATTACTAAGAGTAAAAAACTCTTAGTAATTCTTTTTATTGGCACACTGTTAATTTCTTATTTCATGTATTGGAAACATATTTTTTTTGAAGTTATTAAAACTTCAAAGCAACTACTATGGACTTAAGTCCCCTTAAAAATATAAAAATTAGTAACTGAGTTCTGTAATTTGAATCCAAAACTTAAACAATCAAAAAAATGAAAATAACAAAATATATATACACAGCAATAGCTATTGTAAGTCTAGCTTTTACATCATGTAAAGATAAAGCGGCAGAGCAACCAAATGAAGAAGGTTATACAATTACAGGAACTGTAAAAGGGTTAGATAATTCTTATGCGAAAATCACAGATTATCAAATCTTTAATCCCAATAAAATTAATGTTATAGATAGTGTAGCTATTGTAGACGGTACATTTAAATTTAAAGGTAAAATAGCCACTCCTGATATGGTTACATTGGTATTAGGAGAATATCCGTCAAATTTTTATTTAGAGAATAGTGCTATTGAGATTACTGCGGATATAGAGAAGATGAAAGACAGAAATAATAGATTTGCTTTGGATGTTAAAGGCTCTAAGGGTCAAGATATGTTTAAAGAGATAGATGAAAAAACATCAGCAATTTTTAAAGATAAAAAATACGAAGTTTTTAAAGAGTTGAGGCAAATGTTTGCTAAGGCCAAAGAAGAGGATAGTGAAGAATTATTAAATGAAGCTTTAGTAAGACAAGAAGAGTTGCAAAGTTTGTATACAGAAAGAGATGCGGAATATAAAAATATTAAATATGATTTTGTAAAGGCAAATCCAAGCTCTTCAATAGCGCCTTATGTACTTGGAGTGCAGTATACAGAGGGCAGAATGTCTAGAGAAGAATTAAAAGAGTATTATGAGCTTTTTACTGGAGATGCAAGAGAAGCAACCTTTTTTAAAACATTTATAACAAAAATATATAAAGATAATTTTGAGAATATAGGTGTTGGTAGCACTGCTCCAGACTTTACATTAGAAACAGTAAAAGGAGAGCAATTAACATTGTCTAAGGTAGAGGGTAAATATATTCTGGTAGACTTTTGGGCTAGTTGGTGTGTGCCTTGTAGAGCATCTTTTCCTCATTTAAAAGAATTAAGAAAACAATATAAAGATAAAGGCTTTACAATTGTTGGTGTTGGTACTGCTGATAAACAGGATAAATGGGAGAAAGCCATAAAAGAAGATAATACACCTTGGAATCACGTTTTTGATAAAAATGAAGAAGGTAAAAATATGTATGGACCAGTAGCAGAAGCTTATGGTGTGCCACATTTACCAACAACATTATTATTGGATAGTGATAGAAAAATTGTGTTAAGAAATCCAACTAAGCAGGAGTTAGATGATAAGCTAAAAGAACTTTTTGAATAGTAAAAAAGTAAAGACGGTAAATTAATAGATAACAACAAGATATACTTAGAATATGAAATTGATACAAAATATAGCATTCTCACTAATAGCAACATTAACAATGTTTACCAGTATTAATGCACAAGAAGCAGAAAATACTTTTACCGTAAAAGGCGAGATAAAAGGTATAGAAGGTAATTTATATTACCAACACCCAGATAAAGAATATACAAGAGAGAACCCCACAGATTCTATTATTGTAGTTAATGGTAAGTTTGAGTTCTCTAGTTCAATTTCTAAAATGGATATGATAAGGGTATACCCATCTTTTTCTAATTCTGATAAAAAAGTATATAAAACTCCAAAAGGAGGTAGAGGATATTTCCCTGTAAAATGTGCTTACCTAACATTTTATGCTTTTCCAGGAGCAAAAGTTACAATAGAAGGTGAGCTAACGGATTATGTAAATGTATATCCTAGCGGAGATAAGTTTAATAACAGTTTGGCTGCTGTTAACAAGTTAATGTACCCAATGTATAATGAAATGGGGAATTTAGCGGTAGAAAGTACGTATGAAAAAGATTCAGTAAAACTTAAAGCAATTGAAAATAAATCTGATGAGATTTTTAAAAAATCTATGGATAGTTTAATTGCTCATATAAAAGCAAATCCTAATTCTATAGCTTCTGCTTGGTATTTAAATGATATTATTTTACGTACCCAAGTAACTAACGAGCAAGCAGAAGAGTTGTTTAATTCTTTGTCTACAGATTTAGCAGCATATCCAGATTATAAAGCGGTTGCATCGCGTATAAACGGAATAAAAGCAACAGCAGATGGTTCTCCAGTACCAACTATAAAAACAGCAGCGACCTTAGATGGTAAAGAATTTGATATTACTTCTTTACAAGGAAAATATGTACTTATCGATTTTTGGGGTATATGGTGTGGCCCTTGTGTAGCAGAGATGCCACAGGTAAAAGAGTTTCAAGAAAAACACAAAGATAATTTAGTAGTATTAGGAATTAATTCTGGTGATACAAAAGCTAAAATTCAGGAATTTGTTACAAAAAACGGTTACGGTTGGCAACAATTATTAAGTGATAAAGCAAATACAGCAGACAATTTTGTAACTAGGTTTAATGTGCAAGGTTTTCCTACCAAGTTTATAATAGATAGGAGAGGAACTATTATTAAAAGATTTGTGGGTGGAGGAGAAGAAGCCTTTAAAATGTTAGAAGAATTGTTAGAAAAGTAATAACTAATAAAGTTAGATATGAAACTAAACTCACTATTATCTATTTGTTTTTCAGCTGTATTGTTGTTAACATCTAGTTGCAAGGAAAAAGAGAAAGAAGTTGCTTTGGATGGTTATACTATCTCAGGAAAAATAAAAGGTTTAGAAACCGGATGGGTAAAATTAAGTAGGCCTATTTATTTATTTATTTATTTGATGAAGAAAAAATAGTTTTAGACAGTACCAAAATAGTAAATGGCAGGTTTAGCTTTAACGGTAAGGTGAATTATGATGATTTTGTTATTCTAAATTTTACTGATGAAAAACTATCTAGTCGTTTGTTTTTAGAGAATAGTGCTATAAATATTGATCTAGACGTAGCAGATGCAGAAAAAGCTAACGGATATATAAAACCAAAAATTTCTGGATCTAAGGGACAAGACCTATACGAAAGACTAAATGCTAGATTAGATAGTATAAAGAATTTAAAAAAGTATGATGCTTTTAAAGGGTTTAGATCGCAAGTTCTAAAAGCGAAGCAAAATAAGGATAATCTTGAGTTACAAGAACAAGTTAAAGCAAGAATGTTAGCGTTACAAACTTTAGAAAATGAACAAGAACAAGAACTTAAAGCACTTAGAGTTCAGTTTATTAAAGATTATCCAAACTCAACTGTGCCTATATATCTTTTAGGAATATCATTTAGTGAAGTAATGATGACTAGAGAGGAAATGACAGCTGTCTATAATTTATTCAAAGAAGATGCAAGAAAAGCTCGTAAGTTCAGTTTTATCAAAAAAACATATGTAGACTATGTAGAGAGGTTTGCTCTAGGAGCTATTGTCTCAGATTTCACTCTAAAAACATTGGATGGTAGTGACTTAACACTTTCTAAAGTAGAAGGAGAATATATTTTTGTAGATTTTTGGGCTTCTTGGTGTATCCCTTGTAGAGCATCCTTTCCTCATCTTAAAGACTTGTATAGTAAATACAAAAAAGATGGATTTACTGTTGTAGCAGTAGCAACGTCTGATAAAGAAGATAGATGGAGAAAAGCAATAAAGGATGACCAAACTGTTTGGAACCATGTTATTGATAATAATCCGGGTGCCCAAGGAGAAGTAGCAAAAGCATTTGGGGTACCATTTTTACCAACCACTTTTTTATTGGATAATAACAGAAAAATTATAGGAAGGAACCTTAAAGAGGAGGAACTTGATGAAAAATTAAAAGAACTTTTTGGCTATTAAAATTAGAAATATGAAAAAACATATAATTGCAATTTTAGTACTGCTTGTACTTTGGTCGTGTAAAAAAGAAATTCCATTTGATGGCTACACCATTACAGGAACGGTTAATGGTATAGAAAACGGTTCTGTAAAAATTGGCTATGGTGTGCAAGGCCCTACTAATTTAAAAGTACTTGATAGTGCACAAATAATCAATGGAAAATTTAAATTTAAAGGAAAGGTAGAAACACCTGATATGGTAAATCTAATAATTGAATCAAAGTATAACGGTCAATTTTTTTTAGAAAATAGTGCTATTACTATTGATGTAGAATATGAATCTATTAGACCCATAGTTTCTGGATCTAAAGGAGAAGACATATTACAGGGTCTAAGTTTAAAAGAAGATAAAATACGCACTAAAGAAAAATATTTAGTTTTAAAAAATGCCAGAGAAGAACTTCAAAACGCTAGAGCATCTCGAGATAAAGAAAGAATAGCTAAGGCTTCATCTAATTTTGATAAAATAATGCCTTTGTATAATGAGCAAATGCAGGAAGTAAAAGAGATGAAGTTTAACTATGTTAAAGAGAACCCTAGTTCCCCTGTTTCTGTATATGTTCTGAGCTTTCAATTTATGGAAGGTAGTATGACTAGAGAAGAGTTAAAAGAGTATTACCACCTATTTACTGGAGAAGCTCTAAAAACTACCTTTTATAAACAGCATATGACTAGAGTTTACAAAAGTGCTTTTGAAAGTTTAATAGTAGGTAATAAAGCTCCAGATTTTACATTAATGACTCAAAATCAAGGAGAACTTACTTTATCAAAAATGGATTCAAAATATATTTTAGTAGATTTTTGGGCGGGTTGGTGTGTACCTTGTAGAGCTTCTTTTCCTCACCTTAAAGATCTTTATAAAAAATACCATAAAGATGGTTTTGATATTGTAGGAGTTGGTACTGCAGACTTTAAAGAAAACTTAATAAAGGCAGTTCAAGAAGATGATACACCTTGGATACATGCTTTTGATGTTGTAAAAAAGAGAGAGTATGGCGTGGTTGCTACACAATACAATATACCACACTTGCCAACTACAGTTTTAATGGATAGTAATTTAAAAATAATTTTAAGGGATCCATCCAAAGAAGTGTTAGACAATAAATTAAAAGAACTTTTTGATCACTAAGAAAATGAGAAATATAATAAAAAATTTAATTGCAGCGGTTATACTAATACTTGGTATAACGTCGTGTAAAAATAAATTTAAAGAAGAAAAAAGCTTTGATGGGTATGTAATTACGGGTACAATAAATGGCGTTGAAACTGGTAAGGCATTAATTACTTTAAGCGATTTTGGAAATAGAAGCCCGGATAGAAAAGTTACGGTAATAGATAGCGCAGAAATTAAAAACGGAAAGTTTCAGTTTAAAGGAAACGTAGCTTTTATAGACAATGTAAACCTTGTTATAAATAATAAATTTAGGTCTAGTTTTTTTTTAGAAAACAGTAATATAAACATTGCGTTAGATACAATTAAGGCAGAAAGAGGTGGAGTAATAGAAGCAGTTGTTAAAGGTTCTCAACATCAAAATATCTATGAAAACCAGAGAGTTAAAGAAGATAGTGTTAGAAATCAGCCAAAATTTGGTCCAGTACTAAATCTTAGGGCAGAAATGGATGCTGCATATGACTCTAAAGATGAAAAAGAAATTATTGCTTACAGAGAAAAAGTTTCTGGCCTTATGGATTTAATTACAGAGCAAGGAAAAGAAGTTACGGAGTTTAAATATAATTATGCAAAAAATAATCCTTCTTCTCCTGTTGCTACCTATATTCTAGGATTCTCTTATGGAGAAGGCAAAATGAGTAATGAAGAGTTAGAAACGTATTATAAAGTGTTTAAAGGCGAGGCCCAAAAAACGGCTATGTATGCCTATTTTGAAAAGACTTACAACGAGGTTTTAAAATCTTTAGCACCAGGTGCAATGGCTCCAGATTTTACTTTAAATAATTTAGAAGACAAGCCAGTTACACTATCAAAAGTAAATGCAAAGTATAAATTGGTAGACTTTTGGGCTAGTTGGTGTGTTCCTTGTAGAGCCTCTTTTCCGCACTTAAAAGAGTTAAGAAAAAAGTACAACAAAAATGGTTTTGAAATTATTGGTATAGGTACTGCAGATCAAGAAGGTAAATGGCGTACAGCAATAGAAGAAGACCAAACACCTTGGATACACGTTTTTGATGCTGTCGATGCTCCAACTGGTAAAGGTAAAGGAGCTTATGGTAAAGTTTCGGTTACCTATGGAGTACCGTTTTTACCAACTACTTTTTTAATAGATGAAAACAATAAAATAATACTTAGGAACCCTTCTAAAGAGGAGTTAGATGCTAAGTTAAAAGAATTAATGGGGTACTAATTTAAAAAAAAAATAAAATGAAAAATAAACTTTATCTAATTATTTTTTTGGTTGCAATTACATTGCCATCAATAAGTTTTGGACAGCAAAAACAAAATTTAAAGATATTATACGTTGGTTATAGTCCAGATAAACCAATGCCTACTAAATTAGAATCTATATCTATTTCAGGAGGTATGACGGCAGAGCGTTTTAAGCAAGAATATGGTAAAAGAATGCCTGCTTTTAAAAAATTATTAAGTACGTATTTTACAAACGTAACCACAGTAGATCCAAGAGATTATAATGAGTCTATGTCTAAAAATCATGATGTTACTATTTTTGATGAGGCACCTACGCCAATAAAAGAACGTGTAATTCATAACAACCCTAAAACAGGAGAGTTTGTAAGTATGGAACAACCAAAATATGTTAGTGACGCGTATAGTAGTCCGTCTATATTTATTGGTCATACGTCATCGGTAATAGGCGCAAGTTTGGGATCTAAATTAGATTGGTATTGTCTATGTTTAGATAGGCATGCTCATCATATAAAAACAGAACATGAAATATTTAATAAACCATTTAAGACTAGCTTAACTTTAAAAAATAGAAAAACTCCAGAGGGAGTTAGTAAAGCTTATGATGGTTTAGACTTGCCAAATGAAATTCCTATGTGGGAAGTAGATACTGAAGGTTATTTAGAAGGTAAAGGCTTTAGAGTTGGTATGGTTGCCCGTGGTTGGGGTTTTGAAGACTCTCCAGAAGCAGAAGTTATATCAGGAGGAGTTAGTTCTAAACAAAAAACAGCTGTTGCTTTAGGTAGACACGGTAATTTCTTTTTGTGGGGATTTGCTGGTTCTCCAGATTATATGACAAGTGAAGCAAAAGTAGTTTTTGCAAATGCAATAGTATACACAAATAAGCATGCAAAGGATAAGATTATTGCTAAAAAAAGAAATGAAAGGATAGCAACTAAAGAGTATATTGATGAGATGCTTTTTTATACCACTAAAAAGTCTTTTGATTCTTATGTAAAAACGTACAAAGAAATTAATGTACAGACAGCAGAAAGAGTAGAGAAAATTAAAATGAAGCAAACAAACGGTGAGGAATTAAGTAGAATGGATAAAATGATGCTTAATAGTAAACCACAGGTAATATTATCTAGAGAGGGTTATTTAAAGAAGAATATAGGTAGAAATTCGTGGTCTTCTGTTACCGGATTAGATACTATAGCTATACGAACTTACCTTAAAGAAAACAGAGATTATTTTTTTTCTGAGCCAGATGGTTTTTATGATTTAAAATTAGATGAAGATATTAAAAGTTTAGCTGTAGCAAATACAGATATTACTATGTTAGATAAAGCTATTACACTTTTAGAAAAAGGAAATGATGTTGCTAAAGCACATAGAATTTTATTGAGATATACTTTAGAAGATTTTTCTACAGCTAAAGAATGGAGAAATTGGTTTAAAGAGAATAAAAAGGATTTGTTTTTTACAGAAACAGGTGGTTTTGTTTGGATGATTAATGATGCAGATGCAAATCCAAATGTTTTACCAAGAAGTGAAGAAGAGGTGTTAAAAGCAAAACTATAATAAGTAAATATGAAAATATATAGTAGTTTACTCTTCATTTTAGTTTCTGTTACTTTGGGTTGGTCACAACAAACGGAAGTACAGGCTAGTTTGGTTGGAGCAGTAAAAGAAGCCGCAACTACATTAGTAGCAGGTTCTCCAAATCATATGGATCCACTTAGTTTAAATGCAACAGTTGTATGGTCTAAAGATAAAACGCAATTGGCAGTACTACTAAAGGCAGAACTTTTAGAAGGTTGGCATACCTATGCTTATGTGCCAGAAACACAACCTTATATAGAAACAAAAATTGAGTTAGAGTTACCTAAGGGTATTACTAAAATTAAGGATTGGGAAGAGCCGTATAGTGAGGCATACAGTGATGGTATATATGTTTATAAAGAAGAATTAGTTTTTGTGCAGTATTGCGCAGTTGCAAAAGACGCTACTTTAGATAAAGTTATTACAGGTTTATATTACCAAACTTGTGATATAAGAAAATGTTTTCCTCCGGTAACAAAAGTTAAAGAGTTAAAATTATAATTTTAAAAAAAAGCCACCTATTAGGTGGCTTTTTTTTGTACACTATTGTACAATTTTAATACCTGGCTTGTGCTGCAGTAATTTACCAAATACTTTACGGTCATAGACCCAAGAAATAGTTGTGAAAGTTAATGCTAGAATGGCAAACATATATTCGCCATCAGAAACCATTAAATGTGCAATTAGAGCTAAAAGAGCATCAAAAATAAACCCAGCATAGGCTAGTTCTTTTAAAAAGATAGATTTTCTCGTAAGAATAACAATTGGGGCAATAATTTTTAAAGTAGCAAGGGGGTAAATTATCCACGTAGGGAAACCAAGGCTTATAAAAAAGCCTTCTGCTCTTGGGTAATTAAAAATATACATCATTGCACCCATTATAAATAAAGCACATAGTAGGGCAGTAGCTAACCAATAAATTGTTTTGTTTGTTTTCATCTTTAGCTTAAATTTTATTATTTGTAAATTTTTCTAGTAATTCTGTAGGCTCTAACCTTGTCATGTAATCTTCTTCAAAATGTGTAAAAACAACTTTAAAGTTTTTATCAATAACATATATAGCAGGCACAGGTAATTCATGCTTAGTATTACCGTGAATTTCTTTAAAATCTACTCCAAAACCAGTAAAATCTATTTTTGCTTTTTCACTTATGCTAAAAACAATTCCTAGTTTTTTCATAAACTCAGCATTTATATCCGATAAAATAGGGTAGTTTATGTTGTTCTTAGAATTAGTTTCTTCTAAAAATTCAGGCATTTCCGCACTTATAGCAACAATATGTGCGTTATATTTTTTAAACTCATTTTCTAGTCTATTGTACTCCCTAAGTTCCATATTGCAATAAGGACACCATCCGCCTCTATAAAAATTTAGTATTAAGTAGTCGTCTGTATGTATTTCACTTAAATACACATTTTTACCAGTAATATCCTTAAAAACCGAGTCTGGTAGTGTAGCGCCTACTTGTAATGCGTTTTCTTTTAATTTACTTGCAACTAAGTCACTAATATCTTTTTTAAAAGTTTGCACTATAGATTTAGGCATTCTTTCTAGTACGTTTTGTCGTAACTCTTCTGTTTGCTCTTTTAATGTCATTGTTATAATTTATAAGCACAAAATTAGCGACACAGCTTTCTTTTGCAATTATCTATCTAAACATTAAAATAGTCAATCTGTAACCCGTTTTTTAATAGCCTATAACTGATTTTGAAATTTACTTGGCGTTTTTCCTGTTGCTTTTTTAAAGAATCTAATAAAATTAGAGTGTTCTTTAAACCCCATTTTAAAAGCAATTTGCTGAGAAGTATATTTCTTTTCAGAAAGATTTCTTTTTGTTTCAAGAATAAGCCAATTGTCAATAAAAGATTTAGCTGTTTTACTTGTTATTTCTTTACAAATATCATTTAAGTATTTATAGGATATGCCCATTTTACTGGCATAATCTTTTGCATTATGAGATTCTTTATGGTTAGAGCAAATAAGGTGTTTAAAGGCTATAAAGTCTTTAAAACGCTTGCTCTCAAAAGTAGTATGTTTAAGTATTGATAACCTTTTTATTTGAAGTAGAAAAAGCATTAAGGCAGATTGTAGAAATTCTGATTTTAAGTTTGGTCTTTCATTTTTAACCTCGGTTTCTAAAATTTTAATATAGGGTTGTAGTACAGATAAATTCTCTTGACCAATGTAAATATTTGGCGTATTGGATAAATGAAGAAAATGAAATAGGTTTTTTTCACTAATGTTTTGCATTATAAATGTTTCATCAAAAGAAATAACATAACCTTTAACCGTTAATTGTTTATTAAATGAGTGTACTTGTCCTTTTGTTAATGGTAAAATAACGCCAGGAAATAACTTCTCTTCTTTAAAATCTGAAGTATGTGTGCTTTCTCCTTCAGTAATAACTATAATTGCATGAAACTCAATTCTATGAGGGTCAGATAGGTTGTAATTACTTAGTCTGCATCTGGTATAAAGTTCTTCAATTGTAATTAACTCAAAAGGAATAGTCTGATTTACAAACTGAGAAAAAATTATGTTTTCAATTTTTTTAGGCATTTTAATGGTATCGCTATATACGTAGTCGCTTTTTATAGCAGAATATACATCTTAATCCATCTTATTTTTCAAAAGCGATAGTATTACAAGGATCTTATTATGACATTAATCTATTCTTACTTTTAAAATACCATAAATTACTAATGTAATTTAAAAGTACTCCTATTATAAGTAAAGGAAGAAAATAGGATTTACTGCATACCAGTTCAATAAAGACTTCTGAAGCTCTCCAACTGTTGCCAAATTCAATTTTATTAGTATCTGCAATATCAAAAAAGACATATGAGATTACTAACAGTGGAGCTAGCAGAAAAAAGAGACTTTGAAAAACTATGTTTTTCATTTTAGGAACCAACCATATACAAAGCAAAATATATAAAAGACAAAATATTAATGGTAAAACAAGCTCATTGTTGTACGGGTTAAAATACTCCATATCATCTAAAAACAATCTTTGGAACACAAGTATTGGTGCCCATATAGATAGTAGTGCAGCAAATACAAAAATTATTTTTGAAATTGGTTTTTTTCTAGTTTTGACTTTCTTTTTGGACATGGGTAGGCTACTTTATAAAAATAAACGCTAGTATCGTTTTATTGGTATTTTTAAACTTACTTTTTTTGTCGTTTGCCAAAGATAGCAGTCATCATTAAACGCAGACTATAATAAAATAATCCCATAGCAGCCAAAGAGAGTATAAAACCAAGAATAAGTACAGGTAAGTATAACGGATGATTTTCGTTCTTAAAAGCTTCATAAATAGCTCCTGGACCTGTAAACATAAGTAATACAGTTATACCAAAAAACTTTATACTTTTGTAAAAAGAATCTGACTGTGTAGTGGGCATAGAGTTTTCTTATTTTAATTTATTGTAATAGTGTATTCGTAAGTTTCAGAAATACTAAAGTATCCTAAAGCATAATTATCCGCATCGGTACTATTAATTATATTACCTCTAATTGTAGCCGGTGTAGGCTGAAAAGGACCTCCAGCACCTTCACCGCTTTGGTCTAAAACAAGGTTCATATAATTGTAAAACTGTTCATCTACACCGTTTAATTTTATAAGTACTTCTTTTCCAGGTGATAAGTCATCATAAAAATAAGAGAATTTAAATGTTTCGCCTTGGTAAAACTCATCCTCAGTGGTTAAGAATTCACCAAAATCTAAATTGAATACATAAAAATCATCTCTATTTGCATTATCGGTAAAGGATACAATTAGTTCTGTATCGTCTTCATCAAATAGAATACCATCACCCTGTTCAACATTATCTATTGGGACACTTGGTATTAAAGTTGTTTCTGATGTATAATCTTGGTTATCATAATTAATATCTAACTTGTATCTTGTATTAAACTCAGGCGTAAATGTTGTAGTTAAAGATTGGTAATAACCAGCAGTACCATTAGATGTAAAAGGGTATACTGTACCAGAACTTAGATCTGTTATAGAAACAATTGCATTAGTCACAGGGCTTTTTTCTGTGCTAAAAAAATCTGTAGTTAAAGATAATTTTATTAATCCGTTTGTACGCACAGGTGTTTCTGTTGTGTATACGTTAAATTGTGCGTCTATAACTAATCGAGGTTCAGACGATTCTAGTTCAAGATCTATTACATCTTCACAACTACAAATAAACAATAATAGAGGTATGTAATACAAGATTTTTTTCATCACTATTAAAATTTAAAATTATAGGTTACAGATGGTACTAGACCAAAAATAGAAGTTCTTAAAGCTTCGTTATTGCCAGAATCTTCATTTCTAGAGAAACTAATAGATGCAGCGTTTTTACGATTATAAACATTATAAATTCCAAAAATCCATTGTGCTTGCAACTTTCTATTTTTATTTTTTCTTGGCGTTAATGTAGCAGAAATATCTAACCTGTGGTAACTAGGTAGGCGTTGGTCATTACGGTCACCATATATTGGAATATTTAATTCTTGAAATTCAAACTGACCTATAGGGTAGTTTGTTGGTTGTCCTGTTTGATAAATTAAATTGCTATTGAAACTCCACTTTTCATTTAAATCATAACTTGTATTAATGGATAAATCGTGAGTTTTATCAAAAGAAGTTGCGTACCAATTTCCGTTGTTAATACCTGATTCTGTCGCTGTTCTACCAGGAGTTTTTTGTTCAGATTTAGCGAGTGTGTAAGATAGCCAGCCATTGAGTTTTCCGCTATTCTTTTTAAACATAAACTCTAATCCGTAAGACCTCATTTTTCCGTTTAAAATTACTTGCTCTATTGCATCATTAGCAATAAGGTTTGCGCCATCTATATAATCGACTCTATTTTGTACATCTTTATAGTAGGCTTCAGTTTCTATAGAATAATCTCCATTTTTAAAATTTTTAAAATACCCTATAGCATATTGGTCCAAAATTTGAGGTTTAATATATTTTCCGCTTGGAGCCCAAACATCTAAAGGAGTAGGAGAGCTGGTATTAGAGAGTAAGTGCAAATACTGCGCCATATGGTTGTAACTTGCCTTTATAGAATTGTTATTGTTTAGTGCGTAAGACAGTGCTAGCCTAGGTTCTAAATTATTGAAAGTTTTTATTTGGGCAGATTTTTTAAACCGCTCTTTTCCTATAGGGTCGGCACTTTCGTATATCTGAAAATCTGAATTAAAATTTACAGCTTGGTCATTTTCATAAATAAATAACTCATCTTGTCCTAATCTTGTAAAGTTGCTCCAACGTAAACCATATTGAAGCGTTAAATCATTTGTTATTTTATGCTCTGCATCTATATAAGCTGCAAATTCGTTGGCATATTTGTCAATTAATTTTTTTGGTAAAATACCAGAGTCACTTCGATTGGGTTTTATTTCTCCCGGATTAAATCTGTAATAGGTGTTATTAATACCGTAGTTTAATTTTAAATTGTTAGATAAATAATGTTTAAAATCGTATTTTAAATTAAAGTTTTGTATTCCTGAATTCCATTTAAAACCTACAAAATCTAATTCTAAACCGTAGAAATAATCAGAATAAATTAAAGATAAATTACTGAAAAGTTTTTCTGAATACAGATGATTCCATCTTAAGTTTATTACAGAGTTGCCATAGGTGTTAACAAAACTGTTAGAGATACTAAACACATCTCTACCAAAGTAACCAGATGCATAGAGGTTATTGTTTTTATTTATCTTGTAGTTTAACTTGGTATTAAGGTCGTAAAAATATGCTTTATTATCATTATCAAAAAGAGGTAAAAATAGATGAGCATAAGAACTACGCCCACCAATTAAAAAAGCTCCTTTGTCTTTTTTTAGGGGGCCTTCTAGGAGTAATCTACTAGAAACAATACCAATACCACCGTTGGCTTTAAACTCTTTACTGTTTCCTTCTTTTTGATATATATCTAATACTGAAGAAATTCTACCACCGTATTTAGCAGGAATACCACCTTTATATAATTTTAAATCTTTTATTGCATCTGGATTAAAAACTGAAAAGAATCCGAATAGGTGAGAGGAGTTAAAAATTGTAGCTTCATCTAATAGAATTAAATTCTGATCTACAGATCCGCCACGAACATTAAAGCCAGATGCGCCTTCACCTGCACTTGTAACACCAGGTAGTAATAAAATAGCCTTTAGAACATCGGCTTCGCCAAGTATTGCAGGTACTTTTTTTATGCTACTAGATGATAGTGAGTTTACACTCATTTGAGGTTTCCTAATATTTACTTTTTCTATATCCTCTGTAAGTATAACCTCATTTAACTCTTGTATATCTTCATTAAGTTGAAGATTTAAAGTAGTGTCTTTAGTTAAATCAATTTCTTTTTTTACTTCTTTAAAGCCTATATAACTTATAATAACGGTGTACTTGCCTTTAGGAAGTGTTAAAGAGTAAAAGCCATATTCGTTTGTAATAACGCCAGTTTGTAGTTCTGGTACAGCTATAGAAACACCAATTAAGGTTTCGTTACTAGAAGCTTCTGTAATAGTGCCAAATAGTGTAACCTTTTCTTGAGCTGTTATAGCGTGAAAATTAAATAGAACTATTAAAAAGCAGACAAGAGGTCTGTGCATAATTGGTATGGTTTTTTGTAAAAATAGCCACTTTATAGTCTATAAAATAATAGTTAACATTTATTTAAAACAAAAAGCCTTTTCAACTAAATGAAAAGGCCTTTTAAATTGTCTATTAACGTATTACATATTATTTATAATACTGTTGAATGTTTTACTAGGTCTCATTGCCTCAGCTAAAATAGTAGGGTTTGGTAAATAGTACCCCTCTATGTCTACTTTAGTTCCTTGCGCACTAATAAGCTCTTCTAAGATTGTGTCTGTATTCTCTTTTAAAGCTTTGTAAACCTCTTTAAATTTAGTCTGTAACATTGGACTTTTAGTTTGGTTAGCTAAAGCTTCTGCCCAATATAATGTTAGGTAAAAATGACTACCTCTGTTATCTAGTTCGTTTACTTTTCTAGAAGGGGACTTGTCATTTAATAAAAACTTTTCAGTAGCATCACCAAGAGCTTCTGCTAAAACAAGTGTGTCTTTATTTCCTGTTTTTTCTGCTTCGTGCTCTAAAGAAACTTCTAATGCTAAAAACTCACCTAGTGAATCCCAACGTAAGTGACCTTCTTTTATAAACTGTTCTACGTGTTTTGGAGCAGATCCACCCGCGCCAGTTTCAAATAAACCACCACCGTTCATCAAAGGCACAATAGATAGCATTTTTGCACTAGTACCCACTTCTAAAATAGGAAATAAATCTGTTAGGTAATCTCTAAGTACATTACCAGATACAGAAATTGTGTCTTTACCATCTTTAAGTCTAGCAAGTGTATATTCTGTTGCTTTTAATGGTGATAATATTAAAATCTCTAAACCAGAAATATCGTGGTTTGGTAAATATTTATTTACTTTTTTAATTAATTCAATATCATGAGCTCTTTCTTCATCTAACCAGAAAACAGCAGGTATACCTGTAGCTCTTGCTCTAGAAACGGCTAATTTAACCCAATCTTGAATAGGAGCATCTTTAACCTGACACATTCTCCAGATATCACCAGCTTCTACATTATGCTCTATTAAAATAGCACCATCTGCATTTATTACTTGTACTTTTCCGTTACTCGTAATTTCAAAAGTTTTATCATGAGATCCGTACTCTTCTGCTTTTTGTGCCATTAGGCCAACATTAGGAACTGTACCCATTGTTGTAGGGTCAAAAGCACCGTGTTTTTTACAGAAATCTATAGTTGCAGAGTATATTTCTGCATAACTACTATCTGGAATAACAGCTAAAGTATCTTGAGCTTTACCTTCTTTATTCCACATTTTACCAGAGTTACGAATCATAGCGGGCATAGATGCATCTATAATAACGTCACTAGGTACGTGTAAGTTTGTAATTCCTTTGTCAGAATTAACCATTGCTAAAGCCGGACCATTTTCTATAGTCTTTTCAATTTCAGCTTTAATTTCTGCACCAGCAGGAATTTTATCTAATTTATTTAATAAGCTTTCTAACCCGTTGTTTGCGCTTATTCCGTTTTCTTCAAAAACTTTACCGTATTTCTTAAATACGTCCGCAAAGAAAACTTCTACTGCATGACCAAAAATAATTGGGTCAGATACCTTCATCATAGTTGCTTTCATGTGCAGAGAAAACAATACTCCAGCTGCTTTAGCTTCTTTCATTTGTTCTTGTAAAAAAGCTAAAAGGGCTTTGTTACTCATTACAGTAGCGTCAATAATTTCGCCTTGTAAAAGTGCTAAGTTTTCTTTTAATACTTCTTTAGAACCATCTTCTTTTGTTAAAACAACAGAAATATTTGTTGCTTTTTCTAAAGTGATAGATTTTTCGTTAGCTTTAAAATCACCAGAAGCCATTGTAGCAACATGTGATTTAGAATCAGAACTCCAAGCTCCCATAGAGTGTGGGTTTGCTTTTGCGTAGTTTTTAACAGCCTTAGGCGCTCTACGGTCAGAGTTACCTTCTCTTAATACTGGATTTACAGCACTACCTTTAATCTTGTCATAACGACCTTTAATTTCTTTTTCTTTAGCATCCTTTGGATCGTCTGGATAACTAGGAATTGCATAGCCTTTAGATTGTAATTCTTCTATAGCTTCTTTAAGCTGAGGAATAGAAGCACTGATGTTTGGAAGTTTAATGATGTTAGCGTCAGGATTTTTTGCCAATTCTCCTAATTCTGCTAATGCATCTTCAATTTGCTGCTCTTTAGTTAAGAAATCTGGAAAAACAGCTAGTATTCGTGCTGCTAAAGAAATGTCTTTTGTTTCCATTTTAATACCTGTAATCTTTGTAAATGCTTGTACTATAGGTAAAAATGATTGAGTTGCTAAAGCAGGTGCTTCATCAGTTTTTGTGTATATTATTTTTGGCATATTGTATTGATTTATTTTAAGCGTAGCAAATATACAATTTTAAGCTTTCTTAAGGAATGAGATATTTTTAAAAAACTGCTTAAATATCTAACTATTATATAATAAATCAATAAAAAACAAAAGCCATATCATTGTATTATATACATTGATATGGCTTTTAGAAACAATCTGTTAGCTTTTTTTTGTTTTATACTTTTTATAAAACGGCAACCATTGATTGCAGCCAATCTTGTTTCTACGTTTAAAACATACTGCAAATTTTCTATTATACTAAACTCTGCTTTATGTTTCTTCTTGTTAATACTTTTAAGACCGTATAAAGAATATGTATCTTTAGTGGTAAATTAAAAGTTTACAATAAGGTTTTATCAACCTATTGTAAGCCTACTTATAAAACGAACTAAGCGTATGCATTAATCAGTTTATTTGAGGTCCTATAATAATATAAAGAACGCTACTTTATAGAAATTTACTAAATACTTAAATATTAAAAATGATATTCTTAGTAAACTACACTTAAAATTAAGTATTATATATTTTTAAACCTATTTTTTTAACATTTCATTTAAGAATGTCTTTTGGTTTGGGTAAGTGGTACTAGTGTTAACAAAAAAAAAGTCTACCGTTTGGTAGACTTTTTAATATTGTAAAATAAGTAATATTAGTTACGAATTTCTTTAATTTTTGCTTTTTTACCAGTAAGACCTCTAAAGTAGAAGATACGAGCTCTACGTACTTTACCTTTCTTATTGATTTCAATTTTTTGAAGTGCAGGTAAATTAACAGGGAAAATACGCTCTACACCAATAGTACCAGACATTTTACGAATAGTAAAAGTTTCTGTTGCACCACTACCTCTTCTTTGGATAACTACACCTCTAAAGAACTGAGTACGTGTTTTTTCACCTTCCTTAATTTCGTAATACACAGTAATTGTGTCTCCAGCAGAGAATTTTGGAAAATCTTTTTTTGGAACAAATTCGTTTTCAACAAATTTAATTAATTCTTCCATCTTATGTTTTTTATATAAGTTTATTAAAATCAACAGTTCACGGATTTCGCCAGAGGTTAATTTTAAATCGAGTGTAAAAATACATTATTAATTGTATACTGCAAATTTTGTTTTCTGTTTTTATAGTAAAATATAGTTTTACGAATCTTTTTTTAATTTAATCATTGCTAAAATAAAACCGATTGCAAAAATAATAGAAAACAGACAGTTTACTAAAGTTATACTATAATTGGTTAAAAGAAAAAATTCTTGGTCTAGATGTGTTGTATTGGCTAGTGCTGCTAAAATAGGATGGGCAATTATAGCAAACAAATTAACAACGCTACCAATAATCATTAGAAGACCTGCTATTCCCTTTTTTTTAGTCGTATAAATTATTGAACCAATAATTGTTATAATGGTTATTAATGCATAAAATACCGATGTTATTCCGTAGAGTAGTTGTAAGTTATCAATCATTATCTAGTAAATCAGGTCTTAGTTGTTTGGTTCTTTCGTAGGCTTGGTCTTCTCTCCATTTTTCAATTTTTGGAAAATTCCCATTCAATAATACTTCTGGTACTTTTAAACCTTTGTATTCTGCTGGTCTAGTGTATACTGGTGGTGCTAATAAGTCGTCTTGGAATGTATCTGTTAATGCAGATGTTTCATTATTTAAAACACCAGGAATTAACCTTATTATTGCGTCGCATAAAACTGCTGCGCCTAATTCGCCGCCTGATAAAACGTAATCTCCTATAGATATTTCTTTTGTAATTAGCGTATCTCTTACTCTTTGGTCTACACCCTTGTAGTGACCACATAGAATAATTATATTTTCTACTAAAGATAGGCTGTTGGCCATTCTTTGATTTAATGTGCTACCATCTGGTGTCATATAAATAACCTCGTCGTAGTTTCTTTGAGATTTTAGCTCGGTAATACATTTATCTATAGGTTCTATCATCATAACCATACCAGCGCCACCACCAAATTGATAATCGTCTATTTGGTTGTAACTTTTATCTGTGTAGTCTCTTAAGTTATGAAAATGAACTTCTACAAGACCTTTTTCTATAGATCTTTTTAAAATTGAAGCCTCGAACGGACTTTTTAATAACTCGGGTAAAACCGTAATAATATCTATTCTCATATTAAATTATAGGCAGCAAATATACAATTTACATTTGGCTAATTAGCAGTCCAGAAATAATGAAAACAGTCAGAGTGTTTTTTTTAGTTTAAATTTTCTTATAATTTTTGAGTAGGGTTGTCTATAGCTGTCTCTAGTGCAATGACCTTGTATCCTTTTTCTTTGCAGAATTCTTTTGCTTGTAGAAGTAGTGCGGCACCCATTTTTTGTGATCTGGATTTTTTATCAGTATATAAAACGTTTAAAACAAAACAGCTGTAAAGAAACATTTGAACAAGAAGTGAATAGTTGCGTAAAATCGATTGTTTTATTAGCTGTAATTAGCAATAAAGATATTAGATTGATTTTGGTTTAGCCTCTCTGTTAAAAATTCTATAACTATTAAATAGAGTTGCTATTATAGAAACGGCCGTAATTGTTTCTTTTTGTATTATTGCCCATAGCTATAAAAATAAAAAAGCTCCTAAAATAGGAGCTTTTTGTATTACGATTTTTTCTGCTTGTTAAGCTCATCCATAAGCTGTCTGCTTATTTTTTGTTCTCGCTCCAAAGCTCTTCTTCTATGATCCTCAAATTCGGTTTCTAATTCAGATAAGTTTGTTTTAGCTTCTTGTGTTAAAACATTACTTTTTCTAAACCTATATATAAATAAGAGCAATAAGGTTAATAAACCACCAATTATAGACCATAAAGTAAGGTTGTAGCTTACTTTAGAAACTTGCATTCCTAAAAAAGACATACTGTCTTTCTCTGCTGTTATTGCAGAAAGATTTTTAGTAGTAGCGTCTAACTTTTGGTTTAAATCACCAATGGTAGTTTCATGTTCTTTAATAGTGCTTTTTAATGATGCTTCTGTTTTTCCATAGGCAGTTAAAGAGTCTAGTACGTTACTTTTTAGTTTCGCTAAATTAGTAACTTGTACTACTTCGTATTTAATACCAGCAGCTCTATAATTACCAGATTTTTTAGCAACGTATTCAAATTGTGTTTCAATAGTTCCATTCTCTAAAGAAAAAGTAGTTTCTTCTTCTTCAGATTCTGTATCTTCTTGAGCATATTGTACGTTCCATACAAGTAGAGCAATAAGTATTGGTAATAGCTTTAAGCCTTTCATATCGTGTTTTTATTTTAAATAATTCTAATAAGACGGCTAAAGTAATTTAATATTTTTAGATAAGAAAAAAACTCCGCTGAAACTTGAAGATAATTATAGGATTATACCTATAAATTTCTTCAATTTATGAGTTACAACGAAGTTTTCCAACACATAATCGATTAATAGTAGGTAAATCTCCTTACTTTAGAGATGTACTTAGCTAATCTTATTACTTGATGAGAGTATCCATATTCATTATCATACCAAATGTATAGAATAATGTTTTTTCCGTCTTTAGAAACAATTGTTGCAGGACTATCATAAATTGATGGTGCAGATGTACCAACAATATCAGAAGATACCAACTCGTTGCTTAAAGAATATTTAATTTGTTCTACAAGGTCACCTTCTAAAGCATATTTTTTAAGAATTGTATTTAAACTTTCTTTAGATGTCTTATTGTTAACATCGAGGTTTAATATAGCTAAAGATCCGTTTGGTACAGGAACTCTAATGGCGTTAGAACTTAGTTTACCTTCTAAGCTAGGTAAAGCTAAGCATACTGCCTTGCCTGCACCCGTTTCTGTAATAACCATATTTAACGCAGCAGCTCTACCACGACGGTATTTACTGTGCATATTGTCTACTAAATTCTGATCATTAGTATAGGCGTGTATTGTTTCTAAGTGTCCTTTTTTAACGCCTAAAGAATCTTCTACAATTTTTAAGATTGGAGTAATAGCATTTGTAGTACAAGATGCTGCAGAGAATATTTTGGTAGTATCTGGATTATGTTCTAAATGGTTAACACCATGTACAACATTAGGAATACCTTTTCCTGGAGCTGTTAGTAAAACTCTAGAGGCTCCTTTAGACTCTAAATGTCTGCTTAAAGCTTCTTTGTCTCTAAATGCACCTGTGTTATCTATAACTAAGGCACTTATAATACCGTATTTAGTATAGTCTATATCTTCTGGCTTTTGTGCAGAAATAATATGTACTGTTGTGCCGTTTATTATTAAAGCACTGTTCTCTACGTCTATATCTATAGTTCCGGTAAAGTGACCGTGAACAGAATCTGTACGCAAAAGACTAGCTCTTTTTTCTAAAATATCTTTTGTAACAGCACCTCTAGTTACTATTGCTCTTAGGCGTAATTGGTTTCCTTTACCAGTTTTAGCCATAAGCTCTCTAGCAACTAATCTACCAATTCTACCAAAACCATAAAGAACAACGTCTTTTGGTTTAATAGTTTTAGTGCCATTAGCATCTTTTAATTTGTCTAAAACAAATGCTTTTACGTTGTTGTAGTTGTTATCATCTGCATGATACTCGTAAGTTAATTTACCTATGTCTAATTTAGCAGGAGGTAATTTAATGTCGTTAATGGCTCTTAAGATCTCAACAGAATCAAAAATTGAAATCGGTTTTTGTACAAATTCACCTGCGTATTCGTGTAGGTTAATAATGTCACTAACATTTCTATCAATAATCTGATTTTTGAAAAGAACTACCTCAATAGACTTGTCATACCACAGGTTGCTCACAATTTGTATGAACTCTGTAGTTGCTTTTCTACGGTCTGCTTGAAAAGCTAATTCTTTCTCGTACGATTTACTGGCACTCATTAAATATGATTTAAAATGAATTTAATTTTGCGCAAAAGTACTATATTTCAAACGTTTTCGTAAAGTGTTTTGGTAAAAAAAAATGCAGACTTCGTTAAGTCTGCATTTTTAATCGTTTAAAAGGATTGTGTTTGTTGCTTATTGAAAGATAAGACGTTCCCTTTCTCCTTTTTCATTGACCATAGTTATACTTGTGTATCCATATTTGCCAATAGCACTAAAAAGATTTTTAGCATCATAAACATTTTTAATTTCTTTTTTTCCTACAGCAATTAATACTTTGCCTTCTAGGTTGTACATACGGTATAGTTCAGGTACTCCTATAATTTTCACCCCATTTTTGGTTTTAAATTTTTTGCGATCTTTATCATTAAGGTTTTTTACCTCTAAGCCAAGTCCTTCTATAATAATAGTTTGTCTTTCTTTTAGTATAACAGGTTTTATGATTTCTTCATCATCTCTTTTAATTGCTATTTGTATCGTGTCTCCAGGTCTTTTGGATGATAAATATCCGTTTAAGTCTGCTAGTTTGTGAATTTCAACTTCATCAGTTTTTTTAATAATATCACCACTTTGTAAGCCGCCTTCAAATGCACCAGAATCTTCGGTTACATCTTCAATATAAACACCATCTACTTCATTTAAACCGTTGTCTAATGCGTATCTAGAGTTTACTTTAGGTGTGGTTATGCCTAAAATACCGTCTAAGACATTACCGTATTCAATAATATCGTCTACAACTTTCTTAGCTATATTACTAGGTACAGCAAAAGAATAGCCTACATAAGAACCTGTTCTAGATGTAATAGCAGTGTTTATACCTATAAGATCTCCGTTTGTGTTTACTAGTGCGCCACCACTATTACCTGGGTTAACAGCAGCATCAGTCTGTATAAAAGATTGCGACTTATTATTCATATCCAAATTACGAGCTTTTGCACTTACAATACCAGCTGTGACTGTAGAAGTCAAATTAAAAGGATTACCTACGGCTAAAACCCACTCGCCAACTTTAGCATTGTTACTATCGCCAAAAGCCAAATAAGGTAATTTCTTTTTTGCATCAATCTTTATAAGAGCAATATCTGTATTAGGGTCTGTACCTATTAATTCTGCAACGTAAGTTTTGTTATTATTTAAGGTAACTTGTAATTGTGTAGCGTTATCTATGACGTGGTTATTAGTTACTATGTAGCCATCTTCAGAAATTATAACACCAGAACCCGTACCAACTTCTGGTTTTGCGGTCACATTTTGTCCGTAAAAGAATTTAAGAACGCGATTCTGTTCTTCGTTTATAGATACATTTTTAACGTGTACAACGGCGTTTACAGTATTCTCTGCTGCGGTTGTAAAATCTACTTCGTTTATACCTGCACCTTTATAAGAAACTGGCATATTACTAGTTGTAAAAGTAGACGCGCTAGAATCTTGTGCTATAATATGATAATTCTGCTTTTCTAAAAATAATTTATATGCTCCTAATGTAATTGCTCCTGCAAGTATAGAAACGACTAGTAAACCTGTTATCTTTTTCATAATCATTCAATATATTAACATTTTCGAAAGTAAAATTATCAATTTTATATTTTAAAAGATTGAATTTAACGTCTTTTTAACTGCTAAAAAAACCTTAACAAATTATATATTTGTGACTATGCAAATTACATTTTATAAATATCAG
This sequence comes from Cellulophaga sp. 20_2_10, assembly GCF_023476645.1. Taxonomy (GTDB): domain Bacteria; phylum Bacteroidota; class Bacteroidia; order Flavobacteriales; family Flavobacteriaceae; genus Cellulophaga. Next base: position 330,543 of record NZ_JAMCOJ010000004.1, read on the forward strand.
GGTACAGGAAACGATTTTGTAATGATTGATAACAGATTATTGACCTTTCCTAAACAAAATATAGAGCTAATAAATAAATTATGCGACCGTAGATTTGGTATAGGTGCAGATGGCTTAATTTTATTAGAGAATGATGAAAACTTAGATTTTAAAATGGTCTATTACAATGCAGATGGTAACGAGAGTACTATGTGTGGTAATGGCGGAAGATGTCTTGTGGCTTTTGCTAATTTCTTAGGTGTTGTAAAAGATAAAGCTACGTTTAATGCTGTAGATGGTTTGCATAATGCGACTATAAAGGACGGTATTGTAAGTCTACAGATGATAGATGTTGCAGAGATAAAGCAAAAAGATAGTTATTCTTTTTTAGATACAGGCTCTCCACATCATGTGCAATTGGTTTCTAATGTGGCCGACTTTAATGTTTTTGCTGAAGGGAAAAAATTAAGATATGGATTGTATGGTGCAGCAGGTAGCAATATAAATTTTGTTGCTAAAAATGATAAAGGTTTTACGGTGCGTACATACGAAAGGGGAGTAGAAGACGAAACTCTATCTTGTGGTACTGGTGTTACTGCTGTTGCTTTGGCAATGCATAAAACAGGAAGTACAACAGATACTGTTATACCAATTAAAGCTATGGGTGGCGATCTAGAAATAAGTTTTGAGCCCACTAACGAAGGTTATAAAAGTATCTTTTTAACAGGGCTGGCAACGCTGGTTTTTAAAGGTGAAATTGAATGCTAAACTTAAAAGGAGAGCGTATTTATTTACGAGCAATAGAACCTAACGATTTAGATTTCTTATATCAACTAGAGAATGATACCGGAATTTGGGAAATTAGTGGTACAATAGCGCCGTATGCTAAACATATACTAGAGTTATATTTAGAAAACGCATATAAAGATATTTACGAAGCCAAGCAATTGCGTTTGTGTATTTGTGACATAGAAGATAATGTAATAGGTCTTGTAGATTTATTTGATTTTGATCCGGCAAACAGAAAAGTAGGTTTAGGTATAATTGTATCTGAAAAAAAGAAAAGAAATAAAGGTATTGGTGCAGAGGCTTTAGACTTGGTTTGCTCTTATGCTTTTAGTGCTTTGCATGTGCATCAAATTTATGCTAATGTTTTAGATGATAATGAAGCAAGTAAACATTTATTTAAAAAATTAGGTTTTGATGCTGTTGGAATAAAAAAAGATTGGATTTTTACCAACGGAAATTTTAAGAATGAAATATTGTATCAAAAGATAAATAACTAATGTATATAAAAAAGATTTTAATAGCAGTTTTACTAATAGGCTTAGTTGGTTGCAGTGTATTTGCTTATATGGTTTATGGTGTGTTTTTTACACCCAACACCAATTTTAATAATAATGAGGCTTATGTTTATATTAAGTCTACAGATAAATATGCAGATGTAAAGGAGCAATTAACTCCTTTACTTAAGAATATCAAAGATTTTGAATCTGCAGCGCAACGTAAGGGCTATACTTCTAATATTAAGTCTGGAAAATACGGTATTAAAAAGGGAATGAACAATAACCAGATTATTGGTGCTTTGCGTAGAGGTAATATTCCAGTAAAGGTTTCTTTTAACAACCAAGAAAGAATAGAGGATTTGGCGGGTAGAATTTCTGTACAGATAGAGGCAGATAGCTTGTCTTTGTTAAATGCATTTAATGATGCTGAATTTTTAAAAGCAAATAACTTTACTAAAGATAGCAGACTGGCTATGTATATACCTAATAGTTATGAGTTTTATTGGAATACATCTGCAGAAGGGTTTAGAGATAAAATGTTAAAAGAATACCAAACATTTTGGAATGCCAATCGTAAAGCAAAAGCAAAGGCTTTAGGGTTAACTGAGGATGAAGTTGTAACTCTTGCTGCCATTGTACATAAAGAGACTGTAAAAGTAGATGAAAGGCCTAGAGTTGCTGGTGTGTATTTAAATAGATTAAGAAAAGGAATGTTATTGCAGGCAGATCCTACTGTTATTTATGCATTAAAATTACATCAGAATAACTTTCAGCAAATTATAAAACGAGTACTATATAAAGACTTGGAATTAAAGTCGCCATACAATACATATATGTTTACGGGTTTGCCACCAGGACCAATTGCAATGCCAGATATTTCTGCTATAGATGCGGTGCTAAATTCGGAAAAACACGACTATTATTATTTTGTTGCTAACGTAGAAAACTTTGGGTATCACAAGTTTGCGAAGAATTTATCGCAACATAACCGAAATAAAGAGCAGTATATCCGATGGATAAACAAGCAAAAAATTAACAGATAGTCACTTTATCCGTTAATTGGTGTCGAATATCTTAAAAATCTCATCTTTTATGCTTTTTTAACATTCTTAGAACAATATGAGGAGTAAATTTGCACCCGAGAAATTTAAGCAGCCTTAATATTAATTTAATATTAAACCGTTAGTCTTAAGAAATAAAACTATATGAGAAAGTGGATTAGTAAATTAATCCCCCTAATCATGATTTTTATTTTAACGAGTTTTAGTTACAATATAATGGTTCCTAGTACGGCTAAAGTAACGTTACCTAAGACACTTAAGATAAATGAACCTACTGAGGTTTTGTACCCCAAATACAAAACTACTATAGATGATGATGAAATGCTGAGTGTTAATCCACCTTTTTTAGGAGATTCTTACACGGCATTTAAAGAAGCTCTTGCATTTAAAGAGTCTCAGGGAGATTATTTTGTAATAAACACGTTAGGGTACTTAGGAAAGTATCAGTTTGGAGCAGAGACACTGCAGTTACTAGGAGTTACAAATGTGACGTCCTTTTTAAGAAATCCAATCTTGCAAGAGAAGGTATTTTATACCAACTTGTCTAGAAATAAATGGATTTTGCGTAGAGATATTAAGCGATTTGCAGGTCGTAAAATAGCTGGATTAGATATTACCGAATCTGGAATTTTGGCAGCAGCCCATTTGGCGGGTCCAGGAAACGTAAAGAAATTTTTACGTTCTAGAGGTACACGTACAGTGCAAGATGCATACGGTTCTAGTATTAGTTATTACATGAAAATTTTTGCAGGTTACGATGTATCTGTTGTAAAACCAGTAAGAAACCCAAGAATTTAAAAGTACTACATAATTTAAAAAGCCTAACAATTTTATTTGTTAGGCTTTTTTTTATGAATGAAAAATAAAAATTGTTGGTCTTTTATTTAGATCGATGTTTATTTTTTTCCACTCTGCTACCGTATTTGTTGCTATTTGCTCTGTAGGGAGTGTTATGTCTGTTGCAATACATAAAAGCGTTTGGCTGCTTAGTGTTTTTAAGAACTCGGCGAGTAGCTTATCATTTCTGTAAGGTGTCTCTATAAAAATCTGTGATTGATTTAATTCTTTAGAAATACGCTCCATTTTTTTTATGGTAGACTTTCTTTCGCCATCATCTATTGGTAAGTAGCCATTAAAGGCAAAACTTTGGCCATTTAATCCGCTAGCCATTAAAGCAAGAAAGATAGAAGAAGGTCCTACTAAAGGGACTACTTGTATTTTTTTCTGATGTGCAATTTTAACAACTTCTGCTCCTGGATCTGCAATACCAGGGCAGCCCGCTTCTGATATTATTCCAATATTATAGCCTTCTAAGCAAGGGTTTAAAAAACTAGGAATACTTAATGGATCTGTAAACTTGTTTATTAATTCTATGTGTAAACTTGGTTGAGATTTTCCGGAGCTTATCTTTTTTATAAATCTTCTGGCTGTTTTCTCATTCTCTACTATATAGTAGTCTATGTTTTCTATAGCTCGTTTAATAGAAATTGGCAATACTTCTAATGGTTCGTTGTCACCTAAGGTTGTAGGTATTAAGTATACTTTTCCTATTTTGGTTGTATTATCCATTAGTTTGCTGTTCTTTAATCGTTTTAGCTATATTGCTACAGGCTTGGTCTATTAGTTTGTAAACATCTTCAAAACCACTGTCTCCTCCATAATAAGGATCTGGAACTTCAGTAATTTTTGTGTCTATGTGGTTAAGTAAAAGTTTTACTTTGGCTATTTGTTCTTTGTTGTGGGCTTGGGCAATTACATTGTCGTAATTACTTTTGTCCATAACATAGATAGTGGTAAACTCTTCAAAATCTGCATTTGTAAATTTTCTACAAACTTGTCTGCTTATGTCTATGTTGTATTTTTTAGCCACAGCAATAGATCTAGGATCAGGGGCGTTACCTATGTGGTAGCCAGCAGTACCGGCAGAATCTACAAAAGTTGCATTGGGGTTAACCTTATTTTTAAGGATCCCTTCAGCCAATGGTGACCTACAGATATTTCCAAGGCAAACCATTAGTATTTTTGTTTTCATCTTAAAAAGTTAAGAGAATTTTTTAGTAAGATCTTCTATATATTTACGAAACTGTTTATCTGTTTCTGCTAAATTATCTACAGTTTTACAAGCGTGTAATACCGTAGCGTGGTCTCTTTTTCCTATTTGAGAACCAATACTAGCTAAAGATGCTTTTGTAAACCTCTTTGCAAAGAACATTGCTAATTGTCTAGCTTGTACAATATGTCTTTTCCTTGTTTTAGATTGTAATGTAGAAACATCCATTTCAAAATAATCTGAAACTACTTTTTGTATGTAGTCTATAGATACTTCTCTTTTTGTGTTTTTTACAAATTTTTCTACAATCTGTTGTGCAAGTTCAATTGTAATTTCTTTTTTATTAAAAGAAGATTGAGCTATTAAAGAAATAACAGCGCCTTCTAATTCCCTGATGTTAGATTTGATGTTTTTAGCAACATAATCTATAATTTCTTCAGGCATTTCTACACCATCTCTGTAAAGCTTATTCTTTAAAATAGAAACTCTAGTTTCGTAATCTGGTGTTTGTAACTCAGCAGATAACCCCCATTTAAATCTTGATAACAAACGTTGTTCTATATCCTGCATATCTACAGGAGCCTTATCAGATGTTAAGATTACCTGTTTTCCATTTTGGTGTAAATGGTTAAAAATATGAAAGAAAACATCCTGTGTACCAGACTTACCAGAAAGGAATTGTACATCATCAATAATTAAGATATCTATTAATTGATAGAAATGAATAAAATCATTTCTTGTATTCTTTTTAACAGATTCTATATATTGTTGTGTAAATTTTTCAGCAGAAATATATAAAACAGTTCTTTCTGGGTATTTGTCTTTTATTTCTACGCCAATAGCATGTGCTAAATGCGTTTTACCTAAACCTACACCACCAAATATTAATAGTGGATTAAAAGAAGTTCCTCCAGGTTTATTAGCTACTGCCATACCAGCAGATCTAGCTAATCTATTAGAGTCACCTTCTAAAAAGTTATCAAAATTATAGTTAGGGTTTAGTTGAGATTCAATTTTTATATTTCTAATACCAGGAATAACAAACGGATTTCTTAATTCTGGATTTTTAGATTTTATAGGAACATCTAATTCTTGTGCAGAAACGGTGCTTCTGTTAGAACTAGGTATTTTTTCAGTAAATGGTTCTCTATTACCGTATGTGTTTTCCATTCTAATAATGTAAACCAACTTAGCATTTTCTCCTAATTCTTTTGTAAGAGATACTTTTAGTAGTTTAACATAGTGCTCTTCAAGCCATTCGTAAAAGAATTTACTAGGCACTTGAACGCTTAAAGAATTATCGGATAATTTAACGGGTTTTATAGGTTCAAACCATGTTTTGAATGCTTGGGGTTGAATGTTGTCTTTGATGAAAGACAAACAATTATTCCATACTGATTCTGCAGTAACACTCATTATTTGATAATCTTTTTTTTGGTTAGTATTTTTGTTCTCGCTGTAAGAAAATGGGAAATATTGACTCTCTTATCAGGGGAGGCAAATATGTGAACAAAATTCCTAAAAAAAAAATCAATTACTATTGAATTTGAAGTTTTTTTTTCGCATGTTGCATACTCAATATTTACATCCTTTAAATATATAATTTTTGATTCAATATTATGCATAAAAATGAAATTTCTTTTACAGTAAGATATAGTGAAACAGACCAGATGGGAGTTGTATATCACGGTAATTATGCACAATACCTAGAGCTTGGGAGGTTAAGCTGGTTAAGGGATTTAGATGTTTCTTACAAAAAAATGGAAGAGAGTGGTATTATTTTGCCAGTAATTTCTTTACAAATTAATTTTAAGAAATCTGCTTTGTATGACGACCTTCTTACGGTGGTTACAAAACTAAAAAAAACACCTTCTGTTAAGATAGAATTTGATTACGAAATTTATAATGAAAAGAAAGAACTTTTAGTAACTGCAAATACCGTATTGGCTTTTTTAAATAAGGAGACAAAAAGACCAATTAAGTGTCCAGATTATGTTTTAGAAAAGATAAAAGATTATTATGATTTTTAAGATTCAATTTTAATATACTGCATGGTATTAAAGATGTTAAAAATTTCATCTGCTTTTGTTTTTCTTACGGAGATAATATAGCTACAACTTGCTTCCAATTTTTGAGATAAAATATCTAAGTTTTTTTGTTTTATTACACGCATTACACTGTTCATATCCTTATACTCAAAAGTAATTTTATAATGTTGTGTTATAATTTTCTTTTTAATTGTAGCTTCTTCTAGTGCAATTTGCGCAGCTGTTTTGTATGCGCTAATTAAACCTCCAACACCAAGTTTTGTACCTCCAAAGATACGTGCAACAGCAATTAGTACATTGGTGACATCAAAAGCTTGTATTTGCCCGTAAATAGGGAGTCCGGCGGAGTTATTTGGTTCCCCATCGTCGTTTGCTCGGTACCGTACGGTATCTGTACCTAATTGCCATGCATAGCAAACGTGGTTTGCTGTGTGGTGTTTCTTTTTTAGATCTTCAATTATTGGTTTTACATCATCTTCACTTGTAATAGGGAATACGTAACCAAAAAATTTACTTTTTCTATCTTTATATAAAATCTCAGGTCCAGGTGCGTCTACAGTTAAATAAGTGTCTTTCTCTTTACTCATACTACATTGCCATTAAAATTATGCTGCATATTGCAAGTCCAATACCAATCCAATTTTTAGAACTTAGTTTTTCTTTAAAAAATAGTATACCAATTACTGTAGTTAATAGAACTATGGCAACATTGTTTATTGTAAAAATAGATGCATTTGTAAAATTAGACTCTCCTAATGCCTTTATTAGGTAGTAAATTGAAAAAAAGTTAGGTATGCCAAGGAATATTCCTGCAACTACATTTTTTAAATCTACTTTTATCGGTTGTTTCTTTGTCTTGATTAGAATAAATAGTATACCCAATATACCAGCAATTAAAAATGTAAATGAAGAGAATAGGGGAATTTCTACCTCGCTAACATAGGCTTCTTTTAAGTATTTAAGACTTATGTCTATAGTTCCAGAACCTGTAAATACAAGAAACGGTAGAACTAGAGTTTTTGGTTGAAAATTTTCTTTTCTATTTTTTACAGAAGCAAAGTATACCGCGCATAATGCTAGTAGTATGCCTAGTGCCTTTAAAGGAGTTAAGTGCTCGTTGTATAAGTAAATTCCACCAACTACAGGGACTACTAATGACATTTTGGTTGCTACAGAGGCCACAGAAACACCTAATTGCTGAGAGGTTTTTGCCATTACATAAAAGACAACTATAAAAAGAAAACCAAGAAAAATAGCGCCAATAAACCAAGGCTTTCCCGGTATCTCGCTAATTGTTACGGGACTTTTGTAAAAAAACAAACCAACCAAGCACGCCACAAAGTAATTGCTAATAATAGCATAAAGTGTCTGTATTTTGTAAGTATGAAAAAGCTTAAAGACGATAAAGATTAAACTAGAGAATAAGATGCTTAACACTAAATTAATCATATTTATAATTTACTTTTTAGGTTGATGATGTCTTCTTTGCCTACCTGTAAATTCCAGTTTTTGATGCCTAGCAGCTCAGCAGCATCTGTATTTTCTTTTGTGTCGTCTATAAAAAAGCTTTCTTCTGCTTTTAAGTTATTTTCTTTTAGAACAAACTGATAAATAGATGCGTCTGGTTTTCTTAGGTTTATCTCGTGCGATAAATAGAATTTTTCAAAACAGTTCTGGAATCTAGTGTATCTTTTAATCCCCATGTTTTTTATAACCTGCTCTATGTGTAATTCATTGGTATTACTTAATAAAAACAAGCGATAGTTGTTTTCGTTAGCAAGTGATTCTATAAATAATAAACGTTCTTCAGGAAAATCTAAAATAATTTTGTTCCATGCAGCGCGTAGTTCTTTTGGAGTAGCTTTTGGTAAAATTAGATTTGTTGTGCTAATAAAATCAGTAGAAGAAATTAATCCTTTTTCATAATCTTTCATTAGTTTGTCTAACTCGTCTGTAATTTCTTTAAAACCAAACTTACTTAATTCTAAAGCTGTTGCAGTTTTGTCTAGGTTTATAAAAATATCACCAAAATCAAAAATTATATTCTTAATCATTATAATAAAGCTTTAAAATGTCGACTTTAATTGTTGTAGTAGTTTTAAGATTACCTTTAAAAGCAGGTGCCTTTGTACCTTCTGTAAAGGTGTTTGTTCCTGTAAATACACGAGCTTCATCCCAAAGATTTTCGTCTATAAAGGTTTGCAGTGTTTTGGAGCCACCTTCAATTATAACACTAAGTATGTTGTGTTTGTAAAGTATGTTACTTATTTCTTTTGCTATGGGTTTATCAAAATCAATTAGTTGGTAAAAAACTCCATCTACTTGTTTTTCTTTGTCTAGTTTACTTGTAATAACAATGGTTTTTACGGATAAATCTAAGGTGTTTTTAGTAGTGTCAATTTTTAAGTTGCGATCTATAAGAATTCTTGTAGGTGCTTTTCCGTACCAATTTCTAACATCTAACTTTGGGTTGTCTTCTAAAACTGTATTTGTGCCAACTAAAATAGCTTGTTCTTGACTTCTCCATTGATGAACAAGTTGTCTAGATGCCTTTGTTGTTATCCAAAAAGGCTCTGGATTTGTGCTTCTTTTGTTTTTTAGAGGAGCAATGAAGCCATCATTTGTTTCTGCCCATTTTAAAATAATATAGGGTCTCTTTTTTTCGTAAAAACACAAAAAGCGTTTGTGGTGTTCGCGACATTCTTTTTCTAGAATACCAGTAATAACGTTACAGCCTGCATTTTTTAACTTTTTAATTCCGGCACCAGCAACTTTTTCATGCGGATCCGTAAGGCCAATAATTACATTTGGTATTTTATGTTTTACAATTAAGTCTGCACAAGGTGGTGTTTTTCCGTAATGAGAGCATGGCTCTAGGGTAACGTACAAGGAAGCTTTGTTTAGCAGTGTTTTGTCTTTTACACTATTAATTGCGTTTACTTCTGCATGAGAACCTCCATAGGGGGAAGTAAAACCTTCGCCAATAATAGTGCTGTTGTGTACAATTATGGCGCCAACCATAGGGTTTGGGAAAGTAGATCCTAATCCGTTTTTGGCTATTTGTATACAGCGTAAAATGTATTTTTCATGTATCTTCACTTCGCAAAAATAGAATAATAAAAAGATATAGTATTTGTTTCATGGAGAATGTAGTTATTAGACCTATTTTAGAAAAGGATAATGTTGCTGTTGCAGAGGTTATTAGAAGTGTTTTAATGGATCTTGGAGCGCCTAAAGTGGGTACTGCTTATGCAGATAAGGCATTATATAGTATGTATGAAAACTATAATATCCCTAAAGCAACTTATTTTGTAGCAGAAAAAGAAGGTAAAATTATTGGTTGCGCAGGAGTTGCGCAATTAGATAATTATGAAGGTAATGTCTGCGAGCTACAAAAAATGTACTTTTTAGAAGAGGCTAGAGGTAAAGGTTTGGGTAGTAAAATGATAGATGTTTGTATTGCTAAAGCACGCGAATATGGCTTTGATAAATGCTACTTAGAGACTATGCCGTATATGGATGGTGCTCAGAAATTATATAAAAAAACAGGGTTTAAATATATAGATGCTCCAATGGGAGATACGGGCCACTATTCTTGTCCGGTTTATATGCTGTTAGATTTGTAAGTATGTTTCATGTACTGTTTTTAATAAACTAATTTAAAATACTGGTTTTTAGTATGTTGTTAAGAGAAATAAAGAAAATTTACCATACAGAATTAGATGCTATTTACCCTGTAGAGGAGGTAAATAGTTTTTTTTATATGACAATTGAGCATTATCTTGATTTAGAGCGATTTATATTGGCATTACAGCCAGATTATGTAGTAGCTAAAGAAGAAGAAACTTCTTTGTTTTTGACTATAAACCTGTTAAAAAAGCACATTCCCATACAGTATATTTTAGGTACAGCGCATTTTATGGGGTTGGATTTTAATGTAAGTCCTAATGTGTTAATTCCTAGGCCAGAAACAGAGGAGTTGGTAAGTTGGATTTTAAGTGAAACACCACTAGATAGGGAAGTAAATATACTAGATATTGGTACTGGTAGTGGTTGTATTGCTATTTCATTGGCTAAAAACTTACCCAGCGCTAATGTTTTTGCATTAGATGTTTCTAAAGAAGCTCTGGTAGTTGCAAATAAAAATGCAGAAAACAACAGTGTGCTTATTACTTTTTTAGAGAATAATATATTACAAGAACCAAGTCTTCAGCAAAAATTTGATATTATAGTTTCTAATCCGCCTTATGTTAGAGAGTTAGAGAAAAAAGAAATGACCGCGAATGTTTTAGAGCACGAGCCTAGTTTAGCCCTTTTTGTGTCAGACAAAGAACCCTTAACTTTTTACAATGCAATTACCAATTTTTCAGCTAAGCACTTAAAAGATACTGGTAAGTTGTATTTTGAAATTAACCAATATTTAGGAGCTGAAACCCAAGATCTTTTAGAACAACAAGATTTTGTGGCGATTGAATTGCGTAAAGATATGTATGGTAACGATAGAATGTTAAAAGGGCAATTAACAAAGTAGTAATAGATAAAATGACATCAAACTAAAGAAAAATAATTTTTTAGTGCGATGAAAAATAAAGAATAAGAATGTTAGTAAAAGAACAAATAGAAGCATTACGCCAAGAGTTGCGCGAGCACAATTATAATTATTACGTTTTAGACACACCAACGATATCAGATTATGATTTTGATATAAAGTTGAAAGAACTACACGTATTAGAGAGTAAGCACCCTGAGTTTTATGATGCTAATTCACCAACATTAAGAGTGGGGGGTGAGATTACTAAAAACTTTAATACTGTTGTGCATGAGCACAGAATGTATTCTTTAGATAACTCGTACTCAAAAGAAGATTTATTAGATTGGGAAAAGCGTGTAGAGAAAATATTAGGAGATTCAAATATAGAATTTACGTGCGAGCTAAAGTATGATGGGGCTTCTATTAGTTTAACTTACGAAGATGGTAAACTGGTACGTGCGGTTACTCGTGGAGACGGTTTTCAAGGGGATGAAGTTACAACCAATATAAAAACAATAAAGTCTGTACCCTTGCAGCTAAAAGGAGATTATCCTGCTAAATTTGATATAAGAGGAGAAATTGTATTGCCTTTTGAAGGGTTTTATAAAATGAACGAGGAACGCGTTGCTAATGGTGAGGATCCTTATATGAATCCAAGAAACACAGCTTCTGGTAGTTTAAAGCTGCAAGACAGTTCTTTAGTGGCCCAACGCCCTTTAGAGTGTTTGTTGTATAGTGTTGTGGGTACTAATTTAGGTTTGGAAACTCAGTTTGGAGCTTTAGAGAAAACACGTTCTTGGGGTTTTAAAGTCCCAACAGTTGCTAAACTTTGTAAAAGTGTGGACGAAGTAATGGCGTTTGTGGAACATTGGGATGTGCATAGACACGAGTTGCCTTATGAGACAGATGGAGTAGTAGTTAAGGTTAATATGTTACGTCATCAAGAAGAGTTAGGTTATACGTCTAAGTCGCCACGCTGGGCTATGGCTTATAAGTTTAAGGCGGAGCAAGTTTCTACTGTTTTAAATGAAATAACGTATCAGGTAGGACGCACAGGAGCAATTACTCCAGTTGCTAATTTAACTCCGGTTTTATTAGCTGGTACAACGGTTAAAAGAGCTTCTTTGCATAATGCAGATCAGATAGAGAAATTAGATGTTAGAGTAGGAGATACTGTTTTTGTAGAAAAAGGAGGAGAGATAATCCCTAAAATTGTTGGAGTAGATTTAACTGTAAGACCAGGAGATTCTTTGCCTACTCATTATATAGAAGAATGTCCGGAGTGTAGTACCAGGCTGGTAAGAACTGAGGGTGATGCTAAACATTTTTGTCCTAATGAATATGGTTGTCCACCACAGATAACAGGCAGAATTCAGCATTTTATATCTAGAAAAGCAATGGATATAGATGGTTTGGGTAGTGAGACGGTTGAGCTACTTTTTAAAGAGGGATTAATTAAAGACTATGCAGATTTATATACGTTGACTGTAGATCAATTATTGCCGTTAGAACGTATGGCAAAGAAATCTGCAGAGAATCTAGTTATGGGTGTAGCAGCTTCTGTTGTGATTCCTTTTGAGCGTGTTTTATTTGCATTAGGAATACGTTTTGTAGGTGAAACTGTAGCTAAAAAATTAGCTAAGGCTTATAAAAATATAGACGCATTAATGTATGCTTCTGCATTAGAATTGGCTACAGTAGATGAAATTGGTGAACGTATAGCATCTAGTGTTGTTGCATTTTTTGAGAACGAAATTAATTTAGATAATATAAATAGGTTAAAAAGTTATGGACTTCAGTTTGAACTTTCTGCCGATAAATTGCTAAATCAGACAGAAAAATTAAAAGGAGAAACATATGTTGTTTCTGGCGTTTTTGAAATGAGTAGAAATGACCTTAAAAAACTTATCGAAGATAATGGAGGTAAAGTAGGTTCTTCTATCTCTTCTAAAACAACTTTTTTAGTTGCAGGAGATAAAATGGGCCCAAGTAAGCGTACAAAAGCAGAGAGTTTAGATGTGCCTATTATAACAGAAGAAGAATTTTTAAGTAAAGTGTTATAAAATAAATATTCCCTAAATAGCTATATGAAAGTTGTTTAGGGTTTTTTGAATTCAGATTGTTACATTTGTAACAAAATGTTTTATTTAAAAAATAAACTAGCTTTGTATCTTTGCCTTAAATTGTGCTAGATAATAATTACATTTGTGTAAATGTAAAATTGCATGTTAAAAGGCATAAAAAATAAATTAAAACGTAAGGCAGCTCTAAAGTTTTTAAACGTAAACAAAAACAAGGTTGTTGCTTGTTCTAGAGTTACTAAAGGAATAAGTAAAATAGGGTGCATTGTAGATTTAGACAGCTTTGCAGATGGTACTGTTTTTAATGAGTTTATTAAAGAGTTTTCTTTGCAGCCAAACGCGTTAAAGATTATAGGGTACAAGAAAGAGCAAGATAAAAACTCACCTTATTCTACTCCAGTTTTTTCTGAAGAAGATTTAGGTTGGGGAGCAAAAATAGAGAATAGTTATGCATTGGAGTTTTTAGATAATGAGTACGATTTGCTTATAAACTATTATGCGGAAGATAATTTATTGCTACAACTAATGACAGTACAAGCTAAGGCGAGGTTAAAAGTTGGTTTTGGTGAAGTAGATGAAAAATTAAATGATTTAATTCTTAATGTACCTATTAAGGATTTTAGCATTTTTAAAAAGGAACTGGGTAAATATCTCTCGGTTTTAAATGAAATAAAATAAGAACGTACCAGAAAGCGCGTTCTTAAATTTTGATTATTAAAATTTATACGTGTGAAAGAATTAGTTGGTACTGGTGTTGCGCTAGTTACACCCTTTAAAGAAGATTTGTCTGTAGATATTACAGCATTACAGAATATTGTTGAGTATAATATAGCTAACGGTGTTACTTATCTAGTGGTTTTAGGAACTACAGGAGAACCGGCTACGCTAACGGCAGAAGAAAAACAATTGGTTATAGATACAGTTGTTGCGGTAAATGCCGGTAGGTTGCCTTTAGTGTTAGGTGTAGGCGGTAATAATACAATGGCTGTTGTTGCAGAATTAAAAGAAAGAGATTTAAGTCATTTTGTAGCTGTACTATCAGTTTCGCCATACTACAATAAGCCAACTCAAGAAGGAATATACCAGCATTTTAAAGCGATATCATTAGCATCTCCAAAACCTATAATAGTATATAATGTACCTGGTAGAACGGGTAGTAATATGCTAGCGTCTACAACAGTTAGGTTGGCAAAAGACTTTGCTAACATTGTTGCAATAAAAGAAGCTTGTGGAGATATGGTGCAAATCTTATCTATTATAAAAGACAAGCCAGAAGACTTTATGGTCATCTCTGGGGACGATTTTACAGCTTTGTCTACTGTTTTAGCAGGCGGATCTGGAGTAATATCTGTTATTGGTCAGGGTTTGCCCGCCGAGTTCTCTAAAATAATTTCTTTAGGTTTAAATAATAATGCGGTAGAAGCGCACTTGTTATACAACGGGTTGCATAATAGTATAGACTATATATTTAGAGAGGGTAACCCAGCAGGGATTAAAACTATCTTTGAAAATTTAGGCCTTTCTACAGCTAAGGTTAGGCTACCATTAATAGAGGCTACTCCTGAATTAAAAGCAATAATTAATGATTTTATGCGTGATTTTAAGAAAGAACTAGTCTAACAATTTGTTTATTATTAGTAATTAAAGTTAAAACTTAGCCAAAAACTACGCTAAAGAATTTTCACATTCCTACTTTAGCAGTATAAAAAATGTTTTTTATATCCGTATAGAATGACTAATTTTGCAAAATGTTTTTAAGAATGAGGAAATTATTACCCCTTTTATCGTTAGTATTGGTGTTAGCGTCTTGTAGTGAATACCAGAAGGTGCTAAAAAACCAAGAGATAAAGCCTAAATATGAAATGGCTGAAAAGTTTTACGAAGAAGGCGATTTTAAAAGAGCGAACCGTTTATTTGATCAAATAGCTCCTAAGTATATAGGAAAAGCCCAAGGAGAGCGTGTTATGTTTTTCTATGCTAATACTTATTATGAGATAGGGCAATATAATGATGCAGGATATCAGTTTGAGCGTTTTGTAAAGGCGTATCCTAAAAGTGAAAAAGTACAACAGGCATCGTTTATGAGTGCTAAAAGTTACTATCACTTATCTCGCAAATTTTCTTTAGATCAGACAGATACAGATAAGGCTTTGTTAAAATTACAGAATTTTATTAATGCATATCCTGATTCAGAATATTTACCTGATGCAAATGTAATTGCAGCTAATTTAACTCAGAAAAAAGAAAAGAAATCTTTAGAGATCGCAAAGCAGTTCACTAAATTAGGTGAATTTTACGATTTAGAGTACTCTATTTCAGCTATCAAGGCATTAGAAAACTTTATTTTAGATAATCCAGGAACTATATATAAAGAAGAGGCATTATATTACAAGACACTTGCAGCATACAACTTAGCATTAAATAGTCATCCTCAGAAAAAGGAAGAGCGTTTAAATAATGCAAAAGAGGCATACAGTAAGTTTATAAAAACTTTTCCGGAAACAGAATTTGCTAAGAAGGCAAACAATATGGCGGAAAAAATTGATAAAGAATTACAAAATTATTCAAAATAAATACATTTAGGCTATGAATATGAACGACTTGAAAAATTCAAAAGCAGCTGTATCAACAACAACCATTAATAAAAATGAGTTTGATGCTGCTACAGGAAATATTTATGAAGCAATTTCTATTGTTTCTAAAAGAGCAATACAAATTAACTCTGATATTAAAAAAGAGCTTTTAGAAAAGTTAGAAGAATTTGCTACGTACAACGATAGTTTAGATGAAATTTTTGAAAACAAAGAGCAGATCGAAGTTTCTAAGTTTTACGAAAAACTTCCTAAGCCACACGCTTTAGCAGTAACAGAGTGGTTAGAGGATAGAATATACCATAGAAATACAGCGAAAGATTTATAGAGATATGTTAGGTGGTAAAAATATACTTTTAGGAATAACCGGAGGTATTGCCGCATACAAAACAACATTTCTTGTTCGCTTACTGATAAAAGCTGGTGCTAACGTTAAAGTTATTTTAACGGATAGCGCCAGCTCTTTTGTTTCTCCACTTACGTTAGCTACGCTATCTAAAAATCCTGTGTTAACATCTTTTGTAAGTGAAGATAAAGAAGAAGGAACATCTTGGAACAATCACGTAGAAATGGGGTTATGGGCAGATCTAATGGTTATTGCCCCAGCAACAGCTAATACATTGTCTAAAATGGCAAATGGTGTTTGCGATAATTTATTATTGGCAACATATTTGTCTGCTAAATGTCCCGTATTTTTTGCTCCGGCAATGGATTTGGATATGTATAAGCATCCGTCTACTTTGGCTTCTTTTGATAAATTACTCTCTTTTGGTAATATTATGATTCCTGCAGGAGCAGGGGAGTTGGCTAGTGGCTTATATGGTGAAGGCAGACTGGCAGAACCAGAAGAAATTGTAACGCAATTACAACAATATTTAAGTGCAGGATTACCATTAAGTGGTAAAAAAGTGATTATTACTGCAGGTCCAACTTACGAGGCTATAGATCCTGTACGTTTTATAGGGAACCATTCTTCAGGTAAAATGGGATACGAACTAGCTTTAGCAGCTGCAAGTAAAGGAGCTTCAGTAATTTTAGTTTCTGGTCCTTCTCATTTATCAATAACACATGATAATATTACCGTGGTACGTATTACATCTGCAGATCAAATGTATGTAGAGGTGCACAAGCATTATGCGACTACGGATATTGCTATATGTGCAGCAGCAGTTGCAGATTATAAGCCAAAAACCATTGCAGATCAAAAGATAAAAAAGAGCGATGCTGAGTTGCAAATAACACTGGTAAAAAATAAAGATATATTACTATCATTAGGAGACCAAAAAAAGCATCAATTTATAGTAGGTTTCGCTTTGGAGACGCAAAATGAAGTTGAAAATGCTATCAAAAAGCTAAAAAAGAAGAATTTAGATTTAATAGTTTTAAATTCTTTAAATGATAAAGGAGCGGGTTTTGGAAAATCAACCAATAAAATATCAATAATAGATAACAAATTAAATATAAAAACGTTTAAACTAAAGACAAAGGCAGATGTTGCCTTAGATATTGTAAATGAAATTATTATAAAAACGAATGTATAAACTTGTAATTGCTTTTTTTTGTTTTACTATTTTTTCTACTGCTACTGCACAGGAGCTTAACTGTACGGTAACTATTAACTCTGAGAAAGTAGGACAAACAAATCAGCAAGTTTTTAAAACATTAGAGCGGTCGCTTAATGATTTTATGAATAAAACAAAGTGGACAAATCGTATTTATAAAGATCAAGAGCGTATAAACTCTAGAATGTTTATAACAATATCTGAATATGAGTCTAATAGATTTAAGGCAGATATACAGATACAATCTTCTAGACCTGTTTTTAATACTTCTTACGAAACTCCTATTTTTAATTATAAAGACAACGAATTTAGTTTTACGTATATAGAATTTCAGCCATTGGTGTACAATCAAAATTCTTTCGATTCTAATTTGGTGGGTGTAATGTCTTACTACGCCTATATTATGCTAGGTTTAGATGCAGATAGCTTTGCGCTAGAGGGAGGAACTGAGTATTTTAAAAAAGCACAAAATATAGTAACACAGGCACAAGGAAATAATTCTGCAGGATGGAGTCAGTCTTCAGGTAAAAGAACTCGTTTTGAGTTGGTAGATAATATCTTATCTAATGCTTACAGAGAATATAGAGTTGCTATGTACAATTACCACAGAAAAGGTATGGATGTTTTGGCAGATAATAATAGCACGGGTAAACAGGTGATTTCTGGTACTATGCGTTTGTTGTCTACTATAGCTAAACGTAGAACAAATGCATTTTTACTACAGACCTTTTTTGATGCAAAATCAGAGGAAATAGTTAGTATCTTTTCTGATGGACCAAAAACAGATGTTGTTAAGTTAAAAGAAGTTTTAAATACTGCAGCACCTTTTTATTCTAGTACGTGGAATAAAATAAAATATTAACCTTCCCTTTTTATATTATAATTATATTTGATGTAATATTTAATTACACAAATTGTTAGTATCACTTTCTATAAAAAATTACGCTTTAATAGACCATTTAAATGTGTCTTTTACCAACGGTTTTACTGTTATAACAGGGGAAACCGGAGCTGGTAAATCTATCTTGTTAGGTGGTTTAGCATTGGTCTTAGGTAAGCGTGCAGATCTGTCGTCCTTACGAGACGAAGAGAAAAAATGTGTTATTGAAGCAGAATTTTCTATTGGAAAATATAACCTTCAGCCATTTTTTAATGAAAACGACGTAGATTATGAGGAACGCACCATTATAAGAAGAGAAATTTTACCCAGTGGTAAATCTAGAGCTTTTATTAATGACTCACCCGTTAAGCTTTCAATTTTAGCAGCTTTAGGAGACAGTTTAATAGATGTGCATTCGCAAAACCAAACATTGCAATTGGGAGATAATGCTTACCAATTTAAGGTAATAGATGGTTTAGCTTCTAATAAAGATTTATTAGTGAGTTATGCTAAAGATTTACGTTTGTACAAAAAAGAAACAAAGGCCTTAGAAGCCTTATTAGCTGCAAAGCAAGACGGTATAAAAGAGCACGACTATAATACATTTTTATTAAGTGAATTAGAAAGCGCTCCTTTAAAAGAAGGCATACTTGAAGAGTTAGAAGAGCAGTATGAGCAGTTGAATAATGTAGAAAACATTATGGAACAGCTATCTAAAGGTCATAATTTAATAGCTGATGAACAAGTAGGTATTTTAAATTTGTTAGCAGAATTAAAACAAGCATCTTCTAAATTAGCAGGTTATGGTTCTCAGTTTTCTACATTAAATGAACGTGTACAATCTGTTTTTATAGAGGTTGATGATATTTTTGAAGAATTTGAATCTTTACAAAATAATACAGAAGCCAATCCTAAAGTTTTAGAAGAGGTAAATACTAAATTGCAATTGTTGTACGATTTGCAAAAGAAGCATGGTGTTTTAGAAATTGAAGAACTCTTAAGAATTAAAGAAGAGTTGGCTGTAAAAGTAGATGCTACAGAAAATATAGATGCTACAATATTGGCAAAGGAATCAGAAATTAAGGCAAAAGAGAAGGCTTTAAACACTGTTTGTACTAAAATCTCTAAGCAACGAAAATCTATAATACCAGAATTAAAGAAACAATTAGAATCTATATTGGCATCATTGGGTATGCCTAGTGCAGAGTTTAAGATAGAGTTACATACAACTCCTACTTTTGTGTATAATGGTAAGGATGAGCTTATTTTTCAATTTTCGGCAAACAAAGGTTCTGCTTTTGGCGAGTTAAAGAAAGTAGCTTCTGGTGGAGAGTTATCTCGTATTATGTTAGCTATAAAAGCTGTTTTAGCAAAATATGAACATTTACCAACCTTAATGTTTGATGAAATTGATACAGGAGTATCTGGGGAAATATCAAACAGAATGGGAACTATTATGCAAGAGATGAGTGGCGGTATGCAAATATTTTCTATTACGCATTTACCGCAAGTGGCTTCTAAAGGGAATCATCACTACAAAGTATATAAAGAAGATAAAAATAACGTAACGCACACACAAATGAAGCAACTTACTACAGAAGAAAGAGTAGTGGAGTTAGCAGAAATGTTGGGTGGTAAAGATTTATCAGATTCGGCTATAGCACACGCAAGGCAGTTATTAAATTAGAAGCATTGCATTCTACTTTTTTTGAATATCTTTACGCGCACATAAATGACCAAAATAAATAGCAAATGGCATACAATTTATTAAAAGGAAAAAGAGGTATTATATTTGGAGCTTTAGATGAGAACTCTATAGCTTGGAAAACTGCAGAAAGAGTACACGCAGAAGGTGGTACTTTTGTGTTAACTAATGCACCAATAGCAATGCGTATGGGGCAAATAAATCAGTTAGCAGAAAAAACAGGATCAGAAATTATACCTGCAGATGCAACTAGCGAAGAAGATTTAAATAACTTGGTGGCAAAAGCTACAGAGATTTTAGGAGGTAAATTAGATTTTGTTTTACACTCTATTGGTATGTCTGTAAACGTAAGAAAAGGTCGTGCTTATACAGATGAGAAGTATGATTTTACTGCAAAAGGTTGGGATGTTTCTGCATTGTCTTTTCATAAAGTAATGCAAAGTTTATACAAAGCAGATGCAATGAACCAATGGGGAAGTATTGTAGCTTTAACATATATGGCTGCACAACGTACGTTCCCAGATTATAACGATATGGCAGACAATAAAGCGTATTTAGAGTCTGTAGCTCGTAGTTTTGGTTATTTCTTTGGTAAAGAAAAGCAAGTGCGTGTAAATACTATTTCTCAGTCTCCTACGCCAACAACAGCTGGTCAGGGTGTTAAAGGTTTTGGTGGTTTTATTGCTTATGCAGACAAAATGTCTCCATTAGGGAATGCAACTGCGCAAGATTGTGCAGATTACACAGTTTCATTGTTTTCAGACTTAACAAAGAAAGTAACAATGCAAAACTTATTTCATGATGGTGGTTTCTCTAACACAGGAGTTAGTCAAGAAGTTATAGAGCGTTTTACAGAAGAATAAGAATTATATAATTTAGTAAAAGCCATCCTTTTTAGGGGTGGCTTTTATGTTTACAGTAGTAATAAATGGATTTTTTGTTTTCTTTTATAGTGCCAGTTTACAATAGGCCTAACGAGATTGGAGAGTTGTTAGAGAGTTTAGAAAAACAGACATATACTAAACCTTATGAGATTGTTATTGTAGAAGATGGTTCTACAATAAGCTCAGAAGAAGAAGTTGCTCGTTTTTCTACGCTACCAATATCATACTATAAAAAAGAAAACTCAGGTCCAGGAGATTCTAGAAACTACGGTATGCGCAAAGCAAAGGGCAATTATTTTATTGTCTTGGATTCTGATTGTATTTTGCCTCCACAATATTTAGCAACTGCAGAAGCATCTTTGCAAGCGGAGTATGTAGATTGTTATGGTGGTCCAGATGCAGCGCACGAATCTTTTTCTACCGTGCAAAAGGCTATTAATTATGCTATGACGTCTTTTTTGACTACCGGAGGAATACGGGGAGGTAAAAAAGCCGTAGATAAGTTTCAGCCCCGTAGTTTTAATATGGGTATTTCTAAAGTAGCTTTTGAAAAAACAGGAGGTTATGGTAATATTCACCCAGGTGAAGATCCTGATTTAACTATTAGAATATGGAATAATGGTTTTAAAACAAAATTAATACCTGAAGCTTATGTGTATCATAAACGCAGAATAGACTGGAATAAATTTTACATACAAGTGAATAAGTTTGGTATGGTGCGTCCTATATTAAATAAATGGCATCCAGAAACAGCTAAAGTTACCTATTGGTTTCCTGCATTATTTTGTTTTGGATTTTTAGTATCCTTAGTGGCTTATTTTATTGGGTTGCCTTGGTTTTTATTCTGTTATAATCTATATTTTACAATACTTTTTGTAGATTCTCTTATTAAAAATAAAAGTATAATTATAGCGTTTTTATCTATAGTGGCTGTTGTAATACAATTTGTGGGTTATGGTTATGGCTTTGTAAAGTCTACTTTAGTTTTGAGTTCTAGTAAAAAGAAAGCTCAAGAGCTATTCCCTAAATTATTTTTTAAATTATAAGTGTGTTAAAAAAAATAAAAAGCGGATTAAATAAGAGAAAGGTGAAAATATTTTCACTATTTCTACTGTGCGCAACAACGGCTTGGTTTATTAGTAATTTATCGGAATCTTACACGGCTAATACCTATTTTAATTTAGAGTATGTTAATGTGCCAGATAGTTTGTTTTTTGCTGATAATTACAAAGAAGAGGTTCAGGTAAAATTAAACGCAGGAGGTTTTCAATTAATGCGTTTAAATGTTTTTAGAAAAAAAATACAAGTAGATCTTTCTCAGCTTGAAAATAAAAAAGAAAAATATTTTTTGCGACAATCTGTATTTAGAAGACAAATAGAAGGGCAGTTGCCAAACTCTTTATCGCTTACAGAGGTCGGTGTGTTAGATACATTGTTTTTGGACTTATATAAGTTACATACTAAAAAGGTACCTGTTGTAGCTAATAGTAAAGTAGAATTAAAGCAGAATTATGTTATAGAAGGCGGATTAAAAATTACACCAGATACTATTAGAATATCAGGGCCAAGAGCAGAAATAGACTCTATAACCAAGATAGCAGCAGAAGCTTATGATTTTGAAAATATAGCAGCTAATTTTAAAGCTGAAGTTGCATTGCAATTACCGCAAGAATTAAGTAATACAAAATTTTCAGCTAACACAGTTGTGTTGTCTGGTGAAGTATATCGTTTTTCAGAGAAAATACTAACGGTCTCTGTAGATGTTGTTCATCTTCCGGATGGCGTAGAGATAAGAACTTTTCCTAATAAGATAGCAATTTTATGTAAAGCTAAGGTAGATGTGTTGCGAGAGATAAAGTCGTCAGATTTTAGTGTTGTAGCAGATTTTAATGAATACGTAGATCAGAATTCGCCAATTCTAAAATTAAAATTGGCAAAGAAACCAGCAGGTGTTTATAGTGTTAAGTTAAAAGAAGATACTGTAGAATTTATTTTAAATAGACAATGATAATAGTTGGTTTAACAGGAGGTATTGGTAGTGGTAAAAGTACAGCTGCTAAAATGTTTGAAGAACTGGGTGTGCCTGTGTATAACTCGGATTTGGAGGCTAAAAAGCTAATGAATACTTCGGTTAGAGTGCAAAAAGAAATAATAAGCCTTTTAGGTGAAAATGCATATAAAGAAGGTGTTTTAAATAGGGGGTATATTGCAAAAAAAGTGTTTGCAAGTACTAGTTTGTTGCAAGAGCTAAATGCAATTGTACACCCAGCTGTTAGGTTGCATTTTTTAGAATGGGCTAAAAAGCAAAAAAGTAACTATGTAATTCAGGAAAGCGCTATAATATTTGAAAATAATAATCAAGATTTTTATGACTACATAATTTTGGTTACAGCTCCAATTGAGGTTCGTATAGAGCGAATTTTAAAAAGAGATACTACTACAAGAGAAAATATTCTTTCCAGAATTGGGAACCAATGGACCGATGATAAAAAAGAGAAAATGTCTGATTTTAAGTTAATAAATGAAGATATTGTAAATTTAAGGTTAAAAACAAGAGAGATTCATCGTATATTAAGGTCTAAATCTGTTTAATTACTAAAGTTTAACGATTAGTGTTAAGGTTAGGTTAAACAGCGCATACTTTATATGTTAAAATCTTAATTTTGCCCAAATGAACAAGAAGTTATTAATTCTACTTATTGTGTTAATGACCTTGTCTTTGCTAGGGGTAATATTTGTTCAAGCATATTGGATAAAGAAATCTATAGAGGATAAGGAAGAACAATTTTACCAAACAGTATCTCAGGTTTTAGATAATGTAGCAAGTAAAATAGAAACTAGGGAGATTAGTGATTATGGAGAACGTTTTGTAGCCTTAAAAGATAGTGTTGGCAAGCCATCTGAATACCAGATACGAGATATTTTTTATAGACAAGTGGATGAAGATTCTAGAGAAGTTACTATATATAATCACGGTATCTTAAAAGAGAATTATAATATTCCGCCTTCGTTCTTTGACAATGATCTTTTAGGTGATAGTACCACAACTATAACTAGTTATACCAGTAAAACTGTAGAAACAGTTTTAAAAGAAAATTTTGGTATGGATGGTAAAAGTTATAGCTATACACCAATAAAAAAAATAACAAAATTTGGAGATATTTCTAGGTTTGAGAAATTACAATTTGAGGAATTTTTTAGAGATGTAGCCAATAAATACCCAGTGCATAAAAGGGTTTCTAAAGAAGAAATTAAACTTCTTTTAGAGCAAGAATTTAAAAACAGAAAAATAGATATTGGTTTTGAGTACGGTATTTACAGCAAAGGTTTACCTACATCAGTAAAATCAAGAAAATTTAAATTTGACCCAGAGACAGTAAATAGAACGGCAATTTTTAGAGATAGTGAAGGAAAAACAGATTTTTCATTATTGGTTTCTTTTCCAGATAAGAAGGAGTATTTAATTGGTTCTATTTTAGGAATGGCATTAATTACTTTTTTGTTTACAACAATTATACTTATTACCTATGTTGGTGCTATTTATCAATTGATTAGACAAAAGAAGATTTCTGAAATAAAGACCGACTTTATTAACAACATGACGCATGAGTTTAAAACGCCTATTGCTACAATAAATTTAGCAGTAGAAGCAATAAAGAACCCATCGATAATAAGTGATAAAGAAAAAGTAGGTCGCTATTTACAGATGATCAAGGATGAGAATAAAAGAATGCATGCTCAAGTAGAAAACGTACTGCGAATATCCAAGTTAGAAAGAAATCAACTAGATATAAGTAAGGAAAGAGTAGATGTGCACGACATAATTGAGGATGCAGTAACACACGTAGAATTAATTGTTAGTGATCGAGGCGGTTATATAAATACACATTTAAATGCCAAAAGAACAGATGTATTAGCTAATGAGATGCACTTTACAAATGTTTTGGTAAATGTTATGGATAATGCTATAAAGTATTCTCCAGAAGCGCCTAAGGTAGATATTTACACAGAGAGTACTAAGAATAGTATTATTATAAAAATAAAAGATCAAGGCTCAGGAATGAGTAAGGCTGTTCTTAAAAAAGTTTTTGAGAAGTTTTATAGAGAGCACACAGGAAATATACATAATGTAAAGGGCCACGGATTAGGATTGGCCTACGTAAAAAAAATAATAGAAGATCACCAAGGTGAAGTTTATGCAGAAAGTGAAAAAGGAAAAGGAAGTACTTTCTACATAAAATTACCTATAATTTAATAGATATGGAAACAGTAAATAAGAAAATACTTTTGGTAGAGGATGATCCAAATTTTGGAATTGTTCTAAAAGATTATTTAGGAATGAATAATTTTGATGTAGTATTAGCTAAAAATGGAATGGAAGGTTTTGAAAAGTTCAAAAAGGACATTTATGATGTTTGTATTTTGGATGTAATGATGCCTTACAAAGATGGTTATACGTTGGCAAGAGAGATTAGAGAAAAGAATGAAAATGTGCCAATAGTTTTTCTTACTGCTAAAACAATGAAAGAAGATGTCCTAAAGGGATACAAAGCAGGAGCAGACGATTATTTAAATAAACCGTTTGATTCTGAGGTTCTTTTAATGAAGTTAAAGGCGATACTTCAGAGAAAGACATCTAATACAATGGCAGATAGTAAAAAGTTCGAATTTAATATTGGTGATTTTAAATTAAATTCTAAACTTAGATTTTTAAAATTTAACGAAGAAGAAGCTGTTAAATTATCTCCTAAAGAAAACGATCTTTTACGTTTGTTAGCTTTACATGAAAACGATTTAATGCCAAGAGAATTAGCATTAACTAAGATATGGAGAGATGATAATTATTTTACATCTAGAAGTATGGATGTTTACATAGCTAAGCTTAGAAAATATTTAAAGAAAGATGTGAATGTTGAAATTTTGAACATTCACGGAGAAGGTTTCCGTTTGGTAATTAAGACTGAAGAGGATTCTTAAACTTTATAAGTCAAATAATAAATAAAAAACCATCCGTATAGGATGGTTTTTTTATGCTTTTAATTTATTTTCAATTGTTGCAATTATTTCTTTTGTATTGTCATTGTAATTAACCCAGAGTGTTTCTTTATTTCTTTTAAACCAAGTTAGTTGTCTTTTTGCAAACCTTCTGGTGTTCTTTTTAATTTCTGATAGAGCAAACTCTAGTGTCCAATTGCCATTAAAAAATTGAAATAACTCTCTGTAGCCAACTGTTTGTAGGGCATTAAGGTTTTTGTGTTCTAATAGTGCTTTAGCTTCTTCTAACAGTCCGTTTTGTATCATGATATCTACTCTTGCATTAATTCTGTCGTAAATAATTTCACGATCTGCCATAATGCCAATAGTAATAATAGAAAATGGTCTCTTAGGTTTATCTTGGTTTAAAAAAGTAGAGTAGGGCTTTCCGGAACCTATGCAAACTTCTAAGGCTCTAATTAACCTATGTGGATTGTCTTTGTCTACCTTGTTATAGTATTCAGGGTCTAAGATTTCTAATTTCTGTTGTAAAGCAGTAACGCCTTCTTTTTCTAATAATAGGTTTAAATCTAATCTAACACTGGCATCTATATTTGGAAAACTGTCTAAGCCTTTTACAACAGCATCTACATATAAACCACTACCGCCAACCATAACTACAATATCTTTTTCTGTAAAAAGTTGTTCTAGTTCTTTAAGAGCATCTTTTTCAAAATCGCCAACAGAATACGACTCTAAAATGCTTTTATGTTGAATAAAATAATGGGGTGCGGCGGCAAGTTCATCTGCATCCGGTACAGCAGTCCCAATAGCCATTTCTTTATAAAATTGACGAGAATCTGCAGAGATTATTTCTGTATTAAAATGCCGAGCTAATGTAATTGCTAATTTTGTTTTACCAATGGCAGTTGGGCCAACAACAGATAGTAGAGTTTTTGTATTCACTATGCTTCTTTTTCAGTTTCATCATCTTTTCCGGTTAAATTATAACCGCATTTTCTACAATAGACAGCATCCGATCTTTCAATTTCACAACCACAATTAGGACAAGATCTCCCGTCGTCCATTGTTTTATTGGTATTAAAGTTAGACGCATATTCTGCAGATACAATACCTGTGGGTACAGCTATAATACCGTAACCAATAATCATAATTAAGGTAGCTATAAATTGTCCAAGTGGTGTTTGTGGCGAAATATCTCCATAGCCTACAGTAGTTAATGTAACTATTGTCCAGTATACACTGTGTGGTATGCTATTAAACCCGTGTTGTGGTCCTTCAATTAAATACATTAACGTACCAAGAAGTACAGAGACTATCAATACAAAAAACACAAAAACAGATATTTTGGTTCTACTGGCTTTTAATGCATTTATAAGTTTGTTAGACTCACCTACAAAACGTACTAGCTTTAATATTCTAAATACACGTAACAATCTTAATGCTCTAAAAGCAGTAAAATATTGAGATCCCATAAAAAAGAATGCTAAGTACTTTGGTATTGTAGATAATAAATCTATGATACCAAAAAAGCTAAAAATGTATTTTTTAGGTCTATTAATACAAACTACGCGTAATATATATTCTATAGAAAATAGAATGGTAACTACCCATTCAGATATGTTTAAAAACTCGTGATACTTAGTGTCAAAACGAGGTACACTTTCTAGCATTACAATAATAACACTATATACAATAAGTACTAGCAATAAAATATCAAACAACTTACCCGCAGGCGTGTGCGTGCCGTAAATTATTTCGTGTATTTTAGCTTTCCAGCCTTTAAGAGGTTTCTCGTTTTTCAATGGTTAATCTAGTTCTATTAGTTGTAATCTATTGCTTTTTCGTATGTATGCTAATATAATATGAAGTGTATTTGGAGTACTCTTCATTTTTGTAATAATGGATTCTAAGATATGAATATTATTTATTTGATGATTTAAATTGTAGTATCCGTACCCTCTAAACTCACCATCCTGAATTAAAATAGCCGAATATTCGCCTATTTCTCTTCCTTTATCTTTTATTAATAAATTTTTGCCTGTAAAGCTATATTTAGTAATTGCTTCTTTTACTCTGTTATTGTACACTGTTTTATCTTCCAAACTTATACAAGCCCCATTACAGTTACCATCGTTGTAATTACCACAATTTGTTTTAGCTTTAGAGATTAGATTAATCTTGTCACACAAGGTAAACTCTTTGCTCGTTTTTGCTAAAAAATTCTTAGCGCCAATAACGCTACTAAACGTACCAATTGTATGGTCTGTTGTAGTTGTTTTATCTATATAGAGTGATATATAACCGTTTTCATTCTCTTTTTGAAAAATACCATAAGAGAATAAACTTTTTTTAAGGCTACTGTTGTATTTAGGTTTAACTCTACGCAATTCTTCATTTTCTTTTAAAGAAGCAATTAACTCGTTTCCTGTTTTTTCAAAAGTGATTTTACGTGTCTGTTTTTGTAATTTTTTAGCAACATTAGAAGTTCCTGTAAAATGCTTGTTTACTTTTTTCTTTATGTTAGACGATTTGCCAATAAAGATTAGATCTCCATCTTTATCATACATATAATATACTCCTGTTTCTGTAGGTAGTTGCTCTACAAGATCTATTTGTCTGTCTGAAAGTTCACCCATAGAACCTTCTTTAATAACACTTTTTATGATGGTCTTATCTAAATCTTTTGCCAACAACAATTTAAATAATTGTAATGTAGCAAGAGCATCACCATTGGCTCTATGCCTGTCGCTCACAGGTATACCTAAAGAACGTACTAGTTTTCCTAAGCTGTAAGATTCTTTATCCGGAATTAATTCTTTAGATAAATTAACGGTACAAAGCGTTTGACGTTCAAAATTATAGCCTAAACGTCTAAATTCAGTTCTTAAAATTCGATAATCAAACTGAGCATTATGGGCTACAAGTACAGCATCTTCAGTAATTTCTACAATACGTTTAGCAATCTCATAAAATTTAGGAGCTGTTTGTAGCATTTTATCATTTATACCCGTTAGCTTAACAACAAATGGTTGTATAGGTTTTTCTGGGTTTACCAAACTGATAAATTTATCTACAACCTTATGGCCATCGAATCTATGAATAGCAATCTCTGTTATTCCCTCTTCATTAAATTTACCACCAGTGGTTTCAATATCTAAGATTACGTACATTAATTAATTTCTCCTGTTTTATAAATAATTTCTACTACCAAAGATACTACTTCCTATGCGGACCATTGTACTTCCTTGTTCTATGGCAAGCTTATAATCGCCACTCATACCCATAGATAGTACTTTTACGTCTAAGTTAGTGGATTTTTTGTCTTGCAGTGCGTTGTAGATATGATTTAATGTACCAAACTCTTTTTTTACTTGTTCTATATCTTCAGTAAATGTCGCCATCCCCATTAAACCAGTCACTTTTATATTCTTTAAGTTTTTAAAATCGTCTGATGCTATAAGGTTTTTTAATTCATCCTCATTTAAACCAAATTTGGTACTTTCTTCTGCAATGTGCATTTGTAATAAGCACGCTATAATTCTGTTGTGCTTTTTGGCTTGTTTGTTTATTTCTTTTAATAGTTTAAAACTATCTACGCCATGTATCAAGCTCACATATTCAGACATATACTTTACCTTGTTGGTTTGTACGTGGCCAATCATATGCCATTGGATATCTTTAGGCATAACTTCCCATTTCTGGGTCATTTCCTGAATTTTATTTTCGCCAAAAATACGCTGACCAGCAGCATAGGCTTCTTCTAAATCTGAAACAGGTTTTGTTTTAGACACAGCTACAAGTGTTACTGTATCAGGTAAATTATTTTTTATTTCTAGTAAGGATTCTTTAATGGACATAATTTTAATTAAAAACTAAAATTCATAAATAGTAACACCACTTCTTAATTTAGGTTCTATAAAAGTACTCTTAGGAGGCATTTGTAAACCGTCATCAGCGATGCTTTTTAATTCTTCAATATTGGCAGGTAGCATACCAAAACCAACCCTAAATTTACCACTATCTATTTTATTAACTAAACTTACAATCTCTTTTTTGCCACTTAAATAATCTATTCTATCGTTTTTACGTAAATCTGTAATGCCAAGAATAGGCTTTAAAATGGTATTGTATAGTAGTTGTGCGTCTAATTTATCTAAAGAACTTTTAAATGTATAAATAGATTTACGTAGGTGTAACGAATAAAACTCACCATCTAAATACATACTAAAATGATGCTTTTTATTAGGCTTGTATGGTATTGCCCCACGATTTTCTATACGGTAAACTGTATCTAACTTAATTAAAAATTCTTCTTTGGTTAAACCATTAAGATCTTTAACTAGTCTGTTAAATTCGTGTATTTTTAATTCGGATTCCGGAATAAAATAACTCATAAAAAAGTTATAGTTTTCTGTACCACTGTGCTCTTTATTTTGCTCTTTACAGTCTATACAAAGTAATTCTGATGATGAAGACCTGTGGTGACCGTCTGCAATATAAAGTGTTGGGATGTTTTTAAATGCCTCTACAATAGCCTCTATATCTTCTTTTTCTGTAATAAGCCAAAGGTAATGTGTGTCTCTATACGTAGTTGTAAACTCGTATTCTGCACGTTCTTTTTGCTTGTTACTCATGATGGCAGTAACCTCTTTGTTATCTGGATAGGTAATAAGTACTGGCTCTGCATTAAAGCCCACTGTCTTTAGATAGTCTTTAAAAATAGTCTCTTTGCTAGTTATAGTATCTTCGTGTTTTTTTATAACATTATTTTGATAATCTTCTACACTAGCGGCAGCAACAATACCATTAAACACTTGGTGGTCTCTGTCTACAACTTTATAAATGTAAAAAAACGGAGTAGAGTCTTGTGTAAACACTCCGTCTTCTTTAAATTCTGAATACCTATTTTTTACCAATTGGTAACGCGCTACACCAGATATTTCTTTATCATACTTATAACCTGGGTTAACAATATGTAAAAAAGAATACGGATTATGGTCTAGCCGAGCCTCGCGTTGTGCTTGCGTATAACTTTGGTAAGAACGAGAAGCAACTAAACTAACCTTATCTCTGGTTGGGCGTACCGCTTTAAATGGTTTTATATTAGCCAATATATTTTATTTAGCAAACTGAGAAGCTACTTTCTCTGCTTTTCTAGATCCTGAATAATCGTAAAAACCTTCGCCAGATTTTATACCTAATTTTTTAGCCATAACCATATTAACCAATAATGGGCAAGGAGCATACTTTGGGTTTTTAAAGCCGTCGTACATTACATTTAAAATGCTTAAACAAACATCTAAACCAATAAAATCTGCTAATTGTAATGGTCCCATTGGGTGCGCCATACCTAACTTCATTACGGTGTCAATTTCTTCTACACCAGCAACGCCATTGTAAAGTGTTTCTATAGCCTCATTAATCATAGGCATTAGAATTCTGTTTGCAACAAAACCAGGATAATCATTAACCTCTGTAGGTGTTTTACCTAGTTTAGTAGATAAGTCCATTATTGCGGCTGTAACCTCGTTAGAGGTGTTGTAACCTCTAATAATCTCTACCAATTTCATAATAGGTACAGGGTTCATAAAGTGCATACCAATCACTTGCTCTGGTCTGTTTGTAACGGCAGCAATTTTAGTAATAGAGATTGATGATGTATTTGTAGCTAAAATTGTCTTAGCGTCACAAGTTGCATCTAAATCTTTAAAAATCTTTAGTTTTAAATCAACATTTTCTGTTGCAGCTTCTACAACTAAATCTACACCTTTTACACCATCTGCAAGTACCGTGTGTAGTGTAATGTTTTGTAACGTATTGTTTTTGTCTGCTTCAGATATTTTTTCTTTAGCCACCATTCTGTCTAAATTCTTAGTAATGGTAGCTAAACCTTTATCTAAAGACGCCTGTGCAATATCAATTAAGTTAACCTTGTAATTGTTTTGTGCAAAAACGTGAGCAATACCATTCCCCATTGTACCTGCACCTATAACTGCTATGTTTTTCATCTGTATTTTATATTAAAAAGATTCTATAATTTGTAAAGCTACTCGTAATGCATTTGTTCCTTGTTCTAAGGTTACAATAGGAGTAGTGTTATTGTTAATTGCGTCTGCAAAAGTTTCTAGTTCATCTAAAATTGCGTTGTTACCAGCAACTTCTGGATTTTCAAAATAGATTTGTTTTTTCTCTCCTTCAGCATTTTGCAAAATCATATCAAAATCACCAGCTTGTTCTGGCGCATCTTTCATTTTTACAACTTCAACCTTTTTCTCTAAAAAGTCTACAGAGATATAAGCATCTTGCTGAAAAAATCTTGACTTACGCATATTTTTCAAAGAAATTCTACTAGCGGTTAAGTTCGCAACACAACCATTTTTAAATTCTATTCGTGCATTGGCAATATCTGGAGATTTACTAATTACAGATACACCACTAGCGTTAATGCTTTTAACTTCAGAATTAACAACACTTAAAATAGCATCTATATCGTGTATCATTAAATCTAAAACTACAGGAACATCTGTGCCACGTGGGTTAAATTCTGCTAGTCTATGCGCTTCTATAAACATAGGGTTTACAATGCTATCTTTTACAGAAGAAAAAGCAGGGTTAAAACGCTCTACGTGCCCTACCTGGCCTTTTACATTGTATTTGTTCTTTAATGCAATAAGTTCTTCGGCTTCTGCTAAAGTATTGGTAATAGGTTTTTCAATAAAAATGTGCTTGCCTTTTTCAATAGCTTTTTTAGCACAATCAAAATGTGAAAGGGTAGGTGTAACAATGTCTAAAACATCTACAGCATCCATTAGTTTGTTTATGTTATCATAATACGTATAACCAAACTCGGCTTCTACTTTTTTACCGTTTATAACATCTGGGTCGTAAAACCCTACTAAAGAATATTTTTCTGATTCGTTAAGTAGACGCAAATGGATTTTCCCCAAA
This sequence comes from Cellulophaga sp. 20_2_10, assembly GCF_023476645.1. GTDB lineage: Bacteria > Bacteroidota > Bacteroidia > Flavobacteriales > Flavobacteriaceae > Cellulophaga. Next base: position 363,147 of record NZ_JAMCOJ010000004.1, read on the forward strand.
TGACCTGCTCCTAAAACTCCAACTTTAAGCATAAAAATCAATTTTCAACAAAAATAGGGATAATGTTTGTTCTATGGTTTATGAGTTTAAAAGTTTATGAGGCTAGAAATAAAAAAATGATAGAAATAGTGCTCTAAAGTGAACTTAATTTGAGTAATAGTTACAAATTAGTTTAATAATTGTAAATTTAGCAACCAAATTAAATACTCAAAAGAATGAAATTGAACACTTTTAAAGCTGCTTTTTGTGCAGCACTATCTTTAGGTACAATTACAGCTGTATCTGCACAAGATAAGCTAAAAAAAATGCCTGGTTATGAGCAATATGTAAAAGTAGCTCCGCAGATTAGAAGTTCTGTTAAGACACCTGCAACGTATGTAAAGTGGAATAATGCAGGAACTGCTTTTCAATACACAAAAGACGGTGAAACTAAAGAGTTTACTATAGGCAAAGGAGAAGCAACAGCTACAACTAAACTTACGGATGATAGATATGCAAACTGGGCAAACAGACCAGCTCGTGGTAGACAATATGCATCTGTAAAGTCACCAGACGGAAAATACAATGCTTTTACAAAAGACAGAAATATGTTTTTTAGTACTGCAGATGGTAGCAATGTTGTGGCTATAACAACAGAGGGTAATGAAGAAAATCAATTAAAATTTGGTATTGCTACTTGGGTTTATGGCGAAGAATTAAGTCAGAATACAGCAATGTGGTGGTCTCCAGATAGTAAAAAAGTTGCTTTTTATAAGTTTGATGAAAAAGCGTCTAAAAAATACTATGTTTTATACGATCAAACACAAATTCAGGATTCGGTAGAAATTGAAGCTTATCCTAAAGTAGGAGCTAAAAATTTACCTGTAGACTTAATGGTGTACGATTTAGAAACAAAGAAGATTACGCCATTAGATTTAAGAGATGGTAAACCATATAACGATGGTGATTTAGGTACCTATATTTACGATATTAGTTGGACGCCAGATGGTAAGGAATTACTATACCACAGTACCAACCGTAAGCAAAACGTTATGGAACTTAGAGCTGCTAATCCAAACACTGGAGTATCTAGGACTGTGATTAGAGAAGAGTGGTTGCCAAGTTATACAGAGAATAGTCCAGAAATGCACGTTTTAAAAAATGGAAAGCAGTTTATTTGGGCCTCAGAACGTTCTGGTTTTAACAACTATTATTTATACGATTTTAGTGGTAAACTTATAAAACAATTAACAAAACATACTTTTGAAGTAGACGGTATTGTTAGTGTAGACGAAGCTAAAAAGGTGTTGTATTACACAGCACGTAGCGGAGAAAATCATATGAAAATACAGTTACATAGTGTAAAATTAAATGGTTCTGGAGATAAGAGATTAACAGACCCCGCTTTTCATCATTCGGTATTTTTAGCACCAAATAACAAGTACTTTGTAGATGTTGCAGAAACACACAATATTGCGCCTGTTACTAATTTAAGAACAATAAAAGGTAAAAAGATAGCTGAAGTTGGTACATCAGACTTATCAGAATTTAAAAAATTAGGTTTAAAAACTGTTGAAGCATTTACATTTACTTCTGCAGATGGTAAAACAGAATTACATGGATTTTTACATTTCCCTTCTAATTTTGATCCCAGCAAAAAATACCCGCTTCTTTTAAGTAATTATGGTGGTCCTGCAACTAATGAATTTACAGAACGTTTTACGCCACCAAATGCATTAACAGAGTTTGGATTTTTAGTAGCTGAAGTAGATGGTAGAAATGTAAAAGGTAGAGGTAAGAGATTATTAGATAATTTATACCAAAACTTAGGTTTTACAGAAATGGATGATTTTGCGGCAGGTATAAAATCTTTATACAACAGACCTTATTTTAATAAAAATAAAGTTGGTGTTTATGGTACATCTTACGGTGGTACTACATCTGCAACCTTATTATTACGTTATCCTGAGGTTTTCCATGCTGCCGTTGCAAACTCTGCAGTAACAGATTGGCGTAATTATGATAACGTTTATACAGAGCGTTATATGGGCTTGTTAGAAGAAAACAAAAAAGGATATGAAGCAAGTAGTTTAATTACTATGGCTAAGGACTTAGAAGGTGAGTTAATGATTTTCTTTGGTACTAGTGATAATAACGTGCACCCAGCAAACTCTTTACAATTTATAAAAGCATTACAAGATGCAGGTAAGAGTTTTGAAGTACAAATAGGTCCAGATAAAGGACATACAGCATTGGATACTAGAAGAATGATGGAATTCTTTATAGCGCATTTAGTTTTAGATAAAGAATAAGTAGCATTTTGATATAAAAATTATCAAACTCATATATTAAAAAAGGCTTCATTGTAAAATGAAGCCTTTTTTGTTTAAAAATTATATGTTTTTAGATTGATGTTGATTTTAGTAAAACATCAAACTATAGAATTAATGGGGTAATTTATCTTTTAAAACACCGTATAAAAATGTTCCTAATACAGAAAAAACAATTACAATTAAAATAGGAGCAAAGCCAGCACCTACCAAGGTAAACATAGGACCAGGACAAGCACCAGCAAGAGCCCAGCCTAAACCAAAAATAATACCACCAATTAAGTACCTGCTTACACTTTTGTTTTTAGGAATAAATTGTATTCTTTCGCCGTAAATAGATTTTAGTTTATAACGCTTAATTAATTGTACAACAACAATGCCTATTGCAAGAGCAGAGCCCATTATGCCGTACATATGAAAAGACTGAAATTGAAACATTTCGTATATACGAAACCACGATGCGGCTTCTGACTTAAACATTGTAATGCCAAAGAAAATTCCGATAAGTAAATATAATAGGGTTCTCATAGTCTTAAAAAATTAAAGGGAATAGTAGGTGAATCATAATTAAACCGCCAATAAAAAAACCAATTACAGCTATTAAAGATGGTAGTTGCAAGTTGCTTAGTCCAGATATTGCGTGTCCAGAAGTACAACCGCCAGCATATCTAGTTCCAAAACCAACTAGGAGTCCGCCAATAGCTAAAATTAGAACACTTTTAATATCTGTTAATGCATCTAAGCTATATAGTTCTGTTGGTAAATACGCATTGCCTGCGCTAGAAAAACCTAGTTCTTTTAAGTCTTTTACAGTTTCAGGGTTTATATGCACTACAGCGCTATCTGATAAAAAATTTGAAGCTATAAAGCCACCAATAATAGCACCTAGAACAACAACTAAATTCCATCGTTGGGCTTTCCAATCAAACTTAAAAAAGTCAGATGTTTTATCTGCACCACAAATGGTACATAAGGTTCTAAGGTTAGAAGACATTCCAAAATTTTTACCAACCCAAAGCAATAAAAATAAGACTAAGGAAATTAGCGGGCCAGAAACATACCATGGCCAAGGTTGCATTATTGCGTTCATTTTTTAATTTTAGTTCTATTAAGTGACAAAGTAAATTCTTTTAATCGGTATTATAAGTAACCTAGGTTACTAAAGACTGTTGATTATATATTTTATATGTAAACGAGTTTAATTGTTTAGATTTACGATTCTTTAAATTATAGTATGGATTCTTTAACTCAAATTGTATTAGGTGCCGCCGTTGGCGAGGCTGTTTTAGGAAGAAAAATAGGAAATAAGGCAATGCTTTATGGTGCTATTGCTGGTACAATTCCGGACTTAGATACTTTTGTTTCTTTTTTTACAGATACGGTTACCGGTTTAGAAATGCACCGTGGTTTTACTCATTCTGTTTTATTCTCTGTTTTATTTGCTCCTATTTTTGCTTGGCTGGTTACTAGATACGAAAAATACAAAGATTTTAAAGGTTGGTGTTGGCTCTTCTTTTTGGCTTTTGTAACGCATCCAATTTTAGATGCGCATACAACTTGGGGAACCCAACTGTTTTGGCCATTAGAAAACCGATTGGCATTTAAAACCATTTTTGTAATAGATCCATTGTATACAGTTCCTTTTTTGGTGTTTTTAATTCTAACAATGTTTCAGAAAAAAGAAAGTCTAAAACGTAAAAAATACAATAGGCTTGGTTTAATAATAAGTAGTAGTTATTTACTATTAACCTTTGTTTTAAAAGGTGCAGCTTTTTATCAATTTAAAAAACAATTAGAAGAACAAAATATAGCATACATAGAGATAGAAACTAAACCGTCTCCTTTAAATACTATATTATGGACAGCTAATGTAGAGACTGATGATGCTTATTATATAGGACATTATTCGTTTTTTGATACACAACCAATTCGATTTTCAAAATACTATAAAAATCATATTTTAGTTGATGATTTAAAAGATAATCCTAAAATGCAGCGGATGATTGCAATTAGTAAGGGCTGGTATACTATAGATAGCTATAACGGTACTATTTATTATAACGATTTGCGTTTTGGAACATTAAGTTTAGATAACAAAGCCAACGATTTTGTTTTTAGCTATGAAATAAAAACGTATGGCAATGGTGATATTGCCTTTTATGAAAAACCAAAAAATAGGATACAAGCTAAAAAAATGTTGGCAGAATTATGGGAGCGTCTTAAAGGTAATTAATGGTCTCCGTAACCAATATCATCCATTTTTCCTTTAAACACTTTGTATTGTATAAACATATATATGGCTACTAATACAGCAGCTATGGCAAACCAATATACTCCAACACCCAAACCATAGCTATCTGCCGCTGTATTGTAAAGTGTTAAAGATGGGTTAACTGTATTTGTTGATGGCAATACTTTTGGGAAAATTGATGCCACTGTTGTCGTTATACCGCCAAAAAGAAATAGCGATGAAAAGACAAATCCGATACCATCTTTTTTAAACGATTTAACTTTAAATAACCCAAAAAGACCCGTAAAGGTTAGTATAGGAAAAATAAATAGCCAAGGCTTATCTATAAAATTATGAAAAGGCTTGGGTTCTATAATGTGCCATACAAGAATAGAAACAATAACCAGTGCTAAGAGTACAAAATTGAGATTAAAGATTACCTTTTTTAGTTTTGTATTTAAATCAGAATTCGTTTTAAATATAATCCAATTTGCGCCGTGTATAGCTAAAGATACCACACCAATAACACCTAATAACAGCGTAAACCAATCTATTATACCTAGCTCTTCTGCCTGTGGACTAAATGTAGTGTTCCATAAAGGTAAAAAGAAATAGTGTCCTTCGTGTGTAGATACACCATTTACTACATTACCAAGATTAACGCCTCTTACAATATTACCTAGTGCTACGCCAAAAAATAACGCTAATAATAAACTAGCAACACCAAAAGCTTTGTCCCAAATGGTATGCCATAGTGTATTGTTTATTTGACCTCTTAATTCTAAACCAATAGCTCTAAAAATTAGCAACCATAGAATAATAATTAAGGGCAAATAAAAGCCACTAAATGATGACGCATAGAGTGTAGGGAAAGCAAAAAATAATACGCCACCTACTGCAATAAGCCATACCTCGTTTGCATCCCAAAACGGGCCAATAGCATTTGTAATTGCCTTTTTATCTTTCTCTTTTTTAGCGAAAAATAAATGTATAATTCCTGCACCAAAATCGTATCCGTCAAGGATAACGTAAATGGTTAACATTGTCATTAAAACGATATACCAAAAAAGCTCCATAATTAGTGATTTTTAAGTTCTGGTCCTTTGTTAATTATTTTACCTGCTAACATTAAAAATAACAAGCCTAATAAAAGATACAGACCTATAAAACCTAGTAATGTAAACAAAGTATTGCCAGATGATACTGTTGGTGACGCACCTTCTGCTGTGCGCAGTAAATTATAGACTAACCAAGGTTGTCTCCCTAATTCTGCAGTATACCAACCCATAGTGTTTGCTATGTACGGAAAAGGAAGCATAAAGAGCAACGACCATAAAATCCATTTTGTAGTATATAGTTTTTTTCTGAATAATTGAACAACAGCAAAAAGAAGTAACCCTATAAAAATTGTTCCTAAACCAACCATAATATGGTACGCATAATATAAACCAGGGATGTTGGTAGGGTGTACACTTTTATCAAACTCGTTAAGACCTTTAATTTCTGCATTCCAATCTTGGTACGTTAAAAAACTAAGGATATTAGGAACGGCAATTTTATTGTCTAATTTTTGTTCTAATATGTTAGGCTGACCAATAAGTACTATTTCTGATCCTCCATCTTCAGTTTTAAAAATACCTTCCATAGCAGCAAAAGTGGCAGGTTGGTATTTAACCACGTTTTTAGCAACTAAATCTCCGGTAGGAACAGCAACAATAACACTGGCAAAAAAGCCAAAAATAACGCCAGTTTTTAAAAATAACTTTCCAAAATTACTGTGTTTGTTATTTAAGATGTAAAATGCACCAATGGCAGCAACAACAAAAGATGCCGTAACTAGAGAGGCAGCCTGATTGTGAAAATAAGAGGGTAGAAGCCAAGGGTTGCTAAAAAGTGCACCAAAATTGGTAAGAACAAATTTTCCGTTTTCTAGAATTTCATAACCAACTGGGTGTTGCATCCAAGAGTGTGTGGCTATAATTAAATAACCACTTGCCCAAGAGCCCAAAAAGACTAAGAACCCAGTTAAAAAATGGAGTTTGTGACCAAGTAGTTTTTCTCCAAATAAAAACAAGCCTAAAAAGGACGACTCCAAAAAGAAAGAGAACATACCTTCCATGGCTAAAGTCTGACCAATAATGCCTCCTGTGAGCTCAGAAAATTTAGCCCAATTGGTACCAAACTGAAACTCCATAGGAATACCAGTAACAACACCCATAGCAAAGTTTAAAGCAAAGATTTTCATCCAGAACTTAGCCGCATCATTGTAAGTATCTACCTTAGTTCTTAAAAATTTCCATTTAAAGTAAACAATTAATAAGGACAAGCCCATTGTTAATTGCGGAAACAAATAATGAAATGTAATTGTAAATGCAAACTGCATTCTGTCATAAAAGAGCATATCTTCCATAGCACAATATTTAAGAATAGGATGGTTAACAAAGATACCGAAACAGTATCGTTTTAGATAAAAGTTTAATGGTTTTATCCTTTAAAAAAAGGAGTGTTTTTTAGGAACACCCCTTTTTATAAACTAATTTTTACAATGTAGACGGACAAACATAATTGCTTACGGGTATACCACCTTCTTTTATGGCAACAAAGCCACCATTTATATTAATTAAATTATGTATTCCTCGACTTTTTAAAATAGATACAGCAATCATACTTCTATAGCCACTAGCGCAATGCACATAAAAGTTTTTATTTGTAGGATATTGGGTTATGTAGTTGTTAATATAATCTAGGGGAGTATTAATAGCTCCTATCATATGTTCAGACAAGTATTCGCTTTCTTTTCTAACATCAAAAACTTTTATATTACTATCTAGTGCAGTCTTTAAATCTTTAACTGTTGTGGTACTAACGGTATCATAATCCTTAGCTGCTTTTTTCCAAGCAGAAAAACCACCTTTTAAAACACCCAAAGTATTATCAAACCCAACCCTAGATAATCTAGTTACTGTTTCTTCTTCTCTACCTTCTGGAGTTACAAGTATAATTGGTTGTTTAACATCTGCAATTAATGCACCAACCCAAGGAGCAAAACTACCATCTATACCAATAAATATAGATCTAGGAATGTGCCCTTTTGCAAAGTCGTCTTGATGCCTAACATCTAAAATTACGGCACCAGTTGTATTTGCTAATCCTTCAATCGTATCCGGATCTAACGCTATTGTTCCTCGTTTTAAAACATCAGCAATATCATCATAACCTTCTCTGTTCATTTTTACATTTAAAGGAAAATATTGTGGTGGTGGTAATAAGCCATCGGTAACTTCTTTTATAAACTCTTCCTTAGTCATATTAGCACGTAGGGCGTAGTTTGTTTTCTTTTGGTTGCCAAGTGTATCTACAGTTTCTTTGCTTAGGTTTTTACCACAAGCAGAACCAGCTCCGTGTGCAGGATATACCATAACGGAATCTGCTAGAGGCATAATTTTAGTACGCAAGCTATTATACAAATAACCCGCTAAGTCTTGCGCTGTAATTTCTCCTGCCTTTTGTGCTAAATCTGGTCTGCCAACATCTCCTAAAAATAGTGTATCACCACTAAAAATAGCGTGATCTTTACCATCCTTATCTCTTAAAAGATATGTGGTACTTTCCATAGTATGCCCTGGAGTATGTAGTGCTATTATTGTTATATTTCCTAATTTAAATTCCTGATTATCTTTAGCAATAATAGCTTTAAAAGTAGGATTTGCATTTGGCCCAAAAACAATAGGAGCATTGGTCTGTTTAGCCAAAGTTACGTGACCACTAACAAAATCTGCGTGAAAATGAGTTTCAAAAATATATTTTATAGTCGCATTATTTTCTTTTGCTCTAGAAATATAAGGTGAAGTTTCTCTTAAAGGATCTATAATAGCAGCTTCGCCATTACTTTCTATGTAGTATGCGCCTTGTGCAAGGCAACCTGTATATATTTGTTCTATAATCATAACGTTGTAGTTTAGTATTACTACTACAAAATTAAGTTACACTATAGTAATGTACAGTAACTTAGGTTACACTTTGTTTAAGTCTAGTATTTTAATATAATTTCTATGTAATTCTATGCTTCCTAGCTTTTCTAATTTTTTTAATAGTCTAGATATTACCACTCTAGAACTATGTAGGTCATAGGCAATTTCTTGATGCGTATTTTTTAATATAGAAGTATTAGTTACTCGCACTTTCTCTTTTAAGTAATTAAGTAAGCGTTCATCCATATTTAGAAAAGCAACACTGTCTACAGTTAGCAATAATTCGTTAATGCGGTTATGGTAACTTTCAAAAACAAAATCTCTCCAAGATTTATATTTGGCGGTCCAGATTTCCATTTTTTCTATAGGAATCATTATTAACTTAGCATCTGTCTCTGCTATGGCCCTAATTTCACTTTTCTTTTGTCCCATACAACACGCCATTGTCATAGTACAAGTTTCTCCTTTTTCTAGATAGTAGAGAAGGAGCTCATCGCCATCTGAATCTTCCCGTAAAATTTTTATGGCACCAGAAACCAATAATGGCATAGATTTTACGTAATCTCCGATTTCTATAAGTTGAAACCCTTCTGGAACTTCTTTATAAGTTGCTGACGCTATAATTTCTTGAAGCAATTCTTCTTCAAATAGAGTTCCGTAGCTGTTTTTTAATTCCTGAATCATAGTACTATCAAAATTAAACAATAGTTTTTGAGCACAATGATTAGCCGTAATATTTAACACTTACATACTCTTTTACATAAAAAAAGCATTTAGATTATTCTAAATGCTTTTCTAGTTCTTTAAATTTTCTGTGGATAAAAATAATTTCTTTTAAAGAGAATTCTTTTTCTTGGAACCAATCGTGGGCTTCAATTTTAGCATTCTCTACCTGTGCATCTCTAATGGCTTCTATAGTTACAATATGCCAATGTGCTCCTTTGTTTTTAGAAACCGGATAACCAACATCACTAATAATGTAAGATTTACGAGGCTGATTTACCAATCTAACACCGTTTTTTAAAACAGCTAAGGTTTTGGTAAGTGAAATAACCTCGGAGAAAGAGTAACGTGCAAAGTCGTTAAAACCATCTCGTTTTACATTAAAAAGCTTATCGCCAATTTCTAAATATCGCATATGTGTTTTTACAGATAGTTCGCAAAAATAGAACGATTATCCCTTTTTTGCTTTACTAGCCGACACTACTTATTAACAATGGTTGGGCTTTTGGTGCTAGTACGCTGATACTGATAATTTTTAAGAGTTATTTTTTTATTTAATTATAGTAAATTAGTTTCTTCTGCTAGCGCTAGCATCTTGCTTGTGCCTTTGAACGCATCTAACTAAATTAATCAGTCTCTTCTTTTTCAAAAATGTGTAGCGTATAATCATAATCGTGAATAAAAAGCTTGTCTTTATAAAACTGAAAAGAAAATAGACCAGTTTTAATGCCTAAACTTTCTAAAGTAATAACTTTTTTAAAATAAGCAGTTTCTTTATCTATACATACTAGGGATAAAGTTCCAAATTTAGTATAAGCCCATAGCTCATTTTTAAATAAGGTTAATTCTTCTATGCCATAAAGCGTTATTAATTTTTCTAGCTGATATTCTTCTTGAAATCTTATGGCATACTCAACGTCACCAGATGCAATAGCTATTTTAGTAAGACTTGTGTTAGATGCTGTGTATAAATATTCGCCAGAAATAACTCCCATTTGCTTTGCTATCTCACTATTAAAAGACCAAACTACTGTACCAGTTTCAATATTTAAGCATATAACAGATGTGCCTTTTAAAATTAATAGAAGTTGATCTTTAATAATAGTTTTTATTACAGTGGTATTTAAGTCTCCAATCTTAGTAACATCTATAGACCATAAAATTTTATCATCTATATAATTATATAAACATATTTCTTTTTCATAAAGGATAAAAAAATCTTTATAGGAATGAATAGGATACCCTTTTAAATCTATCTCTTTTTGATTATTAAACTTAGGTAAGTGAGAGATATAATATGTTACTTGAAAATTAGAGTTGACTATTTTTGTAATTACTACTTTTTCATTATGAATTACATAATTTAGATGATTTGAAAATGAAATAGGTTCAAAAGATTCTTTTGTAAAACCTTTTAAGTTATCAGATAAAAAGCACTCATTAAAGCTAATCATTTTCTCATTTTCAATTTCTTTTATCACTTTATATTCAGAAATATCTTCAAAATTATAAATAGAAACATCTTTATTATTCTTTTTAAAAACAAATAAATAGCTATCAATTAATTGATAGTTGTCACTTTTTTTTAACTTATTTTTTAAATTAAACATAAAACCTATCTCTAATACTTAGCAGCTTTACCATTAGCAGCACTGTTTTTAATAAAAGCTCTTATGTCTTGGTTCGCAGATTTTAAATCTTCTTTACGCAAGTACATCATATGTCCGCTTCTGTAGCCTTTAAAAGTAAACCGGTCTTTTAGTTTTCCGCTTGGGTCTGTTTGCCACATACTATATTTAGAAGTAAAGTAGGTTGTAGCACCATCATAATACCCAGTTTGGTACAGTACTTTTAGGTATGGGTTTTCTGCCATTGCTTTGCGCAAACCTTCTCTAACATTATTATTACTATTATCCCAAGGGTGTACATTACCAAACATATTGTATTTAAGGTCTGTTTTAAAGTTTAAGTGTTCTCTAAGGTAAAAGTTAATTGCAGGGGTAAAAGAGTGTAACCAAGAGGTAATTTCTGCATTATAGTCGGGCTTTGTGCCAGCAGCCATTTTATCTATCCCTAAATACCTAGAGTCTAAACGTCCAATAGTATGTCCGCTTTTATCACGTAGCAAATCTTTCCAGAAAAAAGACGTTGGTACCATTAAGTTATGGTCTAAAATCGCTTTTTTAGACATACCAGAGTAGTACGCCATTTTTTCTGCAACTTCTTGTTTTTCTGTATCAGTTATAAATCCGCCTCTAGCTATGGCAGGCATAAGCTTGTCTATGGTATATTGTTCTACCTCTGGTAATACCTCTAGTAAGTCTTTTTGTTGTAAAGCGGCAGGTAGCATTTTGTGGTGCCAAGCTGCAGCAGCAAAATAAGGTAGGTTTATACCAGAAGATAAAGGTCCGTCTGCGTTGTATATCTTATAATCTGCTGGTGATACCATAATAACACCATTTAAATACATCCATTGAGACTCTTGTAGTTCTAGCGCTAAACCAGATACACGAGTACCACCATAACTCTCACCAATAATATATTTAGGAGATTGCCACCTATTGTTACGTGTAACAAATGTATTTACCCAAGCAGCTAAGTATTTTACATCTGCGTTAATACCAAAAAACTGTTTGCGGTCTGGCATTTTTCCGTCTTTTTGAGTAACCATTCTAGAGTAACCTGTATTAACCGGGTTAACGTAAACAATATCTGCTACGTCTAAAATAGAATACGGATTGTCTTTAATACCATAAGGTTGTACGGGATAACCTTCGTCATCAATATTTAAAATTTTAGGTCCAGTATATGCAATGTGCATCCAAACAGATGCAGAACCAGGACCACCATTAAAAGAAACTACCAAAGGGCGTTCTTCTCCTTTACTAACATTTGTTCTTTTATAATAGGTATAAAACAACGTAGCAACCACATTATCTTCTTTATCCCATACCGGTTGTGTACCAGTAGTGGCGGAATAGGTAAGTTTTGTATTGTTTATTGTAGCAGCGTGGTTGGTAACTACAGTAGTATCAACTGCAATCTTTAAATCTTGAGATTTTATTTGTGTTGTAAAACTAAATATAGCTAAAACGGTAACGACTTTTAGGAACGCTATTTTTTTCATTTTGAGTTGTAGTTGAGTTCAGATCTAAAAGTATAGAATTACTATAAAGTATAAAAATGTATTCTTCTTTTTTATAAGATAGATGGTTATTTAAGTGTGTTTTAATTTTTATAGAATGATAAAAGTGCTGTTAGCCCCAGTTAATCGGCACATTTTTAGGTTGAAAAATTTTGAACATTTTTTTCGTAGAAGCTTTAAAGACACTTTTCTGCAGTTCACCGTTCAAAAGTATCCATTCAATTGATTCTTGAATATTTAGCTTTTTATCCGTGGTAACTTTGTCCCAGATTTAACCCACAAATGTTTTTTACGATGTCAAAATTTAATTTTTTAACCTTAGGATTGTTAGCTTTATTTATTACAATGACTTCTTGTACTACAGAGAGTATTGAGCAAGAAGATGCAATATATGCACAGGTTAATACTTCTAGTGATTTAGAAAAAGAAGTTATAGAGTTGGTAAACGAGTATAGAACATCTCAAGGGTTAAATACTTTGGAATATGGTAAAGTAGCATACAACTTTGCAGCTGAGCATAATGATTATATGATTGAGGAAGGAAAAATTAGCCACGATAACTTTAACTTACGTGCATCTAATTTAGCTGTAGAGGCAAATGCAGATTTTGTATCAGAAAACTTAGCTAAAGATTTTAGAACAGCAAACGGTGTTGTTAAGGCTTGGATAAATAGTCCAACTCACAAAAAAGTAATGGAAGGCGATTTTACATATACAGCTATAAACATTAAAGCAGACGAAAACGGTAAATTATACTTTACACAGTTATATTTTAAATAAGATATTTTTAGGTTAAAATCTATCTTTTTTAGAGCACTTTTAAGACAATAGTAATTGTTTTAAAAGTGCTTTTTTTGTTACAAAAATATACAAATAATTAATTTTTAGTTCATTGCGTTATTATTAGTAAAAGTTTTAAATAGCTAAATTATCGGCAAAGTCTTAAAATTAGGTGTATTTCGTCGAAATGGGGTGTATTTCATCGAGTAAATGCAATAAGTGGAAAATACAGATAGATAAGGTTGCGTTATAATGGTACCAAATATTATTACTTAACCAAAATCTTATTAAATGGAACTAATTTTACCCCAAAAAATTAAAGTCATTTTTGTAGCAATAGTCCTCACATTTGCCACAAATTTAAAAGCTCAGACAAAAACCTATGCAACCGTAGTAGCAAATCAGAGTAGAGTAGATAACGCAACTAATGCAGTTGATGCTGATATGCTCACCAAAGCAGACATTAATGCCGGTTCAGGTGTTCTTGCAGGTATAGGAGCTTACACAGGTCACTTAGAACTAGAATATCCAACAAATTTACCGGCGAACACCACTAGTTTTACCAAAATTGAGACAGAAGATGATCTATTACCTAGTTTATTAGGTGGTAGTTTAGGTGGTTTGTTATCGGATATTACAGGTATTCTACTTCTGGGAAATCAAGAATTTTCTATACTAGCACAAAATGATGCTGTTACCGTTTTAGAAAAACAATCTAGTGCTGTAAACGGTTTCTCTGCAGATGATGTACGAGTAGTAACAGATAAGAATAACGATTATTTTTTAGCAGTAACCCCAGAACAAGAATACAATAGAATACGAATAGAGAATAGAATGGGGTCTTTAATAGGCTTAGGCAACACTAGAGAACTAGGTGTTTACGAAACGTATTATACTACAGGCCCTGGTGCTTGTGGCTTACCAAGTTACACTTCTTTTAGCGGTAATGGTGTTTCTCTAGATTTATTAGACCTAGGAGGTGCAGGGGTAAAAGATCCACACTTTGCAATAGATGGTGACCCAACTACATATTCCGAATTAGGATTAGGTATTATTGGCGTTGCTGCTAATATGCAACAAACAGTATATTACGATACAGATTCAGATCCCAATGATAATGTTTACATTATTTTAGGAGCAGATCCTTCATTAATAAATGTAGGTTTACTTAATAATGTAGATGTAAGCGCTAGAAATGGCGTAGAAAATGTTTTCTCTGGAGATTTATCTAGTTTATTAAATGTAGATTTATTAGGTCTATTAGAAAACGGAGATAAGGCAATTGTCGCTTTTAATCCAGGAGGTCCTGTAGACCGAGTTACTGTAAATTTAGAATCGTTATTAAACGTAGCAGTTGGTCAGCAATTACGTATTTATGATATTTTTAGAGCTCCAGAACAGCCAGAGCTTGCTGCGTCATCTACAGATGTAAATATATGTAGTGGTTCTACAGTAGATTTGGTTGCAGAGTCTAATGGTACTGCAATAGAGCTTCGTTGGTACGATGCTGAAACAGGAGGTAATTTATTAGCAACAGTAAATTCCGGAGACCCTTATACTACACCCATTTTAAATGCAGATCAAACTTATTATGTTGCAGCTGCACATATTGGTTGTACAGAAGAATCGCCTAGAGTAGAAGTTCCTGTAACAGTTGCAGCAATACCAACAGCAACAGATATAACAATAGTAGGTAACGAGAATCCTATTTGTTCACAAAATAATGTTGTTTTAGTTCCTTCTAGTGCTACTAACTTAACTTTTAATTGGTTTTTAGATGCTGGCGAAACTATGCCTATTACAGATGGTATGGTTTTAAACGGAGCAACATATAATATAGATGCTAACGGTGTACTAACTGTTAATGGTTTAACAGAGGTTAATAGTCCTTATACATTTTATGTAGGTGCTACAGACACTGCTGCTGGTTGTACAAACGGAGCTGGAGATGTAAAAGCTGTACCTGTAACTATTGTAGACTCTACAGATGCAGTCAGTGTTACTTTAGATTCTGTTATTAACTTGCCTAGCTTAATTAGTATTTTTCAAGGAAACCCTGCAACAAATGTAACGGGTTCCGTAACAGGTGATGCTTCAGTTGGGGATGAAATTACATTGGCTATAAATGGTGAAACGTATACGGGTATACTAGATGCTAATTTAGATTTTAGCGTAGCTGTAGATGGTGTTAACCTTTTATCGGACATAGATAATATTTTAGAAGCTTTTATTTCAGGCGGACTTTGTACGAGTACAGATGATATTACGGTTGTAATTCCAGATTTTATATTAGATAATTTAAATCAGGTTTTTTGTTCTTCTGATGATATAACACTACTAGATTTAGATGTAAACGGAAACAATGTATTGTTTTTTGATAGTCTTTTAGGAAGCGCAGAATTAGATGTTAATGCTCCCTTAGTAGACGGAGGTACATATTACGTAGGTCTATTAAATGTTCCTTTATCGGTTTTACCACGTGTAGCAATAACCGTTACAATTTTAAATACACCAGCACCAACTACAATAAATGAAACGCAGATTTTCTGTGTCGCTAATAACCCGGTTGTAGCAGACATACAAGTAAACGAATCTAGTGTTGTTTTCTACGATAGTGCTGCAGACGGTACTATGTTAGACCCTGCTACAGCTTTAGTAGATGGTACAACTTACTATGTTGCTAATACAGAAAACGGTTGTGAGAGTACAACAAGATTAGCCGTTACTGTTTTGGTAGAAGCGCAAGAAGTAGCAACTATCACGGGTATTTTTGAAGATGCTTGTTTAGAAGATTCTTATATGTACACAACGGAAGCTGGTAAACAAAATTATGTATGGACAGTTACTGGTGGTACAATTACAGAAGGCGGTACAAGTACAGATAGTTTTATTACTGTTACTTGGGACGATCTGCAAAATACTTCGGTTGTTGTTTCTTATGATAATGTAGCTGGTTGCACATCTACAGAAAACACATTAGAGGTTGCCGTAATTTCTTGTGGAGAAGTTTTAGGTGAAGAATTTTGTTTGTTTGTCTACAACGAGTTTACTCCAAATAATGATGGTTACAACGACTTTTTTGAAGTTAAATGTATTGAAGATTACGCATCTAATACATTAAAAATATTTAACAGAAACGGAAACAGAGTTTTTGAAACTGTTAATTATAAGAACAATTGGAATGGTGTTGCAAATGTAAATGGTGTTTTAAGCAAAGGAAGCCATTTACCTTCAGGAACCTATTATTATACGCTTGCAATTCCAGAGCTAAACCGAACTTTAAAAGGCTGGATACAATTAGCAAGATAAACCTAACCAAGACGACAACCCCAAATTAATATCAAAATGAACTTAACCAAAAATATAAAGCATTTAGTGCTAGTAGTTATACTATGTAGTATAAGTATTGCCAATGCACAGCAAGCCCCACAGTATACACAATATATGTACAACACAATGTCATTAAACTCTGGGTATACAGGAACAGGAGGCAATCTAGAAGCAACAGTACTACACCGGTCACAATGGGTTGGTTTAGATGGCGCACCAACGAGTCAGTCTTTTTCTATACAAGGAAAATTAAAAGAAAGAATAGGAGTGGGCTTAAGTGCAATTAATGATAAGCTAGGAGCGTCTAACAACATAGTAGTTAATGCTAATTTTGCTTACGAACTTCCTTTAGGTTACACAACAAAACTATCTTTAGGTTTAAATGCCGGTTTAGATATTTTAAATATAGATTGGTCCAAAGGTAGTTATTCAAATAATTTAGATCCAATTTTTAACCAGAATAATAAAGACGTACGTCCTGTTTTAGGAATAGGTGCTTTTATGTATGGTACAAAATGGTATGCAGGTTTATCTACACAAAACCTTTTTAATTCTGAAATCTATAATGATAAGGATGATATAGTAACAGACCGTAAAAGTCAATATTACGCTATGGCAGGTTATGTTTTTGATTTGTCTAGAAACTTAAAATTTAAACCATCTATATTAACTAAACACGTATCTGGTGCACCTGTAACAGTAGATGTTTCTGGAAATTTTTTAATAAATGAAAAGTTTAGTTTAGGAGCAGCGTATCGTTATGATGATGCGGTTAGTGCTTTAGCGGGTTTTCATATCACCAAAGAGTTGTTTTTGGGCTATGCTTACGATTATTCTTTAACAGATTTAGGGGACTACAATAACGGTTCTCATGAGATTATTTTAAAATACAGTGTTTTTAACTCTAAGAAGAGAGCACTATCACCTAGATTCTTTTAAAAATATAGATATGAAAAAAAGTTTATTCATTTTAAGTATACTTTTTGCTTCATTATCTGTAGCACAAAGTAAAGAAGAGAGAGCAAACGATTTCTTTGATGATTTTAAGTTTAGTGAAGCTATTAAGGTTTACACAAGTATAACATCAGAAAAAAAGAAACCATCGTTAGACGTTATTCAGCATTTAGCAGATAGTTATTTTAATATAAACGATTACCAAAATGCAGAACAATGGTACAGTAAGTTGTATGGGATAAAAGGAAAGCAAATAGGAGAGAGTAACCTAATAAAATTGGTGCAAAGCTTAAAAGCTAGCATGCAAGTAGAAAAAGCAGATGAGCTTTTAAAAGAATACTACACCAACCCAACAAAGCTAAAAATGATTATGTTGCAAAAGGCATATTTAGATAGTCTTTCTAAGACAAAACCAAAATACACTATCAAAAATATGCCTTTTAATAGTCAAAAGTCAGACTTTGCACCTGCCATGTATTCTAGAGGTTTGGTATTTGCATCAGCAAGAGATACCGCTAAGTCTAGCAAATTATATCCTTGGAACAAGCAACCGTATTTAGACTTGTATTTTACAAATCCTAAGCAAGAAGATTTTGTTCCAGAAAAGTTTTTAGAGAATATGGAATCTACTTTTCATGATGCAACAATTGCTATTTCTAATGACGGAAGAACAGTATATTTTACTCGTAATTTTATCAAAAAAAACAAACTTAATGCCAATGCAGATGGCCTATCTAATATGCAAATATTAAAAGGGACAATAGCAGATAATAAGCTTATAAATGTAATGTCTTTAAGCTTTAATAGTAAAAATTATTCTTGTGGTCACCCTGCATTAAGCGCAGATGGTAAATCTTTATACTTTACCTCTAATATGGATGGTGGTTATGGAGATAGTGACCTTTATGTAGTAGAATTATCTGCTTCTGGAGATGTGGTTGCTAAGCCAGAGAATTTAGGGCCTACAATAAATACTAGAGGTAGAGAAATGTTTCCTTTTGTAGCTAAAGAAGAACTTTACTTTTCATCAGATGGACATTATGGTTTAGGTGGTTTAGATATTTTTGCTTCTAAAATTTTACCTAAAGGAGAATACTCATTGCCGCTAAATATGGGGGAACCTTTAAATAGTAATATGGATGATTTTTCGTTTATCAGAGAAATGGCATCTACAAGTGGTTACATAGCATCTAACCGCTACGGAGGTATGGGAGATGATGATATTTATCATTTTGAAGGGGCTAAACCTGTTAATTGTTTAGAGTATTCTGGTAATGTATATAATAAACTTACCAATGAGCCTTTAGAGCGAGTTACTGTTGCTATTTATGATGAAGATGATACACTAATACAAAATAGTAAGACAGATGCAAATGGCTATTATAACTTTATTTTACCGTGTAACCAGACCAGTAAAATAGTTTTTGCAAAAGACAAGTACTCTAAAAAAACGGTTGCTATCACAACTAAAGAAAATCCTGAGGAGCCATCATTTAATAATAAGGTGTATTTAACTCCTTTTGAAAGTTTAATAGTTAAAGAAGATAATGTAGAAAAGATAAATGTAGAACCTATTTATTTTGATTACGATAAATCTAACATTACACCAAGAGCAGAGATAGAACTAGAAAAAGTACTTTTTGTATTAAGAGAGTTCCCTGATACTAAAATAAAAATAGAATCGCACACAGATTCTAGAGGTAAAGATGCTTATAATTTAGAATTGTCTGACGATAGGGCAAAATCTACCAGAAGATATTTAATTTCTAAAGGCGTTGATATAGATCGTATAGAAAGCGCCAACGGTTTTGGTGAATTAAAACTTAAAAACAAATGTAGCAACGGTGTTAAATGTTCTGAACAGGAACATTTATTAAATAGAAGGTCTGACTTTATAATTGTTGCGAAATAAAAATACGTATAGTTTCCCCCAAACCTTTAATAAAGCACCGAATTTCGGTGCTTTATTTATGTTAAAGTAAATATAAAATGGTAGCCTTTTGGCGTATAATTTATTATTTTGAAAGCTAAATTATAGAAAGATGAAAAAAATTATATCACTAGTAATGAGTATGTGTTTGGCAGTTGTTTTGCACGCAAATACAGCACCTTTAAATTCTGAAATTAAAGTAGGTACAGAACTTAAAATAGGAGCAGCTTCCGAAGCAAACTATCAACATTTAGTCTTACCAAGAAAAAACTTTATTATAAAAAGTGGAGGATTGGCAAACTATAAAAGTTTAAAAAATTTAACCGTTGTAGTTACAGCTGTTACTACAAACTCAAATGGCAATGTAGAAGTCACTTTAAAGCGTAAAAACAGTAAAAAGTTTTTTAACAGTCACCCTACTATAAAAGCTAATTATACCAAAGCAATTGTAGCAAAAGAACTATTAAATAAATAGTGTTGGCAGAAATGTAATACGAGTATAGTTGAGGTTGAAAATTAAATTGACTATCTTTAAAAGAGTATAATTTATTGAATTATAGAGCGATAGGTTTTTTGAAACCTGCAATGCAATAGCGTTTATCTCTTTGCTTGTTAATGCCTAAAACTATAAAAAATGACAGAAATAATGCATTTTGCAGCACAATATTTAGCTGCTGCAGGAATAAGTTTTATCGAGAAAAAGGCAGATGATAGCCATACTAATCTTGGTTTTTCAGTAAGAAATCAACAATTAGAAACACACCCATTATCAATAAACGGAGACATACTTTGTTTAAATTATAATACGTTTTCTTTAGATTGGAGTTCTTCAAAATTTAGCGCTTCTTTTTTTCTAGAAAATAAAACACATGTACAAGCATTAGAGTGGTTGCATAATTCCGCTAAGATTTTCTTAGGTAAAGAATATAAATATCAATTTCATTATGCCTTGCCTAATGTTATAGATGATTCTTTTACATACGAATTAAATATATCAGAATTAAGCGAATTAGCTTCTCTAAGAACAGTAGCACAATCTACGATACTAGAGACACTGAGAGAGTT
Source organism: Cellulophaga sp. 20_2_10 (assembly GCF_023476645.1). Lineage (GTDB taxonomy): Bacteria > Bacteroidota > Bacteroidia > Flavobacteriales > Flavobacteriaceae > Cellulophaga. The sequence continues at coordinate 383,584 of NZ_JAMCOJ010000004.1, forward strand.
AAATTTAAAGTCGGAGGTTCGGGTTTGGCCACACCATTTTGACACTGGCGCTTTTGCTAGTTTAAATAGTGAGTTAGATTTAGGGTTAGGAATGGCTATACCAGATGAAGTGGTTAACGAACATTATTTTTATATAAGCGGATATAAAGATGGCAAAAGTATAGAAACAAATAGTTTAGAGATGCTTACTGAGGGTGAGTGGAAAAACAATGGTTTTAAAGGAGCTGTGTTACCCGTAAAAAAAGCTAAAAAAGACAAAGCAATACAATTTTTCACGAGCGTTGTAAAGGAATATGAAAAGGATAGAGAATTGTGTTAAGTTGTATATTTTAAGAGCTAAATAAGATTTTTTTTAATGGTTACCCCATACTAAAAGCATTGCGTAAGTGATGCTTTTACTGTTTATACAAGACTTGTTTTTTAACGTATTGAAAGGCTTATATCATTTATTCGTCCAATATTATATTCTTTTTGTAATTTAATCAAGATAAGAACAACTACTTAAACCACCCATTCTATGAAAAAACCAATCGCAATTGCCCAAGTAAATAACCTAGAAAATAAATAACCAGAACACGCCTTAGTTAATGGTTTAGACTTGGTTATTGTTAAGTTTGATGCTAGCTACAAAAATTAAAGAAGCGCAAGCAATACAGTTCTTTACGGAAGCTATTAATACCTATAAAAAGTAACTATGCAGGTAACCAGTCTTTCGTTAGAAGCCTTTAAAGAGATGGATTATTGGGCGGTTGAAAAATACAACTTGTCCATTCAATTGATGATGGAAAATGCTGGGCTTCAGCTAGCAAGATTAATTGTTAAAAAAGCAACTGAGACCTCTGTTATTACTATCGGAGTTGGCAATGGAAACAATGGCGGTGGCGGACTAGTAGCTGCTCGTAGACTCGCCGCTTGGGGATTTAATGTGAATTTAGATTTGGTAGTTCCTATTACCAAAGACCTGCCAAAAGCACAGTTAGAAAGAGCTTTATTATTTGGAGCTAAGGAAGGTGCTCCAGAAACAACGGATATTTGGGTAGATGCCTATTTAGGTTTCTCTCAACGATTACCGCTGTCAGATGCTTTTGTAAAAAGTATTGCATTAGCCAACGCTTCATTGGCATTTAAAATTTCGTTAGATATTCCTGTTGGTATTTCTAAAGATGGAACGCTTTTAGGATTCAAAGCTGACCAGGTAATGACTTTGGCAGCACCTATAATGATATTGGAAAAATTGCCAAGTACATTAGAAGTGTATGTAGCAGATTTAGGAATTCCTAAAGCAGTTTATGAGCATTTTAATATTAAGATACCTAATTTCAGTGAAAACCAATTGATAGCTTTATAAGATAATATGATAAACGAAAAAGAAGAAGCCAAGGAAATTGATAAGCAATTAAGAAAGGAATTGGGTATTGATAAAGAGAAACTCAAAGAGCTTAAAAAGAAGCTGCTAAAAGTAGAGCCACGCTCAGAACGTGGTGCAGAAACCTTGTTTCGTTTGGTATCTAAAAATCAGTATACCTTAAATACAATGATAGATAGAAAATCGAATATTCTTATTTCTATCAACGCGCTTATTCTTTCTATAACTTTAGGTACTGTACTTAACCAATTAGATAAAGATCCTCATCTTATATTTCCGGCAAGTATTATGTTATTTACCAACTTAATTTCTATTGGGTATGCTGTATTTGCAACAAGACCAGAACTAACGCACGGAAATAAGAACACCAATAATTTATTATTCTACGGAAATTTTAATACAATGGAAGAGGAACAATATACAGAGGAACTCACTAGTTTAATGTACAAGGGAGATGATCTTTATAAGGCTATTGCTAAGGACACCTATCACTTAGGAAAAACTATTGATAGAAAATTTAAATTGCTTAGAGCTTCTTTTCACGTATTCTTAATTGGTATTATTTTAGCCGTTATAGGTTTTATTGCTTGTCATGTGATGTTTGGTAATTACTTTATGTAAGATTCGTTTTTTTATGTTCTGTATAAAGTTGTCCGCTTATTGTTATAAAATTTGTTAAAATGTTGCTTGTAATAGGTAATGAGTTGTAAATACTGACATATTTAATCATTTATTATTGATAACTTTGCAAGGTTTTATAGGTCTTAGTAGTAATTTAATTAATTTGAATGAGGAATAAAAGTCTGTTGTTTGTAATGTTATTGGGTTTTGTAACCGTGTCTGCACAGATTTCTGATTTTGCCAGAGTAGAATATAAATTATTACCAAGAGGAAGCTCTAATTTTGGTTACAGTCGTATTCGTGTAGCTGCCAATTACCCCATAGAACTTAAAAACAGCAACTACTTACTAGTAGGGTTAGATTATAGCAATATAGAAATGTCTTTTGATTCTGATATAGTAAAATTTGATACAAATATTATTCAGGATTTTCAAATGCTAGAGTTTAATCTGGCATATATAAAAAAACTAAAAAACGATTGGCGTTTGGGAGTGCGTTTTACACCAGGTTTTAGTTCTAATTTAGGAAGTAAAATTACTTTTGAAGATGCTGTTTTTGCAGGTGATGTAGTATTTATTAATGATAAACGAGACGATACAACTATAGATAAGCCCTACCGTTTAATAGTAGGGGTTTCTTATTCGCAAAACAGGGGTATTTCTTTTCCGCTTCCGTTTATAAGTTATTACCGTAAGTTTCATCCAAAGTGGTCTTATAATTTAGGAGTTCCAAAGTCTAATTTACAATACCATATTTCTCCAAAATCTAGATTAAAATTGGTAACAGAATTAGATGGTTTTACAGCTAATATACAAGAAGGTTTACCCGTTAATAATGAAGAAGATTTAGCTAAGAAAATTAATGTTTCACTTATTCTAGGAGGTTTACGCTACGAATATAAGATAAAAAAGCACTTAGAGTTTTTCTGTAATTTTTCTGGAGTATTAATGGAGTCCGCAGAACTAAGAAATAAAAGCAACGATAAGGTATCTACCGTAGATAAAAAAAATACCATTTATTTTGGCACGGGGATACGCATAAAAAAGTAGTTAGGATAAGAATTTTTTAATGTCTTTATTTCCTCCATAAATAACTAGTATATCGTCTTTGTCTAATATACTATCTGGGTTAGCAATACCTTTTACTTTTGTAATATTTCTAGTTTTACCTACAATACTTTTTACCTCTTTGTTAGAAATTGTAGTTAAAACAATTAAATTATACTTTTCTCTCATATTAATTTCCCTAATTGTTTTACCATCATATCTCGCAGGTAATTTTGCCTCTACAATACTAAAATCTTCATTAAGTTCAAAAGAGTTTAAAACCCCTTTTAAACATAGTTTTTTTGCCCATCTCTCAGCCGATTCTTCTTCAGGATGTACAATCTCATCAATACCAATAGCGTGTAGAACTTTTTCGTGTAAAGCGTCTATTGCTCTACTAATTAATCGTTTTACTTGTAAATTTTTAAATAAAGCTGTGGCCATAATATTGGCACCTTTATTTTCGCCAATAGCAACAACAACCAAATCTGTATCTTTTAGTGGTAAACCAGATACAGTATGCTCATCTGTAGCATCCATACAAATGCAATGAGAGATACGTTCTTTGTACATATCTACACGACCCATATTGGTATCTATACCAATAACCTCGTTACCTTGTTCTGTTAATTTTATAGCTAAAGACGAGCCAAAACTCCCTAAGCCTACAATTATATATTTCATCTTATTTTAATTTATAGTCAATTCTTCAGTTGGGTATTTGTAATTTCTTTGCTTGGTTTTTTTAACCAATGCAATAAGTAATGTAAGCATACTTACTCTACCAATAAACATAATACCAATAATAACAAGTTTACTTGCAGCACTTAACTTGGCTGTAATACCAAGACTTAAGCCTACTGTACTATATGCAGAAAAGCACTCAAAAGCGATATCTAATAGTTTTTTATCGCTATCAAAAATAGAAACTAAAATAATTCCAGATCCTATAACCAAAAGCGATAAAGATATAACAGCAAAAGCTCTGCGTACAGACACATCTGCAATTTCTCTTCTAAATACTTCTATTTTAGATTTTCCTTTTGCTAAGCTTAAAAAGTTAAGTGTTGCAATGGCAAATGTGTTTGTTTTTATACCACCACCGGTAGAAGCAGGTGAGGCACCAACCCACATTAGTAGAAAGATAAGCATTATGGTAGAAAAGTTTAAGGCCGACATATCTACCGTATTAAAACCTGCGGTTCTAGGTGTAGCAGCTCCAAAAAGTGCTGTCACAAATTTTCCAATTCCACTATGTTCTTTTAGTGTATTATTGTATTCGTTTATATAAAAAAGTATCGTTCCAATAACCGTTAAGGCTGTCGTAGTAACCAATGTAATACGACTGTTTATGTTTATAACCCAAGGTTTATGAGTTTCTTGTTTGCCTGATAAATAAAACAACTTTCTAACAAAAAAGTACTTTAAATACTTAATTAAATTTACAACTATAGGAAACCCTAATCCACCTAAAATAAATGAACCCATTAGAATGCTTTGAAGCATATAGTTGTGTTTAAATCCTGTTTGATAAAGACTATTTGGTAGCGTAGAAAAACCAGCATTACAAAATGCAGAAACCGAATGAAATAGCGAGAAAAAGCAACGTTCAAAAAAAGAACTAAACAGAGATTTATCTACACTAGTGTAAATTAATAATGTGGCTAATATTTCTATAGAAAATGTAATTATTAAAATACGTTTTAAGGTAGAAAAGACTTCGCCAAGCTTAGATGAACCTGTTATATCACTTAAAGAAAGTTGATTTTCATAACTAGCGCCACCTTTAAAAAAATAACTGAAATAACTAGCCACTGTAAGTATCCCAATACCACCAGCTTGTATTAAAAACAATATTACAGATTGTCCAAATGTTGTAAAGTAACTGCCTGTATCCACCACAATTAAACCTGTAACACATACAGAGCTGGTAGCAGTAAAAAGCGCATCTAAAAAAGAAATACTAGTGTAGGTTGCATTGGGTAACATCAACAATAATGTACCAATAAAAATAATACCTAAAAAACTGATTATAAAGAGCTGAGCAGGGTTAAATACGGTGCGTTTATAATTTACGTTCTGTTCAGAAAATTCTCTTATAAATGTTAGTATAATGGCAAATTTTACCCAAGTATCATTGTATAGAAAAGAAATATGTTTGTGTGCTTCTTCACCTAAAAAATGGGCGTATAAAATAGTAAGTGTAATAAGTATGGTTAGACTGTCAAAAATTAGAACACTACGTTTTATGGTTTTATGACGTTTAATATACCGTAATATAGTTGCTAAAATTCCTAGTGTTATAACAACAAAATAGTAGACATTAAAAATGTGTTGTAGTTGCGAGGATTTATCGTAACCAAAATCTATTACAAATAAGAGTAACCCAAGTACACTAAAAATAAATGTAATGCGGTATAACTGTTTAAAATGGTCAATGTAGTTATTAAAAAAGCTCAATTTGCAGTAGGTTTTGTTTTAAATTTAAGACTGCAAAGTTCATCTAAAAACTATATGTTTAAAATCAAGTTTTTAGATGAGATATAAAGATTTTATAAAGATTACTCAAATCTATAGCCAACACCACTTTCTGTAATAATATAGTGTGGATTATTGGGGTTGTCTTCAATTTTTTTTCTGAGGTTGCCTACAAACACTCTTAAATATTGTGTTTCTGTACTATAACCGTTACCCCAAACCTCTTTAAGTATATATTGGTGCGTTAATACTTTGCCATCGTTTTTGGCAAATAAGGCCAGCAGATTATATTCGGTAGAAGTTAATTTTACTATTTCGTTATTTTTTTTCACTGTGCGGGCAACCAAATCTATATCTAAATCTCCTGTGGTAATGCTAGAGTTGTTTTCTATGTTTTGATTACTTCTAATTGCAGAACGCAACCTGGCAAGTAATTCACCTGTTCTAAAAGGCTTTGTTAAATAATCGTTTGCACCATTGTCTAATGCTTTTACAATATCTATTTCACTGTCTTGCACAGACAAAATAATTATGGGGTTGTTGTACCATTCTCTTAACTCTTTAAGTACAATATGTCCGTTTTTATCTGGCAAACCAATATCTAGCAGAATAGCATCTGGCAAGTGACTAGCAGCAAGTGTAATGCCTTCTTTAGCTGTGTCTGCCTGCAACACTTTATACTCATTACTCTCTAAATTTATCTGGAGTAATTTTCTAATTTGTGGCTCATCATCAATAATTAATACTTGTGCTTTATTCATTCTCTAAAACTTTTATTGAAGAAATTTCTACAGGAATAGTTACTGTAAATTTAGCTCCTTTAGGTTTTACATTTTTTAATTCTATGGTGCCATTTAATGCCTCTGTAAATCCTTTAACAATAGATAAGCCTAAACCAGTACCACCTGTGTTTTTGGTATTTAATTTATAAAATTTATTAAATACATGTTGTTTTGTATTTTTAGGAAAACCAATGCCATTATCTGCAACTACAATAGTTAATACATTGTTTTTACAAGTCGCGGTAACAGCTATTGTTGTTCCGCTTGGTGTATGTTGTAATGCATTGTGTATTAGGTTGTGTAACATTGTTTCTAGGAGTCCACCATCAATTTTAACCAAAGGCAAGTCTTCTTCGGGAATGTAGGTAATAATATGGTTGGTAGCGTCTTTTTCATTTTCTTTTAAAACACTAAAAATAAGCTCATCAATATCAAACCAATCATAAATAGGTTTAATCGTTTTTGCCTCTAGACGACTCATACTCAAAAGGTTTTCTACTTGTCTGTTTAAGCGATTAGATGCCAGTTCAATTTCACTATAAAGTTCTATTTTATTTTCTGATGATAACTTGGTATTTTTATCTGTAATAGTATCAATAGCACCAATTATTGCAGAGATAGGAGTGCGTAATTCATGCGATAGAGAATTTAGTATAGTGTTGTAAAGTGCTATGGTTTTTTCGTTTTCAATTTCGTTTGTCTTTTTAATTTCAAACTGTCTTATTTTATAGGTTAACACACCATTTATTAAAGCAATTACAAAGTACATTGCAAACATTAAAATATCTTCGGCAGTATCTATGTGTAGGGTTAAAGTAGGCGGTATAAAAAAGAAATTAAGTAGTAAAGCACTTAGTAATGCAGTTACAATAACAGGTAAAATATCAAACAAAATAGCAGAAATAGAAACCGCTAACAGTAATATTAAGGCAACAACACGATACCCAATAATATCTTTAAAAGAATATGATATTACAGATAAAAAAATAATTAATAACACACATATTAAATGCTGCTTTGTACTGCTAATTTTTTTTGTGGTTAAAACTCCCAAATCTATTTATTTAAGCTGTTGCAAAGATAAATATTATTAAATAAGCATTGCTTTTTTAGAGAGATAACAACGGATTTTAATTTTATTTAATCGTAGTTGCTTAGCAGTTATATAACAGTATATTTAGTAGCTATAATAATTAAGAAGAAGTAGGATCGTATGCCGCATAAAATAGAATCTTTAGCTTTAGAAGATGCCAGAAGAATAGTAGTACAGTCACAGCAGTTGCCGGTAACAAAACAAATAGGTACAGACATAGACGCTACACTTTTTGCAATAGAGCATTTAGGATATATACAGATAGATACAATTTCTACAATAGCACGCGCACACCACCATACTATTTGGAACAGAAATCAAAGCTATACAAAACAGCATCTAGCAGATTTAGTGGAGCGTAAAGATGTTTTTGAGTATTGGTCTCATGCAGCAGCATACTTGCCTAGTAAAGATTATAGATTTACGCTGCCACGTAAAGAGGCAATTAAAAGCGGAAAGCAAAAGCACTGGTACAAAAAGGATGCTAAATTAATGAACTCAGTTTTAGAGCGAATTAGAAATGAAGGTCCTTTAATGGCTAAGGATTTTGATGGAAAAGGCAAAAAAGTAGGGGATTGGACAACTAAACCAGCCAAGCAAGCCTTGGAAAACTTATATATGGAGGGTGAATTAATGATAAGCTCTAGAGTTAATTTTCATAAAGTATATAATATTACAGATCTAGTATTACCGGAAGATATAGATACTTCTACACCAACACAAGAAGAGTATTTTACATTTTTAATTGCCAAGTATTTACAAGCAAATGGAGTAGGACAAGCAGCAGAAATGGCATACTTGCTTAAAAACACCAAGCAACATATAATTGAAACCTTAAAAGCAATGGTTTTAAAGGGAGATGTTTTAGAGGTGAAAATTAATAATACTATTTATTACACAACTTCCTCTGCATTGGATATACTAAATAATCCTTTAGAAAAAGGAATTTTAAAAATCCTTTCTCCTTTTGATAACTTGGTTATTCAGAGAAAGCGAATGCAAGATATTTTTAACTTTAATTATTTGTTAGAATGTTATGTACCCAAAGAAAAAAGGAAATATGGCTATTTTGTACTGCCTATTTTATGGAACACAGATTTGGTTGCTAGAGTAGATTGTAAAGCAGATAGAAGCTCTGGTGTTTTATTAATACATCATCTTTTTTTAGAACCTAGTTTAAATAATGTAGAAGAGTTTGCTGTGGCTTTAGCTCAAGAATTAAAAGTATTTATGTTGTTTAATGACTGTGTTAAGATAAAAGTAGAAAAGACTAGTCCTGCTAGTTTTAAATCGATTTTAAATAAATTATTGCGCTAAAATCCTCACTGAAAACTGGGGTTATAAACAGCAAATGAAATAGTACATTTGACTTTATGGATATAGGATTTAAAGAAGTAGTGATAGGGATTTTAGTTTTACTTGTACTACTTTATTATGCAGTAAAGGCTAAATATATGTTACCCGAAAAAGTAGCAGCTAAAAACCTAGAAACTTTTTTAAAAGCGAATTATGGTACAGCTTTAAAATATAACGATTTATACAGGTTTTTTAATACAGCAACAATGAATCCCAATTGTTTTAAAGCTGTAATTTATGAGGTAGAAAATCCTAAAGTAGAAATGTATTTAACTTTTGAAGCTGATAAAATTGCAGAACAAAAGGATGTTAAATCCATGTATCCAGATGGTTTATCATTTCACCAATTATACTTGCAAAAACAAGAGGTTGTAGCAGCACAAGCCCTAATTTCTGATAAAATGAAGCCTCTTGGCGTTTGTTTAGAGTGGAGTTATGACCTTGTTGAACTTACTTTTGATAGGGATTATTCAGAAATAGAAATAGCAGAGAAAGAACAGTATTTTATAGACTTATTTAGCAAAGAAGACACAGATAAATTTGGGTATTACCATTGCTTTAATCTAAAACTAATTTTTAAAAATGATACAGATACAAGTTTAATGCATTATGTAGAACAAGAGAATAGTGTTTGGGTTTTAAAAGATATAAAATTAAATGAAAATGAAGTTGGTTTTAATGAGATTGACAAAGACGTTAAAGCAACAATACAGAAGTATTTAGAAGAAGCGCAACCTAAATTAGTATTAAGTAACTATTTTGGGACAGTTGTAAATAAGTCTGACTTTAATAGGGTTATTTGGGTACAATACAGCGAAAAGAGAAGAACAAAAAAGGAAATAGAAGCTGCAAAAAAAGGAGTATATGTGTCACCTATAAATGGTTATGTTGTTGTGTACTGGAATATTTATAAAAAGCAAGCACAGCACATAACTTTTGTTCCGTTGAAAGAACACCTTACAGTAGCAGAAATTTTAATGGTTGAAAAAGAAAATTTAATGTAAGGGACTAGCAGTTTTATACTGTGGCAATTTGTAATTTAAGATATCATATACTAGTTAAGGAAATAAAAAAGGAGCATCAATTTATAGTAAATTAATGCTCCTTTTTTACATTGAATATTCCCTAATTAAAAACGATAGCCGTTTTGTTTTTTATACTGTAATTAGCCGCTTCAAAAAGTGTTAGCCAAACCATTTTTTCTATCCAAAAATCACCTTGATCGTCTATAGTATTGTAAAGGCCTTCTTTGTTTTGTACTTCTAAATTTTCATTTAATTCTATACCTAACTTTTTAGCAATGCTTTTTAGGTCCGTTAACAATCCAAAAGAAGAACCAACCATAGCTCCAGGCACTGTTATTTCTTCAGTATCAAAAATAACCTCTTCAAAATCTATAGGAATATAGTATCCTTCACAGTCTGAGTGTACTAAAAGGTGACTGTAAAACATAGAAGATTCTTCTTCTACGATAGGGTCATTTGCAGGGTCTAAATCTGTGCTAAAAGGTTTTGCAACCCAATTTTCATCATTCATATAATAAGCAAAAAAACGTCTTAAATAATGAAGAAAAGAATAGGGGAAACCACCAACCTGTATGGATTCTACATCTAGCTTACTTGGCTCTATATGTGGCTTGTAGCCGTTTAATTCTAATAATTTATTTAGTTGTTCAAACTCAACTTTGTAGGCTTCATAACCTTCTGGCTCGTTCTCTAAAAAATCTACTAAAATTCCGCTTGTAATACTCAATCCCATTTTGCACTTATTTATGATGGCAAATATAAGTTGACTGTATTATTTATATGACTTTAAATACGTTTTTTTTAAGAATCAGTTTTTCTAAAAGAATCTAAATTATACTAACTTAGTAGGTCCTAAATGTAATTGATGAAAGTAAGTAATGTACAGCAAGTAAAGTTTGAGAATGAACGCGTAGAGAGTCAGTTTGATATTATAATGTTAGATGATTTATTATCTAGAGATATTAAGGATCATACACTATACGATTTTCAGCAGATAAATTTTTATATGATGCTTTTTTATACTAGTGGAACAGGTGTACATACTATAGATTTTACGGATTATGAGATAAATAAAGGAACTATTTTAAGCATACGAAAAGACCAAATACATAAGTTTGGACAAACAGATGCCCAAGGTTATTTGCTATTATTTACAGATGAATTTTTAATGCAGTTTTTTGAAGAGTCTGAAGTCTTAAAAACGCTTCAACTTTTTAATGAACTTCTAAATTCACCTAAAGTACAGCTTAATAGTAAGCAGTTTACAGAAATAGATGTTTTAGCTACAGAAATTTACAACGAGTATTTCCAAGTTAATGATCAGCATTCATTGGGTATTGTGCGTAGTTTATTGCATATTCTTTTTCGTAAAATTTTAAGATTAAAGTCAGGAAGTGATGCAATAACAATGACTAAAAAATATTTACCTGAATTTGTTAATTTTCAATCTTTGGTAGAAAACCAATGTTTTACAACAAAGAAAGTTTTAGATTATGCAGGGCAAATGATGATTAGTACTAAAACATTAAATAACATTACCAATACTATTGTACATAAGTCAGCAAAACAATTTATAGACGAAATTTTAGTCAAACAAATTAAGAGGTTGCTTATAAATACAGACGTAACAATTAAAGAAATAGCATACACAACTGGTTTTGAAGAACCAACTAATTTATATAAGTTTTTTAAGAAGAATACCGGACTTACTCCAGAGCAATTTAGGATTTCAAAAATTTAATTATTCAGTTTTTTACAATTTAATGATTTAGTTTAATGTGTATTAAGTATTGTTTTGTATGAGTTAATAGTGTTTTTTAGTTATTTTCATTAAAGTCTACTTTCCCGTTTTTACACTATAATTTTATTTTTTGATAGTTTTTGTACAATAAAGCAATTGCACCTTTGCAGTATAGAAATTATACAGCAATTTAAAAATTATAAAAATGAAAATAGCAATTACAGGAGCAACAGGAAATTTAGGATCTCAAGTTGTAAATAAATTAAAAGAAAGAGTAGGAGCAGAGAATATTATTGCTCTAGCACGTACACCAGAAAAAGCAGCAAATTTAGGAGTTGAAGTTAGAGCTTTTGATTATTACAAGCCAGAAGAAATGGAGTTGGCCTTAGTAGGTGTAGATAAATTATTATTAATATCTGGGGACGATATAGGTAAGCGTATAGAACAACATAAAAATGTAGTAAACGCAGCAATAAAAGCAAAAGTTAATGCTATTACATACACTAGCCTATTAAATTTAGATGACTCTTCTATTGGGTTTGCTCCTGAGCACGTAGAAACAGAAAAAGAGATTAAAAAATCGGGTATTCCCTATACGTTTTTACGCAATGGATGGTATACAGAAAATTACCTAGCATCACTACCAACCGTTTTAGAGCTGGGTGCTGTTTATGGTAGTGCTGGTAGTGGTAAAATTACATCTGCAACCAGAGCAGATTTAGCTGAAGCAGCAGCTATTGTTTTAAGTTTGGATGCACAAGAAGGAAAAACATATGAGTTATCTGGAGAAGAAGTTTTTACTATGAACGACTATGCAGCAGAAATAGCGAGACAAACAGGAAAGGATATTTCTTATGTAAATTTACAAGAAGAAGATTATGCCAGTGCATTAGAAAAAGCTGGTTTACCAGAAGGGTTGGCAAAAATTATTGCAGGAGCAGACACGGCAACATCTAAAGGAGATTTGTATTATGCAGGTAATGAGTTAGCAGAATTGTTAGGTAGACCAACAGTTACATTAAAAGAGGCAATAGCGAATACACTTGCCAAATAAATATTTTATTTAATTATATAAAAAATGCCCGGTCTAAATTAGACTGGGCATTTTTTAGATGTGCTATTTTTTAATCGCAAACCGTATAAATTATAGACTTTTTATCTATTTTAAATTCCTTTTGTTGTTGTGTTACATCTTGTAACATTATATATTTATTTACTTGTAAAAAGTTATCATAGGCACTAACATTTTTTTCATAGGAAGGCGGCACCTTTTCGCGGTAAATAAAATTATTTAGCTTTTTATTGTAGCTGTAATTTTTAGAGTTTATTTCCTCGCTTTTAAACTGTTTATATCCAAAATTGTAATAAATAGTTTCAGGTGTATTATTAATAGTAGACATTTCTTTTAAAAAGGTATCATCCTCAGAACCTACTTTTGGCAAGGAAGATTTTTCTGTTACTTGGCTTTCTCTAAATACTAATTTGTTGCCATCTATTAAAACTCTAATGGGCATTTTATTTTCTGCTCTTGTATGTTCAAAAACAATAAAGTCATTAAAATTAGTAGTATTTTTAAAATTGTAGAGCGTTATTTTTTGATCAGCAGATTCCTCATAAGACTGATTTAATGCTAAAGAGATTTGCTTAGGTACACTTGTTGTTTTATGTACATAAGGAAAATCAAAACAATTGGCATCTTTATTAAAAATAGGAGTTAGGTTTATTGGGTTTTTACTTGTTTCATTGTACGTAATAAGTGTTCTATAACTAAATCTATCACCTAAAAAAGAGGTTTTGGTAGTATCTCCAATACTAGGATTGTAACGACCGTATACATTAAACGGATATTTAGTTTTATTTGGGTTTAAGTGTAAATACTTCTCCTTTACAACACGCCAAGTGCCCATTTGTATTTCGCCAAAAGATGTAATTACATATTTATTTTGATGGTAAAGAAATAATGTTGGGCTACCCTCTGGAGATCTACTTCCAAAAGATAAGTTGTATGCGCCAATTAAGTTTTCTTCTATGTCCTTATATTGTTTTTCCGCGCTATATAAAGAGTCCATATTAGTAGTTAAATAATTTTTTCTAAGTTTGGCTAATTTAATTTCTATAGCATTACAATCTTCAAATAATTTAGATTGAAGAAGTTTATCATACTCGTGAAACGTAGTTTGTCTAAAGACCTTAGTCGAATCTTTTGCACTAAGTGCAGCACAAGATTTTACCTTAACTTCAAAATCTGCTTTGCTGTCTATGTATTCTATTTTTTCTATACAGTCACAAGTAGAAGACGCCTTATCGCTTACAATTTTTTCAATACTCTGTGCATTAACAGTAAGTATAGTAGTAAGTAGGAGAAAAATTAAAGATTTTATGTTTTTCATAGAGTTATTGGTATGTTTTTTTAAATTGTGACCTTAGTCACAAACGGTGTAAATAATAGATTTTTTAGCTATTGTAAACTGTTTTTGTTCCTTAGTTAGATCTTGTAATTTTTCGTATTTATTTACTTGATAGTAATTATGGTAATCGCTTATATCTGGCTCATAAGTAGTTTCTAAACTTTTATCATACAAATAGTTGTTATCTTTTTTGTTATAGTTGTATTGCTTAGAGTTTATAAGTTCGCTTTTAAATATTTTATAACCAGAATTGTAAAAGATAAATCTAGAATTAGTAGCATCCACAGTATTTTCTTCATGAGAAGAATATTTTACGGCTATACTGTCTTCATCAAATATCAGTTTGTTGTCACCAATTAGAATGTCAGCTGGCATCCCATCTAAATTTCTTGTGTGTTCAAAAATAATGAAGTCGTTAAAATTCTTAGAATTTTTAAATGTGTATAATGTTATTTCTTGATTTTCAGATTCCTCGTAATTTTGATTATAAGCTAATGATATTTGATCTGGTTTACCGCTAGTTTTGTGTATGTACGGAAAATTAAAACAATTGGCATCTTTATTAAAAATTGGACTTAGGCTTATAGGGCTTTTGCTTGGTTCTTTATACGTAATAAGTGTTTTATAGCTAAATCTATCACCTAAAAAAGAGGTGTATGTAGAGTCGCCTATATTGGGGTTGTGACGACCATAGATCGTAAGTGGAGATTTACTTTTATTAGGAAATAGATGTAAGTATTTCCCTTGTACAACCTGCCAAGTGCCTACTTGTAATGCATCAAAAGATTCAATAACATATTCATTTTGATTGTAAAGGATTAATGTTGAACTACCTTCTGGAGATTTTTTGCCAAATGATAAATCATAACTTCCTATTATACTTTTTTCTATTGTTTCATATTTTGTTTGAGTAGCATCTAACGAGTTTGTGTTAGTTGTAATATAGCTTTGCCTTAACTGTTCTAATTTAGCTTCTAAGCCATCACAATCTGCAGGTAATTTAGATAAGTGAAATTTTTCATACTCCTTAAAAGTGGTGATTTTTAATAGTGCGATAGAGTCATTTTTACGAAGTACAGAGCAAGAATAAATCTTGTTCTCGAAGTCTAATTTACTAGTTACACGATCTATTTTTTTTATACACTTACAAGATTTGGCAATATTGTTTTCTGCTAATTTTTCAATAGTTTGCGCCTTGCTAGTACATACTGTTATGAGCAGGGTAAAAAGTAGTAATGCTATATTTTTCATATGTTCGTTGTACTTAATTATCGGTTTATGTAAAATGTAATGCTTGGGAACTTTCTTTTAAGGACTTCAATTTCATTGCGATCCTTATCCTCGAGGTAATTTAAATGAACTTCTGTACTATTTTTAAGCCTACTAAAAGCACTGATGTTTATTGCATTAGAATAATAATCTAAAGTAATTTTCTTTACGTTTATTAAAGCGTATACTTCTGGAGGTAATTTTTTTAAACCACAACCGCTTATATCCAATTCCTCTAAAGAAACAAGACTTTTTAACGTAGAAACATTTTTAATATTTTGATTAAAACTTAAGTTTAATTTTTTGAGCTTTTTATTCTTTTTTAAAGAATTCGGGACTGTATTGAATGAGCAAAAGGATAGATCAAGTTCTTCTAAATCTTGTAAATTTTCAATTCCATTTAAATTTTGTAAATTTTCATTAAAAGAAAAGTTAATATACTTTAATTTTTTTAACTGTAAAATTTCATTAGGAATATAGGGGCCAATATAACTGTTTTCTTGTACGTATAAATGAGTTAAATTTGTTAATAGCTCTAAACCTTTAAAATCGTCAAGACTACCACCTATTTTCAGTGTTTTTAATTTTTTTAAAGCTACTATTTCATCTTCTATAGCGGTAATATTGCAACGCGTTATATCTAAATTTTCTAAATTAATTAGTCCTTTTATATGGGTTATAGCATCATAATAATGTAATTTATAATTATTAGAGAGATCAAAACTCTTCAATTGAGTTAAATATTTAAACTCCATTGGAAGTTGATTTAAATTACATGCTTGTAATTGTAAAGACTCTATTTGTTTAATGTTTTTTAAGTTAGATATTCCTGCTAATTTTTTACTATATGCTAAGTCTAAATATGTTACATTTTTTAAATAGCCTATATGCTCTGGTATAGTATCTAGTGATGATTGTTGGTAAATAAGAGTATCTACCATAGAGATATACTTAAAGCTTGTATAGTCTGTAATAGGATTAGATGAAATATCTATTTTTTTTAAGTTTTGTAATTTTAGTATCTCTTTTGGAATTGCATTTAGGCCAATTTTAGCTAGACCTAAGTATCTTAATTGTTCTAAATTTTTTATTTTTTTAGATAGGAGTAAAGATTTAGAACTAGATATGTTTAAGTCTGTCAAATTTTTAAGTTCATAAACACTGTTTATATTCTTAAGATTACTGCAATTAAAAAGAATTAATTTTTCTAAATTTTTTAAACTTTTTAAAGAAGATACACCCGTCAGTAATTCTTGATTATACAGAGAAAGGCTTTTTAAGTTTTTAAATTCACTTAAATCTTTAGGTAACTCCTTTAATTGTAAAGGATAACCTTTAAATTTTAGATGATAAATTTTAGTTTTATCAATCTGTGGCGTTAGTTCGTGATAGTTGTAAATTTTATCTGCTTTTTGGGCAAAAGTTAGTTTAGTACTAATCAATAAAATAAAAAATAGATAAGATTTTAATTTCATATAAATTATAATTGATATTGATTATCAATCTTTTTTTCTGGATTAACACATAGTACGTATAATGATATTAAGAAAATCCATTCTAAAGGTTTCATTAAAAGATAGGTGATATTTGATCCCATTTTAGAATTTATTTTTAAAGAAAGGTTGTACCCGTACTTGTCATAGTTGCGTCTAATAAACCTATGAAGTTTAGGAGATATATCTGTAATCATTTCTTCAAAAGCATTGGCAATTTGTAACTGTCTATTTACAATAATAATATTTTTATGCCTTTTTCCTAAACGAATGGGCTTTACAATTTTAGGATCTCCTTTAGCGGCTACAGTACATAAATAATGGCCTTTATGATCTAAAATAGGAGGGTGCATTTTTTGTGAAAAAGCCCAGGTTGTAGTTTCTGTAAAAACCTTAGTAATAGAGTTAACGTCTTGTCCAAATAACAGTAATACTATAGTAATTACAATAAAAACAGGAATAAACAGTAGTAATGCCCAAACGGATTCGTTAAACCTATTGGCTAAAACACTATTGCAATAGTTAAGAAACTTGTTTTTGTATGTTTTGCTCTTAGCTTGTGTTTTTTCTTCCTTTATTATTTTTATAAGAAGACCAATAGCAATAATTAAACTTAATGCTGGTGTAAATACAAGAAGGAACGTTCCTATGTTTTCTTTATAAACGTCCAAAGTTTCAGTGTTATGTGTCGTAACCTGGATAAGAATAGTACTATTTACAACAATACCTATAAACAAGAAAATTAAAAAAAAGACAAGAGATAAAGGAGGTAGTTTATGACCTTTAATCCAGATAAACCCTGCCGAAAGATTAAAAAATAAAAAATAAACAATAAGTGTTATAATATGTTTGCCGCCAAAAGGAATGTAACACTCTAAGTCTACAGGGTCTATTGCATCTGTATGTTGGTTGCCATGGGTAATTAAGCCAACGCCAAATAATAGAAAAGAAAGCATGTACAACACGAATATAAAAACCTCAATATTGGATACATTTTCTTTGTTCTTTTTTAGCCCTTTAACCGTAAAGTATATTATTACAAAAAAGAAAACAAGTAGTACAGGAATGATCATTGACATTAGTTTTGTTTTATTTTTTGAAGATTACTTTTTTCGTCAATTAAAATACCTTTTGCCTTTACTAAATTATTTATATTTTTAACGCCATTAATTGTAAACGACTCTAGCAACTCACAATCAGACGTTGCCACAGGACCAAACATTCCGTAATGTAAGCCAACACCATGTTTAAAATCTGAAATATAATAGTGAAACTCTTTATGTACGGTTACTAAAATACTATCTGTTTTTAGAAAGCTATCAAATGGAATATTTATGTAATTTATTATATTTTTAGTAGCTGTTGTGTCTAAAATTATGGTGTCTTTTATAACTTTAGTATTACGTATTATTTTAAACTCTAAATCTTCTGAGGTTACATCATTAAATTCAAAAAGCATAATTTCTGGCTGTTCTGTTACGTAAAGAATAGAATTACAACTCTTAGATTTTTCTGATGCTTCTTTTTTTAATCGTTTATTCCTTTGACTTATAGAAAAGAAAAACAAACCTATTACTATACCTGCTAATACTACTAGGCTTAAAGCAGTATATGCTATGTATTTTATTATTTTAGAATAGGTTTTCTTCATTAGATTTAGTTGTCTATTTAATGTAAATAAGTTTACATTTTAATTGTTTTCATACAGTCTTAATCTATTTTTTAATGCGTTTATTTTGTCTTGTAACGCTCTTTCTTTCTCTAATAAATTAAAGACAACATCAATGCCTTCTAGATTAACGTTTAACTCGTTATAGAGCCTTATTATCTTTTCTAGATTCCTTATTTGGTCTTGATGAATAAATTGGTTTTGTTCAATAATTTCTATATCTATGAGTCCCATATTGCTTAGATCATCCATAAATGAAATTTCTATATTATAATGAGAACAAAGAGTTTCTACTAGTATTAAAGTTTTCTCGCTCATTTTGCTTTAATTTTTTGTAATTCTTTAAATAACTCAATTTCTTTTTCACTTAAATCTGTAGGCGTTTTTAAGTTATAGGTGATTATTAAGTCTCCAAATTGATTTTCTTTTTTGTAAATAGGAAATCCTTTTCCTTTCAATTTTACTTTAGAATCATTTTGGGTTTCGGGCTTAATAGGTAGTTTTACTTTACCATTAAAAGTATCTACTGTAATTTCGCCACCTAATATAGCGGTGTATAAATCTAGCTCAATATTTAAATATAGATTGTTTCCTTCCCGTTTAAATTGGGTATCATTGTCTATAATAAATTTAATAAACAAGTCTCCGTTAGGGCCTCCATTACTTCCAGGACCTCCTTGCCCTTTAATTTTTATGACTTGGTCATTTTCTACTCCGGCAGGTATTGTGAGCCTAATTTTTTTATCGTTAACAGTTAAAACTCTTTTTTGAGAAGTGTATACATCTTTTAAATTTAACCGCAGCTCTGTATTGTAATCCTGTCCTTTAAATTGTTGTTGGCGAGATCTATTGAATGATGATTTACCATTACCCGCACCACCAAACATAGATTCAAAAAAATCTGAATAGTCTTCGCTACTATTTCCTTGCTGATGAGTTCTTTGTTGAGAATATTGTTTTTGCTGTTTTTCTGCCTTTTCAAATTCTTCTGCGTGTTTCCAGTCTTTACCATATTTATCGTATTTTTTACGATTTTCTGGGTTACTTAAAACTTCATTAGCTTCATTTATCTCTTTAAATTTTAATTCAGCTTCTGTATTGTTTTGGTTTAAATCTGGGTGGTACTTACGAGCTAGTTTTCTATAAGCAGTTTTAATTTGCTTTTCGGTTGCCGTTTTTGAAATGCCCAGAGTTTTATAATAATCTATAAATGTCATTATTTTTATTTTTTTAATTGAGCAAAGAGTTTAAAAGTTTAAAACAATAGGTACTACTGTACTTTTTCTGTTTTAGAATTAATAAGCGCTATTATATTTGTTAATGATTTTTTAATATTTTCTGATTCACTTTTTTTCAACATTAACTCAGCTTTTGTTTTCAAAGGATAAAAATTTGCATCGGGGTATAAATTAATTAATTCAGGAAAATAAGTGTCAATTCCTTCTACTAATTTAGCAATCCCTTGATCTGAAAAAGCCTTTTCATTATTTATTTCATCTATATAAAATAAGTAATTCTCTATTAATGTATTCACATTAGAATTAATATTGTTTTGTACTCTGGCTGAATTTGGATCATCTGCACTTTCTTTAATTTGATCATTACCCAGTTTAAAATAACGTAGTTGTAACCCTAATCCAAATTGCCAAACGGCTATCATTTCTTTTTCATACAGGTATTTATCTTTACGGTCTGTTGCGGTATAAATATCAGTCATTCCTTTCCACTCTAAAAAGAATTTTTCTGCAATGTCATTTCTATGTTTTATACCCAGTTCGTTGTCATCTAGAACAATTTTAAAGTTTTGCGGATCTGTAAGTTTTTCTACAATTATCCTTGTTTCTGGATCGTTAAAAGATGGTAGTTTTTCATCAGGCTCATACCCAAAATTTAAATGAAGTACAGCACTTTTATAGTCTTCTAAATTCCAATATCTTTTATCTGTAGGAAATTGATGCTTTTCCGTTTTACAGTTTACAAGTAAAATGCATAATAGAACAAATACGAGTGATTTAATTTTCTTCATTAATTTTAATTTTTTGTTTTTTATAATTTGATAATAAAAGTAATAAACTATCTATTTTATTCTCATATCTTTTTTGTTCGCTTAACACATAGCTGTGAAATGTATCGTAATCATATTCTTTTTGAAAAATTCGTTCTTCACTTTTGGCTGTATTAATAATTTCTTCGATCCTTTTTTTATCAAAGCTTTTTAGTTGTGCTATTTTAAATTTTGCTTTTCTTGTAAATAATTCTGTTATTTTAAAATGATATTTTTCGTGACTTAGTAATTCCTTACTATTGGTATTTTTATTATAAACAAAGGAGCGCGATGGATGAAATAGCGAATTTAATATTACAAAATCATCCTCAATAGTACTTTCTATAGAGGTTACAACATAGGCAAACCTTTTATTGCCATAAAGTGTTTTTTTAAAGAATTCTAATCCTCTAAAGTTTTCAAAAGTAATTTCCTCGTATCTGTCAAAAGTTATGGGTTTTTCATAATTTAAATAATTTGTATGTATAATAGCAGCAAAGCATAGTACTAAGGGAATAAGAACAAACAAGCTATATTTTACAACTTTTAATAGTTTTTTTAAAGGTATTTTATTTCCTTTTTTACGCTCTTTAATAACTATTGTTAACTGATAAAATATAGGAGAAAAGTACAATAGTAAGATCAGAGTAACTATGAAATAATCATTCATTTATAATTGTTTTACAATACAACACATTACTGGCTCATAAATTTAATTCGTTTTTTTTTAATATTTTATGATTATTGGTTTGTTTTCTTATGTTTTTATTCATTATACCTGTAGTGACCAATAATTTTAAAACTGAAAAGGCAGTTTTGTAAAACTTGTCCCGCACCAATATTATGTACAATTAGGTTCTGTTTTCCGTCTGTTGATTTTTTATCAACTACAATTCCAATATGTGTTATGGCACCACTTAAGTTCCAGCAAACAACATCTCCCGGTTTATAATCTTTTGCATTGTTGGTAATTGGTTTACTGGCCCCTTTACGTTTAAAAAATGTCATTAAATTTGGAACTCTTCTGTGGTCTATATTTTTATCAGTTGTTTTTAATCCCCATAGTTTAGGGTAGGAACTAAAATTAGCTTTCATATCTTCGTGCACCTTTTTCTGTAAATCAATCCCAATTTTTCTATACGCACGTATTATAACATCGGTACATACTCCTTTGTCACTTGGTACATCTCCGTTTGGATACCCAATAGAAAAGTAGCTTGGGTCATAGGTAACCTTTTGTTTTGTGAGCTCTATGGCACTGTTAGACAGTGTGGTTTTAGTAGTTTCTGTTTGCGCGTAACAAAAGCTAAAACTTATGAGTGCAATGGTTATAAAGACTTTTTTTATATAGTGTTTCATATTTTTATTCGTTCAATTTGTATTTTTTTAGTTGATACATAGAAAAAATACCAATTACAAACTCAGCTATTATTCCAAAAATGTAACCAGCTGTTGGTAAACCATCTAGAAGCATACTTAAAGCACGGCCACTTGCAAGCGATAGCATAAATAAAACAGTTAACTGAGTGGCAATTTTCCAGTACGTATTTATTAAAATACCAAATAACCATACAAGAGAAATTCCAAGATATAAGCACATAATAGCCCTTAACATATTAGAAAGGTCAATTGTATTTACAACAATATCTAAATGTTTTGGTAGGGTAGAAGGTGACCCATAAATTATTGCAGTAGGTACTACAATTACAATAGACACAATAAGATGTATGTTTTTTAAAATCCAATTAATTTTAGTCATCTTATCGTTCTTATTTTGTTCATTAATAAGCAGTGCTATTTTATGAGTCAATAGAATTTCAAAAATACGGACAACGTATTATTTAAAACAGCCTGTATTCCGTGATAAATTATTTATCAATTAGTTTACTCTATTTTAAATCAAGGTATTCATCTTGTTTTAAAAGCAAATAGTATAATGGGTATAGCAAGATTATAAAAAATAAAATGGCAAAAAACGAAATTTGTGTAACAACATATAAACCAACGCAAAACATTAATGCGCCTCCTATTAAGGGTTCATTTATACAGCTTTTTAATGTATACGTTTGTATGTCATTATGTACAGCATCTATTGCTATCTCCTGACTTTTACACCACGCAAGTTTTGCATAAATTTTAAGCTCTTTGTTTTCAATTTTGTACTCATTTGTGCCTTTTTTTATTCTACCGATACTTTTATTTCCAATGTATAATCGTGCATCTGTCTCACTTTCTATTATAATTGTAGCCATTTGTATTAGTTCTTTTTTTAGATAAGTAGCGTTTCTTTGAAAATTATAGTATCTCCCGGGTTTGTACTTTATTTATGTTTAGTTCTTTTACTCACTTTTCCTTTCTCATTATACTGTTTCCAAGTTCCTACCTTTTTACCTATTTCATAAAAACGTTCTTCTTTTAAATTTCCATTTTCGTAATAAGATTTCCATAAACCATCTCTACCACTTAAATTGCTTTTAGATAGGCTCATATAGTTTCCTACTTCTTCTATTATACCAGTATCATAATAACGGGTAATAGTTCGTGTGCTTTTATCTTTAGAATTAATTCCAATAGAAGCTTTGCTTTTATTTTTGCTTTTAGGGTAATATTCATAACTCTCAATAGATCCTATTTCGTCACCTAAAACATATGTAACTTTTCTTTTTAACTTACCTTCAAAATCGTTGTAAATCCAAATTCCATCTTCCTTGTCATTTTTATAATATCCTTCGGCATTTAATTCCCCCGTAGCATAAAATAGTTGATATAAACCATTTAATACACCATAAGAGTTGTAATTAACTTTCTTTTTTGATTTTAACTCCCTTAGGATTCCATTCTCAGAATAGTTCTTATTTATTGTAGTGCCAAAGTAAGATTCATTCTCGTTTAACGGATTCTTCTTTTTATCAGACTGAATTATTATTGAAGATAATGTACCGTCATTACGGTAGAAGTAAGCTATTCTTTTTGATGGAAAACAACAATAATCAAGTGAGTATGTATTATCGTGTTCTATTTTACCCTCTTCATTGTAACCTTTCCAATTGCCAATTTTACGACCCTTTTCTCTTTGTCCAACCTCTTTTAATTGTCCATTATCATAAAATTCTTTATACGCACCATCTAGTTCTTCGTTTTTATATGTAGCACTAAATTTTAATTGTCCATTTTCATAATAAACTTTTTTAAGACCTTCATCTTTTTGGTTATCATATTCAACTATGGATTTAAGAGTTTTTTTATCTTTAAAATACTCTTTTTTTACATATAGGTCCTTTTTGTTATTTGAAAAATTTGTTTCTTTAATTAGTTTTCCACTTTCATCAAAAGTTTTCCAAATTCCTGTTTTAATATGGTTCTTATAGGTTCCAGATTCAATAACAATTTTTTTAGTATTCATTTTACCTAAATCTACTACCTCTTTTTTGTCTTGTAGGTAACGAGTAAATTTCCCCGTAAATTTTTGATTTTCGTCATAAAAACCTTCATCTAAGACATAATATTTGTCTTTAAAACCTTCTGGCGTAAATTTATATGCTCCTATTTTTTTTTCGTTTACATAGGTGTATTCATAGAATAAAGTGCCATTATCATTAAACTTGGTATGCTTACCATTCTTTATTCCTTTAGAGTAGTTGATGGTTTCTTCTAACTGTCCTTTGTAATTATAAGACTCTTGTAATCCTTCAAGTTTATTATTAAGAGTTCTTACAATTTTTTTAGTACCGCCATTACTATTCTTATACCTTTTTTCGGTCACCTCTCCTTTGGCCGTTTTAAGTATTTTGGTATCTATGATGTTTAGCATACCATCTTCTAAAGTATAGGTGTTTAATAGCTTGCCTGTGACTAAATCATAATTTTGTAGCGTTCCATTACCATCTTTTAAAGTACCGTGATTTATTTTATTACCTTCCTTATCCATAAAAGAAAGTATATTATAGATTGAACCTTCTTTATATGCTACAGATTTATGTAATTGACCATTATTAAAAAAAACGTTCTCAGTTCCTGTATTTTGTCCTTGTACATAAGTGCCAGTATGTGCTACCTTTCCGTTTTTATGATAAAAGATATAGATACCCTCTTTTATATTATTTTCGTAATTTATGGTTCCTGTTAGTTTTCCTTCATCAGTAAAGAAAGACCAATTTCCATTTTTCTTTCGTCCTGAATTAAAAATGCTGTTTTCATCATTTTTTTTGCTGAAGAAATCACCTTTAGCTTGTAACTTTCCTTTTTCGTTATAGTAGGTTATTTCTCCTATTTCTTTATACTCTTTTGTAAAAACGGTATCCGTAGTATAGGTTAACTTTTGTATTAAAACATCGTTTGCATTATAGTTACTTTCAACAATAGCTTTGCCATAAGTAGCATGTTTTACCTCTACGGAGGTCGTACGTTGGGCATTAATAGAAAAAACACTAATTAAAAAGGTAAAAATTAAAACTATACTTTTTTTCATTTTTTTGTTTACTTACGACTTGTTTTTCACAAGATTTTAGAGGTATATTTTATTAGTCTTAAATTACAATTTTATTTAGAGTGTCCTATAAAACATCCAAAAAAATAGCAGTGCTAACTATTGCAATAAAAACGAATACCTACTAGTTTGTTGGTAGAATTAAACTTCTTTTTAAGATGGTATTGGTCCTAAAACAACTTTCGTATATACTGGACTAGTTAACCAATAGAGTCGTGTTTAAAATAAATATATTAGTATTTGTTTTACAGCCTTCATTGGGTAATTTTTAGCTAGATAACTTAACAATTAATCGTTCTAAAATAGTTTCTTTTTGTCCGTTTGGATATATTATTTCTGCATTATTAGCGACTAAATAGAGTATACAAGAGTATTGTTTTTTACTAGATTTTGTTTCTAAGTCTTGGATATTACCTAGAGAAAAAGTTGATAAAAATAAAGTATGATTATTATCAATATTTTTCCATACATAATTTTCTATTCCTTTAATTTTGTTAACGGTTCCTTCTTCACTTAATAATTTTCCTTTGCCGTATTTGTCAGAAATTAAATTTAGAATTTCTGTATTGTTGTTTAGGTAATTTAAACTGGTTTCTATTTCAACTAATTGTTTTTTTTCTTTATCGTTAAATAAAAAGGCCACTTTATTTTCTGTAGGCAATGCTATAGTAGCTGTGTTTTTTATGGCAGGGATACTAAAAGTATTAATTTTAATATTGTCAATGTTTTTTGTCTCGTAGGAGTTTAAATATTCTGATGTGTTATTATCAGATTCAGTTAACTCTAATTTTTCTGAAATTTTAGCCCAATCCTTAGTTAGGTTAACCTCTATGATATCTAATTGTTTTTGGTTGCTGTTGCAGCTTACAAGGAACATTAGTAAGAGTACACACTTTATTAATACTTTCATTTTTATTGGGATAAGTTTGTCTTCTTTTTAATGATCTTTAAAATCTAGTTATACTTTTTTTCAGAAATTACTTTTCCGTTTTTGTATTCCACTTCCTTAGAAACTTTTCCGTTTAGTTTATAATACGTCCAGGTTCCTGTTTTTTCATTATTGGTATAAACACCTTCGCTTTCTACTTTGGCAGCATCGTTGTATGTTTTAGCCTTTCCGTTTTTTCTTCCGTCTTTATGGGTGTACATAGACACTAACATAGAATCACTGTTATAATATTTCCACTCACCAGACTTGTATCCAATTTTATAGTTACCTTCTAACTTAAGGTTTCCTGTTTTAAAATACTCTTGGTACAATCCATCTTTATAACCGTCTTTGGAGTTAACAACTTCTTTCTTATTTCCGTTTTCGTAAAAACTAGTTTCTGTTTGTGGGTAACTAGCAGCGTATTCTCTTTCACTTAGTAACAGTCCGGCTGAACTGTAGTATTTACTAATACCATCTTTTTTGTTGTTTACATAGTTCTCTAAAGAAGTTAGTTTACCGTTTGGATAGTATTTTTTTTCAATATAATTTTTAGGCGCTGTATATTCTTTTTCCCAAATTAAGCGATTGTCTTCTGTTTTTTGAGACCATTTACCAGTTGGTTCATTATTGCTATAATAACTTGTGTTTATTAGTTTTGTGCCCATATTGGCATCTAATAAATGAGCCACCCATTTACCTTCTTTTAAATCCTTTTTATAGACTTCAATTTTTCTAAGATTGCCTTTTTTATCAAAGGTTTTCCATTCGCCATCTTTTAAACCATTTTTATAACTTAAACTTTCAGAAACTTCTCCGTTAGAAAAGTAAGAGATACTTTTTCCTTCTGCCTTTCCGTTATCATCAAAAGACATCTCTTGCAGTAAGTTTCCAGAAAAATCATAGTCTTTTTTTGTGCCTATTATTTTACCATTAGCAAATGTAACATCTGTATATGCGCCACTACTTTCTGCTAATTTATAACTACCATTTAAAAACTCATTTTTGGCCTTAAATAAGGTTTCTTTTCCAAAACGTTGTGTTTCTACATTCTCCCACATAAGATACGTAACTTGCGCTTTTATGTTAGATGCTACTAGAAATATTACTATAAGTACAATGTTTTTCATTTTATAAATGGTTTTATTTTATGGTAATGTTATTATCTTTTTTAAAGGTAAGCTTTAGTTTAAGTGTTTTTACGGTGCAATATATTTTGTTCCCTATAGAGTCTATTTTCGTGTACACTTAATGTATATCTAATTTTAATTATGAAATAAAAATAGCTCTTATTTATAAATTAACTGTAATTAACAACCAGGACAATTTATTGTTGGATCTGTCTTGTAAGGCGGAGGAAGTATAATTACTTTTGGAATTTTTATTTTAGGGGTCTTTTTGCTAGGTAAATTCCAGCCATCTTTCTCAGACCAGTATTCTTTTCTGTTTTTAATATTTTCTACTCTCTTTTTTGCTTCGTGCTGCCAAAAAGAATTTGGGTACTCTTTTATCAAAGCCTCGTAATTTGCTATTATTTTATTAGGAGGAGTTTTTAATTCTGATAAAACTATTTTTTCATAAAGCTGAAAAGGTGTTACAAATTTGGTAGTTACCGCATGTAAGCTGTCAGATAGTATTTTATTCTGATTTTCTATGTTTAAAATTCTGTTTTCTAGGTCTTTCATTTTACTATCATCATTACAAGATGTAGCGATACTAAAAATTAGGATTAAGATGCTTATATTTTTCATTTTATTAGATTTAGAAGATGCTTTAATTAGCGTTTATATGCATTTAAACTACTAATAGTAGCATTAGTTTCTGTTGTTATAATTCTTTATATAAAATGTCTTCAATCTTAAAATTATAAGTCACATTATGTGTAATTTTTTGACTTTTAATATCTGAAACTGTTAGTTTTAAAGAGTTAACTGGTCCTTTGTAATTCACATTTAATAACGTATAAGCTATATCTTCTTTAAAAGGTATACTTTGCTTTTCTAAGTATTTTAGTAACTGTTTCTCTGTTTGTATTCTTTTTTCAGCAACTTCTACTTTTGCTTTTTTTAATACATCTATATAACTTTTATAGTATTCTTTTTTCTTGTTAGAAAAAGAAGTACTCTCTGAGCCACCTGTTCTTTTTAGAGATCTACCATCTTTATATAAGGCATTTAATTCTGTAAAATCTGCAATTTCTGTAGGTACGCGTAATGCTATGGAGTTGTTGGTGATACCATCAAGATAAATTGTACCATATTTGGTATTTATTATATCTCCTTTGGTTTTTAATGTGTAGGTTTTTCTGTTTCTTTTAAATCTAGTAAATTCAAATTCTATACTCTTAACTGGCTTATCATCTTTGATAATAAAACATTCTTTAAAAGCTTGTTTATTTTCTACATATAATTCAATATCACTTAATTCTTCTCCGTTGTAATACCTTTTCATTATTTCCTTATCGGTAATATTCTTGCCTTTAGCTTTAGTAGTAGTGCCATCTAAAAAAGTTATATTTTTCATTGTATAAAACGGAATATCTTCTGGATGATCATGATAATGAAATAGGTTTATACCAGTTCGCTGTATAATATCTAAGTCATCAAAATCTATATCTATAGAATTATATGGCTCAATTATAGTCTGATCAACAGCTATTGAATCTATAAATGCGTTTATAATACTATCTGATTGTTGCTCTTTTTTATCCTCAAAGTTGTGTTTGTTTTCGGGATTAAATGGCTCACTATCTCCTAAACTTAAACTAATACCTAAAGGTGAATTGAAACCTTTAATTAAATTTTCTATTTCAGAAATGCCTGTGTTTATTTCTGTTATAAGTGGATCTTCCTTTTTTTGAGAATTACAAGAATTTAGTATGGTAAATAGCGATATAAGTAAAACTGAATTTTTAATCATCATTTTTTAAGTACTAAAATTAATGTTGTGTTTTATAGTATTTTAAAGATACTTTATAGTGAAGACGTTTTTATATAACAATATATTTTCGTGGGGACTTAATGTATATTTAGTATTATAACTTTTGCAGTTGATGCAATTAAAAAAGGGTGCAAATCTTTTAGATTTACACCCTTTACAAGTCATAAATAGGGTAGAAACTTGTTAAACTCACTAATAATAGGTGTTTTACTGCTTACCAAAGATACTTGCTGTTCCTTGGCAAGTCCAAAGAGTCTCTGTATCCCTATAAGCTGTAAATGTATTGTTGCCTGTAAAAGAATCTGTTTCTGCATCGTATACATAGTTTCCAACAAATTCTCGTGTGCTTCCAGAAGGTAAAGTATATACTGTAGTAACTGTTAGTTCCTCTCCGTTTAACATATAAGAAGAACTGGTTAAATAACCTGGTTCTGTAAACTCTAAGGTATTATCAGGTAAAAATCGTAATTCAAAAAGGCCGCCTTCTTCCAGGTTAAAGTCATTAGAACATGTTTCTCCGTGTCTTTGAAAATACCAAGAATCTTCAGCTATTTTTTCTTCAAGAGTTTTTGTGGTATTGTCGTCGTCAGATGAACAAGAAACGAATAGTAATCCACAAACTAGGGCGCAAAGTAATTTTTTCATTAAGTAATTGTTTTATATAAAATGGTTAATAATTGTGTGTTTGTTTTTATAAAGTTAAATAGTTTTTTTTAGACGAAAATAAATCAGTCTATTTTTCTACCTTCAAGGTTAACTCCTGCTATTTTTTTAAGCTCGTATGTCATATGTTTAGGAATACTAATCTGTAAGTCTTGAATAACATAACTATGGTGTACACGTGTCCATTCTTTACTTATTATTGTTAGAGTATCGTTGGTTTCTACAACCTTAAATGCTAATGTTTCCGTATCAATTTTTTTAGGAGCTGTTTGTCTTCCGTGGTATCTTAAACTAGATAAATTACCTTTTACTTTAATAATTACAAGCGTATCATCTGTTTTTTTAACAGTAACACCATTATCGCAATAACATTCTATAATAAGGAGCTTTTTATTTTTTGCTTCTAGTTTTTGAGTTATAAAATCGTTTATAGAAATATCCTGTCCTTTACAAGATACGGTTAAGAGTAGCAATAGAATAAAGTAAAATTTGTTCATATGTAATTCATCTATTTTAAATATTTGTTAGTTATAGTTAAAACAATATCATGCATATTTTATAGCTCTATATCATCTGTAACTAACTCTTCTGTAGCTACATTAGTATGAAACTCTTTAAGTAACTCAAAAACATAATCGGCATTACCCTCATGATGTCTTCTAGCCCAAAAAGTATATAAATACCAAATTCTGTCTTCTAATTCTAAAAATCCTTGACGATCATAACTAGTATAGTTTTCATATTTTAAAATTGATTGTACTTTTTCTGAGGCATTTTCAGAAACTAGCTCTAGAGTTTTTGTTCTATTTTGCGCTACACCTAGAGTGTATATTTGAGCCATTAAATCTTCTTGTCCTCTTAAGTCTTCATAAATTAATAAAGAAGCTTTTAACATTGCCTCTGATCCAGATTCTTTATAAATATTATTATTTTTAAATAAGCTATAAATATTGTCTTTTACTTGAGGAGTTAGAATTTTTCTTAAATTCTCGGGACTTCTATCTACTTTTAAGATTATAAAGGAATAATACATCTCTTTTGTTTCAAAATCAACAACCCTTCCATAGGGGTAGAAAGCACGACTGCTTATTATAGCTCTGTATGCATCATAACTTTTAAGATCAAAATCATCAAAAACATACTGAATCATTTCTTTTTTATCAGAAAGAATGTCTAAACTTTCTGCTATTATAAAGCTCATGGTCTTTTTCATTTCTAGACTTTCAGATTTCTTATTTTCAAGGTTTTCTTTAGATTTTTTAAGCTGTTCATTATACTCTTCTAGAGAGGTGTTTATTATTTTTTGATGCTTAATTTGATTCTCTAATTCAGTTATTTTATCACTAGTAATAGTGTCTTTATTGCAAGACACTATTACTAAAAGTAATAAACATACTATTAATTTTTTAGTCATTTGGGTATTGGTTTAGTGTGGTTATTGTAAGTTACAGATTTGTTTATTGGTCTGTAAAAGTTATTCTTTAGTATTCTTAATTAAAGTATATTCACACCCATAAACATCCATCATTTCTCTAATTAAAATGAATTTTTTGTTGGGGCTTTCATAAATTTCATAAGGCATTAATAATGTTTTATTATTTGTAAACCATCTAGTATACCCTTTTTTAAACTTTATATTCTCAAATGCGTTAACAGTAAAATAAGATGTGCCTATCCAGTGTTGGGTTCTTCCTCCAGTAGCATATAAACCGCCAGACATAGTGTTTTTTTGCCATTCTTCTTTATGAAAATAGTCTAGATTGGTTTTCTGGTCTAATTCTTTAAATTGCATGGTGTTATTTTCTCCGTAATTTTCTGAAACAGAAAAACTATCGTCAACAGTAATGTAGGACCATACATCTTGCTTTAGGAATGTAACTTTAAGTAAGTTTTTATTAGTGGTACTATCAGTTACATAGCTTGTTGTTGCAGAATCACTATTCTCTGCAATTTCTCTAGCTTCTGCTTCGCTATAAGTTTTGTTATCATTTTTTAAATGTATTGGTTTTAGTGTTTTATCACCATTTATAAGAAAACTTAAATAGTAATCTTCTTTTGCATATACAAGATAAGAGTTGTGCTGAAATACATATGTATTTAAAAAAGAAATAGAGTCTAAAACAGTGCCAGATTGGTCTATTCTATAAAAACTTGTTACAATACTATCTTTATTATTGTTTAATTCTGTATTTGTTTTTAAGCCTATTATGGAGTCATTAACCCTAAAAGCAAATTTCTCGTTAAAACTTTTAAAAGTTGTAATACTTAGGTCTTTATTTGTTATGCTATCTAAGGTTTTGTAGTTTTTATATTTTTCCGGTAATTCCTCTATACTATATGGTTCTGAATTTTTTTTAGAAATACCTTTTTGTTGCGTATCTATGCTTTCTTTACTAGGTTTTAAAAAATACAGAAGAGTTATTATTACTGCCCCGAAACCAATAAATACCCTAAAATTGTTTTTCATAATGCATCTACTAAATTATTCTATTTTTCTACCTTCGAGGTTAACTCCTACTATTTTTTTAACCTCATATTTCATATGTTTAGGAATACTAATATGTAAGTCTTTAATTAGATATCTATGGTGCATTTGTGTCCATTCTTTACTTATTATTGTTAAAGTATCGTTGGTTTCTACAACTTTAAATTCTAATGTTTCTGTATCAATTTTTTTAGGAGCTGTTTGTTTTCCATGGTATCCTAAACTAGATAAATTACCTTTTACTTTAATAATTACAAGCGTATCATCTGTTTTTTTAACAGTCACACCATTATCGCAATAACACTCTATAATAAGGAGCTTTTTATTTTTTGCTTCTAATTTTTGCGTTATAAAATCGTTTATAGAAAAATCCTGCCCGCTACAAGATGCGCTTAAGAGTAGCAGTAGAATAAAGTAAAATTTGTTCATATGTAATTCATCCATTTTAAGTATCCTTTAGTTCTAGTTAAAACAATATTATGTACAGTTTATAGCTCTATATCATCTGTAACTAACTCTTCTGTAGCTACATTAGTATGAAACTCTTTAAGTAACTCATAAACATAATCTGCATTACCTTCATGATGTCTTCTAGCCCAAAAAGTATATAAATAAGAGACTCTACTTTCTGAAGTTAAGTAATCTTCAATTTTATAACTAGTGTAGTTTTCATACTTTAAAATTGATTGTACTTCTTTTAAATCTCTGTCATTAAACGTTTTAGAAACTAACTCAGACAGTTTATCATAATCTTCTTCTTTAGCTACGGAATATATTTCTTCCAATATATATTCATACCCTTGTAAGTCTTCATAAACTAATAAAGAAGCTTTTAACATTGCCTCTGATCCAGATTCTTTATAAATTTTGTTATTTTTAAATAAGTTGTAAATATTGTCTTTTACTTGTGGAGTTAGTATTTTTCTTAAATTCTCGGGACTTCTATCTATTTTACAAATTATAAAGGAATAATAATCATCTTTTGTGTCAAAAGTGCAAAAATCTTGGTAAGACAAGAAAGAAAAACTATTTGCAATACCTCTACGTACATCATAATTTTTAAGGTTAAAATCATTAAAAATATACTGAATCATTTCTTTTTTATCAGAAAGAATGTCTAAACTTTCGGTTATTATAAAGCTGATGCTCTTTTTTATTTCTACACTTTCAGTTTTCTTATTTTCAAGGTGTTTTTTAGAATTTTTAAGACTTTCATTATACTTTTCTAGAGAACTATTTATTATTTTTTGATGCTTAATTTGATTCTCTAATTCGGTTATTTTATCCTTGCTGTTTTTGTCATTGTTACAAGACGCTATTACTAAGAGTAATAAACATACTATTGCTTTTTTAATCATTTGGGTATTGGTTTAGTGTGTGGTTATTGCAAATTCTAGGTTTGGCTATTTTAAAAATAAAGAAACCATATATTAGTCAATACTAAACAAATTAGCGTACGTATTTAGCAGGCAATTAATATTCGTAAGTGTTTATTGTATTTTAGTATAATTATAGGCCTTAAACTAAAATTTAGAGATGCATATCTAGGTATAAATTAGAGTACTCTTCTATTGTTGTTGATAGCATTCTTGTAGGTTTCTGAATTTTTTTGCTTTAGTTCTAAAGCCAATTCTTTACTATATGTATTTCCTATTTCTTGCCACTTTTTTATTTGGGTAGCGCTTAATTTTATTTCACGGACTTGGTTTGCAATACCTCCAAGAAAAACCCACAAATAATAATCATTGTTAGTAGTTTTTCTAAATATAAAAGACCAATCTTCCCAATCTATAAGGGTTTCTTTAGATTGTAGTAGCTGTAATTGTAGTTCCGTAATAGTTATGGAATTAGTAAGGGCAGTTAACTCAAAAAAATCTTTAGTACTATTGGTAACATAGTTATATATGTCGGTTTTGTTTTTATCAGATAACTTAAAATCATCCTTTAAAAAAAGAACCAAATCTTCTACATCTGTAAAGTTTAGATGTGTTGTGTAATAATAGAATTTGTCTTGCCAGGTTTTATAATCCGCAGTGATTTTAGATAAAATCCATTTATCACTTTTTGTATATACTAAGTCTAGAGGCATTATTGTTTTATACTTTACTGCTTAAGTTATAATTTAGGAAGCAATACTTCTTGAAAATATTTATAATAAATTTCATTATTATAATATTTAGAGTTGTCGTTATTTAAAACAAATAACAGCTCTTTATCTGGTAAAAAATATAAAATATGGCCATCAAAACCATCATCCATAAAAAATGTATTTTTATCTTCGGTGTACAGAATTTCAATATAGTCAGATCTGTAACCAGCATGATCTTTAAGTACACGTAAAGATTCTTTAGCGTATTTATTTTTTATATATATTTCTTCTTTAACTGGGGTTTCCCGTAAGTCTTTTAGTAATGTTACAAGAGAAGAATCTTTTACAATTGAAAAATCAAAAAGCAAATCATTAGGATCGTAAGTGTACCTAAAATTATTAGGTTGTTGTTTTGTATACGCCACAACGGTATCTATTAATGAATTAAAATATCTTGGGAAATGTACAGGAACAACATTGTGTAATTTTTTCCAATTTAGTTCTATTTTGTTTTCATCATTTAAATGTTTTGCCATACGTAGTATGTCAATATTTTCATAGAACAGTTCTGTTGTTGTACTGTTTGCATTATGACTTGGCATTTTCTGGCTCAGAAAAAGATCAAAGCCTTTTTTTATGTTATTATATGTAAAGTGAATTATTTCAAATCCAGATATAATGCTTGTGCTGTCTGCGTAATCAACTCTATCATGTTGCTTTATTAATTTTTCTTTAGTTATGGCTAAGGAGTCTTCACTAGGTAAAAAAAACAAATACGTATTTCTTATACCATCAGCCCTTAAATCTTCTTGGTTGCTAAAAAATCGTATTGGATTATAGTTGTTCACCTCTTCCGTAATAATTAAATCTCCTACCTTAACTCTATATGTACCAACACCACCTTTAATTGCTCTATAATTTACAGGAACAAATAATTTTTTATCATCTAGGGTTACATATGCACAAACAGATGGTTCTGATAGTAAATTTTTAATATCAGCATCTATAGGTATTTCTAGTACGTCTTCTACATCTGGATTAATGTAAAAAGTATCATAACTTGTATTTAGTTCTACACAGCTAGTACCTAGTAAAATACAGCTTAATGTTAGTGTTAATTTTAAGTAGAGTTTCATTAGTTATCAATTAGGTGTAGGAGTATTTTTTATTCTAGTTCTTTAATCATAATATTTTTAAATACAATACCTTGGCCCTCTGCTTGTAGTGCAATGTAGCCGCTAGTTAGGGGAGTGCCATCAATTTTAAGTTCTGGGTTATAGCCACGAACAACACCACCACCAATTTTTGGTTTGGTATATTCTAATACTTTTACACCGTTTACTTTGTGTATAATTAAAGAATCTCTGTAGACAATAAGTTCACCTTGTACCCATTGGTCCCATTTGTATGTTTTAGAAGTAGATCTAACACAGTGGCTAGCTTCATTTTTTCCTTTAAAAACGATATCTGTACCAGGAGAGCACATATTACCCGTTGGTCTTGGTTCCCCTTCTTTTTCTTCTGCTAGTATTTGGTATTCTATAGATATAGGCCAATCTTGTTCTTTTAAAATGGTTTTAGGATCTTGAGAATGAAACATGATACCGCTGTTTCTGTACGTAAATTTTGGAGCATCTTTTAACCATTGATCCGTAAACTTGTATTCAAATTTAAGATGGTATGATGAAAATGGCTCATTATAAAATAAATGTCCATTACGTTTATCAAACGTTGTATAATCATCATAATTAACAACTATAGTACCGTTAGCTGCTCTAAACGTATTTGCGTAATTGTCTCCGGTTACGTGGTGGTTTAATTTAGGAGTCCAACCACTTAAATCCTTACCATTAAACAGACTACGCCATTCCCCTTTATTATTTTTAACTTTTTTACTACCACAAGAAATGGCTATTACTATTATTAATGCCGTTAAGCACGTATGTACTAGTTTCATTATGGTGGTTTTTTAAAGTAAAGTTGTAATTGTTTAGGTGAAATTTACTACTAATATATGTATTTAAAAATATAGGAGCAATTTCAGGTATAAATGGTATAAATGGTATAAGATTTATAGAGATTTCTCTTTTATAAAGTATACTTAGTTCTGGTTTGGTCTATTGTTTTTGTAGCCACATTCTAATTTCTTTACGCAAAGAAACTTCAGGTTTTGGCAAAGGTATGGTTTGTCCAGACTGTTTACTTCTATTAAATTTAGAATAGTTGGCTTTTAGTTTTTGCCAAACTTTAGGGTACAATTCTAAAAACTTATTAAAAAAACTCTGTTCATTCACTTGCCCTTCTAATTTAGAAAGTACTTCTTTAAATTTCTGCTCTTGTTCTATAATCATTTCGTTATTATTCAGTAATAAATTAGTGATTTTATATCTTATTTTCCTTTGCTTTTACTGCCATAATTAATTGAGTAGGCCAGTTGTTTTAAGGAAACTTTTTAATTGCGCTACAAATATCCTTATAATTTGTAGATCATTAAAGACTATTAATTTTCTTTTCTGTATGTATAATTAAGTCCACCGCTTGTTTATATTTTACAGGGTTAGAAGCCTTTTTAATTGCTTTGTATGCCTTTTGCGGATTAGATGTAGACTTGGAAAAGAACTCCCAAAAACCTAACATTTTCATTTTTATAGGTGTTGGCCCAGACAAGAACTCATTGTACTGTTGGTAAATAGTATCGTGAAATTCTTCAAAAATAGACCATCGGTTTTCAGGGTATTCCATAGTATTATTTTTTATCATACTTGGCAAAAATGGATCTGTAATTAACCCACGACCAATCATAAAATGCTGTATACTTGGAAACTGTTCTTGCATTTTTTTAAACTGAGCAACTGTAGTTATATCACCATTATAATACAATGTATGTTTAGCAACATCTACACATTTTTGAAAACCTTCTAAATCTACACCACCTTTGTATAGTTGTTTGCCTAGTCTTGCGTGTATAGCAATATTTTTAAGCGGATATTTATCTAGAACAGAGAATGCATCTAATATTTCATTGCTATTCTCGTATCCAAGTCGCATTTTCATAGAAATAGTGACATTTGTCTCACTATGGGCACGATCTAAAATATGATCTATTTTCTCTGGATTGCATATAAGCCCAGATCCCATACCGCTATTGGTAACCATTGGGTAGGGGCAACCCAAATTCCAATTTAGCTCTTTATAACCTAGAGATTCTATGTATTTAATAGTATATATAAACTCATCTGCATCTGCAGTCATTACCTGTGGTATTAACTCTAAAGATGTATTTACATCCGGATTTAAATCTCGTTGGTAAGAGCCTTTTATTACCATTTTTTTATTAAACCTAATATACGGAGCATAGTAAGTATCTATACCACCAAAAAACTTTTGATGTGCATTTCTAAAGTTATAATCTGTAAAGCCTTGTAAAGGGGATGATAGTAGTTTGTATTGCATTAATAGGTTTTAAATCTTGCAAAGATAAAGCTTATTGTTGTTAGGCTCTTTTTAAAAACCAAGATGCGCTACTAATTTAGTTCAAGTGTTTTTTGTTTTTGCTGAAATTAAATACTCAAAATATTAAATCTAATATTCTCGTAACTTCAACTCATTACTTAATTTCTTAGAGTCGAAACTACTTCTAACAGTCAGGTATATAAAATCCAGCCCAAAAAATAAGGAGGTAACTTTTTGGTTTGGTACAAACGCCTAATATATTTTTACATTGTTATCTATAGTTCTTTGTTGGTAATGGCATAGAACCAACCTTCTCCACTACCAATATATAACGTTCCATTTTTATCAATACTTGGTGTAGCGTAGATACTACCATTGTCAGATTCCCAGGCAGTTACTTGTTTATGTGCTGGCTTATTTGTGTTTTTATGATCTCCAAGAAATAGTTGCCAGACCAATTTATTATTTTTTATATCGAACGCATTAAAACTACCATCAAATCGGCCTAAATACAACATATTATTGGCAATAACAGGTGAAGACCAATGAGGAAAAGTAGATGCTCCCATTTCATATCTATCCATTGTTTTTCCATCTTTTAAACTTAAAACACACAGTTCGTTTGAGTATGGATCTCCATAATAAATTAAGTTATTTAGTATGGCTACAGAACTTCTAATATTACCATTATAATCCTCATCATTTTTAGAGGCTCTCCAAATTAATGCACCATTAGTTGTATTGTAAGCATATATTGCTGGAGTATCATAGTATGTAGAACGACTAAAAGGAACAATTAATGTATCACCAGAAATTGTGGGAGCAGCATAGATACTATTAAAGTCTTTTCCGTATTCACCTTCAAATTCTACTTGTACTTTCCAAATAATAGTACCTTTTGTATCCAAACACGCAATAATACCCTCTTCAAAAGTAGCATAAATGTATTTTTTATCTGCTGCTAATCCTCCTCTAACATTAGAATTGGCGACCTTACTTTCTTTTATTATTTTGCCAGAATCTTTATCTATTATTAAAATGATACCATCTGCATCACCTATAATAACAGAGTTGTTCACAATTAATGGTTGTGAGTAGAGTTCTTTTTCTCTTTTAATACGCCATAATTCTTTTCCGTTCTTAGCATTAAGGCACCTTAAAAAGCCATCATCGCCTGTTGCATAAATTTTATTTTTTGAAAAGGCAACACCACAAGCATCTTTTAAAGTTTTAAAGTGCCAGTTTATTTTTCCTGTAGCTGCACTAATACTGTATATACCATCTAAACTATCAGATTTATTATGTTCGCTGCCCGAGCTTCCAACAAAAATTGCATCGGAATTAATAACACTATTATTTAAGTAACCTTGAATTCCAATGTTCGTTTTCCATTTAATTTCAGGGTTTCTAATTTCGGGTCTATCTACTGCAGCAGTTCGTAAATTATTAGCCTGAAATGTGTGCCATTTAGTGGAGCTACACCCCGTTAAAATAAAAATCAGAAATAAATAAACAGATATTTTCATTTTTTTTAGCTTTTAGTACTTGTAGGTAATGTGTTTGTATATAGTGTGTTGTGTGGTTTAAGTGTCAAATTTAATACATATAAACGATATAGAAAGCCAAAAGTTCCTATGCTGTGGGATATATAAATAGGGGAGGACTAGCAGTTACTTGTATATGGTGCTGATATTTTGTTTTTATAGACCGTTTGTTTATCTATTTTATTTATACGATTATACATAAAAAACAGCTAATTGCCTTATGTTATTAATTCCTTAATTTTTATTAAGTCATTACTATTCGTTGTTTTTATTTTAACCGTAATCAAGCTATTATGTAGTACGCGATGCTTAATACCTTTTAAAATTAAACGGTCATTATCTATAAAAGATTCATCTAATGTAATGGTCATTGCTTTTTTCTTATGTGCTATGTTTCTTTTAATGAAATGGTGAAAATAAGATCCATTTTCAATAAGTATTCGGTCTTCATATATCTTCATTGTTCCAGACCAAAAAGCCATTTTTAAATTTTCAGTATCTCTTATTTCTAAGTTGTAAAATTGAGCTATTATTTTTTTATTACTTAAATCTTTATTTAAGTTTTCAGTATTTCTTGCAGTAAAAACTAATCCAATAATACCAAGTGTTATAAAGAGCGTAATAAAAAATAGTGGTATTAATGTGTTCATTTTAATGATATCTGAGTGGTCTGACTACTAGTTGCTACTAGGTTTAAACACCTAAGTTAGTAAATGCAAACCGAATATGAAATCCGGTAGCACCTAAGCTTTAAGTTTTACTTTAAAGTTACGTTATACTCAACTATAAAATTAGCTTTATTCTCAAGCATTAAACTTTAATATGTAAAACCTTTATCTACTACACTTATATTTATACTTCGATTATATTAGATTATAATGAATGCATTGGACTGAGTATCGAAAGCTAAATTAGCTATACGTTATACGTTTTTTTTAATAGAAAATTCTGATTTTATAAATTGTAAATCCATTAATTCATTTAAATTATTCACAAAAAACGATTGTATTTCTATTAAATTTTGTCATTTTTTACAAGGGTAACAGTTAGGTCTGTATTGTAAACGAGAGTAAATATATGTACAATTTACTCTCGTTTTTTATTTAGAAGTAAAGATTACCCTCGTATAATTATAAAGTCTAATCATATTGTGTATTTAGTATTTGCATTTTCTTTAAAACTAAATTTTTATGTTCATTTTAAAGTAAAACAAATACCAAAATATAATTATAGTATACCTTTTAGGGTGTAGCTTGCACTAAAGTAAAATAAGTTACAATTGAGGTGCAAAAAGTTGTATAATGGACTACATCTAAGTTTTTATTTAAACTTAGAACACTACTATTTAACGTTAGTGCTATTTACTTCCCAATACAAAAATTAGCAAAAATATTACCCAGAAGTTCATCATTAGAAACCTGTCCTGTAATTTCCCCTAAGTGGTACAACGCATCTTTAAGGTCTATAGACAGTAAATCTCCAGAGATACCACCATCCATACCAAGTTGTACTCTTTCTATACCTTCTAAAGATTTTAGTAAAGCATCATAATGTCTGGTATTGGTAACAATAGTTTCGTTATTACGCAACGCACCCGTATTTACAAACTCTAGAAGTTTGTTTTTTAAGGTTTCTACACCATCACCTGTTTTAGCAGATATAAATAGGGTAGCAGGTATTTCTGTTTCTATAGCTTCTATTTGTTCTGGCGTGTATAAATCTTTCTTATTGGTAATTACAACAAGTGTTTTTAACGGAAACTGATTCTTTATTCGCTCAATTTCTATTTTAATACTTTCTAAGTTTTCTATAGCGGGTGTAAGCGGACTTAAATATAACACAACCTGTGCTTGTTCTATTTTTTCAAACGTTTTTTTAATTCCAATACTCTCAACCACATCTTTAGTTTCGCGTATACCAGCCGTATCTATAAACCGAAACCCTATACCACCAATAGCTATTTCGTCTTCAATAGTATCTCTTGTGGTCCCAGCAATATCACTTACAATAGCGCGGTCTTCGTTTAAAAAGGCATTTAATAAGGTAGATTTACCCACATTTGGTTCGCCCACAATAGCAACCGGAATCCCGTTTTTAAGTACGTTACCAACTGCAAAAGAATCTATTAATCGTTTTAAAACGTGTTGTATTTTAGTTAACAGTGTTATAAACTGTGTACGGTCTGCAAATTCTACATCTTCCTCTGCAAAATCTAATTCTAACTCTATTAAAGAGGCAAAATTTAAAAGTTCTTCTCGTAGTTTTTTAATTTCTGATGAAAATCCGCCACGCATTTGCTGCATTGCAATTTGGTGACTAGCCTCATTATCAGACGCTATTAAATCTGCTACAGCTTCGGCCTGACTCAGATCTATTTTTCCGTTTAAAAAGGCACGTAGTGTAAACTCACCAGCATCTGCCATTTTACAACCATTACGTAAAAATAATTGTATAATTTGTTGCTGTATGTATTGCGATCCGTGACAAGATATTTCTATTACATTTTCACCCGTATAAGAGTTTGGTCCTTTAAATAACGATACCAAAACTTCATCATACACCTTAGCGCCATCTACAATATGTCCCAAATGTATGGTGTGCGTTTTTTGCTTGGTTAAATCCTTGTTGCGTATAGACTTAAACTTAGCATTAGCTAAAGTAATTGCGTCTGGCCCAGAAAGCCTAATAACTGCTATGGCACCAGCGCCAGAAGGTGTTGCTAATGCAACTATTGTATCTTGTGAAAACATAAATGCAAAAATACAAATTATTAAAGTTGATGTACATTCATTTTTCATTAAATAAAAACAGTAAATAACAAGAGGGCGTAAGGTGTAACTTGTTAAATATGTGGTAAGGACTTAAAAAAGCAACTATGCATCTTAACAAAACGTTAAATGTAAGCTTGTTGTAATGTGTAATGATATTTTTGTTAGCAACTAATAAAAACCTAACGAACTCAAAAATCTAAAAAATGATTAAAAAAATTACCTTGTTGCTCTTGTTCACTGTATGTACTGCAGTAACATTTGCGCAAGAAGAAACTAGCAATGTGCCAACGCCAGATTATAGGCAAGCGGCAAAATTTTCACCAGATAATTTAAAAAAAATAGTGCACTCTACCACAGTGCGTCCTAATTGGTTAAAAAAAGGAAATAAATTTTGGTACCAGTACAAAACTACAGAAGGAGCTAATTATTATTTAGTTGATGCCGATAGAGGTACAAAAACCAAATTGTTTGATAATGCTAAAATGGCAAAATGGCTTACTTTAATTACGAAAGACCCTTATGATGCTAAGCATTTACCGCGACTAAGCTTTAAATTTGTTAAAAACGAAACGGCTATCCGTTTTAGAGTAACTTCTAAAGAAAAAGTAGCTGTTGTTGATGATAAAAAAGAAGAAAACGACGAAGATAAAGGAGAAGAAAATATAGAAAAAAATGTAGAGAACGATACTATTACTAAAGACTCTACTACGGTTAAAAAGCCTAAAAAAGCACCTAAAAAAGAGAACAAAGTATACTATTTAGAGTATAAATTGGGTGGTAATGGTTTAACTATTATCAACAACAAAAAAGAAGACGAAAATTTTAAACGTTGGGCTAATATTTCACCAGATAGTACAGTTGTATTATTCTCTAAGCAACACAATTTGTATTGGATGGATAAAGTCAACTTTTTAAAAGCTATTAAGGACGAAAAAGATACTACTATTGTAGAACACCAATGGACTAGAGACGGCGTAGAGAACTATAGTTATGGTGGTGGCTCTTGGGGAGAAAACAACGAGACCAAAGAAGAGAACAAAGACAAGCGCAAAGGGATAAGAGGACAATGGTCTCACGATTCTAAAAAGTTTGTATACCAAAGATCTGACGCTAGAGATTTAAAAGATTTATGGGTTATAAATTCTGTGGCTAAAAAAAGACCAACTCTAGAAACGTATAAATACCATATGCCAGGAGAAAAGGAATTTTCTACATCAGAGATTTTAGTTTTTGATATACCTGCAAAAGAGGTGCTTTCTGTAAAATTAGATTCTACCGTACAACAAAGTATAAGCGTATACAGTGCACCAACTAAAAAAATGAATAATCGTGATGATTTTCAGCCAGCATTACTACTTTCTAAAAAAGGTAAAATATACTTTAGTAGCACAAGCAGAGATCGTAAAAAAGTAGCTGTTAATGTTGCAGATATTAATACAGGCGAGGTTAAAACCCTGATTACAGAAGAACTTAATACCTATGTAGAGGCTAAAGACATTGTTTTGTTTAATAACGAACAAGAAATTATTCAATGGTCAGAGAGAGATGGTTGGGCACATTTTTATTTGTATGATGCAGATGGGAATCTTAAAAACCAAATTACAAGCGGTAGCTATCATTCTAATAGTTTTGTTGGTGTAAATGAAAAAGAGCGAACACTTTATTTTACAGCAAATGGTGTAACACCAGATCAGGATCCTTATTTTGAGCACCTTTTTAAAATTAATTTAAATGGTACCGGTTTAAAAAATCTTAATAAAGGAGATTTTACCACTAGCACGAGTATGGCAGATTCTAACAGTTTTTTTGTTAGCAACTACTCTAGAGTAAATACAGTTCCTAAATCTCAACTTAGATCTAATAATGGCAGGGTTGTTTTAAAATTAGAAGAAGCAGATTTATCTGCGCTTATGGCAACGGGTTACAAATTCCCAGAACCTTTTAAAGTTAAGGCAGATGATGGTATTACAGATCTTTATGGTGTAATGTACAAGCCTTTTAATTTTGATGAAACTAAGAGTTACCCACTTTTAGAGTATGTATACCCTGGACCGCAAACAGAGGCTGTAAACAAATCTTTTTCTGTTTCTATGAACAGGTTAGATAGGTTGGCACAAGTTGGTTTTGTAGTTGTAACCTTGGGTAACAGAGGTGGCCATCCAGACAGGTCTAAATGGTACCACAATTACGGGTATGGTAACTTAAGAGATTATGGTTTAGCAGATAAAAAGTATGTTGCAGAGCAATTGGCAGATCAGCATTCTTATATAGATATTTCTAAAGTAGGAATCTTTGGTCACTCTGGAGGCGGATTTATGTCTACTGCAGCAATGCTTGTATATCCAGACTTTTTTAAAGTAGCAGTTTCTTCTGCTGGTAACCATGATAATTCTATCTACAACAGTTGGTGGAGTGAAACGCACCACGGAGTAGAAGAAGTTAAAGATGCAGATGGTGTTATTAGTTATAAGTATGATATTGATAAGAACCAGACTTTAGCAGCAAACTTAAAAGGAAAATTAATGTTGGTAACGGGCGATGTAGATAATAATGTACACCCTGGAGCTACTATTAGAATGGCAAATGCATTAATTAAAGCAAATAAGAGATTCGATTTTATGATGATGCCTGGTCAAAGACACGGTTTTGGTAGTATGACGGAATATTTCTTTTGGTTAAAAGCAGATTATTTTAGCAAGCACTTTTTAGGTGTA
Organism: Cellulophaga sp. 20_2_10; assembly: GCF_023476645.1. GTDB lineage: Bacteria > Bacteroidota > Bacteroidia > Flavobacteriales > Flavobacteriaceae > Cellulophaga. The sequence continues at coordinate 428,048 of NZ_JAMCOJ010000004.1, forward strand.
GAAGCTACTAATGTAGATATGTTAGAAATGAATAGAGCTGTTCCTAAGCACTAATTATAAAGAAACATAATAAGTTATTTAAGCGTCTGTATTGTAACAAATACAGGCGTTTTTTTGTTTTTAGATCGATGAATATTTTGTGGTTAAAATAAAATTTTGAGTTTTAATGTAACATTTTAAACAATTATGCTACTGATATAGTATAACATCAAAATCAATCAAAATGGAAATCATCAATCAACACAAAACAACAACTAGATCTGATAACGGCTTACTAGCTATTACACATTTAACACAATTGTTACATTATTGCACAGGAGTAGGGGGCTTTATAGTTCCGTTGGTACTTTGGTTAACAACAAAGGACACTGTAAAAGGTATGAACGAGCACGGAAAGTCTATAGTTAACTTTCAGCTGAGCTTACTATTATACATTGTACTTAGTGTTCCAGGCATATTACTATTTGGCTTAGGGCTGTTAGGATTCTTATTTGTAGGTATAATTGGGTTTGTAATGCCCATAGTAAATGCCGTAAGAGCAGCAAATGGCGAAGCACCTAGTAAGTTTATGACGATCTCTTTTATATCATAACATATTAGAAATAAATAGATTATATAATCTACCTCTACATTTTATTTGGAGGTAGATTTTTTTTGTTTTTATATCAGATTTATAGTCTAATTTTGCAGCACACACATTAACTATAATATAAATTATGAAGAAAATTGTAATGGCAGTAATGCTAGTAGCTTTTAGTGCAACAAGTTTAGTAGCACAAGAAGAAAAAACAGAGAAAGTAGAGAAAACAGAAACTACAGAAACTACTGAAGAGACTCTAAAAGCAGAAGAGGCGGCAAAAATAGCGGCAGCAGCAAAAGCTGAAGAAGCAGCTAAATTAGCAGAGAAAGCTGCGAAACAAGCAGAAAAAGAGCAGAAGGCAGCTGATAAAAAAGCGAAGAAAGAAACTAAAGAGATTAAGAACAAAGAAAAAGAGGCTAAAAAAGCAGCTAAACTTAAGAGTTCTATTGCAAAGCAAAATAAAAACATTTCTAAAGTAGAAAGAAAAATAGCGAAGCAAGAGAACAAGTTATCTCAAGATTCGGCAGCGGGTAAATTATCTCCTGTAGCTATAGAAAAGCTAAAATCTTCTATAGCAAAATCTAAACTTAAATTGGTAAAAGAAAAAGTAAAGCTTAATAAATTAGAGCGTAAGCAATAGTTTAGTTTTAATTTTAGGGAATAAAAAAAGAGGACATAATGTCCTCTTTTTTGGTTTTTTATATTGGGTATTTTCGTTTATCCGTTGTTAAGCATAACTGGCATAACAAGCATTGTTACATGCTCGCCTTCATCTACACCATCAATAGGTGTTAAAATACCTGCTCTGTTTGGTAAACTCATTTCTAATGAAACATCATCAGAATTTAAATTCCCTAGCATTTCTACTAAAAAACGAGAGTTAAACCCTATTTGCATATCGTCTCCTTGGTAAGAACACGTTAAACGTTCTTCTGCTTTATTGCTGTAATCTATATCTTCAGCAGAAATATTTAGTTCTGCACCAGCAACCTTTAAACGTATTTGGTGTGTAGTTTTGTTAGAGAAAATAGAAACACGTCTAACAGAACTTAAAAGCTGAGTTCTAGAGATGCTAAGTACATTAGGATTCTCTTTTGGGATTACAGCTTCATAGTTAGGGTATTTACCGTCAATTAACCTACAGATTAACTCTGTGTTGTTAAAAGTAAATTTAGCGTTGCTTTCATTGTACTCTATAGTAACATCGTTTTCACTACCACCAAGTATACCTTTTAACAATGTTAACGGTTTTTTAGGCATAATAAATTCTGCTACCTGACTAGCTGTAACATCTGTACGTTGGTATTTTACAAGTTTGTGTGCATCTGTAGCAACAAACGTTAAGTTCTCTGGAGAAAACTGAAAAAATACACCACTCATTACAGGTCTTAAATCGTCATTACCAGCTGCAAAAATAGTTTTGTTAATAGCAGTAGCTAAAATATCACCTAAAATAGTTGTTGTACTAGGGTTAGATAATTCTACAGCGTTAGGGAATTCTGCACCGTCTACATATGCCAAAGCATACTTACCGTGGTTAGAACTAATTTCTACCGTATTATTTTCTTCTACAACAAACGTTAATGGTTGCTCTGGAAACGTTTTAAGGGTTTCTAATAATAGTTTTGCTGGTAAAGCAATTGTACCCTCATTATCAGAATCTACTTCTAAAACAGAACTCATTGTAGTTTCTAAATCAGAGGCAGAAACAGTAAGACTGTTTTGCTTTAATTCAAACAAAAAATTATCTAAAATTGGTAATGTGTTACTATTATTAATAACACCACCTAAAACTTGTAATTGCTTTAACAAATAAGTACTAGATACTATAAATTTCATCAGCTATATAATTTTCTTCATTTATGGTTAGGCTCTCAAATGCCTTAAGTTCTTCTTAAAAATCTTAAAAAATCCTTGAAACAAAGATATTTTAATTGTGCTTTTAACGAAAACAAACTTATTAACACTTATTTACCGTATTTCTGTTTTCTATAATAATTAAATATAAAACCAAAAAGCAGCGTTAAAACCACTGGTAATGCTATGTTTATAAGTTGCCACTTTGTTTTTTGCGTCGCTATTTTTTCTTTATCAAGGAATGGTACAGCTACTTTTTTAGTACGGATGTTTATAAGTCCACTATCATCTAGCAGGTAATTTAGGCTGTTCACCATAAATTCTTTGTTCCCGTAAGCATTGTTTGTCCATTTGTCATAACCAAGTTCTAAAGGCTTTCCTTTGCTCACTTGATTCTTAATAACATCACCATCTGCAATAACCAACATTTTATTTGGACCACCAACTTCTTTGTTGTTTTCTATTTTAAAAGGCTTAACACGATTGGTAAAAACCGATTTAAAATTACCCTCTACAAGAACCACTAAAGGTTTATTACCATTATTGTATTCTTCTTTATTAGGACTCTTTGTAGTGCTTTCTAAACTAATAATATTAGGTGTGCCAACTACAGCAGACAAAGGTGAACTATAGTATAAAATTGTCTTTTTTAAATCGTTATTATCTAAAAGGTCTATTGTGTTTGCAAACTGAAAGCGCAAAGCTTCTAAATTGTTATTAATAGGATGATCGTTTCTAGAGAAAACCATAGGATTAAATGGCCAGGGAACTGGATTGTATTGCGAGTTATTACCATCTCCATTCGCCAGTACAATTTGTGTAGCATAGATGTCTTTTACCAATACCGGGTTTACACGTAAACCATATTTAAAGAAAAAGTCTTTTAAGTTTAAATCTCTTGGATACGCTAAAGATTTGCCCTCTTCATTATACAAGCTGTCTAGTTCCATACTAACGTTATCTATAAGCCACATAGATTTTCCGCCCTGTACCATAAACTGGTCTAAAACATACTTTTCTTTATCTGTAAAAGCTTCTGTTGGCTTGGCAATAAGGGCTAGGTCGTATTTCTGTAATTCTTTTAATGTTTTTTGAGGATTGGTAGCTACAGAATCTAACGTAAATGCTCCAATATTATAATACTCTCTTATCGTAGATAAATAATCTGCTAAGTTAATATCTTGTAATTCGCCATTACCTTTTAAAACTGCAATTCTCTTTTTTTCTTTAATGTTCAGCTTTGTAAAAGCATCTGCAAAAGAATATTCTAAATGCTGTATGGAGTTGGTAACACGATCTTCTGCTGTAGATCCTAATTTGTTTTTAAGCAAAGCAACTTTAACGGTTTTATCATTATAGTTAACCATTGCCCAAGGAAAAACAAACTCCTGAGATACTTTTCCGTTTTCTTCTACAGTTACATTAGCAGGTGTTAAGCCTAACTTCTGCATTTCTAAAATGGCATTATCAGATGAGCCTGTAGTTTCTAAAGGATTTATAAAGTTAAATTTTATATTATTGTTTTCTGCAGCAAATTCTTCTAGTATCTGTTTGGTTTCAAATTTTAATTTTACAAATTCTGCTGGTAATTCGCCCTCTAAAAGAACATCAATTATAACAGGATTACTAAATTCTTGTACCGTTTGTAACGCAGCAGTAGATAAGGTGTACCTACTATCTTCGGTAACATCTATTCTTGTATATATAAAGCTAGATACTATGTTAAGGAGTACTAAGGCTATAAAACCAATAGCTACGGAGGTGAGTGTCTTTTTCATTATCGGTTTAAGTTTTTAAGTTGTACCACAGTTAAAAACAAGAAAAAGACAGTTAATGTAATAAAATAGACTAAATCTCTTGTATCTATAACACCGCGTGCAATACTTTCAAAATGCGCTTTCATTCCTAAAGAAGCTATAGCTACAGCAGTGCTGCCCTCGGTAAATAAAGTGCTAATTCCTTGAAAACCGTAAAAACAGACAAAGCAAAGTATAAGAGCCAGTAAAAAGGCAACAATTTGGTTTTGTGATAGGGTCGAGGCAAATATACCAATAGCCGTATAACTAGACATTAAAAATAGTAAACCAAAATAAGAGCCAAAAACTACGCCCATATCTAAGTTACCAACCGTTGTACCTAGTTCTGATATGGTATAGACATATAAAAAGGTTGGTATTATAGCTATAACCACTAAAGTTAAAGTTCCTAAAAACTTACCAAAAACGGTTTGCCATAAAGATATTGGCTTTATAAAAAGGAGTTCTAAGGTTCCTGTTTTGCGTTCTTCAGAAAAACTCTTCATTGTAATAGCGGGTATTAAAAACAAAAATACCCAAGGCACTAGAAAAAAGAAACTGCTAAGGTCTGCAAAACCGTAATCAAAAATATTATACTCTCCTTTAAAGACCCATAAAAACAGGCCGCTAAATATTAAAAATAAGCCTATGACCATATAGCCAATAGGGGACGTAAAAAACGATTGTATTTCTCGTTTGTAAATGGCGTACATCTAGTTAATTTAAGGTTTCATTTTTATTTACAGTCCAAGCCTCTGGCTTAGCTGCAAACAATACTTTGGTTTTTGCCCAAACACTTGTAAATAAATCTGAGTGTCTGTAACTATCTAGGGCAGTCTCACTATCCCAATAACTATATGTGAAAAATATAGCAGGATTGTTTTTGTCTTGGTACAACTCTAGGAAATTACAGCCTTCAAAATTTCTGATAAAATGTTTAGACTCGTTAAATATGTTTTCAAAGCTAACAATATTTTCAGTTTTAAACGTCAATTTTACAATGCGTACTATCATTTATAAAAAATTAATGGTTACGGTGTCTCTATAATCTAACCCCAATAGGGTAGATGCGCCACCAACTGTAGTTAAATTACTTTTGTAAATAGCCAATTCTAAAAACAAGGACGAGTTAAATAAGGCTAATAAATCTCCAGGACCCTTGCGGTAATTTTCATCAATTTCATAATTAATAATATCACTGTATTTATTAAATATCTGTTTTAAGACTTTACCACGCACTCGTACTTCATAATCCCTACCATTTCTATAAGCATCAAATAAGTTTTTTTGGATGTTACTTACAACATTACCGTAATTGTCTATGTAAACAATGTTTCCTATAATGGTATTACCACCATCTACTAGCTGCGGTACAAAATCTTTAAATGTATTTAAATCTTTAAAAGGTTTGCCAACAACTTCCATTTTTCCGCCTCTAACTAAATGACAAGCAGCTTTTACAAATACATCGTACGTTGGGAATGGCCCGTCTTTTGTATCTGGTATGTTAATAGAAACAATGTTGTCTGGTTTAATTTCAGAAGTTATTAAACAAACAACACCATTGTTAGCACTTATAAAATAGTGTCCGTCTACATACGTTATAATATGCTCATTTTCTTTGGTTAATTCAGCATCTACCCCCACAATGTGTATAGTGCCTTTAGGAAAGGTTTTATAAGAGTTTTTAAGAATGTAGGCACATTCCTGAATATTAAAAGGATTTATACTATGTGAGACGTCTACAATAGTAGCGTTTTCCAATTCGCTAAAAATTGCACCTTTTAATGCGCCAACAAAATGGTCTTTGTATCCAAAATCAGTAGTTAGTGTTAGTATTGTCATTTATGACTGTTGATATGTTTTTTACCGTGGTGCAGTGATTTTGATTAAATTTGTTATACAAAATTACATAAAAAAATAGCCAACTGAAATTTATATTTACGTCCTAACCTTTTAATACATTTTTTCATTTGAACGAAATCATAATTGAACTCACAGAAATAAGTCCTAGAGAATTTTTTGGGCATCAAAATGCGCATATAGATTTACTGAAAAAATACTTTCCAAAACTGAAGATTGTTGCACGTGGTAGCAAAATTAAAGCTTACGGAGATGATGAGCATTTAGAAGAATTTGATAAGCGTTTAGCGATGCTTATGACACATTTTGCCAAGTACAACAAAATAGACGAAAATGTTATAGAAAGAATTTTTACTAGCGAAAGCAAAGAAGACTATGCTACAACACAAAGTAGTGGCGATGTTTTACTACATGGCGTAAGTGGTAGACTTATAAAAGCACAAACTGCGAACCAACGCAAATTAGTAGAAGCAGCTAGAACAAGCGATATGGTTTTTGCTATTGGTCCTGCAGGTACGGGAAAAACGTATGTAGGTGTGGCTTTGGCAGTTAAGGCGTTAAAAGAAAAACAAGTAAGACGTATTATTTTAACAAGACCTGCTGTAGAGGCTGGAGAGAACTTAGGTTTTTTACCGGGCGATTTAAAAGAAAAACTAGATCCGTATATGCAACCTTTATATGATGCTTTACGAGATATGATTCCTGCAGAGAAATTAGCGCATTACATAGAAAATGGTACCATACAAATTGCACCAATGGCTTTTATGCGCGGTAGAACTTTAGACAATGCTTTTGTTATTTTAGATGAAGCACAAAATACAACGCACGCCCAAATGAAGATGTTTTTAACACGTATGGGTAAAAATGCAAAGTTTTTATTAACAGGAGATCCAGGACAAATAGATTTACCACGTAGAATAATTTCGGGATTAAAAGAAGCTTTGCTAGTTTTGTCTAATGTAGAGGGAATAAAAATTATTTATCTAGACGATAAGGATGTCGTGAGACACAAATTGGTTAAAAAAGTAATAGAAGCATATAAAAATATAGAGCATCAAAATTAACACATACTAATGAATACAATTACAGATACCAATTTTAAGTTTCCTAAGCAGGTTAACGTTTACAAAGGAAAAGTTAGAGAAGTATATCGTTTAGAGGATGATATTATGGTAATGGTAGCAACAGATAGGCTTTCTGCTTTTGATGTGGTTATGCCAAAAGGAATACCATACAAGGGGCAAATACTAAACCAGATTGCCACTAAAATGATGAACGAAACTGCGGATATAGTTCCAAATTGGTTATTAGCAACACCAGATGCTAATGTTGCTATTGGTCATGCTTGCGAACCTTTTAAGGTAGAGATGGTTATTCGCGGTTACATGTCTGGCCATGCAGCTAGAGAATACAAGGCAGGCAAAAGAATACTTTGTGGTGTAGCAATGGCAGAAGGTTTAAAAGAGAACGATAAATTCCCAACACCCATAATTACACCTGCAACTAAAGCAGAAATGGGAGATCATGATGAAGATATCTCTAGAGAAGATATTATAAAACGTGGAATAGTTTCTGAAGAAGATTACAAGCAACTAGAGGCATACACCTATGCTTTATTTAACAGAGGTACAGAAATAGCGGCTAAAAGAGGATTAATTTTAGTAGATACTAAATATGAGTTTGGAAAAACTAAGGATGGTAAAATTGTATTAATTGATGAGATACATACACCAGATTCTTCTCGTTATTTTTATACAGACGGCTATGCGGAGCGTCAAGAAAAAGGAGAAGCACAAAAACAGCTTTCTAAGGAATTTGTACGCCAATGGTTAATTAGCAATAATTTTCAAGGTTTAGAAGGACAAACAGTACCTGTAATGTCAGATGAATATATTGCAACTGTATCTGAAAGGTATATAGAATTATACGAAAACATAACAGGAGAAACTTTTGTAAAAGCAGATGTTACCAATATACAAAGCCGTATAGAAACCAATGTTTTAGCGTGTTTAAAGACACTATAAAATACAGTTGATAAAACAATAAAAGACCGTATATATACGGTCTTTTATTGTTTTATTAAACCTCTAAACTTTCAATAATAGTTTTTAATTGTCCGGGTTTAATAGGCTTTATAATGTAACCGTTAATTTCGGCTACACTGTTAGCACGTTCTATATCTACAGGATCTACAGAAGAAGAAACCATATAGACCGTTATTTTTTTGTCAATTTGTGGTTTTACCTTTGTGTATTCTTCCATAAACTGAAACCCATCCATAATGGGCATATTGTTATCTAAGAAAATAACATCTGGTAAATCAAAATTGTTTTTTAGATTCTCTAGCATAAAATTTAAGGCTTGTTCTCCGTCAGAAAAAACCATTATTTTTTTTGCTAAATCCAGTGCTTTAATTGTTTTTACTATTGTAAATTGATAAATGTCATCATCATCAATAATACATACGTTAAAATGGTTTTTCATAATGTTTAGTTTAGTGTTAAGATGAATGTGGTTCCTTTGTTTACTGTACTTTCTGCAGTGATAATACCACCTAATGATTCGATTTGTACTTTGGTCATAAACAAACCAATACCTTTTGCTTGCGGATGTCTATGAAAAACTTTGTTTAGACCAAATAATTTATGTCCGTGTCTTTCTAGATCTATTCCAAGACCATTATCAGCTATGGTTAAGGTAACTCTGTTTTTTACAAGAAAGGATTTTAATGTTATTTCTGGTATACGATCTGGTGATCTATATTTTAAAGCATTGCTAACTAAGTTTAAAAATATGCTCTCTAGATATACCTTGCTGTACAAGATTGTTGGTACTTTAGAAAAATCGCTTTTTATTATTGCTCCAGTTTCGCGTATTTCTCCAGTTAGTATTTCTGTTGTTTTAAGTAAAGCGTCTTCAAACTTTAATTTTTTTAATTCTGTTGGTGCTCCATTAGATGTTTTTAAAGCTTCAACAAGTGTGTCTAATGTTTCTGTTAAATGACCAACAACGATCTCAAACTTCTCAAATAAAATAGCTTTATCTTCTTCATCCTCAGAGGTATTGTAAAAGCCTAAAAGGGAGTTAAGGTTACTTACTGGTGCGCGTAAATTATGAGATGTTATATGTGCAAAGTCCGCTAATTGTCTATTTTTATTAAGTAAATTATCAGTTAATACTTCTAACCTTTCTTTAGATTTTAAAATTTTATATTCGGCTTGTTTTTGTTCTGTTATATCTCTAATTGCAACAGAAATTAATAAACCTTCCTCGGTTTCTAAAGGAGATAAATTTATCTGAATAGGAATTTTTTCTTTTCGGTTGTTAACTGCAAAATACTCCTCACTACATTCAACTTTATTTGTTTTAGCACTTGTATAAAAATTATTATTACTGGTTTCGTACTTGTGCATAAACTTATCTGGGATAAGAAGTTCTATAGGTTTGTGATGTAATTCTATAGACGGGTAACCAAATAATTTTTCTGCCTCTTTATTACTTATTTGTATTATTCCATTTTCATCTATAATTAGCATAGCATCAGGAGCTGACTCCAATAGACCTCTAAATTTTATTTCTGCCATTCGTAACTGTGTTACATCTTGGCAGGTCCCCATCATTTCAATTGGTTCTCCTAATTCGTTTACTATTAACTCTCCTAGTAAATGAACTGTTTTTACGGTTTTATCTTCTAAAACAATGCGGTGTAATACATCTGTAAAATTATTTTCTTTTACCGTATTTTCTATAAAATTAGAAACATTTCCTCTATCTTCAGGATGAATGTGATTAAAGTATGTTTCAAATGGTATTTTGGGATGTAATATAGGATCTCTACCAAAAATACTATACATATTTGTAGACCAAGAAATATCATTGGTAATCATATTCCAGCTCCAATTACCCATCATAGTAATTTGCTCTGCGTAGTTTAAGAGTTGGTTCTTTTTTATAAGTTCGTTTTCAGCTTTTTTACGGTCTGTTATGTCATAAAAAATTCCCAAAACACCTAAATACTCATCTAAATCATTTTTAATAGGAGTTAAAGATAATTCTACAGGAAAAAGATCTCCGTTTTTTTTACGAAAAGTCCATTCTCTAGTATCTTTAATATTTTGCAACGATAGTTCGTAGAATGGATTATAATTCTTGATCCCCTTCTTATTATACTTTGCGGCAAATTCTTTGCTTACTGCTTTAAGCTCATTTTGTAGTAAGATTGAAGTAGGGACCATTTTGTTAATAACTTCTTCAGCTGTATACCCTAACAATTCTTCTGCACCAGAATTAAATTGTCTAACATTACTTTGTTTGTCTACAGAAACAATAGCTACTGCACTAGAGTTAATTATAGAGTAAAGTTCAGAATTAGTGCTTTGTAGTGCTCTTTCAGTATTTCTTTTACTTGTAACATCCTGAAAAATTCCATAAACCTTTTTTACAACTCCATTTTCTATATCTGCTAAGCCAATTTTACGGACAACAATTACATTTTTATTTGTAGTGCATAATTCTAGCTCTACATCAAAACTAACCCCATTAGTTATAAGGTTGGTCATTAATTTACCCAATTCTTCTGCATCGGACTTTCGCTGAAAAAAATTATAACTTTCTTGGTGACTTAATAAAAAGTCATGGGGTACGCCAATAATATCACAAGTAATATTATCTATAATGTAAGTTTCAGTTTTTATATCTAATTCCCATAACCCTATTCTTGCTGCATTATTAATGCGGTCAAGTGTATGTTTTATTTTAGGATTATCTTTAATTGCCTTGTGCATTTTAATTTTTATTATAAGATAAATTATTCTTTTGTAGGGGGAATACAATCTTCTAAAAATAACTATTTTATTGAAACTATGAGCTGTTGTTCATCAGAAATGTTTTTTTTGTTTATTTATTTTCGATGAACTACATTTTAAATTTAGATAAATACGACATCAAGGGATGTTATTCTATTTGTTAAGTTTGCTTTTCTGTTAAAATAAGTTACATATAGTATAAATATTTAAAAACTATTTATTAGTTTTATAATCTTTAAATCAATGAATTACAATAATTAATTAGCGTATGCAATGTCCTTGTAATCCAACGCAGCTTTATAAAAATTGCTGCCAAAAAGCACACACAGATATTAGAACTGTAGAGACGGCAGAAGAGCTAATGCGCTCTAGATACAGTGCTTTTGTATTAGCAGATATAGATTATTTGCAAAAAAGTCATTATAGTAAAACAAGGCCCTCTAAAAGAGAAAAGAAGGGAATAGAAGATTGGACTAATTCTGTGCACTGGGTTAAATTAGCAATTGTAGATACCATAGATGGTTTAAAAGAAGATACTACGGGTGTTGTAGAGTTTAAAGCTTTTTTTATGGAAGATAATCAGGTTATTATATTGCACGAAAAATCTAACTTCTGTATAGAAGATGGTCATTGGGTGTACGTAGATGGCAATAATTAAGCAGTTACTACTTTTTTCTTTTTTACACTACGCAGTATTTTCTGAATGTCTAAATTATCTTTTTGAGGAACAAGAAAATTCTCTAAATCTTCATTGCGCTCTATAATCTCTGATTTTGCTATAAAACCATAACCTTGGTACGTTCCATTTTTTAAGAGTATAAAGGCATCTTCCTCTGGCGAACGACCTTCTTCTTTTAAAACAGTTAGCTCAGCAACGTCTTTAATATGCTGTATTGCCTGTGAAACACGTAAATTATAAGCTTCTACAGTTTCTTGATCTCTACAAATACCATTACAAGAACTAATTTTATGATGATTACAAGCATTAGTGCCGTCTTGTAAATGACAGTATTTAGGACATAAATTAAATAAAAAGCACAACTCCTCTATGTACCCAATACATTGGCGAACATTAGAAAATATTTTTAGTGGATTTGGTGTAGATTTTAAAGTATTGTAGGCTAAATGTAAAATACCTTTTCGATCTACATAACTAAAAACCGCATAGGTTTTAAGGTTTCTTTTCGCAAGTTGGTTGTACTCTGGATAATGTTGTTTTATAGCAGCATCTTCCATAAGCAATGCCACAAGTTCGCTGCCAGAAAGTTCAAAATCAATATCTGCAGTTTCTCTACACATATCTAAAGACTTTTGGGTTTTGCTATAGAAATGAGAAAGCACTCGTTTTTTTAAATCTAGAGCTTTACCAATGTATATAATTTTTCCTTTTTTGTCTTTAAAATAATACACGCCAGGTGTATTAGGAATTTTATTAAAAACCTCGGTAGGTAGGTGAGAGGGTAGTGCACCTTCTTTAGATGTTTTTTTTAGAAAACTTTCAAAAACAGTCTCGGCATCTTCTTGCGCTTGTAAAATTTTAAAAAGAGTAACAGTAGCTTCTGCATCTCCTCTAGCTCTGTGTCTGCCCTCTATTGTAATATTTAGCTTAGAGCAAAGTTTACCTAAACTGTACGATTTGTGACCAGGTAATAGCTTACGAGATAAACGAATAGTACATAGTTTTTTACGTCTAAAATCTTTGTCTATAGCCTTAAACTCATTACGTATAACATTATAATCAAAGTTTACATTGTGTGCTACAAATATGGTGTCTTCCGTAATTTCTAAGACCTGATCTGCAATCTCTGCCCAAGTTGGTGCATTGGCTACCATAGCATTATCTATGCCCGTAAGAGTAGTAATATAATAGGGTATTACAGATTCTGGGTTTACTAAAGAAGTAAATTCTTCTACAACCTTTTCGCCGTTAAATTTAAAAATAGAAATTTCTGTAATTCTATTGGTTTGTCCTGTAGTTTCTACATCAATAATAGTGTACATCATGATAAAGACTTTTCTAGTGCTTTTAATTCTACGCCAAGCGTGTTAAACATTGTAATAATGCTACTTATTTTTAATTCTTCTTCTGTGTATTCTTGGGTATTAATACTGCAGGTGAATTCCCAGATTTCTAAAACTTCATCTATAGAAACCTCGTATGGTTGGTAATCTGCATTATCAGAAACTAGTTTTAGATTGTTTTTTTCTTCAATTTGGTTGTATACTCTTTTGTAGACCATACCATCGTTTAGCGTAACTAAAACATAGGTTTTGCCACTCGTAATATCTCTTCTGTCTTCTATAAACTTACCAATAACAAAAGCGCCACTTTTCATAGGTAACATAGAATCTCCTTTTATAGGAAAAGCTCTGTGTTTACCTGTTGGTAAAAAAGGTAATTTAATTTTTGCTAGTTGTTCTATATATTCAGGATCGTCATAACCCGCTAAATACCCAGCCGAAGCGGCAACCGGTACAACTTCTATTAGGTTTTCATTATCTGCGTCTACCGTTATGGGAAAAAGAACACGTTGGTTTCCTATTTCTATAAAAGATGCATCTGCAGCCTTACTTAAATCGTTACGTACAAGAATGTCTATAGGTAGTCTAAAATAGTCTGCCAATTGTATAAGCGTTTCTATGGTTGGGGCAGAACGGCCTTCTTCATAAGAACTAATACGTGCTCTGGTAATTTGTAAATCTTTAGCCAAAGCCTCTTGTGTAGCGCCTTTTAAGCTTCTTAAATGACGAATGTTAGTTGCGATAAAAATCATAATGCTACAAATGTAAACAATAATTGCAACTAATTGTAGCTAAAAAAATAGTACATAATTTATTTATAGTTAATTTTTTGTAGTTAGTTGATTATATGTGGATTAAGAATGTAGTTGATTTTGTTTTATATTGATGAAAAATTTATTTCTGTTTTTTATCCCTATTCTTTGTTTAGAATTAACAATTCTTTTGATAGCGTTAAAGAATTGAGTAGATTTTATAGAATTTTGACATTCTAAGGTTCTAATTTTTTAGACCTATCTAGGTATCGATGAAAATTGTGAATCAGAAAAATAGAAAACACACAAACACATATATAAAATGGCAATAATAGGGAACATAATAAAAGGAATTATACACGCTACAGATATTATTTCATCAGAATATAATGCAGCTGAAGAGCAGCGTGCTGTGTTAATAAATCTTCTTGAAACGGCTAAAGAGACCAAATTTGGAAAGAAATATCAATTTAAAGATGTTTTAGAGTCAGATAATCTAGAGCAAGAATATCGAGATAAAGTTCCTTTTTCAGATTACAACCAAATTACTGCCAATTGGTGGCAAGATGTACAAGAAGGAGAAAAGGACATTACGTGGCCTGGGAATCCAGATTATTTTGCATTAAGCTCTGGTACTACAGGTAAAACCAATAAACGTATTCCGGTTACAGATGCTATGGTAAACGCTATACGTAGGGCTGGAATACAGCAAGTTTTAGCTCTTAGGAATTTTGATTTACCTGCAGATTTTTTTGAAAAAGAAATTATGATGCTTGGGAGTTCTACAGATTTAGAAGTCTATAATAATGCTTTAGAGGGAGAAATTAGTGGTATTAGCGCAAGTAATATTCCGTTTTGGTTTGAAAACTATTACAAACCAGGAAAAGAAATTGCCAAAATAGACGATTGGGATTTACGCATACAACGAATTGCAGAAAAAGCTGCAGATTGGGACATAGGTGCGCTAAGTGGTATTCCTTCTTGGATGGAGTTAATGTTGCAAAAAGTTATTGATTATAACGGTTTAAATAATATCCATGAAATTTGGCCAAACTTGCAAGTATATACTTCTGGGGGTGTCGCTTTTGGTCCTTACAAAAAGAGTTTTAATGCTCTTTTAGGTAAGCCAATAACGGTTATAGATACCTATTTGGCTTCTGAAGGGTTTATTGCTTTTCAAGAACGTCCAGAAACAGATGCTATGAAACTAGTGACTGATAACGGAATTTACTTTGAATTTGTTCCTTTTAATCCGGATTACATTAAGTCAGATGGATCTTTGGTACAAAATGCACCTTCGTTATCAATTTCTGAGGTAGAATTAAACCAAGATTATGTTTTGGTTATTAGTACCGTAGCAGGAGCGTGGCGTTACCTTATTGGTGATACCATTGAGTTTACAGATGTTAAAAGAGCAGAAATTAAAATTACAGGAAGAACAAAATTCTTTTTAAATACTGTTGGATCTCAATTGTCTGTAAACAAACTAAACGATGCTGTACAGTACTTAGAAAAAGAATTTGATATTGAAATTCCGGAGTATACGCTATGTGCCAATCGTATTAATGATGATTTTTACCATTGTTGGTATTTAGGAACCGAAGCTAAAATAGGTGCCGAAAAATTAGCTAAATCTTTAGATAATTTTCTGAAGGAAGCCAATAAAAATTATAAAGTAGCGCGTTCTAAAGCTTTGGAAGGAGTAAAGGTAAGTACGGTGTCACCTTCTGTGTTTCATGATTGGAGTGGAGCCAATAAAAAGAAAGGCGGACAAGTAAAAATGGAACGTGTTATGGGACAAGATAGATTTGCCGAGTGGGAAACTTTTGTAGCATCAAAAATATAAAATTAGTTACTGCTCTTTGGCTTCTCGTTCCTCTACTAAAACCATAATTTCATCGGGAGATAAATAATATTTTTTAATACGCGCCTTGTAAGATTCGTCTATATCGGCATTGTTTAAGATAAATCGTTTTGTTTTTAAAATGTACTTATCCATTCCCGATGTTACAGCATACGAATCTGCAGCGCGTTCTGCTTCTTTAATATAATTGTCAGAAAGAGCGTATTTAATACCAAACCATACTAAGTTTAGGCTACTTCTATTTTGGTAATCTGTTATATGGCCAAGCTCATGACCTAACCAACCAATTAGTATATCACTAGCTACATCGGTAGTTTTAAACTCTTTTCCAGATATCTTAAATTTTCTACTTAATAAGATCAGATATTTTCTTTTCTTACTAGATTTTATGAGGCTCCAAAAAACAGGTTGTGCCTGCATTGTGGACTTTTTAATATTGTTTTTAAATCTAAATTCTATTTGGGTATCTTTTAGTTGAGGATAGTATGATAGGGCAATACGTGCTTCTTTCTCAATAATTTCTGGTATAATATGTTGTGCTATTGTGTTTTGTACACTCATGAATAATAAGATAAAAATTAAGGGCTTCATTTGCTTTAAAATTTGATGAAACTATTTTTATTAGATGATACGTATAAAAAAAAGGATGCTGTACACAGCATCCTTTTTTTTTTAATGGAGCTATGATTAACTTATATCCTCTAAAAATTGTATCGTTTTTAAATCAGACTTAATACTATTCATTTGTTTATTTAAAAGCGAAGCTGTGCTTGGTGGTAGTAATTGGTCTTTTAAAACTTCTTCATACTCATTTACAGCAGCTTTTTCACCTCTAATAGATTCTTCTAACATAGCTTCAGCATCTTCTCCAGAGAAGAAAGCTTTGGTATCCATCCAAGCTCTGTGTGCGCTACCCATAATGCTACCTCCTTTTTCTGGTGCTTCACCAAATTGAAGAATTTCAGTCTTTAAATCAAGACCAAAATTATGACGTTCTTCACTACGTCTACTAAAATAAGGTTTTAATGTGGTGTGATCTGTGTTTTCCGCTGCTTTCTTGTATCCTTTTTCAGCATCGTATGTTTTCTCTAATAAGTTGTTTAATTGTTCTCCTATACTTTCTGTGTAATTGCTCATCGTTTATACTCTTTATTAATTACTAAGCTTTTTTTTAGAGATACAGCTTATTTCATATCATACTCAAATTTACTGCATATTAAGACCAAGCTTTAACGTATATAATTTCTTGATTAACTCATATCAAAAAGAGTGATGCAAAAAAATACGCTGCACCATATAGAATGATGCAGCGTATAGTACTAACAGTTATTTTGCAATGATTTTTACAGTACAAATTATTTCTGTGTTATAGATTTTACATTAACAAATTCGCGAATACCAAAACCGCCGTGTTCTCTTCCGTAACCCGAGTTTTTTACACCGCCAAAAGGCATATTAGGGTAGGCTAGGCCATAAGAGTTAATATGTATCATACCCGTATCAAAATAGTTTTTAGCTAAGGATATTGCTTTGTCTTCATCTTTACTAAAGATTCCGCCACCTAAACCAAATTTACTATCATTAGCAATACGCATAGCGTCGTCATTGTTTTTAGCCTTGATTAATGAGGCTACAGGTCCAAAAAGTTCTTCGCTATATGCTGGCTGATCTGGAGTAATATTTTCTATTACGGTAGAAGGGTAGTAATATCCTTTTGTGTTTGGTATTTCTCCTCCGCATAATATTTTGGCTCCTTTTTCAATACTTTTTTGCACTTTGTTATGCAATTCTTCTCTTAAATCTTTTCGTGCTATTGGTCCTAAAGTTGTAGTGTCTTTTGTAGGGTCTCCAAGTTGCATACTTTCCATAATGCGCACAAATTTTGACTTAAACTGATCATAAACACTGTCTACAACTATAAATCGTTTTGCGGCAACACAAGTTTGCCCGTTATTATATATTCTTGCTTCTGCACAAGTTTTTGCAGCCAAATCTATATCTGCATCATCTAAAACCATATAAGCATCATTACTACCCAATTCTAAAACTGTTTTCTTTAGCACTTCAGCAGATTTTATAGCCACGTGTTTCCCTGCTCCAGAACTCCCTGTTAAGGTAATACCTCTAACGAGGTCATTTGCAATTATTTCATCAGAAACATCATGGTTAATAACGAGTATTTGAAACAGGTCTTTAGGTAACCCTGCATCTTCGTAAATTTCTTTTAATTTTAATGCCGAACCTGTAACATTTTTTGCGTGTTTTAACAACACTCCGTTACCTGCCATTAGGTTGGCAATTGAGTAACGAATAGGTTGGTATAGCGGAAAATTCCAAGGTTGAATTCCGTATATAACGCCTATAGGTGAATAGTGAATAGTACCTTTTCCACCGTCGTAAAGAGGTCTTTCTTCATCTTGTAAATGTTTAATGCCTTCTGTGGCAGTGTAGTTACAGATACCAATACAAAGTTCTATTTCTTGGTAACTTTGACTTAGTAACTTTCCCATTTCTTGTGTCATAAGTTGGGCATATGCGTCTTTATTTTTTTCTAATGTTTTACCAATAGACTTTAGTATTTTAGCACGCTCTTCTAAAGATGTTAATTTCCATTCTAGAAATGCATTGTGACTGTCTTCTACTTTTTTAGTAGCCTCATCACTATTTATATAGGTGTATTTTGCTATAGTTTCTTCTGTAGCAGGATTAATTGTCTTAAATTCAGTTTCATTATTCATATCGCTCATTTTCATTCTTTTTTTAAGTTCTCCTTTATTCTACAACTATTATTTGCTAGTATTTGCTCTTTCTGGTGCTTCTAAATTTTCATTATCTTCTCCGCCTTGCGCAAATAAGGTGTTTTCTTCATCTGTTATACTTTTCTTTGTATTTAGGTTGCTTTGGTGTCTGCCAGGTACATCTAAATCTTTTCCTTGAAAGTCTATAGACTCTTTTCGGTCTAGTAATAGTCTATCGTCTTCCGAATCTGCGCGCAATCCTTTTTCTCCTAAAGCGCTAATGTCATCTTCCGTTATATCAGAATTATAGGTTGCTTTGGTATTTTTATTTTTTATCTTTTCTTCAGTTTTCATTTTCAATTTTTTTTAGAGTGTTATACGTAAATAGCAGTAGTGTTTTCTGTTTTTATTAGCAACAAAATACTCTTGCTATTTTTGGAGTTTTAGATATTACATATTTTAATATGTGTTTATCTTATTCCCATTTTATCTTTCGTTTTTTGTAACTGATTGTCTAAATCTCTAACAGTTTCAGCTATAGCAGACTCAAATGTTTCTGCGTGTGTAGATGCAAATACTCTTGGTCCAGGCATACTAAGGCGTATATCGCAAATTTGTTGCCTATCGTCTGTTCGGTTTTGAACTTTAAAGAATACATCAGCACGATGAATAAAGTTGAATTTTTTATGTAAATGGTCTAATTTTTCATTAACAATGGCTTCTAGTCTACTACTAGCAGTTACATCATTGTATTCGTATATAATTTGCATGTGTTTGTGTTTTTATGATTAGTTGTTTTTAAGCAGTATTTGTAGCTGCTTATTTTTGTTTTAGTGCGTTAACAGTATCTAGAAGCTCAGATTTAGAAGTAGAAACCCCGTATATTTCTTGCTCTGGATCCATAATTTTTGTGTCGCTTAAGTTGCCAATATATACAGCATCAAATCCAATGTCTTCTATTAAGTTTTGTACAACGGTTTTGCTTTGTTGGTCTTGGGCTGCAAATGGCACCGATAATTTGTCTTGAGATCTAAAAGCACGGTCTCTTAAGTGTTCTGCTTTTATGGTATTAAAAGCTTTTGCTGTTTTAGCAGAGCTAAATTTCATAGCGGTATATTCAGACGCATTGTAATTAGCATCTCTTACGTTTTGTGCCATATCCCCATCTCTTTCTGGGTAAGGGTTTGTTGCATCCAAAATAACACTGTTGGCATACTCACCAGCATAGAGTTCAGCTATTTTATCTATGGCTTTAAAAGGCATTGCTAACACGTATACATCTGCTTTAGCTTCAAAAGCAGCTGTTATACTAACTGCTTTTGCATTTGTACCTGCTTCTTTAATAAGACTTCCTAGTTGCTCTGGGTGTCTAGAACTAAAAAGAACATCGTGACCTGCTTTTGCCCAGTGTTTACCTAAATTTCCTCCAATTTTTCCGCTTCCTATTATTCCTATTTTCATACTAATATTTTTTTATTCTGATGCCTCAGAAGGTTATACTTTTTTTACTTA
The DNA here is from genome assembly GCF_023476645.1 of Cellulophaga sp. 20_2_10. Lineage (GTDB taxonomy): Bacteria > Bacteroidota > Bacteroidia > Flavobacteriales > Flavobacteriaceae > Cellulophaga. The sequence continues at coordinate 447,837 of NZ_JAMCOJ010000004.1, forward strand.
CTCAATAATACAACTGATTTGTAGTAAAGATTAACTGGTTTGATTTCATCTTTGATGCAATCAATAAAAAGAGTAAAAAAATCAACCTAAAAAATAGATTTAGAATTATAAGATCTAATTTGAGTAAAAGCTTGTTTGTGGGTTAGCTGCTTTCTTTAGATTCTTGACCGTATTGTTTTTTGTAAATGCGAACAACAATAAGAAAGAGACTCACTAATAAAGGGCCAAAGATTAATCCTATAAAACCAAATAGCGGAACACCAACCAAAACACCTACTAAGGTTATTATTGGGTGTACATTGTCTATTTTTTTTAAGATATACAATCTAAATACATTGTCTGTGGCTCCAATGGCAACAAGACCATAGATAAATATACCCCAAGCCTGAAAACTATCGCCGTTGGATAATGCCAATAAAAATACAGGCACTGTACCCAATGCACTACCTACAAACGGAATCATAGAACCTACGGTAACAATAGCAGCCCAAAAGAATGGGTCTGGTATTCCAAAAATTAAAAAACCTATTAACCCAACAATACCTTGCCCTATGGCAACCAAAGGAATTCCTAGCGCATTTGCTTTTACATTTGCACTGGTTTCCGTGCTGATTATTTTTAAATTTTCATCTCTAATTGGGATATAATCAAATAACGAATCTCTTAGTTTTTTTCTGTTTGTTAGCATAAAAAATAAAAGAAAGTACATAAGAGTTACCGAAATAACCATATTAAAGGTACCTCCTGCAAAGTTCTGAAGGTGGTCTGATAACCAAGATGTTATTGCGCTTGTGTTTATTTCTGATGTTATGTCTATATTAAAATAAGATTCTACCTTCCCTAATTGCTCTTTACTGGCATTAATAACTTTTTGAGAGTTGTCTACGGCATACTGTATTTTACTTCCCATCATAAGGCCTAAGCCAACTAAAGGAATCATTATACATAAAAAAGATAAGATCATTAGAAAAATAGCGGCAAGGTTAGGATACCATCCTTTTTCTACGAGTTTCTTCATAGATTTTCTTAGTATAACATAAATGGTAATTGCTCCTAAAACACCACTAAAATAGGGTAGCATTTCTTCAAAAATGAGCGTACCCATTAAAATTATGAGTAGCAATACAAAAATCTGTCTTATAATATTTGGACTAATATGCTTCATTGTTGTGAATTAAAAAGGTGAATGATTATTGCTGCAAAAATGAAAACTTACTGCGCTATGTTTTAGTTGTATCAAACAAAAGATTAACTCTTATAAGATAAATTTTGTTTATTTTTTTATTGCAATACCTTTTGGCTCTATACCAGAACCATAGCGCTTAGCATATACATAGGTGAACTCCGCTCCAAAGAAAAGAATAAGCGAAGAGTAAGATACCCACAAGAGAATTAGAACGATACTCCCAGCTGCACCATACGTAGAGCCAGGGTCTGCTTGACCAAAATAAATTCCCAATAGTAATTTACCTATTACAAAAAGTATAGCTGTTAATATGGCACCAATCCATACTGTTTTCCATTTAATTTTGGCATCTGGCAAGTATTTAAACATTAGTGCAAACAACACAGAAATAATACCTACAGATAAAACAAAATCTAATATATAGGCTACATATAATAATATATCTGGCAATACGTCGCGTATATAACTATTTAAAGCACTAATGGCCGCTGTTACAATAAAACTAACTAATAGTAGAAAGCCTATGACCAAAATAAAAGCAAAACTCACAGCACGATCGGTTATTATTTTCCAAATACTAGCTTTAGGGTTAGGTTTAATTTTCCAAATTTCATTTAATGATATTTTAAGTTGATAAAAAACCCCTGTAGCACCAAATAGCAGCGTACCAATACCAATTATTGTAGAGAGAAGGTTTTTTTCCGAGTCTTGTGTTTCCCTAATGATTTGTTCTATTGCAATTGCAGCATCTTTGCCTAAAGCAGAAGTAAACTCATCTGTTAATTGCCCTTGAACAATTTCAATTCCCCAAATAGACCCCACAACATTAATTATGATTACTAGTAAAGCGGGTAGTGCTAACACTGTATAATAGGCCACAATAGCACTTAGTCTAAAAGGATCATCTGCCATCCAAGATTTATACGTTTTGTTGAGTAGTGATGGTAGCTCTTTAAGTTTAAATTTATGAGAATTATTTAACTGTTTCATTTTTATGGTGCTTTACGCAGTCTAAAATCTTACTTTTTTTCTGTAGCCTTTAATTCAAATGAATCTATTATTAACCCAATTCCTTTTCTATAGTAATGGTAAAACGAATTAAATCTATTACGAGTTAAAGAAAATAAACTTATTTAGGTTTAAATATTTTCTAATTAAGTCTATTATTTTTAAGTTGATAATATACATCTGTAAAAAAAAGAGTGGGAGCGGAGAATAGGAATTACTTGCCTTTTTATAGTGAAAAATTGGTATAATTGAAAAAGCAACTAAGTTGTTATAGCGTAAAAAAGCAGCTGTTTTTAGTGTAAAGGCTCTTAAATGAAGGAAAAAGGCATAAAAAAAGCGATTTAGTAGAACTAAATCGCTTTTCTGTTGTAGCGAGAACGAGAGTTGAACTCGTGACCTCCGGGTTATGAATTTTAAAAAAAGGATGTCAAAATAAACTAAATACCTTGATAGTTAATTAGTTATATGTGTTTTAATTTTGCTTGATATTGAATAATTACATATAATATCATTAAATGTTGTACCTATGTTGTACCTAGATTTTGTATCTTTAGCTTAATAAATTTATTAAGGTGTCTTCAATTAAAGCAGTTTTAAGAAAAAAAGCAAATTCTCAAAAATTATATCCTATTGCGCTTAGGATTATAAAGGATAGAAAAGCTACTTTTATTTATATCGGTCAATATATAAAACAAATTGACTGGGATAATAAAAATTGTGCTGTTAAAAAATCACACCCAGATTTTTTGTATATCAATCAACTTATTTTGAATAAAAAGTCTGAGGTCAATAAAAAGTTAATTGATGCTGAGATGGAAATTAACTATCAGTCGGTAACAGCAATAAAAAGTAAAGTTTTAAATAAAAAAAACGAAGACTTTTTTCTAATATCAAACTATTATTTGAATCAATTAAAAAAACGAAAACAATTCCATCAGGTAGATATAGAAAAACAGCGCCTTCAAGTTTTTAAAAATTTCATTAAAAAAGATACATTTAGCTTAGGAGATTTTGATTTGCGGCTGATGAAGGGATTTGAGAATCATTTGTCTACTAAAAGGAAATTGGCTAAAAGAACGATTGCAAATTATATGATTACAATCCGTACAATTCTGAATATAGCTATTTCTGATTTTTCGATTAAAAATGTAAGTTATCCATTTGGTAGAGGGAAGTATCAAATAAGGTTTCCGGAATCAGTTAAGATAGGTTTAACTATTGAAGAAATTAAAATTTTAGAAAATATAAAAGATCTTACTATGGCACAACAATATGCCTTAAATGCTTGGTTACTTAGTTTTTATTTTGCCGGAATTAGGGTTAGTGATGTTTTATTTTTGAAATGGAAAGATTTCTTAGATAATAGATTGCATTATAGAATGGGGAAAAATAAAAAACTTGTTTCTTTAAAAATACCAAATAAAAGTAAAGGGTATTCTTAGCCAGTTAGAGAAAAATGAGGAAACTGTATATCTTTTTAAAGAGTTGGAGGGTGTTGATTTAGATGATGACAGGTATTTAAAAACGAGAATAAAGACTGCTACAAGAAATTTTAATAGACGCTTGAAAATGGTAGCAGATAAAGCCGGTATTGATAAAAAACTAACGATGCATATTGCACGTCATAGTTTTGGTAATATTTCAGGTGATAAAATTACAATTCAAATGCTTCAAAAGCTATACAGACATTCTTCAATTACAACTACTATTTTGTATCAGTCTAACTTTATGCAACAAGATATTGATGAAGCTTTAGATAAAGTTGTAGAGTTTTAAGTAAAAAGAATAGATAATTTGAATATTAAATGATGGCTTTTTTACTTTTAAAATTTCGTTTGTTCTTTATCAAGAGTACTTGTTAAAAGAGATATCATTTCAATTTCTAACCCCATTTTTTAAAAAGCTTTTTCTAGATTATCTATTTTTATATTTCTGTTTTAATAAAATTAATATATTTTTATTCAGAAGGAGTTGAGTTTTCTGTTCAATTTATTATTGAAAATAATTAATCTTATATGTAAGATTTTTTTAAACCAATTTATCAAAAAAAAGTAATGTTTTTTCTAAATGCTCTATCCAATAAGACCATTCGTGTCCGCCTTTAAATTCTTCAAAATTATGGGTGATATTTTCCTTTATAAGTTCTTTATGAAGTAATTTATTAGCTTCAAATAAAGAATCATTAACACCACAATCAAAACGAATAGGAGGTAAGCTTGTTTTATTTTTCTTTAAAATATCTATTAAATTTGACGTTTTACTTTCCTTTAGATATTCGTCTAAAGAATCATCTGTAAACAGTTGCATTTGTTCTAGTTTTGTAATAGAACTATGTCCAGAAATTGCTTTAAATTTTTCAGGAAATCTTCCGCCTAAAGATAAAGCACCATAACCGCCCATAGACAAACCACCTATGCAAGTAGAAGTTGAGTTTTTTGCTTCAGGAATATTTTCTTTTATTGCAGTAATCACATCATTTACAATCCAATTATCAAATTGTTTTTGATGATGAGAAAAATATGCAGAACCATCTCCCCAAAGTCCATCAGAAGGCATTGCAATAATCGCAGGTTTAATCGTGTTATTTTTAATTAGTTTTTCTGTAGTTACATGCGCACCACCTTTCATTGCCCAAATCCAAGCACTTCCATAAACACCATGTAATAAGATGTAAATAGGAAGGTTATCAAAATTATCAACTTCTGGAACATATAGGCAAATGTCTCCTCTTCCTTTTAAATTAGGCGTTTTTACGGTTAAGAATCTTAATCCTTGAGATTCAAAGTTTAAATCTGAAAGTTCTACGGTTTTAAAGCTACTTTTCATATTAAAATACAATTACACCTTTTGCATTTTTACCCGCTAACATATCATCAAAAGCCTGTTGTAATTCTTCTAAAGGATATGTTCTGGTAATCATTTCGTCTAATAATAAATCGCCTTTATCATATAAATTCACCAATTTCGGAAAATCTATTTGTGGTCTACATTTCCCGTATAATGGATTGATGTAAATTTTATCCCATTCAAAAAGGTTCATGTCAATACTAATCGTTTCTTCAATTCCACTAACTTGAACAGCGGTTCCAGCATTTCTGATCATCGCTAAAGGAGCAGCGCCTAAAGCAGGAATAGCAGTACACTCAAAAGCAAAATCAGCACCTCTTCCTTCTGTTAATTTCTTTACTTCTTCTGATGCTTTCATCAATCCAATATCATTTTTATTTGCTAGAATAGTATGGGTTGCTCCAAATTGTTTTGCCATTTCTAAACGTTCAGCATTAATATCAATGGCAATTATTTTTGCTGCTCCAGATATTCTAGCACCTTGAATTACGTTTAATCCAACTCCACCAGCTCCTAAAACCACAGCAGAACTTCCTGCTTTTAGTTCAGCCGAATTTACAACAGAACCATAGCCAGTCATTACTCCACAACTTATAATACTTGCAGAGGGCATTGGCATTTTACTTTCTAATTTTACACAAGCAGATTCTTTTACTAAAGCATATTCTGCAATGGTACCAATATTGAAAGAACGTTCAATAGGTTGATTGTTCCATTTAGAACCTTCTAAATGTGCATGTCCTGGTGTATAACCATTTCCACCAGCAGTTACAGGTGAATTATTTTCACAAATATGTTGATTCCCTTCTTGACATTGAAAACATTTCATACAAGGTGTTGCCCAGTTTAAAATTACTTTGTCTCCAACTTTAAAATCAGTAACCTCTGTACCAATTTTTTCAATAATTCCTGCACCTTCATGACCTAAAATAATAGGTTTACCCCAATTTAAAGAATCATGGTCTGTATGACATAAACCAGCAGCTTTTATTTTTACAATAATTTCATCCCCTTTTGGGTCTGAGATTGTTATCGTGTCAATAATAAAAGAACCATCCCCTTTTGCAATTGCAGATTTAGATTGTATACTCATAAATTTATTTTTTATAAAAATGTTGTTGGTTTCATTGGTATTGAAACATCAACCAACTTCGTTTTATTAATTTTTTGTTTTCCTTTGATAAATCTTGTACCTAAAACAAAGGCTTTTCCATTGTTTATTGCATCTACAGCTAATAATGCATCATCTTTAAAATACCAAACAGAAAAACTAGTGTTTTCCGTTTCTTCTTTTCTAACAATCACATCATTATACCCATTTGATAAACCAACCATTTGTAGTTTTACATCATATTGGTCTGACCAAAACCAAGGAATGGTATCGTAAATAAGGTCTTTATCACAAATTGATGCCGCTGCAACTTTACTTTGATCTACCGCATTTTGAACAGATTCTAAACGTAGATATCTTTTGTAGTGTGGGTTGTAATGAAAAGTACAATCACCAATAGCATAAATATTCTCGTCATTTGTTTGTGAGAATTCATTGACTTTAATTCCTTGTTCAATTTCTAAACCAACAGTATCAGCAAGTTCAGTATTTACTCTAATACCAACACCGACAATGACAATGTCTGCTTCAAAAGAAGTTTCATCATCACAAAAAACAGTATTCAGACCGTTTTCAGTTTTTATAAAAGAGACATTGTTATTTGTAAGAATTTGAACATCATTTTGTTGATGTAATTCCATAAAATAATCTGACATAACTGGAGCGGTAACTCTAGCTAAAATACGTTCTTCTCTCTCTAAAACTGTTACTGATGCACCTGTCTTTTTTAATGACGCTGCAGTTTCAAGACCAATATAACCTCCACCAATAATGATTACTCGCTTTTTTTCTGATGAATCAATAGCTTTTTTTATTTCTATTGCATCATTAGCTGTTCTCATAGGAAATAAATTGGCGGCAGAATCTATTCCAGAAATTGGTGGAATAAATGGTCTTGCACCTGTTGCTATTACTAATTTATCATATTTTTGAGTTCCTTTATTTTCAATAGAAATTGTTCTGATATTTCTATTAATTGAAGAAACTTTTACCCCTAATTTTAAAGTGATGTTGTCTTTTTTATAGCTTTCAAGCGGTTTTAAAAGGTTGCTATTTAAATCTCCATCGATGATGTAAGATTTTGATAATGGAGGTCTGTGATATGGAATATTTGGATCTGAATCAAATAATATAACTTCTCCTTGCCAACCTTCTTTTCTTAAATTGAAAGCAAAATTAACACCTGCATGACTTGCTCCAATAACTACACAAACTTGATTAGCTGTATCTAACATCAAAATTTATTTTGCAACTTTAAAAACAACTCCATCTAAATCTTCACTTACTTGAAGCTGACAAGAAAGACGACTGTATTCGTTTGTTAAATCATCAAATTCTAACATATCATTTTCTAGTTCTTCTGCTTGCCCTGTTTTTGCAACAAATTCTGATTCAACATGTACATGACATGTAGCGCAGGAGCAAACACCACCACAATCTCCATCTATTCCTTTTATGTTATTATTTACTGCTAATTCCATTACTGAACCAGAAGTACCTTCAACAGTTATTGATTCGTTGTCTGCTGTTATAAATGTTATTTTTGCCATTTTATATTATTTTTTAAATTGTACGTTCAATGAATTGAAACCTACTTTTCTATTAAATTCTCCTAAATTTTCTATATTTTCTTTTGAATCTAGAATTGCTATTGAAGTTACTTTTTGTGATAATTTTGCCAATAGTATTCTTAAAATTTGACGAGCATGTGTTGCTCCTAAACAGTTATGAGTTCCAAAACCAAAACTAACATGTGGGTTTACTTTTCGGTCTAAAACGACTTCATTTGGGTTTTCAAAAACGTTTTCATCTCTATTAGCAGAAGCCCAATTTAAAGAAATTCTTGTATCTGCTTTTATAGCATGCTCACAAACGTGAGTATCTTTAGTTGCTACTCTTCCCATTTGAGTTAATGGAGAGAAATAACGAACCAATTCTTCAACGGCATTGTTAATCATTTCTGGTTTTTCTTTTAAAACCGCCAAAGCTTTTGGATTCCCTGCAAAGTAAGCTATAGAGTTTGTTACTGCATTAATCACAGTATCTCTACCACCAGCAAAAGTTAAAATTAGTACTCCTTTTACTTCTTCTTTGGTCATCTTTTTTCCATCAACCTCAGAATTTAAAAGCACAGAATACAAACTCTCACTTGGGTTTTCAATAGCAAGATCAATTTGTTTGTCAATGTATTTATATAGAATATTGGCTTTATTTACATCTAAATCAGAATCATCACTTCTAAATACGTGTGTTCCCCATGAAATCCATAAATCGGCTTCAGAATACGGTATGTTTAATAGTAATGTTAAAGCTCTAGATTGTAATTTTAGAGCAAATTCTTCAACAATTTCTACATTATTACTTTCTAAGGATTCTTCAACAATTTCTTCTATGATTGTTGCCAATTTAGCAGAGTAATCTTCATCTAAAGGTCTTTTAAACCACGGATTTAAGATATCTCTAAACGATTTATGCTCTGGGGGATCAATTTCAAAAGGTATTTGTCTGGTATCTCTAATTTTTACTTCTGATGGAATTACAATTCTTCCTACTTCTTCTCCACCAGATTGAAAAGCTTGCCATTGATGCGCACATTTACGTACTTCTTTATGACGCAAAACCATCGTTACAGGATCATCTTGGTCATTCATTTTACCAACACCTTCTTTTTGTCTTGCATCTTTAAACGCATCTGGAAATTCGCTTGCTTTCATATTATTTAAATTGACATTTTAGAGTTGTCAAAGATTATCTATTTATGAAATGAAAGATTCCCTTATTTATGCAATAAAGTACCTTATTATGTTGTGTGTTTTTGTTTATTGCATATATTTGAGATGTAATAGAGACTTATGCAGCCGAAATTTGAAAAAGTAGCTTTAAATAATCAGAAATCTATTATTGCGTTTAGGTATTCTGGAGATCGGTTTTATGCACCTTGGCATTTTCATCCTCAGCATGAGCTTACGTTTATAGAAAAGAGTAGTGGAACCAAATTTATTGGCGATTATGTTGGTCCGTTTGAGGAAGGTGAGTTGGTTTTAGTAAGAACAAATGTGCCGCATTGTTGGAAAAATAATTCGATAATCAATACTGGTTGCTCTTCAATTGTTATTCAATGGAATACGGGTATTTATGCTAAAGTACCGGAAATGGAAAGTGTTTTTAAAATGCTAAAAGCGGCATCGAAAGGTATTTTGTTTACAAAAGAAAATGCTTCTGAAGTGTTTACTTTACTAAAAGAATTATTGACTTTAGAAGGAACGGAATTGTATTTAAAATTTCAAAATATATTGGTATTACTATCTAGGTTTGAATATAGAGAACTCTCAGAAAAAAGTTTTATAGATGATTTGCCTTCAGAATATAGTTCTCGCATTCGAAAAGTACACGATTATGTAGAAAGCCATTATCATAAAAAAATACAATTAAAAGAATTAGCAGATTTAGTAAATATGTCTGAACAGTCTTTTTCTCGTTTTTTTAATAAAATAATGGGAAGGCCTTTTTTTACTTTTTTAAATCAATATAAGATAAATATGGCAAAAAGAATGTTAATGGACACCGATTGGTCTGTAAGAGAAATTTGTTTTGCTTGTGGCTATGAGTCTGTTCCTTTTTTTCATAGACAATTTAAGAAGTTTACAAATAATACACCTTCTTTTTATAAAAGAAAACAGAGTAAATGATAAAGCCTCTAAGAATAATCTTAAAGGCTTTATTTGTAGTTAAATAACTATACTTAATTATAAAATTAAGGTCTTATGGTAACCTCTGCAATCGTTAAATTATCGATGTAAAACTTAACGTTATTTGGGTTTTTATTATTCCACCCTCTAATTATTGTTTCATAATCACCATCTGCACCGAAATTAATAAATGCTTTTTGATACACCCATGTACCAGTAGGCATATCATCAGATAAAATAGCTACGGCAGGAGCATTCCAATCGTAATCTCCAGTACTTTTCCAATAGATTCTAACATCTGGAGCAAAACCAGTAGAATTACCATTGTCTAATAAATAAACCCAAGCCCCAATTTCGTAAGTTTTACCAGCTTTAAAACTAACTTTTTTTTGTGCTCCATTGCTTACATGTTGTACCCAAGTAAAGCCATCTGCACTTGCAGGTAGTTCTACATAAGCACTAGAGTTACCGTCTTGTGCTTGTGTTGTATTAATATTCCAAATACCAGCAGAGCCCCATGCTAATGGCCAATTTACATCTGTAGAGTTTTCAAAACTATAATCAAAATTAGAACCTTTTAAAATATTAGTTAAATTAAATTCAAGAGGTTTATCTTTAAAAACAGTTGCATTTACTTGATCTGTGGTTCTTAAAGTTCCTGGTGTATAAGAAACCTTTACAGTATCATTATTATAGATAACTTCATTTAAAGTAATAGTAATAATATTGTTTTCTCCTGCTTTAATTTCTGTTGATACTATAGAAGTAGGTATTGTAGTACCTCCATTTTCTAAAGAAATTACAAATGTAGAAACATCAAAAGAATCTGGATCCATATCTCTACTAAATTCTAAGTCAATTTTTCCTTCATTTGCTTTAACAGCATCTAACGATACCGGTTCTGTAGAAGGTATTACTTTAATTAAATCTTTTAGAAATATAGTATCACCACCAAAAGGTCTTAATCTAGAGGCAATAAATTTTAAATCATAGTTCCCTAAAGATTTATATTGTATATCTACTTCAGTATTTGTACCACCAAATGTTGTTGGATCAACTCCACTAGTACCAAAAGTCCAATTAAAAACTTCTGGAGCACCAATTGTAGTATAAGAAAATCTTACTTTTTTACTTGCAGTAACTTCATTTAATGCAGCATCAGATATTGAAATTGGCGCACCTAAAGATCCATCATCATTTAAGTAATTACCAGTAATTTGTGCTTTAACAGCTGCTAAAACAGTTACTACAATTGTAGTGTCTAATTCTTTTAAACCACTAGGCATTGAGCTGTCTTCGTTACGATAAACATCTCCTTTAAAAACTTGGTGTAAAGTTACATTATGCACTCCAACTTCATTAAAGAAACCTTTTACAGTATTTTCTCCAGAAGTATTTTTGTCTGAACCAAAGATGCTTGATACGTTTTCTGGAAAGGTCCAGGTACGTGAAGCAACTCCACTAGAAATATCACCAAAATCTATATGACCACCAATATTTATGTTGTTTTCAACATTTGCTTCTGAAGTAACAATAACCCTATGATTTGCTTCTGGTAAATTTAACATTTGTTCATCATCGCATGCATAAAAGGCAAGAAGCGAAATGCATAATATCTTATATATATTTAAATTTCTCATAATTAGTTATTTATATTCGGATTAGTCTGTAATTCTTGTATAGGAATAGGGAAATAGTTATGATTTTCCGCATTGTAGTTAGTAGCACTTAACGCAAAATCGGGTCTAATTCTACCAGGTATGTATAATGGAGCAGTATCAAATGAAAGGTCAGTGTTTTCCAGTCTCCAAACTTCGTCTGCTCTTAACTCTGTAAATACTTCTTTTACAATACCCCATCTTACTAAATCTTTCCATCTATGACCTTCAAAACACAATTCTACTGCGCGTTCTACGCGTTGTAGGTGAGTTAATACTGTTTGTGCATTGGCTTGTACCATTGGGTGTGCTCCATGTACTTGCTTACTAACATGTAATTGTGGGAATTTACCGCCATTATCGTCCATGTATTTTTGAAGTGTTATTACTCCAGCTCTAGCTCTAACCATATCTATATACTCTATGGCTGTTGCATAATCATCACTTGCTCCAAGTACAGCTTCTGCATACATTAATAAAACGTCTGCATATCTAATATGTCTAAAATTAATACCAGATCTGCGGTTAGCAGGTTCTGATGGTAAATGATACCAATTAGAGTGTTTTTTTACATAAGCACTTTGTCCAAATCCAAAACCTTTTACATCAGCAAAATCCAAACCATAATATTTTCCTTCCATAAATCTAACTGCAATCGTAGCATTCATTCTTGTAGATTCTATGTTCCCATTATTGATAGAATTATTTGGGTCCACTTCATCATAAACCAACATTTCTTGTAAGTTATAAGAAGCTAATAAAGTATTAAAACCTCCATATTGTATTGATCCAACTTCTGATGCAATTGAAGAAGATTCAGCACTAGTTTGCCAAGGAGTATCATCAACAGCACCTCCATTTACACCAGGAGCTAAGTCGAAAGAATAATTTACTTCAAAAATAGATTCTGAATTAAATTCATTTTCATGCTGAAAGTTGTCTGAAATATCTTTGGTTAAACTATATACTTTAGAATCTATAACTTGTTTAAATAAACCAGCAGCTGTTGGCCACTCTTTATTGTATAAATGTACCTTTCCTAACAGTGATGTTGCAGCACCCCAAGTTGCTCTTCCCATATCGTTACTTTCCCATGATTGTGGTAAATTATTCATTGCAAATTCTAAATCTGGAAGTATTATTGCGGCATTAATTTCTGCAATAGTAGAAAAAGGTTTAGAAAGTTCTTCTTTAGTTTCTGCTACTTTATCGTGAATTACACCTCCACCATAAGTATGTGCTAATTGAAAGTAAAAGAAGGCTCTTAAAAATTTTGCTTGCGCTTCAATTTCTGCTTTTGAGTTACCTGTAAAAAGACTAGCATCTGCATCTTGTATATTTTGAATAACTTGATTTGCTCTAAAGATACCTATATAAAGTTCGTTCCATTTATCCGTTACATGATAAATACCATCGTTATAGGTTAAGTTTCTAAAAAGATTTGGTCTGTACCAAGATTCTGTACCACCAATATCTCCCATAACCATTTCGTATATTAGTTCTCCTCCACTAATGCTTTGAAACTGTAATGCACCATAAACAGTGGTTAATGCACTGTTGTATTGTCTTTCAGATTTCCAGAAAGTATCTGTAGTAATTGCATTTGGATTAACTTCTGTTAAAAAACTATCTTCATCACATGCTACGAAGAATAACGAGCATACAAGAGCAAATAGTAATGTATTATTTTTTATTAATTTCATGATTTTTATTTTTTAAAAGCTTAATTGAACACCTAACATGAATTGACGAGTAACTGGGTAGTTCCCTCTATCTACACCTCTTGTAAAGATTCCATCTCCACCAACTTCTGGGTCATACCCTGAGTAATTTGTAAACGTAAATGGATTCGTTGAAGTTAAATACACTCTAGCTTTATCAATACCAGTATCTTCTATACCAGGAATAGTGTATCCAAGTGTTAAAGTTCTAATTCTTAAATACGTTCCGTCTTCTAAGAAATAATTAGAAGCAGCTCTTACATTATTATGAAATGCACTTCGTCTAAAAGTTGGAACATCTGATGTTGGATTTTGTGGAGACCACATGTTATATAAATCTGTATGTCTTCCTTGAGTATAGGCGTACAATTTAGACCCATTATATACTTCTGCACCATGAGAATAAAAAGTTTGTACAAAGAAATCGAAACCTTTATAATCTAAGTTTAACCCTAAACCGGCTTCAAACTCAGCTTGTCCAGAACCAGAGTAAACACGGTCATTATCGTTAACAGCACCATCGTTATTAGTATCTTTATACATCATATCTCCTAATTGAGGCGTACCTGTAGCTGATACGTCAAGCAAATTATAGGCATCTAATTGTTCTTGTGTTTTTATAACACCATCGTTTTGCAATAAAAAGAATGAGCCTGCTTCATAGCCTTTCGCTAAAAAAGTAGTGTAATCTATATTTTCGCCTAAAGAGGTTGTAGGTCTACCATTGGCATAACCTCTATCTATACCGTTTAAATCGGTTACTTCATTTATATTTTTAGTAAAAGTACCTGAAATACTATATTTTAAGTCATCTCCAATTCGATCTTTGTAACTTAAAGAAAGTTCTAGTCCTTTATTAACCATGTCACCAGCGTTAATTTGCTTAACATCATAAACTCCTGAAGCTCCTGTATGGTAAGTACCAGAAGATGCAGGAAGGCGCTCTTGTAAAAGCATATCTTTTTTGTCATTTTGATATACATCTGCAGTAATGTTTAGTTTATTACTAAACATAGATAAATCTACACCAATATTTTTAGAAATAGTAGTTTCCCATTTAATATTAGGATCTACATAACGACGCTGAATAGAACCAAAATTTAATTCTTCATTAGGACCAAACGGATAATTTATACCAGATTCAATAATTGCTGTAAACTGATAAGGTGCAATACCTTGGTTACCAACTTCTGCCCAACTTCCTCTTAATTTAAGATTGCTAATTGCATCTACGTTAAACCAATTTTCTTCACTAACATTCCAACCAGCAGAAAATCCGAAGAAATTACCATATCTATTATTTTCCGAAAATTTTGAAGACGCATCTCGTCTATAACTAGCAGATAATAAATATTTTTCATCATAATTGTATTGAGCTCTTACTAATTTTCCAGCCAAAGTACTTGTTTGATTGTTACTAGTAGGCTTTATTCCTTCTGCACCAGAACCTAAAGTTTGAAGGCTGTTACTAGCATCTTTACTATATATGACACCAACTCCCAAATTTCTCTGTTTAAATCTTTCGTAAGAAATTACACCTAATAAATTAAGATTGTGTTTTCCGAAGTTTGTAGAATAATTAAGAATGTTTTCAATAGATTCTCTTTTAGAAAATATATAATCTTCATTTAGCAAGGCTTGTTCAGTTGAAGCAGTTGCATTAAGTGTTCCATCTCTAGCGTATGCTAAATATTGAGGACGGAAGAATTTTCTAAAATAGTTATATTCATTTGAACCTAAATTTAGTTTGTACTTTAAACCTTTTGCAATTTCATATTCTAAATTAAGTGCAATATTGCTAGACTTTGTTTCTCTTTCGTCTATATTTTCTAATTGACGAGATAGGTAACCGTAAAATATTTCATTCTCCACATCTAGTGTAACACTATTTTCGCCAATTGATGGAATATCACTTAAAGGTCTGCTCCAAGGAGATTGACCAATACTATATTCGTAAAGAGCATAAGGTTCTTGTGTTCTATTTTCAATAGTATAACCAAGAGTTGCAAAGGCTTTAAATTTACCCTTGGTAAATTGCCCAGTTAATCTATTAGCTAACCTGTTAAAACCAGAATTAATTAGAACACCATCTTGTTTAAAGTAATTGGTATTAAAGTTTAAGGTTAAGTTCTCTACACCACCAGAAATATTTAAACTAACATTTTGAATAATAGCATTATCATTTTGAACGTCTTTTACAAAATTCGTATCAAAATCTAAAGCATTTGCGTTAATAAAAAAAGTTTGTGGTTGAGATCCTAACTGTTCTGTAGCTATCTCTAAACTATACAGTTGTTGAGCTGTATTCATTAAAGGGGTTCCAGAAGTAATGCTTTGGATACCTGTATAGGTTGAGAGGTCAATTTTCATTTTACCTGCTTTTCCTTTTTTTGTAGTAATTAAAATAACTCCGTTAGAAGCTCTTGTACCATAAATTGAAGCAGCAGCTCCATCTTTTAAAATATCTAAAGATTCAATTTGATCTGGAGAAATGTTTGGGTTCCCTTCATAAGGAATACCATCTACAACATATAATGGTCCAGCTGCACCAGATGAAACAGATCCTAAACCTCTAATTTGTACGTTTGCAGCTTCTCCTGGTCTACCACTTGATGCTTGTATGTTTACACCTGCTACCTTACCTTGTATTGCTGCACCTAAATCGGCTACTGGAGATCTACTAATTTCTTCAGCCCCAACGTTAACAACAGCTCCTGTAACTTCTTTCTTCTTTTGTGTACCGTAACCAACAATAACAATTTCATCTAAAAGAGATGCGTCTCCAAGTAATTCTACATTTATGGTAGTTTTACCAGTAATAATTGTTACTTCTTTTGTTTTGTACCCTAAATAACTAAAAACTAAAATGTCTCCCAACTTAGCTTTTAATTCATAAGTTCCATCCATTTCAGTACTTTGTCCATTGCTAGACCCTTTTACAATTACACTAGCTCCAAGTAAAGAATCTCCATCTGCACTTACTGTTCCTTTTATAGTAACATTTTGTGCTTGGATAAAACCAAAACTAAGCAGAAGTAATGCTGTTAATAGCATTTTTCTGTAATTGCATTTTTGCAAATTTAATTTCATTTTTTTATCGATTTTTGAATTATCATACCCAAATATTGTGTTTTTCTTACAAAACACCAATTTAAGGTACTTGACAAAAACTGAACAGGTTAAATTTTTAATTTTTTGTTAAAATTAACAGTTCCTTAAGAGTCTTTTTTTTATTTTTTGTTAAAATTATTTTAAGGACTTGTTTTTCTTATTTTTTGTTTAGATTAAGTAATAATTATATTTTTAAAAACAGGTCTTTGTGTTGTTATTTGTCTGTTTTGTAGTGATTTATGTTTTTTTTAATCCTTTTTTATAAAGATGTTTTTTTTGATAAAATAAGTGTGTTCAATTATGAACTTGACATGTCAAGTTGTAATTTTCTAATGGAACAGCTATTAAAAGGAGATTTATTTTTAGTCACTGTTTTGTCAGAAACGATACTTAAAAAAGTTAAATAAGAATAGAATAAAGGTAATTTAGTTGTTTGATTTGGGTACTTTTTTATCTTTTTACCTTAAAAACAAATTTAAAAGTTGAATTATAAATATCATTTTTTTATGATTTTAAGTTATAGTAAGATAAAATTCTGTTCTTATTTTAATTTAAAATAGGTCTAAATATAATTTTATTTATAATAGATAAAGTTTCAATTTATTTTTAAGTTTAATGGCAATTTAAAAACTACGTTATTTAATTTTTTATAGTATAACGTTCTCTTTTATTAAAATAAAAAAGGTGTAAAGCATAGAGAATCTTTTATGTTATAAAATTTTATCATTTTTTATATTAAAAAGATCAGGTTATAATAATTGTTAAAAGTGTGTCTCTAAATACGTTTTACTTTAAAAAGGATAAAAAAATCTATAAAGAGTTTTTTTTTTGAGTAAAAGAAACTTTTTTTTTTAGAATTGTTTAGTTTATGTCAAGACGATAAGTTACCAATAAAAAGAGTAATACTGTAATTTTAGAGCTTATTAACTAAAATACATTTAACATGAAAAAAATTACTTTATTATTACTTTTTATGAGTTCGCTAGCATTTTCTCAAAGAGTAGAACCTACCTTTAGTTGGGCAAACAAAGCAGATTATCAAGTTAACGGAGAAGAAGCAGTAACGTTTTCGCCTGGACAAGAAATTAATTTTTCTATAACGCATACGCTTGGGGCCACAAATGGCGTTGATGATACACAAAGTTTTGTCCTTTTTGGAGTTCAAGATGAAGCTGTAGCTAATTTAGATCATATAGATGGTGTATGGGCTAATAAAAGTATAGGTGATCCAGATCCTTCTTATTTTGTATACGCTATGACAGGTACTTATACAATTCCTGCAGATGCAACGTTAAGTTCTGCTAATGCAGATTTAACTTACAGAGTATTGTCTTATTTAGCATATACACCAGATGGAGGTACTGTTATTTATGGAGGTGATGGCGCAAGTGACACTCCATTAGTTTATATAAGGAGTGCCGCAGAAATAACAGCTTTGTCTACAACAGATTTTACAAAAGAAACAGCTTTAATAATGTATCCTAATCCTGTAAAAAACACAATATTTTTAAAAGGACAAAATTTGCCTGAAACATATAAAATTACAAATACTCTTGGAAAAATTGTTAAACAAGGAAATTTTGAAGGAAGTATTGATGCTTCAGCTTTAAGTACAGGAATGTACTTTTTAGTTTATGATAATAAAACTTACACAAAGTTCTTGAAAAATAAGAGCTCTTAAAATTAATCTTTTTAATCAATTGGATTTAAGATTAAATTCAATTGATTTTTATTTACAATAAATTTATGAAAAATAGAACACTACTTACTTTAATTTCTTTTTTCTTCCTTTTTTCTTGTTCTAAAAAAGAAGTAAAGAAAGATTTTATAGAAGATTTAATTTCAAAAATGACACTTCAAGAAAAAGCAGGTCAATTAAATTTTTTGAGTTATACGTTTAGCTTCTGTTTTATTTGATTTTGATAAACTGGTTTGGCAACTACCATTCTTTCAATTGTTTTATGAAATATACT
>NZ_JAMCOJ010000040.1 GCF_023476645.1 Cellulophaga sp. 20_2_10
AGCTGTTGTTTCTTCTTTTTGACAATTAGTAATAAGGAAAACAGTAATAACTAAAAGTACTACAGGTTTTAAATAATTTATAATTTTTTACATAATCTTGATGAAACTACAAATTAATTACTAAGACACATTATAAGTAAACCTCTAATATATAGAGGTTCTGGTTTGATGAGCAACTTAAACAAAAAGACCCATCAATTTTTATACAAATTGATGGGTCTTTATTTTACGATTAGCAGTTTTTACCCTGCAATAAATACTTATTCTTCGTCTTCAAAAACAGCCACTGCTGCGTCCGCTCCGCTGGCGTCAAGCATCTTGCTTGTGTCGTTAAACAAACTATAAGTTTTACGCACTATCATTATAGGGCTTATACTACCTTCTAGAACATTAAAATAAGCTGAGATAAGATTTTGGAATTTGTGTTTTCTGCTCATTTTAGTATTGTTTTACTCAAAACGGTACGAGCGTGACGCTCGCACTAGCGGGCGAATCACTAATAATTTCAGGAACAACTGTTATTGTATCGTTTATACTAGGTAGGCGTAATAAAGGAAATGCTTTTTTATCTACCATAAAAGAAATAATTTCTTTTTTATTATCACAAATGTTATCCTTGGGATTACACCCATATAAGATTAAAATATAACAATTAAAGATTTATTTATCATAATAGCTTACGTCTAGTTTTCTGTAATAATTACTGTTTTTTCTTTGTTATAACAAGAAGACATAACAGCAAGAAGCGTTAATAACAAAAAATTATTTTTCATTTCTAAATTTGTTTTTCTTGCGGCGTTAATTATAATGAACAACTGAAGGGGTGACCTTAATTATCGAGGATTTATCACCATTAATTTCTATGATATTAAATATTAATTTTTTATGGATAGGTTTAAAATAAACTCCAGGAATTAATGTTAATATTGAATCTACAGATAAGATATTCAGTTGATTTATTTTTTTATAGTCAATTAATTTTCTACTATTATTAATAAAATTAACTGACATACCACTATTAACTACTATCTTAAATGTACTTTTCTCATCCTCAGAATTAATAAGTTTTCTAGGGTATTTATAGGGTTGTTTTTTAATTTTATTATAGTCAAAAATTACATAGACATCATCCTTAAAGTAGTCATCTTTTTTATCTAAAAAAAGAATGACACCTAAAAACAATCCAAAAATTATAAATACAACTCCTGTTTTTTTAAATAGAGATTTCATATTAATTGCAATTAATTTCTTTATTTCTAGCTTTTTCTTGAGCTTCAATTATTTTATCTTTTTCTGCATTAGACAGAAATTGATGTAAACCTTCCCAAGCTAAACTTTCATAAAAATCAAAATCTTCTTCATTGTTGTCAAATTGTTTTAGACCATTAGCTATTAGATAAACATAATGATCTCTCATTATTGCATGACTAAGTTCATTAGAGCCAATTTTTTCTTGCAGATACTCCTTAAATATATCGCCAAATGATTCAGATCCATTATCAAAATGACTTTTTAATTTAGCATGTACCGATTCATGTAAAATAGTTCTAGCAATTTCTATAGGTGATCGTTCACTTAATAAACTTTCGTTTAAAGTTATTAAATAATTATTCTCTGTTATTTTTTCCATACTCGCATACAAACTAACACCGTCATCATTTGTTAAATTAGGTGCTTGTTGATACGTAAGGTTACTATTGTTAATATTGTCATCACCAAATAAAATAATTGTCTCCCTAATTAAATTATGTTCATCTAATGCAGTACGCCATAATCTTTCATAAACACATAAAGCTTTACCAGTAAGGTTATTTATTATTTGGTCGTCCCTCACACAGGTCAACGTTTCTTCGTCTAAAGTATATCCTTCATCGCAAGTAATTGTTTCTGAAACTACCATTTCAGATGCTCCTGCACCTCCTTCTCCTGCAGGAAGCCAATCTATAGTTTCTTGTTGGCCAT
>NZ_JAMCOJ010000041.1 GCF_023476645.1 Cellulophaga sp. 20_2_10
ATCGCATAGTGGCCAAAGGGAGGAGTAGTTAGCCACTAATAACTGTTGCTAATAAGCTACTTAAACAGTCTTTTGCTATTGCAAAATCAAGGAAGGCCATATGATGAAACTTACGTTTCTATAGTACCGAGATAATAAGAAAATAAATACAATAAAAAAGCTCAAAGAACCAGTTTTAGAGTCTATGAGCTCATTATAATAATACCTAGAATTAACTAAGAATTTGTTTGTTTTTTACCTCAGTTCTTTGTTGTAAAACGTTTTTTATGCCGTTATTATATTAAAATCTATAGCCTAAATTTAAACCTAATCTTGCAACTTGGGTGTGGTCGGTCTTATCAGCATTAAATAATAGTTTTCCCCAACCTGCATTTACTTCAAATATAAATCCACTTTTGGTGACCCATTTACTACCTAAACCGATACCAAGCGAAAAATCAATTACGTCAGAACCTTTTGTGAAAGTTAAATTTTCATCAGTATCGTATATTTTTTTTCCGTCGATTGAACTTAACATTCCAAATCCTTCAGCAAAGAATCCTGAAGCATATTTTTTACCAAAGTACTTTCTGTAATATGAAGATATCATATAATTTGTATCCTCATTTGAATTTTCGTTATTAAACACATACAAAGCAGAAATTCCTACTGATGATTTCTGATTTATAATTCTTTCATAAGTCGCTTCAAAAGTTCCGGCTAAAGGAAGTAATACATTAAGTTTGACTTCATTCTTTTTTTCATTTCCAGAGTTGTCATTTTGTGCATTAACAGCAAAAACCGAAAATAGCATTACAATTATTA
This sequence comes from Cellulophaga sp. 20_2_10, assembly GCF_023476645.1. Classification (GTDB taxonomy): domain Bacteria; phylum Bacteroidota; class Bacteroidia; order Flavobacteriales; family Flavobacteriaceae; genus Cellulophaga. Next base: position 805 of record NZ_JAMCOJ010000041.1, read on the forward strand.
AGTACTTTTTTTTCATAATGTAGTGTTGATTGTTCAGGTCAAACTTATAATAAGTTGCTTTAAAAAATGTTAATAAAACCTATAAGTCAAGTTAAATTAAACATAAGATAAATAGATCTAAATTTCGTGAGTTGGCTGGTTATCAAGTATTTTACAGCGTGTTTGTGTATGATTTCGTTGCGTGGTTTAAGCACGGAATTTGGCAACTAAAAAACGAATAGAAAATCCGCTAGTCCAGACGCTTCGGGATTCGTAAATAGGCTTAAAACAAGCAGTTGATTATAGATGGTGTTGGCAGTAGTTATTTGTTTATATTACTTTTTTATTATAATTCTCAGTCTTCGTTGTCAATAAGGTTTTCAACAGTGTTAAACTCAAAATATTCTTGCCAACTTCCAATTTTTTTATGAATATCTATCATTCCATATTTTTTTGGCTCTAAACTAAAAAGTAAATCATTAAAGTTTCCATACCCACTATAATCGTGAGTGTCATATTCAAATATTTGAAATCTAAATTTGCATACAGGAAGCAGGTCATTTTTCCAACCAATCTCTATAGGCACAAACCAGATATAACTAAAACCAATTAAAGCAAAAATAAATAGTACTTTTTTTAGAAAATGAGAGCGTTTATTTTTAGATATAAATAATACTAAAATCCATACTAGATATGTCATAAGTATTACTGTAATTGCAATGAAAATTATCTCAGGGTTTCGCATTGTTTTAACAACTAAATTTGAAGTTATTGAATTGAGGGGTTTTGTTTTTAATCACTGCCAACGTTTAGTATAAGGAACGTAGGGCAGGTGATAAGCACTTCGTTACGGGCTTGGCACTTAGCAAAATATAATATTTTGCTTTTATCTTTTTTGTTCTAAAGCCAAATTAAAAGATTTGGCGGACTTAGTAAGTATACACTAAACTTTGGGTTAAACACTAAAACCCGTATTAACTATAGCTATTGTTGTAGCACGTTATTTAGTTGTAAAATTGGTCAATATGCTCTTTAATTTCATAAACTCTTGTTTTGGTTATTTCACATATTTTTCCTGCTCTAATATTGCGTTGGATAG
>NZ_JAMCOJ010000042.1 GCF_023476645.1 Cellulophaga sp. 20_2_10
TAGGTACTGTGTTAAAAAACAAGTTTTTTCTTTAATAATTTAGGAAACAGGTTGATTTATCAAACTGTTATCCCGCGCAGCAAGAGCTTTATGCTTTTGCTGCTTTTTTATTTCGAATTTAGCATCATAATTTTCTTCGTTCTTCCATAAGGTATACATTAAAATCAATAGTTTTCTCTGCACCGCTACAAGGGCCACCAATGGCTTTGCCTTGTTCGGTTTCAGTCTATTATAAAACAGCTTTAATGTTGGGTTACAGCGTACACAGGTCATCGAGGGCATGTGCAGTACCGCCCTTATATGGCTGTTCCCTTTTTTACTGATCCTGGTCTTTCCCTTGAAGTTTCCCGATTCCCGTAATACCACATCATAACCGGCATAGCTCGCCAACTGCTTAGCATTTACTATAGATTCAAAACCCAGGGTTTCTCCGATTACCGTAGCTGCCGATATAAAGGATATACCGGGGATGCTTGTCAAATAATCGAGTTTCCTTTTCAATACTTCATTTTTAGAGATCAGAAGTTGCATATCTTCTTCGACCGACGCTATCTGGGTGTTTAGAAGCTTTAATCTGATCTTGTGCCTTTTCAATGCCCTTGCATTGTTATGAACACTTGATGCGATAGCACCTTGGCGATTGGTCTCCATCGTTCTATCGTTCAGCAATGAACTACGTTCCCTGCTCAATCCTTTTAGCTCCTGTAGCTCCTCACTGGGCGGATGCCAAAGACGAATGTTCCTTTCTAGACCCAGCATACTGAGCATTCTACTGTCAAGTGCATCCGTTTTTGAACGTTGGTCCAAGCTCTGTGCATAGCGCTTTACACGGCCCGATTGCATTACACAAACTGAATAGCCCTGTTCATATAGATAATGCGCGATACCTTGGTGATATACTCCAGTAGCTTCCATCACCACCAATAGCTCCACCTCACTATCAACTGATGCCTTCAGCCATTTCAAGAGTACCTTATAACCCTTTAGATCATTGGATACATCAGGATGAGACTCGAATTCCTTAACTAGTTTTTCATTTAGGAAACCTAGGGATAATGATAAGTTCAATTTTGAAACATCGATGCCCAAACTCTGCTTTAAATACTTTTCCATTTCTTCGGTTTTTAAGCTGTAATTCTCTTTATCATCTTTGCTCGCACTTGATTCGATCTCTATCTAAAGGACCTAGGTACTGTTCAGATTCCAAGAAAATTATAGAAGGGCGGGATTTCTATGAAACGATATCACCTAATGTGTATCTAGCCGAGAACTCTCTGTCCCTCCTATTTTTGCTTTTGTTAATATCCAAGCTACTACTTTTATAAAAGTAGTAGCTTAAGAAGAGTAGTTAATCTATGCAACGATATCAATAATCTTGTATCTAGCCCAACCTCTAAATCTCTCTCCTTTATAATCTCTTTTATTTATATAATTATAGTATCTTCAAACTAAGAACCAAACATACGAGC
>NZ_JAMCOJ010000043.1 GCF_023476645.1 Cellulophaga sp. 20_2_10
ACTAATTTAGTAAATAATTACCGACCAAGAAAGTCCGCGAGGACTTTCGTAAGTAGGCGAGAAGCCAGCAATAAATTATATACGGTGTTGGCAAATCGTTATTTTTTCATTATATATTTTGAATTCCAACTTTTCAATACACTATCAATTTCTATTTCGTTTAATTCAAATTCCTCTCTTGGTTCAGTATTATAAAATATTTTTCCATTTTGTTTTAAAGAAGAATCGTTCTTTATTTTACTGAATATGTTCAATTGTCTAATTCGACCATTTTCGTTTTTTATTCGATAAGCATCTGTTTCTTTACCTAAAATAAAATTTTCATTTTCAGATGGTGTTATGTTTTTCCAAACGTGAAGTATTTCGTTTGTTTTAGGTTTTTGTCTCCAAGATTTCCATCTATTTCCGAAAAATTCATCGTGCTTATTTTCTGCTGTCATATAATCATCGATGATTGGAACATTCAAAGATTTTCTCAAGTCGTTAGCTTTTATTCCATAATCTAAGTTCTCAATTTTACTCTTATTATCAAAATAACTGTAAGCAAAATAAATTCCAAAAATCAGAAGTACAATTTTAAAGAAATGTTTTTTTAGATTAAGGTTTTTCATAATTCCATTCATTCATTATACTGTCGGCTTCTTCTTTTTCCAATTTTCTTTCAGAATATTTTTCGTATTTACCTTCCTGATAATCCTTAAATTCATTTTTTCGACTGTCAGTTTTCATAAGTTTATATTCAAAGTCAATTTTGGAATTCAGTTTTTTTGATTCCATACTTAAAATATAATTAGTTGTGTCATTTATAAAATATAAAAAACTGTCATTTTCACTTTTCCAGTCATCTTTTTCGGAAGCATTTATAATTTTAATTCGGTGAATTAGTGGTTTTTCTTTTTTAGTATGATTTTCGTTTATCCAAATCATTCCCCAATTATTATCAACTGGCATTTTAAATGGTTCCATTTCAGTATTAATTATAGGAATTCCATTTTTCACACGAAACGAATTATATTTCTCTCCATATTGATAGTTTTTAATTATGAAATATTCATTGGTGTATTTATAAACTTGATAGATAGCAATAGCAATTAATAAAATTCCAAAAATATTTCTATATGTAATTTTCTTCATATTATAATACTTCGTTTATTTTCAAAAGTGTGATTGGTTAATGTTTGCCAACGTAATTGTATAAGGTTAGGTGCGTGGTTAAGAAACTAATTTAGTAAATAAAAACTGAATAGAAAATCCGAAGGGATTTTCGTAAA
>NZ_JAMCOJ010000044.1 GCF_023476645.1 Cellulophaga sp. 20_2_10
AATAAAAAACAAACAAAAAGTTTTAGCTTAGTCCGAAGTCGGAAACGAAAAGGTTTCCTTAGTTCCGCACTAATCATAGCTGAAACGTTGTAGCCAATTAAAAAAAAACCAAATGAAAAGAATTACACTATTGCTTTTAATCTTTTGTTCATTAAATGCAATTGGACAAAAAAAACTGGAAATTGAAATTGATAATCCTGAACCAAGAGTTGGACAAAGCGTTACTTTTTCAATAAACGTTGACTTTTTGACTGACTACTTCAAAAAAGAATTAGGAAAGAACGTCGATTTCACTCGTTCAACATCAATTTTCGGAATGCAATCAGATGATTTTGAAAGAGTAATTATTTTCGAAAAAGCAAAAAAATATGAAATTGGACCTTTTGATTTCGAATTTAACGGTAAAAAATATACAACTGAAATTATTGAAGTAAATGTTCTTCCAAAATTACCAATGGAAAATGGGCTTTGGTTGAGAATAACAGAATCTGATAGTCAACAATATCTAATTCTTGAACAGTTAATAAGTAACGAATCAAATAAAACAGACAATGAAAATGGCGGTTATTCTCAAACAATAGGTGGTGTAAAACCAGAGGGAAAAGAATTCGCTGAATTAAATGAGAAATTAACAAAAGGAATTGAATTAAGTAATTACAGTTCTGCCACTAACACGATGAAAGCTGAAGATGCTGAATTGTTTGATGTTGGTTTTTCATATTCAATCATAAAGTATAAAATAAAATTTGAGAAAGATTTTAGTGAAGAGTACATAATATCTGAAACGGACTTTAATAATTTACCTGAAAAATACGATATCGGAAAAATTAAAGTAAAAAAATAACTGGCTACAACAATGTATATAAAACATAGCTATTATAGGTTTTTCGAGAGGTTTTTGTGTATTTGTAAAGACCGCCAAATTTTTAAATTTGGCTTTTTGAGAAAATTAAGATAAAAAGAAAAATTTAAAAATTCGGCTCAGTGTTTAATCCGAAATGTAGTACCTTTTTACACGCTACGTTTTATATACTTAACGTTGTGCGTCATTTAAGAAAAAGTGGAATATACATTTAACAACAAAGAAAAAAAGCTAATTCAGAAACTAAAAAAATCTGAACCAATT
>NZ_JAMCOJ010000045.1 GCF_023476645.1 Cellulophaga sp. 20_2_10
CTAATAATAGCTAGAAATGTAAAACGTGCGTTTACACAACCCTATTGGCGAAATAAACGCAATAAAATGAGGTTACTGACTAGTTGTAAAACATTTAAGAGAAACGAATGAACAAACATTTAACCTTTATATTTCTGACTTTAATTTGCTTCACCGCATTCGGACAAAACGCATTGGAACTAAATGAACAATCGAAAAAACTTATAGAAACCCAAGAATTTGACAAAGCAGTTCCGATTCTAAAACAAGCAGCGGAATTAGGAAATGCGGAATCTCAATATAATTTAGGTTATTGTTATCAAGCTGGAATTGGTGTTGAGCAAAATTCCGAAAAAGCGATTGAATGGTATTCTAAATCAGCCGAACAAGGTTGGAATGATGGTCTGTACGCAATGATGATGGCATATGGAAGTGGAAATGGTGTGCAACAAGATTTCAATAAAGCATTTTCATTTGCTCTAAAATGTGCAGAAAACGGAGACGGAACTTGTATGTTCAATGTTATCAATTGTTACAAAGAAGGAATGGGAACCGACAAAGACATTGATAAAATGTTGGAATGGGCAATCCGACTTGGGAAACTTCAGAACCCAGAAAATTTACAGAAAAGCGGATACATAACATCTTCGAGGTTAAACCTTGCTTATATGTATAGAGATGGAACAGATGTTGAACAAGACAATTTTATAAGTTATCAATGGTTCTTGATTTTTAACGAATTTAAAAGAGACTTTTCATACATTCAACAAGGACAGATTGTTAAGGAAATTCAAGAATTAGAAAACAAACTGACAACCGAACAAAAAGCAAACGGACAAAAAGAAGCTGAAAAAATATTAGGTCGACCGCTGAAAAATATGGAAAACCTATACAAAGCGGAATTATAAAAACGTTTTACAACACCGTGTATAATTCATTGCTAGTGCAAGCTTACTTACGAATCCCGAAGCGTCGGGACTAGCGGATTTTCTATTCGGTTTGTATTTGCTAAATTAGTTACTGAAACACGCAACGAAATCATACACAAAACCGATGGAACACATTCAGCGAAAAGCTGACCAAAGTCGCTACACAGCTACGCTGTTCCCGCCCCTTTGGAAAATGTGTTCCATCGCCC
>NZ_JAMCOJ010000046.1 GCF_023476645.1 Cellulophaga sp. 20_2_10
AATTGGTTCAGATTTTTTTAGTTTCTGAATTAGCTTTTTTTCTTTGTTGTTAAATGTATATTCCACTTTTTCTTAAATGACGCACAACGGTTTAGCTATGAACAGTACGGGAGCAAACTAGCGTTTGCTTTCCGCCACGCACATAGCGAAATCTTTTGGTTTTGTTTTTTCTTTTTTTGTGTCAAAGCGAAATCCCAAAGATTTTGCGACATTATAAATATACACAGACTTTGGCGTTTAAGCCCTAAACCCGTATTGTTTATAGGTTTTGTTGTGTTTAGTTATTTTTTAGCAAACGAGCTTTTTTATATTCCCATTCCATCATATTCATTTCTCCGCCTAAATAGTAGGAAGGCACATTTCCTTTAATTCCTAATCTGTACATTCCAATTCCCGATAACCCTTGTTCATCTTTTTTAAATCTCGAAAAGTATGGTTTGTCCAATTTCACATACTCACTTTGAATTCGAAATGATTCAAATAATAATTCTTGTCCAGAAAAAGAATCACTTACGCTTTTCAATAAAATCGGCTTTTTATTTGCTTGTTGTTGGCTATTAGGAACTAATACAACTTTTGAAATGTCTAATCCAATAAGTTTTTCGCTATTAACACCAACTGATTTTAGATAATCATTGAATTCAATTTCTTTTTCGAACAATTTATTTGACCAAAAAAAACCAGTAAAGCAATTCAATCTTAATGGTAAATCTGGTTTATGAATTTCTTTCTCCTTTTCTGTTAGCTCCAATGATTTTATAAAACTTGAGTTTTCGTCAAAGTAACTTCTCGAAGTTCGGTAATAACTAATGGTTTTGTACTTGCAATAAACAAGAACATTTTCTTTATCAACTGTTCCGTAAAAAACTTCGTTATCGTCAAACATTAGAACCCTTATTCGACTTTCTGCGAAGTTAAATACATCTCCGATTTTCATATTTTGTAGAATGTTTTTATAATTAAACACAACGTAATTGTATAAGGTTAGGTGCGTGGTTAAGAAACTAATTTAGTAAATAAAAACTGAATAGAAAATCCGAAGGGATTTTCGTAA
>NZ_JAMCOJ010000047.1 GCF_023476645.1 Cellulophaga sp. 20_2_10
CAACCTAATAATAGCTAGAAATGTAAAACGTGCGTTTACACAACCCTATTGGCGAAATAAACGCAATAAAATGAGGTTACTGACTAGTTATGTGTAACCTAAAAAAAATGAAGAACCTTATAATTTTATTAATTTGTGTGTGTTTTTATAACTGCAATAATATTTCAGTCAAAAAATCTGAAACATTCAATAAAAATAAAATTGAGACTTTGTATGAAACCGAAGGAAATATAGTAACAATTACTATCAAAAAAGATTCTCTAATTATTGAAAAAAGCGAATATATTTTAGATAATCAAATTGTTTTAGATACCACTTCTAATATTAGAACAAAATATGAATATGAGAGCCCAGGAGCGTTAGGTGGAAAATGGACGGAATATTATTCAAATGGAAATATAAAAGCGAAAGGACAAACGTCTGACCAATTCGCTTGTTGGGCGAATGTTGGCGACTTTGAATATTATGACACCAATGGTGTTTTATTAAGAGTACTTACTTATGACAATTGGTTAATGAACCCAAATGATGGCTGTCATTCAATGATAGTTAATATGAAATTAATAGAATATTATAAAAATGGAAATATTAAAGCCGAAAAACACTATCAAAGTGGTTATGAAGATTTTATGTTTTCCGATTTCTACAACAATTCAGAATTTGAAGAAGATTATAAATCTGGAGAATGGAAGTTTTATGATATAACAGGAAAAATTATTAAAGTAACAAAGCACGAAACTAGATGGAAAAAAGGCAACACATAACAAGGTATAAAAATAATAAGGGCTAAGTGCCAAACCCAAAGTTGGTACAAATTAATAAAGTCCGCTAAATCTTTGATTTGGCATTTAGAATAGTAAAAAGGTAAAATACCAAATCAAAAATTTGGCTAAGTACTAAACTGAAAGTTAGTGCATTTTAACCCCTTACTATTCTTATACTAAACGATGGAACACATTCAGCGAAAAGCTGACCAAAGTTGCTACACAGCTACGCTGTTCCCGCCCCTTTGGAAAATGTGTTCCATCGCC
>NZ_JAMCOJ010000048.1 GCF_023476645.1 Cellulophaga sp. 20_2_10
TAACGGCTCGGCTATGATTAGTGCGGGGCGGAAATCCGTTTGATTTCCAGCTACGCACAAAGCAAAACCTTATGGTTTTGTGTTTTTCTTTTTTTGTTCAAATGCAAAATCCATAAGATTTTGCGACTTCATAAATATACACAGACCTTGGCGTAAAGACCTAAGTCCGCATTAATTATAGCCATTGTTGGCAATAGTTATTTTTTTTTGACGGTAATTTATAATCATCGCAAAAATGAACGCAATTAAAACATGTATTAAGGGTGTAGCGAATAACATCATTAATCTTCCCAATCCGTACTCGTCATGCCCTAAAAAATCCAAATTCCCATAGATTATGTAAGTACTGTAAATAGCTAATATTGAAAAGTTAATAGCAAAGAAAATCCAAAAATGTTTCCATTTACGGACTAAGTAAATACTGAGTATCCATAATACAAGTCCAACTCCAAGTATTAGCAATGGTTTCATTCTTTTACTTTTTTACCATTTATATATTCAAAAATCATTTGATTTCCATCATCGTCATAACACATTTCCTGTCCATGTCTTTTTCGTCCATTGTATTCGCAACTATAGGTCACTTTGCTATTCTCAAACTGTTCAAGCAATATTTTTTTTCCATTTTCGTCATAGCTTTTAATCTCCAACGTGTCCTTTGAAAGTCTGTAGCTAATTTCCTTTTGAATTACCCAAAGTTTGTATCGATTGTAAATGGTTTTATTGGATAGCTTTTTTTCTTTAGTATTAAAATAGAGGTTGCTCGATAATATGACTCCGTCCTTGTAGTTTTCTTCGTAAGTCAAATGTCCATTTTTCCGTTTCCGTTGAGCAAGTCCAGTAAATCGTTGTCCATCCATTTTATAGACCAAATCATTATCGATATACACTTCCTTCATGTCCAATGTATCTTGTGAAGAAACTTCAAAAGAGGTTCCAATAAGAACTAAAAGAATTAAGTATTTGATATGATTCATAATTATTGCCAACGTTGTTGTATATGGTTTGTTGCGTGTTTCA
>NZ_JAMCOJ010000049.1 GCF_023476645.1 Cellulophaga sp. 20_2_10
TTTATTGAGTTAGTCATTTAGTTTCCGTATCTTATAGCTTTAAAACATTGATATATGGATAATTTTGAAGGTCAAGATATACTAAACTTTATAAAAGAACTACCAAATGATGAAGCCTGTAAAGCTTATTTATCAAAAATAAAATGGCAGGATGGTTTTAAATGTAGTAAATGTGGACATACAAAAGGTTGTGAAAAAGCTGGATATAATTATCACTGTTATGCTTGCCATCATGTAGAAAGTGCTACTGCAAATACACTTTTTCATAAAGTTAAATTTGGATTGCAAAAAGCGTTTTGTGTTGCTTTTGAAATGAGTACAAATAGTAAAAGTACTTCAAGTATTCAAATGGGTAAACGCTTTAGTATTCGTCAAGGAACTGCATGGTATTTTATGCAAAAAGTTCGTAAAGCAATGAAAAGTAGTCAAAAATATCCTCTAGAAACCTTAATTCATGTTGATGAGTTTACTGTTGGAGGAAAAGAAGAAGGAAAACAAGGTAGGAGTTACGATACAAAAAAGAAAAAAGCCGTAATTGCAGTAGAATTAACAGATAACAATAAGGTGAAAAGAGTTTACATTAAATCTATAAACGACTATTCTGCAAAATCATTAACACCAATTTTTGAAGAACACATAAGTAAATCTGCTAAAATAATAACAGATAAATGGAGAGGATATGAACCTTTGAAAGAAGTTTATAACATTGAGCAAATCTATAGTAATAATGGTGCTAACTTTAAACAATTACATGTCATGATTATGCAAGTTAAGTCTTGGCTTAGAGCAATACCAACTCATGTAAGTAAATGGCATATTCAAGCTTATTTTGATGAATTTTGTTTTAGAATTAATAGATCTCAATTTCAGAAAAGTATATTTCATAAAACAATTGAAAGAATGGTAGTTGCCAAACCAGTTTATCAAAATCAAATAAAACAGAAGCTAAACGTATAACTCAA
>NZ_JAMCOJ010000005.1 GCF_023476645.1 Cellulophaga sp. 20_2_10
CCTTAAACAAGCATCTTTTTTAACCCGTTTTAAACAAAATAACAAACCCTCCCAAAACCACACACTTTATCGCAGGTTCTTTGCCTTAGCCAAGGCTATTATCAACCTATATATAAAGAAGAATACGTCGTAATTTCACCTATTAAATACTACCAAAAAGCAATGAGCCAATAACTAAAAGCATAAAAACACCCCTGGGCTTTACAAACACGCTACAAAAAAAAATAGTATTAGCACCCTAATAAAGCAATTGACAACAAACAAACACTTCCTTAGACATGAGACACAACCATTAAGAAGCTCCTTCGTTATAGCGCATAAAAAAAAGCCAAAGAAATAAATTCTCTGGCTTTTTTAAATTCTATTACGATTACCAACCTAATAATAGGTCGACTCTTTTTCTGTATTTTATTCTACAGTAACAGATTTAGCTAAGTTACGTGGCTGATCTACATTACAACCCCTCATTAAAGCAATGTGGTATGACAATAACTGTAAAGGAATTGTAGTTAACAATGGTGTTAACGCCTCTAAAGTATCTGGAACCTCTATTACATGATCCGCTAAGGCCCTAACCTGAACATCTCCCTCTGTTACGATAGCTATAATTTTACCTTTTCTAGATTTTATTTCCTGAATGTTACTTACAACTTTTTCGTAATGACCTCTATTGGTAGCAATAACAATAACTGGCATTGATTCATCTATTAAAGCAATAGGACCATGTTTCATCTCCGCAGCTGGATACCCCTCTGCATGAATATAACTAATCTCTTTTAACTTTAAAGCCCCCTCCAATGCAACTGGGAAATTATAACCTCTACCTAAGTATAAACAGTTAGGAGAATCCTTATAAACTGCAGCTATTTTTTCAATTGCATCATTAGACTGTAAAGCAATTTCTACTTTAGTCGGTATATTTTCTAGTTCCGTTAAAAACTCGCTAAATCTAGCATCTGTTAAACTACCTTTCTCTTGTGCTAATTTTAAAGCAATTAAACTAAGTACTGTTATCTGTGTCGTAAATGCCTTTGTTGATGCAACTCCAATTTCTGGACCAGCATGTGTATATGCACCTGCATTTGTTTCTCTAGCAATAGAAGAACCTACCACATTACAAACACCAAAAACGAAAGCTCCATTTTCTTTTGCTAATTTAATTGCAGCTAAAGTATCTGCAGTTTCACCAGATTGAGAGATAGCTATTAACACATCTTTATCGGTGATTACAGGATTCCTGTATCTAAACTCAGAAGCATACTCTACTTCTACCGGTATACGAGCTAAATCTTCAAAAATATATTCAGCAACTAAACCTGCATGCCAGGAAGTACCACAAGCAACAATAATAATTCTATTTGCATTTAAAAACTTATCTAAATGCTCATCTATACCTGCCATTTTAATTAGCTTTTGATCTGCTAACAATCTACCACGGTATGTATCTAGAATAGCTCTTGGCTGCTCATAGATTTCTTTCATCATAAAATGATCGTAACCACCTTTTTCAATCTCCTCTATATTCATCTGCAATTCCAAAACTGTTGGATATGCAACTGCATCATTCTTAATCTTTCTTAGTTTAATTTCTTTACCAAGTCTAATAATTGCCATTTCTTCATCTTCTAAATAAATAGCATTATTTGTAAACTCAATAAAAGGAGAAGCATCAGAAGCAATAAAAAATTCATTATCACCCATACCAATTGCTAAAGGGCTACCTAATTTAGCCACAACAATCTCATCTGGTTTCTTTATATCAAAAACAGCAATAGCATAAGCACCTACAACTTCGTTTAACGCTAATTGCACAGCCTTACCAAGCTTTACTTTCTCTTTTTTCTGAACTTCTTCAATAAGGTTAATCAACACCTCTGTATCTGTATCAGACTCAAAAGTATAACCTCTATTAATTAATTCTGTTTTTATAGACTCGTAGTTTTCTATAATTCCGTTATGAATTATAACCAACTCTCCCGAATTAGAATAATGTGGATGAGAGTTAACATCGTTAGGAACACCATGTGTTGCCCATCTTGTATGGCCAATACCTATGCTACCTTTCAAAGACATTGTGCCTTCAGTCTTCTTTTTTAAATCTGAAACTTTACCTTTAGTTTTAGAAAGGTTGATTTTTTCACCGTCGAACAATGCTACTCCTGCACTATCATACCCTCTATATTCTAAACGCTCTAGTCCTTTTATAATGATTGGATAAGCCTCTCTATGACCTATATATCCTACAATTCCACACATAATGTAATTTGTTATTAAATGTTACAGTTAATGATTACATGCAAATCTAATTATAAATGTAAAAAAAAGAGCACATAACAGTTATAATAGCCTAAAAAGACTACAAAAAGCAAACAAGGAATAAACTCTTAGTTAGCTTCTGTATAAAAAACCTCTAGTTTTAGTTTTTTATCATCATCTGAAGTGTTGCTACCATATAGTATGGTGCCAAAAGGGTTAATTACAGACATAAGAGGTACTTTACCTTCACCGTCTTCTAACATAGCCTCTGCAGAAACATCAAACCTAATGTCTGAAGTAACAGTTAATCCTAATGTTATATTATCCGCATCACGAACAACCAAGTTATTAAGATACTCTGTAATTCTAAATGTATAAGTTAAACCTTTACCATCACTAGACTCCTCTATAATTCCATCGAAACCTGTAAGCGCAGTAAGACTCAATGCACCATTTGGCAACTCTGTACTTACTGGGTAACTATATATTGCCGCATTATCTTCTGCATTATACAAATACAACCTAGGAGGCTCAACGCCATTACCCGCTGCATCTAAAGCAGCTCTATCTATATAAAAAACCAAATTAGCTTCATTAATTATCCAGTTGTTATTTTTAATTTCCGTAATAGCATCTCTACCATTATTTTCATCAAATAACTTAATTTCAGCAAAAGATCCTGCCCCTCCTCTTATATAAATTCGGTCTGCATTTTCTCCCGTATCCATTTTACCAGCAATATCCGCAGGGTAATCCTCATTAATTAATGTATTAACAGCATTACCTGAACTAGAACTAAGATCTAATACATAGGTTGCATCTGTTTTAACAATAGTGTCATCTGATGTGTCCGTAGCTGTATCATTAGTATCTACCTTATCATACTCATAATTCACATAAATTTTAGCATTGAACAAGTCTAACAACAACATTATATCTTCAGAAGTAGTACCTGAAGCCGAAAGATAGATTCCTCTTAAAAATTCTTGAAAGTTAGCCTGACTAAGTAATTCTGAATCTCCTTCTTTGTCTAAAAAGTTTTCTTGAAAAAAGTCTTTATCTAAATTAACAATGATCCCTGGAGCTAAACGCAAATCTACTTCTTTAGACTCATCTGTATCTTCAGTATCCGGATCATCTTCTTTAAAAGTAATAGTTTCCGATTCATTTATAGTCACCTCACCATCAAACAAAACATCTGAAACAAAAGTTGGAGAAAAAACAAAATCAGAAAAATATATTTGTCTCTGCTCAAAGTTTTGAGTAGGATCTACATCTCTTAAAAAGTATGTAGAGCGCTCTACTTTAAAATTAAATGGAACTGCCTTATTTCCGTATATACTATCAATTTCATACGACTTAGCATAAGCATTTGCTACTACGCTTTCTTCATCTCCATCTGCTGTACCATCACCATCCGTATCTGTACTTAAAGGATTTGTACCTAATGATTGCTCTTGAGCATCTGTTAAGCCATCACCATCTGAATCACTATTAGGATCAGTAGAATCTGCATCAAAAGCATCTTCAACACCATCGCTATCTGCATCACTAAAAGTTCCTGATTTCTTTAAATAAGGAATAAATAAAGTAACTTCTTTAACCGTTTCGTTCTCTGGAATAGTAGTTACACTATCGTCTGTAGCAGAACCATCTTCTGTATCCTGAGTGTAGATTCCAAAAATTGGATTCCCTACGCCAGAAGCTAATCTTACTTGTGTATTAATATAAGCTGTTGTTTTACCATAGACCGGATCTACATAAGACCCTAATTGATATATTGGCAAACCATTAGTCTGTACAGACTTAATTTTTTTGTTATACGCAAACACATCGTAAACTGCTTTTTTAGCTGAAAAAGGTTCCCCAGAGATTACATCTCCAGCAATTGTATCTAATTCATCTTCACAGGATACAAATGTTGTCATTAAAGACAATCCCGCTATAGCAGAAAAAACTAACTTCTTGTAAAAATTCATGTAACTTATTTTAAAACTTCATTACTGTAAAAGTTGGTATACGCTTCTTCAAACTCTTGAAGAGGCACGTAAGACAACACAGGTTTGTCAAGTCCAGAAATATATTCATTAAGCTCTTCTGGAACTTCATCTGAGGCTAAAATAACAGCATCCGAATAATCTACAGCTACTTTTAACAAATTATTATAGTTAGGAGTAGTCAATGGGGTAATTTTATCCTCTCCTATTTCGTCAAAAGCAATTTTTTTAACTATATCCTTATCTAATTCTCCTTCAAAACCTTGATTATACACAGATGTAATAACTTTACTCTCTACAAACAATGGTTCATCTGCGTAAAATTGCTTTAAATATAATGGCACTAAAGAAGCCATCCAACCGTGTACGTGTATAATATCTGGAGACCAGTTTAATTTCTTAACTGTTTCTACAACACCTTTTGCAAAAAAGATAGCTCTCTCATCATTATCTGGAAACAGCGTACCGTTTTCATCTGTAAATGTTGCTTTTCTTTTAAAGTACTCCTCGTTATCAATAAAGTATACCTGAATACGTTCTTTAGGGATTGAAGCCACTTTTATTATTAACGGCATATCCATATCGTTAATAACTAAGTTCATACCAGATAAACGAATAACTTCGTGTAACTGATGTCTTCTTTCATTAATATTACCGTAACGCGGCATAAATATTCTAATCTGCCCGCCTTTACTATTCACCATACGTGGTGTTTCATAAGACATTTGGGAAACTTGATTCTCTGGGAGATAGGGCATTAATTCTGAAGATACAAACAATATCTTTTTACCATTCATAAGAAGCTGATTTTTATTTTATCAAAAAAGCGTAGGATGCAAAATTACAAAAATTATAGAGATTAGCAGTAATTATAGTAAGTTTGCTGTCGTTTTAAATTAAATTTATGTATATATTTCATAAAATTGAAGAATTAGAAAATCATTTTTCTACCGTATCCAAAGGAGAATCCAAAGGAATGGTACCTACTATGGGCGCTTTACATAGCGGCCACATTTCTTTAGTCAAAAAGGCATTAAACGAAAATAAACATACAATTGTGAGTATTTTCGTGAATCCAACCCAGTTTAATAATGCTGAAGATTTAGAAAAATATCCTCAAACTTTAAAAGAAGATATTGCTTTATTAGAAACTGCATCCAAAGATATTGTAGTTTTTGCTCCTTCTGCTCAAGAAATATACAATAGCGATATTACATCTCAAAGTTACAATTTTGATGGACTAGAAAAAGTAATGGAAGGTGAATTTAGAGATGGCCATTTTGACGGTGTTGGCACTATTGTAGAAAAACTTTTTAGCATTGCTAAACCAGATAATGCTTATTTTGGTGAAAAAGATTACCAACAACTACAGATTATAAAAAAACTAGTAGAAATTAAAAAAATACCAGTAAACGTAATTGGCTGCCCTATTGTTAGAGAAGAAAGCGGGTTAGCAATGAGCTCTAGAAATGAAAGATTAACTCCTGAATTAAGAGCAGAAGCCGCTGTTATTTACCAGACACTTAAAGATGCCAAACAAAAATTTGGCACAGAAAGTGCACTAGAAGTTACAGAATGGATTACTGCTCTATTTAAGAAAAACGAACTCTTAGATTTGGAATATTTTACCATAACTGATGCAGATGATCTAAAGACAATTAAAAGAAAATCTGAAAATAAAAAATATAGAGCGTTTATTGCCGTTTATGCTAATGACATAAGACTAATAGACAATATAGCCTTAAATTAATTACCTTTGTAATATGCAAATAGAAGTTGTAAAATCTAAAATTCACCGTGTAAAAGTTACAGGTGCAGACCTAAATTATATTGGAAGTATAACCATTGATGAAGATTTAATGGATGCTGCCAATATTATTAGAGGAGAAAAAGTACAAATTGTAAACAACAATAACGGAGAAAGACTAGAAACTTACGCCATACCAGGACCTAGAAAGAGTGGAGAGATTACACTTAATGGTGCTGCTGCTCGCAAAGTTGCTGCTGGTGATATTCTTATTTTAATAACATACGCACGTATGGATATCGAAGAAGCTAAAACATTTAATCCTTCTTTAGTTTTCCCTAACGAAGAAAACAACTTACTAAACTAATTTGTCGGCCTCTTTAAAAAAAACATTAAAAACAGTGCTTCCAATAGCTTTTGGACTGTTTTTAGTATGGTACTCTTATAACTCTACTTCTGCTGAAGATAGAAAACAGATTATCTTTTACATAAAGGAGGCTAATTTATTTTGGGTAAGCATCTCTTTATTTATGGGTGTTTTAAGCCATATTTCTAGAGCTATTAGATGGAACTATCTTTTAGAACCGCTTGGATACAAACCCAAAATCACAAATAATATCTTAATAATATTAACGTCTTATTTTGCTAATTTAGGAATACCTAGATCAGGCGAAATACTACGTGCCACAGCACTAACCACTTATGAGGGCGTTCCTTTTGAAAAAGGTTTTGGAACTATAGTTACAGAAAGAGTTATAGACTTAATTATGTTGCTTTTAATTATTGCTGTAACATTCTTTTTACAGACAGAGATTATTGTAGAGTTCTTTACAAATAAAGGTTTTAATATTACTAAAATTATTGCTGCACTAGGTTTTGCAGTACTATTAGCAATTGCTTTCTTTTTTATTATAAAAAAATCTAAACATCCATTTCTATTAAAAATAAAAACTTTCGTTACTGGCTTATTACAGGGAGTAACTAGTATTTTTAAAATGAAAAACAAGTGGGCATTTATCTTTCACACTTTCTTTATTTGGTCTGTTTATGTTGGCATGTTCTGGGTTATAAAGTACACCGTTCCAGAAACCATAGATTTATCTATTAGCCAATTACTAGTTGCTTTTATTTTTGGAGCTTTTGCTATGACCGCAACTAATGGTGGCATAGGGCTTTACCCAATTGTAGTAAGTAGCGCATTAGCCATTTTTGGCATTAGCAGTGTTTCCGGTGATGCATTTGGTTGGATTATGTGGATATCACAAACTTTATTAGTTGTCGTTTTTGGGGCAATATCTTTTCTACTATTGCCGTTATTAAAAAGAAACAAATAGTTTTTTAAGACTAAAGAGCAAACCCAAAAATGAAAAAAATTACCTTAACCTTTGCCCTATTCATAGGGTTAAACGCATTTGCGCAAGTAAAAACAGAAGTATTTGAATCTTTTAAACTTCAAGAAAAGAGAGACGTTAGTTATTACATTCCCGAAGAATATAATCCAGAAGATCAGCATACATTAATAGTTGTATTAGATGCGGAGTATCTGTTTGATAATGTTGTTGCCAAAGCTAAATTTTTTAGCAGATTTCATGGTATGCCACCAGCAATTGTAGTTGGTATTCATCAACAAGCAAATCAGGCAAGGTTAAAAGACTGTTCTTTTAATGAAGAAAACGGTCTGCCAACAGAAGAAGGAAAATCATTTTTTGAATTTTTAGGTATGGAGGTTATTCCTAACTTAGAAAGCACTTACAACATATCTCCTTTTAAAATGATAGTTGGTTATGACATTACTGCAAATTTTGAAAATTTTTACTTATTTAAAGAAAACCCACTTTTTAGTTCATACATAAGTATTTCTCCTACGCTTGCTCCTGAAATGCAAACTAGAGTTGCTAATAGAATTGGAGCAGTAGACAAGCAAATATTTTATCATTTAATTGTTGAAGAAAATAAGAACACAGCCCAACTTGCTGAATTTAATACATCATTAGCAGCAATAGAAAAAGAAACGTTTAAGTATTATTTTGATATTTATAATACCAACCATACTTCTATAGCCACTTTTGGCTTAGGAAAAGCTTTTGATGATATCTTTGAAATATTTAAACCCATAAGTCCAAAAGAATATAAGACTAAAATTCTTACTTCTGATGAACCGGCTTACGCGTATTTAGAAAAAAAATACAACAATATTAAAGAAACTTTTGGTTTTAGCAAAAGGGTAGATCTTAATGATGTTATGGCAATTTATGCCGCTAGTAAAAAGAAAGAAGAACCAGAGTCGCTAAAAGAATTAGCTAATCTTTGCAAAAAAGAATTTCCAGATACAATGCTTGGCTTTTATTTTGAAGGTGAATACTATGAAGAAATAGGCGAACCAAAAAAAGCACTACGTACATTTGAAAAAGCTTTTGGAATGAGTGAAATTGACTTTTTAACTAAGGATATGGCTTTGGAAAAAATAGATGCTTTAAAAGCAGATTTTGGGTATTAGAATTAGACTAAAATTTATAAATATGTTTATATTTATCACCAAAACCACTCAATTACTTGCACTAAATGGACAACCAACCAAACAAATCAAATTCTAATATTCTATCTATTATCGGAATTGTATTAGGAATTTTGAGCTTATTTTTTTCTATAATCCCTTGCTTAGGTATTTTCGCAATTATCTTTGGCTGTATAGCAATCATCATTTCAATCATAGCTGTATTTAGGGTCTTTATGTTAAAGCAAACAAAAATACTTGCAATTATAGCTTTGGTCATTTCTTTGCTAGGTATGGCCTCTCTCGGATTTCAATTTTTCGTGACTTCAAAATTATTATTTGACCAAATAGAGCTACAACAACAGATAAATGAAACGGAAGAATTAGATGAGCTAGAAGAACCAGAAGACACAGAAGAGTTGGATGTGATACCTGAAGAAACAGAAGAGATAGAAGAAGAAGTACAAGAAATCTCCATTAACTCCAAAGGTTTAAAACTGAAATCAGGAATAGAATTAGACACCTATGTTTATGGAAGCCACAGATGCTATACATCGTAGAAATCATCTTTTCTTTAACTTAGTCTTTATTTTATTTTTCACCTCAGCACTACTCTATGTTTTAATTTCGAAGGATACGCTAACGTGCTATTACAAGTCTAATTATGGCCTAGATTGTCCCACCTGCGGATTTACACGAGATTTTAAATCCATTCTAAATTTTCAAACAACGCATTTAATAAACCCGCAGTCGTTACAGTATTTTTATATCCTAAGCTCTTTTTTTATAGCTAGACTACTAATTAGTCTTATTCTCTTATTTAAATTCCGATATAGACCCGTCTTAATCGTAGACCTTATCTTTATTTTCGCTTTTATAGTATCTATTGCACTAATTTATTTTAAAATGATATTCCAAACGGTCATCTAAAAGAAAAGTAAACCGTCTGACTTTGAATAAGAGGTTGATTTTCAAAAACTAAAACACCGCTTTATACGGTTTGGAATGCTTAAATTTTCCGATTTTAGTTACCCCTTATTTAGTACCTTTGGTCTAAACCAATAAGTAAGGTAATGGCTAAGACTAAAACAGCTTTTTTTTGTCAAAATTGCGGTACTCAATACGCTAAATGGGCAGGACAATGCGGCGCTTGTAAAGAATGGAATACCATTGTAGAAGAGGTAATACAAAAAGAAGAAAAAAGCAGTTGGAAAGCACCAAGTGCACCTGCTAAAAAAACATCTAAACCTTTACGTGTTAATGAAATTAGCACAGAAAAAGAACTTCGACTTAACACCTATGACTTAGAATTTAACAGAGTTTTAGGCGGTGGCTTAGTACCTGGATCCTTAACTTTACTAGGAGGCGAACCCGGTATTGGAAAAAGTACATTATTACTACAAATATCTTTAAAACTACCATACAAAACACTATACGTTTCTGGTGAAGAAAGTCAGAAACAAATAAAAATGCGAGCAGATCGTATTCTTCCAAATAGTGAAACATGTTTCATTTTAACAGAAACAAAAACTCAAAATATTTTTCAGCAAATTGAAGCTATACAACCAGATATTGTGGTTATAGATTCTATACAAACACTACATTCAGATTATATAGAATCTGCCGCAGGTAGTATTTCTCAAATAAGAGAATGTACAGCCGAGCTTATAAAATTTGCAAAAGAAACGAATACTCCGGTAATTTTAATTGGTCACATTACAAAAGACGGTACCATAGCTGGCCCTAAAATTCTAGAGCACATGGTAGATACTGTTTTGCAGTTTGAAGGTGATAGAAATTACGTATACAGAATATTACGCGCATTAAAAAATAGATTTGGATCTACAGCTGAACTAGGAATTTACGAAATGTTAGGTAGCGGGTTAAGGGAAGTAAATAATCCTTCTGAAATTTTAATTTCTAAAAATGACGAGGGCTTAAGCGGAACTGCTATTTCTGCAACCATAGAAGGCATGCGCCCTTTAATGATAGAAATACAAGCCTTAGTTAGCACTGCTGTTTACGGTACACCACAACGCTCTACTACGGGCTATAATGCAAAACGATTAAATATGCTATTGGCCGTTTTAGAAAAACGAGCAGGATTTAAATTAGGTGCTAAAGATGTATTCTTAAATATAACTGGCGGTATCTCTGTAGATGATCCGGCTATAGATTTAGCTGTAGTTGCAGCCATATTATCTAGCAATGCTGACATTGCAATCCCTAAAGGAATTTGTTTTGCTGCGGAAGTTGGCTTAGCTGGTGAAATAAGACCTGTACAACGCGTAGACCAACGTATATCTGAAGCAGAAAAACTTGGTTTTAGCACAATTTTTGTCTCTAAGAATAATAAAATTACATTAAAGAATACGGCCATAAAAATATTCCTTGTATCTAAAATAGAAGATGTAGCAAGAGGTTTGTTCGACTAAAATTTAGATTTAAATACTTTAACTTTTTATTAATACGCAAAAAATTGCATGTGGTATAAATCTTGATAATACGTAGTCTTAATCCTTAAAAAAATAAGATGAAAAAATTATTAATTATTGCCTTTTTAGTTATTTACGGAACAAGTGTTGCTCAAGAAACCGACACAAAAAGAATAATACCAAAAGGATTGTGGACTATTGGTGGTAATCTTGGGTTCTCAACCAACAACTCAGAATTTAGTAGAGAGCTAGAAGACGACATTGAGCGAAAAAATCACACATATAGTCTACTACCAAAGATTGGCTACACTATCTCCGAAAATTTAATTATTGGGTTAGGTCTTGGCTATTCTTTCTCAAAGGATGATATTAATAATGACAACTCAAAAACCAATTCTTATAACTTTACACCATATATTAGAAAGCATTATGGAATAGGGCAAAATTTAAGTTTATTTATTCAAGGAGAAGGTAATTATGAAATAGCGAAACAAAAAAATACCAACTTTAATTACGAGAATACCAGTAAGTCTTTATTTATTGGGTTTAGACCTGGTCTAAACTACTTTATCAGCAAAAAAGTAGCTCTAGAAACAACAATTGGATCCCTTGGATACAAACACAGAACAAGCGAAGTCACAGGAAGCGATAATGGTAAAACCGAAACCAATTCATTCAATTTTAATATAGATTCCGCTAATTTAAACTTTGGTGTAATTGTATTTTTATAAAACAAAAAAGAGGCTATATATAATGTATAGCCTCTTTTTTGTTTTATATCTTTTTCGAGAATTTATTAAGGAGCCGGATTAGGAATTTGTTTGTGTATTAATTCAATTCCTTCTAAAACCTCATCTGTTAGTTTTACATTTACACTACCTATATTTTCTTCTAATTGCTTTAAGTTCGTTGCACCAATAATTGTACTCTTAACAAATGGTCTAGAGTTAACATACGCCAGTGCCATTTGGGGCAAGGACAAATTGTGCTTGCGGGCTAGATCAAAATACAATTGTGTTGCTTGTTTAGCATTGTCACCACTATATCTATTGTAATTAGGAAACATTGTTACACGTGCATTTGCAGGCTGTAAACCTCCCAAATATTTACCACTTAACACCCCAAAACCCAAAGGAGAATACGGTATTAAACCAATATCTTCCCGCATAGATACTTCTGCCAAACCAACCTCATATGTTCTATTTAATAAACTATACGGGTTTTGTATTGTAGACATTCTTGGCAACTTTCTGTGTACTTTACTTTCCTCTAAGAAACGCATAGTTCCCCAAGGAGTTTCATTAGATAAGCCAATGTGCTTTATTTTCCCTTCATTTACTAAGTCGCACAATGTATTTAATACTTCGTGAATATTATCTTCCCAAAAATCGTTTATTTTATGATCATATCCTCTTTGTCCAAAAAAATTAGTCTGGCGTTCTGGCCAGTGTAATTGATACAAATCAATAGTATCTGTCTGTAACCGTTTTAAACTGTTCTCTACTGCAGATATTAAGCCGTCTTTTTTAAAACCTGTAGTTCTAATATGTTTGGTCATATCTGCTTTACCAGCAATTTTAGACGCTAACACTACTTTATCTCTGTTTCCTGTTTCTTTAAACCACTTACCTATAATTTTTTCTGTCTCTGCATATAACTCTGCCTTTGCCGGAACAGGGTATAATTCTGCGGTATCAAAAAAGTTAACACCTTGCTCTAAGGCATAGTTCATTTGCTCAAATGCTTCTTCAATATTGTTTTGTCTGCCCCAAGTCATTGTCCCTAAGCAGATTTCACTCACTTCCAAATTAGTATGTGGTAGTTTAGTATATTTCATAGTCATTAATCTGGTGAAAATTCTTCATGTTCTCAACCAAATCTAGGGAAATAATTACTTTAATCAAACATAAAAACAAGCATTCGTTAAAGATTTTACCATAAAAAAAAGCGTTTATCTAATTTAAGATAAACGCTTTTTTTTATATTATGAAGACTATTTTTATAACGTCCTGAAATACTCCGTAATAGCTCTTGCTTCTTCTTTTGTTAATCCTTGATTTGTCATTAAAGCATTATTATATTCTTTGTATAAAGCTTTAGCAATTGGATCCTCTTTTAGCATCCCTTCTGGGTTTAAAATCATATTCATAACCCATTCTGGACTTCTGCGATCTAATACTCCTTTTACAGCAGGGCCTATTAAACGCATATCTGTTGCATGACAAGCCACACATTTAGAACTAAAAATAGCTTCACCACTTGTTGCCATTTCTTTATCTATCTCCGCGCCTAAATCTACAGATTTTATTGGGCCAACTCCTTTGTTGTCCATATCTACTGGAACTCCTTCTTGCTTAGCAGCACTTTTGTCCTCTTTTTTGGTTCTGTTCATCTCAAAACCATCGGATTTTTTATCCTCTTTTTTGTCACCACAACTCGCCATAAATACGCCTGCAGCTAAAATTAAAAGTATTTTTTTCATGTGTTTAAGTTTTAAAGCACTAATATAAGCAATACTCCTATTTAAACATGCTCTTCTAAGAATTTAACTACCCTTTTTTCTGCATATGTTATGTTATTATCGCCATAGAACCCAACATGACCTCCGTACAACGGTATTTCTAAAAACAAGTTGCTATTTGCCTTAGTTTCTTCTAGAGGATAGCAAGCTTCTCCTAAAAAAGAATCATTTTTTGCATTTAAAATTAGTGTTGGTATTTTTATATCTGGTAAAAATTGCAAACAACTTGCCTTATTATAATAATCTATAGCATTTTTAAATCCGTTTGCCCTACTTGTATACACATCATCAAAATCTTTTAAGGTCTTAATCTTTTTAATTTCTGCTGTAGTTACTTTATCTGGAAATTGCTGTTGCTTTATCTTTAATTTTTCAATCAAACGTTTTTTAAAATTTGTAGCATATAAGACATTCTTAGGCTTTAATAATTCTTGCAAAGAACTGCCTAAACTACACGGTACAGAAACACCTACAGCTGCCTTAATCTCTTTAGAAAGCAACCTTTCTTCACCTACATACTTTAACACAAGATTTCCTCCTAGGCTAAAACCTTGAAGTATAATTTCTGAGTATTTATTCAACTTAACAATATGTTGTACAACTGCATCTAAATCTTCTGTAGCACCAGAATGGTAAGATCTATACAAAATATTAGTCTCTCCGCTACACCCTCTTAGGTTAACAGCACAAACCGAATAGTTATTCTGCAATAATTGCTGTACTGCTCCTAAAATATAAGGTCGTTGTGCATTGCCCTCCAGACCGTGCAAAACAACAGCTACTTTAGTTGTTTTTACAGATGTAAAGCTCCAGTCTAAATCTAAAAAATCTCCATCTTCTAAATAAATACGCTCTCTTTGTTGCGCTGGCTTTTCTACCGAACGAAACAAACCTGTGTACAAAGTTGAAAAATGCCCACTTTTAAATAAAAAAGAAGGATTGTATGTTGATTCTAATATTGGCAATTTTACTTAGGATATACTTCTAATAATTTCTGTTGTTCCTCTATGGCATCTACAAATTCAGTTTTTAAATTTGAAACTAATTCTGTAACAGAAACAGCATTAGTTATATTGGTTACACCTTGACCCGCAGACCAAATTGTTTTCCAAGCTTTAGCTTCTGTATCCATTTCCTTACCAAAATCTATTTTAGTATCTTTTTTAAGATCATCTTCTGTAATACCAGCCGCTTTTAAACTAGCGCCTAAAAAGTTTGCATGTACACCAGATATAGATGCGGTATACACAACATCACTAGCACCTGCATCAATAATCATTTGCTTATAATCTTCTGTAGCCTTACTTTCTTTAGTATTAATAAAACGAGTACCCATATAAGCAACATCTGCTCCCATTTGCATTGCAGAAGCGATATCTCTACCTGTACTAATACAACCAGAAAGAATAACCGTTTTTGTAAAGAACTTTTTAATTTCTGCAACTAAAGGCATAGGATTTAAGGTTCCTGCATGACCACCGGCTCCAGCTGCAACCACAATTAAACCATCTACACCAGCCTCAGATGCTTTTTCTGCATGACGCTTTTTTATAACATCATGAAAAACCAATCCGCCATAACTGTGCACAGCATCTACTACCTGTGAAACGGCTCCTAAAGACGTAATTATTAATGGCACTTTATGTTTTATACACAACATAAGATCTGCCTCTAACCTAGGATTAGTTTGATGAACAATTAGATTTACCCCAAAAGGTGCTGCTTTTTTTCCAGTCTCTTCTTCAAAAGTTTTTAATTCTGCTTTAATTTGAATTAGCCACTCTTCAAAACCCTCACTTGTACGTTGGTTTAATGCCGGAAAAGTACCTACAATTCCGTTTTTACAACATTCAACAACCAAGCTTGGTCCCGAAATTAAAAACATTGGTGCGGCTATAACCGGTAAAGAAAGTTCTTTTACAAAAGGGGCTACTGTTCTCATAACTACAATTTTTATTATGTTAAGACCAAAAAAGTAGAAATTTAACTACTTTTTAAAGGGTAAATATGTTTTAGTTTCTCAAAACTATAGTATTTTTATCATTTAGTATGCATGCATAACAATTAATTCTGAAAAAAATATGTACTTAAAAGAATTTGAAATTCGCTGGAGTGATATAGACGCAAATTGGCACCTAGCCAATTCTGCCTACGTTAATTATATGAGTCAGACTAGAATGGGCTTTTTAATGGAACTTGGATTTAATCAAAAAACAATGGCCACCAATAATATAGGACCTGTTGTTTTCTACGAGCACATTTATTATTTTAAAGAGGCATTTTTTGGCAAACCAGTAAAAGTTTCCCTAGAATTAATGGGATTAAGTGAAGATGGAAAATTCTTTAAATTTCATCATAATTTTTTTGATTCTAAAGGAAGAAATTTTGCTCACTGCGAAATATTAGGCGCTTGGATAGATTTAAAATCTAGAAGTTTAACAGGTCTACCTGAAGAATTTATGACTGCTTTTTCTAAAGTTGAAAAATCTG
Source organism: Cellulophaga sp. 20_2_10 (assembly GCF_023476645.1). Classification (GTDB taxonomy): domain Bacteria; phylum Bacteroidota; class Bacteroidia; order Flavobacteriales; family Flavobacteriaceae; genus Cellulophaga. The sequence continues at coordinate 15,941 of NZ_JAMCOJ010000005.1, forward strand.
AAGACTTTAAAGTACTTACCAAAGAAGATACCCGTAAACACGCAAAACAACCAAAAGATTTAAAAATTTAAACCTGAGATTTTATCTTAGCTTTTTTAGTAGCTAAGTATAGTCCTACTATTATTAGGGCTGTGCCTGCAACTTTTACTGTATTTAACTCATCTTTACCCGCAACAACAGCAAATAAAATACCTATTAGTGGTTGTGCGTAAGAAAACGCACTTACAGTAGACGCTTTTAACTGAGACAAACCATATACATTAAACAAGTAGGTTAAAAATGTAGTCCCTATAATTACAAATACTATTGCACTAACACCCTCTAAAGGTATAGTACTCCATTCTATTTCTCTAAATTCTGATATTGTAATTGGAAAACAAATTACAAGTCCAATTGTAAAAAGCCACTTTAAAAGCGTAAACATATGATACTTTTCAAGTAGTTTTTTAATTACAATCAAGTAGATTCCAAAACTAATTGCGTTTACAATAAACAGAATATTGCCTAACGGAATATTTGGAGCATCTTGTCTTAATTCTGCTCCATATAATATAAGAAACAGTGCGCCTACTAAACCTAAGCCTATGCCTAGGCTTTTTTGTACTGATATTTTTTCCTTTATAAATAGAGCCGACATTACAACCACCAATATGGGAACAAGCGTAATTAAAACAGCACTATTAATTGGTGTAGATAACTCTAGTCCTTTAAAAAAAGTAAGCATATTAATCCCCATACCTGTTAAAGCACAGATAAACATTCTGCCCCAGTCTTGACGTTCTATTTTTTGTTTTGGCATAAAAAACGAACAAGCCCAAAACAAGAACGATGCTCCCAGTAAACGCACCATAATAAATCCAAAAGGTTTTATATAGGTTGGCATTACTCCTTTTGCAATAGTGTGGTTTAACCCATATATTGTAGTAGCGCCAAGGCAAGCTAATATTGCTAGTGTTCTTTTACTCAATTATGTATTTTTTCTTTAGCTGCAGCAACAACCTTTTTACTGTTACCAATAAAAATAGCTTCGTCTACTAAAATTACAGGGCGCTTTAAAAAAGTATAATGTTCTAGTATTAAATCTTTATAATCTGACTCTTGTAATTCTTTATCAGCTAAGCCTTTTTCTTTATATAAACGCGCTCTTTTACTAAAAAGAGATTCATAACTACCAGATAAACTATACATTTCGGTTACTTGGGCATCAGTCATAGCATCAGTTTTAATATCCTGCAGCAAAAAATCATCTAAAGGTTGTAATTCTTTTAATATTCTCTTACAAGTATCGCAAGTACTTAAATAGTATATTTTCTTCATCTTAAATTTATAATTTTCACGGAGTAATTAGAGAAACAAAAAACTTAGTACAAAGAAACCCAATTTGACTGAATTGTACTATTTTTATCAAAAAACATAATTTTGGAATATTTAATTGACACTTCTAAGCAGATTAGAAAAATACTATTTAAAATTTTAGAAGAAACTCCTAAAGAGTTACTTTTAGAAATACCTAAGAACTTCAACAACAATATCTGGTGGAACATAGCACACGTAGTTGTTACCCAACAATTACTAGTTTATAAGTTTAGTGGTATGCCTATGTTAGTTTCTGATGAAATGGTAGAAAAGTTTAAAAAAGGAACTACCCCGGATGGCAACGCTACAGAGGAGGAAATAGCACAAATTAAAGACCTTTTATTTTCTACTTTAGACCAGACTCAAGCAGATTACAAAGCTGGTAATTTCAAAAATTACAATGCGTACACTACAAGTCTTAATGTAACATTGAGTAACGCTGTAGAAGCTATGAAATTTAATGCCATGCATGAAGGAATACACATAGGCGCTATTTTAGCACTTAAAAGAAACGTTGGTAAATAACGAAACTAATTAAAGAGTAATTTTTAATTAAAAGTTACTCTTTTTCTTCACCTTTTATAGCCAACATTTGGTTTACTTCTGTATATGGCAAAAGAACCTCTATTTGCCCATCTGCATAAGAACCAACCTCATAAGTGTTATAAAGTAACCTTAGCCCGTCTTTAGTATACCCTATATTGATAGGAAGCATAAAAACTTCTTCTTCAAACATAAATCCAGTATCGTTAATAGGTCCTTCTGCCGGAATTTTTTCTTGTGTTCTGAATTTAGTTTCTGCCAAATTATAAAATGCTTCCTTGCTTGCAAACAATTCTTCATTTGGTATTAGTTCACCTTTTACAACGTCAAAATTTAACAAAATACTAGATTCATATCCGTGTGCACCGCCAGTAAACTCATAAGTTTCTAAATCAATAGTAATTATTTTATCAGTTTCATAAACCACTTCACCGTTTATTGTTACTTCCCAACGTGTTGCGTCTCCTGGAATTTTTTCTTTTACACTCAAAAACTCTTCGTTCAACGATGAAATTGCATCATCTATATTATCAACAGCAATATCATCATCAAAAATCAGAAGTGCTATTATTTTATCTTTTATAACTTGGTTAATTGCCGCTGCCACTTTTGTATCCTTAATAGCTTTTGGCACGTTAACTATTACTAATGGTTTATTTATCTCTTTTTCTGTTGAAATATGTAAGGCCTCAAAAGAAATTTCTTTTTTGTTATTACATCCAATTAATACGACTAAAAAAAGGAATAAGAAAAATTTATGATTCATAGGAAAATAAGATTGTTTAACAGCGTTGTACTTTGCAAAGATAACGATACATTTGTGTTATAATTAAAGAAGTGTGGGCAAAAATAACTTAAAATTTAACAGCAAAACTATTCATGGAGGCCAAGAACCAGATAAGGCCTACGGAGCTGTTATGCCCCCAATTTACCAGACCTCTACATATGCACAAACTTCTCCCGGTGAGCACAAAGGGTACGAGTATTCTAGAAGTGCAAATCCTACTAGAACAGCCTTAGAAAAGTCTTTGGCTAGCATTGAAAACGGAAATTACGGACTTGCTTTTGGAAGTGGTATAGCTGCAATAGATGCGGTTATTAAACTTTTAAGTCCTGGTGACGAAGTTATCTCTACGAGTGATTTATATGGTGGTAGTTACCGTTTATTTAAACAAATTTATGAAAAATTTGGTATTACATTTCATTTTGTTGAAATGGGTAATGCCAGCAATATAGAGAACTACGTTAATAGTAACACAAAACTTATTTGGGTAGAAACACCAACAAACCCAATGATGAATATTATTGACATTGTTGCCACTAGTAAAATTGCCAAAAAACACAACATACCATTAGCGGTAGACAACACTTTTGCTACTCCTTATTTACAAACACCATTAGATTTAGGTGCCGATATTGTTATGCATTCTGCCACAAAATATCTAGGAGGCCATAGTGATGTTGTTATGGGCGCATTAATTGTAAATGACAAAGAGCTAGCAGAAAAATTATACTTTATACAAAAAGCAAGTGGTGCAATTTGCGGACCTATGGACAGTTTTTTGGTATTACGAGGCATAAAAACATTACATGTTAGAATGCAGCGACATTGTGAAAACGGAAAAGCTATTGCAACCTATTTAGCAAACCACCCTAAAGTAGAAAAAGTATTTTGGCCTGGTTTTGACACACATCCTAATTATGAAATAGCAAAAAATCAAATGAAGGATTTTGGAGGTATGCTATCTTTTATTCCAAAAGGAGCAAATTATGATGATGCTATAAACATAGTTAAAAAGTTAGAGGTTTTTACACTAGCTGAAAGTTTAGGCGGTGTAGAAAGTTTAGCAGGACACCCCGCAAGTATGACGCACGCAAGTATACCCAAAGAAGAGCGAGAACAAAGTGGAATTGTAGATGCTTTAATTAGACTTAGCGTTGGTATTGAAGACGAGAATGACCTTATAGACGACCTAAAACAAGCTATAGGATAATGATTTTATCAAAAATTTAAAAAAAGAAGGTTTAAATTATATAAATAGTATAATTTTGCCGTTATAATTTTAATTCAATAATTTAACAATTATAAAGGTTTCTATATGGAAGCAAAAATAAATGCATTTATGGATGAGGTTAAGACCCGTAACGGTCATGAGCCTGAATTTATCCAAGCGGTACAAGAAGTTGCCGAGACAGTAATCCCCTATATTGCTGATCATGATATTTACAATGGTAAAAACATTCTTTTACGTATGGTAGAACCTGAAAGATTAATTTCTTTTAGAGTATCATGGGTAGATGACAATGGAAACATCCACGTAAACAGAGGGTATAGAGTACAAATGAACTCTGCCATAGGACCATACAAGGGTGGTTTACGTTTTCATCCAAGTGTAAATGCTAGTATTCTTAAATTCTTAGCTTTTGAGCAAGTATTTAAAAACAGCTTAACTACACTACCAATGGGTGGCGGTAAAGGTGGATCTGATTTTGATCCTAAAGGAAAATCCGATGATGAAGTAATGCGCTTTTGCCATGCTTTTATGGGTGAACTTAGTCGTCATATTGGTCCTAATACAGATGTACCTGCTGGTGACATAGGTGTAGGTGGTAGAGAAATTGGATTCCTTTTTGGAATGTACAAAAAAATTAGAAACGAATTTACAGGTGTTTTAACTGGTAAAGGACGTTCTTGGGGTGGTTCTTTAATAAGACCAGAAGCTACCGGTTACGGTACAGTTTACTTTGCACAAAGTATGCTTAAAACTCAAGGTCAAGATTTTTCTGGTAAAAATGTTGTAATCTCTGGTTCTGGTAATGTTGCACAATATGCTGCAGAAAAAGCGTTACAATTAGGAGCAAAGATTTTAACTTTATCTGATTCTCAAGGTTACATTCTTGATAAAGATGGTATAGACGAAGAAAAGCTTGCTTTTGTTATGGATCTTAAGAACAACAAAAGAGGTCGTATCTCTGAGTATGCAGACAAATATGCATCTGCATCTTTCCACAAAGGAGAAACTCCTTGGAATGTTGCTTGTGATATTGCTTTACCATGTGCTACACAAAATGAACTTGGTGGCGATGCTGCTAAATCATTAATTAAAAACGGATGTATTTGTGTTGCAGAAGGTGCAAATATGCCTTCTACTCCAGAAGCTATTCACGAATTCCATGAGGCAAAAATATTATTTGCTCCAGGAAAAGCATCTAATGCTGGTGGTGTTGCAACATCTGGTTTAGAAATGTCTCAAAACTCTTTACGTATTAGCTGGACAAGAGAAGAAGTAGACCAAAGATTAAAAGTAATTATGGAAGATATTCATAATTCTTGTATTGAATATGGTAAGGACAAAGATGGTTACTGTAACTATGTAAAAGGAGCAAATATTGCTGGTTTTGTTAAGGTTGCAGATGCTATGTTAGCTCAAGGCGTTATTTAAAACATAACATATATTTTAAAAGCTCCATTAGGTTTAACTTAATGGAGCTTTTTTTTGCTTTCATCTAAAAACCACTACTATTCCAAATCACTATATTTACAATAACTAAAAAAAATAAATGCAAGTAACCACCAAAGCTATAGTTCTTTCTGCACTTAAATATGGAGACAATAGCTTAATTGTAAAAGCATATACCCTATCAGACGGTTTAAAATCTTATTTACTAAAAGGCGTTTTATCATCTAAAAAAGGAAAAGTTAAAGCTGCTTATTTTCAACCACTAACACAATTAGAGTTAGTTGCCGTTCATAAAAACAAAGGTACTTTAGAGAGCATTAGAGAAGCCAAAACTAGCTACCATTACCAGACACTACACACTTCTATTGCAAAAAATGCAATGGCGCAGTTTCTAGCAGAAATGCTAAGCAATAGTTTATTAGAAGAAGAGCCAAACGAGAACCTGTTTAATTATATAGAAGCTTCCCTGCAATGGCTAGATACAGAAACACAAATTGCGAACTTTCATCTACATTTTTTACTTAGTATTACCAAGTATTTAGGCTTTTATCCAGATCGTAAGAACAATGGTTTTTTCTATTTTGATTTAGTTGAAGGTAGTTTCATAAATAAACCCTCTTTAAATCCCATTTTAGAAGGAAAAAATTTAAACTACTTTAAAATGTTTTTAGGCACAAATTTTGATGCAATATATACCGTAAAGATGAATAAAACAGACCGGCAAGATTTACTAAAGTCACTTATTCTGTATTTTGAATTACATTTACAAGGATTTAGAAAACCAAAATCTCTTGTTATTTTAAATGAAATTTTTAGTTAGTATGAACAAAGCTTTTTTTATTCTTTTTTTATTCTTCTTCAACAGCATTTTTGCTCAAGAAATTATAATTTTAGATCAAGATACAAAAGAACCAATACAAGATGTTGCTATCTTTAATTCTGATAAAAGCAAAACAGCCTTAACTAGTTTTAATGGTAGCGCAAATCTTTCCGTTTTTAATAAAAACGAACGCATTACTCTAAAACATATTGGTTATCAAACTAAAAAAACAACAAAAAATTTACTTTTAAAAAGAGGAGAAACCATCTACTTGGTTTTAGCTGTAGAAGAATTAGATGGTATTGTAATGTCTGTCTCTAAATGGGAGCAACAAAAAAAGGACATACCACAAAAGGTTGTATCCATTTCCGAGAAAACAATTGCCTTTACCAATCCCCAAACGGCTGCCGACTTGCTACAGAAAAGTGGCAAAATATTTGTGCAAAAAAGTCAGCTTGGCGGAGGAAGCCCTATGATTAGAGGGTTTGCAACCAACAGACTTTTAATAACTGTAGACGGTGTACGTATGAACAACGCTATATTTAGGGGTGGCAACCTACAAAACGTTATTGCTATAGATCCTTTTTCCATAAGCAATACTGAGGTTATTTTTGGTCCTGGATCGGTTATTTATGGTAGTGATGCTATAGGTGGCGTTCTAAATTTTTATGCTAAAAAACCTGTGTTTTCAAAAACCGAAGAAGCAAATGTACTAGGCAACACCACATATAGATTTTCTACTGCAAACTCAGAAAACACAATACATGCAGACATAAACTACGGCAAACAAAAATGGGCCTTTTTAACAAGTGTTACGTATAGCGATTTTGGCGATTTAAAAATGGGTGAACATGGTCCTGACTCTTACTTAAGACAAAATTATGCAGAGACTATAAATAATGAAGACATACTAACAATTAATAGCAACCCTAAAAAACAAGTAACGTCTGGCTACAATCAAATTAATGCAATGCAGAAAATTGCATTTAAACCAAACAATAACTGGAATTACGACTTAGGATTGTACTTTTCTGAAACATCTGACTTTAGCAGATACGACCGACTTATTAGGCCTTCTAAAGACGAAACGGGGTTACGTTCAGCAGAATGGTATTATGGCCCACAAGAGTGGTTTATGAGCAAACTAGGAATGCAGCACCATGGCAAAGGTAAATTTTATGATCGGTTAAAAATAAACGCAGCATATCAGCATTTTGGAGAAAGCAGGAACGATAGAGATTTTGGTTCTAAAACATTAAGTACCACAGAAGAAGATGTAGATGCTTTTTCTACTAATATAGATTTTGAAAACAAAAGAATTGGAGACTTACGTCTTTATTATGGTTTAGAATATGTATTTAACAAGATAAACTCTAAAGGTTTTGAATCCGATACAGAAAGCAACCAGATTACAAACGCCGCATCTAGATACCCCGATGATTCTAGGTGGCAAACAACAGCTGGTTATATTAACGCTGAATACAAAGCAAAACCTAACCTAACCCTGTTGTCTGGTTTACGTTATAGTCACGTTTGGATTAATGCTGAATTTGACAAGACATTTTATCCATTTCCGTTTGATGATGCAAATTTAAACGCGGGTGCATTAACTGGAAGCATTGGACTAAGCTGGTTTCCTAAAGAAAGTTTTCAGGTTACATTTAATGGTTCTACAGGTTTTAGAGCTCCAAATATAGATGATGTTGGTAAAATTTTTGATTCGGAACCTGGTTCTGTCGTGGTTCCTAATCCAAACTTAGAGGCAGAGTATGCGTACAACGTTGATTTAGGAATTCAAAAAAACTTTAACGACAAGGTTATTATTAAAGGAGCCGCATTCTATACGTACTTAGTTGATGCCCTAGTGCGTAGAGATTTTACTTTTAATGGTGAAACCGAAATAGAATACCACGGAGAATTAAGCAATGTACAGGCAATACAAAATGCAGCCAAGGCTTATGTTCATGGATTTGAATTTGGCGTAGATGCATATTTTACGGAGCACTTATCACTATCATCTAACTTAACATTTACAAAAGGCATTGAGGAAGAAGAAGATGGCACGGAGTCTCCTGGGAGACACGTTGCTCCTACTTTTGGAGATGTACATTTAATCTGGAAAAACGATAAATTAAAAACAGATTTATTCTTAAATTTTAATGGTGAAGTTTCATACAACAACTTATCATCATCAGAACGTAGTAAAGATTACATTTATGCAGCAGACAGTAACGGAAACCCATACAGTCCTAATTGGCAAACCCTAAACTTACATACCAGTTACCAAATCACAAATAAAATAAAAGCTACTCTTGGCTGGGAAAACATAACTAATCAACGCTACAGAACTTATTCTTCTGGTATTGTAGCGCCAGGGACAAACTTAATTTCCTCAATTAGCTATCAATTTTAAAAAGTTTAGACATAAAAAAAGCCCGATTAAGTTAATAATCGAGCTTTTAAAGTATATCTTAAAAATATATCTTAGTTAGTCATTTTAGTTGCATATTCTTGCAATTCTTTAGACTTAGCTGTCATATATTCTGTTAACTTTTTAGCATCATCAGCAGAAAGGTTTTTCATTACATCCTGAGATTTAGTAGCTAATTCTTGAGATTTAGTACCAAGTGCAGCAAGAGCTGTCATATTTTTGCTTTCAGCAGCTTCTTTATATTCTGCTACGTATTCGTCATATGTTTTAACATATTCTGCTACTGCAGCATCGTCAAAACTAGGAACACCATCAACAGCTTCATTTACAGCTTCTTTAGTATCCTCAACAACTTCTTTAGTTTTGTTTGCAGTCTCTTCTGCAGCCTTTTCTACTTCTTCAGTAGCTTCTTTTGCTTTATCAGTAGCTTCTTTACAAGAAACAAATGATACACTTACAGCTAACATTAATGCAGAACCTAAGATTAATTTTTTCATTCTTTTTTAGTTTTTATTGTTTGTTATGTTACACCTAATCTACGTGTTAAAACATATTTTAGATGTGCAAAACTAAAAAAAACTTTGGTATTTATGTTAAGAAAACCTTAAAAACTTTAATAATTGTTTAAAACATAACGTTTTATAAACGTTAAAAAATCATTTTTATTTCTTACAAAAGCTTTCTCTTTAACTCACAAAACAAAGATAAATTCATCTATAAATCACTAAAAAAAAGGAAAGCAATAAAAAGACTACGCTTTTGTATTTTGAAAAACTATTATTCACTCAAAATTCATTAGTTTTGCAAACTTAAAATGTAGTACCAGAAGCACTTAATATGAAGTTTGAGGAATATAAAGGATTAGACCTACCAAAGGTAGCAGAGAACATACTAGAATACTGGAAAGCGAATAATATTTTTGAAAAAAGTGTTACGAACAGAGAGGGCAAAGAAGGATATGTCTTTTTTGAAGGACCGCCATCTGCAAATGGTATGCCTGGTATACACCACGTAATGGCGCGTACTATTAAAGATATTTTTCCTCGTTATAAAACTATGAAAGGATTCCAAGTTAAGCGTAAAGCTGGTTGGGATACGCATGGTCTACCAATAGAACTTGGTGTAGAAAAAGAATTAGGTATTACTAAAGAAGATATTGGTAAAAAAATATCTGTAGAAGAATACAACGCTGCTTGTAAAAAGGCGGTGATGCGTTACACAGACGTTTGGAACAAAATGACCGAACAAACTGGGTATTGGGTAGATATGGAAGATCCATACATAACGTATAAGTCTAAATATATGGAATCTGTTTGGTGGCTACTAAAGCAGATATACAATAAGGATCTTATTTACAAAGGCTATACAATACAACCCTATTCACCAAAAGCTGGTACAGGTCTTAGTTCTCACGAGCTAAACCAACCTGGAACATACCAAGATGTTACAGACACCACTGTAACTGCACAGTTTAAAGCAAATAAAGAAACACTGCCAGAGGCATTTAAAAATGTAGAAGGTGATGTCTTTTTTATAGCTTGGACAACAACCCCTTGGACATTACCGTCTAACACAGCATTAACTGTTGGTCCTAAGATAGATTATGTTTTAGTGCAAACTTTTAATCAATATACATTTGAGCCTGCTAAAGTAATCCTAGCTAAAAGTTTATTAAACAAACAATTTAGCGGTAAATTTATAGCTGCAGAAAGTGATGATGATTTTACAAACTACACTGCTACAGACAAAAAAATACCCTATAAAGTTTTAGCAGAAGTTAAAGGTACAGACCTTGTTAATGCTACTTATGAGCAATTAATGGATTATGTACTGCCTTACCAAAATGCAGAAAATGCATTTAGAGTAATATCTGGTGATTTTGTAACTACAGAAGATGGTACTGGTATAGTACATACTGCCCCAACTTTTGGTGCAGATGATGCAATGGTTGCCAAACAGGCAACACCAGAAATACCACCAATGTTGGTATTAGATGAAAATGACAATCCTGTTCCTTTAGTGGATTTACAAGGTAAATTTAGAAAAGAACTAAAAGAACTAGGTGGCAAATATGTTAAAAACGAATATTACAACGACGGTGAAGCACCAGAGCGTTCTATAGACGTAGAAATTGCCATAAAATTAAAAGAAGAAAACAGAGCATTTAAAGTAGAGAAATATGTGCATAGCTACCCTAACTGCTGGCGCACAGACAAACCTATACTTTACTACCCATTAGACTCTTGGTTTATTAAGGTAACAGATGTAAAAGATAAAATGTTTAACCTAAACGAAACTATAAACTGGAAACCTAAATCTACAGGTGAAGGACGTTTTGGCAACTGGTTAGCTAATGCAAATGACTGGAACTTATCTAGATCTCGTTATTGGGGTATTCCTTTACCAATTTGGAGAACTGAAGATGGCAAAGAAGAAATAATAATAGGCTCTGTATCAGAATTAAAAGAAGAAATGTCTAAATCTGTTGCTGCTGGCATTCTAGAAAAAGACATTTTTGAAGATTTTGTTGTGGGTGATATGTCTGAAGACAACTACGACAAAATAGATCTTCATAAAAACATTGTTGATCAAATTACATTGGTTTCTGCTAGCGGTAAACCAATGAAAAGGGAAAGCGATTTAATAGATGTTTGGTTTGATAGTGGCTCTATGCCATATGCACAATGGCATTATCCTTTTGAAAACAAAGAATTAATAGACGATAACAAAGCGTATCCTGCAGATTTTATTGCTGAAGGCGTAGATCAAACACGTGGTTGGTTCTATACGTTGCACGCAATTTCTACAATGGTGTTTGACTCTGTTGCATATAAAAATGTTGTGTCTAACGGTTTAGTTTTAGATAAAGAAGGAAAAAAAATGTCTAAGCGTTTAGGTAATGCTGTAGATCCTTTTGAAACTATGAACACTTACGGACCAGATGCCACTCGTTGGTATATGATCTCTAATGCAAACCCTTGGGACAATTTAAAGTTTGACTTAGAAGGTATTGCAGAAGTAAAAAGAAAATTCTTTGGTACTCTATACAATACCTACTCTTTCTTCTCGCTTTACGCTAACATAGATGACTTTAGCTATACAGAAGAAGACATTGCATTAGAAGAGCGCCCAGAGATAGATCAATGGATATTATCTGAACTACATACCTTAATTAATAAGGTAGATTTAGCTTACGAGGATTACGAACCTACAAAGGCAGCTAGACTTATATCTAACTTTGTACAAGAAAATTTAAGTAATTGGTATGTTCGTTTATGTAGAAGACGCTTCTGGAAAGGAGACTATCAACAAGATAAAATATCTGCCTACCAAACGCTATACACTTGTTTAGAAACGGTTGCTAAATTATCTGCCCCTATTGCTCCGTTCTTTATGGACAGACTTTACAAAGATTTAACCCAGGCAACAACTAAAGAAAAAGCGGAAAGTGTACATTTGGCTGACTTTCCAAAATACAATGAAGCTTTAGTAAATAAGGAGCTTGAAAGTAAAATGGAAAAAGCACAGACTATATCGTCATTAGTATTGTCTATTCGTCAAAAAGAAAAAATAAAAGTACGCCAACCATTACAAAGAATAATGGTTCCTGTATTAGACGAAAAACAAAAACACGAGATAGAAGCCGTTGCAGATTTAATTAAGTCCGAAGTAAACGTAAAGGAAATAGAACTTTTAGATGATGCCTCTGGCATTTTGGTAAAACAAATAAAACCAAACTTCAAAACTTTAGGCCCTAAGTACGGTAAAGATATGAAGCTGATTGCCAATGCAGTAAGTAAATTAGAGCAAGATGACATTCAAAAAATTGAGCAAAACGGTGAAATAATTATTGCAATTGATAATAAAAGTATTAATTTACAGCTGCAAGATGTAGAGATTTTGTCTCAAGATATAGAGGGTTGGTTAGTTGCTAGTTCTGGTGGCTTAACGGTTGCTCTAGATGTTACAATTAGTGACGATCTTAGAAAAGAAGGTATTGCAAGAGAACTAGTAAACAGAATACAAAATCTAAGAAAAGAATCTGGTTTTGAAGTAACAGACAAGATTGATATAAAAATATTGAAAAATAGCTATTTAGAAAATGCTGTTGCAGACAACATAGCTTATATTAAAACTGAAACATTAACAGCGGAACTTAATTTTGAGGAAAAACTGGACAATGGCACAACAATTGCTTTTGATGAAGTAAATACAAAATTGTTTATCCAAAAACATTAAAACTATGGCGCAAGAATTAAACGTGAGATACGGCGATAAAGACTTAGAAGAATTTAAAGTTCTTATTACCGAAAAAATAAGTAAAGCTAAAGAGCATTTGGAACTTTTAAAAAGTTCTTATATGAATGATGGTAATAATGGTACCGATGACACCTCGCCAACATTTAAGGCTTTTGAAGAAGGCTCACAAACAATGAGCAAAGAAGCAAATACGCAATTAGCTATTCGTCAAGAAAAATTTATTCGCGATTTAAAGAATGCAATACTGCGTATAGAAAACAAAACATACGGCGTATGTAGAGTTACTGGGAAACTAATAAACAAAGAACGTTTAAAGTTAGTACCACACGCAACACTTAGCATAGAAGCTAAAAATATGCAGAAATAAACAAACGCCCTCTTAAGGGCGTTTTTTAATATATTAAATGAAATCTTTTATAATTACATTAGTTGCATTCTCTTTTAATTTTTTGGTTGCCCAAAAAATTGTAGAAAAGTCTGTACTTAACGACCATATTTCTTTAATTAATATTAATACTGAGAACTGTTACGAGGTTACCATAGAAACAACCAACACAAACGATGTTACTGTTTCTGCTACTATAGATGGTGAGTATCAAAAAGATTTACTTTTAGAAATCAAAGAAGAAGCCTCTAGTATTTTTATTAGCACAGGCTTTAGTCCAACATTTACCAATCCAAATGATAAGCTTAGTGCTCACAAAGTAATATCTATCTCTTTACATATTGTCTTACCAAACTACAAAAATGTAAGAATGTATGGCAAGAGCTCCAACATAACTGCATCTGGCAAGTACAACAACATAGATATATCACTATCAGACGGTTATTGTGTTTTAAAAAGCATTGAAGAGACAGTTGCCGTAACTACCCAAAGTGGCAATATTACGGTAGAGAGCAATAACGCAAACATTACAGCAAAATCTAAATACGGAGCAATTGTTGCTGAGAAACTTACAAAAGGCGACATAATTTTCAACTTATCTACCATTACAGGAAACATACACATCTCTAAAACCAAATAATTGTCTATTTTTGCCGAATCTATCTTGTAAAGAATGACTTTAAAAAAATCTGCCCTAATTGTAATACTAATTTTATTAGTAGACCAAATAAGTAAAATATATGTAAAAACAACTTTTACGTATCAACAATCTGTTGAAGTATTTAGTTGGTTTAAAATACTATTTATAGAAAACGAAGGAGCTGCTTGGGGAGCCAAGTTAAGCGACATATTCCCTATAGCAGATAGTACAGGGAAATTAATACTAACAGTATTTAGATTATTTGCTGTTGGAGGTATTGGTTATTGGTTGTTTGATACAATTAAGAAACAAGCTCCAAAAGTATTAATACTCGCAGTATCTCTAATATTTGCCGGAGCATTGGGTAACATTATAGATTCTGTTTTTTACGGTGTTCTTTTTGATGAAAGCTACGGTAAGGTTGCAACTTTATTTTCTGATGATGCATATAGCAGTCTTTTCCATGGAAAGGTAGTAGATATGTTATACTTTCCTATGGTGCAAGATGCTGTTTGGCCTTCTTGGATCCCAGTAATAGGAGGCAATACATTTAGCTTTTTTGAGCCTGTTTTTAATGTTGCAGACACAGCAATTAGTACTGGTGTTGGTATCCTTCTGGTTTTTAACAAAAAGGCTTTTGGCGCTAAAAACGATAAATCTGTTGAGGCGTAACACAATAGTCTAAAGGAACATCGTCCTTATAAACATCTGTAATTACTTCTTCGGCTTCAAAAAAAGATAATCCTATTTTTAGTACGTCATCCTTACAATCATTTAAAAACTGATCGTAAAAACCTTTGCCATACCCTATTCTATTTCCTTTTTTATCAAAAGCTAAAAGAGGAATAAAAACAACATCAATTTTTAAAGTACTAATTTCTATACCATCTAAAGGTTCTGGTACATTGTATTTGTTTTTTTTAAGCACAGTACTATCCGTAAGTAAATAGTTTGTAAGCGTAGTATCTGCATTCATTTTAGGCAAAATAATATGTTTGTCTTTACCCTGTAAAATAGAAAGCACCGTACTTGTATCTATTTCTTTTTTCTCTTCAATCGTTAAAAAAATATGATAATAATTAAAATCCCAGATTGGCATTTTTAATAACTGATTTGCTATTTCTATGCTTTTATCTTCAGACTCATTTATAGATAAGTTTTTTCTTAACTCAGTATACTTAGCTCTTAATTCTTTTTTAATCATTGGTATGTTTAGTGCTATCCTTATTATCAGATGATATAGCTTCGTAAATTACCAAAAAAATCATCATTATTAAATAAGCACCCATTGCCACAACGTATAACTCCATGCTTTTCAAAAGTTTAAGTCTACAATGTAAACAAAAATATTTTAGTATTATCGACTAAGTGCATAGTTTATGTGTCAAAAGGATTTTTAAGATAAAGAATACTACCCTTTCTTAGGTATTCTTAACAATATAAAACACATTTAAACAAACATAAAGCTATATCGTTAAATTTAAAAAAATCATAGTTAGATCTTTAAAAACATAGTATTTTCACTATATTAAACTAGAGAAGAGAATATTTTTATTTTATGTCGGAAACAATTTCCATAAAACTACAATTAAGTACACTGCCAGCCAATCCGGGTGTATACCAATTCTACGATAAAGATGAAAAAATATTATATGTAGGTAAAGCTAAAAATCTTAAAAAAAGAGTTAGCTCCTACTTTAACAAGAATCACGAGTACGGAAAAACCAAGGTTTTAGTAAAAAAAATAGTATATATAAAACACATTGTAGTAGACACAGAGTCAGACGCTTTATTACTAGAAAACAACCTAATAAAAAAATACCAACCTAGGTACAATGTTTTATTAAAAGACGATAAAACATATCCTTGGATTTGCATTAAGAACGAACGTTTTCCTCGCGTATTTTACACAAGAAATCTAATTAAAGATGGCTCAGAATATTTTGGTCCGTATACAAATATGAAAACTGTACGGGTTCTACTAGACCTTATAAAAAGTGTTTACCCTTTGCGTACTTGCAACTACGATTTGTCTGCTGAAAAAATTAACGCATACAAATACAAAGTTTGCCTAGAATATCATTTAGGCAATTGTAAAGGCCCTTGTGAAGGCCACCAATCTGCAGAAGAATACCAAAGACAAATTATAGAGATTAAAGATATATTAAAAGGTAATTTCAAGTCTTCTTTACACTATTTTAAAAACCAAATGAAACTACTGGCTTCTGAAATGAGGTTTGAAGAGGCTCAAGATTTTAAAGAAAAAATAGAAGTTTTAGAGAATTACCAGGTCAAAACAACCATCGTAAATCCCAAAATTAATAATGTAGATGTATTTTCTATTATTTCTGACGAAAGCTTTGCATATATAAATTTTTTACAATTATCGCATGGTGCAATAATACGGTCGCACACACTTGAGTTAAAGAAAAAATTAAACGAGTCTGATGAAGAATTACTTCAATTAGGCATCATAGAAATAAGACAACGTTTTAAATCTCATTCTAGAGAAATATATTTACCATTCCCATTAATAGTAGACCAAGATTTAAAAGTCACCATACCAAAGTTGGGCGACAAAAAAAGAATATTAGAGCTGTCTGAAAGAAATGCGAAGTACTTTAGAATGGAGCGTTTTAAACAAATAAAAGTTACAGATCCAGACAGACATACCAACCGTATAATGGCGCAAATGAAAACAGATTTGCGTTTATCTCAAGAACCAAGACATATAGAGTGTTTTGACAACTCCAATATACAGGGTACAAACCCCGTTGCGGCTTGTGTTGTTTTTAAGAATGGCAAACCTTCAAAAAAAGAATACCGCCATTTTAATATAAAAACGGTTGTTGGTCCAGATGATTTTGCTTCTATGGAAGAGGTTGTTTTTAGACGCTACAAAAGACTACTAGAAGAAGAGCAACCATTACCCCAACTTATTATTATAGATGGTGGTAAAGGACAATTATCATCTGCCCTTAAAAGCTTAGATCTTTTAGGGCTTAGAGGAAAAATAGCAATTATAGGTATTGCCAAAAGATTAGAAGAAATTTATTTCCCAGGCGACTCAATTCCGTTATATTTAGATAAAAAATCTGAAAGCCTAAAAATAATTCAGCAATTACGAAATGAAGCCCACAGATTTGGAATTACTTTTCACAGAACAAAAAGAAGCAATGCCGCTATAGACTCAGAATTAGAAAGCATAGACGGCGTAGGAGAAAAAACAGCTACAGATCTCTTAAAAACATTTAAGTCTGTAAAAAGAATAAAAGAAGCAAGCATAGAAAAACTAGCTGAAGTAGTTGGCGTATCTAAAGCAAAAAAAATATATAACACCTTTCATTAAAAAAATGAAGAACGCAATAACCTTACTTATACTTTTTATTTGCGCAACTAACCTTGCGCAAAACACAATGCCGAATGACAGTATAAAGGTTGGCCTAGTACTTAGTGGCGGTGGCGCAAAAGGACTTGCCCACATTGGAGCACTTAAAGTAATAGAAGAAGCAGGTGTAAAAATAGATTATATTGGCGGTACAAGTATGGGAGCTATTATTGGCGCACTATACGCATCTGGCTATTCTGCTAACGAATTAGACTCCATATTTAGAAGTATAGATGTTGCCAAACTAATACAAGACAACTTACCGCGAGGAGCAAAAACTTTTTACGATAAAGAAGACGCAGAACGCTATGCACTTAGTTTACCGTTTAACAAATTTAAAGTTTCATTTCCTTCGGCAATATCTAGTGGCCAAAACATTTACAATCTTCTAGTTAAATTATTGTATCACGTTAAAGACACAGATGATTTTAATAAACTACCTATTCCGTTTTTCTGTATAGCCACAGACGTAGAAACAGGACAGGAAGTTTTACTTAATAGCGGCTATTTACCAGAAGCAATTATGGCAAGTGGCACATTCCCTTCTTTGTTTGAACCTGCTGAAATAGGACATAAGATATTAATAGATGGCGGCGTAGTAAACAATTACCCAATAAACAAACTTAAAAAATTAGGCGCAACAATTGTTATTGGTGTTGATGTGCAAGACGGGCTAGCAAACCGAGACAAACTTAGCTCAGGAACCGAAGTATTGTTACAAATTAACAATTACAGAACGGTTAGTGACATGAAGAAAAAAGCAAAAGACACCGATGTCCTTATAAAACCAGCTATAGAAAAATACTCTGTAATAGATTTTGCTTTTGGAAAAGAAATTATTAAAACCGGAGAAGAAGCTGCTAAAATTAAATTCACGGAGTTAACAAATATTGCACAGCAACAGACTACTAAACCAAAAACACACCAACAAATAGAAGTTAATGATTCTATCATTATAAACAAATTGTCTATTTCTGGTAATGAAGATTACACTAGAGCCTACATTAAAGGTAAGCTAAGACTAGATATTGATAAAAAAATATCTTTCTCTAAATTACAACAAGGCATTAACAACTTGGCAGCCACTAACAACTTTAAAACAATAAGATACAAGCTACAAAAGAAAGAATCGTTGGACTCTGAAGAGACTGAAGTTGTTTTAGCTTTAAACTTAAAGGAAAACAAAAATAAAATGTTTATTAAAATGGGTGCCCATTATGATGACATTTACAAGAGTGCTGCCATTATAAATCTAACTAAGAAAAATATATTTCTACAAGATGATGTTGGCTCTTTTGATCTTATTTTAGGTGATAATATTAGATATAAAATGCAGTATTATATTGATAAAGGTTTCTATTGGAGTTTTGGCCTTAACTCTAGTTATAACGACTTTAATTATGAAATTGACTATGACATTATTAAATCTAACTTTACAACACCCAGCACTGGAATAAGCAATATTAACATAGATGTTACCAACTTCACAAACCAAGCCTACATACAAACAGTATGGAATGAGGAGTTTGCTTTTAGCTTAGGTGCAGAACACAGGTTTGTAAAATATACAACACGTACACTAGAAAAAGAAAACGCCACAGGTAGCACAAATGGAGCAAACTCTAATTTTAGAACCATTTTTGAAAAAAGCAACTACTTTAGCACATACTCGCAACTAAAGTTAGATACCTATAACGATAAATATTTCCCTAGTAAAGGTTTATATTTTAGTGGGGACTTTCACTTTTATATGTTTTCTTCTGACTATAATAATAACTTTAAAGAATTTTCCATAGCACAAGCTACAATGGGTGCAGCAATACCATTAGCAAAAAACTTATCTTTAAATATAGAAACTGGCGGCGGGTTTAAATTAGGAAACTCAACTGTAACATCTTTAGATTTTATCTTAGGAGGCTATGGTAATAACATAGGAAACAACTTTGTTTCATTTCTTGGATACGATTTTTTAAGCCTACCCGGAAATAGCTATATAAAAGGCTCTACAAGATTAGATTATGAATTTAGCCCAAAAAATCACTTATTATTGGCTGCGAATTTTGCAAATGTTGATGATGATATTTTTAGAAAAGCAGAATGGTTTCAATTACCCACTTATACAGGATATGGCCTAGGGTATGGTTTTGAATCTTTTTTAGGCCCAGTACAAGCTATCTACTCTTGGTCTCCGGAACAAAATAAAGGAAATATGTTTTTTAGTGTAGGCTATTGGTTTTAATTTATACAATTAACAATTGCCCTTCCTATCATTAGATTATTTTTTTACGATATTTGTAATCACAAAAAAATTTTATGTTACTATTTAGAATTGATATTACCGCCCACTTAAGGGCAATGTGGTGAGACAAATGTTTCAGAATAATACCTTGTTTTCAGTAAAAACAAGAATTTTTAGAATATCAAAATATATAAATCTTAAAGCACAAAATTATGTCAACATTAGACAATACATCACTTAAATTACCAAAAGAAAATTTAGAAGCAGAAGACTTTTTACCGCTACTTGGCACAGACTATGTAGAACTATATGTAGGTAACGCAAAACAAGCCGCTCACTATTACATGTCTGCTTGGGGGTTTCAACCATTAGCTTACGCAGGTCTAGAAACAGGACTAAAAGATCGCGTGTCTTATGTTATAGAACAAGGTAAAATTAGATTAATACTTACATCGCCCTTAAATTCTGGCGGAGATATAAACAAACATATAGACGCACACGGAGACGGTGTTAAAGCCATTGCTCTTTGGGTAGACGATGCTACTAAAAGTTATAAAGAAACAACCAGTAGGGGTGCAGAAAGTTATTTTGAGCCAAGAAAAGAAGAAGATGCAAACGGAGAAGTTGTTTTCTCTGGTATACATACATATGGCGAAACAGTACATGTATTTGTAGAAAGAAGTAATTACAAAGGTGTATTTTTACCTGGCTACAAAGCCTGGAACCCACATTACAAGCCAACAGACGTAGGTTTAAAGTTTGTAGATCATATTGTAGGTAACGTAGGCTGGAACGAGATGAACAAATGGTGTGAGTTCTATGCAAAAGTAATGGGCTTTGCACAATTAGTTTCTTTTGATGACAAAGATATTTCTACAGAGTACACTGCTCTTATGAGTAAAGTAATGAGCAACGGTAATGGGCGTATTAAATTCCCTATTAACGAACCTGCAGAAGGAAGAAAAAAATCTCAAATTGAAGAATACATAGATTTTTATAACGGTTCTGGTGTACAACATATGGCACTAGCAACAGACAACATTATAGAAACAGTTACAGCATTAAGAGATCGTGGCATCGAATTTTTAACCGTTCCTAGCTCTTATTACGAAGATGTTTTAGATAGAGTTGGTGAAATTGATGAAGATCTAGCTCCGTTAAAAGAACTAGGTATTTTAATAGATAAAGATGAAGAAGGTTACCTGTTACAAATATTTACTAAGCCAATTTTAGACAGACCAACTATGTTTATAGAAATTATACAGAGAAAAGGCGCTAAATCTTTTGGTAAAGGTAACTTTAAAGCACTTTTTGAAGCTATAGAAAGAGAACAAGAATCTAGAGGAACATTGTAAAAAACCTCGAATTATTAGGAATGCTCTAATTTTTGCATTTAAAAGCTAAAGTAGTGTTAACACTTTAGTTAAAGTAAGTTAAAACCAATTATAACTTTGAAAGAATGTAGTACTTTTGACGGCATAAGGGGTGGTTCCCTTATTAACTTTAAGTATTGGTTTTTCATAATTTAAAGTTTGGTTGGTTATTTAGGAAAAGCCTAGTTTTAAGACTAGGCTTTTTTTTTGCGCAATACTTTGGAACAAAAGTTGTTTAAATAATTGTAAAGACATTAAATTGTAATTTCAATTTTAGTAATTTTACAACTATCGATATGAAAAAAGTATATATAACAATTCTGCTATTAACCGCCTTATCTGTAAACGCACAAAACAAACACAGTGCATTTAAAGCCGGTGAGTGGTTGCGCTTTAGAATTCATTACGGAATCTTTAATGCCAGCTACGCAACTCTACAAGTTAAAAATGACAAGGTCAACAATAAATCTGTTTACCGCGTAATAGGCAAAGGAAGAACTACTGGTTTAGCCAGAGTCTTTTTTAAGGTAGATGATGTTTACGAAAGTTATTTTGATAAAAATAATGGCAAACCTTATAAATTTGTTAGGCAAGTTAGCGAAGGAAGCTACACCTTAAATCTAGATGTAGAATTTGATCATAAAAACAAGAAAGCCGTTTTAAATGATTATAAAAAAAATAAAAAACTAGATTTTAAAATAGAAGATAACATACAAGATTTAATTTCTGCATTTTACTACGTAAGAAACAACTACGATGCAGATCAATTAGTTAAAGGAGAAACCATTACTCTTAATCTTTTGTATGATGATGATGGCATTTTTAAATTTAAACTTAAGTATTTAGGAAAAGAAATTTTAAAAACTAAATATGGCAAAGTAGAATGTCATAAATTTAGACCTTACGTAGAGTCTGGCCGTGTTTTTAAAGAACAAGAAAGTTTATCTCTTTGGGTTTCTAATGACGAAAATAAAATTCCCATTAGAATAAAAGCAGATTTAGCTGTTGGTTCTATAAAAGCAGACCTAGATGGTTACGCAGGCTTAAAGCATCAGTTTAAAATAATAATGGATTAGCACCTAATGGATAATAAAGAAAAGATAGCATCTCAACTTATAAAATTAGAGGAAAAATACAAAGGTTCTGGACAAGACTTAAGTTCGTACTTAGATGGCTTACTCTACGAAAAGTACCTTACTTATTGGGATTATATACATCTAGACACGCTATTAAGCTTACAAATACCTAGAACGCACTTCCCTGATGAAGAAATATTTATAATGTACCACCAAATTACGGAGTTGTACTTTAAACTTATTTTACATGAACAAAAACAAATTGTAGACGACAAGTCACAAGATGTTGCATTTTTTACAGAGAAGGCGAATAGAATAAATAGTTACTACAAAGTTCTTATATCATCATTTAGCATTATGATAAATGGTATGGATAGGGAACAATTTTTAAAATACAGAATGGCACTGCTTCCGGCAAGTGGTTTTCAATCTGCACAATATAGAATGATTGAGTTGTACTCGGCTCCTCTAGAAAATTTAGTTCACAAAAGCAGAAGAGATCAATTTTCATCAGAAAACAGTATAGAAGAACTTTACGAAGAAATTTACTGGAAAAACGGTGCAACAGATAAAGACACTGGAGAAAAGACATTAACTCTTAAGCAGTTTGAGTATAGATACACCCCACGTTTAATACGTATTGCCAACCAAGTAAAAGAGAATACTATTTACCATAAATACTTAGATCTTCCTAAAAAAAGTCAAGAAAACAAAGAATTAATAGATGCCTTAAAAGCATTAGATATTAACGCAAATGTTAATTGGCCATTAATGCATATGGGTTCTGCGTATAGGTATTTGGCAAAGGACAAAAAACCAATAGATGCTACTGGCGGTACAAACTGGAAAGACTATTTACCTCCAAGTTTTCAAAAAGTAGTGTTTTTTCCATATTTATATACAAAAGAAGAGTTAAATAATTGGGGAAAAGAATGGATAGACCATATCTTTAACCCCGAAAAATCTAAGTAATGCAAAAATTTATTCTCCTTCTTTTATCAATAACTACATTTATTTCTTGCAAGGATAGCAAGGTTAATAATGACAATGATGATTTACCAAAAGTTATAACTATAGAAAAACCTATAGTTGCAATGGAATATGGTTTTAACCTAGATAACTTTACAGTACTACAAGATACCATTAGAAACGGTGATAGTTTTGGCGAGTTAATGACCAACAACAAGGTAGATTACCCTAAAATTCATAAAATATCTGAAGAATATAAAGATAGTTTTGATGTGCGCCGAATTAGAGTTGGCAAGCCTTATGTTATTCTAAAATCTAAGGACACTACAGAAACAGCTCAGTTTTTCATATACGAAAACGACCGTATAAATTATACCGTTGTAGATTTAAGAGACTCCGTAAATGTTTACAAAAAGAAAAAGAAGGTTACCTATGTAGAACGCGAAGCTTCAGGTGTAATTAACACTTCTTTATCTGAGGCCATATTAGAACAAGGCATAGATTACAACGTAACTAATAATTTATCTGAAATATATGCCTGGTCTATAGATTTCTTTAGACTACAAAAAGGAGACAAGTTTAAAGTTATATATAAAGAACGTTACATTAACGATACAATCTATGCTGGATCAGAATCTATAGAAGCTGCATATTTTGAACATAACGGAAAACCTTTTTATGCTTTTGAATACACAACAGACTCCTTAAAGCAAATTGCCGATTACTATGATCAAGAAGCAAACAACTTAAGAAGAGCATTTTTAAAGGCTCCTATAAAATTTAATTACAGAATATCTTCTCGCTACAACTTAAACAGAAGAATAAAATATTACGGGTACAAAGTAAGACCACACAAAGGAACAGATTACGCTGCAGCAATTGGAACGCCTATTATTGCTACTGCCAATGGTACTGTTGTAGAATCTACAAGACGTGGTGGTAATGGTAAATTTGTAAAAATTAAACACAACGGTACATATAGTACTCAGTATTTACATATGAAAAGCCAAAACGTTAAAAAAGGTGAATATGTTTTACAAGGTGATGTTATTGGCTGGGTAGGTATGACGGGTAATTCTGGAGGACCTCATGTTTGTTACCGATTCTGGAAAAACGGCAAACAAGTAGACCCTTTAAGAGAAAAATTACCAACAGCAGAGTCTATTGCAGATAGTTTAAAAACTGGTTATTTAGATTTTATAAATCCAAAAATGGCTCAGTTAGAAAAAATAGTTTATCCAAAAAAAATTATCACAGAAGACAAAGAAGAAAACATAATTAATCCATAAAAATGGCATTACAAAACACCAACCCTACTACAACTGCTGCTTGGCAAAAATTAAAAGAAAACTACAACAACACTAAAAAACTACAGGTTAAAGATTTATTTAAGGATGATGAAAATCGTGCTAAAAAATTAACCCTTGAGGATAAAGACTTTTTATTTGATTATTCTAAAAACAGAATCACAGAAGATACTGTTAAACATTTATTAGAATTAGCAGACGAGGTTAATCTAAAAGACGCTATAAAAAGCTACTTTAAAGGAGAGCCAATAAACCAAACAGAAGGAAGAGCCGTTTTGCACACTGCACTGCGCGCAAAAGAATCTGATTCTGTTTTAGTAGACGGAGAAAACATTATTCCTGAAATATACGCTGTAAAAGAAAAAATTAAAAACTACACAGAACGTATTATTTCTGGAGAAAGCAAAGGGTACACAGGCAAACCATTTACAGATGTTGTAAACATTGGCATTGGAGGCTCGGATCTTGGACCTGCAATGGTCGTAGAATCATTAAAATTCTACAAAAACCATTTAAAAATGCACTTTGTTAGCAACGTGGACGGTGATCATGTTCGCGAAGTACTTCGCGAATTAAACCCTGAAACAACGTTATTTGTTGTTGTTTCAAAAACATTTACAACACAAGAAACACTTAGCAACGCTACAACAATAAAAAAATGGTTTTTAAATCCTGACTTTAAAACCAAAGAAAGTGATATTGCCTTGCATTTTGCTGCAGTCTCTACCAATGCTGTAAAAATTGCAGAATTTGGTATAGATGCCAACAATGTATTTCCTATGTGGGATTGGGTTGGCGGACGTTTTTCTTTATGGAGTGCTGTAGGCCTTAGTATTGCGCTTTCTGTTGGTTTTTCTAATTTTGATGCTCTTTTAATGGGCGCAAATGAAATGGACGAGCACTTTAAAAACACGGAGTTCTCAGAAAACATACCAGTTGTATCTGCCTTATTAACGGTATGGTACAATAACTTTTATAAGGCAGAAACAGAAGCTATAATTCCTTACTCACAATATCTAAGTAGATTTTCTGCTTATTTACAACAAGGTATTATGGAAAGCAACGGCAAAAGCGTAGATCGTAACGGTGACAAAGTAACATACCAGACAGGAACTATTATTTGGGGAGAACCAGGAACAAACTCGCAACACGCATTTTTTCAGTTAATACACCAAGGAACAAAGGTAATACCTGCAGAATTTATAGGCTTTAAAGAATCTTTATATGGCGATCAAGATCACCAAGATAAATTAATGGCCAATTTTATAGCCCAAACAGAAGCTTTATTAAACGGCAAGAGCAAAGAAGATGTTTTATCTGAATTAGAAACAAAAGGATTGAGCAAAGACGAAATAAAAGAATTACTTCCTTTTAAAGTTTTTGAAGGCAATAAACCAACAACGACTCTACTAATTAACAAATTAACGCCAAAAAGTTTAGGTAAATTGATAGCCCTTTACGAACATAAGATATTTGTTCAAGGCATAATTTGGAACATTTTTAGCTACGACCAATGGGGTGTAGAGCTTGGAAAACAATTAGCAAATACCATTTTAAAAGATATAAATTCTGACAAAAATGGAACACACGACCCATCTACACTACAAATACTAGAGGCTTTTAAAAAATAGAATACTCCTATTAAACTTATTAAAATGGCGTTGATAACTTCTTGTTTATCAACGCCATTTTAACATAAATTTATGTTATTTTTGCGTTAACTGATTTAACATTCTGTTAACGTACAAGTTGTATAAATTGTACATTTTTGTGCCGTTAATAAAAAACTAAAGAACAAAAGAAAAATGAAAAAAAATTACTTCGTTTTTGTCGTTATGTTATTATGTACGGCATTCGCATTTTCACAAGGAACCATCACAGGTAAAATTATGGATGGTGACTTAGGAGGACCTCTACCAGGAGCAAGTGTAGTTGTAAAAGGAACTACAAATGGTATGGCTGCCGATTTTGACGGTAACTTTAGCATAACTGCCCCTAGTAATTCTGGTGTTTTAGTTGTATCTTATATTGGATACATCACCAAAGAAATAAGCTTTAGCGCAATTGGCAATGTAGGCAAAATTACATTAATGCCAGATGCAGAAGCTTTAGAAGAAGTTGTTATTGTAGCTTCTGTAGCTGTAGACAGAAAAACTCCGGTTGCTGTTTCTACAATTAGTGCTGCTGACATTGAATTAAAATTAGGAACACAGGAATTTCCTGAAGTTCTAAAATCTACACCTGGTGTATATGCTACTAAATCTGGTGGTGGTTTTGGAGATGGTGAAATTAGACTTAGAGGTTTCGATTCTCAAAACGTTGCTGTAATGATTAACGGGGTTCCTGTTAACGATATGGAAAACGGTAGAGTATATTGGAGTAACTGGGCTGGTTTATCAGACGTTACTTCTTCTATGCAGGTACAAAGAGGTTTAGGTGCTTCTAAAGTAGCTGTGCCTTCTATTGGTGGTACAATAAACATTTTATCTAAAACTACAGATGTAGAAAAAGGTGGAAGTATTTTTGGTGGTATTGGTAATGACGGATACCAAAAATACGGAGCTACTATCTCTACAGGTTTAATGGATAACGGATTTGCTGCAACAGTATCTGCTTCTAAAACTACAGGAGAAGGTTATGTAGACGGTACTCAGTTTAATGGTTACAACTATTTTGTAAACATTTCTAAATCAATTAACGATAATCACAAATTATCTTTAACTTCTTTCGGTGCTCCACAAACACACGGGCAACGTCAAAACAGAAGTTCTATTGATACGTACAGAAACGCTGAAAGCGGAATTAGATTTAACCCAGATTGGGGTTATAAAAATGGTCAGGTTACTCATATAGAAGATAACTTTTACCATAAATCTCAGACTTCATTAAACCATTACTGGAACATTAATGAAAAGTCAATATTATCTTCTGCAGTTTACGCCTCTTGGGGTAATGGTGGTGGTGGTGGTACTGCTGGTACTAACACAGATTTATTTAAAACTAGATTAGGTGGTTTTGATCAACCAGTAGACTTAGACAATATTGTAGAAATTAACCGTGAAAACGGACGTCAAGGATTAGGTTCTGAAGCATACTTAAGAGCTTCTTACAACAATCACGAGTGGTTTGGATTTTTATCTACTTACAAAAATGAACTAACAGAAGATTTAGATTTATTAGTTGGTATAGATTTAAGAGATTACACTGGTGATCACTTCTCTGAGGTTACAGATTTACTAGGTGGTAACTACGCCTTAGATAATGACAATGAAAACAATCCAAATGCTACTTTACAAGTTGGTGACAAACGTCAGTACCACAACGTAGGTAACGTAGGATGGCAAGGTTTCTTTGCTCAAGTAGAGTACGATAAAGATAAAGTTTCTGCGTTTTTATCTACAGCAGTATCTAACACATCTTACCAAAGAATAGATTACTTTAACTATTTAGATTCAGATCCTGATCAAAAAACAGACAGATACAACTTTTTAGGATTTAGCGCAAAAGGTGGTGCTAACTACAGATTAGATGACAATCATAATATTTTTGGTAACATTGGTTACTTTGAAAAAGCAGCTAATTTTGATGGTGTATTTGTTGGATTTGACAACGAAAACCAAAACCCAGATGCTGAAAACCAAAAAATATTTAGTGCTGAACTAGGTTATGGTTACCGTAGCGATAAATTAGCCGCTAACGTAAACATTTACAGAACTAGCTGGAATGACAGAACTGAAACTGCTAGCTTTAATCAGCCAGATGGTTCTAATGCTGTAGCAAACATTTTAGGCGTAGACGCTTTACACCAAGGTATAGAGTTAGATTTTATGTATAAAGCTACAGACGAGTTAACCATTACAGGTATGGCTTCTTTTGGAGATTGGACATGGCAAAACAACGTTACAGATGTTCAAATTTTTGATGAAAATCAAAACTTAGTAAATACTGTAGATATTTACATTAAAGATTTACATGTTGGTGATGCTGCACAAACTACAATGGCTCTAGGTCTTAACTACGAAGTTATGCCTAAAACTAACCTTATTATAGATTACAACTACTACGCTAACTTTTATGCAGATTTTGATCCTAGTGATCGTGGAGATGCATCTACACCAGAAGCTTGGGAAGCTCCTGACTATGGTTTATTTGATGCAGGTTTAAGACACGGTTTTAAATTAGGCGAATATGACGCTACAGTTACAGTTAGAATGAACAATGTTTTCGATACAAGATACATTGCAGATGCACAAGATGGAGGAAATCACGATGCACTTACTGCTAGTGTTTTCTATGGTTTTGGAAGAACATTTAGCCTTAGCACAAAAATTAGATTTTAATTAAAAAAGCATATTTAAGATGAAAAAAATAATTTATTCACTAATCGCATTTGGGTTTATTTTCACCTCTTGTGATCCAATGGAAGACATTAACGAAGAGTTAGATGTTATAAATGCTAAAAACGCGGAAATAGGAAGTTTAGAATATACTCTTATTGACGAAGATTATATCGAAAAAAAGAGTAAAGGAGGATATTTCGAATTTAAATTTCCAAGCTTTAGTTCTGTAGATGAAGCAAAAGAACTATTACCTGTATATTTAATAGGAGAGTACCCTATGTGGGGAGTTACTTATAAGGACAATGGTGAAATTGAGCAAGCTTCTTCTGCTTTAATCACTTTTGATTGGTACAACAAAATACCAACTTATGAGGCTGAAGTAAGAATTCTTACACCTGAAGAGCAAAATGCTATAACCGGAGATACTTACGGAAACTTTTCTGACGAAGATCATATATTTGACTTCTTAGCTGCAGAATACCCTACAGCTGAAGAAGGTGACTTTGTTTCTTTACGTTATGAGTACTATGCAGGCTCTCCAACGGATCTTACAGATAGTTTCTTATTTGAAAACGGAGAATGGACAAGATTTGCCGGGTTTACTCCTGCAGAATATACTGCAATGGGCGAGAGTTTTCCTAACTTTTCTAGCGATGATGAAGCTGATTTAAAAATAGCAGTTACTTTAGCAGAACGTTTTAAGTTTGAAACAAAAGAAGCTGGCGATATTGCTGTGGCATCTTATGAGTTATCAAAAGTTACTGGTAAAAAACCTGATGGAAGTAGTATTAGAAAAACATTTACATACACTAGTAACTTTATATTTGATGGTTCTAAATGGTCTAAATATGATAATGTTGCTAGCGAAACAATACAGTTTGCACATGATGGTAACACTTGGGTACCAGACAACACTATTAAATACACATTAACAGGTGCTGATTATGTGTTAGTTGGTAATGACAGGTTTCCAAACTTTGATGTAAGAGAAGGTAAAGATGATGCTTCTGAAGATGCTAGATTTGCTAAAATGGTTACTATTTTAACAGCCAACTTCACTGACGTTGAAGAAGGTCAAAAATTCTCAGTATCTTACAATGTATATTCTGGATCTGACGCAGTTTGGATTATGAATATAATTTTTGAAGATGGAGTTTACGTTCTAAAATAGAAACGTATCACTTTAAAATATTTAACCTCTATCTAATTTATTTAGATAGAGGTTTTTTCTTTAATTCTTTTAAAACTTTAATAAACAACACTTAATTTAGCATAACACTAAAAATCACCCTAACTATTAGAAAGACTAGATGATGATGAAACTAAATAAATCAATAAAAAAGTATATTTACATAACTGCATTTTTTACACTAACATTAGGTTGTAGCAGTTCAGACAGTGGCACAGACGCACCAGACCCAACACCAGTCAACAAACCAATAGCCGTAAATGATGATGTTGCCGGTATAGAAAATGAAGAGTTAATTATAAGCACCCTTTTAAGCAACGACACCAGAACAGGAGCTAGTATAACTTCTTTTGATGCTAGTAGCACCGGTGGGGCCACAATTACTGAAAATAGAGATGGTACATATTCTTATACCCCTCTTACAGATTTTATAGGTGTAGATACTTTTACATACACGATCTGCGATTCCGAAGAAACTCCCAATTGTTCTACGGCAACAGTTACCGTAACTATAACAGACGAAGGAAATCCCGTTGCTGTTGATGATGCATACACAACCGTAGACAATACTCCTATTACAATTACAACTGCCCTAGACAACGACACCATAATAGATGATGCTATTTTAACGTCTGTAGACGGTTCTAGTGCATCTGGTACGGTTGAGTTAAATGAAGATGGACAAATTGTTTATACGCCACAAAATAATTTTACAGGAGAAGATTCTTTTACATATACTATTTGCGATAATGACAAGCCAGATGCTACTTGTGCAACTGCTACTATTACAGTTACAATTGCAGAAAGACTGAGCTTTAATATTCCTTCAGAATTACAAAGTTATTATCAAAATGTTGCTTTTTCTGAGAATGCTGATATCACTTTAAACGCATTAAAGGAGCATACTACTTCTAAACACACTACTATTTTATCTTACGGGCAAAGACATAATTATTTATACAATGCAGATGAGGATGAAACCATTGCCGACAATGTAATTTTAATGTATTCGGGAGAGAGTCGAGATTACAGAGAATATACTTCTGGCACAAACACGCATTCTCCACAGACGTTTAATACAGAACATATTTTTCCTCAATCTAAATTAGGATCAGACATAGCTGTTTCAGATTTACACCACTTGCGCTCTTGTGATGCAGTTGTAAACGAAAACAGAAGTAACTTTGCCTATACAGAGGGTTCTGGAGACTACCAACTAATAGATGGTAAATGGTATCCTGGTGATGACTGGCGAGGTGATGTTGCACGTATGGTTTTATACCTTAACATTAGATACAACGAAGACTATACACAAGTAGGAACATTAGATTTATTTTTAGCCTGGAATATAGCAGATCCGGTATCTTCATTTGAAGAACAAAGAAATAACGTAATTCAAGATGCTCAAGGAAACAGGAATCCTCTTATAGATAACCCATATTTAGCAACATTAATCTGGGGAGGAGATAACGCAGAAAATAAGTGGGAATAAACTAAAAATTCACTTTTAAATTCTTAATTTTTAGTACTTTTATAGTCAAACAATTTACTATGTACGACACAATTTTAAACCTACACTCATTCTTTGCTTTTATTGTATTAGCAATTTTAATTTTAGCTGTTGTAAACGCAGTTTCCGGCTTACTAGCTAAAAGAGATTTTAACCTAACTAAAGACTTTAGAGTCTCTTTGTTTGCGCTAATATTATCGCATATACAACTGCTAATTGGAATTATACTTTTCTTTGTTTCGCCTAATGGTTTTGGATCTATTAAAGCGAACGGAATGGGCGGATTAAGTCCTGCTGCTAGACTACTAGCCGTAGAACACCCTTTTATAAACATTATTGCAATAGTGCTTATTACAATTGGTTGGTCTAAGCACAAAAAAGTAATGGAAAGCGCTAAGAAATTTAAATTAATAGCTATTTTTTACGGATTAGGATTATTATGTTTTTTAAGTAGAATTCCTTGGGGACAATGGTTCTAAAACTAATTCACTAACTTTATTAGTGTAATATAGACCGGAAAGTGATCGCTATAACCACCCGTATAATTACCACCAGAATAGGTGCGTTTTGGGTAGCCTTTGTATCTACCGGACGAAGTTAATAAATAAGCAGGATTATAAATTGCTGCTTTATAAAAAGAGAAAGACTCTTTAGTGCTACTTATTAGATTTCCTGTAAAGTAAATCTGATCAAAGATATTCCATTTATCACGGTATGCTAAAGAGCCTTCTCCTTTTCTATACAACGCTTCCATAGGATTAAACAAAATACTATCTGTCACTTTTCTTTTTCTACCCTCAGTTTTTATAATTTTTTTAAAACTATCATTTATAGGGTCATCGTTAAAATCCCCCATACTTATAATCTTTGCATCCGTATTTAAGCGTAAAACGGAATCTATAATTCTTTTATTTAGTTTAGCTGCTGCAATTCTATTAGGCCTACTACGCGCTTCACCTCCACTCCTGGACGGCCAATGATTTACAATAAAATAAATTTCTTCATCATCTAACAAACCACCAACTATTAACTGATCTCTAGTATAATCTCTATACCCGTTTTCCCTAAACAATAATAACCTATGGCTTTTAAAAGATGTTGGCATAAAAACTTCTTTTTTATACAATAAAGCAACATCAATACCTCGCTCATCAGGAGCATCAAAATGTAGTATAGCATAGCCTTTATTAAGCAATGCTGGTTGTTTAATTAAATCTTCTAGAACAGCATTATTTTCAACTTCACAAACTCCAATTATATCAGGAGAAGCCTTGGTTACAGAACTACCTATTTCTGATAAAACTAAAGACATGTTTTTTAGTTTATCCCTATACTTATCTGCCGTCCATTTATCCTTACCCAAAGGCGTACGATCATCATCAAACGTATTTGGATCATTAATTGTATCAAATAAATTTTCCAAATTATAAAAAGCAATTGTTCTGGCTTTATACTGTTTTTTATTCTGAGAAGATACATTCTCAACTGTTATTACTAATAATATCAAAAATAAACCAAAGCAATTACAACCTATATTCCTACGCATTAACAAAATATTTTTATGAAAATAAGGAATTTTCCTCGAAAATATCTATTTTCACAAATATATGAGATTGTTTTTCAACGTTTTATCGTTTTTAATAGCCCTACATTTTACGTATGCGCAAACTAAAATAAGTATTAAAGCTACTGTTATAAGTAAACAAGAGAATAATATTAAAATACTAGGAACTGCATTCTTAGAAGGAACCTCAACTAGTACAGAACTTATTTCGGGTACACTATTCATCAGCACTATACAAAAAGGTGATTACATATTAAAAATAAACGCCGAAGGTTACACGTCTATAAGATTACCTATTTCTATAGCAGAAGAAAACATAGACTTAGGCATCATCTATTTAGAAAAAGACATTACTACAGAAAAGACAGATAATCTCATTTCTTTAACAGAGGTAGATATATCTAATGATGAAAGTAGTACAATAACATCTGGTCTATTGCAAGCTACCAAAGACATATTTTTAAACAGGGCTGCGTTCGATTTTGGGCAAGCGTTTTTTAGAGTAAGAGGGTACAACTCGGAGTATAGTCAGGTATTACTTAATGGTGTTTTAATGAATAACCTTACCGACGGTAGACCTCAATGGAATAATTGGGGTGGCCTAAATGATGCTACCAGAAATCAAGAATTTACATTTGGCCTACAACCGTCTAATTATAGTTTTGGCGGTATATTAGGAACAACAAACATAAATACACAACCCTCTAAAATGAGACCGGGCACACGTGTTTCTTTTTCCGCAGCGAATAGAACTTACGCAGGAAGGTTAATGACAACACATACAGAAGCTACCAACAAAAAAGGAATTACCTATAGTGTTTCTGCCTCCCATAGATGGGCAAAAGAAGGCTATATAGAAGGCACTTTGTATGATGCTTTTTCCGTTTTTGGAGCATTAGAATACCAATTAAATAGCACAAATACATTTTTAGCAACAGCAATATTCGCATCTAACCGAAGGGGAAGATCTTCTGCTATTACGGAAGAAGTCTTTTTATTAAAAGGAAGAAAATACAATCCGTATTGGGGAGAACAGGATAAAAAAATTAGAAACTCTAGAGAACGTAAAATTGCACAGCCAGTATTCATGTTTAATCATTTATATAAAACAGAAAACTTTAAATTAAATACGGGTGTCTCCTATCTATTTGGCCCACAAACAAAAAGTAGACTTGGTTACTATAATGCTCCTAACCCAGACGCTACTTACTATCGCTATTTACCCAGTTTTTATGTAAACAGTCCTATTGGAGCAAATTTTGAAAGTGCAGAAACAACAAGACAAGCCTTTATTAGAAATTCGCAATTAGACTGGAACAGTATTTACGAAGCCAATACTGCTTTAGAAGATAAAAAAGCTTCATATGTTTTATATAATGACTTTGTAGATGATAAAATACTAACATTTAATAGCTCCGGAAGCTTTAAGGTAAATTCTAAATATTCTATAGATTTTGGAGTGATGTACAAAAATTTAAAATCTCATAATTATGCGAAAATTGAAGATTTACTAAATGCTAATTATCATCTAGATATTGATACTTTCTCTAACACAAGTAACGATGTAGATGGTTCTATTAACAAAGAAGAAAATGAAATTTTTAATTATAATTACATATTAAACGCCACCAATATAAATTATTTTTCACAATTAAAAGTAAGCTATAGTAAATGGTACGCATCAGTATCGGCAAGTATAAATCAGCTTAACTACCAAAGGCAAGGTCTTTTTAAAAACGAACGTTACTTAGACAACTCTATAGGCAACAGTCCTAAAGTAAATTTTACAGATATAAATTTAAAAGGCGCTTTTACCTATAAAATTACAGGCAGACATTGGATAAATGCTCAATTTGCGACAACAGAAAAACCACCAACATTACAAAATACATTTGTAAACCCTAGAGAAAACAACACAAGTGTAGAAAATATACAAAGTGAACGCATTACAACTGCAGATCTAAACTACCACATACGTCTTTCTAAATTAACGGGCAGAATTTCTACATTTTACACCGAGTTTAAAGGTGCTACAGATGTTAATTTTTTCTTTGTAGAATCTGGAATAGGGTCTGATTTTGTACAGGAGGTAGTTACCAACATAAATAAAAGACATATGGGATTAGAAATTGGACTAGAATACCAACTATCTTCCTCCGTAAAAGCTTCGGGAGTATTTGCTTTAGGCGATTACGCCTACGATAACGATCCTAATGTTGCCATAAATTTTGATACCACAGCAAATACAGACGAATTAATAAACACAGAAGGCTATAGTGATCTAGGCACAAGCTCCATAGATGGGTACAAACTTGCGCAAGGACCACAAAAAGCATTCGCCTTTGGCTTAGAATATAGAGATCCTAAATATTGGTGGGTCTCTGGTTCCGCAAATTTCTTAGGTAATAACTATGCCAATATCTCTACCATAACAAGAACAAGTAGTTTTTATTTAAACCCAGAAACCAAAGAACCTTTTCCTGAAGCAACACCAGAAAACGTAAACAAACTATTAGCACAACAAAAAATGGAAGATTTTTATCTTCTTAACCTTGTTGGCGGCAAGTCCTGGATTATTAAAGGCAATTACGTTAGTATTTTTGCAAGTGTTAACAATGTATTTAATACCGTTTTTAAAACTGGCGGATATGAACAGAGTAGAAACGGGAACTACGGAGAAATGTCACAAGATAACCTTAGCACAACGCCATCTTTTGGAACTAAATATTGGTACGGTTATGGGCGTACTTACTTTTTAAACTTGGCCATTAGCTTTTAAAATTATGTATAAAAAATTTCTATTCATTTTATTTTTCTTTACTCTAGTTATTGGATGTGTTACCGATAAAGATTTTGACTCTCCAAAAGACAATTGCACAGAACTAACAATAAATGCAACTTTTGCTGACCTAGAAAATAGCACCACAGGAGAAGTAGTCAAAGTTTTAGATCCTATTATCTTAGAAGGTTACGTAGTTTCATCTGACATTGAAAACAACTTTTTTGGAACAATACATATTCAAGATAAAGCAGAAAACCCAACAATAGGAATACAGTTTCTTGTAGACACCAGAGATTATCACCTTAATTATAGAAATGGAGAAAAAGTATCTATTAAACTAAAAGACTTATATCTAGCTAAAAAGAATGACAACTACGTAATTGGTGGTGTTTTTACTTCCTTTGGAAATAAATCTGTAGGTAGATTACCAAGCTTGCAGGTTAAGGAACATCTATTTTCTAGCTGCAATAGCGCTATTGCTAAAGCTACCAAAATCTCGATTACCAATTTAAAAGACTATATGGTAAACACTTTAGTTGAAATAGAAAACTTAGAATTTATAGAAGAAGAATTAGACTTGACATTTGCAGAGGCAAAAGAAGAAACAGAACGTACCTTAAAAGATTGCCTAGGAAACCAAATTAAGCTTGTAAATAGTGGCTATTCCAATTTTGCAGATAATATACTACCTACTAATAACGGAAGCGTTACAGCCGTTTTAATTAAAGATAAAAATGAGTTTAAGTTGCAAATAAGAAGTCTTAGCGACCTTAACTTTGCAAATGATCGTTGCCCACCTATTGTTACCGAATTTACATCTACAGCTATTTTTATTTCTGAAATTGCTGATCCAGATAACAATGCAGGTGCCCGTTTTATTGAACTATACAATTACAGCAACGAACCTTTAGATTTAAACAACTGGAAACTTAATAGGTATACAAATGCCAGTACAGAAATTAGCGCTTCTATAGATTTATCTGGATATATAATTAGTGCAAAAAGTACTCTTGTTATATCTCCCAATGCTACAGAGTTTGCGTCTGTATACGGTTTTATACCAGACGTGAGTGTTAGTACAAATAGTCCTGCAGATTCTAACGGGGACGACAACCTGGAACTAGTTGATCCTTTTGGAGAAGTTATAGATATATTTGGTATTATTGGTGAAGACGGATCTAATACCAATCATGAATTTGAAGACGGAAAAGCAGCGCGTAAAGAATCTGTCACAAAAAGCAACAGTAGCTTCACCTTTAACGAATGGATTATTTTTAATGATACAGGAGAAAATGGCACTTTTAAAACACCACAAATAGCACCTACAGATTTTACTCCAGGCATTAGATAACTACTCTACTAACTCTTCTAGTAAGTTCTCTAAATCTTTAGGAGTAACAGGCTTTAAAATATAATCACTAACAATATTATATGTTTTAACACGCTCTATGTCCCTTGGGTCAATAGACGAACTAATAATATAAATTATAACACCTTCTCTTATGTGTTCTGGAATTTTCTGAAAATCATCTAAAAACTCCCACCCATTCATAATAGGCATATTTAAATCCAAGAAAATCAGTTTTGGCAACTTCTTCTTTGCGACTCTTAACCTATTTAACTCTTCTATAGCGTCTAACCCATTTTCAAAAACGTGAATTTCTTCGCAAAAATCTACGTCTTTCATTATACGTTTTGTTCCATATACAAAAATTGGATCGTCATCTATAATACAAGCGCTGTGTATTTTTTTCATTTTTTATTTTATCTTATTTTTTATGTGAGTTAAAATACAATGTAAATGTTGTTCCTACATCTACAGAACTATCAACTTCTATTTTTCCGTTCATTGCCTCTATTTGACTTTTTGTAATAAAAAGTCCAATTCCCTTAGAGTCTTTATGCTTATGGAACGTTTTATACATTCCAAAAATTTTGTTTTGATGCCTTTTCATATCTATTCCAAGGCCATTATCAGAAAAGCTCAATATAATTTTATCTCTTTCTCTTCTTGTTTTTATATCTACAACTAATCTTCGTTTAGGAGAACAATACTTAACACTATTGGTTAATAAATTTAATAAAATACTCTCTACATAAGCCGGCACAGCACTAATTATATCTTCCTTTGGTATTTGTACGTTTAGTATTCCATCATTTTCTTTTAACAATGCGGCTACACTTTTTCTTACATTATCAAAAACATCTATAATTTTTACACCTTCTAATTTACCTAAGACGTTTAACTTTACACTAACCACTTCATTTAAGTGGGAAATAGTTTCATCTAAACTCTCTGATGAATCATTTAACATTCTAATTAAATTTTCTCTTTCTTCCTTATCGGTTTCATTAATTAAAAAACCTGTAAGCATAGATAAATTTGTAGAATGCGATCTTAAATTATGAGATACTATATGTGCAAAATTAGTTAAACTTTCGTTTTGATCAGCTGTTATTTTCAGAACAGCTTTAACCTTATTTTCTGCCTCTTTACGAGATGTAATATCTACAACCTGCGATATAAAATGAGACAGCGTACCATCTATTTTACTTACCTTAGTTACAGATAAAATTACATATACAACATGTCCTTTTTTATGAAAATATCTTTTTTCTATTTGATATTGATCTATCTCCCCTAAGGTTAGTTTATCTAACAAATCTAGATCTGTAATATAATCCTCCGGATGAGTTATATCTTGAAAAGTCAATTTCATTAACTCTTCCTTTGAATACCCCAAACTAGTGCATAAACTTTTGTTTATTTTTAACCAAGAACCATCTAAACCAATTAAAGCCATCCCTACAGATGAGTTATTAAAAACCCCAGTAAAAGACTCTTTTCTTTTAATTAATTTTAATTCCGTGTGCTTAAACTCTGTAATATCCCAATTTGCACCAATCATTTTGGTTTCGTTACTATCTGGGTACTTATGAACTTGTGCTATAGATTTTATATATTTTATTCTGCCATTTTTAAGTCTAATTCTAAACTCTGTATTAAACTCAACTCTGTGTTGTATAGCAAAATCCATTTCTTTTATGACCCTATCCCTATCTTCTCGTAAAATACTTTGCTTCCAAGCATCATACGTATTTGCAAAGCCACTTAAATCTGCTTCATACAATAGGTATGTGTTTTCATCACAACTTAACTCTAGACTGGCTAAATCATAATCCCAAACACCTATACTAGCCGTTTTGGTAGCTATATTATGCCTGCGTAATATTTCTTGGTAATTTACCTCTGTTCTCTTTTTACTATCTATATCTTGGAAAGTACCTGTTATTTTAGCCGCCTTACCATTAACATATTCAACTTTACCAATAACTCTTACCCATCTTTCAACTCCTTTTGCGGTAACTATAATTAATTCAGTATCCCAAGGAGTCCCTTCACTAATTGCCTCACTCACAAGCGCTACAATTTTTTCTCTATGATAACCTTCTTTATAAAAACTTACTCCTTCTTCTAAACTAGGAATATAGCTTTCTGATACCTCATGTAATTCTTTGGTTATGTTAGTCCAATAGACCTCATTGGTAATTAAATTAACTTCCCAACCACCAATATTAGCAATTTGTTGCGCTTTTAATCTATACTCGTCTTCGTTTCGTTTGTTAGAAATATCTTCGCAAACAATAATTAACCCTCCAACCTTATCCTTTTCTTTTTCCCAAGAATTAATTTTAAAGTTTAACCACTGAATCTTTCCACTTGCTAATATTGTTTTTTCTCCTTCAAAACTTATAAAACTACCCTTAAGGCAGTATTCATGTATTTTTCTAATCTCTTCTGTTGTCTCTGGAAAGATTTGATAGTATGATTTTCCTATTACTTCTTCAATAGATAAACCCAGTTTTTTGCACCATAATTTAGAGCAACTAAGAAAGTTCATATCAGCATCAAAAACACCAATCTCTATGGGAGAATCTTCTATAAACAAATGTGTAAGCTCTTTTTGCAAAATTTTAATAATGGTTTAACTTTAAATATAGTGTAATTCTCATCAAGTAAGAAATAACTTTCTTTAAATTTATATTTTTTATGCAAAACAAAGAAAAAACAACATATATACCCTAGTTTAGAGTGTTATAAATAATAAAAAAGGCACATTTATTAACAAATGTGCCTTTTTTATTATGAATTGATGTATTCTACCCCTATTTGTTAGGAAAGTCTGTATGACTCATAATTTCTTTTATCTGTAATATATGTCTTTCCGAGTGTGCAGAAATAAAAACCATTAATTGCACTCCGTCTACAACTCCAAATGGCATTTCTCCATAGTGATTTCTTAAGTTGTCTTCTGTCTTTTTAGCGTACTTTATATTCTGCTTTCTTTTTTTAAGAAATGCTTTTACAGTTTCTTTATGACTTCCAAATTTTCCTGAAGGTTTAAAAGCCTCTGGAGCTTTTGCCTTCTTAGTTCTGTCTAACATAAAACCTATAACCTCATCATCAGTAATTTTAACTAAATCTCTTTTTGATGCATCTGCTGGCGTTTTAACTGCAGCTTCTACAGCTCCAAAAATATTGCTTTCTGATACAGCTATATGCTCTACACATTCTGCAACAGACCAAGACTCAGGACTGCTTTTAAAATTTAATTGTTCTGGACTAAGTCCTTTTATTGCTTGTAATAAGTACTTAGTAGTTTTAGTCATCTCTGTAACTACAAGCTCTTTATCCGCATTATTTAAACCCTTGTTTACAGGCATAAAACTAAGCATTAATAATGCTATTACTCCGTAAATTACTTTTTTCATTTGTGTTGTTTTAAGTTGTATTGTATATGTCTCTTTTTTGTAGAATAATAACAAAACTAGCTGTAAAAAAGTAACATTTTTATCTTTTTTAAAAGTAGTACTTTTATTGCTCAACTATAATACGTTAAAATCACGACTATGGACGCTCCTAATTCTTTAAAAATAGCATTGATACAAACTTCTATTTATTGGGAAAATCCTGAAAAGAACAGAAATACATTAAATAAAAAAATAGCACCACTTACTACTGATACCGATATTATTATATTGCCTGAAATGTTTACAACTGGTTTTACTATGAATCCTAGTAATATTGATAATAACCAAGGCAACAAAACTTTAAAGTGGATGCAAGAAATTGCTCATAAAAAACAGGCTGCAATCACTGGAAGCATTCTTTTTTTTGAAGACGGCAACTATTACAATAGGTTATTTTTTGTGTTCCCAAACGGAACTTACGTTACGTACAATAAAAGGCACACCTTTACTTTAGCCGGTGAAGACAAGGTGTATAAAGCAGGTAGTAAAAAATTAATTGTAACCTACAAAGGTTTTAAAATTTGCCCATTAATTTGTTACGATTTAAGGTTTCCGGTATGGTCAAGAAACACAGAGGACTATGATGTTTTACTATACGTTGCAAATTGGCCTAAACAACGAATTACAGCCTGGGACACATTACTTAAAGCTAGAGCTATAGAAAATATGTCTTATTGTATTGGTGTAAATAGAGTTGGGGTAGACAAGTCTGGATACGAGTATACAGGACACTCTGCTACTTACGACGCGCTTGGTAATGACATTTGTTTTTCTTCTAATGAAGAAATTTTACAAACCACCATACACAAACAGCACATAAATGATACCCGAAATAAATTAAAGTTTTTAGAAGACAGAGATGATTTTACTTTATAATCTGAAAATCATAATTCTCCTCCCAATTGGCTCTTAGCTCTAAAATATTTGGAGAATAACTTACTTTTTCTGGAAATTTCTTTTCTAAGTAATTACCTGTATCCCACTTTTGGTTTCCGTTAGTATCTTGTATTACCCTTACTTGATATTTCCCTGGCTTAACGTTTTTGTACACAAATGACTTAGACTCAACAGCAAATTGTTCTCTTATTAATTTTCCTGACTCATCTACCAGTTGTACAATAACAGGGTAAGCAACTTCTCCAGACAACCTAACCGTAAGAAAACTATTTTCTGTAGGGTCTACATAAGAAACTCGGTATACAATAGTATCATT
This sequence comes from Cellulophaga sp. 20_2_10, assembly GCF_023476645.1. Classification (GTDB taxonomy): domain Bacteria; phylum Bacteroidota; class Bacteroidia; order Flavobacteriales; family Flavobacteriaceae; genus Cellulophaga. Next base: position 57,599 of record NZ_JAMCOJ010000005.1, read on the forward strand.
AACAGCATCAAAAAAATCTGTTATTGCAGATGGGAGCATTGTAATATTATACTCTTCATCTATAGGCACCACCATATCAAAATCCAATCTATTTTTAATAGTGTCCAATTTTACAGGCACAGAAACAGCGATAGTGTCTTTATTTACAATTTTTATTTTAGAGGTATCTATTTTCTGTATTGGAATATTAGCTGAAATCCAAAACGGATTCTCCTCACTTATTCTTTTATTAGAAACCACATTAAACTTTAATGAATCTGCTGGCAGTTTTCTTGTCTTAACTGTAAATGTATCTATCGTTTTTTCAAAATCATTTATCACTCTAAAGTTTAAAGAATCGGCTTCAAAAGGGCTAATCCAGTAATTTAAAGTGTCTTTATCTATTTCTCTAGTTACTTTAGTCTTTACGCTATCTGGAAGGTAACTTAGGCCTTCTATTTTTAAAGCATCTCCATTCCCTTGGTAACCAAATATAATTTTATTTTTAGCAGCATAACTTGGCACAGAAACAGCAAAATTTGAAACTTCTTTAAATAAATTTAGCTCATAAATAGAATCTGTTGGCACAGTAATAGTATGGTTTAAATAGGCTATTTTATCTAAACCTTGATCAAACTTATGATTACCACCTTCATCCTTTAAAGCAAATAAAGCATACTCACCAGCCTTTAAATTTTTAAGCGAAAATATATTTGTGCTGTCTAGTGTATTGGTAATGTAATACGGAAGTTCCTTGTAAATAATAGAATCTGTATAAGTACTATCTTTTTTGTACAACAGTACAGTTACAAAATTATCTACTTTTTTCTTAAAGGCATCGCTTACAACACCTGTTAAACTTAAAGAATCTATATAATCTCCTGTAGAAAACACATAGCTTAAAAAACTACTAGGATTCCCCTCATTGTTATCTTCTATACTTTGTCCAAAATTAAAAGTATAGGTTGTATTTTCTTTTAAAGTATCTTTTATTGTAATCTCTATAAACTTACTCGCAGATCCTTGTGGTGTAATTTCTGGCTCATACTTTAAAGGAGGCGAAACTATAAGTTGTTTTTGTATGTCTTTAAGCTTTATATACTCATTAAACTCTAATCTAATAGTTTTAGACTTAAAGTTTGTAGTTCTATTCGCTGGTACCGCGCTTATTACTTCTGCAGGCGTAATGTCTTTTGGTCCACCAGACGGCGTTCCCCTTCTTGCGCATTGCACTATTGCCAATACCATCAAAAATAAAAAAAGTAAGCTTAAAATACGTCTTGCCATAACCTAAATATTAGCGCAAAGAAACAACAATTTACACAAAGATAAAATTATGGAACCACCGCAATTGTTGCAACATAAATTGTAACTCCTTTTACCTTTTTTAATGCTGTTGCGCAAGCCTCTATTGTAGCTCCTGTAGTTATAACATCGTCTACCAATAAAATGGTTTTACCCATTATATTTTCTGCATCTAAAACTTTATATAAATCTTGATTGGCTTTCCATCTAGAAAACCTATTTCGTTTTGTTAAAGTTCTTGTATTTACTGTTTTAAAAAGAGCAGCTTCATTATACGTTGCACCTAGGTGTAGTGCAAGTTCTTTTCCAAATAAACTTACTTGGTTGTAGCCTCTTTTTGTTAATTTTCTCTTGTGTAACGGAACAGGTACAACAATATCTATATCTAAGCGTTCTTTTATAGATTGTGCGTACCACTGTCCAAAGAAAGCACCTATCTGCTCCTGGTTTTTGTATTTTAAGTGATGAATTATGTTTTTTACTATGCCATTTTTAGTGAAAAATAAGAAAGAATTTGCTTTTTTTATATCAATTCTACCATAGAAAATACGGTCAACTGGGTTTTCATCGGTGAAATTGTACTCGGTAAGGGGTAGTTGATTTCGACAAACGGTACAAATTAACCGTTCACCTAATAGCAAAGGTGTATTACATCCAAAACACCCCAATGGCATTAGTATTTTATTGATATGATTTAGTATATTTGAAAACTTATAGTACCCCAATTATAACCCTACTTAAAATTACCCCCTACTTTTGATGGACCCACAAGATAACAATTTAAAATACAAAGTAATTATAGCTGCGCTTGCGGCCGTGATACTGGGTATCTTAATTGCTTTTTATTATAGTAACGCCCAATCAAACAGCAATATAACTTATTTAGAGAGTCAAAAAAAGGTGCTTACAGACAAGTTATCTACAATGCAAGCCAACATAGAAAGCTTATCTTCAGAAAACGAAGTTAGCAATATAGATTTAGAAGTAGCAAACAGCAATGTTTCTATGTTATTAGATTCTATTGGCCAGCTAAATTTTGACATAGAAAAATACGCAGAAAATAAAAAGGCTTTATACAAGTGGCAACTTAAATATGATAGCTTAAATATAAAATATAATTCTCTTAAATACAGCAATGTTGTTTTAAGTGAAAGCGTAGAAAAAGCAAAGAAAAGAGCTGAGCAATACAAGTCACAAGCTCTAGCATTATCAGAAAAAGATAATTTAGAAGATGCCACCAGCAAACTAAATAAAGAATTAAAAAGCAAAACATTTTTAAAACTAAACCGTACAGAAGCACATGCTTTTAGAATACGTAGCGGTAGAGATATAAACACAAACAAAGCCAATCTTATTTCTAAAATTAGAGCTTGCACCGTAATCACAGGAAGCCCTAAAGATATTAATATTAAGAAAAGATTATATCTTCAGTTTTTAAACCCTAATAAAAGTGTTATTGCAAATAACGCCAACATAATTAATGTAAATGGAAATGAATATAGTAAGTCTATAGACATTATTTACACGGGTGTAAACGAAGAAATTTGCGATAATATCAAAGTGCCTTCTGGTTCTTTAAAGGCCGGAATCTACACATTAAATGTGTTTGAAGATCAAAAATTGCTTTCTTCTATAGAATTTGAATTAAAATAATTCAATCTATTAACACTAAAGTTCTATTTTTGCCATATGGCAAATCAAGAAGACAAATTTAAGAAGGTTATATCCCACGCTAAGGAATACGGTTACGTATTTCAATCTAGTGAAATATATGATGGTTTAAGTGCTGTATATGATTACGCACAAAACGGAGTAGAGCTAAAAAACAACATTAAACAATATTGGTGGAAAGCAATGGTGCAACTACACGATAACATTGTTGGTATAGACTCTGCTATTTTTATGCACCCAACGGTTTGGAAAGCTTCTGGACACGTAGATGCATTTAATGACCCTTTAATAGATAACAAAGATTCTAAAAAAAGGTACAGAGCAGATGTTTTAATAGAAGATTACTGCGCCAAAATAGAAAATAAAATAGAAAAAGAAGTTACCAAGGCTGCTAAGCGTTTTGGTGATTCTTTTAACAAACAAGAGTTTATTACAACCAACCCACGTGTTGTAGGTTACCAAGAAAAGATACATACAATTTTATCTAGAATGGGATCTTCTTTAGAAAAAGAAGATTTAGAAGATGTAAGAAACCTTATTGATGAGTTAGACATTGTTTGCCCAGTATCTGGCACTAAGAACTGGACAGATGTGAAACAGTTTAACCTTATGTTCGGGACTAAATTAGGAGCGTCCGCAGATAGCGCAATGGATCTTTACTTAAGACCAGAAACAGCACAAGGTATTTTTGTAAACTTTTTAAACGTACAGAAAACTGGACGTATGAAAATTCCTTTTGGTATTGCCCAAATAGGAAAAGCGTTTAGAAACGAGATTGTCGCAAGACAATTTATTTTTCGTCAGCGTGAATTTGAACAAATGGAAATGCAATTTTTTGTTCGCCCTGGCACACAAAAAGAATGGTATGAGTCTTGGAAAGAAAATCGTATTAAATGGCACTTATCTTTAGGTTTAGGAGAAGATAATTACCGTTTCCATGATCACGATAAACTAGCACACTACGCAGATGCTGCTGCAGATATAGAATTTAAATTTCCTTTTGGATTTAAAGAATTAGAGGGCATACACTCTAGAACAGATTTTGATTTAAGCAGTCACGAAAAGCATTCTGGTAAAAAACTACAATATTTTGACCACGAAATTAACGAAAGCTACGTACCATATGTTGTAGAAACATCTATTGGCGTAGATCGTATGTTTTTAGCCGTTTTCTCTAACTCTCTTGTAGAAGAAGAATTAGAAAATGGATCTACCAGAACTGTTCTTAAATTACCTGCAGTACTAGCACCTACTAAAGCCGCTATTTTACCGCTTGTTAAAAAAGATGGTTTACCAGAGATTGCTAAAGGAATTATAGAAGATTTAAAATGGGATTATAAAGTAATTTATGATGAAAAAGATGCCGTAGGTCGTCGTTACAGAAGACAAGATGCCAATGGTACTCCTTTTTGTATTACTGTAGACCACCAAACAATAGAAGATAAAACAGTAACAATACGCCATAGAGATACTATGGAACAAAAACGTGTTGCCATTACAGATTTAAAATCTATTATAGATGCAGAAGTATCTATGAAAGAATGGCTTAAAAGAATTTAAGTTTTTAAGTTGATAAAAAAAAAAGAGCTCACTATAGCATTTGCCAATAGTGAGCTCTTTTTATATTTCGGATTTTAGTTTAGAATCTAAAACCAATAGAAAGTCCTGCTCTAAAAATAAAATCGTCCTGAAAATCTTTTGGGTTAATGTTTCTTCCAAAACCACCATTAAGCTCCAACGTAAAACGCTCGCTGCGGGTTACCCATTTATAACCTCCTCCTAAACCAAGGGCTACATTACCATATTCCTTTTTAATCCTAGAACCAGACTCTGTTACTTTTTTTTCTCCTTTAATATACAACCCTAAAGCTTCAGCAAAAGCTCCGCTTCTTGGCGTATCTCCAAAATAGGCTCTAAAATTTGGTCCAAAACCAAAGCTGCCATTGTAATCTTCTGCATCTCCATCAAAATGAAGAATAGCACCAACACTTGTGTCATCACCTAAAAAATACTCGTAACCAAACTCTACAGATGTTGTTGCCAAAAACATTCCAATATTAAACCTAACTTCTTGATTTTTATCAAAGTTAGAATAAGCCTGTGCAGACACCATTTTTGCCGTTAGTATAAATAATAGTACTAATAATCCCTTTTTCATAATGTATTATTTTCTATGTCTTATTTTTCAGTTTGCGAAAATAGGACTTTTTGTAAGAATCTCTCTCATTCATTTTTCATAGAACCCATTGTTTTGACTATTTTTAATGTTTTAATATTCTAAAATGAAAATAATCTCATATAACGTTAACGGTATTCGTGCAGCAATAAACAAAGGTTTTATAGATTGGCTTACTGCCACAGACCCAGATGTTATATGCCTTCAAGAAATTAAAGCCTTAAAAGAACAACTAGATTTATCTTTGTTTGAAGATGCTGGTTACGGCTATAATTATTGGTATAGTGCACAAAAAAAAGGATACAGTGGTGTTGCTATTTTATCTAAAACTAAACCAGACCACGTAGAATATGGCACAGGAATAGATTATATGGACTTTGAAGGGCGCAACATTAGGGCAGACTTTGGAGATGTATCTGTAATGAGTATGTACTTGCCTTCTGGAACAAACTTAGACAGACTAGAATTTAAGCTTACATATATGTCAGATTTTCAGATCTATATTGATAAACTAAAAAAAGACATTCCAAACATTGTGGTTCTAGGCGATTATAACATTTGTCATGAGGCAATAGATATACACGATCCTGTACGCAACAAAAATGTATCTGGTTTTTTACCTGTAGAACGTGAGTGGATTGGTAATTTTATGGATAGTGGTTTTATAGATAGTTTTAGACATTTTAACAAAGAACCACACAACTACTCCTGGTGGAGCTACAGAGCTAACTCTAGAAACAACAACAAAGGTTGGCGTTTAGACTATGGTATGGTGAGCAAAACCTTAGAAAGTCGTTTAAAAAGAGCTGTTATTTTATCCGAAGCCAAACACAGCGACCATTGCCCTATTTTAGTAGAGCTTCAAAAAAAATAAACCAAATAATACCTTTTACAATGTTGCCACAATTACTAAATGCTGCCGATTTTGATACTATTTTAAATGGCAAAAAAGTAGCGCTTTATACACTAACCAACAAACAAGGTTCTGTTGCTCAAATTACAAATTACGGAGGTACTGTTGTCTCTTTATGGGTAAAAGACAAAGAAGGCAATTTTAAAGATGTTGTACTTGGTTATAAAACATTAGAAGAATACAGAACCAACCCAAATGCATACTTTGGTTCTATTGTAGGCAGGTATGCAAACCGTATTGCAAAGGGTAAATTTACATTAGACAACAAAACTTATACACTTGCAACAAATAACGGAGAGAACCACTTACACGGAGGCACAAGGGGTTTTGACGCTGCCGTATGGGTTGCCAAACAAACTTGTGCGCACACCTTAGAGCTAACTTACGTTTCTGCGGATATGGAAGAGGGCTACCCTGGTAATTTAGCCATTACTGTACAATACCAATTAACAGAAGACAATGCCTTAAAAATAACATATTGGGCTATTACAGATAAAACAACCATTATAAACCTTACCAACCACTCTTATTTTAATTTAAAGGGCGAAGGCAATGGTGATATTCTAGATCATAATTTACAAATAAACGCAACTAAATTTACAAGTGTAGATCAAACCTGTATACCTACAGGTGAACTAACTCCTGTAAAAAATACACCTCTAGATTTTACAAAAGAAAAAACTATTGGCAAAGATATTACTGCAGATGATGAGCAACTTAAAATAGGAAACGGTTACGACCACAACTACGTTATAAACCACACCGAAACTTTAAACTTAGCGGCTAAAGTAACAGAAACCACAACAGGTATTACAATGGAGGTACTTACCACTGAACCCGGCGTACAATTGTATACAGGTAATTTTATACCCGATACTGTTGTAGGTAAAACAAATAAAAAATACCACCCAAGAGCTGCATTTTGTTTAGAAACACAACACTACCCAGACAGCCCAAACAATCCAGATTTCCCTACTGTTATACTACAACCAAAAGAAGAATACCATAGCGTAACTTTATACAAATTTAGTACAAAAGCATAGTTAATAATCCTATTGTTGGCTACTTCATAAAATTAAAAACAGGCACTAAAATTAATAAAGCACAACAACCAACCCTATTAAAACGTTTAGTAGCTTTGTAGTAAACACCACCACATATGATAGCAAAACAAGACTTTACACTTATAGGAGCAGGTATTATGAGCGCTACGCTTGGCGTTTTATTAAAACAATTAATTCCAGATGCTAAAATTTCTATTTACGAAAGACTAGATAAGGTTGGCGCAGAAAGTTCTGATGCCTGGAACAACGCAGGTACTGGTCACTCAGCTTTTTGCGAACTTAATTATACTCCAGAAAACGAAGCCGGACAAGTAGATATTTCCAAAGCACTAAAAATTAGTGAGTCTTTTGAGGTTTCTAAACAGTTGTGGGCATACCTTGTAAAAAACAATTTACTCCCAGCGAACAACCCTTTTATAAATGATATTGACCATATGAGTTTTGTTTGGGGTACTGAAAATATTGATTTTTTAAAAAAAAGACATACAGCACTTACCGCATATCCAATGTTTAAAGATATGTTGCATTCAGAAAATTTTCAAGAAATTAAAGAATGGGCCCCATTAATGATGACGGGCCGTAATAAAGATCAAAAAATAGGCGCAACTAGAATGCCCATTGGTACAGATGTAAATTTTGGAACTATCACAAGAGGTATGATCTCTTATTTGCAATCTTGCGATGGCGTGGAAGTATTTCTAGGTCACCAAGTAGAAGATATAGACGATAGAAAAGATAACACTTGGGAAATAGAAGTTAAAAATTTACACACAAATGAAGAAAAAACCATACACAGTAACTTTGTATTTATTGGTGCCGGTGGTGGCGCATTAAAACTATTAGAAAAATCTGATATCCCAGAAGCAGATGGCTATGGCGGATTCCCCGTAAGTGGTCAGTTTTTAAAGTGCAACAACCAAGATGTTATTCTACAACACGAGGCTAAAGTTTACGGTATGGCAGAAGTTGGTGCGCCACCAATGTCTGTTCCACATTTAGACACCAGAATGTTAAACGGCGATCGCTCATTGCTTTTTGGACCATATGCTGGTTTTTCTACTAAATTCTTAAAAAACGGATCGTATTTTGACCTGCCTCTTTCTATAGATGCACACAATATTTTTCCAATGTTAAGAGCTGGCTTACACAACCTATCCCTAACAAAATACTTAATAGAACAAGTAGTACAGTCGCCAGAAGAGCGCTTTAAGGCTTTAGAAAAATATTATCCCAATGCCAAAATAGAAGATTGGGAACTTATTACAGCAGGGCAACGTGTCCAAATTATTAAAAAAGACGCAAAAGAAGGTGGTGTACTTAAATTTGGAACCGAGATTGTAACCAATAAAAATAAAACAATAGCTGCATTGTTAGGAGCATCTCCAGGAGCATCTACCTCTGTATCTATTATGTTATCTGTACTAAACGAATGTTTTCCTATGCAGGTAAAATCTAAGGCTTGGCAACAAAAGTTAACCCAAATGATTCCTAGCTTAGGCAGGTCTTTAATTACAGACGAAGAACTCTGTTTAAGCACTAGAGCTTACACCACTGGAATTTTAAAACTAGAAGACAAATAAAAAGCTAAAAAAACCCGATTCTAAATAATAGAATCGGGTTTTACTTTTTTATACTATTGTATTAAAGTAAGCCGTTAGCTTGTACCCATTTAAAGTGGTACTGATCATCATCAATCTTCATACGGTCTGATATACGTTGCAATCTAGATGGTAACTTCGTTAAATAATCTCTTGCTTTTTCAGCAGAATCATTTAAACCTCTTACATTTTCGATATCCCAATAGCCGTTTAACTTGCTAAGAATTTCTATATAATCTTGAGCAGTATACACACCTAATCTCTGAGCACAATTGCTAAAAGTTTCAAAAGCTGTACCTATGCTTCCTCCAGACTCACGTAAAAAATGAGCTGGCATTACAATCTTACGCTTCATCATATCTGCAAAAGCCAATATCATACCATTAGGATCTTGATCCATAATAATTTTTACAAACTCTCTATATGCTAAGTGGTGACGCATTTCGTCTCCTGCAATAATATTACACATTTTACCAAGTAAGGTATTCCCTTTTTTCTTAGCCATTTGCCCCACTCTCTTATGAGATATGTTTGTTGCTAATTCTTGAAAAGAAGTATATACAAAGTTTTTGTACGGGTCTCTATCTGTTCCAATATCAAAACCATCTGCGATTAAATGCTGTGTAGTAATTTCTACTTCTCTCATATTTACCCTTCCAGATAAGTACAAGTATTTATTTAACACATCTCCATGTCTATTTTCTTCTGCAGTCCAGTGTCTTACCCATTTAGACCAGCCATTCTCTGGCCCATCATGTTGATCTACACCTTCTACATCCATTAACCAAGACTCATATGTTGGCAAAGCCTCTTCTGTAATGGTATCTGCTACTAGTGTAACCCAAAAATCATAACCTAATTCTTTAGCTTCTTCTCTTATTTGCTCTACTTCACTAAAAAAGTTATCACTTTGAGAATCTGGCAAAAAATCTGTTGGTTGCCATATTTTATCTATAGGAACAAGGTAAGAGTCTATAAAACCATCTACCTTGCCTTCTATGGCTTTCATTACTTCTAATCTTATATTGTGTGCAGACATGTTTAATGATTGTTTTTACAAATGTCGTTAATAATTTTTAATTCCTTCCTTTTTCTGTAGGATAAAACGAAGCTACCGGATCGCTTTGCCACACCTCTTTTGTATCTATATCTAACATAGATAATGGACCTTTAAAAGCGGCACCTGTATCTATATTAAATACATTAGCAGCATTGTGTGGCTCAGTTTTACCTATGCGCGTAACAGGTGTATGTCCTATATATATTTCTTTATATAGTAATAATCGATGCGGATACCTATTGTCTTCTTTGGATAAAGAACGGTCTACAGCCAAAGCAAGCTCCCAAAGAGTTCTATCCCAATAAAAAGATTTTGAAAAATATTCATAATCTACTCCTTTTAAATTGGTAAAACCTGCGTGTAAAAAAAGTCTATCGCTAGTATCTAAATAATAGTTTTCTAGACTTTCTAAAAAATCCATATGCTCACTTTTGGTAGTATCGTCTACATCTGCGTAAGATTTTTTTGTAGATACACCGCCATGTAAAACCCAAGTATCGTTATGTTCTTTTGTCTTTAACCAGTTAAGACAAAGCTCATCATGATTACCTCTTATAAATGTACAATTATGAGTCTTTTTTAATTCAATTAAAAAATTAATTGTCTCTACCGCCTCACTCCAGCCATCTACATAATCTCCTAAAAAAATAAGGTGATCTTCTTTAGTTACGGCTGCTTTTTGCAACAATTGCTGTAATGCTTTTAATCCTGAATGTATATCTCCTATAACTAATGTTCTCATTGAGTAAATAAAATAAATAGTCCAATTATTAATACTAGTAAAAGTACTAAAAAGAAAATTTTCCAGAAAGAATATGGCCTTGTACCACTTATTTTCCCAGTTTGTCCATTTACATAAAATCGATATTCTTTACCATCGTAATTGTATGCGCTAACGTAAATAGGCAATAAAATATGTTTAAATGTTTCTTCCTCTAGCTTAATGTCTGCCGAAGATATCTGTTGTGTATCCCCACCAATATCTTTTCGTATCCAATTGTGAGCAATTTCTTTTGCTTTTGCAAAGGATTGATGGTGACCATCTTTTAACGAAATTGTATATTTTTCGGTAACAAAACCGGCTAAAAACCCAGAGTTATAAGGCTTTAGCTCTTTTAGGTTCCAAAATGCCACTTTTGCAGGCACTTCCCTTTGTTTTTTTTCTGATGCGTTAATTAGAATATCATCTACAAAACCGTTTACCCTGCCAGATGCAGAATACCATCTTGTTCTACGTTCTTGTCTGGTGCTTGTACCATTTTTTGTTTTATATGTCTTGGTAACATAATAATACTCCCCACGTTTGCCTATATAATCTGCAGTCATATCTGCATCAAAAGTCCAATGTGGCATATATAAACCACGAATACCCTCTGGATCTAAAGCTGCTTTTTTTAGCTTATCTGGAGCAAACCAAATACCATTTACCCAGCTTTTAAAAATGCTTCTAGCCTTATTTGCATCTATTTGAAAGGGGAGAACTGCACTCGGCAAAATCCATCCTTCTTTTTCTATATCTTCTGTAATTAAAGGTTCACTACAGTAAACACAATGTAAAGATTTGTAGTTTTCTTCTATATGCTGGTTGGCACCACAGTTTTTACAGTGCAGCAATTCTATAGTTTCTGTATACGCATTATCGCCAACCACTTTTAAATAGTGATCTAACTCTAATTCTTCAAAACTACTTTTAGCCTGCTCTATAAACTCCTCGTACCCGCAATACCCACAGTTTAATTGCTGCGAGCCAGGTTTATACTTTAATTCTGCGCCACAATTGGCACAAGATTTCTTTTGTTCAGATTGCTTTAATTCTTCCATAAAAGTTACTGCTTAATAAAGCAGTAAAAAACTATTATTTTAGGTTGATGATCAAAAACTACAGCATGTTAAATACTGCTCTTTTTTGTTGAACCCATTTTTGATAATCAGAAGGATCTTTACACAAATCTTGCATTTCTTTCATTGCTTCTAAATGTGCATTATCTGCCAGCTTATACATTTCTATACCGTGCTGTTTACTTTGTTCCGATATTTCTTCAAAAGTAATTGCAAAAAACTCTTTCTCACAAGCGCCTCCCAATTCTCTACAAGTCATTTTTTTCATCACCCTAAAAATTAATTAAACAGTTGGCAATGGTGGCGGTGTATTACCTCCTAAAAATACTTTCAATTCTTCAATCTCTTGTAAAGCTGTCCAACTAGGCATTCCTTGCTTCCATAATAAAGAATCTTTATTTATGGTTCTGTTTGCAAAAAGCTCTTTTAATTTATCAAAAGCAACAGGACCCATTTGTTGTCCGTTTGCAGCATAAAAATACTGTACTTGGGTTGGCATTGGTGGCGGCACCGCGCCTCCCTGTGGCTGTATCGCCGGTTGTTGTTGCATCATTTGAGGATTCATCATTCCGCCCATTTGCTGCGCCATTACAAAGCCCATTCCCATTCCCATACCTGCTCCTGCTGTGCCGCCATCATTCTTGGCAGCAGCTTCAATTGCTTTAGCTGTTTTAAACTGAGTTAACTTTCCTAAATCTATTTTATCTAACCTACTGTACTCAAAAATTTCCTTTTTAAGTTCCTCTGGCATAGAGACATTTTCTATATAGAATTTCTCTAATTCTATACCAATACGCCCAAACTCAGGTTGCATTACCTCTTGGCAGGTTTCAGAAAGCTCTGATGTGTTTGCTGCATATAATTCTATTGGCAAGTTAGCCTCACCAACAGTATCTGTAAAACGCGTTACTATTAAACTTTTTAAGTGCTCATTAACTTCATAATTGGTAAAGTTACCATCGGTACCAACAACATCTACTACAAATTTACCAGCATCTTGTATTCTAAAACTATACGTACCAAATGCTCTAATTTCAGTTAATCCAAAACGAGCATCACTAAGCATAATTGGGTTTTTAGTCCCCCATTTTTCATCTGTAAATAAGCTTGTGCTAACAAAATAAACCTCTGCTTTAAACGGACTATTAAAACCATATTTCCAACCTTTTAAGGTTGTTAAAATTGGTAAGTTTTGTGTATTTAAGGTGTATGTTCCTGGCTTAAAAACATCTGCCAACTGTCCCTCGTTAATAAAAACGGCTACTTGCCCTTCTCTAACAATTAATTGTGCGTTGTTTTTTATTTCGTTTTGGTAACGCTCAAAACGATACACAATGGTATCATCTGTGCTGTTTAACCACTCAATTATATCTATAAATTCGTGACTTAACTTCTTTTTAATTTCATCAAATATTCCCATTCTGGTTGTGTTTTATTTTTAGTCAAAAAAGATAACGTTTTTAGGCCAATTACTCAAACTAAAATTACAAATAGTTCTGCCTGTTATCTTTTTAATTATACTTTACTTTCCTTAAAATTCTGAAAGCTTCTTTTAAAGATTGATAAACTTCTTTGTTATACTTTTTAAGTAGTGGCTTTGCCTTTTCCATTTGCACAAATGCCTCTGGAAAATCATTTAAAAAACAGATTAAATATACATCTGGCAAATGTTTTAAGTCTTCCTCTTCTTGACTGCTTAACTTTTGTTTTTTATCTAACTTATCTACAATAAAATTGGTAGCATTAAAAATATGATGCAGCCCTTTTTTATTGTATCGCGGCGGTTCAAAAATTAAATTACTATGAATAAAATAGGTTCCGTTATCGTTAAAATTTAGAACTACTTTTTCAAACGGATAGTACTTTTGTTCCTTTCCCAAACCTAATTGCACAAATTCTGTTATAGTAAAAGAATCTTCATTAAAGGCTATTGTTATTTCATCTAAGGTAGAATAAAACAGTTTAACTTGCTCGTTAATTAACTCTATATCTACCCTAGAATAATACGTTTTATCTTTTGTTATTTTCTGATTACCTGCCCAACAAACCACAAACTGCTCTTTAAAAACTTTATAGTTACTTGTTAAGTTTTTATGCCTATTATTTATAAAATCTATTACTCCATCTAAAGTTAACTCAATATTATTTTTGGCGTGTTGTTCTATGGTTGCTACAACGTCAGAATTAATATCTTTTAATTCTATTCCGTATGCTTTTGGCATACTAATACTGCCCTCTCTAAAAAAGACAGAACCTCCGTAATACTTCCAAATATTTTTACGCAACACACATACCTTACCATTAGATTTTATAGTAACCAAACCCACGACTTTGCCCTCTGAAAGCTGAGGAAAAGGTATGTTCTCATAAGAAATTAAGGGAGGATTATCTAGATACGCATTTACCAGATTTTGTATTTTACTATCGTCGAAAAAATCTACCCCTACTATTTTATTGTCCTCATCTTCTACACCAATTACAATAAAAGAATTGTTGTTAGGGTTGCTATTGGCAAGAGCACAAACGTGTTTTAAAAATTTTGCTTTTCCTTCTTTTTGTCCAATGTCTATAAAGCGCTTTTTGTCATAAAAACTATTCTCGTCATTATGAGCCAGAAGGTTTTTAACTAAAAGACGCTTGTTAATCATTTTTTAAAAATGTTAATTACAAAATAGAAAATCAATTTTTATTTATAATTGTACTACTTGCTTGCGCGGTACTCATAACTACCAAATCTGCAATATTTACGTGGTATGGCCTTGTAACCACAAAATGTATAATATCCGCAACATCGTTTGGTTGTAATGGTTTAAAACCTTGGTAGACTTTAGCTGCTTTTGCTGTATCTCCCTTAAATCTAACCTCACTAAACTCGGTCTCTACCATTCCTGGATTTACAGCACCAACTCTAATATTAAACGGATTTAAATCTATACGCATACCTTGGTTTATTGCATCTACCGCATGCTTACTGGCACAGTACACATTACCATTTGGATACACCTCTTTCCCTGCTGTAGACCCAATATTTATAATATGTCCGGCTTTTTTAGCTACCATTTTAGGAATTATAGCTTTAGAAACATATAATAAACCTTTAACATTTATATCTAACATAGCGTCCCAATCTTCTAAACTACCTTCTTGTATAGGCTGTAGACCATGTGCATTACCTGCATTATTTATTAAAATATCTACATTAGCAAACTCAAGCGGCAAGCCCTCTATTTGTTCTAAAACTGTAGTTTTGTTACGCACATCAAAATTTAAAGTATGTACCGCAACCTCTTTTTCCAACTCTTTTTTAAGCGCATCTAAACGATCTTGTCTACGCCCACAAAGGACTAAGTCTATATTATTTTTTGCGAAAATTTCAGCTGTTGCTTTGCCAATACCACTTGTAGCACCAGTTATTAGTGCCACTTTGTTTTTTATGTTCATTTTTTATGTTTTAAGGAACAGAATGCCCTTGGCTTGCTTCTAATAAAACAAACCAATCTTCTAACTCTAAATTAATTTCTAAGGCGTTAATAGCAGCTGTTATACGGTCCGGATTTGCAGTGCCAATTACCGGAAAAACTACGGCCGGGTGTTTTAATACCCAAGCCAATAAAAGCTGATCTTCTGTTGCATTGTATTTTTTTGTGAGTCCCTCTAAAGCCTCTTTAATTCTAGTAGTTTTCTCATTTTTCTCTTTAAAATAAGATCCTAAAGAACTCCAAGCCATTGCCATTCTTTTATTTGTAATGCAATCGTCAAAAGTACCATCGTACATAACCCTATTCTGAGTTAAAGAAAACTCTACTTGATTCCCTAAAACAGGAACCGCAGTTTCTATCATTTGTATTTGAGATGGCGAAAAATTAGACACTCCAAAATCTATTATTTTACCTTCTTTTTTTAATTGATAAATAGCTTCTGAAACTTCTAATGGATGCATTAAAGGACTAGGTCTATGTAACAACAAAAAATCTATATAATCAGTTTTTAAATTTTTTAAAGACTGATTAACAGAATTGATAATATACTCCTTGCTGTATTCATAATGGCCAATTTTATTGCTCCTAGCTTCACAAACATGCTGAATTCCACATTTGGTGATAAGTTGCATATCTTTTCTAGAAATGCCACTATTTGCAAAGGCAGCACCAAACATAGCCTCATTTGTATAGCCGCCATAAATATCTGCATGATCAAAAGTAGTTACACCTACAGTTAAGCAATGTTGCATTAATTTAATAATTTCAGATTCAGAAAGTCCTCTGCCCCAGTTTCCCCAGGTCATTGTGCCAGCAATAATTCTTGAGTAGTTTTGTGTTGTTTTCATAATAGCTGTAAAAGTAAAAAATAAAATCACCACCAAATAACAATAGAAAAGGAATAATATTCCGAAGTGTTTAATTATATTAATTTTATATTTTAAAGTTTTTTCTTACATTAATGAATGCTTAATATTAACAAATAACTTGGCTATGAAAAATATCACAGTAACACTTTTATTTTTAACGTCTTTCAATTGCTTTTCTCAACAAGATAATTCTAAAATTGTCCAAGAAATTAAGCAAAGTACTGAATACAAAGAATGGCATTGCTCGTTACTAGCCTATGTCCTTTTTAATAACAAAAAGTTTGATCTTACATTAACAAAGAGTTTAAATAAAAGCACATATTATTACATTTTAAATGAGTTAACAGATAACAAAATTGAAAAAAGTAATATTTTCAATAAAAAACTATCAACTTATAAAATTCAATTCTCGCCATTAGAAATTGAAACCATCTTTATAAAACCAATTATCCAAGAAGCCTCTAACAAATTTAAAGATAGTTAACTAGTATTACCTTTCCTCTACAACAACAAACTCTCTTCTACATTTTATAAGGTAAGTTCTGTAATTTTTCAGGACAACACCTCTAACTTCCTTTTTTACCGTTCTTGTCTGGTTTTCATAACAGTATGTGAAAATTAGAAATTAATTCCTTAAATAGTTCATAATAATAGTAGTATTACGCAACATTTAACCTATTATTAACAGCAGAAACGCAAATAAATTTAGATTTTGCGTGTTATTAAATACTTTTATATTTTGCACAACAATTTTTAATGGCTTATGGAAGAAAATACTACAGTAGATATTAGTGCGGTTAATGAGAAGATAGCTCAAGAAAGTGCTTTTATAGATCTACTAATGCTAGAGATGAACAAAGTAATTGTGGGTCAAAAGCATATGGTAGAACGCCTACTAATTGGGTTGCTTGGTCAAGGTCACATTTTATTAGAAGGTGTTCCCGGACTAGCTAAAACACTTGCAATTAACACGTTATCTAAAGCCGTAAAAGGCAAGTTTAGTAGAATACAATTTACACCAGATCTTTTACCTGCAGATGTTGTAGGTACAATGATTTTTAATATGAAAGAGAATGATTTCTCTATTAAGAAAGGTCCAATTTTTGCAAATTTTGTTTTAGCTGATGAAATTAACAGGGCTCCTGCAAAAGTACAATCAGCTTTACTAGAGGCAATGCAAGAAAAGCAAGTTACTATTGGGGATCAAACTTTTGTTTTAGAAAAGCCCTTTTTAGTAATGGCTACCCAAAACCCAGTAGAGCAAGAAGGTACTTACCCATTGCCAGAAGCACAGGTTGACCGTTTTATGTTAAAAACAGTAATTGATTATCCTAAATTAAACGAGGAACAATTAATTATGCGTCAAAACTTAAAAGGTTCTTATGACGAGGTTAAGCCAGTAGTCACTGTACAGCAAATCTTAAATGCACAAAAAGCAGTTAGGGAAGTCTATATGGATGAGAAGATTGAAAAATACATCTTAGACATAATTTTTGCTACTCGTTACCCAGAAAAATACAATCTAGAAAGCTTAAAGCCACTTATTAGTTTTGGAGCATCCCCGCGTGGTAGTATAAATTTAGCTACTGCAGCAAAATGTTATGCTTTTATAAAACGTAGAGGTTATGTTATTCCTGAAGATGTTAGAGCAATTGTGCATGATGTTTTAAGACACAGAATTGGAATTACATATGAGGCTGAAGCAGAAAATATTACTTCTGAAGAAATCATTAACAAGATTATAAACGAAGTAGAAGTGCCTTAAATCAGTCGTCAGTTATTATATCGCAGTTGCTTTTTTGTTTACATTTTAAACACAGTAACTGAACCTTGTTAATGTACACTGCAATCTGAGAAATGGATACTAAAGAATTACTTAAAAAAGTTCGTAAAATTGAGATAAAGACGAGACGTCTTTCCAACCATATTTTTGGCGGGGAATACCACTCTACGTTTAAAGGACGTGGTATGACGTTTAGTGAGGTACGCCAATACCAATTTGGAGACGATGTGCGCGCCATAGATTGGAACGTAACAGCACGTTATAACGAGCCATACATTAAGGTTTTTGAAGAAGAACGAGAACTTACAATGATGCTTATGGTAGATGTAAGTGGATCTGAAAACTTTGGAACTACCAATCAATTTAAAAAAGATGTTGTTACAGAAATATCTGCTACACTCGCCTTTTCTGCATTGCAAAATAATGACAAGGTTGGGTTAATCTTATTTTCTGATCAAGTAGAACTTTTTATTCCGCCTAAAAAAGGAAAAAGTCACGCACTACGTATTATTAGAGAACTTTTAGAGTTTAAACCTAAAAGCACTAAAACCAACTTAACAGAAGCTTTAAAGTATTTAACCAACGTAATGAAAAAGAAAGCCATTGTTTTTGTGCTATCAGATTTTATTACCGAAGATTATTTACAAACCCTGCGTATAACGGGTAAAAAACATGATGTTACTGGCATACGCATTTATGATGAGCGAGAAGAAACGATACCTAATATTGGTATGGTACAAATGCAAGATGCAGAGACTGGAGCTATACAACTAGTTAATACACAATCTAAAAAAGTAAGACTAGCTTACGGTAAACATTACCAAGACAAAGTGACTTATTTTAAAGAAACATTTACCAAATCTGGTTGTGGAACACTAAGCTGTAGAGTAGATGAGAGTTATGTTAAAAAATTATTAGGCTATTTTAAGCGAAGAGGATAATGACAATTATTAAAGATCAAATAAAGAATAATAGTAACACATTGCTAAAAACAATGTGCGCCCTAGTGTGTCTTTTTTTAGGTTCGTTTACTAGCTACTCGCAAAATAAACCAAAAGTAACGGCAGACATAGACACCACTGCAATAAGAATTGGCGAACAAATAAAGTACACCATTTTAGTAGATGCCGATTCTACAGCACAAGTTATATTTCCTGAAGACCAAACCTTTTCTCCTTTAGAAATGGTTGAAGCATTAGAAATAGACACTACAAAATACAAAGATCGTATAACTCTACAACGTGCGTATGCATTAACTCAGTTCGATTCAGGTGCATACACAATACCAAGACAACGTATAGATGTAAACGGACAAGCTTTTTTCACAGACTCTTTAAGAGTACATGTTGGCACAGTTAAAGTAGATACTTTTGCTCAAAAAATGTACGACATAAAGCCACTTATAGAAGTGCAAAAACCATCTACATTTCCTTGGGTACTTGTTTCTATAATTGCGGTAAGCTTGTTACTTGTTGTCTTTTTAATCTATTGGTTTATTCTACGAAAAAAGCCTTTAACTGAACAAGAAAAAATAGCATTATTACCTCCATATGATCGGGCTTTAATAGAACTTAAAAAATTAGAGAATTCTAAATATATTATTCAGGATGAATACAAAGAGTATTATTCTGAACTTACTACAATTGTACGTTCTTATTTAGAAGAAGATGTAAAAATATCTGCTCTAGAAAGCACAACAGATCAGCTTATAAGCAAATTAGAAATGCTTAAAGATGCCGGACAGCTTAAATTAGACAACGATACAATCTCACAATTTAAGCGTGTTTTACAAACTGCCGATTTGGTAAAGTTTGCTAAGAAAAAACCAGAAACGTCTATTGCAGAGCAAGACCGTATGGCTATTGCACAAATTGTAGAAAAAACACACGAAGCTTTACCAGAACCTACAAAAGAAGAATTGCTTAAGAATGAGGAATACTTAGAAGAACAGGCTCGTAAAAAAGAAAAGAAAAAATGGATTATTGCCATTGCTACTTTTGTTGGCGTATTGCTAATTGCTACTGGTGTTCTTGTAAAAGTTTATGGTTTTAAAACGGTTAAAGACACCGCTTTTGGTCATCCTGTTAAAGAGCTTCTAGAAAGTGACTGGGTACAGAGTTCTTATGGCTACCCACCAATACACATACAAACACCTAAGGTATTGTCTAGACAAACTGTTGATTTACCTGAAGAAGCAAAAGCTGTTATTAAAGAACTACAATTGTTTACATATAATAGCAACAACACGTTATTTGCTGTTAGCGTTTCATCATCAACTTTTGTAAATCCAGAAACAGACCCAGATTTTAATCAGGTTGCTGAAAAAGTCTTACAACAACTAGAGGCTTCTGGCGCTAAAAATATCACAACAAAACAAGAAGAATTTACAACCTTTATATCAGAATCTAAAGGATTAAAAATATATGGTTCAGGCAAATTTAAATCCCCTAAATCTGATGAATTGGTTAACGGAGAATACGCTTTAATTTGTTTTGGAGGCAAAGGTTTTCAGCAGCAAATACTTATCACTTATTTAGCAGACGATAGCTATTCTAAAGAAATTGCAGACCGTATTTTTAATTCAATTGAAGTTAAAGAAGATAAAAAAGAATAAATGTTAGAGAATATCACTTTTGCTAATCCACAGCTTTTTTGGTTGCTATTATTGCTACCCTTGGCTATGCTATGGTATTTCTTTAAACGCAAAGAAGAAACTGCTGCTTTAAAAATATCTAGCACTAAAGGTTTTACCGATACTAGTATTTTAGTCAAGCTAAAGCCACTGCTTTTTATATTTCGTTTGTTGGCTTTGGCGGCCATTATAACTGCTTTAGCAAGACCGCAAACTAAAGATGTATCTACCAGAACAAAAACTACTAAAGGTATAGACATTGTTATGGCTATAGATGTATCTTCTAGTATGTTGGCTAGAGATTTAAAGCCCGACAGGTTAACTGCTCTTAAACAAGTTGCTGCAAAATTTATTAAAAAGAGACCCAACGACCGTATTGGCTTGGTAGCTTATGCTGGCGAAAGTTATACAAAAACACCAATTACTAGTGACAAGTCTATAGTACTATCTTCCTTAAGACAAATTACACACGGACAGTTAGAGGATGGTACTGCAATTGGCATGGGGTTAGCAACTGCGGTAAACAGATTAAAAGACAGCAAGTCTAAAAGTAAAGTTATAATTCTGCTTACAGATGGTGTAAATAATTCTGGTTTTATAGAGCCAAAAACTGCTGCAGATTTAGCTGTAGAATACAAGATAAAAACCTACACTATTGGCCTAGGTACAAATGGAAATGCATTAACGCCTATTGCTTTTAATCCAGACCACACCTATAGATATGGAATGAGGCAAGTAGAGATTGACGAAAAATTACTTGAAGAAATAGCACAAGTTACAGGCGGAAAATATTTTAGAGCCACTGACAACAAAAAGTTAGCTGCTATTTATGATGAAATTAATAAGCTAGAAAAAACAGATATAGAAGAAATTAAATACACCAATTTTGAAGAGAAATTTAGACCTCTAATTCTTTTGGCTTGTATTTTGCTTTTACTAGAATGGGTAATGCGCAACACATTATTTAGAAGTTTTATCTAAACAATAAGATTAAGAAAGACAAATGATACAAATAGACGAAAAATCATATTTCTATTTACTTTTCATCATTCCTGTAATGGTGATCATCTTTGTGCTGCTCCTAATCTGGAAAAAAAGAGCACAAAAGAAATTTGCTAATTCTTATTTATTAAAAAGGTTAACTCCAACAAAATCTAGCTTTAAATCAATCTTAAAGTTTATTGTTTTTATTCTAGGCTTAACATTATTAATTATAGGTTTAACAAACCCTAAGATTGGAACAACGCTAGAAACAGTAAAAAGAGAAGGTGTAGATATTGTATTTGCCGTAGATGTATCTAAAAGTATGTTGGCAGAAGATATAGCGCCAAGTAGATTAGCAAAAGCAAAACGTATAGTATCAGAAGTTATATCACAACTTGGCAGCGACCGTATTGGCATTATAGCCTATGCAGGGCAAGCGTATCCCCAGTTACCAATTACAACAGATTATGGTGCTGCAAAAATGTTTTTACAAGGTTTAAACACCGATATGCTTTCTTCTCAAGGTACAGCTATAAACCAAGCGTTAGATTTAGCATCTACCTATTATGATGATGACGAACAAACCAACAGAGTTTTGTTTATTATTTCTGACGGAGAAGACCATTCTGAAGGTTCTACAACAGGTTCTGTAGAAAAAGCAGTAGACCAAGGTATTAAAATATTTACCATTGGTGTTGGGTCTGAAAAAGGTGCGCCAATTCCTATAAAAAGAAACGGTGTTTTAGAAAGTCTTAAAAAAGATTTACAAGGTGATGTTGTTATTACCAAACTAAACAAAGATGTTCTAGAGGATATTGCAGATGATGGAAACGGACAATATATAGATGGCACAAATACTGAAGCTGCTGTAAAAATTATAAAGGAAGAATTAAATAAAATGGATAAAACCGAGTTTGAAGCCAAACAATTTTCTGAGTACAAAGACCAGTTTCAATGGTTTATTGGTGCAGGATTGTTTTTCTTGTTTTTAGACATTTTTCTTTTAGACCGAAAAACAAAATGGCTTCAAAAACTTAATTTGTTTAACGAAAAAGAAGTAGAATAAATGAAAAAGCTAGTATACATTGTTTTTTTAGCAGGATGCTTTACTTATGCACAAGATGCAGACGTTAAAGAAAAAGAAAAAGCACTAAACATATCTAAAACTCTAACTTGGGAAGCTAATAAAGAGTTGGCTGAAAATAAGTTTGCAGAAGCAGAAGCAAACTATCGAAAAGCTATTTCTAAAAGTAATGGTAATGCTGCCGCACCTTATAACTTAGGTAATGCTTATTACGGTAACGAAACATATAGCGAAGCTTTTGGCCGTTTTAAACAAGCTGGCGAATTAGCTACAAATAAAAAAGATAAACATAAGGCATACCACAACATGGGTAATGTTTTTATGAAAAATAAAGAATACGAAAAAGCAGTAGAAGCTTACAAACAAGCCCTTAGAAACAACCCTACTGATGAGGAAACCAGATACAATTTTGCTTTAGCAAAAGAAATGCTTAAAAAGCAACAAGACGAAGAGAAGAAAAACGACCAAAATAAGGACGATAAAAAAGACAACAAGGAAGACCAAAAAGAAAAAAATAAGGACAAAGAAAAAAACGAAGGAGACGGCGACGATAAAAAAGACGACCAAGGAAAAGACAAGGACAAGAAAGACGGCGAAGATAAAAAAGACAAAGGAGACGAAGGCGATAAAGAGAACAAAGACGATAAGGATGGTAAGGGTGATGATCAGAAAAAAGATCAGAAAAAACCTAATGATAAAGGTGATAAGCCTCAAGAACAACAACAGCAACCAAGACCAAACCAATTGTCTAAACAACAGGTTCAGAACTTGCTAAAAGCAATGCAAAACGAAGAAAAAAAGGTTCAAGAAAAAATGGATGCCAAAAAAGTAAAAGGCGCTAAAGTAAAGAACGAAAAAGATTGGTAGTAGATATAATGAAAACAAAGCTGTACATACTATATATTTTAACTTTTTTTACTGTTTTAGGCGCAAATGCACAAGACAGTAATGTTACGTTTTCTGTAAAGATTAGCAAAGAAAAACTAGGTCTTAACGAAAGGCTTAAAGTTGAATTTACCACAAATAAAGATGGTGATAATTTTACAGCACCAGACTTTAATGGCTTTAATGTTTTAATGGGCCCATCTACAGCTATTAGTAGGTCCTGGAACAATGGTGTTCGTAAATTTTCATTATCGTACTCCTATATTTTACAACCTAATAAAAAAGGGAGCATCACTATAAACCCCGCAACAATTACCATTAGCGGACAATTATACAAGTCAGATGCTAAAACAATAACTGTTACAGAAGCTGTTGTAAACCCTAATGCTCCACCATCTGCAAGCGATATAGCAAAAGAAGGCTTGCACTTAGTAGCCGAAATAACAAAAGGAGACCCCTATTTAAATGAAGCTATAACGGTAGTCTACAAATTATATGTTAGTCCGTCTATTGAGGTTTCTGGATTTCAGGCTGTAGACAACCCAAAATATAATAATTTTTGGAGTCAAGATATTCCTGTAAAAAGATATCTTACCAAAGATGATAAATACAAAGGAGAAGAATATAGATCTGTAATATTAAAACGTGTTGTTTTATATCCACAGAAAACCGGAAAATTAGTATTAGAACCACTTTCTTTAGATGTGGGCGTACAAGTACCTACTCAAGGAAGAGATTTCTTTGGAGGTCCAATATATGCGCAAGCTAATTTAAGAGTTTCTGCAGGAAACAGATTTGTACATGTCAAGGCATTACCCGAGGAAGGAAAACCTGCAGGTTTTACGGGTGCAGTAGGAGATTTTAATTTCTTTGTAACAACAAGTAAAACACACCTAAACGCAGCAGAGTCTTTACAAGCTAAAGTAGAAGTTACAGGTAAAGGAAATTTAAAATTATTTGAAATTCCTACCTTAAACCTACCTGGGTCTTTAGAGGTGTACGACCCTGAACATAATGAAAAAATTAGCACTTCGTACTCTGGTATGGAAGGAAAAATAAGTGATAGCTATACAATTGTACCGCAATACAGAGGTAAATACCCTATACCTTCAATAGCATTCAGTTATTTTAATCCTGCTACTAAAAAATACCACACTTTAAACTCGACCGAGACCGTAATAAATGTATTAGAAGGACCTACAAAAAACGAGGACAAAATAGATACGGCTTCTAACACACCTACTAAACAATCTGTAGAAATAAAAAGTAAGCAGTTTAATTTTATTAAAACAGAAGGGAATTTAAAGCCAATTGATACTAGTTACTTTTTTAATTCTAGAAACTATTATTTATGGTTATTATTACCAATACTACTAATTCCAATTGCCATATTTTTGGGACGTAAAAGAGATGCCATTGCAAAAGACGTCGTTGGTAATAAAGTGAGAAAAGCGAATAGATTAGCTCGTAAATATTTATCTGCCGCTAAGAAAACCTTAGGTAAAAAAGATGCTTTCTATGTTGCTTTAGAAAAAGCGTTACACAACTACTTAAAAGCGAAATTAAAAATTGAAACGTCTGATTTTAGTAAAGATAAAATAACCGAGTTGCTAAATGAAAAAGAAATAGACAAGAGTACAATAGACGGATTTTTATCACTCTTAAAAAATTGTGAAATGGCACGTTATAGTCCATTTTCTAATGTACAAATGAAACAAGATTACGATAAAGCAGGTGAAGTAATTTCACAAATGGATAAACAACTATAATTATGAAAAAGATACTCTTTATACTTGTTTTATGTATTTCATTTTTGGGATACTCCCAAAATAACGACCTATTTAAAAAAGCTACAGAAGCTTATAATGATGGCAAGTATGATACTGCTATAAAAGATTATTTAGCAATAATAGATAATGGCAAACACTCTGCTGAGCTTTATTACAATTTAGGTAACGCCTATTATAAACTTAATAAAGTTGCTCCTAGTATTTATTATTATGAAAAAGCACTGCTACTAAAACCTAATGACCCCGAAATAAAAAACAATTTAGGGTATGCAAAGAATATGACTTTGGATGTTATTAACCCATTACCGGTTACAACCCTAAGATCTACCTACAATAAAGTTATTGGTTATTATACTTTTGATGAATGGGCATACATTAGCATCTTATTTATGCTGCTATTTGTAGTTGCGTACATTGCTTTTAAATTTTTTAATTATGCTACGCAAAAGAGAATCTCTTTTATTGCTAGCACAACTTTTCTCTTTCTTTCTATACTAGCAATAACCGCAGCCTATTTTAATTATTCCGATTTTAAAAAGAATAGGCCAGCCATAGTTTTTAATGAAGAATCTTTGGTTATAGGAGAACCAAACTCTAGAGGTAAAGAAGTTTTTAAGCTGCACCAAGGCACCAAAGTATTTGTCTTAGACCAATTAAAAAACTATTATAAAATTAAACTAATAGACGGAAAAACTGGTTGGATAGAACAAGAAGATCTTAAAGAATTAAAGTAATTTAAAGCTCTAATTTAACTAAATTCTAACTTCTGTTTTATATTTTAGCATCTTCGCTAACACGCAATATGCAAAAAAGAATACTATCATTATTTTTTACAATACTACTAACAGGTTTTATAATTACTCCTGCGGTATTGCTTACTGTTGATGATTCTATAGACATAACTATCTTTTATAATGCTGGTGAAGAAGAAGAAAATGTAAATGTTTTAAACCTAGAAGATTTTAACATAGCTAAAAAAGTAGAACTCGCCTTTTTTAAACCAAAAAAAGACTTGTACACGCCAATGTATTACTTCAAAAATTACCAAAAACCACAGCTAATCCTTTTAGTACCTCCTCCAGAAGTAAATTAATTTTAGGTTATATTTTTGACAAATCTTTGTCTATATTGTATACACCCTAAAAGTATTATTCTATTTTTATTTAATAATTTAACCAGAGCAATTTTACTTGCTCTAAATAATAGATCTCTATACAGAGATTACTTGTTGTATTCTACTTTGAATAAAACAATATGAGATTACAAAAACTTACTTATGAAAGCACATACTAAAGAAACACAATCTACAATGACCCCAGAAAAATCATTGAGATTTTTAAAAGAAGGAAACCAAAGATTTCAAAATAACCTAAAAGCACACAGAAACTTACTAGAGCAAGTAAACGACACTAGTGACGGCCAGTTCCCATTTGCAACTATTTTAAGCTGTATAGACTCAAGAGTCTCTGCAGAGTTGGTTTTTGACCAAGGTTTAGGAGATATTTTTAGTGTGCGTATTGCAGGTAACTTTGTTAACCAAGATATTTTAGGTAGTATGGAGTTTGGCTGTAAACTAGCAGGCACTAAACTTATTGTTGTTTTAGGGCACACAAGTTGTGGCGCAATTAAAGGGGCTTGCGACAATGCAAAATTAGGGAACTTAACTGCAATGTTAGCTAAAATTAAGCCAGCTGTAAATGCTGTTACAGAGCCAAAAGATGAAAGCTTGCGTAACTCTAAAAACCTAGACTTTGTAGATCATGTTGCAGAAAAAAACGTATTGCTAACTATAGATAGAATTGTAGCCGAAAGTGATGTTCTTGCAGAAATGCAAAAAAATGGTGAAGTAAAAATTGTTGGTGCCATGTACGATATTAATTCTGGTGAAGTAAAATTTTTAGATTAACACAAAAATTTTTAAGCTATAACAAACTACAATTTAGCAGTTCTAGCATTTTTATTGTATATTTTATAAATCGTTAGTTCGTATTAAGTCATCAAAATTTAATCGTTCTAAAAATCATTTTAACAATATGAAAAATCTTTTCTCTAACATAAAAGGGGATGTTTTTGGTGGCATTACCGCAGGTATTGTGGCACTACCACTAGCTTTAGCCTTTGGTGTTAGTTCTGGTCTTGGCCCAGCAGCCGGATTATACGGAGCTATATTTATAAGTTTTTTTGCTGCCCTTTTTGGTGGCACTAGCACACAAATTTCTGGACCTACAGCACCTATGACTGCGGTAAGTATGGTGGTTATTGCAAGTATCATTGCTGTTCATGACGGCGATGTAGAAACAGCTTTACCCTACATATTAACCGTATTTATTTTAGCCGGGTTAATGCAAATTACCCTTGGCTTACTTGGTATGGGTAAATACATAAAATATATTCCATACCCTGTTGTATCTGGTTTTATGACGGCTATTGGTGTCATCATTTTAATAACCCAAATACTACCTGCTATTGGATATTACCCTAAAGAAGATACGGATTTAGTCAATAGTTTTAAACCACAAGCTGAAGAAGTAATTTTAGAAAACATACTTAAAGAAGAAGCTGGCGAAGGTATTTTAGTTTTAGAAAACTTTAAAGAAACAATTACAAGAGCCAGTTCTGTATCTCAAGAAGATATGATGAAAGAGGCTAAAACGCTAGCTGCTAAAGAGGCTTCTGGAGTATTAGGCGCTTTTAAAGTATTTCCAAGGGCCATACATCAAATTAACTGGTTAGAGCTCGCATTAGCATTAGCAACAATACTAATTATATATGGATTTAAGCGCATCACTACCGCTGTACCAAGTACATTGGTAGCACTTATATCCGTTTCTGCCGTAGCCTTTTTATTTAAACTACCATATAGGCGAATTGAAGAAATTCCTTCTGACATTCCAACGCCAAACTTAGAAATTTTCTCTCAGTTTAGTATAACATCTCTAACTCCCTATGTTTTTACTGCTTTAACATTAGCACTTTTAGGCGCTATAGATTCCCTACTAACATCTGTTGTCGCAGATAATATGACAAAGACAAAACACAAACCAAACAAAGAGTTAATTGGCCAAGGTATTGGTAACACAATAGCTGCTATTTTCAATGGTATTCCTGGTGCTGGTGCAACAATACGTACTGTGGTGAATATTAATTCTGGTGGAAAAACCAAATTATCTGGTATGGTTGCAGGTGTTTTACTTTTGGTTGTTTTATTAGCCTTAGGACCTATTGCTTCTGAAATTCCAGCTGGTGTTTTAGCAGGTATTTTAATTACTGTAGGTATCGGCGTTATGGATTACAAAGGCTTAAAAGCTATTCCTAGTTTGCCGCGCGATTTAAAAATTGGTCCACTTAAAGTAAGCTCAGAAGTTATAATAATGCTTGTTGTATTGGTGCTTTCCTCAACTTGGAACTTAGTGTATGCCGTAGGTATTGGACTTGTTATTGCATCCTTAATGTTTATGAAAAAAATTGGCGACTTAACCGCAGAACGCTCTGATGTTAAATCGCTCTTACAAGAAAAAGCCTGGAAAGATGAAGCTAACTTTCCTGTAAATTTAAAAGAAGAAGTCTTTATTAAACATATAAAAGGTCCTTTATTCTTTGGTTCTACTAGTGATTTTCAGCAACTGGCAAGTCAAATTCCAACTACAGCAAACACTGTAATTATTAGAACAGGTAGAATGCAGTATATGGACCAGTCAGGCTTGTATGCTATGGAAGACGTTTTAGTAGACTTAAGAAAGAACAATATAAATGTACTCTTTGTTAATTTATTAAAACAACCTAGATATATGATGGAACGTATAGACATAATTCCAGACTTAATACCCAAAGAGCATATTTTTACTAGTTTTGATGCTGCCGTACAGTGGACTAAAGAAAATGTAGAAGATAAACACTAGAGTAGTTACAAAACATTAATTAATACAATCCAATACGGGAATAATTGCTAAATTTGCCCCGTATTGGATTTTTTGTGTTATGATAGATGAAATAAAAAAACATATTGCCTTAGTTAACGAGTTTACATCGACAGACTTAGACGCAATAGAAAGTTTTAGAATAAAATATTTAGGTAAAAAAGGATTATTAAATGACTTCTTTGCCGAGTTTAAAAACGTTCCTAACGAACAAAAAAAGGAGTTTGGACAAACTATAAACGAGCTAAAAAATGCTGCAACAGATAAAGTTAACTCTTTAAAAGATGCATTAGCTAGCACAACAGCCAGTGATAGTGTTTATGGTGACTTAACACGCCCAGGACAACCAATGTCTATTGGTGCAAGACACCCAATATCTATAGTTAAAAATCAGATTATAGAGATTTTTTCTAGAATAGGCTTTAATGTTTCTGAAGGTCCAGAGATTGAAGACGATTGGCACAACTTTACTGCACTTAACTTGCCAGAATATCACCCAGCAAGAGATATGCAAGACACATTCTTTATACAAACCAATCCAGATGTGTTGTTGCGTACGCACACATCATCTGTACAGGTTAGGTATATGGAAAACAACAAGCCACCTATACGTACAATTTCTCCGGGTAGAGTATACAGAAACGAAGCAATTTCTGCTCGTTCTCACTGCTTTTTCCATCAAATAGAAGGTTTATATATAGACAAAGATGTTTCGTTTGCAGATTTAAAACAAACATTACAATTTTTTACGACAGAGCTTTTTGGTAAATCTAAGATTCGTTTGCGTCCATCATACTTTCCATTTACAGAGCCTAGTGCAGAAGTAGATGTGTATTGGGGACTAGAAACAGAGTCCGACTATAAAATTACCAAAGGAACCGGTTGGTTAGAAATTGGTGGTTGTGGTATGGTAGATCCTAATGTACTTAAAAACTGTGGTATTGACCCAGAAGAATACTCTGGCTTTGCCTTTGGTGTTGGTATAGATCGTATTGCTATGTTATTACACCAAATTACAGATATTCGTTTGTTAAGTGAAAACGATGTACGCTTTTTAGAACAGTTTAAAAGCGCCTTGTAAAACTACTTAAAGTTATAAATTGATGAAAAAAGACATCATAATACCTGTTGTTAAAGATGTAAACGTTGCTATTATACACGAGTTTAACAAAGAGTTTTTAGACAAGGAATGGAATGCTTATGTACTTAACAACAGAGCAGAACCTATAGAAATGGTTCTTATTGTGTCTAAGGGATATGATGATGATAAGCTAACCTCTACAATGAGACATTCTATTGCCAGTTTAGAAGGTAATTCGTATGCCAAAGTAGAAATGTTGCAAGAAGATGTTTTACAACTAAACAATGAGTTTTTTGTAACCTTCTTTGCTGATAATAAACTTTTTGAAAAACGTTTCTTTTTTGAAAAGAACACAGTTACCGAAGCAAATTTAACTACAATTCCATTAATTGAAAAAGACGGAATATTAGCAAAATAATAGCCTTAAGAAAACATAGGAATATTTATTTTTAAGTTACATTCGCACTTTTTAAAAAAACTAAGATATTACCTATGAGCAGTACTACTAAATTTGAAGGATTAGAAATTATTGGAGCAGAAGAATGGTGCGTTTTTAGCGACCTAGGAATACCAGCTGTAAAAGCACGTGTAGATTCTGGCGCAAAAACATCATCTATACAAGCAAATAATGTAAAAATCTACAACAAAGGTTCTGAAGAATGGGTAAGGTTTGAGGTAAATCCAATACAAGAAAATAGAAGTGTAACTATTACTTGTGAGGCTCCTTTAGTAGACCGTAGAACCGTAAAAAGTTCTGTTGGTATTTCTGAGGAACGCTTGGTAGTAAGAGCAGATGTTAAATTAGGGGAGAATGTGTATAGTATAGAACTTACACTTGCCAACAGAGATACTATGGAGTACCGTATGCTTTTAGGTCGCGAGGCTTTAAATCAACGTTATATAGTTAACCCTGCAGAAAGCTATTGTGTGCAAAACTTTACTGAAGAAGAAATTCAGAAAAAATATGCATCTCATATGGCAGAAAAATCTGGATTAACTATTGCTTTATTAGCTAGTAATCCAAATTTATATAGCAATAAGAGAATTGTAGAAGCTGGTGAAGCTAGAGGACATGAAGTTGTTTTTTTAAATGTAGAAAACGCTTATATGAAACTAGATACAAAGTCACCACAAATACGTTACAGAGGTGGTAATGTTTTAAATAAATTTGATGCTGTTATTCCTAGGATTAAGCCATCTGTTACTTTTTATGGCTGTGCATTAATTAGACAATTTGATAATCTTGGAGTGTATTGTTTAAACACTGCAGAAGCCATTACACAGTCTAGAGATAAATTATTTGCATCTCAGCTATTCTCTAAAAACGATATTGACATTCCTATTACAGGTTTTGCAAAATCTCCAATGGACACCAAAGACCTTATACATATGGTTAATGGTGCACCACTAATTATTAAATTATTAGAAAGCACACAAGGTAAAGGTGTTGTTTTAGCAGAAACAAATAAAGCGGCGGAGAGTGTTATTAACGCTTTTAAAAGTGTGCAGACAAACATTCTAGTACAAGAATTTATTAAAGAAGCTAACGGCCAAGATATACGTTGTTTTGTAGTTAATGGTAAAGTTGTGGCATCTATGCAACGCCAAGCTCAAAAAGGAGAATTTAGAGCCAACATTCACCAAGGAGGTATAGCATCACTAATTAAAATAACTGCTGAAGAACGCAAACTTGCTGTAAAAGCTGCAAAAATATTAAACCTTGCTGTTGCTGGTGTAGATATTATACGCTCTAACAAAGGACCTTTATTATTAGAAGTAAATTCTTCTCCAGGATTAGAAGGCATAGAGGCAGCTACTGGTTTAGATATAGCTAATGTTATGATTAAGTCTATTGAGAAAAAACTGAATTACACCTCTAACTAAATCAAAAGAAATACAACTAAAAAAGTCTAGTAAAATTTACTAGCCTTTTTTAGTTTTTACAAGCTCCATTTTTTAAAAGGTTTTTTACTTAACTGGGAGTTATAGTATTTAATATCTCCAGTGACTTCTTCCCCTAGCCAATATGGCTTCACAAACTCTTCATCCTCATCTTTTAGTTCTACTTCCGCAACAATTAAACCTTCGTTGTCACTAAAAAACTCATCAACCTCATACAAGTGCTTTGCAACAGGAACATTGTATCGTATCTTATCAATCACTCCTTCTTCGCAAAGTTTAAGTAATGCTTCAGCTTCTTTGATTGGTATTTCCTTTTCCCACTCAAACCTAGATGTTCCTGTACGGTTAGACTTCCCTTTTATAGTTAAAAAGCCTTTATCCCCTTTTATTCGGACCCTAACCGTACGCTCTGGATCTGTATTTAAAAAACCCTGTACTATTCTTTTTTCTGTTATCGCTTCCGTTTTAAAAGCATCACTCTTCACTAAAAACTTACGTTCTATTTCTAACATTCTATTCTTTTCCTAATTCCTTAATCTTATCAGATTGTATTTTTGTGGCGTTTTCTTCATTATTTCCTAACCAAACCATAGCCTTTGCAATTGTTTCTGGGTGTATTGGTTTGTATTTTTTTAGAGATCCAATTAATAAAAACTGAAACACCTTTAAAAACTGTTTTGCCAACCACTCTCCCAACCTTTTTTCCTTTCTTTTTCCTGCTATTAAAGACGGTTGTAATATATATGTTTTTGGTATTTGTAACGCAATTACATCATCTTCCATCTGGCCTTTTATTTTATTATAAAAAACAGAACTAGATGCATTTGCACCTAATGCAGATATCACCATAAACGTATTAATATTATTTTCTTTACATAATTTTGCGGCTTGTACAGGTATGCCGTAATCTATGTTTTTATAGGTTTCTTTGTCTGGAGTTTTAGCCTTTGTAGTTCCGATACAGCAATATACCTCATCTGCAGTAAAGCTACTTTTATGTTTTTCTAGGTCCTGAAGATCCACTAAATATTCATCAATTTTTGGATGTGTAAAACCACTTACAGATCTAGAAAATAGCTTTATTTTTGCATAGGCATTATGGTGTGTTAATAAAGACACCAATGCACTACCAGTTACACCGGTTGCACCCAAGACAATAGCTGTTTTTTCTTTTGTTTTCATCAACCTAAATATACCGTAAATTTGTGTATGACCAAGGATTTACCTTTACGAAAAATTATTCATGTAGATATGGATGCCTTTTACGCATCTGTAGAGCAGCTAGATAATCCTGAGCTTATTGGTAAGCCATTGGCTGTTGGTGGTGGCGAAAAAAGAGGTGTGGTTTCTGCTGCCAGCTATGAGGCTCGCAAGTTTGGTGTACGCTCTGCTATGAGTGGCTATATGGCAAAACGTAACTGTCCAGATTTAATTTTTGTGCCCCCTAGATTTGATAGATATAAGGAGATATCGCAAAAAATTAGAGCCATTTTTTACGACTATACAGATCTTGTAGAACCGCTTTCTTTAGACGAGGCATACTTAGATGTTACTGTAAATAAAAAAGGAAACCCATCTGCATCTTTACTCGCAAAGGAAATTAGACAACGTATTTTTAATGAGTTAGGACTTACCGCTTCTGCTGGTATTTCTATCAATAAATTCATTGCTAAAGTTGCTAGTGATTACAACAAACCAAACGGGCAAAAAACGGTTAATCCTGAAGAAGTTTTTTCATTTCTAGAAGAACTAGAAATTCGTAAATTTTATGGTGTTGGTAAAGTTACGGCAGAAAAAATGTACAAAGTTGGTGTTTTTACCGGCTTAGATCTTAAAAATAAAACCTTAGAGTTTTTAGAAAAACATTTTGGTAAAAGTGGCGCCTATTATTACCACGTAGTTAGAGGCATACATAACAGCCCAGTTAAACCTAACAGAATACCAAAGTCTGTTGGTGCAGAACGTACTTTTAATGAAAATTTAAGTAGTGAAGTTTTTATGTTAGAGCGATTAGAAAATATTGCTGGTGAATTAGAACGCCGACTTAAGAAAACTAAAATTGCAGGCAAAACAATTACTTTAAAAATAAAATATAGCGATTTTACATTACAAACCAGAAGTAAAACTATTCCTTATTTTATAGCAGATAAAGACCTAATACTAGAAATTGCCAAAGAATTATTATACCAAGAAAAGCTTGAAAATTCGGTACGTTTACTAGGTATTTCATTAGCAAATTTAAACACTTCAGACAAGAAAAAACCTGAACAAGAGAGTATTAGCGTGCAATTGAAGTTTCTATTTTAATTGATTAGTTTACACAAAGTTTAACCTATTTTAACGCTTTAAAAGGTATTAATCTATTAATTTTGTAGGGTAACTAGATTTTTAATTTAAAACACAATAATATGGCAAGTTTAAGATTAGGTGATGAAGCACCAAATTTTACTGCAGATAGTTCTGTAGGAACAATAAATTTATATGATTATTTAGGTGATAGCTGGGGAATTCTTTTTTCTCACCCTGCAGACTTTACACCAGTTTGTACTACAGAATTAGGTACTGCTGCACAATTTAAAGATGAGTTTGATAAGCGTAACGTAAAAATGATTGCGTTAAGC
Source organism: Cellulophaga sp. 20_2_10 (assembly GCF_023476645.1). Lineage (GTDB taxonomy): Bacteria > Bacteroidota > Bacteroidia > Flavobacteriales > Flavobacteriaceae > Cellulophaga. The sequence goes on from NZ_JAMCOJ010000005.1 coordinate 92,231, forward strand.
GTAGATGGTGCCGAGTCTCATAAAGAATGGATTAAAGATATTAATGAAGTACAAAATACTACAGTTACTTTTCCTATAATTGCAGATGAGGATAAAAAAGTATCTACTTTGTATGATATGATTCACCCTAATGCTGATAGCAGTTTAACTGTGCGTTCTGTGTTTATTATTGGCCCAGATAAAAAAGTTAAATTAACACTTACATACCCTGCATCTACAGGTCGTAATTTTTACGAGTTGTTACGTGTAATAGACTCTTTACAATTAACTGCAAACCATAAAGTAGCTACACCAGCTAACTGGAAAAATGGCGAAAAAGTAGTTGTTAGTCCGGCTATTGCGACCAGTGATGCCATAAAAATATTTCCAAAAGGAGTAGAAGAAATTAAACCTTATTTAAGGATGACACCAGACCCTACTGCCTAACACAAGTTGTTTGTATAAAACCTGGCTCTAGTATTCATTTTGTTTACTAGAGCTATTTTTTTTGTAGTAAATTTAACCCTCCTAAATTTACGGTTTATGGTAACTGCTGAAGAAAAATTAAAAGAACGTATTAAAGAGCTTACTTGTTTGTATGACGTTACTTCTATTATAGTTAATTGCGATTATAATGAGGTTGAAGTTGGTTTACGTGCTATTGTATTTTGTTTAAAAAATGCGTGGCAACATACAGAAGACACCTATGTGGTTCTAAAGACTGACGATTATTCTATCACTTCTAAAAAAGAGCACAACGACTATGTTTTTTTAACATCTGCTATTACTCTTTTTAATAAAGAAATTGGAACTATAAAAGTTGGATACCCTTCTAAAAAATACAGTGTTTTAGATTTTCTTGAAGAAGAACAACAGCTCTTAAACAATGTATGTTTAGAGGTAGGAAACCTACTTGAGCGAAAAGAAATTAAAGAAAACGAAATTCTAATTAAAAGACAAGTAGAACAGTCTGATAGGTTACGTATTTTAGGAGAAATTACAGCTGGTATTGCTCACGAATTAAATACACCACTAGCAAATATACTTGGTTTTGCAGAGCTCTTAAAAGACAGAACAAAAGAAGACAAACAAGCAACCAAAGATCTAGATAAAATAATAAATAGCGCTATTTACTCTAGAGAAGTGGTGAAAAAATTAATGTTTTTTGCTTGCGAAATGCCGCAACAAAAAAGTCTAGTAAATATTATTCCTATTTGTAAAGAAGCGATAGAATTACTTAAACCTATTCTAAAAACAAAAAGTATCGCTATTAATACGACCTCTAGCAATCCTGAAATTGCTTTAAAAATAGATCGTATACAACTTACTCAAGTACTTTTCAACCTGGTCATAAATGCCATTTATTTTTCTAAGGAAAAGGGAATCATCGACCTAGAAATTAAAGATAAATCTGCTACTGTAGAAATACATATTAAAGACCAAGGCTCTGGTATTGACCCAAAATTAGGAAATAAAATTTTTGAACCTTTTTTCACTACCAAACCTGTTGGTGATGGGTCCGGACTAGGATTAAGTGTGGTGCATGGTATTATTAAAAGTCATAAAGGAAACATAAGCTATAGCGCAAATACACCTAAGGGCACTATATTTACTGTTACAATTCCAAAATTGTAGAAAAATGGGGTTAGAAAAAGAAAATATTTTAATTGTAGATGATGATATACACATATTAGAACTTCTACAACGACATTTACAGTCTCTAAATTACCACGTATACAAAGCTGTGTCTGTAAAACAAGCATTGTATGTATTGCACGACTCTACCATAGATTTACTAATTACAGACATACAAATGCCAGAGATTGATGGTTTGCAGCTATTAAAATACACCGCAGAACATTACCCACATATTCCTAAATTAGTTATTACTGGATACCCATCTGTAGATGATGCTATGAGCGTAATAAAATCTGGAGCTACAGATTACCTAACCAAACCTTTTACAAAAGAGGAATTAAAACAAGCAGTAAACAGGTCTTTAGAAAGCTCTAAAAAAGTTAAAGAACCAAAACAAAAAAAACAAGCAATAACTTCTAGTTACGGACAAATGATTGGGCAGTCCACTGCTTTTGAAAAAGTAACCGAAATTATAGAGCGCGTAAAAGACAATAAGGCTACGGTATTAATAGATGGAGAAAGTGGAACGGGAAAAGAACTTGTAGCAAGAGCTATTCACTTTTCTGGTAAGTTTGCCAAACAACCTTTTATTGCCGTAAACTGTGGCGCTATACCAGAAAACTTATTAGAATCTGAACTTTTTGGCTATACAAAAGGTGCTTTTACAGGTGCAAATGAGAATAAAAACGGCTTTTTCCAAGCAGCAAATAACGGTACCTTGTTTTTAGATGAAATAGGTAATGCCTCTATCGCTGTGCAATCCAAATTACTTAGAGCACTACAAGAAAAAGAAATTACCAAGGTTGGGTCTCAAAAAGCAGAAAAGGTAGACTTGCGTATTATTGCTGCAACAAACAATAATTTACAAGAAGATATTACCAATAAAAAATTTAGAGAAGACTTGTATTACAGACTTACTGTTGTGCAAATAAGTGTACCACCATTACGAGAAAGAAAGTCTGATATTCCGCTACTAGTAGATCAATTTATAAGAAAATATGGCGTAGAATATAAAGACCGTTTGCTTAGTATTGCTGATGATGCTCTGGAGATGTTGCAGAGATACCATTGGCAAGGCAATATTAGAGAGTTAGAAAATGTAATACAACGCGCTGTTATTATGAGCGATGGAAAAATTGAAATTAAAGATTTTCCAGATTATTTAAAATACAAAATAGAATTTCCAGACGCTTCATTCTCTAGCTTACAGCAAATGGAAAAAGAATACATTTTAAAAGTATTAGCCGCTACAAATAACAATAAAACTAAGGCTGCAGAAATTCTTCAAATAGACCGTAAAACATTGCGTCAAAAATTAAAATAAAAAACGGGTAATTAGTACCCACCTGGGGTAATTCTCCTCGCCCCAGTTTTTCATTAAAATTATTTTTTATTATTTAAAGTATTGATTATCAATATTTTAAATAATAAAAATAGTATACCTTCTTTTTAGGCACACAGCTTGCCAATACACACACGAGTAAGTTATTATAAAAAATGATATTAAATTTTTTATAGTTGATTGATTGATTTGTCTACTTGGCTTTCTAAATGTTTAACTCAAGTGGTGTGGTTTTTTTGTGAAGGTCAAGTAGCATTTTAATGGTTAATAATAAAACAATGATAAAAATAATAGAGAAGAGCCTTTGCGGCACTTGCGAGCATCAGCAGATTTGTGTTTTAACAACAAATAAAAAATCTGTATACAATTGCAGCGAGTACGATTATACGTTAAGTGAAGACTTAAGTATTAAAAAAGAAAACAAAAGAGAATTAGTTTTAAATTAAATATAATGATAGCAAAACAACAGAAAAAGTTGAAGCAAGGGATGCTAGATAATGTTATGCGACAATTTAATTATAGCGCAGACAGTATTAACTTAAACCCCAACATTAGAAAAATATTAAGCATCACAAACAACGAACTTGTTGTGCATTTTCCTGTAAAAATGGATAACGGCGATGTAGAGATATTTACAGGCTATAGAGTGCAACACAACAATGCACTTGGACCTTACAAAGGTGGCTTACGTTACCACCCAACTGTAGATATAGATGCAGCTAGAGCATTGGCTATGTGGATGACTTGGAAAACTTCTTTGGCTGGTTTGCCATATGGGGGTGCTAAAGGTGGTATACAGTTAGACCCTTCTAAATACTCACTAGCAGAATTAGAGCGTATTACAAGGAGATTTACCTATGCTTTAGGAGATAATATTGGCCCGGAATTAGATATTCCTGCTCCAGACGTAAATACAAATCCGCAAACAATGGCGTGGATTTTAGATACATATATGTCTACAAAAGCACCGTCAGAACGTTCTAAAAATATGCACGTTGTAACAGGAAAACCTGTTGGTGCTGGTGGTTCTGAAGGTAGAGATAGAGCTACTGGTTACGGCGTATATTTAAGTATAAAATTTTGGGCAGAAAATAAAAAAGTAGATCTAAAAGGTAAAAAATACATTGTACAAGGCTTTGGTAATGTAGGCTACTGGACTTCTCATTTCTTAGAAAAAGAAGGAGCTATACTGGTTAGTGTACAAGATGCATCTGGCTCTATTTTAAATGAGAATGGTATATCTGTAGAAGATTTGTACAAACATACAATGGAACACAAAGGTGCTGTTGCCGGTTTTAAAAATGCCACACCAATTCTTAATGAAAGTTTCTTTGGTATTGATTGCGATATCTGTGTGCCAGCGGCTTTAGGTAACCAAATTACAGCTAACAATGCAGACAGCATTAAAGCTTTTTTAATTGCCGAAGGTGCAAACGGACCTACAGATGTAGAAGCTGAAAAAATATTATTAGATAAAGGTGTTTCTATTATACCAGACATTTTATGTAATTCTGGCGGTGTAATTGGTAGTTATTACGAGTGGTTGCAAAACCGTAACGGAGAAATTTGGCAACTAGACGAAGTAATGGAAAAAATGCACAAAAAGCTAAAAGAATCTTTTAACAAAGTGATGAAAACTGCTTTAGAAAAAGATATAGATATGCGTACTGCTGCTTTTAATATTGCTATAGAGCGCTTAGAACAAGCTTACGTACAAAGAGGAATTTTTCCATAAATAACAGAAAAGAAGATGAAATACGGAGGCTTAATTATTGAAAAAAAAGAGTATGTACTGCTTAAAAAATTGATGACTCTTTCTGGCTATCATAAAGACATTACGTACAAAAAATCTATTGCCAAGTTACATGAAGAGCTAAAAACTGCTATTGTTAAAGACGAAAGAGATATGCCTACAGATGTTATTAGGTTTAATTCTATTGTCACAATTGCAGCAGAAGAAGGCTGGCAAAAGAATTTTCAATTGGTTAAGCCTTCAGATAGTGATCTTAAAAATAATAAACTTTCTATTTTAACTCCAATGGGCACTGCCGTAATTGGTTACGCTAAAGGCGATACACTATTATGGGAGTTCCCTTCTGGGGAAAAAACACTTACTGTGGCTAATGTAGAACAGAAAAATAATTATATAGATGTAAATACGGTATTATGAGTTCAAAATTGTTTTACAACCACGAGGAAGACGCCAGCATAATGATGAAGAAGGACAAGGAAGAGCTGCGCAACTGGATAGATAACTTAGAGTTTATAACAGAAGAGTTGGCTTACTTAATGGAGATTGAAGAACGCATTGCCAACAGCAAAGCTATACACCAAGAACTAATAGAGCTTAAGCAAGAGAATACAGATAACCTAGCAGAAATGCGCAGATATAATAATTCTACGCTAAGCAATTTAGAATGCGACACTATGGAATGCGATGCTTTTTATCTTGAAAATCACGAATCAAAAAGGAATGCTTATTTGGAGTACATTAAAAAGTACAGACAAACCAAAACAAAAACATTTTCTATGATTTTACTTAAAGCTAAATAATTTATATAAGAAGGTTTTAAATAAGTTGATCCTTCTTACTATAACTAGGTTTTTGCATTTAGGCCTAGATAGAACACAACGGTGGGGGCTGTTGTGTTCTTTTTTTATGCCTTTTATACTTTTCTTCCGTCTAATAAATTTAAGGTTCTAGACCCGTAAGTGGCATTTTTTTCTGAATGTGTAACTTGTATTATTGTTACTCCGTCTTTATTCAATTCCTTAAAAATCTCCATTATTTCTTCACCTTGCTTAGAGTTTAAATTACCTGTTGGCTCATCTGCTAAAATAAGCTTAGGACTAGAAATTAACGCTCTTGCAATACCTACCAATTGTTGTTGGCCACCACTAAGCTGACTAGGAAATAGTTTTTGTTTGCCTACAATATTAAATTTATCTAGCATATCTGCTACCAATGCTTTGCGTTCTGCTGAGCTATATTTTTTATAAAGTAACGGCATTTCCAGGTTTTCATACACGGTAAGCTCATCTAATAAATGATATGCCTGAAAAACAAAACCAATGTATTGCTTGTATAAGTTAGAACGGTGTTTTTCTTTTAAGCTGTGTACAGAATCTTCTAAAAAATGATATTCGCCCTCATTAAAAACATCTAACATACCTATAATATTAAGCAAGGTAGACTTACCTGAGCCAGACGGACCCATTATTGAAATAAACTCGCCTTCTTCTACTTTTAAATTAATATCTTTTAGTAAAAATATTTTTTGTCCGCCAGACTGTACCCACTTGTATATATTGTTTAATTCTAATAACATAATTTATCTTTTTTACTCTGTTCGTAAACTTTTTACTGGATTTCTAGTTGATGATATATACGTGCGCACACCCATTATTAGCAATGCAATTAATAACATTGCAATACCACTGATAGCAAAAACCCACCAACTTAATTTGGTTTTATTTGCAAAGTCTTGCAGCCAATAATCTAATCCAAAATATGCTATTGGTGCTGCTAGTACAAAAGCTATTGCTACTAAACTTAAAAATTCTTTACTAAGTAATACATTTAATTCTAGTAAAGATGCTCCTAAGACCTTGCGTATGCCTATTTCTTTAGTTCTGCGTTCTGTTGTATAAACAACCAAACCTAATAAGCCTAAGCAACTAATTACTATAGCCAAACCTGTTGCCCAATTTAGCAATACCGCCGTTTTGCGTTCTTGACTGTAAAAACGTTTTATTACAGAATCCATAAAAACAAGCTCAAAAGGCTCATCTGTATACACCTCATTCCAGGCACTTTCTAATTTTTTAGTGGTAACGGGTAAATTTTCCCCGTTTACGTTGGCAAAAGAAATGTGAAACGTTTTAAAACTCCTATTTGCTCCGCCTGCACCCATAAATGCTAAGGGTTTAATTGCTGTTTTTAAAGAGCGTTGATTAAAATCTTTGATAACACCTACTATTTGGTGTTCTTCTCCGTCACTTTTAATCATTTTACCAATAGCATCTTCTGGATTTGTGAAACCCAGTAAACGCAAGTAAGTTTCGTTAATTACATATTCTTTTATATTGTCGTTATTCTGTTTTCTGCCTGCAAGTAATTCTATTCCGTAGAGCTCTAAATAGTTTTTATCGCCATATAATAATTGTAATTCTGTGTGTACCGGAACATCATTACCAAAATAGCTGACATTTGTTGCGCTTGTACTAAAAGAAGCCGGTGGGGATTCTGCTAAACTAATTGTGCTTACCTCTGGTATTGCTTCTACTTTAGCTAATAATCGTTGTTGCTTTTCAGGCGTCATAGTATACCAAGGAGCTCTAAAAGATGCTATGGCTTCGGTTTTAAAACCCATATCTTTTTGTAACAAAAATGATATTTGTTTACCCACTAAAAGGGTTGCTATTATAAAAACTTGTGCTATTACAAACTGAAAAACAGTTAGGTATTTACGTACTGATGTTTTATCGTTAGCAGCTACAATCTGATTTTTAAGTACCGCTATTGGTTTAAAATGAGAGAGTACAAGTGCTGGATAGAAACCAGACAAAAAAGTAACAAGTATTAATAATAAAATTATAGACGTTATAACAATTGGCTCAGCAAATAGTTCTGACGTTAAACCAACAGGTATGTACTCTTCAAATATTTTAAGTAGCCAAAAAGAAAGCGCTACAGATACTATTGCCGCGCATACCGTTAATAAAAATGTTTCTCCTAAAAACTGATAAATTAATTGCTTTTTAGAACCACCCAATGTTTTTCTAATACCAATTTCTTTTGCTCTTTGCGTTGCTTGTGCTGTATTTAAATTTATAAAATTAATACTACCTAACAACAGTAAAAAAAGAGCAATGCACCCTAGACTTATTAAAACCGATTTACTTGCAGTTTCTTCATCAAAATCAAAAGTATAGTAATTTGCATCAAAATGCATTTCTTGTAATGGCTGCATATAAAACTTACGCTCGTTACCAAATTCTACTTCATTAGGATCTTTATGGACATCTGCTAACTTATGTAATGCTAACCGAACATCTGCTGCTCTTGTGTTTTTATCTGTCCTTATAAATAATTGCGATGCCGAGTTTGTATTATTCCAATTGCTACTTAAAACAACACTTGTCATATCTGACTGTCTAGCCGTTCTTAGTGATATAAACTCTTCAAAAACAATATCTGTACGCTCTGTAAAATTAGCAACTACACCAGAAATTTTAACTGGTATAGTATCGTTATACACCATATTGGCACCAATAATATCTGTATAGGCTGTATTCGGAAAATATTTTTTAGCCCTTTTTTCTGATAGTACTAACTGGTTAGGATTATCTAATGCAGTGTCTTTAGAACCTGCCAGCCACTTGTATGTAAATACATTAAAAAACTCTTTATCTGCATAAATAACAAAATCTGGATTTTTAAAGGTTTTGTCTGTAGCTGTATTTTTTATGTGCAACGGATACGTCGTTAAAAAAGAAGACACTGCAGTTATACCTGTAGCGTTTTCTTGCAAACCCGCTCCTAACGGATATGAAACACCTGGATTATAAAAACTCCCTTCTGGTGTTACAAACTCTGTTGTTATTCTGTAAATATGATCTTTATCTGGATGAAATTTATCAAAAGAAAAATCGTAATACACCATTAAACCAATAACAAAAGATACACTTAAGCCAATGGCTAAACTGCTAATCTTTATTAAGGAAAAGAGCTTGTTATTCCATAAGTTTCTAAACGCTATTTTAAAATAATTCTTAATCATAATGTTCTTGTATAAATGATCTTTTCTATAACATTTACTCGTCTTTTAATGCATCTACCGGATTAGCTAAAGCAGCTTTTAGACTTTGCCAACTTACAGTAAGTAATGCTATTACTAAAGCGGTGCACCCTGCAACAGCAAAAACCCACCAGCTTATTGTGGTTCTATATGCAAAACCCTCTAACCATTTAAGCATAGTAAACCAGGAGATTGGAACAGCAATTACAAAAGCTAACGCTATCCACTTAACAAAATCCTTATTTAACGCAGCTAAAATATTTATAATATTAGCTCCGTTTACTTTACGCACTCCTATTTCTTTTCTTCGTTGGACAACCGTGTATGACGTAAGACCAAATAAGCCCATAGACGCAATTAAAATTGTTAGAATCGTAAAAATTAAAAATGCACTTCCAAAATTTTTATCTTCGCTATATTGTGCCTGAAACTCTTTGTCTAAAAAAGCATAACTAAACACATTCTGGGTATGCGCATTGTCCCAAATGTTTTCTATATCTTTCAAAACAGTACCAAAGCCTGCTACAGATGTAACACTTTTATCAAATTTAACCAACAGGTTATTCTTATCTTCATGGTGCCTAATTAAAATTGGCTCTATCGCTGTTTTTAAACCAAAATGATGATAGTCTTTAATGACTCCAGAAATAACCCAATCTTCTCCCCAAAGCTTTACTGTCTTATTAACTGCATCTTCTAGGTTACTAATTTGCATATGTCTTGCCATTTTTTCATTAATGACTATTTTATTGCTACTCCTTGTTGCTGTTTCTAAAAAAGAACTTCCAGCAACAAACTCCATATCTAAAAGATTAAAATAGTTTGGACTTACGTTATAGGTATAAAATATTCTATTCTCATCTACTGTGCCATTAGGGTAGGTAATCCCTACTGTAGAAGATAAATTATCATAACCTCCTCCTGGGTATGTTTTCGCAGAAACAACATCTTTGACATATGGCAATTTGCGTAATTCAGATTCAAATAATTCAGAATCTATTTTTAATAGAGAGTCCTCTCTTTTATTTAAAACCTCCCAATTAAATGCTACTACCTGATCTAAATCTGCTCCTATAGGTTGATTTTCTAAAAATTTAATTTGTTTAGCTACTACAATAGTGCCTACAAGCAATACAATTGTCGCGAAAAACTGAGTTATAATAAGACCTTTTCTAATATTAAGTCCACCAAAGGAAGCCCTTACTTTTCCTTTTAAAGCAACCGCCGGAGAATAGCCACTTAATACAATTGCCGGGTATAACCCCGATAAAATTGTACCTAAAAAAATAAATCCTAAGTACGGAAGTAAGCCTACCGCAACAGATGAAGTTAAAATTAACTCTTTACCTGTGTAGCTATTAAAAAAGGGCAATATAAATACAACAACAAGCGTGGCTAATGCAATTGCTATACTATTTAGAATAATAGACTCTAATAAAGACTGAAAAATAAGCTGTGGTCTTTGTGCTCCTGAAACTTTTCTTATTCCTATTTCCTTAGCACGTTCCAAAGATTTTGTAGTTGCAAGATTCACATAATTAAGCCACGATAATATTAAAATTATAAATGCAATAGCCAATAAAAACTTTACTCTACTTTCGCTACCATTAGCTTCTGCTTCATACGGCTTATTAGAATTTAAATGAATACTCTCTAAGGATTCTATATTATGGCGCTCATCTACATCATCTTCAAAATTACTTTCTTTTATTTTTGACTGTAAAGCATTAACATCTGCCTTTTTATCAATCTTTATATATGTGAAAAAATTATTCTGACTCCAATTAGGCTCATACTGTCCGGGAATAGCTTTCGATGTTTTTAAGGTTTCAAAAGAAATTAAAAAATTATTTTTTAGATGGGTATTAGATGGAATATCCTTTAATATTCCTGTAACAGTAACTTTTGTTTCACCTTTCCAAAAGACAGAAAGAGTTCTGCCAATAGGATCCTCTTTACCAAATATTTTTTTAGCTAAATTTTCTTGTAGTACTATAGTATTGGGAGCTTTTAATACATTTTTTACATCTCCTTTAATCAAAGGATAATCAAACACATTAAAAAAAGATGCATCTGTAATTGCACCTTTATTATTTTCGAAAATCTCATTTTCTTTAATTAATGCGGCCTTTTGAAGATGAAAAAAGCGAACATATTCTTCTATTTCTGGGAACTCCTTTTTTAAGGTTGGTCCACTTAAATTATAACTCTGTGCATCTCCTGGAGAAAACGAGTTTCCTACCATGTAATCCATATACACACGGTATATGTTTTCGGAGCCATTAAACTTATCATAATTACGTTCATTAGCAACGTACATCATAATTAAAACAAAAGATGCAATCCCTACAGAGAGCCCCAATATATTAATAAAAGAGTATAATTTATTCTTTAACAAGTATCTTGAAGCAATCTTTAAATATAAATTATACATAGCATTATTTTATAATTACTCCGTTCTTAAACTCTTTATTGGATTTGCTGTTGCTGCTTTTACAGCCTGAAAACTTACCGTTAGTAATGCTATTAAAACAGCACACATACCTGCAACAAAAAACACAAACCAGCCTATATGTACTCTAAAAGCAAACTCCTCTAGCCATTTTTGCATAAGAAAATATGCAACCGGAAAAGCAACTAGTAATGATACTCCTATTAACTTTAAAAAATCTTTAGATAACATTTGTGTAATCCCTACAACACTTGCTCCTAACACTTTGCGCACACCTATTTCTTTTTTGCGTTGCTCTGCTGTAAATGCAGCTAAGCCAAATAAGCCTAAACACGCTACAAAAATCGCTAGTAAACAAAATAATAATCCAACCTTTGCCATTTTACGGTCTTGGGCATATAGCTGCTCCATATTTTTATCTAAGAATGTATAATCAAAACTAGAATCTGGAGCAACCTTGGTATATGCTGCTTCTAATTGCTGCATTGTACTTGTTACAGATGCGCTATTAAAACGAACCAATAAATAGGGTCTTCCTTCAAACCTACTGTTATGAAAAGCATAAGCACCAATTGGCTTGTGTAGCGACTCAAAATTAAAATCGTCTACAACGCCAATTATAGTAGCATCGTCTCCTAATTGCATATCTACTTTTTTACCGATTGCCTCTTCTGGCGTAAACCCTAAATAAGTAATTGCTTTTTTATTTAAAACAACATCTACAAGCGTGTCTCCTTCTTGTTTTACACTTGGCAATGTTTTACCTGCCAAAAGCTTTAATTGCAACACCTCTAAAACACTAGCATCTGCTACGTTGGTCTGTATATTTTTGCCATTTTCATCTTGATCATCTTTATGTAAAGATCTTCCACTAACATCCATACCAGGAAAACCTTGAGCAGAACCTACTTCTATAACCGAGCTTAATTTTTTAACCTCATTTGCTAAAGCCTGTTTGTTGGTATATGTTTCTATTGCGGCGGTAGAAACTGCTACAACATTTTGAGGGGTATAGCCTAAATCCTTGCTTTTCATAAACTCTAACTGTTGGTAAACCACTAACACGCCAACAATTAAAACTACAGATGCTGTAAATTGTAATACCACCAATGCTTTTCTTACCACAGCATTACTCACCGTTCTGTTTGCTGGCTTTAAAATAGAGCTAGGTGAAAAACCAGCTAAGTAAAATGCAGGATAAGAACCCGCAATTAACGTAGTTATGAGCCACACCAAAAACATACCTAAGATAAAATCTGCTCTTAAAAGAAAATTATAGTCTAAGCTAGCGCCAGTTATACCATTAAAAACAGGGATAATAACCACAGAAAGCACAACGCCAATACACAGCGCTATTAAAGTTAGCAATCCTGTTTCTGAATAAAACCTAGCTATTAAACTTTTAGACGAAGCTCCTAATGTTTTATTTATACCCACATCTTTTGCTCTTTTTTGAGAACGAGCCGTCATAAGATTCATATAATTAACACAGGCAATAAGTAAAATAAGCAATGCTAAAAATGATAAGTTTTTAATTTCCGAAATACTTCCTATTCTAGAAGTGTACGTACTTGTATAATCTTTAGAGTATAAATGTACTTCTGATAATGGTTGTAATGTAAGTGTATACCATTGCCCTTCCTTATCTACATTTTTATCTAAAATTTGCTGTATTTGTTTTTCTGAAGTTGATTTAGAGGCGTTCTGTTTTAACTGCACATAGGTCTCAAAACTAGAGTTACTCCAACTTGGTTCTTTAAAAAAATATGTAGTACTAAATGATGCTATTAGATTACAGTCTATAGTGCTATTTGCTGCAAAATCTTCAAAAACGCCAGTTACCTCTAACTCTGTTTTGTCATCTACCTTTATCGTTTTCCCTATTGGATCTATGGTTCCAAAGTATTTTTCTGCTGCACTTTTAGATAAAACTACAGTGTTGGGTCTTGTAATTGCAGTAGCGGCATCTCCTTTAATAAATTTAGTTTCAAAAATTGAAAATAATTCTTGGTCGCACCAAAATAATCTTTTTTCTAAAAAATTATTGTTGTTTGCTTTTATAAAGGCTGTTTCACCAAAGCTGTGTTGCAACATTCTGGCAGTATGTTTTACTGTAGGTAATTCATCTTTTAAAGTAGGTGCAACTGCAGCCGGTGCAGTAGCCATAATTTCCTTATCAAAGGCATCGCCAGTTGTATTAACCAAGACTCTATACGTATCTGCATAATTTTTATACTGGGTATCAAAACTTTTCTCAAAAGTGATAAAAGCAAAAAGCAATATGGCAATTGTTAAACCAATAGATAACCCTAAAATGTTTAATGAAGAAAACATTTTATCCATCTTTAGACTTCGCCACGCTATTTTAATATGATTTTTAAACATAACTTTAGTATTACTTTATTTTCTGAATAGTTGCTTCACCGATAATAATGCCTTTATCTAATTCTGGATTTCCTTGGTAAGCAACAGTTGCTTCACCATAAGCTGTAACTTTTAATCTTTTAGAAACCTGTACACGATAACTACCTTCACCATAAGCTGTAATTTTTGTGTTATCGTTTTTTATGCCCAATGTGTTAATTGTAGTTTCGCCATAAGCTGTAATTTTTAGGTTTTCTACACTACCCGTTTTTAGTTCTAAAAAGCTCTCGCCGTATATTGTTGCGTGTAAATCTTTAAGGTCTGTATCATTTAAAAACACCTGAGATTCGCCATATATTTTTAATCGCAATTTGTTTTGTTTAAGTAAGCTTTTACACACTATAGTTTCTTCTCCTCTTAAAGACAATTCTTCAATTTTTTTATATGTTACTGTAGCTTTTACTACTGTACCTTTATAAATAGATTTACGTTGCTTATACCCATTTTTATTTGTTTTTTCGCTTTTAGTATATTCTTTTGCTCCTTCTAAATACACACGTAAAGTTTTACCAGAAACCTCAACGTTTATCTTGTGTTTCTCTATCGTGCTACTTTCAATTGTTACACTTTCTGTTTCTCCTTCTATAAAGGTTACTTGTATATGCGGACTAACAATTACTTTGTTAAAAGCAGCTACTTTGGTTACATTATTTTGTGCCGTAACACTCATAGTCATCACTACTAAAAAAAGTGTTGCTAGTTTTTTAATTTGAATGATTTTCATAGGTTCTATTTTTTTGATTGATGAATTTATTCTGCTCGTAAACTTTTAACGGGATTTGTTATTGCTGCTTTTATACTTTGATAGCTTACAGTGACAACAGATATTGCAAGTACCAAAAATGCTATATAAACAAAAGACCAACCGTTTATTTCTATTCGGTATGAAAAATCTTCTAACCACTTTGTCATTACAAACCAAGCCAATGGTATAGCTATTACTATAGACACTACTACTAACTTTAAAAAGTCTAATGTTAACTTGTAAACAATGTTGCCAATACTTGCTCCTAGAACCTTGCGCACTCCTATTTCTTTTATTCTTTTTTCTGCATTAAAGGTTGCCAAACCAAACAGGCCTAGACAAGCTATTAAGATGGATAAAATTGTAAATGCAATAAATATTTTTCCCAAACGCTCTTCTGCTTGGTATACATCATTAAAAGAATCATCTAAAAAATAGTAATTAAACGGTTGTCCAGAAGCAACGTTTCCCCAAAGTCCTTGAATACTTGCAATAGATTTTGCAAAATCTCCCTGACTTAATTTTACCACTAATTTACTGCTTACTCTACGGCTTAATCTAAAACTTACCGGATCTATAGCATTACGTAATGTAGAGATATGAAAATCTTTAACTACACCAATAACTTTATATTCAATTTTATCACCGTCGTCTACCAATGTCATTCCTAAAGCATCCGTAGGGTTAATTCCTAATCTAGACAAAGCCGTTTCGTTTACAATAATAGCAGTAGAATCTGTTTTATACTTTGTATCAAAATCTCTTCCGGCTAAAATATTTAAACTTAAAGTTGATACATAATCTTCATCTACATCCCATTTTTGCATTTGTACCACAGCATCTTCAACAGCTCTTCCTTTTACTGTAAAAGATTGATCTGTTCTGTTAGATGGTGTTGGCAAAAAACTAGTAAGTGACACACTTTTTACACTCGCTAATTTCTCTATTTCTTGCTTAAACGATGCTACTTGGTCTCCCGCAGCATAAACATCATCTAAAACCAAAACCTGCTCTTTGGTGTAACCAATATCTTTACCTTTTATATATTGTAGTTGCTGAAAAACCACTAATGTACTCCCCATTAAAAACACAGAAATTGCAAATTGAAAAACCACTAATCCGTTTCTTATTTTTCCTCCGCCTGCGCTAGATTTTCCACCCCCTTTTAAAACCATTACTGGTTTAAATTTTGACATAAAAAATGCAGGATAAATACCAGAAAGCAAGCCCAAAATTAAAGCAAAACCTAAAAGAGCTAACCAAAAAAGTGGATTTAAAAACGGAATCTCTAATGATTTATCTGCTAAATCATTAAATGAAGGTAAAATTAAAAATGCTACAAAAACTGCAAAAACTAATGCAATTAATGATACCAATCCTGACTCTATTAAAAACTGTTTTATTAAGTCTGACTTAGAAGAGCCTAGTGTTTTACGGACACCTACTTCTTTTGCTCTTTTTAAGGATTGCGCCGTAGAAAGATTCATAAAATTTACACAAGCTAACACTACTAAAAACAACCCTATAAAAGATAAAATATAGATGTTTTGTATGTTGTTATTCTGATTTAGTTCTGCAATACGGTCTGAGTGTAAATGTATTTTACGAAGCGGCATGGCACTAAAAACATAAAAGTTTCCGTCCCTTATAAAACTCTCCACCGTCATTGTTGGAGCAAATGTTTTTTGCGCGTAAGGAGCAACGTAGTTTATAAATATATTTTGTAGTCTTTTATTAAAGTCCTTTATATTGGTGTTAGAGTTTAATTTTACAAATGTGCTAAAGTTATTACTTCCCCAAGTAACTTCTTTTGCATTTGGGTTACTAGCCATAGACATTAGCATGTTATAATCTCTTAAAAAAGAATTCTTAGGAAAATCTTCTATAACCCCAGTTACTGTATATACCTCATCATTGTCTAAAATTACTTGTTTACCAACAACGTCTTCTTCTGTAAATAGCGTTTTTGCTTCTGACCTGCTGAGTATTAAAGTATTTGGCTCTAGTAATGCTGTTTCTTTTGTGCCTTGTAACAATTCTAAACCAAACATTTTAAAAAAAGATGGGTCTGCATAAGCGTTTCCATTAACCTTTACATTTTTATCAGAATTTGTTTGGCGTACTAACATACCGCCCCAACCTCTTAATCTTGTTGTAAGTTGTACTTCTGAGTATTCACTTTCTAAAACCGAAGCCATTGGTGGTGTAACAACAGCTAAATTATTAGCCTGTGTTCCAAACTTAATATCTACATTAATTCTGTGAATTAATTCTTCATCAGTAAACATTTTATCATAGCTAAGTTCATCATAAATATATAATGAAATTAACAACGCACCTGCAACACCTATAGCTAAACCAAATACATTTAAAAAAGTAAAAAACAGATTGTTCTTTAAATTACGCCACGCTATTTTTAGTTGATTTTTAAACATGATTTTAATTTTAACTGATGAATTACTCCCTAAGGATGCCAAGTGTATTTCTATTTCTGTGCCAAACAATTAAGTAACTGCCAATCAGAACCTTAACAGAACATAAATAACCTAAATCACATTTAATTGTAAAATATTTTTACACAAAGTGTCAATTATTTAGACGCTAAAAAAAAGAACTACTCTGTTCGCAAGCTTTTAACAGGGTTGGTTATTGCTGCTTTTATGGCCTGAAAACTTACCGTTAACAATGCAATTGTTATTGCTCCTATACCCGCAAGCGCAAACATCCACCATTGCATATTTATACGATAAGCATAGTCTTGCAACCAACTAGACATTGCCCACCAAGCTAATGGTATTGCTATAGCTATAGATACTATTACAAGTTTTAAAAAGTCTTTAGATAATAAGTTTACAATGTTTACCACGCTTGCGCCTAAAACTTTACGCACGCCTATTTCTTTACTTCTTTGTTCTGATGTGTATGCGGCTAAACCAAACAAACCTAAGCAAGAGATA
Source organism: Cellulophaga sp. 20_2_10 (assembly GCF_023476645.1). Classification (GTDB taxonomy): domain Bacteria; phylum Bacteroidota; class Bacteroidia; order Flavobacteriales; family Flavobacteriaceae; genus Cellulophaga. The sequence continues at coordinate 109,569 of NZ_JAMCOJ010000005.1, forward strand.
AGTATTGCTAGTAAGGCAAATATTTGCGATAGTCTACCCACTAACATTTCACTTTTAAATTTTTGATTAAAAGCATCATCAACAAACTCATACTCAAACGGAAAAGCTGGGTTATGTTTTTGCATTATACCAGCCATACCTGCAAGTGTATTTTTTATGTCTGTATTATTAGCAATACGTGCATACATATACCTTGCTTCACTAGGTGCATTTAAAAATATAACCGGATCACTTTTACCATACATATCGCCATATAAAAAGTCTTTAACCACCCCAACAACCTTGTATTTATCGTCTCCAAAATAAATGCTTTTACCAACTGCAGAAACAGGATCTATGAGCTTAGCAAACGACTCTGTTATTATAAAATTTACACTGTCTAATTCTGGTTTCTGTTTAAAATTTCTACCATCTATAACATCCATACCTGCCGTAGCAAGAAAATCTGAATTTATGTACCTAAAAGAAATAAGCATTTCACTATTTGCTTCTGCCATACCAGACCAAGTTGCTCCAGAACCATTATTACCAATAGATAGTGTGTTATAGCTATTTAAACCAACATTATCTACCATACCCGTGGCTAACATATCTTGTTTAATTGCAGTGTAGTTTTTAACAACATCTCCTCTAACATTCATTGTTACAAGATTGGTTTTATTATACCCTAACTGTCTGTTTTTTACGTGTTGTACCTGCTTATACACCACTATAGTACTTATAATTAGTATTATTGATGCTGCAAACTGTGTTACAACCAATCCTTTTCTTATAAATATTGATCCTTTTTGATTGCTACTAATTCCTTTTAAAACAGTTACAGGTAAAAATGAAGACAAGTAAAATGCCGGGTAACAACCTGCAAAAACACCACAAAAAAGTGTAATTCCCACTAATACGAGCCAATGCATTGGGTTGGCTACTCCCATAATTAATTGTTTTTCTATGACAATGTTAAATTGTGGCAACAATAAAAACACAAGCAAAATACTAACCAAAGTAGCTATAGTAGCAATAACCAAAGACTCTGTTATAAACTGAAAAATTAAACGTTTACGACCTGCTCCTAACACTTTACGCACACCAACCTCATTGGCTCTTTTAGCGCTACGTGCGGTAGAGAGATTCATAAAATTTATACAGGCAATTACTAAAATAATCCAAGCAATTACAGAGAATAAATTAACGTATGTTATTCTACCACCAACTTGTACTCCTCCCTCAAAATTATCGCGCAAACGCCAATCTAGCATACTATGCATAAAAGCATACGTATCACTATCTTCTGTTTTGGTTTGCAAAAACTTTTTTACGGTAGTATTTACGACTGCTGCATTTGCTTTTTTATCTAATTGTATATAGGTATCTACTGAGTTATTTCCCCAAGTTTGTAAATTATCGTTATCTTTTGCATAAGGCTCAAAAGGTGCCAGCCAATTAAATTTTAAAGTAACATTTTCTGGGAAATCTGCTACTACTGCTGTTACGGTATACGTTTTTGTATTGTCTATTTTTAAAACTCTACCTACAGCGTTATTACCAGCTCCAAATAGCTGAGATGCTGTTTGGTTGGTTAGCACAATAGCATCTGTACTACTAAAGGCTGTGTCTGCATTACCTTGTATAAAATTTAAGCTAAAAATGTCTATAAAATCTGGATCTGCGTAATACCCTTTTTTATAAAAAGAGGCATCATCTAATGTAAAAAGATGTTCTTCATCTCTAACTCTTGTTGCATTTACTATGCCTGGTACTTCTTTTTTTAAAGCTTCTGCCAAAGGCCCTGGAGTAGAAGTAAACGTACGCCACTCACCATTATACTGTTGGTTTGTTGGCAAATAGTACACCTGTTCTTTATTTGGGAAAATTGCATCGTAGTTTACCTCATCTTCTACCCATAAAAAAATAAGACTAGCACAGGTTATACCCATTGCCAACCCAAATATGTTGAGAAAACTATAGCCTTTATTTTTTAATAGACTCCTAAATGCAATTTTAAAATAATTTTTGAACATGGTGATTGGCTATTTTAATTGATTGATAGATTGATTGATGGTTTTGATTGATGATGAACTCTTACTATTTTACTACTGCTTCAAAAGGTTTGTTATGACTTTCTGTTACTATTTGGCCATCAAAAAGATTTACGACTCTGTGTGCATAATGCGAGTCTCTATCTGAGTGCGTTACCATTACTATAGTTGTACCTTCTTGGTTTAGCTCGGTTAACAGGTTCATTACTTCTATACCGTTTTTAGAGTCTAAGTTACCTGTTGGCTCATCTGCTAGTATTAATTTTGGATTTGTAACTACTGCTCTGGCAATGGCTACACGTTGTTGCTGACCACCAGATAATTGCTGTGGAAAATGCTTTTGTCTGTGTGCAATTTTCATACGTTCTAAAACAGCCATTACTTTTTGTTTGCGCTCTGCTTTGTTCATTTTTAAATAGATTAATGGCAGCTCTACGTTTTCAAAAACGGTAAGCTCGTCTATTAAATTAAAGCTCTGAAAAACAAACCCTAAATTACCTTTACGCAAACCTGTACGCTGGTTTTCTTTTAAACCTCCTACTTCATGACCTGCAAATTGATAACTGCCTTCTGATGGATTGTCTAACATTCCTATAATATTTAGTAAGGTAGATTTACCACAACCTGATGGCCCCATTATGGCTACAAACTCGCCTTCGCCAACATTTAGGTTTACACTGTTTAGCGCCAAAGTTTCTACTTCTTCGGTTCTAAAGCTTTTTTTAAGGTCTTTTATTTGTATCATTTTGTTGATTGATTTTTTTAATGTGATTATATCTTGTGTTAGGGATTGTAGTGTAAATCCTTTTTTATTTTTCTTAAAAAAGATTGAAACGTAAAGCCCGCCCGTAGGGAACACCCTATTTTAAAACTATTTTTTCTGCTTCTCCAAAACTATCGTAATTAGAGGTAATTACATTTTCGCCGGCTTGCAAACCTTCTAAAACCTCGTAATGTTTAGAGTTTTGCTTGCCTATTCTTATGTTTCGTTTTAGTGCTTCGCCACCATCTGGGTTTACTACAAAAATCCACTGGCCTCCTGTGCTTTGAAAAAAGCTGCCTTTAGATATTAAAAGTGCATCTGAAGAGGCTCCTAATTGTAGTTTTACATTAAAACTTTGACCTGCTCTTATGTTTTCTGGTTTTTCTGCAGTAAATACTAGATCTACTTTAAATTTACCACCACGAACTTCTGGATATACTTTGCGTAAACGCAGATTATACGTTTTTCCATTACGCTCAAAAGAGGCATTTAAATCTCTTTTTACACGGTCTATATAGTGTTCATCTATCTCGGCTTCTATTTTATAATCTGTTAGCACATTTATTTGTCCTATACGCTGACCTTGGTTTATGCTTTGGCCAATTTCGGCATCTAAAAACCCTAATTGACCATCTGCAGGCGCACGCACATTTAAGTGGTCTAGACGCTCGTAAACCATAGATAATGTCTTTTGCATTCTGTTTAAATCTGTATCTAAACCGGCTAATGATGTGTTACGCATTTTATCATCTTGTTCTGTCTGTATTTTTACAATATCATGCTGTTTTAAAGATAGCTCGTAGTTTTCTTTTGCTGTTAAAAAGGCTTCTTTAGAGATTAACCCGTCATTGTAAAGCTCTTGGTTTTGTTGGTAATTACGCTTTAAACGGGTTAACTCATAAGATGTGGTTGCTAAAGATTTACGGCCTTCTACTTGTCTAGAGTCAAAGGTTAGTTTGGTAGACCTTAAATCGTTTTGTTTTAGCGCTAGGTTACTCTCGCTTGCTAAAATTTGTTCGTATAAATTGCTGTTTTCTAGCTTTAGAATAATGTCGCCCTTTTTTACCATTGCGCCTTCTTCTATCAATTTCTCGGTTACTCTACCGCCTTCATAAGCATCCATATAAATAGTTGCTATTGGCGCTGCGCTACCGTTAATTGTAATGTAATCGTCGAACTTACCTTGAGTAACTTCTGCTATAGATAATTTATCTTTCTCTGTCCTAAAAGTAGCTACAGAATTGCTCCAAATTATTTTGTAGGCTGCAAAAGCAACTACTAGTCCAATTGCAATATATGCATAGTGCTTTGGGCGTAATCCTTTTTTCTTTTCTAATTGAATATCCATCTATATTGTAATTGTTAGTTTATGGTAAATACTGGTAATCCGCGATAAAACGCCAACGTACTATGGTTCACTTTTAATCTTATTTGTACTTGTAAATTCTCATTTTTAGCTGTGGTGTATAATACTTTTGCTTGGTACAGTTCTACAGCAGAAATCATTTCTTTCTCGTACTTTTTTTGTGAGATAGAAAAACTAAGCTCTTGTGCTTTTAGCTTTTTTATACTCTGTAAATTCTCTATTTCTAATGCATTTTTTTCTTGTACCAATTGTTGTATTAATTTGTACAACTCTTGTTCTTGAATTTTTAAATTATTCTCTGCCTGTTGCAGTGCTATTTTCTGTTGCTTAATTTCTGACCTTCCAGACCACTTATTGCTAATTGGTATGTTCATAGAAAGACCAATAGACCTAGAGGCATTGTCTCTTATTTGATTTTTAAACGATATTATTTCTCTACTAATATCGTCTATATTAGTCTCGTAATACCCTGTGCCATACCCTGCATTTATCGTTATAGATGGGTATAAACCGCCTCTTGCAATTGCAACATCTTTTTCAGCCGCCTTTACACGCAACTGACTAGATTTTATACTTGGTAAAAATCCTTTCGCTTTTGCGTAAACAGCATCTGACACTGTTGTATCTACTTCTTCATTTTCCTTAAAAGTTAATAGTTCTTCTTTTAGGTTTATAGTAGATACACCCTCTAAATTCATTTCCTGAATTAAATTTAGTTCTGCTGCTGCCAATTGGTTTTCTGCCTGCGTTACAGATAGTTTATCGGTTAATAAAACAGATTCTGCTTCGTACATATCTGCCTGCGCTATTAAACCTAGCTCTAATTGTTTTTTTATAAATGCATAGTTGGTGTCTGATATACTTACTTGTTCTTTTGCTATAGCCACAGCTCCTTGAAAAAAACGAATGTCATAAAAGGCAGACATTACCCTAAATGCTAGTAAGTATTTTTGTTGTTCTGCATCTTCTTGTACTGCCTTGTAAATATATTTAGATGCCTTAATTGTGTTTATTCTTTGAAAACCTCTAAAAATATCTATAGAAGAATTTAAGCTGTAGTTATTAGAAAAGAAATCGGTGTCTATAACATTATTATTGTTTGGGTCTGTAGATCTACCATATCTAATAACATAATCTGCATACCCATTTACACTTGGCAACAAATTACGTATTGCTTGTTTGTGCGTTTCTTTACTAGAGGCAACAGTATAAGCTTGGTTGGTTAATTCTAAGTTATGAGAAACTGCATAGTTAATACACTCGTCTAAAGACCAACTTTGTTGTGCTTTAATAGGCAAGCTAACTAGTAGCAGCAAAAAAAGAATACGTGTTATTTTTAAGTTCATAATTTTATTGTGTGCCAAAACTAATACTATTGTTGTGCCAAAAACGTATCCAACTAGAAAACAGCGCTTTAACCTCATTAAACTGAATGTACGAATATGCAAGTGTAAAATATATATACAAATAATGTCAATATTTTTTACACTTATAAAATACTAAGCCATATCATTTGTAATTTTAAACTATAAATCTGTTACCAACCAAAACAATTTTGTTATGCAAAAAGGTAAAGTATTAATTGTAGACGACAATAAAAGTGTATTAAGTGCATTAGAGATTTTATTGCAGTTTGAGTATGAAAAGGTAGATACTTTAGGCAACCCTAACCTCTTATCTTCTTTTAAAAATTTAGAAGATTATGATATTGTTCTTTTAGATATGAACTTTTCTGCTGGTGTTAATACTGGTAATGAAGGTTTGTATTGGAATAGAGAAATTAAAAAACGTGCGCCACATATTTCTGTTATTATGATGACGGCTTATGGCGCAATAGACCTTGCTGTACAAGCACTAAAGGAAGGTGCAACAGATTTTATTTTAAAACCTTGGAATAATGACAAGCTACTTGCTACATTAAAATCTGCTTACCAGTTACGCAAATCGCAAAAAGAAGTTTCGATTTTAAAAGAGAAAGAGAACTCTTTAAAGCAGGTTATTAATCAGAATAAAAATTACATTATTGGTAATTCTAAAGCACTAACTTCTGTTTTAAACTTAGTGCAAAAAGTAGCTAAAACAGACGTAAATGTATTAGTAACCGGAGAGAATGGAACAGGAAAAGAATTAATAGCAAGAGAACTACATAATTTATCTAACCGTAAAAATGAAGTTTTTATTGGGGTTGATATGGGTTCTATCTCTGAAACTTTGTTTGAAAGTGAACTTTTTGGACATACCAAAGGAGCTTTTACAGACGCCAAAGAAGATAGGGCTGGTAAGTTTGAAGCTGCAAATGGCGGAACCTTATTTTTAGATGAAATAGGCAACCTAAGCCTACAAACTCAGGCTAAACTATTATCTGCTATACAAAACAGAGTTGTGGTGCGTGTAGGCTCTAACAAACCTATACCAGTAGACATACGTTTAATTTGTGCCACCAATTGCAATCTAGAAAAAATGGTTGCAGATGGTCTTTTTAGAGAAGATTTAGTATACCGTATAAACACCATACACGTAGAAGTACCCGCGCTTAGAGAAAGAGATGGCGACATTTTAATTTTAGCCGATTTTTACCTCACTAAATTTATGACCAAATACGGCAAACTTGGTTTGCGTATTAATAACCTTGCACAAGAAAAACTACTAACATATAGTTGGCCTGGGAATGTTAGAGAACTACAACACACTATGGAAAGAGCTGTTATTTTATGCGATGGAAATGTGCTTAAACCAACAGACTTTATTTTAAACGAGAAAGGTACACCTACTTTAGACATCAAAAATGTAACCCTGTCTGAAATGGAACTGCTCCTAATTAACGATGCCTTAAAAAAGCACGATGGCAATTACAGTGCTGCAGCAAACCAACTAGGAATTTCTAGACAAACACTATATAATAAAATTAAAAAGACAGGAAATGGCGAGTAAAAGTTTCTATTTTCAGTTAGTACTTAGGGTTGTTTTTATTACACTATCTGCATTTGGCCTAGCCTATTTTGGATTACAAAAAGAATACATTGTTGCTACTGTATTTTTAATTATTCTGGTTTTATTAACCGCATATTTAATAAAATATGTAAACCACACCAACCGTAAAATTGCTTATTTTTTTGAGTCTATTAAAAATGAGGATTTTACACTACGTTTCCCTGAGTATGAAAATGTAAAGTCTTTAAAAGAACTAAATCGTAGCCTTAATATGCTTAATGCTATGATTCATAAAATACACGTAAAAAACCAGGTTCAAGAAAAATACTATCAGGAAATATTAAAACACGCAGACATTGGTATTTTAACTATAAATGATAAAGGTCACATACTATTTGCAAACCCTAGAGTAGAGCATTTACTAAATTACAAACCACTTAACCATATTAAGCAGTTGCAACAGGTAGATGTTAATTTGTATAATTTATTTGCGAAACTAGAGCCTTTTCAGCGTAAATTAATAGAGCTAACTAACGAAAGAGAAAAAATACAATTAACGCTAAAATCTACCACAGTAACTTTAGACAAGCAAAATTTATTATTGGTAGTAGTACAAGATATACAGAGAGAGCTAGAAGAAAAGGAGGCCGATTCTTGGGAGAAACTAATTCGTGTTTTAACGCACGAAATTATGAATACCATAGCGCCAATTACCTCTATATCTGAGTCTATTTTAAACTACTTTAAAAAAGAAGACGGCTTAATTCCGCTTGAAGATTTAACCGAAAAACACATACAAAACACCTCTAAAGGTTTAGCCGTAGTAAAAGAACAAGGAAATAATTTAATGGACTTTGTACAAAGCTACCGCAGCTTTTTAAGTATTCCGGCACCAGACAAAAGCTTAGTTAAAGCAGAACATTTAATACACAAAGTGTTTGTTTTAATAGACCAAGAAAATCAAAATAACAACATTAGTTTTTCTTCTAATCTAACCACTAATGAATTAGAGCTGTTTATTGATGAAAAACAAATAACGCAGGTACTTTTGAACCTCTGCAAAAATGCAGTACAATCTATTGGCGAACAAGAAAACGGGAGTATTATAGTTACTGCTGGTATTACAGATAAAAACGAAAAATTTATTACTGTTACAGATAATGGTCCTGGAATACCACCAGAGCTAATAGATGAAATTTTTATTCCGTTTTTTACAACCAAAAATACAGGAACAGGAATTGGCCTTAGCTTGTCTAAACAGATCTTAAGATTACACGGCGGAAGCTTAAAATTAAGAAGTATACCAAACCAAGAAACTGTTTTTACTTTGTTGTTTTAAACTTAATTATTCTAAACTTGGTCTTTTACGGTTTGCTTTTTTTAAGGCCGATTTCTTTTTAGTGTTCAATCGTTTTTCTATTGCAGATCTAGATGGTTTGGTTTTTTTGCGTTTTTTAGGCACAATTAAGGCCGACTTTATAAGCTCTAAAAAGCGTTTTATAGCCAAGTCTTTGTTTTTATGCTGACTCCTAGAATCATCACACTGCAACAACAGTACATTCTCTTTTGTAAGTCTGTTGCTCAGTTTTAATAATAGTCGCTCTTTCTCCTTATCTGTAATTGCAGTAGAGTTTTGCAAATCGTACGTAAGTTCTATTTTAGTAGACACTTTATTTACGTGCTGACCACCAGCACCGCTACTACGCACTGCTTTAAATTGTAATTCTTGTACTATCTGTGCTATATTCAAAACCTTACCCTATTCTTTTATTTAGTATTTCTAAAGAAACATTTAAGAACACTTTTTTGCCTACCTCTATACTTTTAGGATGCGTAAAAAACAAGCTTTGTTCCTCTGTTACACCTTCCATTAAATAATAAGCTCCCATTGCGTAGCTATTAATTACACGTACTTCTATGCCAGAAGTTTCAGATACCTTAAACTCGTGTGCATACACAACAATTTCTTTTTTAGTTTCTGTATATTCTTTTATAGTAGAAACAGGTACCAAGTTGGCCTCTGCAAATAAACTTGCTATGTACAATGATTTTGGGTTGTTGTATAGTATTTCTGTTTTTTCGTTTGCTATTATTTCTTCATCTTTTATTACTAAAATACGATCTGCAAATGGCAGCACTTCTTTTTCATCATGTGTAGCAACAATACATGTGATTTTTTTCATTTTTAAGTAACCAAAAAGTCGCCTACGCAAGCTGTTTTTTCTAAAATTATCTATGTGGCTAAAGGGTTCGTCTAACAATAACAACTCTGGTTCTTGGGCCAATACCCTTGCTAGCGCCACTCTTTGTTGCTGACCACCACTTAATAATTTCACCTTTGTTTTGGCAAAACTCGTCATCTCTACCATTTCTAAAAGCTCTTCTGTTCTTTCTTTTAGTTCTTCTGGGTAAAAAACAGATAAGTACTGACTCACATTTTCTTCAACAGTAAGAAAAGGCATTAAGTCAAAATCCTGTGAGAGGTATTTCATATACTTTTCTCCTGGAATTAAGTTGTAATCTGGTCCTAAAACCTGATTATCTTTCCAAGAAATTGCTCCTTCATTTAATTGAAGAAGACCATATATAATTTTTAAAAGTGTACTTTTTCCGCTGCCACTTTCTCCTAAAATGGCAAGGTATTCGCCTTCATGAACTGTAAAGTCTATGTTTTTTAAAACTGGCGTTGTGTTGTATGAAAATGTAATGTTATTTACGTGTAGCATAAAATTGAAAAAATCCGTCTCTCTTAAGAAACGGATTTTTTTATAATTAATAGTTCTTATTCTTTAAAATCTTTTAAAACAGCTTGGTTGGGTAATTCTTTATACCCCATATTAAATAGTGTAAACGCTTGCACATCTACCTGCTCATTAATTATAGCTTCGGTAGATTTACCTGCTCCGTGACCTGCGTTTATATCTATTCTTATTAATGCAGGGTTAGTACCTGTTTGTTTTTCTTGTAACTCTGCCGCAAATTTAAAACTATGCGCAGGCACAACACGGTCGTCATGATCTCCTGTAGTTATTAAAGTTGCAGGATATTCTACTCCTTTTTTAACGTTATGTACTGGTGAATATCCTAGTAAATAGGTAAACATTTCTTTATCGTCTTCTGCCGTACCATAATCATAAGCCCAACCAGCACCTGCTGTAAATGTGTGGTAACGTAACATATCTAAAACACCTACTGCAGGCAATGCTACCTTGGCTAAATCTGGACGCTGCGTCATTGTTGCTCCAACTAGTAAACCTCCGTTAGAACCACCTCTAAGTGCTAAATACTCTGGTGTTGTATACTTGTTTTCTATTAAGTATTCTGCAGCTGCTATAAAATCATCAAAAACGTTTTGCTTTTGTTGTTTTGTACCTGCATCATGCCATTTTTTACCATACTCACCACCACCTCTTAAATTAGGTACTGCGTATACTCCGCCTTGCTCCATCCAAACAGCATTACTAATACTAAAACTAGGAGTTAAGCTTACATTAAAACCACCATAACCATAGAGTATAGTTGGGTTTTTACCGTTTAATTCCAATCCTTTTTTATAAGTAATTATCATTGGTATTTTAGTACCATCTTTAGAAGCGTAAAATACTTGTTTAGACTCGTAATCCTCTGAGTTAAAATCTATGTTTGGACTCCAATATTGTTTGTATTCTCCTGTTTCTACTTTATAGCTATAAGATGATCCTGGCGTGCTGTAATTTGTAAATGAAAAGTAAAATTCTTTATCCTCTTTTTTACCTCCAAAACCAGCTGCCGTACCAACGCCAGGTAATTTTATAGTCCGTACCAAATCGCCATTGTAATTATATTGCAATACTTTAGAAATGGCATCTACCATATAATTGGCAAAAAAATAACCGCCACCAGTACCTGCTGTAAGCACATTATCTGTTTCCGGAATAAAGTCTACCCAATTTTCTGGCGTAGGATTACTAAAATCTGTAACCACTACTTTTTGGTTTGGCGCATTTAAATTGGTTACCAAATACAATTTAGAACCTACATTCTCTAACACATACGTATCTGAATCTGTATGGTTTACAACCGTTTTAACCTCATTAGTTTCTAAGTTTTTTAAAAACAATTTATTGCCAGATGTAGATACTGCTGCTGTAATTTGCAAATATTTACCATCTTCTGTTACTGTACCACCAACATACCTGTGTTTTTCTTCTGCTGTGCCACCAAAAACCAGCTCGTCTGTGCTTTGTGGTGTTTTTAATTTGTGATAGTATAGTTTATGCTGATCTGTTTTTGCAGACAACTCGCTACCCTTTGGCTTGTCATAACTAGAGTAAAAAAAACCCTCGTTACCTTTCCAGGATAAGCCGCTAAATTTTACGTCTATCAAAGTATCTTCTACAACACTTTTTGTTTTTGCATCTAGAATTATAATTTTTCGCCAGTCGCTACCACCTTCAGATATTAAGTACGCTGCTAAAGAACCATCTTTAGAAAAACTTAAGCCTGCTAATGATGTTGTACCGTCTTCTGAAAACTTGTTAGGATCTAGAAAAACTTCTTCTACATCATCTTTTTTTCTGTAGATGACAGATTGATTTTGCAATCCGTTATTTTTTGAAAAATAGGTATAATCTCCCTCTTTAAAAGGTGCACCTAATTTTTCATAATTCCATAATTTTTCTAGCCTTTTCTTTATTTGGTCACGAAAAGGAATTTGATCTAAATACCCAAACGTTGTTTTGTTTTGTTCTTTTACCCAAGATTCGGTTTCTGTACTACGGTCATCTTCTAACCAGCGGTATGGATCTGCTACATCTGTACCAAAGTAATTGGTTACGGTATCTACCTTATTGGTTGTTGGATATGAGGTCATAATTGCTTCTTTTTTTGAAGGTGATTTACAGGCTACAAAGGTAATAGCAGTAAAAATAAATATGCTTAATTGTTTCATAAGAATTTGTTTATTTTTAGGTTGATAAAACATAACCGTTTTGTATTAAACGTTTTACGCTTTTAAAAATAATACAAAAAAACCTTTAAGAAGAATTCTTCTTAAAGGTTTCTATTTTTTGTGTTAGGGATTGTAATGAAAATCCTTTTTTATTTTTATTAAAAAAGATTGTAGTGCAAAGCCCGCCCGTTAGGAACACCCAAAACTAAAACTGCGTATTACAGTAGTTTATTGTTGTTTAGGTATTCTGCAATTTGTACTGCATTTGTTGCCGCTCCTTTACGCAGGTTGTCTGCAACGATCCACATATTTAATGTGTTTGCTTGCGACTCGTCTCTACGTATACGACCTACAAAAACATCGTCTTTATTGTGTGCGTAAATTGGCATAGGATAGGTGTTTGTATCTGGATTATCTTGTACTACCACACCTGCTGTCTGACTTAATACTTGTCTTACCTCACTAACATCTGCATCGTTATAAAACTCCACATTTACAGACTCTGAGTGCCCACCTGCTGTTGGTATACGCACTGCTGTTGCTGTTAATGAAAAAGTACGATCGTTAAATATTTTTTGTGGTTCGCGAGATAATTTCATCTCTTCTTTTGTGTAACCATTATCCATAAAAACGTCACAATGTGGTAACGCATTTCTGCTAATTGGATAAGGGTAAGCCATTTCTCCTTTTACTCCTGCAATCTCGTTCTCTAACTGCTGTACTGCTTTTACGCCAGTACCAGAAACAGATTGGTAGGTAGAAACAACTACGCGTTTCATTTTATATTTTTTATGCAAAGGTGCTAAAACCATTACCAATTGTATGGTAGAGCAGTTTGGGTTTGCAATAATTTTGTCTTCTTTGGTTAGTTCATGCGCATTAATCTCTGGAACTATTAATTTTTTGGTAGGATCCATACGCCAAGCAGAAGAATTATCTACTACGGTTGTACCAACCTCTGCAAATTTTGGAGCCCATTCTAAAGAAGTGTCTCCGCCAGCAGAAAAAATAGCTAAATCTGGTTTAGCTGCTACTGCATCTGCTAAGCCAATAACGGTGTGTTCTTTGCCGTTATAGGTCATTTTTTTACCCACAGAACGTTCTGAGGCTACTAATAATAACTCTGTCAATGGAAAATTACGTTCGCGTAACACGTTAAGCATTACTTCTCCTACCATTCCTGTGGCACCAACTAAGGCTACTTTCATTTTTTTGATATTTAGAATAACAAATGTAGTTTAATGTGTTTTAACTGCCAAGCAAGTTTTAATAGAATAAAATAAATATAACAAATTGTTTTATTTATAACATTTTAAAAAGAAGTATAAAAAAACCGCCAAGCTTAATGGTGAGCTTGGCGGCTTTATATAGTTATTAGGGAATTACTTTTTTAGTAAATCTCTAATTTGCGCTAATAACTCTTCTTGTGTTGGTCCTGCTGGTGCAGCTGGAGCCGGAGGAGTTTTTGTTTTGTTGTAAGCTCTTACGATTAAGAACATTACAAAACCTACTATTAATAAGTTAATAATTGTATTAATCCAAGCACCGTAAGCAATTACAGCACCACCTGCTTCTTTAGCTGCTGCTAAAGTTGCATATTCTTTACCGTCCATTGCTACGTGAAGGTCTTCAAAGTTCATACCTCCTGCAAAGTAACCTACAAATGGCATTGCAATGTTGTTTACAAAACCAGTAATAACTCCGCCTAAAGCCGTAGCCATAATAACCGCAACTGCAAAATCAATTACATTACCGGTCATAATAAAATTCTTAAATTCTTTTAACATGTTTAGTGTATTTATTTAGTTAATACCTGCAAGATACTAAAAAATAAAGTTTCTTAAAATTTTCTTAAAAAATAAAAATTCTGTTAACACGTTGAGATATTCCTGTAACCAATTCATAAGAGATTGTACCTGCTGCTGTAGCTAGTGCGTCTGCAGTGTGCTCTTCATTAAAAACTATAACCTCATCACCTTCTTTACAGTCTATATTGGTTGCGTCTACCATAATCATATCCATACAGGTATTGCCAACTATTGGTGCTTTTTTACCATTAATAAATACAAAGCCTTTTTGGTTACCATAAATTCTGTAAATACCATCTGCGTGACCTAAAGGCAAGGTGGCTGTTACCATTTTATGGGTGGCTTTGTATGCCATATTATAACCCACACTTTCGTTTGGCTCTAAGGTGTGCAATTGAGAAATTACCGTTTTTAGACTTGCTATTGGTTTTAAGTATACATCGTACTTAGGGTCGTTACCAAAACCATACAAACCAATACCGCTACGTACCATATTAAAGTGTGCGTCTGGATAATTTAATATCCCAGATGTATTACACATGTGTTTTATAGGTGAATAGCCTAACAAATTATCTAACGTTTTACTTATACTTTTAAAGTACTGTATTTGTTGTTCTGTAAACTCCTTTTCACTAATATCTTCTGATGCTGCTAAATGAGAAAAAGCAGAGGCTACTTTTATACTTGTTGTTTCTTTTATTTTTTTTACAATTTGATCTATATCGCCCTCTAAAAACCCCAACCTATTTAAACCCGTATTAAATTTTAAGTGTATTGGGTAATTTTCTTTTTCTATGGATGATACATATGCTATAAACTGATCTAAAACTCGATCTGAATAAATACTTGGTTCTAAATTGTAGACTACAATTTCTTCAAAATTTACCTCTTGCGGGTGCAACACTAAAATAGGTGTTTTAATACCTGCTTTACGTATAGCAACACCTTCGCTGGTATAGGCAACTGCTAAATAATCTGCTCCTAATTCTGTTATTTTTTTAGCAATTTGCACTTGGTCACTGCCGTAGGCAAATGCTTTAACCACAGCCAAAAACATTGTGTTTGGTGCTAATTTAGATTTTAGGTATTTGTAATTTTGCTCTAGAAAATTTAAATTAATTTCTAAAACTGTTTGTGTTGCCTTAGGCATTACTATCTTTTTTTGGGTCTTTTACTTGCTCTACGTCTACATCTATAGTTTTTACCTTTTCTTTAAGCATCGCTTTGTAATAAGCTGCTCTACTTAATGGCTCATACTCTTCCGTCTCACCAAGCATTACTAAATTATCGTTATTAGATTTTCTAAAGCTATAGTTTGCTAAGTTTCCGGTACGTGTACAAATTGCATGCACTTTAGTAACATACTCGGCTGTAGCCATTAGTGCAGGCATTGGACCAAATGGGTTTCCTTTAAAATCCATATCTAACCCAGCTACTAAAACACGAATTCCCTTGTTGGCTAAGTCATTACAAACCGTAACAATTTCGTCATCAAAAAACTGAGCTTCATCTATACCTACAACATCACAACCATCTGCTAATAATCTAATATTTGCAGCAGCTGGTACAGGCGTAGACCTAATTTCGTTGGCATCATGAGATACTACCATTTCTTCGTGGTAGCGTGTATCTACAATAGGCTTAAAAATTTCGACTTTTTGCTTGGCAAACTGCGCACGCTTAAGCCTTCTAATTAATTCTTCTGTCTTACCAGAGAACATAGATCCGCAAATAACCTCTATCCAGCCAAATTGTTCTTTGGGGTTCACCGTATTTTCAAGAAACATTTTGTATTTTTAGACGAAAATAAAGCGTTTTTCGTTCTTATTTAGTAGATCGATTAAAATTATTGAAAATTTTCACCAGATAAGGTTTTAAAATATTAGGAAGATGAAGGAAAAATTAAAACAAGAAATAATGAAAATGTCTACGGACATACTAACTTCCAATGAATTAGATAACGTTTCTAGTTTGTATGAAACTGCTAAATCATTATATGAAAAATTAGCCGTGTTAAAATTTATTGAAGAGAAGTTACACGATGTTGAGATAGATGTTACCAAAAATATTATTGCAGAAAAGTTTGAAAAATTGGCGAATGCCGTTATTTATGAAAACACTTCTGTACCAGAAAGCAATCCGCACCAAGAAGATATTATGACCCCAGGTATAGATACTATTATGGGTATGATGCCAGAGATGGAAGACCCTAAAGCTACAGATGATATGCTTAACGAATTTGCAACTAAACCAGAGTATGCAAAAAACGATCTTGAGCTTTTTATGCCAGAATCCGAGGTTAAAACAAAAACTGCAACAGAAAAGGTAGCAAATAGTGTTGCTGCCACTGAGATTAAAATTGGTCTTAACGACAGGTTAGCGTTTGTAAAACATTTGTTTAATGATAGCAATGAGGATTACCAAAGAGTATTATCGCAATTAAGCACTATAGATACAGAAGAACGTTCTGTTGCTTTTATTGTAAATATGGTAAAACCAGATTATAGCAATTGGTTAGGAAAAGAAGAGTACGAAGAGCGTTTTATGGCAATTATTGAACGTAAATTTGCATAAAACTTTCTAATGAACATTACTAAAATACTTTACTGGGTTGGCACAATTGCACTTACGGCAATTATGTGCTTCTCTATCTACAATTATTTTTTTAACTACTCGGCAATCTCTGGGTATTTTACGCATTTAGGATACCCTACGTATTTAGTATACCCCCTAGCAATTGCAAAAATTTTAGGTCTTTTAGCCATTTGGCTCAATTTTTCTAAAACACTTAAAGAATGGGCTTACTTTGGCTTTTTCTTAAACACAACGATGGCTTTTGCTGCACATTACATAACAGACAATGGCGGTTATCTTTTTGCTGCTATTGCTTTTATAGGCGCTGCAGTATCATACTACTTTGGTAAAAACCAAAGACCTTAATTATTTTTTATAATGGGAAAACTATATTTGGTACCAACACCAATAGGAAACTTAGAAGACATTACTTTTAGAGCAATAAGAGTTTTAAAAGAGGTAGATTTAATTTTAGCTGAAGACACGCGCACCAGTGGAAAATTATTACACCATTACGAGATAAGCACACAAATGCATAGTCACCATATGCACAACGAGCATAAAACAGTAGACGGCATAGTTAAACGTATACAAGCAGGTGAAAATATAGCGTTAATATCCGATGCTGGAACACCTGCCATTTCTGACCCTGGCTTTTTATTAACTCGCGCTTGTGTAGAAAATAATTTAGAGGTAGACTGCCTGCCAGGTGCCACAGCTTTTGTACCCGCATTAGTAAATAGTGGACTACCTAACGATAAGTTTATCTTTGAAGGCTTTTTACCAGTTAAAAAAGGTAGACAAACACGTTTAACGCTGCTTGCCGAAGAAACTAGAACTATTATTTTTTATGAGTCGCCACATAAACTTATAAAAACCTTAGGACACTTTGTAGAGTATTTTGGCGCAGACAGAGCTATTTCAGTTTCTAGAGAACTTACTAAAATGTTTGAAGAAACAATACGTGGCACAGCACAAGAGGTTTTAGAGCATTACACAGCTAAACCTCCTAAAGGTGAAATAGTGATTATTGTTGGTGGTAAAAAATAGTGTTTTCATTTTCTAAATTAGTTGTTCTATGTATAAAAAAATTGCATCAGTATTAATTCTAGTTGCCATAGTCTCTTGTAAAACAAAATCAACTAATACCACTGTACTAACAGGGCAGAATACAGTAGAAAACAATTTAGCAGATACAGATTATACAGAAATAATTACTACAGAATTTACGGGAGAATTGGCATACAGCACTACTGCTTTTGTAGAAAAATATTGGCGGGTAGTTGGTAATACTGGTTTTAATGCTAGCATACATAAAATTGCTAAAAGTTTAGAAAAAGCAGGTTATGTACTTCAAGAAAAAGCTGATGAAAACACAATTTTAACATATAGAATAGAAGAAAGACCTCTAGAAAATCCTACTTGGGAATCTATAGATGCTACACTAACTATAAAAGGTGACGATTTACCTTTGTTGCAGAACAGCACCAATAGTAATATGATTGCTTTAAACTCTTACAGCACACCAGAACAAGGTGTAACCGCAGAGGTTATTTATATTGATGATGTTTCTAAACTAAAAGATACTGACGTAAAAGGTAAAATAGTTTTTGTAGAAACTAGTCCGGCTAGAGTTTTTAATACCGCTATTGTAAAAGGTGGCGCAGCAGGAATATTATCTTACAATAACCCAGATTATTTACAACCAGAAAAAAATACAACATCCATACAGTTTAGGTCTATTCCACAAAACAAAGATGTTAAAGGTTGGGCAATAGCATTATCTTATGCTGCCAAAGAAAAACTAAAAAAGAGATTACAAAAAGAAAAAGTAATTGTTACCGCAAACATTAAAACTAACATTTACCCATCTACAGAACTAACATTGGTTGCAGACATAAAAGGAGCTGTTAACCCAGAACAAAGATTAGTTTATAGTGCACACGTACAAGAACCTGGCGCTAATGATAATGCCACAGGAGTTGGCGTGGCTTTAGAAATGGCAACCATAACAGCTAAACTTATTAAAGAGGGTAAATTAAACCCAAAAAGAACATTGACATTTTTATGGGGAGATGAAATTGTTTCTACAAGAAGGTATGTACAAGAAGACAAAATAAGAGCTAAAAACATAAAATGGGGAATTAGTCTAGATATGGTTGGCGAAAATACCGCTATTACTGGTGGTTCTTTTTTAATTGAAAAAATGCCCGATCCTAGCGCAATTTGGACAAGAGGAAATGACAAGCATACAGAATGGGGTGGTAGTGTTTTATCTCTAAAACAAATGAAACCACATTATTTAAACGATTTTGTACTAAAAACATTTAAAGAACAAGGTAAACGTACCAACTGGGAAGTAAACTCAAACCCGTATGAAGGTGGTAGTGATCATACTCCATTTTTAGATGCAGATATTCCTGGTGTATTATTTTGGCATTTTACAGACCAATTTTACCATACAGATAACGATAGACTAGATAAGGTTTCTAAAACTACGCTTAAAAATGTTGGTACAGCAGCTTTAATTAGTGCTTACAAACTTTTAAATGCTGATGAAAACACAGCAAAAACTATTATTTTAGATATTGAAAAAGCAGCAATTTCTCGTTTACAAGAAGAATTAAAACAAGGGAAAATAGCACTGGCAAAAGGAGAAAAACTAGAAACACAAATTGAAATTATAAATGCTTGGCAAGATTGGTATGCTAAGGCTATTAATTCAACTTTAGATATGGTTATCAATGCATCAACCATAAATGCTACTATTTCTAAAGCCAAAGCAACAATAAAGCAAACTGCCGAACAGTGCATTGCTGAGTTAAAAAAGTAAGAGCTTACCATCTTATTTTTTCACTGTAAAACGGGATAAACACATTAAAAAACAATTATACTTTTACCAAATGACTTTAGATCAATTTAAAGAAAAACTACAAAATAATCCAACCGCTATTGCTTTTACAGATACAATGCAGGTTATAGAAGACAATTACACCTTTACACCAACTGCTTTTAAAAATGGTAGTTTAGATAATAAAGAAGGTGAAAACTCTGGCTCTTGTAAATTGTTTGCCTTTGCATTAAAACAAGAGTTATCTAAAGAAGAAACTCTGGCTTGTTTTGGAACTTATTACAGAGAAGATGTACTGCAGGATCCTAACGGAAATGGTCATCTAAACATTAGAAATTTTATGCAGACTGGTTTTAAGGGCTTAGCTTTTAGTGCTGACGCCTTAAAGGAAAAATAAAGATGAAATTCAATTTTAAAATAGTAACCTATATCTGCTTACTTGCTTTAAGTACAACTATATTTAGTTGTAAAAGTAATACAGAAGAAAGTAGCTCCGAAAAAAGTTTGGTGTTGCCTAACGGTATGCGGTTAACTGTTTTAAAAACCAATAAAGACGAAACATCTATAGGCATATTAACGGGCACAAATTACGGCACTACACACACTTACAAATACAATGTTTTACTACACGAACCAGATGTTAACTGGAATTTTGGTAGCGGAGAACCTAAAAACATTTTAATCTGTAAAGACACTACTTATATACACTACATAAATAAAAATAGCTACCCTATAACTGTTACAGATTCTGTTACAAACACAACCACTACAGAAAACAATTATAAGATAGAAAGTATGTATCAAAAACACGTTGATAACAGATACTTTTTTAATCTTTTTGGTGATGATTTCTGGTTAGACGTTACCCCTAAACGCTACAACGAAATTAAAAATTCTTGTGAGGAATATGCCATTCCTAATGATGGTGAACTTACTATTATAAACGGATAAAACATCAACCTAAAACAACAAAACCCTACCAAATGGCAGGGCTTGTAAATAGTATACGAGTTGCTTTTAATACGCGCTTCCGTTGTGCTTGCCTTCTTCCCAACCGTGTTTACCTAAATATTGATTTCCGCTTTCTACAGCACCTTCTTCTATAGAAGTTCCCATAGAATCGTTCCATCTATTTAAATATCCAAATAAAGAAATAACTCCAAGCATTTCTACAATTTCACCTTCATTCCAGTATTTATATAAATTCTCTTTAATTTCTGCATTTACAGCGTTTGGCACTTGTGATGCTGCTAAAGAAAAATCTAGTGCCGCACGCTCTGCATCAGAAAAAGCAGCGTGCGTTCTGTACTCCCAAATATTATCTAACTGTTCTTGTTCTGCTCCATAACGTTCTGCAGCTCTAATGGCGTGCGCTTGGCAGTATCTACAACCTGTAGCGTTACTACTAACCCAGGCAATCATGCGCTTTAAGGCAGATGTTACATTGCCCTCATTAGCCATTACAGCTTTGTTTAAATTTATAAAAGCTTTTGATATAGCTGGTCTATGTTGCATTGTTAAAACAGAATTAGGACAAAAGCCTAAGGTTTCATTAAAAAATTCTGCTAATTCTTTTGTCTCAGAATCGTGATTAGGGTCTAACGGTTTTACTAAAGCCATAGTTGTTTTTATATTTAGTTGTATTTTTGAATCTACAAGAAACGAAAAAAATTATGAGTACAACAAATCATATTACAACCAAATGGTTGGGCAACATGGCTTTTGAAAGTAACAACCCATCTGGGAACAACTTAACTATAGATATTGCCAAGGAAGATGGTGGTGACGGACAAGGCTACAGACCTAAAGCGCTTATGCTTTCTGGTTTGGCTGGTTGCTCTGGTTTAGATGTGGCTTCTTTAATGAAAAAAATGAAGTTAGAGGTTGATGAGTTTACTATTGAGACGATAGCAAATTTAACAGACGAGCACCCTAAGTACTACGATGCTGTTACTATAGAATACCATTTTCACGGTAGTAATTTAGATGAAAAAAAATTACAACGCGCTGTAGATTTATCAGTTGAAAAATATTGTGGTGTTATGGAAATGTTTAGACGTTTTGCAACATTAGATATCAAGACAATTTTTCATCACGCCTAAATTAGCTGTTGAAAATTATAAACTCAAGTTCAAGTTTAAAATTCTTGAATCTTTTATCTTGACTCTTAACTCTTAACTCTTAACTATAAAAAAATTACATGCGCTGGACCATAAAACCTAAACCTGATGCTGCAAAAGTAGCCGAACTACAAAATGCATTACAGGTTGATAAAATTGTGGCTAAACTGTTATTACAGCGCGGTATAACAACTTTTGAAGAGGCTAAAAAATACTTTAGACCACAACTATCAGATTTACACGATCCGTATTTATTAAAAGATATGGATCTAGCTATTGCACGCATAGAACAAGCTATTGCTAATGAAGAAAACATAATGGTTTTTGGCGATTATGATGTAGATGGCACAACTTCAGTAGCGTTAGTATCGTCTTATTTGCAAAGTTATTACCCTAATGTCACTACCTATATTCCGGATAGATATAAAGAAGGTTACGGCGTTTCTTATGCTGGTATTGACTATGCAGACGACAATGATATTAGTCTAATTATTGCATTAGATTGTGGTGTAAAAGCGGTTGACAAAGTAGCTTATGCAAAAGAAAAAGGTGTAGATTTTATAATTTGTGATCACCACAGGCCTGGTGCTACATTACCAAATGCTGTTGCTGTTTTAGATGCCAAAAGAGCGGATTGCAATTACCCGTATGATGAGCTTTGCGGTTGTGGTGTTGGTTTTAAATTGATACAAGCCTTGGGTTCTAGAAGAGGACAAAGCATAGAAGATTTAGTTCCGTATTTAGATTTGGTTGCTACTGCAATTGGCGCAGACATTGTACCAATTACAGGAGAAAACAGAGTGCTTGCTTATTTTGGCTTACAAGTTATAAATAGTTACCCTAGAGCTGGTTTTAAGGCAATTATAAATCAGATTAAAAAAGATGTACTAACTATTACAGATGTTGTTTTTGTAATTGCGCCTCGTATAAATGCTGCAGGCCGTATGGTTCACGGTTTACACGCTGTAAACTTACTTACAGAAACCAATATAGAACAAGCCGAAGAATTTGCTGCGGCTATTGAGCAATACAATTCGGACAGGCGAGAGTTAGACCAAGAAATTACCAAAGAAGCTTTAATCCAAATTACAGATAACAAAGAAGAAGAGGGCTTTACATCTGTTGTCTACAGAGAAACGTGGCACAAGGGCGTTATAGGAATTGTAGCATCTAGACTAATTGAAACGTATTACAGACCAACTTTGGTTTTTACTAAAAGTGGAGAAAAACTAGCAGCCTCTGCACGTTCTGTAAAAGGATTTGATGTATACAATGCACTTGAAGCTTGTGCAGAACATATAGAACAATTTGGAGGCCATAAATATGCTGCTGGTTTAACATTATCTGAAGCACAATATGATGGATTTAAAACAGCGTTTGAAAAAGTAGTTTCAGAAACTATAGATCCTAACCTTTTAACTCCAGAAATTACTATAGATGCAAAGCTTAATTTTAATGAAATAAGTCCAAAATTAATGCGAATTATTAAGCAAATGGAACCTTTTGGTCCAGGAAATATGTCGCCTATTTTTATGACCGAAAATTTACAGGACACAGGTTATGCAAAGGGAGTAGGACAAGAAGATGCCCATTTAAAATTAGCTGCTGTACAAAATGGCTCTAGCCCAATTGGTGCTATAGGCTTTAATTTAGGCAATAAATTGCCTTTAGTACAAAACAAAAAACCATTTAGCGCTGTCTTTTCTTTAGATGAAAACGAATGGAAAGGAAATGTAAGCCTACAGTTAAAACTTAGAGATATTAGATAAAAAAGCCCAAACATAAATGCTTGGACTTTTCAAAAAAAAACTAACTCAAAACTTAACTTTAGTATCACCTCTTTTATAGAGGTAAATAATTATTAGCTTTTTATTTTAATAATGAATACACAAACTCTGGATGCCCACGTTCACCGTCTGCATTTGTTAGCGCTAAAAACTTAATTTTATAACGGTTTCCGTCAGTATCAGACATCACATAAAAAACATTATCTTTTAAAGAAGGTAATGCACCGGGGCCGCCACCATTTCTCCAACTGCTTCCAATACCTCTTTGATCATTAGTGAATTTAGAAATGTCAACATTTTCTAATGCAAAATTGTCGTAACTAAAATCCGTTTCAACTTCTGTATCTATCATATATACTTTAGAATTAGCTTTAGTGTTATTAACCACAAAATCAGAATACCCGTAAGAACCATACCCCTCTATCTCATTAGTGAAAACAGTAAAATTTAAATCCCAATTCTCCTTTTTAGGTTCAACAGTAACTTCTGTCTCTGTATCAAAACTAAAAAATGTAAAATTATAGTCGCCATCTTTAGAAATGGTTACTTCTTTATGTGTTGTATCTTCTAAGTTTGCATATTGTAAAACATAATTATCACCATTTCTTAGAATTCTAATTTTTATCCAACCTCTAGAATCTCCACTAACAGCAACACTTCCTGTACTAGGAACTTCTGTACCAACTTTAAAACCTAAGTTTACTAGGTATACAAAATTATTCGCGTCCGTGGTAGAAACCTCACCTATAGCTGTTTCTAAAATGCTACCATCTGGGGCATCAACAAATTCTGAGTTTGCAGGATCAAAAGTACCAATAGCTACCTGTGGTTGTAAATCTTGAATTTCTTGTGAAGTTGAGTTTATAGCATCAATATCTGTTACAGAAAGCTTAGCTGTTGCCATATATATTGATCCATTTAGCGCTACTCTAAAATTTTCACCAGAGAAAAAGCCTAAATCCCAAGTATCTCTTTGTACTACTGAAGATGTATTGGCACTTAAATCTATATACACTTGGTTTGGCTCGTTAGGCCCTCCAACATTTGGAGCTATAGACGCTCCTTCTATAACAACTTTAATAGCTTCGCCAGGCTCGTCATCTTTACTACAGCTAGTAAAAGCAAAAACTGTAGCGCATAGAGTAATAGTTAAAAATTTGTTTAACATAATTGTAATTTTAAAATTTAAGGTTATATAATAGTTTTAAGTAATAAGATCGTCCGTAACCAAGTAAAATACCATTGCCAGAAGAAGAGTGCACACCTCCACTTGTGGGCCTAATAACATCTACAGTTGTGACATCTAGTAAGTTTCTGGCTCCAAGGGTCACTTGAAAGGATTTATCTAAAAAAGATTTTTTTAAAGAGGCATCTAACCAATTATAAGCGCCAGTAGTTGTTTTAGAAAACGTAGGATTTCCGCTAGCATCAGTTCCTGTAGCGCTATAGTTTTGTTGTTCCCCGGTATGTTTTAAAAGTAGGGTTACTGCTGTATTCCATTTTTTTATTTGATAGGTACTACTTGTATTTAATTGAAATGAATAAAGGAATTTATCTTCTGAGTTAACTTCATCATTAGCAACTTGCGATATACCTTGTAGTGTAGCACCTATATTAAACGTCCAATTGTCTGTTTTTAAACTATTTTCTGATGTTACACCCCATAATTTATACTCATTAACATTTATATATTGGTACTGTAAGGGTGTTTGGTTTACAATGGCTAAATCAATTTTATCTTTTACATCTATGTAAGTAACCTTTATAGTATTTAAAAGCGATACATCTTTGATCCAACTACGTTTTTTTAAATTTAAAAAAGAGGTAAAACCACTTTCAGGTTTTAGTTTTTCATTACCTCTAACATCATGATTACTATCTACAAGATAATAGTACAATTCTTCAAAATTTGGTGTGCGGTAGGAGTTCCCTAGGTTTGCTCTTAACTCAAACCCATTTTTCATAAGGTATCGTGCACTTAAAGAGCCTAAAAGTTTAGAATTAAAAGTTGAGTTATACTCATAACGTAAACCTGGTCGTAAAATAATTTTATCAGAAATAGTAACTTCTGAAGAACCAAATAGTGCATAATTACTTTGAGACTGTTCTTTATCTTGTGCTGTAACATCACCAGAAGCCTGTGTATCAAAACCTTTAATAAAACGAGCCTCATAACCTAATTGAAAATTATAAAAATCGCTTTTAATTAAGTTGTTAATACTTCCTTTAGAGAAAAACACACTGCTAGATTGGTACACCTCATCAGTTTCATTACTTCTCTGGTCGGTAATTATAAAATTATTAAACTCGTTTAAGCGGCGCTTTTGCTCTTGATAAGAAACGGAAGCTTTGTAATTTGCACCAGAATTTAAGCTTCCGTTTATACTTAAATTGTTAACAAATCTATTGGTTGTAAAAATCCTGTCAGTAGCAGATGGATTACTAGTTTGTGATTGTGTATCTATATTAGCCCTAACAGCCGCATCATAGTAATTAACAACTTCATTTAAGCAATCAAACTTATAAAAAAGTGTAAAGTTATTTTTAGTATAATTTAATAATGCATTTGTATTTATTTGTGTCTTAGGCAACCAATCAAACCCTCTTAAACCATCATTCTTATAATAATTTTCTCCTTGTTTGCCATTATAAAAACCCGAAAACTGGTTTCTATTTACACCCACCCTAGTGTACCAATTATCATTTATATTATGACCAATATTTAATCCTTGTATATGCTTGCCTTTGTTAAACCAAGCATACTCATCACTAATTGTTTCTTCTTGTAAAATTGCTTGTACGCTCCAATCACTATCACTAGATTTTTTGGTGATAATATTAATAACCCCAGAAACAGCATTAGCACCATATTCCACTCCCATTGCTCCCTCTACAATTTCAATACGTTCTACGTCATCAAGATTTATTTGGGTTAAATCTATATTATTCCCTAGTCCGCTATCACTTACCAGTGGGATGTTATCAACCAAAATATTAAAATATTGTGCATCCAAACCAAAAAAGGAAATTGTAGATTTTCCTGTCTGCCCATTTGGAACTACAGTTAGATTTAAATTAAAGTTTAACACATCTGCCAAATTGTTGGCTGCCTGGTTTTCTATTTGCTCTCTGTTTATAACAATAACATTATGAACAGATTTTTTTATTGATTGTGGATTATACTGCCCGGTAACAACTACTTCTTCTAACTTATTCAATTTTATTGAATCCTTTTTTAACTCTTGAGAAAATGCCGAAGCAGATAAAAAAAGCATAAAACAAATAGATAAATGTTGTTTATTTAGAATCATTCCTAATAATTTTTGACAAATATATAAGTTATTTTTATTCAATCTAAATAAATTTAATATTTTTGTCAGAACAAAACAGACGTTACATACAATTACACAATTATGAAAAAAGTACTTTTTTTAGCCCTAGCATTAGTCGGCTTTAGCTTGCAAGGAATTGCACAAGACAAGAAACAATTAGACAAAAAATCTATTAAAGATATGTGTGGTTGTTTTAAAGTGAATTTCAAATACACAGAGACTTTTGCTCCAGAAATTGATTATGAAAAACACTTGGATTACACCTCTGGCGCTTTAGAATGGGCAGAATTAATTGAAGATGAAAACAATAAACTATCTATTCAACATTTACTAGTAATTAAAGATACTATGGTAATTAAGCATTGGAGACAAGATTGGTTGTATGAGAACAATCGTGTTTTTCACTACGACAAAGACAACAAATGGGTGTTTACAGATTTACCTAAAGACGCTGTAAAAGGACAATGGACACAATTGGTATACCAAGTAGATGATAGCCCTAGATATTCTGGTACTGCAACTTGGATACACGCAGATGGTAAAAATTACTGGGAAAACAAATCTGATTCCCCCTTACCAAGAAGAGAGTACTCTAAAAGAAGCGACTACAATGTTATGGCAAGAGGTAACCGCCAAGAAATTACAAATTATGGTTGGTTACACGAGCAAGACAATGATAAAATTATAAGAGAAACAGGCAAGGAAGATGTGCTTTTAGCTCAAGAAAAAGGATACAATACGTACGTTAGAGTACCAGATGAGCAATGTAAGGCTGCAAAAGATTGGTGGAAAAACAATAACAAATTTTGGGCAAAAGTAAGATCTGCTTGGGACAAAGTATACACAAAAAATAGCGAAATAGAATTGGTTAAATCTGTTGATAAAAAACCTCTGTTTATGCATTTTTACGAGTTAGAAAAGAAAAATGCTAGTGAAAAAGAAATCCTTGCTTTAATACAAAAATTTGCATCAACTAAAACAACAGAAAATGCATCTAAAAAATAAAAGAACCCTACTATTTATAACAGCATTTACATTTTTGTTACTGGCTTTTAATTCCCCCCAATTGCCAGAAAAACTACAAAAAAAAGTAGATGCAGCAATAAGCTTTGCTTATGGTACAGAATCTTTTAGTTTAAGCGGAATCTCTAGTGATGAGATTCCGCCTAAAGATTATGTTTTTAAAATTAAAACAGGTGAAGAACTACTTGGTTACGCCTATGTTGGGCAAGCAAACAGTATGAAAAGAGTATTTGATTATGTTGTATTTGTAAACAAAGACTTCAGTGTTAAAAAAGCAAAAGTTTTAATATACAGAGAAGATCACGGCAGACAAATAGGTGCGCAACGTTGGCTAAAACAATTTATTGGTTTATCTGCAACTAAAAAACCCGTGTATGGCGAAAATGTAGATGCCATTTCTGGCGCAACTATTTCTGCAAAAAGTATGACCATAGCAGTTAAAGATGTGCTAGAAACTATTCAGAAATTAAATAACAAAAAACTTCTTTAATCTATACAATTATGAGAGACATAGACGCTATATATTATAATGATTTTGGAATTGCCTTTCATTGGAAAAAAGAAACAAAAAATTACCGTAGCAAAATACAAGTGGTATTTAGAGATACTGGTTTTTTACTTACCCAAAAGGAATTATTGCGTTTTGCAGAACACATACAAAACACAATGAGTTCTAGCGCTGCATGCACGTGTTGTTCTAAAAAGAGCTCTTGCAGAGCACTACTTTTAGAAACCCCGGTACCACAAGTTAGTTTAGCTGTTAGTGTTAATGAATTAACAGCCATAAATGACTTGATAGAAGGTACTATTTTTCAATTAAACATAGGTGATTTTTTGAGTGATATATGTAACAATTAATACACTCTGCTTTGTATTTTTTATAATACTTTTGTTGCATCAAATAAATAAAAATGGATCCGTACGCAGCATTACGTTACAAAGAGTTTAATACTTTTTTACTGGTTAGATTTGCTATGGTATTTGCTTGGTCTATGCAATTTATTGTAATAGAATGGCAAGTATACTCTTTAACTAAAGATCCACTTTCTTTAGGAATTATTGGACTTATGGAAGTAATACCAGCAGTTTCTATGGCGTTGTTTGCCGGACACATAGTAGACCAAAAAGAGAAAAGAAACCTTTTAATTAAATGCATTATAGGTTTCTCTGTAATTAGTTTTGGCTTGTTTGTTATTAGCTTGCCATCTGTGGTAACAAAAACACCCACAACAACAATTTTATACATTACTTACTTTTTGGTTTTTTTAGGTGGCTTGGTAAGAGCTTTTTTAGGTCCAACTATATTTTCTTTAATTGCCTTAATTGTGCCTAAAAAAATATACCCAAACGCTGCCACTTGGAGTAGTACAACATGGCAAATGGCGTCTGTACTAGGACCTGCTTTAGCTGGTTTTTTTATAAGTTGGATTGGTGTTCACTGGTCTATGTGCGTAATTTTTGGATTTTCATTATTTGCGTTAGTTACTTTATTGCAAATTCCTAAAAAACCAATTCTTAATCCTAAAATTGGCGAGCCTATTTTTAAAAGTTTAAAAGAAGGTTTAGACTTTGTTTTTAAAACTAAAGCAGTTCTAGGTGCGTTAACTTTAGATATGATTGCCGTACTTTTTGGTGGCGCGGTTGCCTTATTACCTATTTTTGCTCAAGATATATTACATGTAGGATCCGAAGGTTTTGGCGTTTTAAGAGCTGCACCTGCTGTTGGTGCCGCATTAATGATGTTAACATCTACCCGTTTTCCGTTACACAAATTTGCAGGTAAAAAATTATTGATTGCCATATTTGCCTTTGGTGTTTGTATTATAGTATTTGGACTATCTACCTATTTTTGGGTGTCCGTAGCCGCCTTGTTTTTTAGTGGTGCTGTAGATGGTGTGTCTATGATTATTAGACAAACTATTTTACAATTAAAAACACCAGATCATATGCGGGGTAGGGTAGCCTCTGTAAACTCCATGTTTGTTGGCTCGTCTAACGAGCTTGGCGCTTTTGAAAGTGGACTAACAGCTAAATTAATGGGCGCTGTAACGGCCGTGGTTTTTGGCGGTACAATGACGTTACTTACCGTTGGCGCTACGGCACTATTTTCTCCTAGTTTTAGAAAATTAGATCTTACAAAAGATATAGAGGAGCACGAAAAGGAAGCGTAAATATTCTGCTCATTAAACAAAATAAAACTACATATGTTTACGTTTGATATAGGATCTAAACTGGCAATTTATTCACAAAATTGGTAAAGAGGCAGTTATCAACCTATATAATAGATGAAACCATTATTTTCTATATGTTTATTACTACTTGCTATTACCCATGGTAACTCGCAAAATTTAGTAAAAAATTCTAGTTTTGAAGACTTTAAAATTTGCCCAGAAGATATTGGTAAATTTAAAGACAACGTAACCAATTGGTCTATTTTACAAGGCACAACAGATTACCTAAACTCTTGCAGCAGAACTGTTGGTTTTCTTAACCATAATGGAAAACAAATAGCCCGTAGCGGTTTTGCTTACGCTGGCATTTTTACTTACTCTAACAAAGATTATAGAGAATATATACAGGGAACCTTAGAGGAACCTCTTGAAAAGGATAAAAAATATATTGTTACCTTTTATGTTAGTTTAGCAGACCATGCAACCTTAGCTATTGAAGATTTTAGCATCTTATTTACAAATAAACCTGTTGCCGGTTCTGCCATACTAAATAGCAACAAAACACTAGTTACTCGTAAAACATTATCTAAAATTAATGGTTTAATTTACGATCACTACCAACAAGTAGACCCTATTTTATATAAAAGCAAACAAATTTGGATGCAGGTTTACATTCCTTTTACCGCTAAAGGATACGAAACTAATTTTACCATTGGCAATTTTGCTAGCAACGCTAGAACCCAAACGTTAAAGATTTCTAATAGCAATGAAAAAGACTTTTCTTACTACTACATAGATGATGTTAGTGTTGAAGCTAAAGACCGAGAATTACCTCCTTTATATGCCGAAACTGTTCCACAAAAAGCAGATGCTACGCCAAAAATAGAGCGCAATAAAGTGTATACGTTTAAAAATGTTTTATTTGAGTTTAATAAGGCTGATTTACTAACTGCTTCTGAAGAAGAAATAAATGTATTAACTACAATTTTACGCAATAATAGCAAGCTTACTATAGAAATTTACGGACATACTGATGCTGTTGGCTCTAAAGAACGAAACTTGGAACTTAGTAACCAACGTGCTAAAGCTGTGGCTAGCTATTTAATTGATAGCGGAATTGATGAAAACCGTGTAAAATGGATAGGATACGGCAGCAGCAAACCTGTTGCAGATAACACTACAGAAGAAGGTCGTATGGAAAATAGAAGGGTAGAGTTTAAGATGCTAGAAAATTAATTTTCTAGTTTTTCTAAACTTAATTGTTCTCCGTTAAAAACTCCGTAGGTATAATAGCCAATCCAGTCGCCAAGGTTAATGTAGGTAGATTTTCCGTTTAGGTCTATGGTCATTGGCAAATGACGGTGCCCAAAAACAAAATAATCGTAATGTTTGGTTTCTAATTTGCGTTTTGCATATTGCACCAACCACTCTTTGTCTTCGCCTAAAAACTTTACATCATCATCACCTGAAATTGCTTTATTTTTTACAGAAAAATATTGTGCTAATGATACTCCAATATCTGGATGCAACCACCTATAAAACCACTTAGAAACAGGATTTGTAAATACTTTTTTCATTCTTTTATACCCTTTATCGTGTGGGCCTAAACCATCTCCGTGGCCTATAAAAAATGACGTATTATTAAATAAAAATTGTTGTGGTGTATGGTATACTGGTATGTTTAATTCTTCTTCAAAATAACCATCCATCCAAAGATCATGATTACCTACAAAATAATACACCGGTATGCCAGCATCTGTAAGCTCTGCTAGCTTACCTAAGGTTCTTGTAAACCCTTTAGGAACCACAGTTTTATACTCGAACCAAAAATCGAATAAATCTCCTAACAAAAAAATTGCAGCAGCATCTTCTTTAATTTCGTCTAACCAAGCAACAAACTTTTTTTCTCTAGGTTTGCTTTCTGCCATAGTTGGCGCACCCAAGTGGTTATCGCTTGCAAAGTATACTTTTTTGCCTTTTGGAACTGTAATTTTTTTCATTGCCTGTAAAGATACGTAAACAGATAATTTTAATTAGTTGTCTAATGCATACCATTCTGCAAAAGAAGAATCTGTTTCTTGCAGTCTTAACGAGTGTAGATTAATATTCTTTGGCAATCTTGCTTTAATTTTAGCCGCAAAATCTATCACCATATTCTCACTAGTGGGCTGGTAATCTGCTAATATTACACTATGCCCTCTTTGTGTTAACTCGTGCGCTAACTCTACGTGTGGTGTATTTTTGTTAAAAACAGTAGCGTGGTCGTATATATCTACAATTTCTTCTTTAACTATCTTTTTAAGATCGCTAAAATCAATGACCATACCTAATTTAACGTTGGTAGTATCTGTAATAGGAGAACCAATTACGGTAACAGATAATTTATAACTATGTCCATGTACATTTCTACATTTACCATCATAGCCATATAATGCGTGACCGGTTTCAAAACTAAACTGCTTTGTTATTCTAATATTACTCATACCTTATTTTTTTGCACTGCAAAGGTATTATTTTAAGGCAGATGTTTTTATTTAACAATAGATAAAATCTCTATCAGAGCTAAAAAAGACTAAAACCATATCTTTTGTTATATCTAACTTACCTTGTGATAGAGATCTTGTGCTTTACTCTTAGAAGTTTACGTAAGTAACTATGTTAAATTGATCACGACTAGTGGTCTCAAAAAACTGGTTCATATAACCAGCTTCTATTCTTATGTTTTTATTTATATGGTAACCAAGACCACCATACAACCTATTTCTATCGAATATTGAAGTTTCTGTATTTAAGAAAATCTCGTTATAAGCAGAAATGTAATAACTTTTTTTAGCTGCATCTTTAGCATACAAGGGAACATTTAACCCTAAGAAATAACGAAATCTCATTTTAAAATCGCTTTCTACAAAACGCTGCTCAAATCTATATCTATGATTTAAAGAAACACTTCCTATACTTTGTTTAGATGTAAATTGCTGGTAAATTCTGTGTTCATTTACAGACTCTTTATCATCGGTGTCTCCTATATAGTTTTTAGATAAAATATAGCCATAACCAAGCAATACATTATTTTTACCCTCATTAAAAGTATACCCTAAACCGGTTCTTAGTAACAACTGCTCTAAATCACCAATAGCATCATAATTTCTGTATTGTACTTCGTTATGAATATTCCATTTTTGGTCTATTTTCTTGTTCCCAATATAAATTAACCAATTTCCAAAATCGCTATCCTGACTTCTTACCAAATTAGGCAGCATTAACCCAAAGGTTAATGCTACCATTAGTATTTTCTTATAACTATTATTCATAAAAATTAACAGCTCCAGAGTTAATATCATACATAGCACCTACAATCTTCACTTCTCCTTTGCTTTGCATTTCGGCTAAAACTTCGCTTTCTGCTACAATTCTGTCTATAGTAAGTAATACGTTTTTAGCAGCAACATTATCTACAAACTCTAAGTTTTTAGAATTACGCAAATCTTCTTCTTTAGGCTCTGTTACTGCATTTACAGCAGGCTTAATTTTAGCTAACATTGCAGTTAAGTTTCCTAATTCTGCATTGTCACAGGCTCCTTTAATTGCTCCACAGCTCGTATGCCCTAAAACAACAATTAACTTAGTACCAGCTAGTTTACAACCAAACTCCATACTACCTAAGATATCTTCGTTTACAAAGTTACCAGCAATACGTACACTGAAAATATCTCCCAAACCTTGATCAAAAACCAATTCTGATGATACTCTAGAGTCTATACAACTTAAAATAGTTGCAAAAGGAAACTGACCATCACTAGTGTCATTTACTTGCTCTAATAAATTTCTGTTTGCTTTTAAGTTATTCTGAAACCTTACGTTTCCTTCTTTTAAATATTCTAAAGATTTTTCTGGAGTCATTGTTGACTGCGTCTCTTTTGTATGTGCTTTCATATATTTTATTTTTAAATGTTACTGTAATATGTAATTAAGCGTTTGCGTATAATAGTAATGATACGTTTGTTTTATCTATTACATTACGTATGCCATTTGTGGCTCTATTTACACACAACAAATTAATATTACTTTTTACTAAATATTTAGATATATTGCTTATTGTATTATCCCCTTGCTCAAAAACATATTCAACAGCATTTTTAGAGTTTACAGACTCTTGCAGCTTACTCCCTTTTTCTACAACAGAAAATGATGTTACTGGTTGCTGACTATGCTTCATTAAATCTTCTGTAAACTTAAAACTTAAATGCTCTTCACCTTCACTTAAAACCCCTAAAGACAAGGCATTTATAGGCTCTACCGTTCCATCATTAGCCGCAATCATAATTACGCCTTTGTAATTTTTTAGAACAAAATCTGTAATATGGTCACCGATAACATTCACTATTTTAGCTTTTCTTTTACCTAAAACAATTATGTCTGGTTTTTGCTCTTCAATCTGTTTTGCAATTTCGTTCCTAATATTTCCAAAAGAAAAACTATACTTAATTTTTACATCTGTAACCTTAGAAATTGGCTTTACAATTGCACTAATTATATTATCTGTGCTACTGTATTGCTCATTAATAGAACGCATCGCAGACAGTTGGTTGTCCCTAAGAACTACATCCGAAGGTTTTTTTACGTAAAAAAAAGATACTTCGCCGCCTATCATTTTAGCAAGATTAACAGTGCTTTTTAATGTTGAAACTGTTGTCTTTTTTAAATCTGATAGTACTAAAATTTTATATTTATTTTTTATCATAAGTTTTAACTTAAACTAATATTAGATTTAGGTCTTAACTTGAAAAACTCTATAAAACTGTCTGGATTTTCTACTATTCCTCTTTTTGAAATTAATTTGATATCTATATTTCTTTCTTTTGCTTTAAATGCAAAATCTTCTAAAATCTCTATAATATCGTAATCTAGATATCTTGTTTTAGTAACATCAAATTCAAAATAAGTATCTCTAGGCAAGCTATCTAATTCTTTTAAAATAGCTCCTTTATTAAAAAAGGTAACCTCTTCTGCAAGTGTCATTTTTATTTTATGCTTTCCGTTACTGTTGTCTTCAATATGAAGAAAATGTGAATTCTGGTAACTTTTCAGAAGTATAACAACAACTCCTACAGCTAATCCTAAAGCAATACCTACTAATAAATCTGTAAAAACAATACCTCCTACAGTAACAAAGAATGGTATAGACTGTTTCCAACCCAACTTATACATCTTAAAAAACAATGCTGGTTTTGCTAACTTATAACCTACAATTAATAAAATTGCTGCTAAAACAGATAACGGAATCATATTTAACAATGTAGGAATAAGAACAACAGAGATTAACAGTAGAAAACCGTGTAAAATTGCAGCCATTTTTGTTTTTCCATTAGATTGTATGTTTGCAGAACTACGCACAATAACTTGGGTAATAGGCAAACCACCTATTAAACCAGAAATAATATTACCAGTACCTTGAGCTAGTAATTCTCTGTTCGTCGGTGTTACGCTTTTTTCTGGATCTATCTTATCTGTAGCTTCTACACAAAGTAATGTTTCTAAACTTGCAACTAAAGCAATTGTAAATGCTATAACCCAAACCTGTGGATTTGTAATAGCTGAAAAATTAGGAAAACTAAATTGACCTATAAAAGAATCTAAACTATCTGGTACAGGCACACTTACTAAGTGTATAGCAGAAACACCAAAAACATCGTTAGTTTTAGTTAAGGTATAAAAAATAATACCTACAGCTACAGCTACTAAAGGACCTTGAACAACTTCAAAAATCTTCCCCTTTTTTATTAAAACATTACTCCATAATAATAATATACCTAAACTTATAAGCCCAACAACAGTTGGCCCTACAGCTATATTATCAAAAATACTAAGAATAGCAGAAAATGTATTCTCACCTGTTGCTTGCACAAAGCTATCTGCCCCTTCTGGTTCTGAATCATAACCAAAAAAGTGTGGAATTTGCTTTAAAATAATAATGATACCAATACCTGTTAGCATCCCTTTAATTACAGAAGAAGGAAAATAATATCCAATAATACCAGCTTTCAAAATTCCAAAAACCAATTGTATAACACCTCCTAAAACAACAGCAACTAAAAAGTTTTCATAACTACCTAAAGTCCCAATTGCCGTTAAAACAATGGCTGCCAAACCAGCAGCTGGTCCACTTACTCCAACTCTAGAGCCACTTAAAGCACCTACAACTACACCACCAATGATACCTGCAATTACACCTGCAAATAAAGGTGCACCACTTGCTAATGCAATACCTAAACATAAAGGTAATGCAACAAAGAATACGACAATACTCGCTGGTAAGTCGCTTTTTAAATTTTTAAACATATTAAATAGAATATTGTCCTCTTAGACTTATTTTTTTTGTCAAGAGGAGTTAATAAATTAATAGCAACTACACCGAAATGTATAGTCACAAAAAAGTCTAATTATAATATGTAAAAATCGGGAGGTGGTGAAACAAGGTTTATAAGAGGTCTTGGGTACTTTTTAAAAGAATACCCTTGCTTGTTTTTCTTTTCTACTAAAGAAATATTTATATCTGAAAAATTATCTGCTGTCAAAAACTTTTTAGCACTATGACCTTCCTCTTCTTCAGAGATTGAATAAAAAATAGAAATATCTATAGAATCATTAACCATCTTGATAATCGTTGGCGCAGATAAAAACGCAACGAAAAGCACAGTGAAAAATATGGAAATAATCTTTTTAGACATTACATTTAAAATTCGGAAAGTTGCAAAGATAATATTCTACGCTTTTAACACTGCAACAGAAGTGTATTAATAAATTGTTAAGTTTTTTGTGTTTTAATTATTTTACTGATTATCAATTAGTTAAAATAAATATTTTTATACACACAAGTTACACCCATTGTAATAACACCGCCCAAAAGCAAGGTGAATTAAATACTACAGGTTAATTTAAGGTATTTTGATGTGCTAATAACATTCTTCTTTTAGGATAAACTTTTATATAGAGTATCCCAGAAAGACATATAACAACACAAGCATACAACTCTAATAATCTAGTTACTTTCTCTTGTATTTTTTACTGTTTTTAACTCTGTTAAAAACGTAAACTGCTACTACAAATAATGCTAATAATGGAAAAACTAAATCCCCTCCCATGGTTTAAAAATTTTATTGTTTTTTATTTTTTAAGGCAAACGAAACTATTGCTGCCGTTACTACTCCCATAGATAACGCTGTAAATATGCCCTGTCGTATATAATTATTTAAATTAAAAAACTCAAGTGCCTTATCTTCTTTCATTCTACCTGCCTCTACAATGTATGCTACAATATTAGAAAAATACTCTGGAGAAATATAAACCTGCGTTATGTACTGCGTAGCCGGACTTAACAAAGCTACAACAGCACTTAATACAATACCGCTAATAAATCCTTGTTTCCAAGTCATTTCACCCTTAAAATCGTTCTTTTTTTTATCTAACAAAGCCAACACAAATACAACTATCGCTACCAAAGCAAATAAGTTTGTATACATTAATTGTTTATTAATAAGCTCTGAGTGCCATCCCATTTGTTTCTCAAACAAAGCCCATAAAAGTGCACAACCAGAAAAGATAAAACCCCATTTTATCTCAGTTTTAAACTTATTCATATCTGCTTATTTTCTATATTTTGATAATGCATTTTTTGTAAAGTCCGATAGAACTAATTTACCAGAAATTGTTGCTCTCTCTCTTAGTAAAGCATCCCAGTTTTCTGTTCCATTCCACAATATAGTTTTCATTTCTTGCAATGCCTCTGGGTTGTATGATGCTAATTTTTCTATGAAAATCGAAATTTCCTTATCCATTTCTTTACTAGACTCAAATACTTTTGCAAACAAACCTTTGTCTTTTGCCCAATAAGCACTTTGCCAATCTGTAGCCGCTAAGGACAGTTCTGCTAAACCACTTTTACCTATTTTACGTTCTACGGCTGGTGCAATAACAAAAGGACCAATACCGATAGAGAGTTCAGATAATTT
This sequence comes from Cellulophaga sp. 20_2_10, assembly GCF_023476645.1. GTDB lineage: Bacteria > Bacteroidota > Bacteroidia > Flavobacteriales > Flavobacteriaceae > Cellulophaga. The sequence continues at coordinate 147,267 of NZ_JAMCOJ010000005.1, forward strand.
TATAGATGCTGCCTCTGTAGCAAAAACATAGTCGCACGCAGCTGCCAAACCAACACCACCCCCAACAGTTTTACCTTGAACACGACCTACTATTAGTTTTTTACACGTCCGCATTGCATTAATAACGTTTGCAAAACCACTAAAAAATTGTTGTCCTTCTTCTAAGTTTGTTACTTCCATTAACTCATCAAAAGAAGCACCTGCACAAAAAGCTTTTTCACCTTCGGACTTTAAAACAATTACAGCAACATTAGTATCTACAGATAATTTCTGTATCTCTTTTGTTAACCGATCTAACAATTCCGCTACAAAAGAATTACTAGCCGGATGACCGAATTCTATTGTTGCTACTTTATTATCTATACTGGTATATAAACTACCACTTGTTCTAGTTGTGCCCATAAAGGTGTTATTAATTTCCTAAGATCAAAATTACGTTTTTTGTAAGAAGGGACGAAACTTTGAGTTAAATTTAAACACCAATGCTACTCCTCTTATTAGCATCCAAACCGTAAAAGCAATCCAAATTCCTGTAAAACCCCAACCTAAATGTTTTCCCAAATACAGCATAGGTACAAAGCCTAAAAAAGTTGCTCCTAATAGTGTATTTCTCAAGTATTTCATTTCTCCCAAACCTTTAAATAAGCCATCAAAAACAAAAGCGATAGAATTTATAGGTAAGCCTAAAATTATAATATAAAAAACCGAGTAAAAAGTATCCAATGCCACTTGTTCGTTAGAAAAAATTCTTCCTATAGGTTGATAAAATACAAAGCCTAAAACCATTAATACCAGACTGACTATTACTCCGTACTGTACTATTTTTTTTGCCAAATTCCATAAACTAGAGTAGTCTTTTGCACCTAGTAACTTACCTCCTAAAATATTGCCTGCCGCTCCATAACCGTCTATAAAAAAGGCCGAAAATAGCCATACATTTATAGCTATGGTATGCGCACCAATAAACCTATCTCCTAAATCTGTAGCCTCGCGTACTGCTAATATTAATGCTATGTTTAATGATAATGCTCTTACAAATAAATTTAAACTCATTATTACCAAACGCCCTAATTCTGGATGAAGCGGAAAACGCAGTTTTAAACTAATATCCGTTTTTAAAAGAAGTAAGAAAAACGCAATTATTGCCATTACCCCTTGTGATAGTAAACTTGCCCAGGCAGCACCATCTAAATACATTGGCTCCAAAACACCTTCTACACCATACACAAAAATATAATCTAAAAATATATTTAAAACTGCACCTATTAAAGCAATAACCATTGGCCAACTTGTATTCTGCAAGCCTCTAAAAATACCCATTACCGCAAACGTAAATAACGTTAATGGAAAACCCCAAACTCTAATGCCGTAGTAGGAAACGCAGAACTCTAAAATTTTATCTTTTGCTTTTAAAAACACAAATATTTCTTCTACAACAAAAACAGTAGACAATAGAATTACAATACTTAGTAGAATATTAAAAAAAATAGCTTGTACTGGTAGTGCTTTAACCTCTTCTAGACGACCAGCTCCTAAATACTGAGAAATTATGGCAGAAATAGCACTTCTAGTTTGCCCTAATATCCAAATAAGCATAGATAAAAAAGACCCCACAATACCTGCCGCCGCCAAAGATTCTAGTCCGTATTCTGGAATATTACCCACTATGGCCGCATCTGTAATAGATAACAATGGCTCAGATATACCTGCAATGGTAGCTGGTATAGCAAGTCTGTTAATATTTCTAAAATTTACAATTGTTTTCAAAAAAAAGTGACTTTATAAAACTAGTTCGTAACAATGAAAAGGCTGTTCACTTTGCTTTGGAAAATAAATATCTCCCAGTCTTTTATAACCTCTAGCCTCGTAAAAACGCACATTACGCTTGTTGGCACTAAACGTATCTAACCGAACAGAAGCAAACTTACTTTCTTTTGCATAAGATTCTGCAAAGCTCATCATTTTTTGCGCATATCCTTTACCTTGATGCTCTGGATGCACAGATAATCTGTGTATGTACAGATTAGCGTTATTTTTTGTGAGCCACTTTATAGGCACATACTCATTATCCATATGGGTAGTTAATACAATGGTTCCCACAACTCTTTCATCGATCTCTAAAACATAAAGTTCTCCTTGTGCAATATCATTTAAAAAAGCTTGTTTACTTGGGTAATGCTCGTTCCATTGGTAAATGCTATTTTTAATCATAAAAGCAGCACAAGCCTTTATTACAGCAATAATTTTATCTATTTCTAATTTTTTTGCTAAACGAATCATTCGAGGTCTAAATTAAATTGTAAATTTAGAGTATAAAATACAACTGATAAAATGTACCCGTATTTTTAATACACCTTTAACCAAGGTAAAATGTGCATATAATAACCTAATTAAACTTAGTATAGAAAAATGAAGAATATATTGGTTCCTATAGGGACATCTACAGAAAGTTATGAAACATTACAATATGCAGTAGATTTTGCTGAAAATTTTGATGCTACCATTTATGTTATGGAAGTTTTTACTGTAATTTCTGCCGGAGCTGGTAGTTTAGCTAATGTTACAGACAAAATTGAAAAAAAGAATAGAGAACAATTATTAGACATAATTAGTAAGGTTGATAAAAAAGGAACTGAAATAAAAATTGCAACCTACCAGGGTGATATTATAAAAGGTCTTAAAAAAATTGACAAAGAATTTTTAGGAATAGACTTAATAATTATGGCTCCCAGAAGCAATGATGTTAACGAGAGTAATTACCTTGGCAACACCTCTGGTAAAATTATTAAAAAAACAGATATTCCTACGTTAATAGTACCAAAAGGATATGTTTTTAAACCTATAACATCTATACTTACAGCGTTTAAATCTGGTATTTTAAAACGCAAAAGAATACTTACCCCATTAATTACCATTAAAAAACAATTTAATAGTAGTGTTAACTTGTTATTGGTTAAAACTCCTGGATATACAGATGATGATTTAAGGGTAGATACCGCTCTTTTAGATATTAGCTCCAAAATGACACTTACAGAAAACGTAACTACGTACCACGGTGTTTTAGAGCACTTTATAACGAAACACCCTGATATGCTTTGTGTTTTTAGAAGAAAGCGTGGTTTTTTTAAAAAATTATGGGAAAAGAATACCATTTCTAAATCTGAATTTTATGCACCAGTACCTGTATTGGTTTTAAGCGTTAAAAAAGACTAAGCTCTTTTTGGGGGATTAGCTCAGCTGGCTAGAGCGCTTGCCTGGCAGGCAAGAGGTCACCGGTTCGACTCCGGTATTCTCCACCATATTGCTTTACAAACAAAAGCCCCTTTAGAGTTTTCTAAAGGGGCTTTTATATGTTTTATAGCTCTACAAATTGAGAGTCCTAGCTTCTCTATTCTCTATTTCATCAATCATTGTTTCCTTTTTAGAATAAGATCTAATTGTAACTACAGTTACAACAGCCAATACAACACCTAAAATAGAATTTATAATTTCTACTAAAGTACTGTTTAAAAACCCATCTATAGTTTGTATTTTAGAAACCATTTTAAAAAGATATTGCCCTATATAATTAGATATAATCCATAATGCCCACCACAAACCAATAACAGTTACATCACTCTTTACCTGGTTATTTGTTTTAGAATTTATAAGATTTGTTGTTTTTAAGTCCATTTCTTTCATTATCTGATACGGCCTAAATAAAGAAATAATTGGCACAAACCAAGCACCTACTGCCCACCATTCAAAATGACTACAATTTACCCTAATATTTAAATTATAATACGCTCTTCTAAACCATCGTAAAAAGGTAACTATTGACACTACAAAAGCAACTAAGTACATAAGAGCAATTATTTGCTCTCTATTATCATTAGAATCTAATACCAGATCTGATACATATTCTTCATTTTTTAGCAAAAGTAATAAGTTATACTGCAGGTAAGATGAAAATGCTGAAGCAGCATCTAACGCCATAACTACCCAAATAAGTGCCTGAGCAATTTTAGCCCTTTCTAAATTTGGTTTAATAGCTTCTCTTTTATTTGTGGTCCCTACTACAACCTGAGGGTCTTCATCATAATCAAAACAAACGCCAACAAAATCTAAGTTTTTACCTTTTATATTGCAAATACCTTCTTTATTATCAACAGCTCTCTTCCGGTTTAGGCATTGTTTACACCTCTCAAATTGGGAATCAGTCATATATTGTTTGGTACATTATAAATGTAAGCTAAGGGCTACATTTATATGGTTACAAATTACATAACGATGCATAAAACAGGTTATTGTAAAAAGTAGTTTTCAAAAATTAAAAGCCCCTTTAGAGTAATTCCAAAGAGGCTTTTCTTTTTTGGGAAAAAGGTGGTTTTATTTTTTTTGTTCTGGCATTAAAATTAGCTCTACAAGATTAGCTTCATCAAAATAGGTATTTGCTATTTCTTTAAAATCTTTAGATGTTAACTTTTTTATATCATCATTAAAATTTAAAATATCACTCATATCAAGATTATACTCAATAACATTTTTTAGTTTATAACTCCAATAAGAATTATACTTAGCATTAGATGTATTATTAGCAACTTCTGCTTCTTTTATTTTATGTAAATCAATTTCAGAAACTCCGTTTGCTTTTATCTTATTAATCTCCTCATAAACTTTGTCCTTTAATTTTTCTACATTTTTTGGTGCACATGTAAATCTAACATTTAATCTATACCAGCTATTTGGTTTATTTGTTGCAAATCCAGATACCTGAACTCCATATACACCTGCCATTTTTTCTCTTAACTCTTGTGTTAATTTAATCTTTAAAGCCTTGCCTAAAAGCATAATGTTTTTTTGCTTTTTTAAAGAAAAATCTAATGTTCCAGTGAAGCTAATATCGACTTTACTCTTTTGCTCTGACCCTTTATAAAAGGTTTTTTTTATAACTCCCTCAGGACGTCTTAATCCAAAATCTACCCAATCACTATTTTCATTTGTATTAGAAGGTAAGCTTCCTAAATATTGGATTACATTACTTTTTAAATCTTCCAAATCAAAACTACCTACAAATACAAAAGTGAAGTCATTAGCATTTTTTAAACGACCTTTATAAAAGTCAAAAACCTTATCAAATTGCAAACCCTCTTTTACCTGTTCTTCTGTAAAAGGAACACCTCTTAAATGATTCTGCGTCATTATTTGAGCTTTTTTCTTTTCAAAATAAGCATCAGGACTTACATCTTGGTCTTTATAAAGAGCTAACATTCTAGATTTTCTAGAATTAAAAACACTTTCATCTTTATTTGGAGCTATAAAATACAAGTAAGACAATTGCAACATTAACTCTAAGTCTTCAGAAGAACTACTACCCGAAAATAATTCGTCATAAAAATTAATACGAGGAGTTACCTTTACTGTTCTGCCTGCTATTAATTTATTTAAATTAATAGCAGAAATATCATTAACTCCACTAGAACCTACGATATCCCCTGCATTTCTAGCAGACACATAATCTTCTGCAGAAGAGGTGGAACTGCCTCCCGGCCTAAAACCTGTCATACTAATCATATCATTCTGAAGTGTAGTTGGTTTAGCCAAAATAGTAACTCCATTAGCAAGTTTCCAAGTTGTTACATTTAATTCTTTATTAAATTCGGTTGCAACGACAGTTCCTTTTTTTGGTTTCTTCTTAAGCAGTACAACATCTCCTAAAGTATCTACATAAGGTTTTATTTTTTTATTCTTAACTGCTTTAAAAACTGATGTTATAGCCTTAGTATCTGGCACTATTAGATTTTCTTTTTCTGGAGCATTTATAACTACCGATATATTGTCTTCCGTAATCCACTTTTCTGCAACTTTACTTAAGTCCTCTACTTTTATTGTTGGGAATATTTTTTGATAAAAATTGTATATAAAAGTCTCACTAGGAATTGAAACTTTGTCTGTAAAGTTATCTATGTACTGCTCCAGATAAAATTTTGAAGAGACCTTACCCTTTTCTTTTATCACCGCAAACACACTGTTTAATAGCCTTGTCTTATATCTTTCTAACTCTGTTGTTGTAAAGCCAAACCTATGAACTCTCTCGCTTTCTTCAAGCAAGCGTTCTATGCCTTCTTCTATCTGTTTTTCTTTAAGGTCTGCTTTTAAATAGTAACTATCAATATTACCTAAAAATTTACCAATACCTGCCTTTGCAGATAAAAAAGGAGCATTGCCCGCCATAGGTATTTCTGCTAATCTTTGGCGTAACATTCCGGAATACATTTTTTGCAATAAGTCTTGCTTTAAGTCTTTAAGAGTTACTTCTTGCTCTTTCTCTTGCTTGTAGTAAATAGATACCGTAACTCCTCTAGCTTCTTTATCTGCCTGAGAAGATACCTTAATCCCTGCATTTGATGGCACTTTATAATACACTCTTTCTTTTGGTTTTTTAGGACCTTTAAGCGTTCTAAACATAGACTTAATTTTAGCTTCAGTTTCTTCTAAATTAAAATCACCCACCATTACTATTGCCATTAAATCTGGCCTATACCAATCTTTATAAAAACGTTTTAAAGCATTATACTCAGAATTCATTATAACATCTAATGTACCTATTGGAGCTCTATTTGCATATCTAGAATTATTAGTTAAAATAGGTAAAGATTTATAGTACATTCTAGAACCTGCGCCACTTCTAGAACGCAACTCTTCTGCAACCACACCTCTCTCATTATCTATTTCTTCATCAGAAAATGTAATGCCATCTGCCCAGTCTCTTAGTATTTGAAGACTTAGCCCAAAAGCCTCTTTATTATCTGTTGGTACAGATAATTTATAAACTGTCTCGTCAAAACTTGTATGCGCATTTAAGTCTGCTCCAAATTCAATTCCTAGATTTTGCAGATGGTCTATCAGTTTATTTTTTTCGAAATTTTTAGTTCCATTAAAAGCCATATGCTCTATAAAGTGAGCAAGACCCAATTGGTCTTCATCCTCTAAAATAGAACCTGCATTAAGTACCAAACGCATTTCTGCTTTGTTCTCTGGTTTTGCATTCTGTTTTATATAGTATGTAAGTCCGTTTTTTAACACACCCACTTTAACTGATGGATCTGTTGGTATTGGATCTTCCAAATTTAATTTTTGTTGTGCACAGAGCGTAAAAGCCCCCACAAACAAAAGAGCAAAAATTGTGCTTACTGTTTTCTTCATTTTATATAAGATTATAGTTTTTATGTTACTGTATAGCTAACTAAGGCACATATTCTTTTATAAAATTGTACACTATAGCTATTGAAATACAGTGGTAAATAAGGATTGAAAAGTTTAAGCGTTTTTAAATAGGGCCACCAAAAAGCAACCCTATTAAAAACTTAAAAACTAACTCAGTTTTTGTTATTCGTAACCAGGATTTTGGTCTGCTAATGTAATAGACCCATTACCATTAATCTCCTCTTCCGGAATAGGAAGTATGTATTGGTTAGAGCTTGTTACTGTTGGCTTTAAGGTCATAATTTTATTAAAACGTATCGCTGCAAACCATTCACTTCCATTTTCAAAGGCTAGTTCACGCGTTATTTCATTAAAAATATCATCTTTTAATTCTTCCATAGTAGTTGCTGGCGAATCTCCAATAGTTGCTCTATTTCTAATAATATTTAGCGGAGCGCTACTATCTTCTAAACTAGCACCACTAAAGGCTAAGCCTTCCGCCTTTATTAAGTACATCTCTGCTAAGCGCATAAAATATGTTGGCCTAAATGCCTCCGTATTATTTGTTTTTAAAACACTAGAACCAGAATAAGTAAGTGCTTGCCTAGGGTCTCCTTCTATTAAATCTGTAAACCAACCACTAGCTACTCTACCAAAATAAAAACGCTTACGGTTGTTGTCTTCACTATCAGAATTTTCATCTCTGTAAGTCATCAAAATCATTTCTGAAGAATTTAATCCATTTGAGAAAGCTGCTTCAAAAGTTGGCTCTAAACTAACAAAACCATCAGTTATAACCTCATCTGCGACAGCAGCTGCCTCTGCATATTTACCTTGATACAATAATACCTTTGCTTTTAATGCCTTTGCTGCAGTTTTAGACCCTCTATATGATACTGAGTAATCTGGAGCTTTTTCTAAAGCTACTTCAATATCTGATAAAATTTGAGCATATGTTTCTTCTACAGTGCTTCTTTTCTTATTTCTTGTTACAAAGTTTGATGGCTCGGTACGTAAAATTACACCCAAATTACTACTAGAATCAAAAAATTGACCAAAGTAACGCAGAGCATCAAAAGTTGCCATTGCACGTAAAAAATGTGCTTCACCGATAATTTCTTCTTTTACTGAAGCAGAAATCTGATCTTCTGTTAATTGAGAAGTTAATACTATTGAGTTGTTAGAGGCATCTATAACTTTATAAAAAACAAGCCATAAATCTCTTACGTAAAAGTTATCATATAGAACATCGTTAACAGAAAACTGACCATTTATAGAACCTCCTCCTGTTTGACTCATTGAACCAACCATTGCACTAGGAATTAACTCCGTATACATATAATAAAGTGCATTTGTACGAGATGTTATAGTTGTATACACTCCATTAAGCAATGCTTTTGCATCTGTCTCGTTCTGCACAACGTTCTCTGCCACTAAATTGTTTGGAGGGTCATTATCTAAAACATCTGTTAGCTCACAAGATGTTATTAAAGAAAGTATTGATATATATATTATTATTTTTTTCATAGCTGTATATTTTTAGAATCCTATTTTTACCCCTGTTGTTAAAACCTTAGAAATAGGAAAACGATTATTATCTCTACCCGCACTAATGTCATTATTATACAAATTTGAAGCCTCTGGATCTGCTCCAGGGTAATTTGTAATTGTAAACAAATTTTGCGCAGTTACATAAACAGATACACGATCTATACCTTTTAATTGATCTATTAAATGCTTAGAAAAATTGTAACTAAGATTCACCGTTTTTAATCTTAAGTAAGAAGCATCATACACATAATGACTAGAAACTCTATCATTATTATTAGGATCAAAATAAACTACTCTTGGAATGTCTGTGTTTGTATTCTCTGGAGTCCAAGCATTTAAAACAGTGTTTATTTTATTTTCACCTATAAAAGTACTTGCAAAATTAGTACCCCTAGCTAAGCCAAAAGCATCTAAATCGTTACCAATAGAAAAAGTAAAAAATGTAGATAATGAAAAACCTTTATAATTAAATGTGTTGTTAACACCTCCAAAAAAGTCTGGTTGTGTATCTCCCAATACACGCTGGTCTAGATTGGTAATTCTACCATCCGGAACACCGTCTGGACCGCTAATATCTAGAAATTTAATATCTCCTGGAGCTGTTAAGCTATTTTGATAAACTCCTGTTTCTGAACCTGAATTTAGAGCATCAATTTCTGATTGCTCTTGAAAAAGACCATCTGCAGCATACCCATAAATAAGTCCTATTGGGCTCCCTTCTTTAAGTCTACCTCCTCCCGGAAAACCAGTTAAGAAACCTTCTTCATCCCTAAAATCATCTGATATTTTAGTAAGTGAATTTTTGTTTTTGCTTATATTAAAAGACAAATTCCATTTAAAGTCTTTTTTTCTTATAATACTTGCTTTTAACTCTAGTTCATACCCTTCATTTCTTGTATCTCCAATATTTGCTATTACTCTATTTGTTCCCGTATTACCAGGAGTTATAGCTGTAAATAATGCGTCCTTGGTATCTTTTGTATAATAACCCAGTGTTCCAGAAAAACGAGATTCAAATAAAGAAAAATCTAAACCTAAATCTAACTGATCTGTAGTTTCCCACTTTAACTTATCATTTCCTAATTGTGTTAATATAACAGAAGGATCTGGCCCATAATCTTCGGTTTCATACAATGTTCTCCAAGCGTAATCTCCAAAATCTTGCTGACCAGTTTTACCCATACTAGCTCTTAGTTTTAGCTCATCCACAACCTTACTATCTCTTAAGAAAGGTTCCCCAGAGATTCTCCAAGCTAATGCCGCTGCAGGAAAAAATGCATATTGATTATCTTTCGCAAATTTAGAAGAACCATCTACCCTTGCTGATACCGTTAGTAAATACTTATTATCAAAATCGTAGTTTACACGTCCAAAATAAGACTCTAAACCAGAACCAGTTTCATAAGAAGAAGCATCCGTATAAACTGTTGCACTATTAATATTGGTTAAAATATCATTAAAAAAACCTTCTCCCCAACCTTTTATATTCGAAGATTTACTTTTCTCAAAAGAAGCTCCCAACACAGTATTTAAATTATGTTTACCAAAAAAGGCTTCGTATGTTAATGTATTTTGAAAAAGTGTATTTGTATACCTACTTCTACTTTCTTGAGCATAACCATCACCTTCACCTGCCAATCTACTCCAACCACCTACTGCTGTATATAATGGATAAAAACTAGTTTGGTTTCCACTGTTATAATTAAGAGAGAAAAGAGTTTTAAAACTTAAACCCTTTGCCAATTCTATTTGTGTATAAATAGAACCTAATACAAGTAATGTCTTGTTTGCACTTGTGGCTTTTGAACGGGCTACAGGATTCTCTGAGTTAAATTGACTTGAAAATGAGTAATTTCCATCCTCATCGAAAACTGGTAAGTCTGGCCTAAAATTATAAATTAATTGTGTTAAACCACCATCTACAGATTCTTGGTCGGTAGATGAAACATTTAATTTTGTTCCAAAAGACCAGCGGTCATTAATTTTAGTGTCTAAGTTGGTGTTAAATGTATACTTATCAAACCCCGCATTATCATAAACACCATCTTGTGTATTAACACCCAAAGACGCACTATATCTAGTAGTTTTGGATCCTCCGTATACATTCAGATTATAAGCAGTAGCTAACGGTGTGCCTCTACCAACTTCTTTCTCCCAATCCGTATCTGCATCTCCAAAGTAAGAACCATCCAAAACATTACGAGCAAAGGCATCATCTCTAGTTCCATTTGTCACTGCCTGTGTCCATAAATCTTTAAACTGCGCTGTGTTTAATACATCTAATGTTTGTGCATTTTGACTACTAAAAGAAACACTGGCATCAAACTTCGTTTTTCCAGAATATGTACCTTGTTTTGTATTAATTATAATAACTCCATTTGCTGCTCTAGAACCATAAATAGCTGCAGCCGAAGCATCCTTTAATATACTAATAGATTCTATATCTGCCGTATTTATATTACCAATTGGTGTGCTTAAACCCTCTTGAGCTAACTCGTTCCCAAGGTTGCTTCCTTCTGTACCACCAGCTGGTATATTACTATTTGGCACTACTGGTATACCGTCTATAACATATAAAGGCTGATTAGAACCCAACAACGAAGTTGTTCCCCTTATTCTAATTCTTGCTGCTGCACCTGGCTGACCCGATGAACTAGAAACATAAACCCCTGCAACTTGTCCTTGCAAAGCATTGTCTAAGTTTATTGTTGGCGCTTGGTTTACAATGTTTTTTACGTCTACTGTTGAAACAGACCCTGTTAAATTTTCTTTTTTTACTTTACCGTAGCCAATTAAAACTACTTCTTCCATCTTTTCTACCGACTCTTTTAAAGTCACATTTATAGTAGATCTATTATCAATAGGTGTTTCAAAATCCTCAAAACCAATATAAGAGAACAACAGAACATCATTAGCATTGTTTGCTACTATGGTATATTTTCCATTTCCATCTGCAGAAACGCCTCTACCTGTTCCCTTTACTACTATTGTAGCTCCTAAAAGAGGAACCCCATTATTATCAACGATTTTTCCTTTTACTTCAAATTGCTGAGAAACAATCTCTAATTTATCTTTTATATCGATAGATTTTCTAGCGCTATTCAATAAAATGATTTGATTATTTTTCATCTTAAAAATGGTGCCAGAACCTCTAAATAAATCTTCTAAGGTTGGTCCTATTTTTTTATCATTAACTTTTATAGTTACTCTACTATTTAAATTAACGTCTGTATTTTTAAAAAAGAAACTTAATCCTGTTTTAGCCTCAATTTCTTGTAGGGCGTCAAATAGATTAACATTTTCGAGGTCTAGCGTAACTTTTGTTTTTTGCGAGTAGCCTTCACTAGCAAGCATTTGAAACATTACGGTAACAAAAAGTAAAAAGGAGAGCTTCATTTTTAGGTCTATCTTCATAAACACCCAATTATTGGGCATTTTTCCATCATTTTTTTTCATATTTTTACATGATTTTAGGTTGGTGATTCAGCTTATTTAATCGACATTTTAACTATTCGGGGAATGTTGGCGCATTTCCCGTTTTTTTTCGTTTTTCTATTTCATTCTATGTTCATTTATAGTTACTACATTGTTTTTAATTATAAATTCAAAATTTGTGTTTTCTTTAAATAGCTCTAAAATATTATCTAATGCTTCTCCCTTTTTAAAAGAGGCAGTATACCTAATACTATTAAGTGCATTGTTTTTATTAATAATTGTAACATTATAGTGTCTTTCTAATTCTAGAATAATATTCTGAAACTTATCATTTATAAAAAGTAAACTACCGTCTACCCAAGCAATATGCTTATTTACATTTACATCTTCGGTTAGTAATTTATCATCTACAAGTTTTACTTGTTTTCCAGGCACTAACAACAAAGAGTCTTTTACTAACGTGTTGTTTGTTTTAACCTTAACACTACCTTCTTGCAGTACAACAGAGTTATTGTTTTCATTAGCGTAAGTAGACATATTAAATTTTGTACCTAACACACTTACATTTATGTTTTCACTCTCTACAAAAAATGGTTTTTGTTTATTTTTAGCAACAGAAAAATACGCTTCTCCGCTTAAGTACACTTTTCTGCTTTTTGGGTCATTAAAAGCCACAGGATATTTTAATGAGCTACCCGCATTTAAAAAAACAGAAGTACCGTCTGATAATAACACCTGAAAACGTTCACCGTAAGGAACACTTAACTTATTGTAAACTAGCGCTTCCCCCTCTTGCTCATTATTTTCATATACGAGTTTAGTATATTCTTGTTGTACCTTACTTTTATCTTTAGCTACATTAAAAAATATTTTTTCACTTATATTAAGAGGCTTAATGGTTCCATCATTTAACTCTAATGTTATTTCGCTTTTTAAATCTTCTTCTGTATTAAACAAACTAAACATATAGGCTCCATAAGTTGCACTAACAAATAATAAAGCTACTGCTGCATACTTTAATACATTTGGCCAGATACGCTTTGTTGGTTTTTCTTCATTATTTATTTTTTGCAATACACTTTCTAGGGACAAGTCTAAATCTACATCCTGAAGCGCTAAATTTAAATTATATTCATCCTTGGTGTATTTTTGCAACAAGGCATTGTTTTCTGGTTCACTTGACCATTTTTTAAGTAGGTCTAATTCCTCTTTAGAAATTGTGTTATCTATAAATTTTTGTATAAGTTCTTCCAAAACACCTTAAATATTAGCTTTATATTGCCAATACGAGAAAAAGATAATAATCCCCTAACATAAATTTATTTATTTTTTCACAATTGATTTATATTCACTTAAAAAAGTGCTTTTTTCGCAATAATTTATGACTGATATATCGCTAGCATCTGCAATTTACAATGGTGACAGTAACGCTTTTAAACTATTCTTTAAGCGCTATTATAAACCGTTGTTGGCATATATCACAACCTTTACTAAGGATTATACAGACGCAGAAGATATAGTGCAGCAATCTTTTGTTACTATTTGGGAGGAAAGAAAAAAGCTTAAAAAAAATGTCTCTCCTAAAAGTTATTTATATAAAATAGCGTACAATAATTACATAAACCAATACAGAATACATAAAAAGCACAACTCTTTTGTTGATGAATTTAAGGTACTTGCTCTCCAGGAGTACTTAATTGAAGACATTGAAGAATCTAACAAAAGACTCGTAAAACTGATGGCCATAGTAAAGTCTTTACCCCCTAGATGTCAAGAAATTTTAAGACTTAGTAAACAAGAAAATTTAAAATATAAAGAGATTGCAAAACAGTTAGATATCTCTGAAAAAACTGTAGATGCACAACTACAAATTGCATATAAAAAAATTAAAGAAGGCTTTAAAAACTAATGCTTAGTTATCAACTTCTGTTGATCTCTAAAATGGCTTGGCGTGTACCCCATTTTTCGTTTAAAAGTTCTATTAAAGTTAGATATATTATTAAACCCACTATCAAAACAAATTTCGTTTATAGAACGTTCTGTTTCTATAAGCAACCTTGCTGCGTGCCCTAAACGTAAATCACTAACATAGTCAGAGAATGAAGAATTTGTGCTTTTTTTAAAAAAGTGACTAAAGGCAGACTCAGACATATTAACCAAACCCGCTACATCTTTCAAAAGTATTTTCTGGTGCAAATTCTCTTTAATATAATTGTTTACTTTTTCTATTCTTCTGCTTTTATGTATGGTATAATAATCTACGTATGAATGAGATGCCAGCATTTTTGTATTGCGGGCAATAGACAAATCATAAAGTATTGACAAAAAGTTAAGCAACGAGTCAAAATCTTGAGACTCGGACAAACGCAATATTTTAGGTTTTAACACAGCTAAAGTTTCTTTAGAAAATAAAATACCTCTTTTAGACTTTTCTAAAAGGCCCCTAATAGATAACATTAGCTTTCTGTTTAATGCCAACTCGGATAAAAACTTCTCATGAAACTGCACTGTTACAACATGTGCTTCCGTGTTTTCATCTACTCCTGTCCACGCATGCGGCGTATTGGACCCTACCAATACCAAATCGCAATTTTTATACTCCTGTATAGAGTCACCAATAATTCTTTTCCCTGATGAATTTAATACCAGGTTAAGCTCTAGTTCGGGATGAAAATGTATGGGAAAATCGAACTTAGCCGAATGATGATTTAATACAATAAAGAAATCATCTTCAGATATAGGCACTAATTCCCTTAAAATACGCGCTTCTTTGTTCATAATAGTATCATAAGGTATTTAATCAAAATTACGTCCTAATTATATTAAATTGTAAATAAAAAGCTACAATTATTATCAAATTAAATAAAAATAACTTAAAAAAACACTACAACAGACACTAATATTTTATAAAAATATGACATTTTATCACCTAAATTCATATAAGTATCATTATTTGACATCATTTACAAAATTATTGTTAACGATATGTTATTCTTTTGTAAACAACTTAATTACTAACTAATTAAACTTATGAACTAATGAAATATGAATTTCAAAAAAGCATAATTTTTATTGTTTTCTTAATTTTTGGCTTCTCTGGAGTTGCACAAATTAACGTAACCGGAACAGTAAAATCTAACAACGGAGTTCCTTTACTTGGTGTCACCATTATGGAAAAAGGTTCTACTACAAATGGTGTAACAACAGATTTTGACGGAAACTTTTCTATTGATGTTAACAGCACTCAAGATCTACTTGTAGTTTCTTACATTGGCTTTGTTACTAAAACGATTTCGATACCAGAAAACAAGATTGTAACTATTCTTTTAGAAGAAGACTTACAACAATTATCTGAAGTTGTTGTGGTTGGTTATGGCTCTGTTAAAAAGAGTGATATTACTGGCTCTGTTACTTCTGTAGAAATGGACAACATACCCTCTAAACCTGCCAATTCTATTGACGGTTTATTACAAGGACAGGTTGCTGGTGTACAAGTAACTACCCCCTCTGATAATCCTGGAGCTGGCGCAGTTATAAGAATTAGAGGTGGTAGCTCTCTACGCGGTGGTAATGACCCGCTTGTTGTGGTAGATGGTTTCCCTATTGGCTACGCTGGAGATTTAAAACAAATATCTCCACAAGATATTGCTTCTATGGAAGTACTTAAAGATGCTTCTGCTTCTGCAATTTACGGTTCTAGAGGTGCCAATGGTGTAATTATGATTACAACAAAAAAAGGCGCTAAACACACCACAGAAGTTACCGTTTCTCAGCAGAATACTTATTCTAGTTTTACATCTGATCTTAACCTTTGGAGAGATCCTGTGTTAATGGCAGAACTAAGTAACGAGAGCAGAACTAACGGTGGCTTTACTCCAATTTACATTGGTGCTAAAGATGCAAATGGCGTGTATTACCCATCTGTAGGTGAACTTAAAAGCGGAGATTGGAAATACAATACTCGTTGGGATGATGCTGTTTTTCGTGATCCTGTATCTAACAACACTAACGTTGCTATACGTAGCCAAACAGACCGCACACAGTTTAGCTTAAGTACTACATATTATACTAATGAAGGTGTTTACATTAATAATGATTATGAAAAACTAAACATTAACTTAAATGTAATTCATAAAATTTATAATGATAAAGTTACCGTTGGTGCTAATGTTATCTACTCTAAAGGAAACCAAAACAACAATAATGATTTAGCCTACTGGCGTAATCCTATTTTTCCTATTTACCAAGAAGGCAACCCACTTAACGACTACTTTTTAGCGGGTTCTCAAGATTATTCTCATCCTATAGCTTTAGTAGAAAACAGAACTAATAAAAATAAATTTTTAGATTTTATAGGTTCTGCTTTTATAGAGATTGATTTTACAAAAACTTTAAAATTAAAAACTCAGGTTAACCACAAATACGGTCGTTCTATAACAGATTATTACAATCCGAAAATTTACACAGAAGACGGTACGTTTAATAACGGTTCTGGTGGCATTAACAATTGGGAGAATAGCGAAACTGTTGCAGAAACTTTTTTAACGTATAATGATACGTATAAAGACAAGCACGATTTTACAGCTATGGCTGGTTTCTCTTACCAAGGGTACGAGGCTAGGACGTCTGACTTAAAAGCGTATGATTTTTTAAACGAATCTTTAGGCAATGGCAACCTTGCTGCTGGTAACCCAGAAAAGCAATCTGTAGCCAATAGCCTGTCTGAAACTGTTATGTACTCTGGTATTGGTCGTTTAAACTATGGTTATGATGATAAGTACTTAGCAACATTTACCATACGTACAGACGGTTCTTCTAAATTTGGAGAAAACAACCAATGGGCTATGTTCCCTTCTGGTGCGTTAGCTTGGAAACTACACAAAGAAGATTTTATAGACAACCTAAATATTTTTGACGAATTTAAACTACGTGCTAGTTACGGTATATCTGGTAATCAAGGTATTTCTCCATACTTAATTAATAGTAGATATGGACAAGACCAATACTATGTAAACGGTCGTTGGCAAACAACAATTGGTCCTGGTTATGTAGTGGGTCAAGATAGTCAAAGTGGCAAAAAAACCTGGGGCGGTATTCCTAACCCAGATTTAAAATGGGAAACTACAGAACAGTTTAATATTGGTGCCGACTTTGCTTTTTTTAACAACAGATTAAAAGTTACTGCAGATTACTACAAAAAACATACATCAGATTTATTACGTGAGCGTTTACTTTCTCCTTCTTCTTCTTATGATAAAATGTGGGTTAATGATGGTGAAATAGAAAACCAAGGGGTAGAAGTAACTTTAGATGGCACTATGGTTAATAAGGAAGATTGGGGGCTAAACGGAATGTTCATTTTCTCTAGAAACAAAAACAAAGTAGTTAGCCTAGGAGACGCTGTGTCATCTGGTTTAAATACTGATGCTCTAACTGGGGTTAAATATGAATTTTCTGGAAATCAAGTTGAAGCTTTCCGCTCTATACCAAACATCTTAGCTATTGGGCAACCAATAAATGTGTTCTACGGTTATAAAGTAGATGGTATTGTACAGTCTGAAGCCGAAGGTTTAGCTGCCGGCTTAAACGGAGATTTAGCACAACCAGGAGAGTTTAAATATGTAGATTTAAACGAAGACGGAGTTATAGATGAAGATGACCGTGCAATAATTGGAAATCCTAATCCAGATTTTACGGCAAGTTTAAATCTTAATGGTCGCTACAAAAACTTTGACTTTTCGCTTTTCTTTAACGGTAGTTTTGGTCAAGATATTTTTAACACCAAAGCATTTAGCGAGCCTAGCAACACACCTTTACGTTGGACACAGGATAACAATACCAACAACTATCCTAGTTTAAGAGATGGTCGTACACTTTATATGTCGGACTACTTTATAGAAAAAGGAAGCTTTGTACGCCTACAAAACGTATCTATTGGTTACAACATAAAAGATTTAAAAACGGCTTGGTTTAAAAAAGGTAGAATTTTTATGAACGGAACCAACCTATTCACCATAACAGATTTTAAGGGTTATGATCCTGAATTAGGCGGAGACGGTATTTATTGGGGTGGTTATCCTAAGTTAAGAAACTGGACTTTAGGCGTAGAACTAACCTTTTAAATTCAGTTAAAATGAAAACATTTACAATAATAAACGAATTGAAAATGAAGCACTTTAAAAAATTAATAGTAGCGCTCGCTCTTGTTGCAGGTGTTACTTCTTGCGAAAGTCTAGATGTAGAACCTACTGGTTTTTATTCCGATGAAAACTTCTATAAAACTATAGAAGACGCAGAAGCATCTATTTTATATGCTTATGACGCACTTACACTTGTTAGTTATGCTCCTGTAACATATTACTTTACAGAATTAGCATCAGACAACTGTAATGTAAAGGCAGACGAAGGTGCAGATGCGCAAGCATTTGCAAACTGGGAGGTTACTGCTCAAAACCAATTACTAACACAATATTACAGATCCATTTATATTGCTGTAAATCGTGCCAATGCTGTTATAGAAAACATAGAAGGCAAAGGGTTTAATCCAGAAGACGAAAAACGCATTTTAGGTGAGGCCTTATTCTTAAGGGCTTATAACCATTTTAATGCCGTAAAAGCATTTGGTTTAGCGCCATTACAAAAATCTTTAATTGACAAGTTAGATGAAACAACAGCTACACTACCTGCAGATATGCAGGAGGTTTATGCTTTTTTAATTGAAGATTTAACTAGAGCGATAGACAATTTAGAAGTAAACAGAGTTGCAGGTCGTGCAGATAAAGTTGCTGCACAGGCATTACTTTCTAAAGTATATTTATTTGCTGCTTCTGCAAAAGAAAGTGGGGTTCCTAAGTATAATACCATTACAGAAAGTGTAGATAATTTATATGCTAAATCTGCAGAATATGCTGGTATGGTTTTAAATAATCAAGGTGAATATAGTCACGATATGGATCTTCAAAACATTTACAATGTTGATACTCCTGACGGTCCGGAACATATTTTTATTTTATCATTAGATAGGTCTGGTACGCAAGAGGGCGATTATTCTAAATTATCTAAATACTTTATTCCTTATATAGATGGCGCTACAGTATATCTAAAAAATACAGATGATACTTTTTCTCCAACACACGATGGGTGGAGCGTTTTTCAAACTTCAGATAAATTATTTGCGTCTTATGAAACTGCAGACAAACGTAAAACAGATTTGTTTGTTTCTGAAGTATATGATCAAAGTGGTACCGCTATTGGCTCTGTTGCAGATGGCACGGTAATTTATCCTTTCACTAGAAAATATATAGATCCTAAGTTCGAGGGTGACAAAACAAGCACAAGACCGTATTTAATTCGCTACTCAGACATACAATTAGTATATGCAGAAGCTACTGCAAATGCAGATGGCTTAGTACAATACAACCAAATTAGAAATAGAGCCAATGCTACAGAATTAGCTAGTATTGGAGGTTTGTCTAAAGCCGATTTTAGAAAACTAATTGTAGCAGAACGCCAAAGAGAACTTGCTTACGAAGGAGATCGACTATGGGATCTTAGACGCACAAACACGGTACAAAGTAATGTTACAAAAGCAGCTGGCTTATCTCCAGATGCAGTAGCTTTTTATCCAATTCCACAACGTGAGATAGATTTAAACCCAAACATCAACTAAACTAAAGCATAATGAAAAAATTATATAACATATACTTTATAGTACTGGCATTGTTTTTTGTTGCTTGTACAGAAAACCCTCTTGAAGATGTAGAGG
Organism: Cellulophaga sp. 20_2_10; assembly: GCF_023476645.1. Taxonomy (GTDB): domain Bacteria; phylum Bacteroidota; class Bacteroidia; order Flavobacteriales; family Flavobacteriaceae; genus Cellulophaga. Next base: position 167,203 of record NZ_JAMCOJ010000005.1, read on the forward strand.
GCACAGATTGGCAAAAAGAACGCAATGTGGTTTCTATTTTAGTCGAAGGCCAAATAGGCACAGCTATTATAGAACGTAATTTTGACGATGCAAAAATTAAAATCTATGCCAAAGTAGAGAACATAGCTGACTTAGCAAATGTGGAAATTAAAAACATCGCGTTTTCATACGGAGCTAGCTCTGCAAATGAGAAAGGTACAACCTTAGATTTAAGCAGCGGTACAGCTACAATTGCTGTTGCCTCTGGCGCAGGAGAAAGCTTAAACTGGGAGGTTTCTTTATTACCTTTTAAATCTGATTTAGAAGGCACTTGGTATATTGGTGATATACGTATGTATTGCGATATGTTTACCTGGGAAAGCTGGGGATGGGAAAAATATGTTCAGATTACAGATTATTTACCAGAATTAAACCCTGAGTTAGACAACGAAATTATTTTTACTGTAGAAGGCGCAGATGCTAAAGGGAATCCTTTTGGCACGTATGAACATAACGCTGGTGACGATGGTGCTTTTGGTAGTTATACCGATGCTAGTAAAGGTTGGGATTTTAATTCTAGATTCAGAAAAATACCAACAGGTAATGGTACTTGGTTACGAGATTTTGAACGCAACAAGGTAATTATTACTGACGCTAATAAAGTTGAATACGAACTAGACCTAGAATTACTTACTACAACTAATGAGGTTACACTAAAAACAGAAGTTCCTTATTTAGCAGATAACTTTAGCTGGACAGATACCGATTGGAGTTATGAGGAATTAGCGCATATGTCCAATTCAACTTGGTATACGTTGACTAAAGAGCGTGTGTTACAAACAGGTAATAGTATTACAGGCCTAACCGTTAAAGACCAAGATGGTGATACGCAAATAGATGGCGACACTAAAGAAATTACAGTTACTATTTTAGATAATGGCGCAAATTTAGCAGCCATAGAACTTACTGGCTTAGACTTGTCTTACGCTGCAACAGCTGATACTAGTGTTGGTAGCGCTTTAGATTTTTCAACAGCAAATACGACTACTATAAATGTTACTTCAGAAACTGGAGAAAATGCAAGCTGGACCATAAAAATTCTAGTAAAATCTGATTTAGATGGCACCTACTCTAACCCATCATCTCTAATCTATGTAAACCAAGAGTACGGTAGTGATTACAGCAAAAATATTAGCGATGATTTTACAAGTGCTAATTTAGAATTTGATAACGAAATTGTTATTGTAAACGAAGGCTATAATGGTGACAGACCTAATGGAAAAATAACAAATAACGCTGGCGCCGATGGCGTATACGGAGATTACAACCACGTAGATGCGGATGTAGACTTAAATGCCAAGCTTAGACATTTGCTACCTGCTGGCGAATCTTACTTTGAGATAGATTTAGCCACAAATACAATGTACATAGGCACTTCTAAAGACGATCTTACCTCAGAAGCTAAAATGTTAGCTACAGACACAGGAATTACACTTCAGTTTACACTTGCTTACAGAGAACTAGAGCCTAATTGGAGCTACGGAAACTATGATAATTACATGTGTTGGGCGTATCAATACGAGATTAATTTAGACAAACAATAGTTCTTTTATCGAATTAAAAAAAACAAAAAAATGACAGTAAAAAATATATTCGCCGCTGTATTACCAATGTTACTTATTGCCGCAAGTTGTGACGATGAAGAACCGGCATTTACTTCTCTAGAAAAAAATAGAGAAGTAGTAATTACAGAAGAATTGGTTTCTACAGACTTTGTGGGTAACGGTGCACAATGGGGAGGTTATGAAATGACACCAACTTGGCTAGGAACAGAAACACTTAGCGATGCGGATTGGAACACTTTATTTAATCGTATAGATTTTATGCGCCCTCCGTTTTTAAGAATAGTAACAAATCCTGCGTGGTCTTATGACAATAATGGTACGTATGACGAGACAACAAAAACGGTTTCACTTTTTAAAATGTTAGACTACGCAAAAGACCGCAATATAGAAATTACGTTTGGTGAATGGGGACATAGTTCTACTGATGACATTAGCACTATAGATATGGGTTGGATTCAAAACTCTGTGAAATTCTTAAATCATTTAATAAATGAAAAAGGGTATACAAATATTAAGACCATAAATATTATTAATGAGCCAAATGGCGACTGGTCTAGTACAAAAGGGGATTACAATATTTGGAAAAATGTACAACTAGCGTATTTAGAAGAAATGAAAAAATACAGCTTGGCAGATTTAAAAGTTATGGGGCCAGATATTGCAGTTTTTAACACGGCTAGCCAGACAGATTGGTTTACAAAAACGGAAGCAGATTTAGGAGATAATGTTGGTTTGTATGACATTCACGTATACCCACAACAGCAATTAATTCGTAATGGAGAATTTGCTCAAATGCTTAGAGCTTATAAAAAAGAAACTCCTGCAGACAAGCGTATTGTTTTAGGTGAAATAGGTTTTAAATACACAGAAGTTGATGCACAATTAAAGTTAGAAAACGAAGAAGCAATTGCTAATGACCCGTACGCTGGTGAAGATTCTAATATGATGATTTACAAAGCATTTTACGGTATAGATATGGCAGATGCTTTAATACAAGCAATGAGAGAAGGGTACTCTGGCTCTTTAGTTTGGAATATGGATGATGCCATGTATAATAGCCCTGACAACGGAGATTACCAGTCTGATAAATTAAAACGTTGGGGGTTCTGGAACATCTTAGGCGAAGAGCACACAGCTAATGCTGCGGACGAAGCTATAAGACCATATTTCTACCCCGTTTCTTTATTAACACGCTTTTTCCCTGCTGGTAGTGATATTTATAATGTAAACCTACCAAACAAAAAAGGATTACGTGCTGTAGTAGGTACTTACAATGGCAAACAAACAATAGCAATTGTAAACTCGCACTACGCTACATATGAGCTAGAATTAAAGTCGGACTTCCTAGGTGCTATTACAGCAAATAAATACAGTTATAAATCTAAAGCAGATGGTTCTTTTACGGGTGCTGTAGATGCTGATGGATTTGCTGTTCCATCAGAAAATAATATGAATTTAAACTTTGCTGAAGGAGTAAAAATGACATTAGAAGGGGAATCTTTTATTCTATTCACAAATATGGAATAAGGTAAAGCTAGGATTGAAAATATAAATTAAGAATAAGGAAATATAAATTAGAATGAATACTGTAGAAGAAAACAAAACAGGGTTATTATGCCTTAAAAAACACCAAAACAACCCGGTTTTAAGTCCAAATCCAGAAAACGACTGGGAAAGCTTAGTAGTTTGTAATCCTGGAGTTTGGTATGAAGAAGGTACCTTTTATATGCTTTACAGAGCTGCTGGCAACGATAAAGAGCACCAAATACGCTTTGGATTAGCAACTAGTACAGATGGTGTAAATTTTACGAGAACCTCTAACAAACCGGTTTTTAGCCCTAGTGTTGATGGTCCAGATATGGGCGCAGTAGAAGATCCTAGAATTGTAAAATTTGGAGATGAGTTTTATGTTACTTATGCATACAGACCTCATCCTCCAGGACAATATTGGAATTTTGATCATGATGAAATTTTAGTACCAGAATGTGATGTAGATGCACCTTTGGTTTTAAAAAATAACATTGCAAATTCTGGTTTGCTTTTAACTAAAGATTTTAAAAACTACAGACGTTTAGGAAGAATTACACAAAGTAATTTAGACGATAGAGACGTTATCATTTTTCCTGAAAAAATAAATGGAAAATTTGCAATGCTACACAGGCCAAAGGAATGGGTAGGCGAAGAGTATGGTTGTGATAAGCCTTCTATTTGGCTTCGCTATTCTGATGATCTAATGGTTTGGGAAGAACCAAGCACATTACTGTTAGCAGGAATAAATGGTACTTGGGAAGAAAAAATAGGTGGCAGCACGCCGCCTTTAAAAACCAAAGATGGTTGGTTAATTATTTACCACGGTGTAGAGAATGGCGGATTAGGATACTACCGTGTTGGGGCGGCACTTTTAGATTTAGAAGATCCTACAATTGTAAAGTCTAGGCTAACCAATTGGATTATGGAACCAGAACACGATTATGAAATTGATGGCTTTTATAAAGGCTGTGTTTTTCCAACAGGAAATATGATTATTGATGATACTTTATATGTATATTATGGAGCCGCAGACAGGTATGTTGGCTTGGCAACTTGCAGTATTGATGAATTATTAAATGAATTAAAGAATGCTTAAAAAGCAACTATTTAACTACATAATACTCCTTGTTTTTTTACCGTTAGCATCTTGCCAAACGGTAAAAAAGACTGAGTTAGTTAAAATTGAAGTCGATAAAATTATCTCTAGCGAGTTTATTGGCAATGGCATAGAGTGGTCTGCGTACCCGCACGCAGATGCAGATGATGCAGAATGGGGTTTATTAATGACCGATGAAAAATGGGAAACCGTTTTTAAAAGGTTAGACTATATGAAACCCAAAATTGTGCGAGTTTTAGATCAGGCAAATTGGAGGTATTTAGAAGGCATTGATAAAGATGGTTCACCTATTTTAAATTTTGAAAACCAGGAAATGCACGCTTTATACAAGTTGCTAGACTACTGTGAAAAAAATAATATAAAAGTTATTTTGGGTGAATGGGGGCAACCTTACAAAGTGCATGATACGCATTTAAAAATGCAAGATGCATTTACTGGAGCTACAGATCCAAAATGGTTAAATTGTATTGCACAACATGTAGATTACCTAGTAAATAAAAAAGGGTATACTTGTATTAAGTATTACAATTTAGTAAACGAACCAAATGGTTATTGGTCTTCTATAGATGGTAATTGGGACGAGTGGAAACTTGGTGTTAAAAAATTAGATAGTGCTTTTGTGTCTAAAAAACTTAAAACACCAGTACACGTAATAGGTCCAGATGCTACACCATTTAACAACAAAAAATCTAAGTATACAGGTGCAGAATGGGCAAAAGAATCGGTTTTACAATTAAACGATGTTTTAGCTGCTTACGATGTACACGATTATCCTACTAAAGAATTTGTACGTTCTGGTGATTTTGAAAAACACTATACTGCAATGATTTCTTTTGCGGATAGCGTTGCCAGAAAGCCCTTTATTTTAGGAGAAATAGGGTTTGAAAAATACGTAGATAGCAATATAAAAAGGTACGAAGCAGATCCGTTTGCAAGTCCAGATAGTCAATTATCAATTTATGATTATGACTATGGTGTAGATATGGCAGATGTTTTAGTGCAATCTATGAATAGTGGTTTTGATGCTGTAATTGCCTGGGGATTAGATGATGCCATGCACACAAATGGCGATACAGGAGAAAAAAATCAGCTTAAGAAATGGGGAATGTGGAATATTTTTGGCAAAGAACTAACTGGCGATGTCAAAGAAGAAGACATAAGACCTTGGTTTTATACGTGGTCTATTTTAACAAGGTATTTTACAAACGATATGAAAATTGTAAAAACTACCGGATTAGATATAAACAAAGTACGTATGGTAGCTGGTTGGTCGGCTAGTAATGATGTTACATTTTCAATTGTAAATAACAGTGATAAAGAAGCTACATTCTCTTTAGATACTGAAAATCTTGAAAATAAAAGCTTTAAAAAGTATAGCTACAGTGAAAATAACAGACCTGTAGACGGCAATAACTTTCCTAAAGCAGTACAAAATAATTTAAGTTTTACATCGGGACCAGAACAAATAACTATTCCCGCAAAAAGCGTATTACTTTACACAACCTACAACTATTAAATTATGAGTAACTTAAGTTATACAGATCTTACCGTTCTAGTTCTCTACATTGTTTTTATTATTTGGTGGGCCTTAAAGAATGGAAAAAGTAATAATTCTGACGACTATTTTTTAGCTGGTAGAAATTTAACTTGGCCAATGGTTGGGTTATCCTTATTTGCTGCAAGTGTTTCTAGTTCTACCTTAATGGGGCATTCTGGCGAAGGTTTTATAAGTGGTATTGCAGTTTTTAATTACAACTGGATATCGGTTTTAATAATGGTCTTTTTCGCAATGTTCTTTCTTCCATTTTATATAAAATCTGGAATTTTTACAATGCCAGAATTTTTAGAGCGCAGGTTTGATGGCAAGTCTAGAACCTACTTCTCCTTTATTACCATTATAGGAAATGTTTTTTTAGATGCAGCCGCAACATTATATACTGGCGCGCTAATTATTAAAATGATTTTTCCGGAAGTAGAAATCCTCTATATTATTATAGGAATGGCTGCCGTTGCTGGTAGTTACACTATTATTGGTGGTTTGTCTTCTGCTATTAACGCAGATATGATACAAGCCGCTGTATTAATTATTGGATCTTCAATTTTATCGTTCTATGCTATTAGTAGTATTGGTGGCTGGGAATCTTTTATAGATAAATTTAACGATGGTGTTTGGTTAAAATTAACCAGACCTTTGGACGACCCAACAGTACCTTGGCTGGGAATGTGGGTTGGGATACCTATACTTGGGTTTTACTTTTGGGCCAACAACCAAGTTATGGTGCAACGTGTATTGTCTGCTAAATCTATAGATCACGGAAGAAAAGGTGTTTTACTAGTAGGTTTTTTATACCTATTTACATTATTCATCTTTATTGTTCCTGGATTAATTGCGCGTGGCATAAACCTATTTGGAGTAGAGAATTTACCGCACGAATTAATAAGTGGTATCGATTTAAAAGAAAAATATGGCATAAATACAGATCAGGTATACCCAAGGCTTATTGTAAAGTTATTGCCTGTTGGTCTTATTGGTATTATTTTATCTGCAATGATTTCTGCATTAACATCTACGTTAAGTGCCACTCTTAGTTCTGTATCAACCCTTTTTACTATGGATTTTTACAGTAAAATTGATAAAACAGCAAGTAGTGCTAAAAAAGTGAAAGTTGGTAAAATAACAGCAATAGTAACTTTAATTATTGCTGTTATCTGGGCTCCATATATTCAAAGATTTGATTCGCTTATAGCTTATTACCAAGAAATAGTTTCTTATTTAGCTCCACCAATTGTGGGCACATTCTTTATTGGTTTGTTCTGGAAAAGAGCCAATGCTAAAGGCGCTTTTAGCGGTCTTATGGCAGGCTTAGCTGTTGCAGCAACAATTATGACGTTAAAATATGTACTAGGCGTTAAAATAGATATTCACTTTTTATTACTAGCTCCTGTATTGCTAATTATTAGTTTGGTAGTATCTATAATTGTAAGTTTAGCAACTGCACCGCCACCCGCAGATAAGGTTGCAGAAAATACGTGGACAAAACAAATTTGGATAGACGAAACCAAAGAATTAAAAGGCATTGTTTGGTATAAAAATTTTAGAGTACAAGCTATTTTATTAGTTATAGCTTGTTTTGTTATGTATGGCTTATTTTATTAAAAGAGCTAAGTTTAGTTTAATTGAAAAAACCACACTATTACAGTGTGGTTTTTTTTAGTTAGAAGAGAACCTTAACCTAAACTTCATAACTTTTTTTTCCGTAATGCAAACTAATTTGCGCTAACTGACCAACAATTTTTATAGAGTCTTTCATAGACAGTTTAGAACCATCTGCATGTATCCATCTTTTTAATGGTTGCTCACAAATTAATTGTTGAACGTTATCTTTTCCGTATTTCTTTTTCATACGCATAAAGATCTCAACATCAAACAACCAACGTGTTATAAATTTTTTATTAAACATTGTAGTTGCTATTTCTCTGTCCATTATTTTAGCACCACATTGTGTATCCTTAAAAGGCATTTTTAATATATTCTGAATAATAAGGTTTATTGTTTTACTTATTATTTTACGAGCAGATTCTTTAGTAATATCTGCCCCCATTCTACTAATTCTAGATCCACTTACTATTTTATATTCTGAGTTTTCTAATGTTTTTACCAACTCATCAAAATCTCTAAAATCTGTAGATAAATCTGCATCTAAATATCCTATATAATCAAACTGTGGATCTTTAGTTAAATGCAATACTCCTTGGCGTACAGCTTCTGCCTTACCCCCGTTTTTCTCACAATTGTAGATGCTTATTGTATTTTCATGTCCTTTTCTTAATTCTTCTAACACTTCTAAAGTATTATCTGTACTACCATCGTTTACAAAACATAAATGGTACCCTAGATTTTTACTAGCAAAATCTTTAAAAGCATCACTAGACAATCTATCTGCTTCATTATAACAGGGTATTACAACACCCACACAGTTTTTCTGTAGCATTTGTCCGCCTTGAGTCTTAACCGTTTCTTTTGGCTGTCCTGGTGCGCCTACTATACGTTTTACACGAGCCGCAACCTCATCTAAACTTACAGGCTTTTTCATGTAATCATCTATACCAAGGTTAAATCCGTCTAAAATAGTATCCTCATTAGTATTACCAGACATTACCATTATAGCAGTTTTAGATGTTTCTCTAATGTGTTTTACCACATCTAGACCACTCATATCTGGCATATTAATATCTACTATAACAAGATCTGGACTAAAAGAGTTAAAGATCTCTATTCCGGATGCTCCAGAACTTGCAGTTTCTACTTGGTATCCTAAATCAGTTAATTTTTTTTCAACAGAAAGTAAAATTAATTGTTGATCGTCGATGGCTAAAATTTTCATAGGTTAAGGTTTTATAATTTGGGTTAGAAAAATTCTGTTATTACTATCATTTTTCTTCTGCAAATATAGAACGCAATACTATTTAAAAATCTGACTTTAAGGTCAGTAACCATTTACTGTAGATGAATGGTTTTTATGCTAGGACAACACACATTATATATAGTGCTACAATATGTCTATCTTTATCTTGTTATATATTCTTACAGGATTTAATTTATGAAGAGAACCAATATTTTATTAATATTAGCTCTTATTATAGGCATAGCTTTTCACGGTTCAAGTATTTTCTTTACTCTAGAGAATACTTATGATGCCCTTATTCATTTATTTTTTGCTGATCATTACGCCAATAGTTGGTTTGAACCTTGGGATTTTCGTTGGTATACGGGCTTTACGGTACAGGCATACCCGCCACTGGTACATCAGCTAATTGCAATTTTATCGTACATAGGTGGTTTAAAATTTGGAATGTTTTCTGTTGCTCTACTCGCCATTATCTTATTTATTACTGGTGCCTATAGGTTTGGATTACTAATGACAGCCAATAGGCAGGTTGCCGGATACACTGCTTTACTCGCCGTATTTTCATCTACATTTATAGAGACACTACATATTTTTGGGCAATTACCTAGTATTATGGGACTCTCCCTTTTACTACATAGTATACCTGAGATTTATTTATGGATAAAAGATGGTAAAATTAGATACCTAATAACCAGTCTTTCTTTAATTGCTGTTACAGTAACATCTCATCATGTTACACCAATTTTTGGAATGGTATTCTTTATTTTTCCACTTATTGGTATGGTGGTTATGGATACCGCTAGAGATACAGTAGAGAAATCTAAAGACGTTAACTTTAAAGTATTTTTAACTGCCTTTAAAAAGCTTTTTTGGCGCATTGTAACCTTTGGCTTTTCATCGCTCTTACTTATTATATTTTGTATTTTACCCTATTGGATAAACTCTAAAAAAAACCCAATTACCCAGGTTCCTATACCGCACGGATCTAGAGATAATTTTCTAGAAGTACTTTCTTCCGGACTCGTATTTTTTATGATTCCTTGGGGGATTCTCTTGTTTATTCTTCCGTACATTTTTTATAGATTTTATAGCAAAAGATATTTATTTTTTGGACTCTCTTTTTCTATGCTCCTTGTTTTAGGAACGGGCGGCACAACGCCTATTCCCTTAAAATTATTAGGCGAAACAGCTTTTAATATTTTAACCTTAGACCGCTTTACCCTTTGGGCTACTATTATGGCTTTGCCCATTTTTGGAGAATTTGCCTACCGGATGGTAGAAGGTGATTTAAAACAGAATTTACAAAAACGTTTTGGTGCTGTTTACCATAGAATTCTTGGTGGTTTTTTTATGGGTGGCATTCTCTTTATGGTCATTTTTACAATGAGCTTAGGCTATTTTAGACCATCACAACCAGCCAAAATAAAGATGTTGCCTATTGTAAATTTTTTAAATCAAGATCAACATGATCATTGGCGCTACTTAACTCTTGGTTTTGGAGACCAAATGGCGTGGTTGTCTGCACAAACAAAAGCAATGACGGTAGATGGTAATTACCACTCTGCAAGACGCTTACCAGAACTTACAACACGAGCTATAGAACGATTAGAAAATTCTAAATTTAGAGGCGTAGAAGGTATTGGCTCTTTACAGCAATTTTTAACCGTACCAGAAAAATACAATCTAAAGTATATATTTTCTAACGATAAGTTTTACGACCCTATTTTATATTACTGCGGGTGGCAAAGACTGCAGCAACTAGAAAATGGTATTATGGTTTGGGAAAAACTAAATGTACCACCCATACCTGCCATTATACCTAAAGAAGATGTCTCTACCACCTTAAAAATAATGTGGAGCACCATACCTATACTAACAATTTTGTTTGCTTTTATTATAAACATACAATTGGTTTGGATACGTGTTTTAAAATCTAAAAAATTACCAGAACCGTCTTACTTAAAGTATAAATTAGTGTACAATAAGTTTTCTAAAAAATTAGTTACCGTAAATCATATCTGGGCAGTTATTGTGCTGGTTTGTTTGGCCTACGGCGGATATTTATTTTACGCAAAAAACACGACTCAGTTAAATGCCAAAAATGTAGTTACTGCCTATTATGACGCTATAGATTTTAAAGAGTTTGAAAGAGCTTTTTCTTATTTAAATCCTGATGATGATGTAAGCCTATCTCAATATATGTTAGAAGTATCTGTAACAGATGGTATTTTAAGTTCGTATGCCAAGTTAGACTCTATTGGTATTTCTTTTGTAAGCAAAACCAAAACTAGCGCTAGAGTAAAAGTTGACACTAGGTGGATAACACCTTTAGAGGCTGTTAACAAAACCTATTACCATACCGTTAAAAAAAGAAAAAACAAGTGGTATATAAGTCCGTCTAAAATTGACAATGACCTGCCACCAGATCAATTATTTATAGATAACAATACTACCTTTTTTAATCACGGTAGACGTAAAATTACAACAGAACAAACACACCATGAAGATGTATTAAAACAACCTATTTTAGAAATCTTAACTGCAAAGTTAGTAGAATACAATGGTAGGTATAGCATTATTGGCCAATTGCAAAACGTAGACAATGTTCCTTGTGATGTTGTTATAAAAGGCACACTTTACAATCAAAAAAATAAAGAGCTAGCCAACTACAATGCTAAAGACAATATTAAGCACAAACTTATGCCAAAGGAGATTACCTCTTTTAAAATAAATTTTGAAGGCATAGCCTGGTCTTCAACAAAAGATACATTGCCGCCAACATTTAACCCAGATGAGTTTACACCTATTAATTTAGAAGAAATACCAACTAAATTTAACTTGCAATGTGCAGGTAATGTTGCTAATACAGATTTATACAAAAAATTGTCTTTACAAGAGTTAAACTTTTCTAATGGCACAATGTCTGGCGCGCTATTTAATTCTGGCGTGCAAGAAGTTACCATACCTCAGCTATTAATATCTTATTATGATGACGATAAAAAATTAGTTTGGGTAGATCATAATTTTTTAACCGAAGGCGTGCGGATACAACGAAAACAGTCTTTTAACTATGACTTGTTAGATTTAGAGGATTTGCATATTATTAATGACGATATGACAAACTGTTTTGTAAATGGTTCTCCGAATATTGAAATTGCAAAAAAAGTATTTCCTAATAGAAAAACAGAGCATATAGCAGAACAATTACAGGGACAAACAGGAAAAGGTTTTAGTTTTATTAAACTAGAGATTAATAGCTACATAGGAAATCCAAAATAAATTTTGAAGCACTATATATACATACTCGTTATACTTATATGCAGCTTTAGTTGCAGTAAAAGTGATGCCCCAAAAAAACAGGATACAAGTGCTATAACCACAACATTAGTAACTAAAAAAGATTCTTTTACGGCTGGTGATTCTATTGTATTAAAATTTTCTTCAACCAAAGAAAATGAAGCTGTTTTAATAGTAAAAAATGCATACGGGACTACAGTATTGCGTCCAAAGAAAGACAAAGAAATATCGACCTATAAAATTCCTAATAGCTTTAGTACTATTGCTAACAAAATACATTGGGAGTTAATCTTAAGTTCTAAGAAATTAGCAACAGGTAGCCTACAAATTACACCAGACACTACTAAAAAAACCAAACTAGAAACATATTTAGGACCAAGAAGTATTATTGCTGGTGGCTCCGATTTTTCTATGCTTGTTAATGTCCCTACAGATCGGTTAGATAACCCAATGTTAGATGATACTAAAGTTGCTATAAAACATCAATTTAAAAAAGAGATAACTGTAGACACCTTGAAAGTAAAAAGCTTAGTAGCCTGGACGACTATTTTTTCTCCTAAAAAAACGGGACGTATTTTAATTACGTCTTTATCTAATGGTACTAAATCTAAAGAATTAACGTCTGTTATTTTGCCAGATAATGCATCTGACTTTACCATAGATTACACTAGAAATCATAAATACGCAGATGGCAATCAAATTATTACATTTACATCATCCATAATAAAAGACAATCATGGTAATATAGTTAGTGACGGTACTTTGGTTTTATTCTCAGTAAAAAACAGTAGTGGTATACAGTTACAAACTAATGGCACAACTATTAATGGTGTTGCAAAAGCAAAATTATTACACCCCGCAAAAAAAGAGTCTTGGGTAGTTACAGCATATGTTACTGGTGCTGCAAAAAGCAATAATTTACCTGTAGATTTTGATGCTGCAATAGTAGACTATACAATTACATTTTCTAAAGATAATAGAACTATAACTATTGGACCAATAGAGAGTTTTATGCAACAATTGGTACCAGACGGATTAGCCGTTAAAGCCATTATTTACGACGCAAATAAAATAGTACTAAACACTAAAGAAACAACCACTTTAAAAGGGTTTGCAACATTTAATCTTGATAGTGATTTTTACAAATCTAACGACTACAATATAACAATTGAAGCCGCTGGTATTAAAAAAAATAAAGCCATACACTTAAGATGAAAAGAAACAGAAACATATACCGCATACTTTTGCTTTTATCCTTTATAGGGTTAAATGCATTGTTGCTTTTTGGTATTAGCTCTATCTTATCTTATTTAAATACTGGCGCAGATAGGGCTTCTATTTTACATATTGAACAAAATTTTGAAGAAACATATACTCCTAAAATTACGTGGAGTAACACAACAAACGAAGGCAGACCTATAGAAGACCAGACTTTAAAAGCTGTAGAAAAAGATTATATAAGTGCTTGGAACGTTCGTAACCTAGCCTATGCAACAAACGATATGTATGGTATTGAAGACTACTATACAGAAAGCGCTAGAAAAAAAATAAACAACACCCTACAGTTAAATGCTAAAAACGGAACAACCTTAAAGACTACGACTATAAAGCACAACCCAACTGTAAATTTTTACAGCACGGATGGCAAACTAATTGTGTTTACAGATCATAATGTAGCGCAATACCAAGAAGTTTATAGCAACAAAGAATTGGTTAGCACATACCATATTGCTCCTAGCTACAAAGTTATGATGCTTTTAGAAGATGGTTTTTGGCGAATTAGACATTTGGTTGAAATAGAGCCTGATTCAGAAAAAAACAACCCAAGCCAAAGAGAAACTATAGATGCAAAAAGTATAAAAGGTATTAATTACTATCCAAAAAACACTCCCTGGGATATGTATGGTAAAAAATACGACAGCGCTGTTTTACAAAAAGATTTTGGCCTAATACAGCAAATGGGACTAAATACAATTCGGGTTTTTGTGCCTTATGAAACCTTCGGCAAAGCTACTGTAGACCTAAAAAAATTAGCCCAACTAAAACAAACTCTAACTATTGCAGAACAGCATAATTTAAAAGTAATAGTTACTTTGTTTGATTTTTATGGTAATTATGATATTCAAGATTGGACTTTAACCCATAGGCACGCAGAACAAATTGTAACGGCACTTAAAGGTCATAACGCACTACTTGCCTGGGATATTAAAAATGAACCAGATTTAGATTTTGAATCTCGTGGAAAAGAAAAGGTAACTGCCTGGCTTACACAAATGATAAAAAATATAAAAGAGTGGGACAGTAAAACAAATGTTACTATTGGTTGGTCTAGTACAGAAGCTGCAGAAAACTTAGTTGAAGAAGTAGATTTTGTGTCTTTTCATTATTACAAAAAGCCTAAAGATTTTTTAAATGCTTATGCAGTTTTAAAAGAGAACAGTAAAGACAAGGATTTGGTTTTGCAAGAGTACGGTTATTCTTCTTATAGTGGTTTTTGGAACCTATATACTGGCTCTAATGACGACCAAGCAGAGTATTACAAAGAAATGCAAGCTTATGTGGCTCAAAAAAATATTCCGTTTGTATTATGGACTTTATATGATTTTGAAACCATACCAACTGCTGTGGTTGGTAGGTTGCCTTGGCGTAAAAAACAACAACAATATTTTGGTCTATTTACTACAGAGGGCAAAGCAAAAGAGGCTCTTACGTATATAAAAGCAAAAAAATAAAGGAGAAACAGCTAACCATACTGTTTCTCCTTTGGGCTTAACCTAACCGTAAATTATTTTGCTATAAGTTCATTTTTAATTTCTCCTTCTTTCTGTAATTCTCTTTCCTTTTCTCTTTCTGCTATAATAGTATCAATACTAACGTTACCGGATTTAGCCATTTGTATTGCTGTAAAGTAATCTACATACATCTGTGTAATATCAGACATTGGCAAAGAACAAGCAGCTTTATAATTAGCTTTAGATAACTCTTCTCTATAATCGTCGTACGTTAATATGTTTTCTATTGCATCTGCTAAAGACTCAGCACTTTCTGGCTCAAAAAATTCACCTCTATATCCTTCTTCTTTAACTAATATGCTTAGGTCGCCTAAATCTGGTAAAGCAACTGCCTTACCATAACTACCTGCTTGGTGCAATACACCAGAGCTACCCGTAGTAGATGTATAAGGAAACACAACTACAGCACTATCTCCAAAAATAACCGGTACATCCTCTTCTGCTACATAACCAGTAAACCTTAATTGCGCTACGTGATTATACTTTTTGCTCACTTCATTTAAATAACCTGGTGTGTTTGGGCTATCTGTACCTGCTATAACTATTTCTATATCTTGTTTTGTACGTTGGCGAATAATTTCTACTGCTTCTATTAAAACCTCAACTTTTTTATACGTTCCAAATTTTCCAAAAGCCATCACTTGCTTAGCCCCTTTAGGTAACTCATAAGTTGGTTCTGGTGGAGTTTCAAAAGCACCGTGTGGTATTAAAGCAACGTTTCTAGAGTTATATTTATCTTCTAATATACTCTTGTATTTACTAATTGTAACGGCTAACACATCTGAAGCTAAAACTACTTTTGTTAGTGTACTACCAATAAAGTTATAAGCTTTCTTTAAAAAGTTATTTTTAGTGATACCTGCATTTTCTAAATCTACTTGCTCTAATATATTATGTAATAAAGAAATTGTTGGTATTCCTTTTAATTTACATATTAATGGCAACATTAAACCCAACGCAGCAGGGACTTTTTTATCTCCAAATTTTAAAAACTGAAGGTTAAATAAAACTGCGTCTGGTTTAGTGTCTGCAATTGCACCCATAATACCAAAAACATTTTTGTAGCTATTAAAATCCCAGCATTCTTTAACTGTAATTTTACAACCATCTTCAGTAAAAGAAAGGTCTTTGGCTTCTTTGGTTTTGTCTGTAATTAAGACAATTTCAGTTACTTCTTTTTGTAATCTAAAATGTTTTACCAAGTGGTATCCGTACTCTGTTAAAGTTACTTTACTTGGTGGGTACGCTGTTACAATTGCTAATTTCATAAGGTTAAGTTTTAAATACTTGTTTGGGTTAAATTTCTTATACAAATATCCATCTTAAACCCTTATTTAATAGGCGCTTAGAGACGACTCAACTATTACTATAGACGAATGGAAAGAGTGTTTAGGTTAAAGGTTTTCATCGCAAAACGACGTAAAAAAAAAGATTTTATCTATTGTGTTAATAAGAATAGAACTCCATTTTTATAATTAAACTAGAGCTGTCGAAAAACAAAAAAGCCCAAAACTTAATTAAAAGTCTTAGGCAGTTTCTCGGGGGGAACAGTCATATTATAAGTAGGTCTTATATATTTCTTTTTAGTGAAAAATATAGCAACTGTGAAAAGAGCAGAGCTAGCATCACTATTATTTGTAATTGAACGATCATAGCTAAACTACTATGAAAAAATACTATTAATCCTATTTGCGATAATCCTAATACTCCTGATAATATTACAGGAACGTAATAATCTAGAGATAAAAAGTAATATGCAAATATGTTAGAAATTGCAAAAAGGGAAGTTGCCAATGCATATTGCCATAATAATGAAGACATTGCTAAGTAAGCATCTCCGAACATTAAAGAGATTATTGTTTCTGGAAATATGTAACAAGCAGCAACTATAACAACAGATAATAAACTTATGTAACCAACATACTTAAACAAAATTGGTGCTGTGCGTTTACCTTCTTTTCTTTTTTCTATTACTGCTGGCAACAATAACATTACAAACATCCAGGCTACAAAGTAAACCACTCTACCAATTAATGCTAAAGAAGCATAAAGCCCGGCGTCTAAGGAATTAAAATAGTGCTTTACTAAAAGTACATCACTATTGTTTATTATAATCTGTGTAAGCTCGTAACCTGCAGTTAGTAGTATAAATGTGGTTACTTTCTTTTTATTTTCTGATGTTAAAATTTTAGAAGTTGCAAAAGATATTTTCTTGAATTTTACAGGGACAAGTCCAAAAACAAAAGAGATAACTATACCTACTGCTACCAAAAAAGCAGGGTTCATAGGAATAAATAACAACAATGCTAGAGTTATTAAAAGTCTGCTCCACATTTCTGATTGATATGTTACAGACAAACCTGCGTAATCTTGTTTTCCTTGAAATTTTCCTCTTTTAACAGACATTACAAAATAAAGCGGAATACCAA
The DNA here is from genome assembly GCF_023476645.1 of Cellulophaga sp. 20_2_10. GTDB lineage: Bacteria > Bacteroidota > Bacteroidia > Flavobacteriales > Flavobacteriaceae > Cellulophaga. The sequence continues at coordinate 184,381 of NZ_JAMCOJ010000005.1, forward strand.
CTGCAAAAACCTTAAACATTGTAGATGATTGCGTATTAAATAACTGTTGTAAATCTTGTGAGAAGAAGAAAAGCAATGCTCCAATTGCAAATCCAAAAATAACAGCGTATTTCTGCATGTAATTTTCAAAAGCAATCCACTGGTCTCCAGAAAATAAAATATTAAATTTTGTAGTTACCAATTGAAAAGTCATTCCTACAAACGATAGCACTAATAATAATGTTATTAGTAAAGCAGCATCTGCAAAGGCTGTTGGTCCCAACATACGACCTAATACTAAGTTATATAGGTAGTTTCCTCCGTTTACAACAAGCACACTTGTCATAAATAGTTGTTCTGGAGTAATCTTCTTTTTTACAAAACTAAACGCGGTCATTGCTAAAGATATAAGATGTGTTAGACAAAATCATTACTGGTGCAATTTGCTTATTCTCTTGACCAACAATAGTTAATACTTTATTATTTTTGGCTACCTTAATATATAATTGCTCTAATTGTTTGGCACTAGAAAAAACTATTTCGTTAACTCTTTCTAGAGACAAAATTAATTTTTCGTTACGCTTTAAATAAAAATCGATATGGTTGTTAAGTGTCTTCATATTCTGAGTGTTAAGATTTCCTTTTACTTCTAGAAACTCGTTGTTATGATTAATTTGTAAAGCCATAATTTTATATTTTAGGTTAAGTTTTGTTTTATTGATACAGCAAATATCAGAGAACTTATTATCTTAAATTGGCGTCTGTAGACGACTAGACGTTTACTGTAGATGAATGGTTAGGTTTACTCTTTAAATAAAAAATTAGTTCTGTCTTAATTAAATAAAACAAAGCACTAATAAATTTAAAATGTATTCGTTATATTACTGTAGTACTAAACCTACCTATTATATAATGAAAAAAATTGTCTCCTTTTTTATATTCCTTATAACCATATCTTTAACTGCACAAGAAGACTTTACTCCTGGTTTTAAGTTATTAGAAAACGGAGATTTTAAAGAAGCGAAATCATTTTTTGAACCTTTTACAAAAAGCCTACCTACAAACAAAACTGTTTTAATTTGTTATGGTAGAGCAGTCGGTTTAAGCGGAGAACCAGATGTGGCCAACAGAATATTTAAAGACCTCTTAGAAAAGCACCCTAATGATTTTGAAGTACAAATAAATTATTACGAGTCTTTCTTATGGGCAAATCAATTTAAAGAAGCAAAACCATTATATGCAAATCTAGTAGAAAACAACCCTACTAACTTTGCGGCCATTTTAGGGTATGCAAATACATTGAGTAATTTAAAGGAATATAAGGATGCTTTAAAATGGGTTAACAAAGCATTAGAAGTAGATCCTAATAATAGTAGCGCTAAAATATCTAGAAAATATATTAAGCTTGGCTACGCTAACTACTATGTAAATAACCAAAATTATAAAAAGGGAGAGAGCCTATTAAACGAAATATTAGAAGATTTTCCGGATGATAAAGATGCGCTACTAAATCTAGCCAATATCTTTTTAATTACTAAAGATGTAAAAAAGGCCAAAGAAACATATTACAGATACGCCAAAACACCCAAAGATTCTATAACAGCTCTAAACGGTGTTGCTTTAGCAGAGCATATAGGAGAAAAAGAAAAAATAGCTCTAGAAACCGCTACTATCGCTAAACAAAAAGCAACTAAACTTAATGACCCCAAGCTTTTAGAAAAAAGTGAAGAACGTTATGTGCAAGCATTAATCTGGAATAGAAAATTTGTATCTGCAAAACAAGAAATTAGCGCATTAGACCAAAAATATACAAACCGAAATTGGGTTATGGCACTAAAAGCTACATTGGGTATGTACACTGCTAAGTTTAAAACTAGTATTACTAATTATGACAAAATACTAGCAAACGATAGCTTATCTTTTGATGGTAATTTAGGAAAAGCAAATGCATTATTTGCGTCTGATAAAATTGTACCTGCATACATAACTACATATAAAACCTTAGATATTTTTCCCAAACAGAAAGATGCATCAGGCTTAATTAAAAAGCTAAATACGAATTACACGCCATTTGCAGAACAGCAAGTTAGTTACACGTTTGATAATGGCGACAACACAGCTATATCTTTAAGAACTGCTGTTATGGTACCACTATCTACTAAATTTAGAACAATGGTATCTTACCAATATAGAACCACAGAAAATACCACTACAAACAACAAAGCAAATTCGCATATTGTACAAGCTGATATTGAATATAAATTGATGCCGCAAACTAATTTATTAACCTCTATTGGCCTTAACAACTCTAGGTTTTCTAATACTGCATACACACAACCCATTTTACAAGCTAAATTACAAATGAAGCCTTTATCTTTTTTAAACCTAGATTTAGGATACCAAAGAGAGGTACAAAACTTTAACGCAGAGCTTATAGAAAGAGAAATTGTGATGAACCATTACAGCTTAATTTATAACCTTAGTACTAATTTTAATTTAGGTTGGTATAGCCAACTTATACATACTAAGCAAACCGATGACAATGAAAGAAATCTTTTATTTACTTCTTTATATTATAATGTATTGCAAAAACCTGCTTTAAAATTTGGTGTAAACTACCAATACATAACATTTAAAGATCAGTTACCATTAATATATTTTAGTCCGGACAAATACAAAGCATTAGAATTATTTGGTGATGTAAGAGGAAAAGTAAATGAAAAAACAAACTATTTTGCAAGCGCAGCAACTGGTTTACAATATGTAGAAGAACAAGATGCTAGTTCCCTTTTTAGAGCTGAAGCTGGTTTAACACATCAATTTTCTGATCGGTTAATTGGTGACGTCTATGGTAAATACAGTAACATAGCATCTGCAACAGCTGCTGGTTTTGAGTTTACTGAAGTTGGTATTAAACTAAAATACTACTTAACTAAACAGCCATTATTTTTAAATAAGCTCAAGAAAAAATATCAGATAAAATAAAAATGCCTCAACATATAGTTAAGGCATAAACTTGTTTTTTTAGACTGAAGAGCTACTTATAATAAATTTAATCTTCTCATTAATTCTGGTCTATTAGACCTGCTAATTGGCACTACGTTTTTTTCTATTAACACACTATTGTCTTCTATATCTATAATCTTAGTAAAGTTTATAATATAAGATCTGTGTATTTGCAAAAACAGCTTTTCTGGTAATTTATCTTTAATCTTCTTTAGCGTATTACGTACTCTATAGGTTTCTTTTACTGTTTTAACTTCTATATAATCTCCTTTGGCTTCTATTAACTGTATGTCGTTAAAATTTATTTTTATTAGTCGCCTGTCTATATTAATATACAATTCTTCACCTATCTCAGAGCTAGATGATGAACTTTGTGTTACCGACTCTACCTGTGACTGCTGAGAAAGTGATTTTTTTATTTTTTGTATCGATTTTTCAAAACGTTCTAGTGTAACTGGCTTTACCAAATAATCTACAATAGCCTCGTACTCATAAGCTTCTATTGCAAAGTTTGTGTCAGAAGTCGTTAAAACTATTTTTGGTGGATTTTTTAATGTCTGCACAAAATCAAAACCACTAAAACCTGGCATATGTATATCTAAAAAGATTACATCTACTGTATTCTGATTTAAAAATTTTATAGCCTCTATTGCGCTACTAAAATCATCTATAACATCCAAGTTATCAATTTTAGAGCATAGCTGAGATACAATTAGCCTTGCTGTTGCTTCGTCATCTACTATAATACAATTCATATTCTAAATGGTTTTTAGGTAGCTAGTTATTTTATCTAGTATTCGTTTAAAATCTGAGTCTAATTTAAAATTTCCTTCTCTTAGCTCGTTTTCATAAGTAACGGCCAATCCATAGGCTTTTTCTAGTCCTAGAATATTAAACTTGTGTTTTAATTTATGTACTATATCTGCCGTAGCAATATGGTTCTTAGTACTAACTCCCTTGTTGTACGTCTCTACTTCTCCAGGGTATTCTTTTTTTATAATAGCAATAAATTCGTTTAAAAATTCTTGGTTTCCGTCTGCTAGGGTATTTACGTAATTTAGATTAGGCTCTTCCATTCTGTTCTTTTTTAATAGTGAAGTAAAATGTAGTTCCTTCGTTTTCTTTTGATTCTAAAAATATTTCACCCTCATAGAAATTTACAATTTTTTCTACTAATGCTAAACCTATTCCGTTAGCTTCTATATCGTTATCTAACTTTTTAAACATTTCAAAAATTTTACCTTGGTATTTTTCAGGAATGCCTGTACCGTTATCTTTTACAGCAAACCTCCAAAATTTATCATCTTCTTTATAACTAATACTTATTATACCCCTATCTAAATGCTCTGTAGCTTTAACAGCGTTAGTAAGTAAGTTCATAAACAATTGATCTAACCTATACTTGTCTATATGTATCGTTGGTAGTTTATCTTCTACTATAATTGTAACGTTTTCGGGTACATATATAGTACTCTCGATATCTTTTATAAGTTCTACTAAATCTACATTACTTTTAGTTTCTTCATTAGACCCAATGGTTGCATGTTTTAAAATGCCACTAATTAGGTTGTCCATTTTTATTAAGTTCTGCGATATTAGCGAGCAGTTGTTTAGACTATCTTCTGCAAACTTGTGCTTTTCCTCTTCTACAATCCAACTCATAAGCGTATTTATATTACGCATAGGAGATTTTAAATCATGAGATACTACGTGCGCATAGTTATTTAAAGACTTATTTTGTTCCTCTAAATCCTTTACCAGCCTATCTTTTTCTATAGTAACCATTGCAATATGTTCTGCCTGTTTACTAATATGCTTTGCTAACATTTGTGCACTTACTATATTAGATTCTGTTTTAACAACATCTTCTGTATTACCTAAATTAATATTTAGGCTATTAATGGCTTTTTCTAGTGCCTCTAGTGTTTTATTTTGTTCTTTTGCCTCTTCTGCTAGTTCTAAATTTGCTGCTTTTAATTCTTGTGCACTAATAGTCGTTGCACGTTGTATCATAGAAATTTTATCGTCATAATCTTCATAAGATTTTTCTACGGCACTAAACAGCATTGCTAAGTCTACATCATTTTTAAACTTTTCTGGCAAATTTTTTCGAATTTGTCTTTTTAATAGTGAATGCATTACTCGCTAATTAAGGTTAAAGTCATTGTTTGGTTGTGCAATTTGCAAGCATTGTTGCCTTCAAAAGGTGCCATTTCTCCGTAAGAATAATATCCCATAATTTTAGATTGATTTCCTATTACATCTAAAACCTCTTCTACTTCTTCTTCTGTTCTTTGGTCCATAACCAATTTACGACCAATGCAACTTACAAGTAATGCAAGCTCTGGATTTGTTTTCCTATTTCTAGATGCATATACAGCCGCTTTATTTGCACCTTCTGCAATATCATCTACAGTAGACATCATTAATTGTACAATAGAGCCTTCTGGTACATCACCGGCTAATATCATTGTATTTTTATCTTCATCAATATTTAAAATTGTGCGTACAATGGGCTCTGCACCTTCGTCTGTTTTTACACTTAAAGGGTATAATAATGCAGATTTAGGCAACTCGTTTGCTTTTTCTCCTAAATACTTTTTATAGAGATCTAATGCAGGCTTACCATCTAACTCATATAAAATATTTCCTTTAGATTTTGTTATAATACGTTCTGGCCCAAAACCCGTCCAGCCTCCATAATTAGCACTAGTAATCTCTAATGATGTACCATAAAAACCAATGGCAACAATTTCACCTTCTTTAGGGTTCTCATTATAAGATGTTAGTGTTCTTTCAAAACGATCATCATCTCCACATAAACCACCAGAAAGTCCTATAGATATATCTTTCTCTTTTTCTATTCCGGCAATTAAAGCACTACCATTTACAGTACTGCCTTCAGAGACTACATATATATGCCTAAGATCTTCCTTAGGGAATTCTGCTATTAATTGTGATCCTAAATCTTCTTCGTTATTATTAAAATCCTTTACATTTTTACTCTTAACTATATAAGACGATTTTTTAAACTCTATTGCTGTTAATACAATTGAATTATTAGTGACACTATCTCCTAAAATTTCACCAGAAGTACTACCAAAAACTATGTTTCCGTTAGGAAACATTTCCTTAACCTCGGTATATAAATTTGTATCCTCTAACATATATCTATTGCCAAATACCAATACCAAAGGGTTATTTAAAGCTACATTTTCTGTTGTAAATTGAAAACTAGAGCCATTATTTTTTTTTGCTTGTACTATTATCATAACTCTAATTACTATCTTTTTTAAGGGTGAAAAAGAATTTTGTTCCTTTTCCCAATTCACTTTCTATCCAAACTTTACCTTGGTAGCGGTCTACAATTTTTTTAACTATTGATAAACCTATTCCTGTAGAGCGCTCGTTGTCTCCTATAGATTGAAAAATTTCGAATATCTTTTTGTGAAATTTCTCTGGTATACCAACACCGTTATCTTCTATACAAAATTGCCAATGTTCTTTTTGATCTGTACACAATACTTTTACAATTCCTTCCTTTTTTTCTATATGAACAACAGCATTACCAATTATATTCTGAAACAATTGATGAATTTTAGTACTGTCTGCAATTAACAATGGAAGTTTTTCTGGTACAACTACAGTTACATGTTCTGGTATATAAATACTATCTTTTATGTCTGTAATAATGTTATTTAAATCTACTTTAGCAGTAGACATTTGGGAGCTTCCGGCAGTAGAATACTCTAAAATACCGTGAATTAACTTGTCCATAAAAGCAATTTTTTCTTGCATAAGTGTTAGGTTTTGCACTCCAGCTTCATCCAACACATCTTTATAATCTTCATACGTCCAAGTTGCCAATGCACTTATACTACGTAGAGGTGATTTAAGATCATGAGATACTATATGTGCATACTCTTGCAAACCATCGTTACTAATTTTTAACTCTTTAAGTAGCTGCTCTTTTTGCTCTTCTAACTTTTTTTGCCCTGTTATATCTAAATGAATACCAATAGAACCAACGACCTTACCTTCTTCATTATATCTTGGAGCACCACTAACAAGCCAATCTCTAATCTCTCCTTTTTTATTAGATATTTTAATCTCGTAAGAGTCTGATATTCCTTCTAGTCTTTTACGAGTTTTCTCTGCTACAGCTTCATTATTCTGTATGTTTAATATCTTAATAGCATCTTTACCTATTAGTTCTTCTTTGGTATAACCACTCATAGAACAAAAGCTTTGGTTTACCATCTGGATTTCATCATCAATAGTTATCTCTATTAAACCCAGATTCATATTAGCTATAATGCCACTATATTTATCTTTTTCTGCTTTAATTTGTTCTTCTGCTTTTCGCTCTTTGGTAATGTCTTCTATTACGTAAACTTGATATTCTATCTCTCCTTTATCGTTTTTAACAACACTTACATTTGTTTTAGCTAAAATGATAGAGCCATCTTTTTTAAAGTACTTTTTTACAGTAGAAAAGTTGTCTAAAAGCCCTGCAGTCATTTCTGAAACCTGCTTTTCTGTTGCTGCTACATCTTCGGGTTCAGAAATGTTTGATAATTTTATTTCTTCTACCACAGCATTTTTATATCCTAAAAGGTTTATAAACGCGGTATTAGATTTTATTATTTTATCGTCAACAGTTAAAACAATCCCTAAAGGAGAATTTTCTACAATAATATCTAATTGTTTTTTTTGCTCGTTTAGTAATTCTTTAATTTCTGTTTCCTGACTAATATCTCTTATTATACCTTGGGCGCCTATTGGCTTAAAGTCCATATCATAAATAACGCTTGTATTTATTTGTATCCACTTATAGCTACCATCTTTTAAAATAATTTTAGCTCTGTAATTTTTTAAAGTCCCAATTTCTAGTAATCGCTGAAAAGACTCTATGGTGTATTGTATAAAATCTTTGTGTACTAACTTGGGTAGGTTTATGGTTTCTTTGGTATTATCATAACCCAAAAATTCTCGGGCAGATTTGTTCATGTTTACAACATTAAAATTTAGATCCATAACAACATAAGGATCTATAATATTAACAAAGCCACCGTCTAATTGTGATGTTGTTTCTGTTAACAAATTTTCTAATTTGTTGTTTGCCTGTTTAAGATGTAGTGCAGTATCAAAAAGCTCCTTAGATTTATCCTCTAAAATTTTCTCTGCTTGTATTCTCGCTTTCTTTTGTCTTTCTAGTGCTCTTTTGAGCAAGTGTATTTCTTTCTCACTATCCATTCTGTACTATATCAAATTTAACTTCTGTTCCGTTATCATTTAAAAGTTGATATGTTACTGTAGCCGTACTATTAAAATGTTCAAAAGACTTTTCTATAAGACCGTGAGCTAATTGGTACAAACCTCTAGATGAAGAATAAACCATAGAGATAGAAGTATCTGTTTTTTCTAAAATTTTAAACGTTGGCAACTCAGCATCAGGATACAGTTTTTTTACATGTACATGAATATGGTCTTCTATAGAGTACAATAAACTTAAAGGAGAATTATAACTTTTAATTACTTCTGGGTGTGCACTTGCCAAGCCATTAAATAAAAATAAACCAAATGCGTAGATTAAATCTCCTACTGGCGTTTTAACTTCTGTACTTAAACTGGTAATAAGACTTACCATTTCGTTAAAACTGTAGGTGCCAACAGATGTATAAATCCCTTCTGATGGTAAATTAGAATTTTCTATAATATTATCTACAGTTTCTAATCCAAACTTAGATTCTACCATTTCTAAAAATTCGGTAAATACAACTCCTTTCATACTTAGACGTTTAAGTAATTAAAAGTAAGAAAAATAATACCTACAATATCATTTTTGTTGTGAAACGCGTTAAATCATTAGCCTTTTACTAGTTCGTTGTTGTCCCAGTAGTTAAGAACACTTTGCATTTTAGTTTCGTAATCCTCGTATTTAAGCGGTTTAATAACATAACCTGCAATACCAATTCTATAACATTCTAATAAATCTGCTCTATTTTCTGATGTTGTTAATACAATTGTTGGCAAATACCTTAAAGTGTCATCTGCCTTTAAAATAGACAAAAACTCTATGCCACTCATTCTTGGCATATTTAAATCTAACAAAATAATGTCTGGTAAAGTATTACCTGATTTTAATATATCTAGAGCTTCCTCACCATTCTTTGCCTCCGTTATTTTATGCTTTAATTGAAGCTTAGAAACTGTTCTTTTCAGCTTCATAGTCTCAATCATATCGTCTTCAATAAATAAAATATTCATAATTCTAGATTTTATATAGACAAAAGTAATAGTACACTTCTAATTAAAATTTAGCCTGTAGGTGAATAGTAGTTTAGTGTAGACGAATGGTAATTTACTATAGGTTAATAAATTTAAATTTTAATAATTAATAAAATTCACCATTAAGCAACCAAGAAATCTAGTGAAATATTATCTTGTTTTATTTAATCTCTTTTTCTACAAATGGCGTATTTGGATCGCAAATAGCGTGCACCAAACTTTGCAGCTCTTTTGTAAACAACTCCAATGTATCTTGTGTTATTATAGTACTTTTGTTATCCGTAAATTTTAAAATACCTGCCTTTATGTTTTTAAAAGAAAAAATACCTGCCTCAACTTTATCTATAGGATGCTCACTATTATACATATATGCGTAGCATAGCAATTGGAAAGCTTTACTTTTATCGTACTCTTGTACAATGTCTTCCCATGAAGATAAATTAAGATTCCTTTGCTCCACCTTACCTGTTTTATAATCTATTACACGCAAAACACCATCTATCTCGTCTATTCTGTCTAGTTTACCTTTTATATGTATAGGAAAGTTTAATCCAGGTACATTTATAGCTGTTTTTAGTGCTAGCTCTAATCCTATTATTTTTATCTTATGTCTTTTAGCACTCGTAACTTCTAACTTAATAAAGTTTTCTACATACTTTAAAACTACATTAAAAGCTATTAAATTTTTCCCTTCTTCTAAGCTTACGTTCTTATAAAACTTAGCAAATTGTTTACGTACAACAGCATTAATAGATGGTAGTAGCGCGTTTAACTTTTCGGGATCTAAAAATTGGCCTAAAAATGGTTGATAAAGCTCGTCTAAAGTTTCATGTACAATAGTACCAAAAGTATTGGCCGCTACAGTTTCTTCCACTTCCTCTAATTCGTTAATTTTTAAAATGTTCTTTTTATAAAAATCTAAAGGATTTCTAATGTAATTAGATAAAGATGTTGGCGAAAAACCATAAGCAGCAATGCCTTTAATTAACTCCATTAAATGTATATCTTTCTGTATTAAAACCTCTTTCTTTTCTGGAGATTTAATTTCTGGAAAAGCTATGGTTTCGGTAATGTAGTTAGACATGTTATCATCTGCTACCAACTGTCTAATTAACCTACTAACCTCACCGCCTTCTAGTACATCTGGTTCTGTATTATACACCAAATGAATATTTTTTGCTCGTTGAAGAAGTCTATAAAAGTGATATGTGTAAACTGCATCTTTTTCCTTGTACGTAGGCAAACCATACAATTTTTTAATATCAAAAGGAATAAAAGAATTGTTAGACTTTCCTGATGGTAATATACCTTCGTTTACAGATGTTAATATTACGGTTTCAAAATCTAGATTTCTACTCTCTAACATTCCCATAATTTGCAAGCCTTTTAATGGCTCTCCCTTAAAGTCTAAGGTTTCACTAGACAGTAATTCTTTATAAAGTCCAAAAAGCGATTGTAAATCGTCTAAAAATGGGTATTTAACTACTAAATCATTCAACTGATTAAACAACTGATGAAACCTATATAAATATTCTAACTCCAAACCATTACCCTCTACAGTTACGTGTTCTTTTATTGCGGTAATAAGAGTTAAACATTTCTCTAAAAACACTGGTACCGTTACAGTAGAACTGTAAAACAATAAGTCTAAATGAGTTGTATTGTTGTTACTAGCTAACTTTAATTTAGGCACATCTACATAAATCCAGTTTCTAGATTTAATTTCTGTACATATAGTATCTGCAATAGATTCTGCATCTTCAGTAGAAAACAATAGTTGTATATAGGGGTGATTTAAAAGTGTTATTACTTGTTGGTAGTACCAGCCTTTTACATCTTGGCGTATATAAGCCTCGAACAATTGCGTAAATAAACTTTCTAAAGGTGATTTATGTAACGGAAAACCCATTGTAATGTTAATACCATTAATTTCTTCTGGTATAGCGTTAATTAAAGGGTTTAAAAGAGTTTCATCTCCCAAAACAACCGCTGTATTGGTTAATATACTCTTTTTCTCTAAATGCATTTCTCCTAATAGGTTACCAACAAACTTGGCCTGTGATACATTTTTAGGAACACCTGTAATGCTAATGTTTTTTTCTGTTAAGTATTGCCCCTTTGTAGTTCGTAATGGCTTGTCTTTAAAATAACCCCATTTAGTACTAAACTGACGAATAAAAAAGCCTGCATCATGCACAGGATCGTTAAAGAAATACTCATCTAAATCCCAGTAAATTTCTGCTTCTGTTTTTTCTAAAATAGTTTCTAAAATAAGCTCCTCGGCAGTATTTAAAGCATTAAAACCTATAAACAAATGTTTACTTTGTTTTGTTTCTTGTATATAGCTATCTAAATTAGCACAAGCTTGCCTATACACCAATCCTTGGTGACCAAGACCTTCTGCCTTAAGTCCAGCATTAAAAGCTGTGTACAAAGCCTCTAAAGAGTTCCAGAAAGCAATATAATTGGTTATAATAGTACTATTATCTTTTTCTACAGACCAATGATTAATTTCTTGTACCGCATTAAGGTGAGAAAAGATTTTAGCGGTATCTACTAAATATCTATCTATTTCATTAAAGTCTTGTAATAGGGTAGTTCCCCATTTAGAAAAAGCATAAAAATTATCTCTTTCTCCTTTTACAGAAGATTCGTATGCTTTGTATAACTCAAATAATTGTTGTGTGTTAGACGCATAAGCTAAACCAGATATTGTTTCTACAAAGTCTTCTATACTTTGTATTTCTGGGGCAAATATGGTTGCATCTGTATGTTGGGAGATTGCATTTTTAAGAAACGTGCCTGCACGTTTACTAGGTAGAACAAAAATAAGGTTCTCTAATGAACCTTCTTTTTCTATAATTGTAAGTAGTGTTTCTTCTAAAAAGCTTTGCATGGGTTAAAAATAAAAAAAGCTCCGCAATTGCGGAGCTTTTTCTATAAAATTAGAGTTTAAAACTCTTATTATTTTACTAAGTTGATTTCAACTCTTCTGTTTTGCTTTCTACCAGCTCTAGTTTTGTTAGTAGCCATTGGCTTATCTTCTCCGTAACCTACAGCAGATAATCTAAATTCACCAATTCCTTTTTCTACTAAAAATTCTTTTACTGAAAGAGCTCTAGACTCAGACAATTTCTGGTTTAAAGAAGCAGAACCAACACTATCAGTGTGACCTTCAACTGTAAACTTAGCGTTAGGATACTCTTTTAAGATAGTAATGATATCTACCATAACAGCAGTAGACTCAGCTTTGATAGAAGATTTACCTGTATCAAATAAGATAGTTCTAGCGTAGTCATTCAATTGCTTTTGAACTTCTTCAGTTACTTCAGGACAACCGTTGTTAGCAACAGTACCAGCAACCTCAGGACATTTATCATCCTTGTCTAATACACCATCTTTATCTTTATCAGCCCAAGGACATCCGTTGTTTGCAGCAGGACCAGCCTCAGAAGGACATTTATCATCTTTATCAGCAACACCGTCACCATCAGCATCAGGACAACCGTTTAATGCAGCAGTACCTGCTTCATTAGGACAAGCGTCATCTTTATCAGCGATACCATCACCGTCAGCATCAGGACAACCGTTCATTTCTTTAGATCCAGCTTCGTTAGGACAAGCATCTTTGCTGTCTTCGATACCATCACCATCAGCATCAGGACAACCGTTGAAAGCTTCTAAACCAGCAACTTCTGGACAAGCATCATCTTTGTCATAAACACCATCACCATCTGTATCAGCACCACCAAATTTGATAGCAAGACCAGCTAAGTGTTGGAAATGTTTAACGCTGTAATCTTCAAATCCGTGCTTGTAACCAGTTTGTAATGTTAAACCTATGTTCTCAGAGAACCATATGTTAACACCAACACCACCGTTTACAGTACCAGAACCGATTTCATCAACCCACGTGTAACCACCACCGATTTCAACGAAAGGATCAATTGTTGTATTTTTTAAGAATGCATATTTAATTGCACCATCTAAACCGTAGTAAGAAAGGTCATCAGCTGCCCAATCTCCTAAGTTTTCAATTCTATTTAAAGAACCTCTAACTCCTACAGAGAAACCATTACCTACAGATCTAGAAACTCCAATATAAGAGATAGAAGGAAGAATGTTCCAGTGATCAGTAGCATTGAAGTACTCATCAAACAATTCTCCAGTAGGGTAAGCGGCATCCTCATCATTAGTTGGCCACATATCAACTGCGTTTACACCAAAATTAATCTGCCAAGGATTATTTTCGTCTTGCGCTTGCATGTTGTTTACACCTACTAGAAGTAAGGCAACAACCATTAATTTGCTAAGATTTTTCATGCTTTAAAATTTAAGTTTTAAGTGTTTGTAAGCTGCAAATGTAAGTTGTTAGGATTTATTAACAAAATCAAACAACTCTTTTTTTTAACATTACATGTAAAAAAAGAATGTTAATTATATGATACCAAGTTCTTTTCCAACCTCGGTGAAAGCCGCAATAGCTTTGTCTAAATGCTCTTTTTCGTGTGCAGCAGACAGTTGAACTCTTATCCTTGCCTTGTCTTTAGGCACAACCGGAAAGAAAAACCCTATTACATATATGCCTCTTTCTAATAGCATATTTGCCATTTTCTGAGAAAGCTTTGCGTCATAAAGCATTACGGGTACTATTGCAGAATCACCATCTATAATGTCTAAACCTGCTGCCTTCATCCCTTTTTTAAAGTATGCCGTGTTTTCTGCTAGCTTATCTCTTAGGGTTGTATCCTTATCTAACATCTCAAAAACTTTAATAGATGCACCTACTATTGCTGGCGCTAAAGAGTTTGAAAACAAATAAGGTCTAGAACGCTGTCTTAGAATTTCTATAATTTCTTTTTTACCGGTAGTATAACCTCCCATTGCACCACCTAAAGCTTTACCCAAGGTACCTGTTATAATATCTATACGGTCTAAAACTCCTTTTTCTTCTAATGTACCACGACCTGTTTCTCCTATAAAACCTGCCGAGTGGCATTCATCTATCATTACCAAAGCATCATACTTATCTGCTAAGTCACATATTTTATCTAAAGGTGCTAGTATACCATCCATAGAGAATACACCATCTGTAACAATTATTTTAAACCTAGAACCATCTGCATTGGCTTGTTTAAGCTGCTCTTCTAAATCTGCCATATCATTATTAGCATACCTATATCGCTTTGCTTTACACAAACGAACACCATCTATAATAGATGCGTGGTTTAATGAATCTGATATTATAGCATCTTCTGCAGATAATAATGGTTCAAAAACACCTCCGTTAGCATCAAAAGCTGCTGCATATAATATGGTATCTTCTGTACCATAAAAATTAGCTACTTTTTGTTCTAGCTCTTTATGTATATCTTGTGTACCACATATAAAACGCACAGATGACATACCAAAACCATGCGTATCCATAGCATCTTTAGCTGCTTGTACTACTTCTGGGTGATTTGATAAACCTAAATAATTGTTGGCACAAAAATTAATTACCTCTTCTCCTGTAGAGATTTTAATAACTGCATCTTGTGGAGACGTTATAATACGCTCTGTTTTGTATAGACCTGCTTCTTTAATCGCGTCTATTTCTTGTTGTAAGTGTTCTTTAATTTTACCGTACATAATTTTTAACTTATAAATTCTGGCGTTATGTTATCATTAATATAGACTATAACTTTAGTTGCTATTTTATAATTCATAGCTTCTAATGCCGCAGCATACTTATTTACTTGTTGGTGATACGTTTTGTTTTCAACACCCGTTTTATAATCTATAATAGCTGCTTCATTATTTGTATTAATAACAACCCTATCTGGACGCAAAAGTAACCCTTCTGCTGTAATTATATCCTTTTCGTTCTTAACAATATTTCCTTCCTTATAATATATCTCTAAATCTGGATGCTCTATTATTGTAAGTACTTTTTGCTTAGTGTCTTTTTTATCTTGCTGGGCTAAATGCCCATCTCTTATTAATATAGCAATAGCCTTATCTACATCTTTTTTTGTTTTAATATAACTAAGGAGTAGATGTATTAAGTTCCCTTTTTCCATAGCTACGTCTCTACCAGTCTCCCACAACATACCAGACTGAGTTAGTATTTTAAAACTTGGTCTATCTTTTGTAGAATATTGATAAGGTATGTGGTTTAGCTCATTAACTACTTTAGCAGAAGCTTCTGCTTCCTCTAAATTACCAAAACTATAGGTAAGCTCAGTGTCTGTCCAAACTCCTATTTGTTGCAGGTACTTAATAAACAAGCCAGAATACTTATTCATATTAGGTTCGCCTTTTGTACTAATCTCTTTTTTACTTATTACATATAATCCTTTAACTGCTCTTGTAAGTGCTACATACAGTACATTAAAGGCGTCCAGTTCCATTTTACTATGCTCTTCTGTAAATAACTTTGCTGCTAACTCACCGTACTCTTCCATTTCTTGCTTCTTAGTAACAAGCATTTCTGTAAAACCATTAAAATGTACAGGATCTACGGGAAGCCAAATCTTCTCGTCTTTACCATATATAAATGAATTTGCAAACGGAAATATAACAATAGGAAACTCTAACCCCTTAGACTTATGAACTGTCATAATCTGGACAGCATTAATATTATCTGGAGCTTTTAAAGACAATTTATCTTTTTTCTTTTCCCAATATGATAAAAAAGTTTGGGCGCTAACACCATCTTTTTGCTCTACATCTAAAACCTCATCCATTAAGCTTATTAGGTATGCGTCTGATGCTTCTGCTAATTTAAATTGATGAATTGCTTTTTCAAAAGCATCATAAACAGATGATTGTTTTAATTTACCTATTGCAAAACCATAATCATTAAGCAAAAACTCTTCTAAAGAGTTTAAATGGGTTTGTATAAAATTATGAGTTCCTTCTTTTTCATCTGCTAAAAAATATAAGATTTCATAAGCTGTATCCTTATCCTTTGGCTGTGTACTGTATTTTAAAAGATTGATAAGAAAAGTTACTTTAGTACTACTCTTTAATAACAAAGATTCTGATGATATAATAGGTATGCTTTGCGCAGTTAAAAAATCTGCTAATACATAACTATGACTATTAGACCTTACTAAAATACAAATGTCCTTATAATTGTATTTTTTTTCTAACGTAAGTTCTTCTATTGTTTCTAAAACAGTAATACAATATAAATCGTTATCATTTTCTTCCTTTTCATTTGGTATAAAAGATAATGTAACCAAACCACCTTCTTTTGTATTTACCTCTTGTTTATTACCAGAAACATACAATTCTGCATAGGTTGGGTTATTTAAAAGCTCACTAGATAAACTAAAAAAACTATTATTAAAATTAATAACCTCTGAATAACTTCTATAATTTTTAGGTAATTCTGCTGTTACGGGCTCTAATACATAAGGCAGCTTTTCTTTATTGGTAAGTTGTATAAACTGTTCTGCTTTACCTCCACGCCACCTATAAATAGCTTGCTTGGCATCACCCACCAATAAAAGAGATCCCATTTTACCATAATCGTCTAAGCTTTCTAGAGCATTACCAATTAGTGGCACTAGGTTTTCCCATTGAAGCTCAGATGTATCCTGAAATTCATCTACAAAATAGTGCCTGTATTTCTCCCCTAAACGTTCATATATAAAAGGAGCTGGCTGATTTTTTATTTCTTTAGAAATAATAGCATTAAAAGAAGCCAATGTTAACTGGTCCCTTTCTTTACAAATAGCATTTATCTCTTTTTGTATTTCGTTTAAGACGGTTAATGGCACAATATTATTGTACACGTTTTTATACAATGCTCTTTGGTAAACACTTTGCTTTACACTTAAATAAATTTCTAAAAGTAAAGGTGCTATATGCTCTGGCGCATTTTTTACGCTCGCTTTAAATATTTTACCATCTCGCAAGTTTTCTTCTAACTTGTTGTTGTACAACTTGGTTGGATTAAACTCACCCTCTATTACTTTTTTAAAATGATTTGGTAATGTTTGCCTTGGAAAATCTACAATATCGATACCTTCTGTATCTATAATAGTTTGTACTGCCTTTGCTTTTTCTATACTACTATCCTCTAAATTTTTTAGAGCCGTAGTAATTGTCTTTTTTAAAGCTAAAAAATCGGTAATACTTTTGGCTTTAAAACTCTTTAAATGCTCTATGTTATTTTCATTAAATAACATTTTCCCTACCTTATTTAAATCAAAAGAGATGTCCCAACTTTTATCATCATCAATTTTTTCAAAAGTAAATTCTAACAATGTATTGGTTAATAATTTATCTGTACCTGCTTTAGCTATTAAACGTTCCACCGCTTCAGCCAAAAGTAATTCGGTATCTAAAACAACTTCAAAATTCTGAGGTATTTTTAAATCTTTAGCAAAGGTTCTAATAAGCCTGTGCGTAAATTTATCTATCGTAGATATATCAAAAAAAGCATAATTATGCAATATACTCTTATGTACTTGCTTAGCTCTTTTTTGTAATTCTTCTGTACTTACACTTAACTCTTTAGCGACATCTAAGAATAAATCTGATGGCGTAACTGTAATACCTGTTTTACTAAAAGCATATAAATTATCTAAAATACGCTGTTTCATTTCGTTTACAGCCTTATTTGTAAATGTAATAGCTAGTATTTGTCTATAACTTTTAGATGTTTCTGAAGACAAAATAATTTTTAGGTATTCTTTGGCCAAGGTGTATGTTTTACCAGAACCGGCAGATGCACTGTATATTTTATAAGGAGAAGTTTCCAAGTAGTTTTTAGTTGCAAATTACATAATATTACAATGTTCTTAACAGAAACCTTATGGAAAATGCTTTAGAATATTGTAAATTTGAGCTACGACATTTTTTTAACTTAAAAATAGATATAATTATGGCTTTTGATTTACCAAAATTACCTTACGCATACGATGCGTTAGAACCACATATTGATGCTAGAACTATGGAGATTCACCATACTAAACATCATAACGGATATACCACTAAACTTAATGGCGCTATAGAAGGTACAGATTTAGCAAATAAATCTATTGAAGATATCTTAACTAATTTAGATATGAGCAATGGTGCTGTACGTAACAATGGTGGCGGTTTTTACAATCACTCTCTTTTTTGGGAAGTTATGTCTCCAAACGGTGGTGGTGAGCCAACAGGAGAATTAGCTGCTGCTATAACCGCTGCTTACGGATCTTTTGATGCTTTTAAAGAAGCTTTCTCTAATGCTGCTGCAACTAGATTTGGTTCTGGTTGGGCTTGGTTATGTGTACATAAAGGTGGTAAAGTAGAAGTTTGTTCTTCTCCTAACCAAGATAATCCATTAATGCCAGGTGTTGGTTGTGGTGGTTTCCCTATCTTAGGTTTAGATGTTTGGGAACATGCATACTATTTAAATTACCAAAACAGAAGACCTGACTACATTGGAGGATTCTTTAATGTTATTAACTGGGATAAAGTATCTGAACTTTACGCTAGTAATAAATAAGAATTATTCTTACAAATAAAAAAAGCCACTCTAAACTTAGAGTGGCTTTTTTTATACCTTTTATTTAAATAGTTTCTGTAAAATAGAAAAGGGCAGAGAAATCTCTACCCTTTTCGTCCCAAATCTTACCATAAACTTAACCTACTTATGCTATGGCTCTGCTAAATTACTGGTATTGTGTCTAATAAAAAAAATATTATGAGAAAAAATTAATGAAAAAAAACGAAAAAATGTAAAAAACATCGATGAAATGCACCCTAATCGCTTGATTACAAGCAAATAAAAAGGCGAAGTTTCCCTCGCCTTTTATCCAAAAACTAATACCAAAACTTGTGCACAAATCTTATAGTACTGTTAAAATTATAGTAACAATTAAAAATTTGTACAAAAATGATTGCATTACAATTTTTAATCTAACTCAAAATACTCTTCATCTGTCATTTCACCATTCTTAATTCTTTCTAATTCCTTAGTATAAGAACGAATGTATTTGTCCATTTCTGGATTAAAAAATTCTGATTTCTCTTGTTTGTAAGAACCATTTAAAACTCCATTATAGTAGTAGAAAAAGTTGTAATCAAAACTAGATGCATTAAGATCATAAGCTCCTAAAAGAAACCCTAATCTTACTGCAGAACGTCTTTGGTAGCTACGACCATGGTGTCCTGGACTAGATGTGTTATTATCACCAATAGATTCTGCAAACTCATAAGCTGCTGCAATCTGAGAAAAACTAGTTTTATTGTACCCGTTTGGTCTTCTTAGGTAATACCCGGCCATACCATCTGCTTCTAACTCCGCCGCCCTTGCTGTAGTTTCATTTTTAGAAGGATAACCATAAGTAAATTGTAATTGGTGTGCATATTCATGTGCTAAAATCATAACATTAGCAATTTGCCCTTGTGCCTTAGCTGCATTATAAATAGCCTGACCATAATAAATTTTACCACTACCATAAGATATAGCATTGTACGTAGAATTTGGATTAGAATTATCTTTTACAAAAGATAAAGGCACTGCTGGCCTTCCCCAAACAGATGCTATCTTAGAATTCTGCGTTTGCATAAAATTTGTTTCTGATGTAGTACCAATTGAGCTAGATAAAAAAGCTGAACTACTCCAGTTACCATCTACATACCCACAATTATGCAATTCCTCTGGAAAAGCATCTGAAATTGCCAAAACAGATTCTTCTGCACTCTCTACATCTGCAACGTCTGTGTCTTTGCTACAAGATTGTAACATCGAAAAAAAAGTAACTCCTAAAACATAGGCTACTTTGCGGTTTAAGTTTTTCATTTCTTTAAAAATTTAAATTAGTTATATATATCACAATATTAATAAATAAATTCTTACAAATAATTAAATATTAGTTTTTTTTTAACAATATATATGAAACCATCGGATTACTAGGCTTTTATCAAATGAATCTACAATTGTTAATCAAGAAAGAGTCAAAACAAAATAAAAAGTGAAAAAATGTAATTGTTTTAGATAGACAGAAAATCTAACGCTAGAAAAGTAATGAAAAATAAAAAGGCGAAGTTTCCTTCGCCTTTTTCCCCAAATCTTACCATGAACTTAACCTACTTATGCTATGGTCCTCCAAAGATATTGTTTAAATAAACCCTGTTAAACAATATTAGTTAAACTATTGAGTTTACTAGACTAAGTGTGCTATTAAAGAGATTTGAAAAAAAAAGAAAATTTACATTTGGGAAAGTAGTAAAAAATAAAAAGGTAGAGTTTCCTCCACCTTTTTCCCCAAATCTTACCATGAACTTAACCTACTTATGCTATGGTCCTTCAAAGATATAGTATGTGGTACACACACACATAATCTATCGGATTAACGTCCATTTCATCAGTCAAACTACATATTATCCGACGTACAGCATAGTATAAAAAATAAAAAGGCGGAGTTTCCTCCACCTTTTCCCCAAATTTTACCATGAACTTAACCTACTTATGCTATGGTAGCCCCTAAATTAGTTATGGAAACACCGTTGTATTGCATAAAAAAGACCAAATACATATTTTACCGATAAAATACACTAATTACACTTTTTATCGACTTAAATTAATATGCACGTTCACTTTTACCTTCATAAAAGTTAATAAAAGCTTTGTTTACGACTCTGTTACCACCTGGAGTTGGGTAATCTCCAGTAAAGTACCAGTCACCTAAATTTTTAGGACAAGCTTTATGTAAATTATCTACTGTTTGATATATAATCTCTACTTCTGCTTTAATTTCTGATGAACTAAGCAACTCTCCTATTTTCTCAGAAACTTCTTCTGGTGTAAATGGTTCGTAAAACTCTTTTACATAGTTTATAATATCTTTATCATCAGAATCTACTTGCGTTAAACATTTTTTATAAATGCCCTCTACAATATGCATAGTATCTCTATCCTTATGTAAGTCTAACGCAGCTCTAAAAGCAATAAAATCTTCTAACTTAGCCATATCTATACCATAACAATCTGGATATCTAATTTGTGGCGCAGAAGAAACTACAACTATTTTCTTTGGCAGTAACCGATCTAATATTTTTAAAATACTCTTTTTAAGTGTTGTACCACGTACAATACTATCGTCTATTATAACTAAATTATCTCCTTCTTTTACAGAACCGTAAGAAATATCATAAACATGGGCTACTAAATCATCTCTACTGCTATCTTGCGTAATAAAGGTTCTTAATTTAGCATCTTTAATTGCTACTTTTTCTATACGTGGCCTTACCTCTAAGATCTCATGTAATTCCTCAGAAGTAATTTCTCTTCCTATAGATAATATCTGTTCTTCCTTTTTACGGTTTAGGTGGTTTTGAGCCTCTTTTACCATACCATAGAAAGATGTCTCTGCTGTATTAGGTATGTATGAAAATACGGTGTTTTTAATATCGTCCTCAATAGATTCTAATATCTGTGGAAAAAGCAACTTACCTAGCTCTTTACGTTCTTGGTATATTTCTTTATCACTACCTCTAGAAAAATAAATACGCTCAAAAGAACAAGCTTTACGTTCTGTTGGTTCTAATATTTGCTTTATATCCATTTTACCACTCTTCTTAACAATAAGAGCGTGGCCAGGATCTAACTCATGTATTTCATCAAATGGAACATTAAATACAGTTTGTATTGCTGGTCTTTCTGATGCAACAACAACAACCTCATCATCCTTATAGTAGTACACTGGTCTAATACCAGCTGGGTCTCTAAGCACAAAACTATCTCCATGACCTAAAAGTCCGGTCATTGCATAACCACCATCCCAGTTCTTAGCTGCTTTCCTTAGAATTTTACCAAGATTTAAACGTTCTGCTATTAACGGTGAAGCTTCTAACTTTGTAAAACCCTCTTTTTTTATTTGCTTATATAGTTTTGCTACGGCGTCATCCAAAAAATGACCTATCTTTTCCATAACAGTTACTGTATCTGCTTTTTCTTTTGGGTGCTGACCTATTTGCACAAGATTGTCAAAAAGCTCATTAACATTAGTCATGTTAAAGTTACCTGCAACAATAAGATTTCTGTGCATCCAATTGTTTTGTCTTAAAAATGGGTGCACACTTTCTATACTATTTTTTCCAAAAGTTCCGTAGCGTACATGTCCTAATAAAACTTCTCCTATATAAGGTATGTGTTTTTTTTGGGCAGCCACATCATCCACATATTCTGGATTTTCTAACATAGCCGTGTTAATACGGTCGTTAATTTGTGCAAAAATATCCTGTATAGGCTGGCTTTCTGCAGAACGCACTCTACTCATATAGCGTTCTCCTTGCTCCATATCTAACTTAATGCTGGCAAAACCTGCGCCGTCTTGTCCACGGTTGTGCTGCTTTTCCATCATTAAATACATTTTATTAACTCCGTAAAAAGCTGTACCGTACTTTTCTTTGTAATACTCTAAAGGCTTTAAAAGCCTAATCATAGAAATTCCACATTCGTGCTTAATGGCGTCACTCATTTCTTATAATTTGATATTAAAAAAAGCCCATAAATGGGCTTGTTGTTATTGTAATTCTATATTAAACTGCGTTAATTCCGCAAACTGACGCAGTCTTTTATCTACTTCAGTTTTTTCTAATTTCTCCATACGTTCTGTACCAAAACGCTCCACACAAAAAGAAGCCAAATTAGATCCGTGAATAATTGCACTTTTTAAATTCTCAAAAGACACATTACCAGATGCTGCTATATGGCCAGAAAAACCACCGGCAAAAGTATCGCCTGCTCCCGTAGGATCAAAAACCTCTTCTAAAGGTAATGCTGGTGCAAAGAATACCTTATCGTCTTTAAACAATAAAGCTCCGTGTTCTCCTTTTTTAATAACCACAAATTTTGGTCCCATTGTTTGTATTTTGGCTGCTGCCTTAACTAAAGAGTATT
This sequence comes from Cellulophaga sp. 20_2_10, assembly GCF_023476645.1. Taxonomy (GTDB): domain Bacteria; phylum Bacteroidota; class Bacteroidia; order Flavobacteriales; family Flavobacteriaceae; genus Cellulophaga. The sequence continues at coordinate 207,545 of NZ_JAMCOJ010000005.1, forward strand.
CTCCAGTTAATTGTCTTGCCTCTTCATCATTAATTGTAATAACATCTATATGTTTAATTACGTTTAACAATTCATCTAATGCATTGTCCATCCAAAAGTTCATTGTATCTAAAACAATAAGTTTTGGTTTTTTTGTCATTTGTTCAATAACACTCATTTGGACGCTAGGATGTAAGTTTCCTAACATTACAACATCTGCTTCTTTATAACTCTCTGGAACTACAGGTTTAAAATCTGCCAATACGTTTAACTCTGTAGCTAAAGTATCTCTAGAATTTAAATCGTTATGATATTTACCTTTCCAGAAAAATGTTTTACCGCCTTTAACTACTTCTAAAGCAGATAAGTCTACATTTTTGCTTTTTAATAGGTCTAGGTGTTCTTGAGGGAAATCTTCACCTACAACAGATACTATTGCAGAGTTCACCTTAAATTGTGATGCAGCTAAAGCTATGTACGTTGCCGCGCCACCAAGAATAACATCTGTTTTACCAAAAGGGGTTTCTATAGCATCAAAAGCTACCGTACCCACAATTAACAATTTGCTCATATAAGTTAATTTTGGTGCAAAGATACATTTTTGAAATAGCAATTCCGAAGCATTAGAACATCAATTTATAAAAACAAGAAAAAGTACTATTTACGACCAAAATCTGCAGGAATTTCTCCCCATGCCTTGGTTTCCCATTTTACAATTGTAGTGGTGTATGTATTTGTTTTTAGCCAATCTTCTGCTCTACGTATTAGCTCAAAAACATCCTTATTCTTTGCGGATTCCGCTAATTTACTGTTGCACTTTTTTTTACGAACCCAACTCATAGCTGTTCTAGAGTCGGTATAAAGTATGCGGTCACTATTGTTTTTCTTTAAATACGCTAACCCGTGCACTAAAGCCAAAAACTCACCTATATTATTGGTTCCTTGCTTAAAAGGTCCTTGTTTAAAAAGCTCTTTTGCCCCTTGGGTAACTACTCCTCTATATTCCATAATACCAGGATTACCGCTAGAGGCTGCATCTACAGAAATAGAATTGTAATTTGGCTGTCCTATTTTATCTAACGCTGTCTTAGATAAGGTTGTTCCTATTTTTTTTCCTTTATAGTCGTCATAATTACCATTAAAAGCCTTTTTTGCAGCTTCAAAAGAAGGAAAAGATTTGTATTGCGCTCCCTTTTCTTTATTAATAGCCGCCTTGCAAGCAGACCAAGAATCATAAATTCCTGGCTTTTTACCTCTCCAAACCGTATAAAATTTTCCTTTTTTACCCATTTAGTTTGATAAAATTTGATCTATTACCTTAGGAAAGTATTCGTACTCCAATGCATGCACTTTCTCTGCAATATTTTCTGGAGAATCTTCTTTAGTAACAGTCGTTTTTGCTTGATGAATTATTGCTCCCTCGTCATAATTTTCATTTACATAATGAATTGTGATGCCAGTTTCGGTCTCATTATTGTTTTTTACTGCATTATGTACGTTCATCCCATACATTCCTTTTCCTCCATATTTTGGAAGAAGTGCAGGATGTATATTTACAATCTTATTTGGGAAGGCTGTCACGAAGTTTTTAGGTATTTTAAGTAAAAAACCGGCCAAAATAATTAAATCCGGATCCATACCCTTAAGTATGCTTAAAAGGCAATCTGACTTAGAAAACGACTCCTTATTAAAATACAACGCACTGATATTTAATCTGTTACATCTGTCAATTACTTTGGCATCCCTTTTGTTAGTAAATACACTGGTGATAGTCACCAAAGGGTTGTCTTTAAAATAATTTGCTATGTTTTCTACATTAGAACCAGAACCAGAAGCAAATAGAACAATACGTTTCATAGAGGGCTATAAAGGGTTATTATTGAATAAAAAATGAGGTGTAAAATTAACACTTCAATATTAAATTAAATTAAAAATTGACACATTTTAACGACAAATGGTGTATTTAAACCAAAGTTTTTTATTTTTGCCTTCAATTAAAATTATTAAAACAAAATTATTATGTCAGACATTGCATCAAGAGTAAAAGCTATAATCGTTGACAAATTAGGAGTTGATGAGAACGAAGTTGTTACAGAAGCGAGCTTTACAAACGACTTAGGAGCAGATTCTTTAGATACTGTTGAGTTAATTATGGAGTTCGAAAAAGAATTCGATATTCAAATTCCAGATGATCAAGCGGAGAACATCGCAACAGTTGGTCAAGCAATAAGTTATATAGAAGAAGCAAAGTAATTTATTATATCTTGAACAAGATTTAAAAAAATATCCATGTGGTAGTCTTGCTGCATGGATTTTTTTTTTTAATTTACACGTATCTAATAAATAGATTTAACAAAATTTGAGTTCATGCAATTAAAGCGAGTTGTAGTTACTGGTCTTGGAGCTTTAACGCCTATAGGCAATAACATAGAAGAATACTGGGATGGGTTGATAAATGGAAGAAGTGGATGCGCCCCTATTACCTATTATGACGCAGAAAAATTTAAAACAAAGTTTGCCTGCGAATTAAAAAACTATAATCCAGCCGATTTTTTTGATAGAAAAGAAGCACGTAAACTAGATAAGTTTGCTCAATACGCTATGGTTTCTGCTGATGAAGCTATCGCAGATTCTAAATTAGACTTAGATACATTAGACAAATTTAGAGTTGGTGTTATTTGGGGAGCAGGTATTGGTGGCTTAGAAACATTCCAAAACGAAGTATTAAATTTTGCTGCTGGTGACGGCACGCCAAGATTTAATCCTTTCTTTATACCAAAAATGATTGCCGATATAGCGCCAGGTAACATATCTATTAAACATGGATTTATGGGACCTAACTATACTACTGTATCTGCATGTGCATCTTCTGCAAATGCAATTATAGATGCACTAAACACAATACGTTTAGGCCATTGTGACGTAATTGTTACTGGTGGTAGTGAGGCTGCTGTAACCATTGCGGGTATGGGCGGTTTTGGAGCAATGCATGCATTATCTACAAGAAACGAAAGTCCAACAACAGCATCTAGACCTTTTGACGCTACCAGAGATGGTTTTGTATTAGGTGAGGGAGCTGGTGCACTTATATTAGAAGAATACGAACATGCTGTAGCAAGAGGTGCAAAGATTTATGCAGAAGTTGCTGGCGGTGGTTTATCTAGTGATGCTTACCACATGACAGCTCCACACCCAGAGGGTATTGGTGTTGTACGTGTTATGCAAAACTGCCTTAAAGATGCAGGCTTAAATCCTGAAGATGTAGATGCCATTAATACACATGGTACTTCTACACCATTAGGAGACGTTGCAGAACTAAAAGCTATTACTAAAGTTTTTGGTGAGCACGCACATAACATTAATATAAACTCTACTAAATCTATGACAGGGCACTTACTTGGTGCTGCAGGGGCAATAGAAGCAATTGCATCTATCCTTGCTATGGAACACGGTATTGTACCGCCTACTATTAATCATGAGCATGTAGATGAGAATATAGATCCTAAGTTAAACCTTACACTTAATAAGGCTCAAAAAAGAGACGTGAAAGTTGCACTGAGCAATACGTTTGGATTTGGAGGGCACAATGCTTGTGTAATTTTTAAAAAAATAAACTAAGATAATGAGTTTTATCTCCAAAATATTTAATTCCCATCCAGAAAAAGATGGGGATTTTTTTTTAGGAATAACACACATTTTAGGTTTTAAACCTAAAGAGATAGGTATTTACCAGAAAGCCTTTTTGCATAGATCCGCAAACAAAAAAGACAAAGACGGGAATCCTTTAAACTACGAGCGCCTAGAATTTTTAGGAGATTCTATGCTAGGCACTATTATTTCTAAATACTTGTATAATGAGGTACCACTAGGAGACGAAGGATACCTAACCAAAATGCGCTCTAAAATTGTTAGCAGAGAGCATTTAAACGAATTAGGAAAAGATCTAAACCTAATTAAATACGTAGAAAGCCGAATTTCTAAATCTCATTTTGGAGAAAACATACATGGCAATGTTTTTGAAGCCCTAGTCGGCGCCATTTATTTAGATAGAGGATACAACTATTGTGAAAAATTTATTCGCGAAAGAGTAATTGGCCCCTATGTAGATATAGAACAATTAGAAGGTAAAGTAATAAGTTATAAAAGTTTGGTTATTGAGTGGTGTCAAAAACAAAAAAAGCAGTTTAATTATAATGTATATGAAGATACAGGTAATGATGCTCTAAAACACTTTGCCGTAAAACTTTCTATAGACAATAACATCATAGCAAAAGCCAGAGCAACATCTAAAAAGAAGGCTGAAGAGCTTGCTTCTAAGCGTGCTTTTTTCGCACTTCAAGACAAAATTAAGCAGTCTAAGTAAAATAATTGTTAACTAAAACGTTTGCGCTCTAAATACCTTGCTTAAACCTTAAAACATACTAGGCTAGTATTTGTTTTAATCCTATATTTACTCTTTCAGACATAAAGAATATGGGAGCTATACATAAAATTTCTGAAGATTTTTTTGAAGATTCTTTTTCATTAATTGCCCTACACAGCAGTCTAGAAGATTATGCAATTGGCTATAATCTTAATTTATTTTTAAAAACTAATTTTAAAAGAGCTAAAATAGATTTAGATGTCAACCAGCGTATTTCATTTCCTTTTTTTGAATGGGAAGACATAGACAATCACAATAATTGGACTTTAATTAGCAACCATAGTAAAATAGAAGAACAAGAGGAACAAGGAGGTCTGTTTGGTAGTGAACTATCATACACAACACATTATCTAGTGCCCGAATATAAGGACGTAGATTATTTTTTAAAGATTGAGCAAGAAGACAAACAAATTGTAGCTGCAATTTTAAAGCAAATTGTAAGTATACCAAAAATTGTAACTGCTTATAGTATTGATGTTGATAACCTAAAATCTAAAAACAACTTAATTTTTTAAGAATGCCAACTAACAAAAAAACAAAAATAGTAGCAACACTAGGACCAGCTACCAGCACAAAAGAGGTTTTAAGAGATATGATTAATTCTGGAGTAGATGTCTTTAGAATTAACTTTTCACATGCAGATTATGCAGATGTTACTGAACGTGTTAAAATGATACGTGAACTAAGTGAAGAATTAGGATCTAACACTTCTATATTAGGAGATTTACAAGGACCTAAACTTAGAGTTGGTGTTATGGCTGGTGAAGTAGTTGTTTCTCCAGGAGATAAAATATCTTTTATTACAGGAAAACCTTTTGAAGGTACAGCAGAAAGAGTATACATGAACTATGCCTCTTTTCCTAAAGATGTTAAGCCAGGAGAATTAGTTCTTTTAGACGATGGTAAATTAATGTTTAAAGTACTTTCTACAAACAAGAAAGACGAAGTAAAGGCAGAGGTTATACAAGGTGGACCATTAAAGTCCAAAAAAGGAGTAAACTTACCTAATACCAATATCTCTTTACCTGCACTTACAGAGAAAGATATTAAAGATGCCATTTTTGCCATTTCAGTAGAAGTAGATTGGATAGCACTTTCTTTTGTTCGTTTTAGTCAAGATTTGATTGACCTACAAACACTAATTAAGAAGCACACAGATCACAAAATTCCTATAATAGCTAAGATTGAAAAACCTGAAGCTGTAGAAAATATAGATAAAATTGTTGCTTATTGTGACGGTTTAATGGTTGCTCGTGGAGATCTAGGAGTAGAAGTTCCTGCACACGAAGTACCATTAATTCAAAAACAATTAGTACTTACCGCTAAAAAAGCGCGTATCCCTGTAATTATTGCTACACAAATGATGGAAACAATGATTACAAGCCTTACACCAACACGTGCAGAGGTTAATGACGTTGCAAACTCTGTTATGGACGGCGCAGATGCTGTAATGCTTTCAGGAGAAACTTCGGTTGGAAATTACCCAGTACAGGTAATACAAAAAATGACTAGCATTTTAAAAAGTGTAGAAGGATCAGATTTAATTTCTGTACCACATAATCCACCTCATGTAAAAACGAGCAGATACATTACAAAATCTGTATGTTACCATGCAGCTATTATGGCTAATGAAATTAAAGCAAAAGCTATTTCTACATTAACAAATAGTGGATATACTGCTTTTCAAATTTCTGCATGGAGACCAAGTGCACATATTTTAGTTTTTACATCTAACAAAAGAATATTAACACAGTTAAACCTTCTATGGGGTGTTAAAGCTTTTTATTATGACAAATACGTTACTACAGATGAAACTATAGATGATGTAAATGCTATTGCTTGCAAAAAAGGATTTCTAGAAGTTGGCGATATGCTTATTAGCCTTGCCGCAATGCCAATTGCAAATAAAGGCATGGTAAATACATTACGTGTTACAGAAATAGAAGCTAGTACAATAAAAAAATAAGAAATTTTTTAAGTTTATACAAGAATCCTGAGTTTACGCTCAGGATTTTTTTGTTTGTAACCACAAGTAATTGTAAGTTAGGCCTACTTTAAAAGACTACTAAGCTAGAGCATTAACACCTGTCTTTATGAAATTTAAATATACCGATACTAAAGTAGATTCTGTTTTTGGAATGACAGACGATATTAAAAAACATCTCACTTATTTTAATACCAATAAAGACACCATAAGTATTTTATGGAACCAAAATAATACGACAGTTACTCTAGAAATAGACAACACAATTGTAGAGCTACACCCAAATCAATTAATTACAACCACCTATTTACACTACGTTTCTTATCAAAAAACAGAAAAACCTTTAACAGCTTTTATGTTTAACAGGCCTTTTTATTGTATTAGAGATCACGATAGTGAGGTCTCATGCAACGGTATTCTATTTTTTGGCACGCAAGAATTGCCAATTGTAACCATACCTAAAGAACAAGAACGCAAATTTAGCACGCTGTATGAGATTTTTATAGATGAGTTTAGTACGTCTGACAAAATACAAGGAGATATGCTACAGATGCTCTTAAAAAGGCTTATAATCATATGCACACGTTTAGCTAAAGAACAACTAACTTTAAAAAAGTTAAATAATGAACAAATAGATATTGTACGTAGATTTAATGTTTTGGTTGATGAGCATTTTAAAACCAAACGCAAAGTAAGTGACTACGCAGACCTGCTTTTTAAAAGTCCAAAAACCCTTTCTAATATTTTTGCGCTTTACAATCAAAACTCACCACAACAAATAATTTTAAGTAGAATTGCCTTAGAGGCAAAACGACTTATGAATTTTACAGACAAGCAAAATCAAGAAATTGCATACGACTTAGGTTTTAACGATCCTGCACATTTTAGTTCATTTTTTAAAAAAATGACCAACTATTCTCCTACCCAATACCGCGAAATACACAAAAACTAACCTTTTCGGGAAGTTTCTACAAGTCGTCGGGAAATTGCTATTAACAAATAACTTGTAATAGGCTGCATCTTTGCATTGTAATTAAAAACAACGCAATCATGAACTTAATACATACATCTATTTTTAACCTAATCGAAATCTTTAGGTCATCAAAAAAAAGCAAACAACAACCTGTATTAGCTACAGATCATTGTGAAAAAAAATACCATCACGATTTCTACTGTGATGCAGAAAAACCTTTTATCCAAAATTTTCAATAATAAAAAATAATAGCAACTGTCATTTCAAAAAATGATTTCAAAAAAAATAATTATGAGCAAATTTAACGTACCAACAAGAGCAGAAGTAAGTGAAAAAAATCAAGTAATTTTTGATTCACTAGAGAAAAAAGTAGGTTTTGTACCCAACTTATACGCAACATATGCATACTCTACAAACGCATTAGAAAACTACCTTAATTTAAGTAGCGCAAAATCATCTTTATCTGCAAAAGAAAAAGAAGCTGTAAACTTAGCCGTTAGCGAGGTTAACAATTGTATTTACTGTTTATCTGCACATACTGCAATAGGTAAAATGAATGGTTTTATAGATTCAGAAATACTAGAGTTAAGAGCTGGTAAAGCTTCTTTTAATTCTAAACTAGATGCTTTAGCTGCTTTAGCCAAAAATATTACAGAAAAAAGAGGAGCAACAGAGACTACTGTTGTAGATAACTTTTTAAATGCTGGTTACACTAAAGAAAACCTAATAGACACCATAGTTTTAGTTGGCGACAAAACCATATCTAACTACGTACACAGCACAACAAAAGTACCTGTAGATTTCCCTTTAGCACAGCCATTAAACGCAGTAGAGGCTTAACACAAAAACAACAAACAATTAAATAAAATAAACAAGATGAAAAATTTAAAAAACACAATCGCATTAGTTGCATTAGTAGTAGGTTCTGTATTTACAAGCAACGCACAAGATAAAATGGACAAAAAACAACCTAAAGTAGTTTCTTTAGAGCAAGTTGAAGGTGAGTTTACTAAGAAAAACTTAACCCTTAGTCAAGGTACGTATGTCTTTGAAATTGCAAACAACAATGTTGGTCATGATGTTGGTTTTGTACTCGTGAAAAAAGGACAAGATATTAGCAAGCCAGAAAACCATATTAAGACAGCTTACGTTACTAAAGCAGTTGCTAATGGTAAAAAAGAAAAGTCTAACCCAACGGTTTTAGAAAAAGGCGAGTATATATACTTTTGTCCTTTAAACCCAACAGCTACAGACAATACAATTACAGTAAAGTAAAGTAAAGTAAGGATATTCTTTTTTTGTGTAAAAATCCTCCTCTAGCATAATTATGTTGGTAGAGGATTTTTTTATTTTAGAGTACGTCTGTTATGCCTATACTTTCACCATTAAAAACAAAATTTTCTCCTTTGCATTTACCAAACAATAACTTACCAATTGGTGTATTTGCAGATATACAATATATATTTTTAGCTCCTAGTGTATACTCACCTGCAGATATAGCTAAAAAGTAATTGTTTTTCTCTGTTAAAACAACACTTCCCAACCCAATAGCAGCTACCTGCTTTATAGGTCTAACTTTAGATAACAATTGCTGCATTTTCTCCGCCTCTAATAACTGCTGCCCCAGCTTTTCTCGTTCTAGCTGCAACATAGCTCTACCGGTCTCGTGCTTATCGCCAGCGCTACTTTTTGTTTCAGAAGTAAGTGATTCTTGCACTCCTGCAATGTTCTTTTGTATTCTAGAAACTCTGTCGTTTACAAAACTTGCACAAAATTTTAAAAGCTCTTTTTTATCTACCATTTTACTATATCTGCTAATTCTTTACCAACCAAGCTACCTATAGCTATTCCCATTCCGCCTAGACGCACACCGCAATACACATTAGGCTCTATCTCTTTTACAATTGGAGCTTTTTGACTACCAACACCCATAATACCACTCCATCTTTGATCTACTTTAAAAGTTGTATTCGGCAAAATAGTCTCTCTAAGTATTTTTTCAAGTTGATGCTGCACTAACTCCGTTTGTCCAAATTCTGAGGTTTCTTCTGTTTTAAAATCTAAGTTCCTTCCTCCGCCAAATAAAATTCTATCATCTATATTTCTAAAATAATAATAACCTTCGTCTAAATGAAAAGTTCCTTTTATATGTAAATTAGGTATCGGTTCTGTTACTAACACTTGCGCCCTTGCTGGCTTAACTTTTTCTTGTAATAGTTCCGCTGCAAAACCATTGGTTGCAACTATTAGTTTCTTCGTCTGTAAAGTAAAATTACCGGTGTCTACAGCTACACCATTTGCTGTTGTTGTAAACGCTTTTACACTTGTGTTATTCAAAATTAAAATACCTTTTTGGTGGACCTTTATTAATAAACTCTGCATCATTTTACCAGTGTCTATTTGCCCTTCAAAAGTATGTGTAATATAGTTTTCTTGTATTTTATTAAAGTTGAATTTATTCTGTGTAGTTACAAATGCATCACCTTTAAAAACAAGATTTAGCAACTTATTTATAGTGCTTAATTTATCTAAACAATGTTGATACAAATTAAGACTAGAGCCTAAAAATAACTCGTGCCCACCGTAATTTTTATATCCAATAGCTGTGTCTCCTAAATTAGATCGCAATAAACTAATGCCCTCTAATCTTTTTTTTACAAGCGATACAACTTCTTCTTCTGAGTGCGAGTTTAAATCTGATACTATTTCTGAAATACTTCCAAAACAAGCAAAACCAGCATTTTTAGTACTAGCTCCTTGTGGCAGCATTCCTTTTTCTAAAATTAAAACCTTGGCTTTAGGATAACGTTCTTTTAAATACAATGCACAGCTTAAACCTACAATACCACTACCCACAACAGTAAAGTCTACTGCAGACAACCACGTTTTATGCTCCCAGTAACTAAAATTCATTTTACTAAAATAAGAACTAAAACCAAGTAAATGTGTGCAAAAATCTTATTTGGCATTTTCTAAACCAAAAAAGAGCTGGGTAATAATATTTATATCTTCCCTTTTTGCTGATAATGAACCCTCTAGACCAACAACACCTTGTTTAACCAAGTTTGCCTTTACATCTAGTGTATTTAAAAGTCCAAATAGTACGCCGGACTTAGGAAAGCTTATATCTCTGTTTAATTTAGAGAAATTAGCCGTAATATCTAAAAAGTTAGCGCTTTTAAACACCTCTGTTTTTGGTGCCTTTTTAGCTGTAGCAAACAAGCTTGTTGTTGCTGTTGATGATACGTAAAAATTATAAATAGGCAATGCAGTAAATACACCCTGTTCTATGGTACCTTGTGTTTGTAGATAAGCCGGAAAACCATCCTTATTTACTCCCAAGTTTACAAACATTTTTGGCGCCTCTTTTTCTTGAACCGTTTTCTCTTCAACCTTATTAAAATTATCATCGTAAGCATACGTAATAATAGTATCTTGTTGTTTGGTTTTACCGTCTATAGCTAAACTAAAAAAACCAGTACTGTACTTAGCAATACTGTCTACCTGTAAATTACTTTTCTGTAAAAAAGAACTATTTTTAAAGGTTGATATAAAATCTTTCTTATGATTATCATCTGCAAAACTATAATCTATATACATCTGTAAAGATGCGTCCGGAAGACTATTTACTATAATTTCATTGGAGAAAACTGAAGATTTATCAACTTCTAATTGTCCAGCTACAGCTAATTTTCCGTCTTCAAAATTTAATCCAATTACACTAGCTCCTTTTACATAAGCAATATGATCTTTTATACTTTTTAGTTTCTGAATTAAACTATTACTCTTATCTGTAATTAACTTTTCATCAACTAAAACATCCTTAAAAACAGCAGTAATTTTTGAAATGTCTATTTTATCTGGCGCAGCTGCAATTGCCAAGTTTTTAGTGTTCCAAGCTATACTAACTTTAGACTTTTCTAAAACTGCATATGTGTACCCCTCTGCAATTTGTATTACTCCTTTTTTCTTTGTTACGTACTCCTTTACATACGCATTAAAATCCGCTGTGTTTTCTATAGGTAACGTTGTAAAAATTGTATTTTTTACATTTTTAAGTGTATATAAAACTGCAGTATATGGCTTTAGGTTAATGCCTTTTTCTACGGTAGAATCTTTCTCTTTTTTACTACTTGAAAACGATATGTTATCGTAATAAAACTTAGGTGCAGATAGTGCATCTAAAACTAAAGTTTCTTTAATACCGTGCAAGTCTATTTTTACAACAGCATCTGCATTTTTATGTACAACACCAATTAAAGAAGATGTGTTGTTTACAAATTTATAGCCCCAATAAACTATACCTAAAAGTATAATCATTGGGACTACTATTTTTACTATTTTTTTTAAACGCATATTGTGTTTTAAAACTTAATCTACAAAAGCATCTATAAAATTAATAAAGTATGCTAAGCCATTTTTATGTCCTTCTTCTGGAGTATTTAAAATAACTTGACTACTAGATTTATTCCCCTTTAACTTACCTGTTGTGATTAAAAGGTCTTCTGTGTTACTTGTTAAAAAGTTTATTTTTCTTTTAAACTCTCTTGGCAATTCATTAACTGGTATCTGAGAAATTATATTTTTACCATTAACGTATGCTGCAGAAGTATTTTTACTAATATTTTTCTTATGTTCACTACTAACTCCACCTTTAAAACTACCATTTCTAATTGCTAATAACTGGTCTTTAGATGTTCCAAAAAACAACACTCCTTTGTTGTGCATTGCATACACATTTACAGGCACACTTCTTGGCGTATTAAACTTGTAAATACCGTTATCTACTGTCATTTCGTTTTCTTTAATAGCAATAGCCATAAGCTTGTTAAAGATACTTTCTCCATTAGACGTAGCCATAAAAATAAAATCTGGCACGACTTCTTCTTTAGTTTTCTCTATTGGAATTCTGTTGTAGTCTTCGTCATAATCATAGGTCGTATATGTTACTTGCTTTTTAGCAATATCATTTACCACAAACAACATATCTCCTCTAACCAATTCACCAATAGCTTCTTCATCTAAAAAGATTGACAAAACATCTGCGCCAAGTGGTACAAGTGTTGCCATTTCGTTATTAGAAGAGTTAGCAAACATTGACTTCATAAGTTTTGGATACTCTGTAAGTAAACCTTCTGTGCTAGCATTAACAGACATATAACCTAACATTTTATCCTCATTAAAATACTTAAAAAAGTCTTTGTTCATTTTACCATCATACATCGCTTTGGCGTGTTTAGCCATAGCATCGCTCATCGTATAATCTATATTTAAAACAGCACTAGTTTTGGTAAAGTCTAAAGTAGAAGATACAGAAGAGTTTCTATATAATTCCTCCACATTATACATGCCAAAAGTATTGGTAAAACCTCTAGTTAATACCAATTCCTGGTAAAGGTTCATAAAATCTCCTGCCCAAGCGTGTGCCTCAAAGTTTTGTTTTCCTAAACTAGCAACATAACTTTTATTACGTAAAATATTATTAGATGAGTGATCACCATGTATAAAAGCCTTTGCTTTTTGCAAATTAAGCACTTTTATTTTTTGAGTTTTAGCTATTCTCTTTGCTTCTCTTTCTTCGCGCTCTCTTTTGTAACGCTCCTCTCTTTTTTGGTAGTAATCCTCATTAGAGTATGCTGCATCTTCAGTAGATTCAATTACCGTTTCTTCAATTTCAACTTCTTCAACTTCTACAACCTCAATGGTTTCTTCTGCCTCTTCAACTTCCTCAACTTCTACTACCTCAACAGCTTCTTCTACAGCGTCCGCAGCGGCTTCTACTACTTCTTCAACCTCTACAGCATCACTATAATTATAATAGCCATAATCATCATCTTCGTTTGTATCCTCAGAAATAACCACAACAAGCATGCTATCATTCCAGGCTACAGTAATGCCGTCATAGTTGTCCTGTAAATATGTAATATCACCATCAGTCTTTATTTTCTCTGTACTGCTGTTATTCTTTTTTATTAGGCTATCAAAACCACTTTTAGAACGCAATGGAATAGCAAAGTAATTAGAAAAAACGCCTTTTTCTGCCTGTAAAAAGTAGTACGCATTTGCATTAAAATCTATACCCAAATCAGTAAGACTTGTTAAGTCACCATCTGATTCTCTAGTTAGTTCTCTTAGCATTTCTTTTCCTATTTTAGAGTTTTCAAACTCCTTAATAGAAAACAACTCTGTAACATTACTTCCTTTTATAGTGACAACCGCACTAGAGTTGGCGGGTATATTTTGTATTAAATCTTGTGCTTGTGCCGTATAGGCTGCACAACAAATGGTTAGGCTTAATAATAATTTTTTCATTCTTTTAATTGTTTATTAATTGTATGGTATTTTCTAAGGTTTGTTGGCCTGTTATTAAAGACAATGCAGGCACACGCATAAATACTGCCTTTTTATTTGGAGCTATTTTTGCACCTGAATTAGAAATGCTTTTTACAGGTGAATTAAATCTATATATTGTTGTGTAACTAGCATCGTTAAACACTTTCTTATCTTCTTGTTTAAGTGAATTAAATGTCTTTTTTACACTACCGTCGTATCTAAAATGTCTTTTAAATTGATGATTTGTATTATTGTATGAGAAGTTTGTAGTATTAAAGTTTGTTTTCTCTCTTTTATTCTGCTTGGTAATTAACTCTTTAAAAATTGAGTTTACATTCTCTACCGATTTAAAATTGCATGAAATTGAAAAGATATAATTATCAAAATCAACACTCTTTTCTATTTTAGAAATACCTTCTGTTTTACCGAGATGATCTATTGCATTTTTTATAGCTAAATTGATATCGTCCTTAGACGGCACCTTATAACCATTAACACTATCTAATAGCATTACAGAAGCTAACTTAGACTTACTCTTACTTAGATTGGCTGTAACTATTATACGGCCACTACCGTCTTTATTTAAGTTTATCTCTTCTAAAATCTCAAAACAACTTGTACACAACAACAATGAGCTAAACAAAAGTGTGTATGTAAATAGTTTTTTAAACATGTGTATTGTTGTAAAATTATAATAGTAAACTATATTTTTCCTTTAAAATTGTAATTAGAGCAAACTTTCTTAATTAGACTACCATTCGCTTTAAATGTTACTCTAATACAGAAATAACGTATTCCCAGTTTAATGCCTTAGCATATTCTAGTGCTGTTTTTCCCTTATTATTTTTAACTTCTTTATCTGCTCCTAAACTTAATAATATCTCTATGGTTTTTTTATTACCTGCAATTGCTTGCCTGTGTAAAACAGTAAAACCTTCTTCATCTACAGCCGTAACTTGGTCTGGATTTTCTTTAAAGAATTCTAAAAATTTATCACCCATATTTACACACATAGGATGCTCTATAAGGTTTTCTGGGTTTTCTTGCTGGTTATAAACAGTTAAAATGTTATTGTAATCACCAAAATCTAATCCCCAAGAACTATCATGTTGTGCTCTTGCTTCTTCACTCATATCAGAACGCAATGCGTGAACAGTATAACCACCATAGGTTTTACCTGAGATAGCGAGCAGCCAATCACTAATTTTATGTAAATCACAAGTAACTACATCTCCTTCAGACACATTTGTTAATTGTATCGGTTTATTTACTAGCACTCCGGTAACAGACTCTCCATTAAAATTAATATCGTTAACCCACATATACTCAATTGTAGGTTTTTCATCTCCTTCAAACATTTGCTCAAACGGAAACTTAACTATTGCTATACCATGAGCTGGCACTATACGCCTATGTTCCCAATATAATTCTCTCCAAAAAAACTTAAAAGTTTCCTGTGCTTTTTTATAAGCTACAGACATTTTATCGTTCTCTTTTACAAAAAAAACTTCTTGTTCTTTATTTTCTGATGTTGACATTGCGTTACTTTTTAATTGATACTGCAAAGATATTGCCAAAGCCATCTAGCCTATACCCTGTAAACCGTGAAAAGCTAACTTCTCGCTATTATCCAAAAAAAAACTCCGATTTAGAATCGGAGTTATTAATTTATACTTCTTTGTTATTATTTATTCGTCGTCTTTACTTGGTTCCATAACAAAAGTATCCATAAAGGCAGTGGTATAATTACCTGCCAAATAATCTGGATGATCCATTAATTGCCTATGAAAAGGAATTGTAGTTTTTACACCTTCAATTACAAATTCATCTAAAGCACGTTTCATTTTATTAATAGCCTCTTCTCTAGTTTGCGCAGTTGTAATTAACTTAGCAATCATAGAATCGTAATAAGGAGGTATCGTATAACCACTATAAACTGCAGTATCTAAACGTATACCATGACCACCTGGCGTATGTAGTGTCGTTATTTTTCCTGGAGAAGGTCTAAAATCGTTTCTAGGATCTTCTGCATTAATTCTACATTCTATAGAGTGTAATTTAGGAAAGTAGTTTTTACCAGAAATTGGCACACCACCTGCTACTAAAATTTGCTCACGTATTAAATCGTAATCTACTACCTGTTCTGTTATAGGATGCTCTACTTGTATTCTAGTATTCATCTCCATAAAGTAGAAGTTACGGTGTTTATCTACTAAAAATTCTATAGTACCTGCACCTTCATACTTAATAAATTCCGCAGCTTTAACCGCAGCTTCTCCCATATCTTTACGCAGCTGATCTGTCATAAATGGAGAAGGTGTTTCTTCTGTTAATTTTTGGTGACGTCTTTGTATAGAACAATCTCTTTCAGACAAGTGACATGCCTTACCGTATTGATCACCTACAATCTGTATCTCTATATGTCTAGGCTCTTCAATAAGCTTTTCCATATACATAGCACCATTACCAAAAGCAGCTGTTGCTTCTTGCACGGCACTTTCGTAAAGAGATTCCATTTTATCCTCAGACATAACAGCACGCATACCTTTACCACCACCACCTGCAGTTGCTTTTACCATAACAGGATACCCCATTTTTTTAGCAACTTTTTTAGCTTCAGCAACATCCTTAAGCAAACCTTCTGAACCAGGAATAGTTGGAACACCAGCTTTTTTCATAGTTTCTCTAGCACTAGCTTTATCTCCCATACGGTCAATATGCTCGCCAGATGCTCCTATAAACTTAATCTCATGCTCTGCACATATCTTTGAAAACTTAGAGTTTTCTGATAAAAACCCATATCCTGGGTGTATTGCATCTGCATTAGTAATTTCTGCTGCTGCAATTATATTCGGTATTTTCAAATAAGATTCACTACTAGAAGCAGGGCCAATACATACAGCCTCATCTGCAAACCTAACATGCAAGCTTTCTTCGTCTGCCTTAGAGTATACCGCTACCGTTTTAATCCCCATTTCTTTACAGGTCCTAATAATACGCAACGCTATCTCTCCTCTATTTGCAATAAGTATTTTTTTAAACATCTTATGAAATTTTAAATTTTAAATCCTAAATTCTAAAAAACTAAAAGTATTTAGTGTCTAAAATTCCTTATGATGGATCTACTAAGAATAAAGGTTGATCAAATTCTACCGGAGAAGAATCATCTACCAACACTTTTACAATTTTACCAGATACTTCTGATTCTATATCGTTAAAAAGTTTCATTGCTTCTATAACACAAAGAACATCTCCTTGACCAATAGTATCGCCAACTTCTACAAACACAGGTTTGTCTGGAGATGGTTTTCTATAAAAAGTACCAATAATTGGAGACTTTATAGTAATGTATTTAGCATCTTCGCTTTCTGCCGGAGCAGGTGCCGCTTCAGTTCCTGCCACCGGTGCAGGTGCTGCAGCTTGTCCCATATGAGGTTGCCCCATTGGTATCTGCTGTAAAATAGTAGTCTCTCCACCAGAGTTTAGTGCTCCTGTTCTAATGGTAATTTTAATGTCTTCCATTTCTAATTTAACTTCGCTAGCGCCAGATTTTGCAACGAACTTAATTAAACTCTGAATTTCTTTAATATCCATAAAAATTAGATTTTGTTTAGTTGTAAGTTTTTATATGTTTTATTAAGAGTTGTAGGCCCATTTTAAGTAAATAGAACCCCAAGTAAAGCCACCTCCAAAAGCAGCAAAAACAAGATTATCTCCCTTTTTTAATTGTTTCTCGTAATCTGCTAACAATAAAGGTAAAGTAGCAGATGTGGTATTACCGTATTTCTGAATATTCATCATTACCTTAGAAGAATCAACACCCATTCTACTAGCTGTAGCATCTATAATACGTTTGTTTGCTTGGTGCGGCACCAACCAATCTACGTCTTTTTCCTCTAAATTATTACGTTCCATTATTTTTGCAGAAACTTCTGCCATATTAGATACGGCATATTTATAAACAGATTTTCCGTCCTGGAAAACAAAGTGTTGTTTATTTTTTACTGTTTCTTCAGATGCTGGCAATAAAGATCCACCTGCATCAATTTTTAAAAAGTTTCTTCCGATACCATCAGACCTTAAGTACTCGTCTTGAAAACCTAAACCTTCTTCATTTGGCTCAAAAAGTGCAGCTCCTGCACCATCACCAAAAATGATACAAGTAGTTCTGTCTGTATAATCTAAAATAGAAGACATTTTATCTGCTCCTATTAATAGCACTTTCTTATACCTTCCAGATTCTATATAACTACTAGCTGTAGACATACCGTATAAGAAACTAGAACACGCAGCCTCTAAATCAAAAGCAAAAGCATTAGTTGCTCCTATTTCTGACGCTACAAATGCTGCTGTTGCCGCCACCTGTAAATCTGGCGTTGCAGTACCTACAATAACTAAGTCTATCTCCTTTGGATCTATACCTCTTTTTTGTATTAATTCTTCAGCTGCTTTAATTGCCATAAAAGAAGTTCCTTTACCCTCTCCTTTTAATATTCGCCTCTCTTTGATACCTGTTCTAGTGGTAATCCACTCATCATTTGTATCTACCATCGTTTCCAATTCCTTGTTAGTTAAAACAAAGTCAGGAACATACTTACCTACTGCAGTTATTGCCGCTGATATTTTACCCATATTAAAGTCTGATTTTTTTAATCAAAAAGTTTCAAAAAAGTCTAAAAATTATGGAAAATTAGTCAATTTTTATGACTTTTTACCAAAAGTGATTATTTTTTGACGAAAATTGATGAAAAATAAAAAAACCCTCACTTTTACGGTGAGAGTTTTGAATATTGTACAAAAATAGAATTAAGCTACTGCCTCTTCTGCTTTGTCAATTAAAATTTGTCCACGGTAGTATAATTTACCTTCGTGCCAGTGAGCTCTGTGAAACAAGTGAATTTCTCCTGTTGTTGCATCTTTTGCAAGTGTTGGAGCTACCGCTTTATAGTGCGTTCTTCTCTTGTCTCTTCTGGTTTTTGAAATTTTTCTCTTTGGATGTGCCATTATGAAACTTTATTTATCCGTTATTAATTTTTTTAATGCGTCCCACCTGGGATCAATATCTTCCTTATTTTCCTTCTCTTCCTTTGGTTGAAGTTCCTCCAACTTATCTACAGCCTCAGATCTTAAAGTTCCATCCATTACTCCTGGATGTATTCTTCTAGACGGCATGGCTAATACCAGCATTTCGTATAAATATTGCGAAATATCTACCTGGTAATCTCCGTGAGGTATTATCAGTATTTCTTCATTCTCATCATTATACTCGTCGCCAAACTTAACTACCAATTCTAATTCAGAATCTATAGCTTGGTCATAAGCTTCATTAGAAATATCACAAAAAACATTCACTGTCCCTTCTGCTCTCATCTCTAACTCCAACATTGTGCTTGTCTTATTTAACAACACCTCTATATGTATAGTAGCGCTATTAAACTCGTCGTACTCAAATGCTTCAAAGAACTTATTATCTATATTATACTCAAAACTGTGCTTTCCCTGTTTTAATCCAGAAAAAGGAATGGAAAACTCCTTTAGCTTCATCATAACAACACTATATTTAAAAGTACCAGCCTCCTTAAAGGCGGGTGCAAAGATATTATTTTTTTAATTAAACCCAACTATTTGTTGCAAATATATTACTACTTAATAGTTTAGGTATAGTTTTCGCCTATTTTCGGGGCTAATTATCTCTAAATCTAGAGGAAATATTTTATTCTTTTCGTTTTAAACGCTGCTTTTTTAATGGATTCTGCGTTAACTCCTTGTACTCTTCTCTGTTTTTAAAGATTTTTAGAGCTGTAAATACAGCCTCTTTAAAAGAACTATGATCAGCCTCTCCTTTACCCGCTATTTCATAAGCTGTTCCATGATCTGGAGATGTACGCACCTTACTTAACCCTGCAGTATAATTTACTCCTTTACCAAAAGACAATGTCTTAAAAGGTATTAAGCCTTGATCATGATATGCTGCTAAAATGGCGTCAAAATTAGAATATGCATCAGAACCAAAAAAACTGTCTGCGGAATACGGTCCAAAAACCATTTTACCTTGGTTTTTTAATTCTGTTATGGTTGGCTTTAAAACAGCATCGTCCTCTTTGCCTATAACACCATTGTCTCCACTATGTGGATTTATACCTAACAATGCTATTTTTGGTTTTTGTATTGCAAAATCTTCTATCAAAGAACGTTCTACAGTAGCAACCTTTTCTTTTATCAACTTAGCCGTAATAGCTTCAGCTACATCCTTTACTGCTATATGATCTGTTAACAAGCCCACTTTTAAAGAATCCGTTACCATAAACATTAGACTTTTACCATCTAATTCTTTTGCCAAATAATCTGTATGCCCTGGGAAATTAAACTCTTCAGACTGTATATTATTTTTATTTATAGGTGCTGTTACCAACACATCAATCTTATCTTCTTTTAATGCTTTTGTTGCCGCTTGCAAAGATTTTAACGCATACCTACCACTTTCTTCAGTTGCTTCACCAAATTTAGTGTTGGGCACCTCTTTCCATACATTAACTACATTAATTTTGCCATCTATTGCTTTTTCTGCATCTTGAATACCATTGTAATTAATGTTTAACTTTAATTCATTTTTTTGAAATGAAATGGTCTTGTTCGATGCAAAAATAACTGGAGTACAAAAATCTAGCATTCGGTTGTCTTCAAAAGTCTTTAAAACAACTTCACAGCCAATTCCGTTTAAATCGCCTATAGAAATTCCTACTTTAATTTTTTTGCCTTCTTGCATAATTCAACTGTATAATGTCTAAATTTACACCGCAAAACTACTTAATTAAAACGATATGTTTACTGGGATTATAGAAACTTTAGGGAAAGTAACCGCATTACGTAAAGAAGACAGCAATCTACACATTACTGTACAATCTACTTTAACACCAGAACTTAAGATAGACCAAAGTGTTGCCCACAATGGGGTTTGCCTTACAGTAGTTGCTATTGACAACGATACCTATACTGTTACTGCTATTGATGAAACATTACAAAAAACAAGTATTGGCTCCCTACAAGTTAATACTCCGGTAAATTTGGAGCGCGCAATGATCTTAGGAACAAGGTTAGACGGACATATAGTACAGGGCCACGTAGACCAAACTGCAATTTGCACTGCTATTGAAGAACAAGATGGTAGTTGGGTTTTTAATTTTGAGTATGACCCCAATTATAACAATGTAACTATTGAAAAAGGTTCTATTACTATAGACGGTACTAGCTTAACTGTTTTTAACTCCGGAAAAAATACATTTAGTGTAGCTATAATTCCGTATACGTTTGAAAACACTGTTTTTAACACCTATAAAGTTGGTACTGTTGTAAACCTTGAGTTTGATGTTATTGGAAAATATGTAGCTAAGCTAATTGCCAAATAAGCGAGCCTCTTCTAACGATTTTCATATAAAAAGCCGTGTATATATCTTTTAGACCTATACACGGCTTCGTCTTTTTGTTTACAAAATGTCTGTTTTCATTTTATTCCAAGCTTTTATTAAGAATAAACCAGCTACAATTGCAATGACTGTAAATATAATTCCTTTCATTGTTTCTCCGTAAATCCAATATCCAGTTGCAAACATACAAGTGTAGATTAACACGCAACCTAACACCATAGCACCTATACCAGATGGTACACTCCATTTTTCGTTAGGGTTTACGATATCTACATTGTCTGCTTTAGCATCTATTACCACCTTTTCCCAACCAGGGCCTCCTGGTTGAATTTTTTTATAAAAACTATTTAATACGTCTTTAGATTCTGGCTTGGTCATAAAGGTAGCTACCACCCATATTATGGTAGTTACAAGTACCACAAATGGTATTTCAAACCAATCTGGGAAAACACCTGTTTCTGTAGCAAAAAGATAGTTTCCAAGAGGAGTTACTTTTAAGAGTATAGATAATATTCCAGATGCAAACATGGCTGTAATCTCTGTCCATGCATTAATTCGCCACCAGAACCATCGTAAAATAAAAATTAACCCTGTACCGGCACCAAAAAGAAGTAACATATCAAAAACCTCCATTGCATTTTGCATTAACAATGCTAAACATGCACTTAGTATCATTAATATCACTGTAGAAATTCTACCAACTGCTACTAATTTTTTTTCTGATGCCTTAGGATTAACCTGTTGCTTGTAAAAATCGTAGACAATATAAGAAGACCCCCAGTTAAGTTGCGTAGAAATAGTACTCATATAAGCCGCTATTAAAGAGGCTAGCACCAAACCTAAAAGTCCGCTTGGTAATTTTGTTAGCATTGCCGGATACGCTAAATCGTGCCCCAACTTATCTGCCGCAATATTAGGAAAAGCTTCTGATATACTTGCTATATCTGGATAAACAACTATAGACGCCAATGCTACTAAAATCCATGGCCAAGGACGTAATGCATAATGCATAATATTAAAAAAGAATGTTGCCCCTATTGCATGGTTTGCGTCTTTGGCCGCCAACATACGTTGCGCAATATAACCACCCCCTCCTGGCTCCGCTCCTGGATACCAAGAACTCCACCATTGTACAGCTAAGGGTATAACCAATAAGGTAATCACTGCCTTTGTATTACTAAAATCTGGTAAAATAGAAAGTTTTCCTTTTACATTTTCGTGCGCAAGCAATTTTGCAACACCACCAACTTCTGGTAAGTTAACCAAGTAATAAGCTGCACCTATAGCTCCCCCCATTGCTACAAAGAACAATAGAAAATCTGTATAAACTACACCTTTAAAACCACCTAACGCACTAAAAGTAACTGTTATTAAACCTGCGCTTACTACTGTTTGCCAAGGCTCTAAACCAAGCATTATTCCTCCAATTTTTATAGCTGCTAATGTTACAGCAGACATTGTAATCACATTAAAAATAACTCCTAGATATATTGCTCTAAATTTTCTTAAAAAACTGGCTGGCTTGCCACCATATCGTAATTCATAAAATTCTAAATCTGTATTTACATTAGACTTACGCCATAGTTTTGCATAAACAAAAACGGTTAGCATACCCGTAATTAAAAAAGCCCACCAAACCCAGTTACCAGAAACACCATCTGTTCTAACAATATCTGTTACTAAATTGGGCGTATCTGTAGAAAATGTTGTAGCCACCATAGAAAGCCCCAACAACCACCAAGGCATTGTTCTCCCTGATAAAAAATATTCCGACGAACTTTTTCCTGATTTTTTAGAAACCACAATTCCAATACCCAAAACAATTGTAAAAAAAACAATGATTAGGGTGTAATCTAACGTACTTAATTCCATTTTTTAGTCGTTGGTTAATTAGTAAAGATATTATTTTTTACAATACTTTTGCCTTTTTTAGCTAAACGCCAATTATGGGTCTATTAATAACAACAGATATTTCTACAACTGCTTGGATATTGGCATTTACTGCCGTATTTGTTATGGGCGTTTCTAAATCTGGATTAAAAGGTATTTCTATTATTGTAGTTACGATTATGGCTTTAGCTTTTGGAACTAAAGCGTCTACTGGTTTGCTAGTTCCATTATTAGTTGTTGGCGATATTTTTGCGGTTATATACTACAGCAAACACGCACAATGGAAATATATCATTAAGTTTTTACCTTGGATGATTGCAGGAATACTCATTGGAGTTATTGTTGGTAAAGATTTACCCGAAACTACATTTAAGTATTGTATGGGTGCCATTATATTACTTACCGTAATTATGATGCTTTGGTGGGATCAAAAAAAATCTAAAAATGTACCTACACATTGGGCATTTGCAGGATCAATGGGCCTACTAGCAGGGATAACCACAATGATTGGTAATCTTGCAGGTTCTTTTTCTAACATTTACTTTTTAGCAATGCGCTTACCTAAAAAACAATTTATAGGGACAGCTGCTTGGCTTTTTTTAATAACAAACATTTTTAAACTACCATTCCACTTTTTTGTGTGGAAAACAATTACCACAGATACGCTATTATTAAACCTAAAACTTTTACCAGGAATTTTTATTGGTTTTATAGTTGGTACATTTTTAGTAAAGCATATTAAAGACAAGTATTACAGAAAAATGATATTAATACTTACGGCTATAGGTGCTTTATTAATCTTGGCACGATAAACTATTGCTTTTTTACTCAATAGTGTTATATTGAAATTATTGCTCGTAAACATACAATCTTAAATTTTGAATGTCCCCTATGAAAAATTTAACCTCATTTATTCTATTTCTTTTTATTGGCGGCCTATCTATGGTTGGCCAAAACCTATATCCGCCTATACATAACTATAAAATATTTGATTATAACGCAGCCAGCAATAACTGGGGGTTATCTACCAGTGAAGATGGCGAATTATTCTCTGCCAATAATGCGGGCCTTCTACATTTTAATGGCGAAGAATGGAAACTTAATACTCTGCCTAGTAAAACCACCATACGTTCTGTTGCCGCGATAAAAGATAAAATATATACAGGTTCTTATGAAGAATTTGGTTTTTGGAAAAAAGACAGTTTAGGTCTTTTACAGTACACCTCTTTAACGCACCTAATTAAAAATCACGAATTTACTAGTGAAGAATTTTGGCAAATTATCCCTTTTAAAAATACTATTATTTTTAGATCTTTCTCCAAGGTCTACGTTTACAAAGACAATAAAATAACAGTTGTAAAATCAGACATTATTGTAAATAATATTACCGTACACAATAACAAAATAATTGTAGCTGGTGGCGAAGATGGTCTATTTTGGCTTAACGGAGAAACCCTAGAAATACTACCATTAAAGAATAGTTTTTCTTTTGCAGATAAAACGGTTGTAGATATGGTAACATTTAACAACGGTTTATTAATAGGTACCAAATTAAGTGGTTGTTACTATATAAAAGATGGTGTAATTACAGAGTGGAGCAGTACCATTAATGATACACTAAAACAGCATCAACTAAATAAAATAGTAGTTCTAGATCAAAACAATATTGCCTTTGGCACTATAAAAAACGGACTCTTTTTATATAACGAATTTACAAAAACATATAAAAGTATAAATAGAGAAGTTGGCCTACAAAACAACACCATTTTAGCAATGATTGTGTTTAAAAACCAATTGTGGCTGGGTTTAGATAATGGTATAGACCACATACAACTAGACCACCCAATTACATATTACACAGATTTTACGGGTGTTTTAGGTACTGTTTATGACATTGCTACTTACAACAACAAAGTATACTTGGGTTCTAATACTGGATTGTATTATGTAGACAATAATGAACTACACTTTGTAAAAGGCACTCAAGGTCACGTTTGGGATATTGCGGTAGTAGATAACGAACTTTTCTGCGGGCACAATACAGGAACATTTAAACTAAATGAAGACGGAGTAACAAAAGTATCTAACATTTCTGGAGGTTATCAAATAGAAAAAATACCAGAAAGAAACTCTTCATTCTTACAAGGTACATATACCGGCATCGCAAAATACTCAAAAGACGATACTAACAACTGGCTTGTTACAAAATTAAAAGGTTTTGATTTACCTGTAAAAAAGCTATGTTTTGAAGACGATAAAACACTTTGGGTGGCCCACCCATATAAAGGTTTTTACAAACTTAAATTAAACAGTACGTATGATTCTGTACTTAGCGTCAAAGAATACAATGGAGATAATGCTCCTAATAAATACAATGTAAAATTGTATAATATTAAAAATCAGATTGTGTTTTACAGCCAAGGAGATTGGTTTAAATATGATCCCATTTTAGATAAGATTGTAACGTTAAAAGAGTTTGATTCTTTTAAGAACAATGAGCTGTTATACTACAACAATGATCATTTTTGGTTTATAGATAATGAAAAAAGTAAAAAAATAACTTATACCAATTTTAAGGAAGACAATATTATTATTGAAAACCAGAGCTTAAAAAAGAGGATCATTCCTGAAGCAGAAAACATCATTAAAGTAAACGATTCTACCTATTACTTTTCGCTTGTAGATGGCTACAGCAAAATAAACTTTAACAAACTTAATTCTCAACTAAAAGACAACAATAGACTGCCAACTCCTAAGCTTATTAGCTTTAAAGGCAAGCAAAACGCCTATGCTATAAGCACCAAAAATATTACATTACCCTATAAAGACGCCAGGAACATTACGCTAAAAATTGCTTCTCCCGGTATAATACACCCCAAGTACTACTATAGTTTAGATGGAAAAAATGCTCAGTTTGCTGAATTGGATAAAGGGTTTATTTCTTTTCAGAATCTTAGTTATGGCGATTATACATTAGAAGTTTTTGGCGTTGGCATAGACAATAAGAAGTCTGCTCCAAATAGCATCAACTTTACCATAAAAGCACCTTGGTATTTATCTGTGCCTGCACTATTAATTTACTGTTTGCTTGTAATTGCCGCAATAATTGTCATCAGAAAATATAATAAATACAAGCTAAATTTAAAACACAACAAACTAAAAGAGCTTTTACAAAAAGAACAAGATGAAAAAATTGCACTACTAGAAAAAGAAAAGCTAGCTAAAGAAATAAAACTTAAACAGAAAGAATTAGCGAATACCACCTTAAATATTGCCAAAAAGAACGAGATAATCCTAGATGTAAAAACATTGTTGGTCCAGAATAAAGACAAGTTTACCAATCAACAGCGTTATAAATCTTTTATGAAAAGATTAAACAATTCTGTAAACAACAAAGAGGATTGGAAACGCTTTGAGATGAACTTTAAAGAACTACATAGCGACTTTTTTGAAAACCTATTAAAGCAATATCCGAAGCTTACTCCTAAAGATTTAAAACTCTGCGCATACCTTAAAATGAACCTATCTACTAAGGAAATTGCACCACTAATGGCTATTACAATTAGGGGTGTAGAGATACATCGTTACCGTTTACGTAAAAAGTTAAATATAGATAGCTCAGAAAACATATCTAACTACCTAATCACCTTTAAATAAAGGTTTTTCTGTCATAAACAGCTTAACAATTACATAACATACGGTACATCATTACTACATCAAACTGTTAAAACGGATTAAAAAATACTGTAGCAGCACTACTGCAAACCACACTATTGGTGGTTTATAGCGCATATACTACTTTGATGTAGTTTTTATGTAGTTGCTAAAACCTCTGCAAACACACTGTTTTATTAATTTAGTAAAAATCTAACTCAATTTTTAATGTATTATGAAAATACTCAATCAAATATTATTAATATGCTTTATTCTGCTAGGTACAACAGCCTACGCACAAGAGAGTATTGCCGTTAAAGGGCAAGTATTAGATAATGATGGTATGCCTTTATTAGGCGCTAGCATTGTTATTAAAGGTACAACAACAGGAACACAGACAGATTTTGATGGTAACTACCAACTAAACTCCGTTCCTACTAACGCAACTTTAGTCGTTAGTTATATTGGTTTTATTACTTCAGAAATTGCTGTAAATAATAAGACCTCTATAAATGTAACATTACAAGAAGATGCCGAGTCTTTAGATGAGGTTGTTGTAATTGGTTACGGAGAAATGAAATCTAAAGATTTAACCTCAGCTATTACAACTATTAAAGCAGATGAATTAGCAGCAGTACCAACAGGATCTGCTATGCAAGCAATGCAAGGTAAAGTTGCAGGTATGCAAGTTGTAAGTAGTGGTTCTCCCGGACAAGGACCTACTATTAGAGTAAGAGGTATAGGATCTTACAACACAGGTGCCTCTGCTCCTTTATATGTTGTGGATGGTATGTTTTTTGACAATATAGATTTCCTAAACACATCAGACATAACATCCATTTCTGTTTTAAAAGATGCTTCTGCGTCTGCTATTTATGGCGTTAGAGCTGCTAACGGTGTTGTTTTAATAGAAACTAAATCTGGTGCTTTTAACAAAAAAGCAGAAATTACATATGATGGCTACACAGGTTTTCAAATAGCACAAAACGTATTAAAAGTTGCTAACGCAGAACAGTTTACTACATTGGCCTTGGAATCTGGCTCTGCACCAGATGCAGAGTTTATTTTAAATGCTATGCAACGTTATGGCCGTAGTAGAGTAAACCCAAATGTGCCAAATGTAAATACAGATTGGTACGATGAGATTATTAGACCAGCTATAATTCAGAACCACAGTATAGGTATTACTGGTGGTAGTGATGATGTTAGCTACTCTGTTGGTGCTAATTATTTTGGTCAACAAGGTATTCTTAAAATGAAAAACGAATACGAGCGTTTTAACCTAAGAAGTAAAATAGAATTCAAGGCTAACGACAGATTAAGAGTAGGTGCAAATACTGTAATTAGTAACGCTACAAGATATGATGGCGAAAACTCTGCTTGGCGTTCTGCTTATTTTGCAGTTCCTATTTTACCTGTTTATGATGCAAACCTTGCGAACAACCCAAACGTTTTCCCTACAAACTACGCTAATGCACAGGACCTAGGCTACAGAGGTGGTCAAAACCCTTTTCCCCTTTTAGATTTTAATGAAAACAGAACAAAAATTAGAAATGTACTTGCTAATTTTTATGCCGAATTAGACGTAATACCTACTAAACTTAAGTTTAAAACTGCATACAACCATAATTACCAAACATTTGAAACTAGAAATCTGGGACTTCCATATTTTATAGGCAATGGTTTTCAGAGGCAAGATGCTTCTTTATCTAAAAGTAACACAACAATATCTAACCAAATTTGGGATAACACATTAACCTATAAAGAATCTTTTGGCAACCACAACTTAACTGTTTTAGCTGGTACCTCTTTTAGAGACGAATCTTTTCAATCTTTAAGAGCAACAGGCTTAAATTTTCCTTTAACAGGTGAAGAAGCATATTACCTGGATCAGGCACAAACTATTGTAGAAAATAGTGTTGGTGATGGTGGTGCAAGAGAATACGGATTCTCTTATTTTAGTAGAGTTTCCTATAACTATGATGATAAATACCTTCTTTATGGAACCTTTAGAGCAGACGGAACTAATAAATACCAAGAAAAATGGGGTTACTTCCCTACTATTGGTGCTGGTTGGGTACTGTCTGAAGAATCTTTTATGCAAAATAACGGTATTTTCGATTTTCTTAAACTACGTGCAAGTTGGGGTAAATTAGGGAACGATAATGTTGCCGGCAGTAATGGCTCTATTACTTCTACTGTCGTTACTACTGCTTTAGGAGACACTATGTTTAGTGGTTTAAACACAGGAAGTGATTTTACTTCTTTAAAATGGGAAGTAACAGAAGAAACTAATGTTGGTATTAATGCTAACTTCTTAAATAATAACTTATCTCTAGAAGCAGATTATTACGTTAGAGATACTAAAGATGCTGTTATACCAGTACAAAGACCTTTAATTCCAGGTACAACTAGACAAAACGTTGGAGAGATAAGAAACTCTGGTTTTGAAATGTCATTAAACTGGAATAAAAAAGTATCTGATGATTTTAGTTATTCTATTGGCGGTAATTTTTCTACCCTAAAAAATGAAGTTTTAGATCTTAACGGACAATCATATATAGATGCTGGATCAGCAGAATTTCGTCAACGTTCTATAGTGGGCGAACCTCTTTTTGCTTTTTATGGACGTGAAATTGCTGGTGTTTACCAGAATGAAGCAGAGATATTAGCAGATCCTGTAGCTGTAGCAAACAACTTAGTTCCTGGCGATTTTAAATATAAAGAAAACGGTGGTGACCCAACTACTATTGATGATGATGACCGCGTAGTTTTAGGATCTTACCTACCAACATACTCTTATGGTTTTAACTTTGGCTTTAACTATAAAAACTTTGACTTTACAGCCACAGCTTCTGGACAAGGTGGTAACAAAATACTTAACCGTAAAAGATTAGAAGTAATTTTTACTAGTGATACGAACTGGGATAGAGATTTTGCTGTAAACCGTTGGCACGGAGAAGGAACAACAAACTCGTACCCATCCTCTGCTGCTACACGCAAAGGTTGGAACCAGAAACTGAACGATTACTACGTAGAAGACGGAGATTATTTTAGAATTCAGAATATAACTCTTGGGTATACCATTAATAAAGATGGTAAAATGAAAGATTTTCCTAAAACACGTATTTACTTAACAGCAGAAAAACCTTTAACCATATTTGGTTACAACGGGTTTAGCCCTGAGGTTGCTGACGGTGTAGATAACCAAACATACCCAATCCCAGCTGTATTTACAATGGGAGTTAACATTAAAATATAAGACTTATGAAACTGTATAAAAAACACATTTCACCTTTATTTTTACTAGCCGTAGTTGCCTTAGTATTTGTTGGGTGTTCAGACAAGTTAGACGAGCCACAGGAAAATAATAATTTTGCTGGTGGTACAGATTTTACAAAAACCCAGGATATGATTTTATCTGTCATTGGTGTTTACGATGCTTTTCAGTCTCGTGGATGGGAGCAGCCTTTACTAATCTCTGTTCGTGGAGACGATGTTAATGCTGGTGGTTTAGGAGATCAACAAGATTTCTCAGAAACAGATCTTTTTAATTACAACAAAGATTATTGGATGTACAATTCGCTTTGGGAAAACGTATATGTAGATGTTATTACGGCACATACAGCTATGGAACAAATAGCGCGTTACCAAGAGTTTGCAGATGCAGATGGTGTAGATAAGGCAAATCAATACACTGCAGAATCTAAAGTACTTAGAGCAATGATGCTTTTTCAAATATCTCAGGTTTGGGGAGACGTTTTTATCCCAGAATCGTCTGATACTGGTGCTCTTTTAAGTGTAACAGAATTACCTACTAAGGATCAGGTTATGCAGCATTTATCTGATCAAATGGACGAAGCTATTCCGTTTTTACCAGATATGAGACCTAACGAACGCACAGATATACCTGGTGGTGTAACTAAGTATACTGCTCTTGCTATAAAAGCATTGGCAAATCAAGAACTTAAAAACTACCCAGCTGTTGCTTCTGCTACAGGACAAATTATAAACTCTGGTAAGTTTAGTTTATTCTCAGATTATTACGAGCTTTTTAAAACGCCTGGTAAGTTAAGTGACGAGAGTATTTTAGATTTACAATATTCAGATTTCGGACAAGGAGAAGGTGATCGTGAAGGTCATTTATTACAACCTTACGGACCACAAAACTGGACACCTGCTGTTACTGGTGCGGGTTCTGGATGGGGATTTTATGAGCCTAGCATCAAGTTTATTAAATTTATGTTAGATCGTGGAGAAGCTGTTCGTTTAGAAACCAGCGTATTATTTACAGACCGCGGTATTGCCGAGCTTCAAACAGACCCAGCTTATGCTAGTTTACCAAGTTTTGTAAACAACACTACAAGAGATGGTGATATAATCGAGGACTATGCTAGAGCACTTTTCTCTAGTGGTAAACACTATTTACCATCAAACCAACTAATAGAAGGCAGAACAGAATACGGTAGTAACAAAAACTACAGTGTTATACGTTATGCAGAAATTTTATTAATGTACGCAGAAGCCGTAACACAAGGAGCACCTGCAACTTCTATTAGTGCAGATAATGCGGTAAACATTGTGAGACAAAGAGCTGGTATGCCATCACTTACTGGCGTAACATTAGATAATGTCTTAGATGAAAAATTTGCAGAACTAGGAATGGAATGGGGTAAACGCTATTATGATATGGTTAGACTAGGTAGATTTAATGAGCTAAGCTACGACGGAAGGACTTTTTCTGAAGACAAAATTTACCTTCCTTATCCACAACCACAAGTAGATCAATTTCCAATATTAGGAAACCCATCAAACTAAAAACAAAAAGCAATGAAAAATTTAAAATACATCGTAATCTGTATGGTTACTGCATTATTTTTCTATTCTTGTGATCAAGGTATAGATAATATTACACAAGTAGTTGCAGGCGCAGATGAAACTGCTCCGGTAGTTAAAATAAATTACCCTACAGAGGGCACAAGAATAAGAGTGGTTGAAGATGTAACATCTATAACTATAGATTTTGAAGTTACAGATGATATAGAGGTTGCTTCTATTGATGTTGCTGTAGACAATACTACAATTCAGTCTTTCTCTAGTTTTAAAGATTATAGAAGGGTTTTAATAGATGATCTTGTTTTTGATAATTTAGTTGATGGTACACATAAGCTAACTATTACGGCTCTAGATTTAGAAGGTAAAACTACAGAGGTATCAACAAATTTTGAAAAAGAACCTCCATATAAGCCATTATACGACGGTGAGACTTTTTATATGCCTTTTGATGGTGATTACTTAGAGCTTATTACGTTAACTGAAGCAACAAAAGTAGGTACACCTAATTTTGCTGGTGAAAGTGTTATAGGCACCAATGCATATGCGGGTTCCACAGATACTTACCTAAACTATTCTACAGAAAATTTAATAGGTGGCACAGGGTTTACCGCTACATTTTGGTATAAACTAAATGCAACGCCAGACAGGGCGGGGATATTAGTAATGGGACCACCTGACACAGAAAATGCAGGATTCCCAGATGTTCAAAACCTAAGAACAAGTGGTTTTAGATTCTTTAGAGAAGGAAGCCCAGATAGGCAAGAATTTAAATTGATCGTAGGTAATGGTTCTGCAGATATTTGGTTTGGCGGTGGAGATAATACAGCTATAGCAGCATCAAGTGGTGAATGGGTGCAAATTGCTTTTACGATTTCAGATACTAGATGTGTTATTTATTTTGATGGAGAATTAGTTGCTGAAGGTGATTTTTCTGGAATAGATTGGACAGGTTGTGATATTCTATCAATTGCTTCAGGCGCACCAAGG
The DNA here is from genome assembly GCF_023476645.1 of Cellulophaga sp. 20_2_10. Taxonomy (GTDB): domain Bacteria; phylum Bacteroidota; class Bacteroidia; order Flavobacteriales; family Flavobacteriaceae; genus Cellulophaga. Next base: position 240,028 of record NZ_JAMCOJ010000005.1, read on the forward strand.
TTTACTGAATGGGGACATCTATCGGATCAAAGTTTTATAGACGAATTACGCCTATACAACAAAGCACTTACACAAGAAGAAATACAGTCTATTAGAGACGCAGATTTATAAAATACAGACATTTTTTAGTTTTTTAGTTATTCATATTTATGAGATTATTTTTAGTAGTTGCGGTTGCTGCATCCCTATTAACGGGATGCAAAGACCATCCAAAAAAAATACAAAAACAAGTTTGGACAGATGAAGCCCTAATGGACACTGTACAAAAACAAACTTTTAGTTATTTCTGGGAAGGCGCAGAGCCAACTTCAGGTTTGGCTAGAGAACGCATACATTTAGATAGCATTTACCCGTCACACGATAAAGATATTATAACAATTGGCGGTTCTGGTTTTGGACTAATGACAATATTAGTTGGTGCAGAACGTGGTTATATTACCAAAGAAGAAGCGCTTATTCGATTTGAAAAATCAGTTTCTTTTTTAGAGAAAGCAGACCGTTTTCACGGTGCTTGGCCACATTGGTTATTGCCTTCTGGAAAAGTTGCTCCTTTTAGCACGTATGATGATGGTGGAGATTTGGTAGAAACTGCCTTTTTAATTCAGGGTTTACTAACTGTAAAAGAATACTACGCAAATGGTAATGAAAGAGAGCAAAAACTAGCTGCACAAATTCAGAAACTTTGGGAAGAAGTAGAATGGGATTGGTATACAAAAGGCGAAAATACCTTGTACTGGCATTGGTCTCCTAATGTAGAATGGAAAATGAATTTCCCCGTTGGTGGTTATAATGAAGCTTTAGTAATGTATGTGCTAGCTGCTGCATCACCAACACACCCAATAACAAAAAAGGTATATGATGAAGGTTGGGCTTTAAAAGGAGAAATTGCAAAAGACACAACTTTTTACGGTCTAGAAACGGTACTTAATCATTACGAGCATGATGCATCACCTGTTGGCCCTTTATTTTGGGCACATTACTCATACTTAGGCTTAAACCCAAAAGGATTAACAGATGCCTATGCAGACTATTGGAAACTAAATGTAAATCACGCTAAAATACAATACAACTATGCTGTAGACAATCCTAAGAAATACAAAGGATACGGCAAAAAAATGTGGGGATTAACATCTAGTTATTCTATAAACGGTTACGATGGTCATAGACCAGATAACGACTTAAGTGTAATATCACCTACAGCTGCGTTATCTTCTATGCCATACACACCTAAAGAAAGCTTACAATTCTTGCGCTATATGTACACAGAGCAAGATTCTCTTATTGGCAAATATGGTCCTTACGATGCTTTTAGTTTAGAAAAAAACTGGTCTTTACCGCGTTATTTAGCTATAGATCAAGGTCCAATTCCTGTAATGATAGAAAACTACAGAACAGGTTTATTATGGAATTTATTTATGAAAAATAAAGACTTACATAAAGGATTAGAAAAATTAGGTTTCTCTACAACACACAAAAATGACAATTAAAAATAGTCTTTTTACAACACTACTTATACTTTTAATTATCTCTTGCAAAAGCGGAGATGATTACGAGTATACTCCAATTGAGTTTCCTACTGATGACGATCCTATTTCTACGCCTACGATAACAGACGAGGAATTGCTAGATATTACTCAGGCTGAAACCTTTAACTATTTTTGGGATTTTGCTGAGGTAAATTCTGGTGCAGCAAGAGAGCGTTATCATCCTAACGACCCTAATAACAGTAAAAATACAGTTACCACAGGTGGTACGGGTTTTGGTATTATGGCACTTATTGTAGGTGTAGAAAGAGGATTTATAACAAGGGAACAAGGATTAGATAGATTTGATAAAATTTTATCTTTTTTAGAAAAAGCAGATCGTTTTCACGGTGCTTGGCCACATTGGATTAATGGTGAAACTGCTAAGGTTTTACCTTTTAGTGATTTAGATAATGGAGGAGATTTAGTAGAAACTGCCTTTTTAACTCAAGGTTTAATCTGCTTAAAAGAGTATTTAAAAAACGGCACAGATGCAGAAAAAGCATTGGCTGTTAAGGCAGATCAACTATGGAAAGGAGTTGAATGGGATTGGTACACAAAGAATGAAGATACGCTGTACTGGCACTGGAGTCCTAGCAATAATTTTGACATAAACTTAGAATTAAAAGGATACAATGAAGTACTAATTACTTATGTTTTAGCTGCTGCTTCACCAAATTATTCAATTTCTAAAGAGGTATATACAAACGGTTGGGCTTCTAATGGTGGTATTGCATCACCTAACACAAAATATGGTTTTCCTTTACTGGCAAAGCACGCTGGCAACCAAGAGTATGGCGGTCCCTTATTTTGGGCACATTACTCCTACTTGGGTTTAAACCCAAAAGGTTTATCAGATGCATATATAAACTATTGGAACGTAAATACAAATCACGCTAAAATAAATTACAGCTATAGTGTAGAAAACCCAAAGCAGTTTGCAAATTATGGTAAAGATTGTTGGGGATTAACAGCTAGTTACACAAGAAATACAGATGGTACCATTGGTTACAATGCTCATAGTCCGTCTAACGATACAGGTGTAATATCGCCAACAGCTGCAATAAGTTCTTTGCCGTATACACCAACAGAATCTATGCAGGCATTGCATTATTTTTATAAAAACAAAGACAAATTATTAGGGCCTGCTGGTTTTTATGATGCGTTTAGTCCAGAATATAATTTTTGGGTAGCAGAGCAGTATTTAGCCATAGACCAAGGACCTATTATTCTTATGATAGAGAATTACAGAACAGGATTACTTTGGGATTTGTTTATGCAAAATACTGATGTAAAAAATGGTTTAGACAAATTAGAGTTTAGTTATGCGAATTAAAAAAGTAAGCACATTTCTTCTTTTTATTCTTATTGCTTTTTATGCAAAGGCACAAGGTACAGAAGCCTACCAATCAAAACATTTTATAAAAGACGCAGATACTTTGTTGTATAGAGTTTTGTATCCAGAAAATTTTGATGAAAACAAAAAATACCCCATACTATTGTTTTTGCACGGTGCTGGTGAACGCGGTAATGATAATAAAAAACAGTTAACACACGGCAGTATATTGTTTACCTCTAGCAAAATTAGACAAGACTATCCTGCTATTATAATTTTTCCGCAATGTGCAGAAAATGATTATTGGTCTAAGGTGAAAGTAAACCGAAAAAAGAGTCCTATAGGTTTAAAGTTTAAATACAAAAAAGGGCCTACAACGTCGTTAGCATTAACTATGGAATTGTTGGACAGTATTACTGCGCAAAAGTATAGCAACAAAGACCAAGTTTATGTAATGGGACTTTCTATGGGCGGTATGGGAACGTATGAGATTTTATCTAGAAAACCCAATACGTTTGCCGCGGCCATACCAATTTGTGGTGGTGGAGATCCTAAAACGGCTAGTAATTATGCTACAAAAACTCCAATTTGGACTTTTCACGGAGCAGAAGACAATGTTGTTAGCCCACAAGAGTCTTTAACTATGGTTTCTGCGATACTAAAAGCTAATGGCAAACCTAGATTTACCTTATATGAAAATGCAAACCACAACAGTTGGGATTCTGCCTTTGCAGAATCTTTATTATTGCCTTGGTTGTTTTCTCATTCTTTGAAAAAATAAACATCAATCATAAAAAAATACAAACCCTCCATAACACGGGATATAAAATACAGCATATGAAAAAAACAAATCTACTCCTAGTACTCGCCTTTTGTAGCGGTTTTTTAGCAATAGGACAAACTAAAGTTCCGTTTATAGAGGACTTGCTTGCTAAAATGACAATTGAAGAAAAAATTGGACAATTAAACTTAGTAACCCCAGGTGGTGGTATTGCCACTGGTTCTGTTGTAAGTAGCAATGTAGAAGAAAAAATTAAAGCCGCTGAGGTTGGTGGTTTGTTTGGGATTTCTGGACCAGAAAAACTAAAAATAGCACAAGATTTTGCTGTAAATGAAACACGTTTAAAAATTCCACTATTCTTTGGGTCAGATATTATTCACGGTTATAAAACAACATTTCCTATTCCGCTTGGCACAGCATCTAGTTGGGATATGGATTTGATAAAAAAAATGGCTGAAACTGCCGCAAAAGAAGCAACTGCAGATGGTATAAACTGGAACTTTTCTCCTATGGTAGATGTAGCTCGTGATCCACGTTGGGGAAGAATTGCAGAAGGTGCGGGTGAAGATCCTTTTTTGGGCTCTGCTATTGCAAAAGCAATGGTACACGGTTACCAAGGGACAGATTTAACAGCTAAAAATACTATGATCGCTACAATTAAGCATTTTGCACTTTATGGCGCTGCAGAAGCTGGTAGAGATTATAATTCTGTTGATATGAGCAGAACAAAAATGTTTAATCAGTATTTACCACCGTACAAAGCAGGTATAGATGCTGGCGCGGCTAGTATTATGACCTCTTTTAACGATGTAGATGGTATTCCTGCTAGTGGTAACAAATGGTTACTTACAGATGTACTGCGTAAAAAATGGGGTTTTAAAGGTTTTGTAGTATCAGATTACACGTCTGTAAATGAAATGATTGCGCACGGACTTGGAGACTTACAAGATGTATCTGCTTTATCTTTAAAAGCTGGTTTAGATATGGATATGGTTGGCGAAGGTTTCTTAACCACACTTAAAAAATCTTTAGATGAAGGTCGTGTTACTGAAGAAGAAATTACCAATGCCTGTAGACGAATTTTAGAAGCGAAATATAAACTTGGGCTTTTTGATGATCCGTACAAATATATTGATGCAAAAAGACCTAAAAAAGATATTTTAACCAAAGAAAATAAAACCTTAGCAAGAGATGCAGCTAAACGTTCTTTTGTATTATTTAAAAACCATAACAACGTATTACCACTTAAAAAAACAGCAAAAATTGCACTGGTAGGACCACTAGCGAACAATAAAAATAATATGCTCGGTACATGGGCACCTACAGGAGACCCGCAATTATCTATTCCTGTATTAGAAGGTTTTAAAAATGTTGCACCAAAGGCAAAAATAACATACGCTAAAGGAGCAAATATTACAGATGATGCTGAATTAGCTAAAAAAGTAAATGTTTTTGGTACACGTGTAGATATTGATAAACGCTCATCTGAAGTCCTTTTACAAGAAGCTTTAGACCTAGCAAACACATCTGATGTTGTTGTTGCTGTAGTTGGTGAGGCATCAGAAATGAGTGGTGAGGCAGCTAGTAGAACAGATATTTCCATTCCTACTAGTCAGAAAAAACTAATACAAGCACTAGTTAAAACAGGCAAGCCAGTTGTTTTGGTATTAATGAGCGGTAGACCACTTACTATTGAAGAAGAATTTAATCTTCCTGTTGGTATTCTTCAGGTTTGGCATCCAGGCATAGAAGCTGGTAATGCCATAGCCGATGTTGTTTTTGGTGATTATAATCCGTCTGGAAAACTAACTGCTACGTGGCCAAGAAACGTTGGACAAATTCCTATTTATCATAGTATAAAAAATACAGGTAGACCAGCACCAACTGAAGCATTTGAAAAGTTTAAAAGCAACTACTTAGATGTTAAAAATACTCCTTTACTGCCATTTGGTTATGGACTTAGCTATTCTTCGTTCGAGTATTCTAACATTAATCTATCCAAAAAAGAAATTATAAAAGGAGAGGATGTAACGGTTTCTGTAACTGTAAAAAACACGGGCAATTTTGATGGTGAGGAAGTTGTACAACTCTATTTAAGAGACGTAGTACGTAGCATTACACCGCCAATGAGACAATTAAAAGGATTTAAAAAAGTATTTATTAAAAAAGGTGAAACAAAAAAAGTAGATTTGGTACTTACTGCCGATGACTTAAAGTTTTACAACAGCAATTTAGATTTTGTTGCAGAACCAGGAGATTTTGAACTTTTTATAGGTACAAACTCTAACACACAGTTAAAGGCAAGCCTAACGCTAAAATAAATTGTAATGAGCAGCTTAAAACTAACTATTAATAAACGTTTTGCACTACTATTTCTTGTACTGTTAACAACTGGTATAGGCCACGCCCAAACTAGATACGAGCAAAAAGTATTTTCTGAAGTAAAAATGAAAACGTATAGTTATGCAGATACTTTAAAGTTAGATTTTTATAGCTACAAAAAAGATACAGTCACAAAAAAACCTTTACTAATTTTAGTTCACGGAGGCGGTTTCAGTGGGGGAAAACGCGATAATCCAGCAGAGATAAAATTTTGTGAAGATATGGCAAAAAGAGGCTACGCTGTAGCCTCTATGAGCTATAGGTTGGTACGTAAGGGCAATCCGCTTGGTTTTGGATGTAATTGTCCGGCTGACCAAAAAATAGAAACTTTTGTATCTGTTTCTAGAGATATTTTAAAGGCTACGCAGTATTTAGTTGAGAAGAGTGACAAACTTGGGTTTAACCCATCTAACATTATTCTTGTTGGCAGCAGCGCTGGCGCAGAAGCTGTTTTAAACACCGTATTTATGAAGAATGAATATGCATTTAAAAAACTGCCCTACACCTCTGTAAAGTATGCCGGAGTTATTTCTTTTGCTGGTGCCATTGTTAATGCAAACTACATTACCAAAAAAACGGCTATACCAACAATGCTTTTTCACGGTGTTAAAGATAATTTAGTGCCATATGCTACAGCACCTCATCATTTATGCGAAGAAGATAAACCTGGTTTTATTATGCTAGATGGCTCTTATACTATTGCACAAAAATTAGAAGCCTTAGATATTGCACATACACTTGTTGTAGACAAAGAAGGTACGCACAACTGGGCTGGCATACCTTATGCCTATACAGATCTTATTGCCAAATTTATAAAGCAAAATGTTCTAGATAAAAATAATATACAAAGTACTATTAAGGTAAAGCACAAAAATTAATACACCATAAAACAAAAGCCGATGCTTACACACCGGCTTTAAACTGACTTAAATTAGATTAATAAAGAACAATTAATCTAGTACAAATGTTACTGTTTTTATAGTCTTACATGTTAATTTAATATCAAAGTTGTATTAACGTTTTACGCAACTGCCTCTTCTTTAGTTACTATTTTGTTTACAATAAGTGCAATAGCACCATCACCAGTAATATTTGCGGCTGTACCAAAGCTATCCATTGCTATATAAAGAGCAATCATTAATGCCTGTGCTTCTGCATTAAAACCCAACATTGTTTGTAATATACCAACAGCAGCCATAATTGCACCACCAGGAACTCCTGGAGCAGCAACCATAGCTATACCAAGCATCATTACAAAACCTGCAAACATTCCAAAATTAAAATCTAAACCTTGCATAAGCATTAAGGCTACTGCACAAGCAACAATTTTCATTGTGCTACCTGCCAAATGTATGGTTGCACAAAGCGGTACTACAAAATTAGCAACCTTAGGAGATACTCCGTTTTTTTGTACTTGTTGTAATGTAACCGGTATAGTTGCCGCAGAAGACTGCGTACCCAAAGCCGTTAAATAGGCAGGTGCCATATTTAGTAATGCTTTTATTGGATTCTTTTTTGTTATTGCACCTGCAATAACAAACTGTACTAGCATTAGTAAAAAATGCATTATAAAAATGATTCCAATAATTTTTAGGAAAACACTTAGTACAGACTCTACCTGACCATTATATGCAATTGCAGAAAAAATACCAAGAATGTATAAAGGAAGTAAAGGAATAATTACCTTTTCTATCACCATCATTATTATTTTTTGAAAATCATTGGCTACCTTTTTTAAACTACTGTCTCCTTGTGATGCCAATCCTAAACCAATTACAAAAGCTAAAACTAATGCCGACATAACATCTAATACTGGCGGAATTGTTATGGAGAAAAATGGACTTAATTTTTCTACACCTTCACCAACGTTTTCTACCGTTTGTGGTTCTATAAACGAAGGAAAAAAGCTTGATGCTACAAAATAGGTTGAAAACCCTGAGAATAACGTAGAGCCATATGCTATACCAGCTGTAATAAGTAATAGCTTACCAGCTCCTTTGCCCAAATCCGCAATTGCAGGCATAATTAAGCCCAAAATAATTAACGGAATGGCAAACCCTAGAAACTCGCTAAAAAATGCTTTAAAAGTATTAAAAAAACGGTTTATAGATTCTGGTAAATACAAACCAATAAGTATACCTAAAATGATTGCGATAAATACTTTAAACAGTAGGTTTGATGTAATTTTTTTAAGCATAATTTAGTTTTGTTGTTTGTAAGAAACACAAATATAGCCTAAGTAAATTACAACAGAATTTTATACGCTAGTAAATTTCTATTTCTCTAAATTGATAAAAACTACTAATCTAAAGAAAAAGAAAAGTCGTTAAATGTTTCTGTACTCCACGCTAAATGCTTGGTTGCTGGTGATGCGGCAAATAAAGGAGAAAACGTATGTACTTGTACTGTTTTACCATCTGGTAAAAACTCTAGTATTCTTAACCAGCCATCACCACCATTACCCTGCCAGCCACCGCCCATAGCTTGGGCGTTAAATGCCATTTGACTCACTTTCTTACCTGCCTTGTTTTTATCTTCTTTAAAGCCTACGTGTGCTTTAAAATCATCTGCACCACCTATATGACCAGAAAAGACAAGCTGTATATTTTTAGCCGGCTCAACTAATTTTTGCCAAACAGCCTCTCCATAATTACCATCCTTTATTGGGTAGTTTTCCTTTTTTATACGCTGGTTTTTAGAGTTTAAATACGAGTGTGTAAGCAATGCTATCGTATGGTCTTTGAATTTCTCTTCATCAACAACATCTTTTGCCCATTGCACAATAGTATCTCGTGGAGCAAACTCTAAGGTCATAAATAAAAATTTACGCCCGTCTGGAGCTGTAAAATCGAGTGCTGAATTTTCTAAACTAGGATGTCCTTCTGCGTTTTTACCTGCTGCGCTAAGCAATTTATAGTTTGCTTGGTTTTTATGTGCAGGGAAATAGGTATTGTAATTAGAACCCCTATGCTCTACTTTTTTGTATCCATAATCGTGATTGCCTGTTGCTAATATATATGGTACTTGTCCATCTAGTCTACCAAACATTCTAGATACAGCCAACCATTGTTCTCTACTTGTCTGGTTTCCGTTTTTACCGTCTGGAACAATCATGTCATTTTGTTCTACCAAATCTCCGGTACACAACACCATTTTTATATTTAAAGAATCTATGTTTTCGCTAATCCAAGCGGTCATTAAATCTAACGTTCCTTGGTTGCGTTGGTACTTTACATAGTTTTGGGTATCTGGCACTAAAATTAGTGACCAAGAGTTAGGGTTAGATAGCTTTGGAGCTTCATACTTTTTTTGAGCCTGAACAGGTTGCTGTACTACTGTTACTAAAAATGCTACTATTAGATATTGATAAACCTTTTTCATTCCAACGAAATTATGATCAACCTTAAAAAAGATTGATTGCTTTATTTTGGCATCAAAAATAAATGAAAAAATAATTTACTGGCTATTAAAAGAGTTTTTATTATTAGAATACATCGGCACATATTTATCTATTATATAGGGCGTAATAACTCTTAATGTTTTACCTGTAACTGGGTGTAATCCTGGGCTAGAAAAATACTCTATTTTATCATTGCTTTTAACATACCAAACTAATGGTTTATTAGTTACTTCATCAAAAAAATTAGTAACCATAGTAACCTCAACTTTTTTAAAATTTTTAAATTTATTCTTATCATACGGTAAAACATGAGTCCTATATTCTGGTGGTAAATTAGTAGTACAGTCTATTAGCTGGTACTCCGTTTTTACCCAAATCATACATTTTTCTATTTGGCTACTTGGTGGTTGACTAAAAAAATAAACAGCTCCTCCTAAAGCACAAATTAACAACACAATAATTAGTAGAGCACTCCTCTTATTCACCTTATCATCTCTTGTAGATTTTAAAGGATCTGTTGTACTTTCTTTAGGCTTTTTACTTACCAAGTTATCTGTTATATACTCCTCATAATTATTATATCCTAAGTATTTGCACAAAAGGCTGACACTAGAATCTCCAATATTCTTATACTTAGATTGCTTATTGCTTACATATTTATCATAAGCTCTCTCTAAAGTCTTGGAGCTTAATGTTGTTTTATCTGCAATATGCATAGCCAGTGCATACCTAGAATGCGAAGGGATTTCACTTTCTGCTTTTTTAAATGATTCACTAACAATCTCTTTTAAATAATTACGCTCCATTACTTCAAAAATACAAATTATCAATTAGACAAAGTACAGACACAACCCTCTACAAACGCTGTAAACATTGGTGTCTGCTAATTGTCTTACATAAGTCCCTAATGTGTCTATAACAAAACTTTCTTATTCAATTTACTTTGTCCCAAGATTGGTTTTACAGCTGTGTGTTGCTAACATAGCTATTCTAGAAAAATCTTTCTTACGGAAATCTGTAATGCGGTTGGTAATTAGCCGGTAGAGAAGTAGTTAAAAACTGCTGCATTACAATTTCTACTTCTCAAAAACAAAGGAGTAATCCTAACATTTTAAATGGTTGTTGCAACCTAAAAAAAACTTTCGAACAACGAATCGGACAGCAACGCCTACGCCTAAAAATTAAAAAAAATAAATTATGAAAAAAGTATGTATAGCCTTAATGGCACTAGTTCTTAATATGTCTTTATTTTCTTGTACTGTAGATGCAAGCGATGCCCTATACGAAACACAAGCAACTGAGGGTGATGAGGGAGAAGATATTCCTTTACCAGAACCTCCTCCAATACCTGATACTGGAAACTAACAATGTTTTGATCCACACCTTTTGGTGTGGCTCTTTTTTTTGAATACATTTATGCGAAAAATATATTTTGGGTAAATTCTTTGTATTTATAGTAGCACTCGTATTCCTTTCCTGTACTACAAAACAGAATAATACTACGTCCAGTACGGCATCCAAATTAGACAGCGTCTCTTTTTATCTTAATAAGTTTACCGATACAAAACTTAAAACTTCAGAGAAACTAAAGATAATTAATAAAGCCTATAATCTGATAAGATCTACAGATTATGATTTGTATAATATTGTTTTGACTCAAAAAATATATATGCATTTTGCTCTGCAGGAGTATGATAGTTTGATGTTTTATAGTAACCTACACATCAATCATTCTAAATATAAAAAAGGCAAAACAAATTTAGGAAACACCTATTACTTAAAGGCCTATTACTTTAATGCAATAGCTAATAATATAGACAGCGCCTTTGTAAATTACAATTTATCTAAAAACCAGTACAAAGCATTTAATGATAGTAGTTTAATAGGTAAAAACCTCATTAGTATGGGGATGATCCAAAAAAACAAAAGTGATTTTTTCGGTAGTAAAGAAACCATTACTGAAGCACTGCATTATTTAAAACCAAATAAAGATAGTACAACTGTTGCCCTTGCTTATAGTACATTAGCTGGCAACCACAGGAAATTATTAAATTTTGACGATGCAGAACTGTACTATAAAAAAGCTTTTAGTTTAGCTACCAACCCTGAAACTATTCTTAAATACAAAAATAATTTAGCCGCTTCTTATATAGACAACAAAGAGTATCCTAAAGCAATTGCATTATTAACTAAAGTTCACAAAGACCCATTAACAAAAATAGAAGAAAAACAAGCTGCTAGAGTACTAGACAATTTAACCTATGCCAAATGGCTAAGCGGTAGTAAAGATAATATAGAGGCAGACTTGCTAAACGCTTTACAACAAAGAACCAAACATAAAGATCTAAAAGGTAAAATTGCCAGTTACACACGTTTAGGAGAGTTTTATACCAGTACAGATCCTAAAAAAGCATCTGCTTATTTAGATTCGGTTATTGCATTATCTAGAGTGATAAAAAACCCTAAAGCTGAAAAAGACGCACTAGGATTTTTAATTAGAGTGCATCCTAAAAATATAGATTTTAGAGATCGATATTTGTTTTTACAGGATAGTCTTTATGCAAATGACTTAAAGGTAAAAACCCAATTTGCAAAGTATAAGTATGATGATACCTTAAAAGGAGAATCTATTTTGCGGCTTGAAAAAGAGAAGGCCCAAAATGAGCTAGAACTGACCCAACAACGGGTACAAAAACAGCGTTATAGTATTGGCATTATGGTTCTTTTACTTGGTTTGTGCTTTGTATTTTACTTTTACATACAACGTAACAAAAGGCTAAAGCAACAAAATAAATTAGATAAATTACAAGCTACTTTAGAAACCGAAGCACAACTCTCTAGAAAACTACATGACGATTTTGGCGCAAAAATAAATCACGCAATGGTTTTAGTACAAAACAATACGGAAACAACAAAGGTTTTAGATACTTTAGAGGATTTGTACAAGCAAAGTAGAGATTTTTCTAGAGAAATAAACGATGTAGATACTGGTGATAATTATAAAGACCATTTATATGGCATGTTACAACAAAACAATAATCCTGACATAAAACTAGTAATTACTGGTGGTAAAAATATAGACTGGACTATTGTAAATAAAATAAACAAGACGGTGCTTTATAAAGTGCTTAGAGAACTTTTAATAAACACAAGTAAACACAGTAAGGCAACAGCTATTAACATCAGCTTTAAACAAACCCCTAAAAATTTAGAAGTTATATGTTCTGATAACGGCATTGGAGCATCTAAAAAAGCACTAAATACAAAAAACGGACTACTGAATACGGAAAAACGTATTAAAGCTATAAACGGAACAATTATATTTGAAACCAAGAAAGACAAGGGTTTTAAAACCTTAATTAAAATTTCTAATTAAAAAATAGCCGTTTTATGTTTACAAAAGTGCTAATAGCAGAAGATTTTCAGGACACCAATAATGGTATAGTAACCGCCATCACAAAAAAACTATCTATTGCCGAAATTAAAGAGGAATTGTATTGCGACAAAGCCTACAACCGCGCTGTAGTTGCCCTTAACAACAACGTACCTTTTCAGCTTTTAGTAACAGATTTACAATTTAAAGAAGGTTATGCAGACCGTAAACTTACCTCTGGTATAGAACTTATAAACGCCATTAAAAAAGTACAACCCAATATTAAGGTTATTGTAAATTCTATGGAAGATAACCCTACAAGAATTAAAGCACTTTTTAAAGAGCAAAAAATAAATGGTTTTGTTTGTAAAGGTAGAGAAAACCTAAACGAGCTTATGACCGCTATACAAGATGTGTATGATGGTCATGACTATATTTCTCCACAAATAAATAGGAACGCTAACAATACAATTATTGAGTTAGATGATTATGATTTTCTTATTTTAAAAGAATTAGCAGAAGGTTTAAGTAAAAAAGAAATTGTACTAAAATTTAAGCAAAATAACATTACGCCAAATAGTGAAAGTACTATAGACAAAAGAATTGGTAAGTTATTTGATGATTTTGAAGCAAAAAATACAACACATCTAATTGCTAAACTTACTAGAGACGGAATTATTTAATTTATAGACTCCTATTTACTAATTAATAGAAAACTTTAAAAAAACAGGAAGGTGATCTGATAAGTTTCTTCCTGCTTCCAAATTATTACAGGTTTTAATAAAATCTATAACCTTACTATCTATCTTGTTTACCACTTTAGAATAGAAAATATTATCTATTGCGTGGTTTACGTACTTACCATTAGGGCAGGTTTTCTTTAATGTTGTTTTTTTATTGGAAAGAGCTGCAGTGTATCCTCCCTTTTTTAACGTATTAAAAACTACTCCTTTTTCATTTACATTAAAATCTCCAACAATTAGGACTGGCGCAGAAAACGAGTCTAACACGAACTTAGATAGGGCCTTTATCTCCGTTTCTGGGTCTTTGTTGTAAGGCCTAGAATGAAAATTAAGTATTGTAAACTTTTCTTTACCTAAGTAAAAGTCTAACAAAAAAGGTTCTCTATCTACTTCTAAATCTAGCTCCTTTACCAATCGTCCTCTATTTTTAATTTTAATATGTTTTGTTTTCCAAATAAAGGCATAACGCTCTGTTACATATTTAGAGCTGTTGGTGGGGTTGCTAATTACATAATCCCACTTACTGCCTTTTCTATTTAAAGCGTCTGCAAGTTTTGCAACCGCTTGTGCACCACCATAGCCTGCAACAACTTCTTGTATTGCTAGAATGTCTGTATCTCTAACAATTTCTGCTATTTTATCTAGTTCTTCACTATTCTTTGTCTTTCCAAAATCTCTAATATTCCAAGAAACTAATTTAATTTCTTCTGTTTGCGAGAAGACAGCTAAATGAATTACAACAAAAAATAAAAATGATAATTTTTTTAACATCTATAATTTATTTTAAATAGCTAAAGTAGAAAAAAAGTCTGCTCACCCTTTACGTAAATACGTATTTACCATTATCCTTACGGATATCCGTAAGGCTTAATTATTTTATGGTTCTAAATTTGTCTTGTTATTACTAACATATATAACACAAATGGTATTAGGTCTGCTTGCTAAAAAGGTAATGGGGGAAGTTATCCAATTTAGTAAGTAAGGCCTTTACTTTACGTAATTCCATAATCTAATGTCAGTTATTGGTATAAATTTATATTCTCTACGCACAACTACTATGACTAAGCCTTACTACGAAGTAAAAAAGACTATTACCAATAGGTTTTACTTTAACCTTAAAACAAGTGAGGATGAAATATTATTATATGGCGAAACTTGCAAAACTCTTAACCAATGTAAGCAGCAAATAATCTTTATTAAACAAAACGCATACGATTATGATTGTTACCAAAGTAAAATAACAAAAACCAACAGGTACTATTTTAACCTTTTGCAGAAAGAAGATATTATACTTGGACAAAGTAATAAGCACAACACTTTGGAAGAAAAAGAATTAGCAATTGCTTCCGTAATGTTATATGCTACTGTTGCTACAATTAAAATTTTTAATGAGGCTGAATAAAACTAGTACTCGCAATTATTCTACACCACTGCCTATAAGATATTAAATTATTTACAAATCCCACAACAGAGGAAGTACATAATAGACCATTATGCTTAAAACGAGTATTGATATTATATTCATCCAAAATCCAGACTTTATCATGTCTATTATTTTTAAATAACCAGAACCAAATACTACTGCATTTGGAGGTGTTGCCACAGGGAGCATAAAAGCACATGATGCCGCTGTAGTTGTTGCTACAATTAAGATAAAAGGATTTACATTTAATGTTAAGGAAATTGGAGCTAATATTGGTAATAACATAGCTGTTGTTGCTAAGTTTGATGTTACTTCGGTTAAAAAATTCACAGCAACTATTACAATTAGAACTAGTAAAAAAAGTGATACTCCAATTAATAAATCTACCTGACTGCCTAACCATATAGCCAAACCTGTTTCCTGAAAACCAGCAGCCAAAGCCATTCCTCCGCCAAAAAGTAAAATTATTCCCCAAGGTATTTTTACTGCATCTTCCCAAACAAGAATTCTATTTTTCTTGTTTTTTGCAGGTAAAATAAATAAAATAACAGCTGCTCCCATTGCAATAATTGTATCATCTATACCCGGAATTAAAGGTTGTAATATAAAAGAACGCATGATCCAACACAAAGCAGTTGCTATAAAAACAACCAATACTATTTTTTCTTCAAATTGCATTGGACCTAACTCTTTTATAAGTCTATTTACCTCTTCTTTACCGCCAGAAAATTGCTTTTGCTTAAATTTAAAAGCAACTCTAGTTAAGTAAAACCATGCAATGGTTAATAACAGTATCGATATTGGCAATCCAAACTTAAACCATTGTCCAAATGTAATTTCTATTCCATATGTTTTTTCTACAAAACCTGCCATTACTAAATTGGGAGGCGTCCCTATTAAAGTTGCAATACCACCTATAGAAGCAGAATATGCAATACCTAGCATTAATGCTTTTCCAAAAATAGAGTTTTCATTCTCTGATGTTGTAGGGTTGTCTTTTAGTTGAGACACAATAGACATACCCATTGGGAGCATCATAACTGAAGTTGCCGTATTAGATATCCACATAGATAAAAACGCTGTGGCAACCATAAAACCAAGAATTACTTTATATACATTAACGCCAATAACACGAATAATATATAACGCTATACGCTTGTGTAAGTTCCATTTTTCTATTGCTATCGCTAAAAAAAACCCACCCAAATACAAAAACACATATTTATCTCCGTAAGCCGCAGTCGTATCTGCTATTTTTAGAATATCTGACGTAGGAAAAAGTAATAAAGGCAATAATGCTGTTACTGCAATTGGCACCGCTTCTGTAACCCACCAAATGGCAATCCAAAGCGTAACACCAAGCATTAAATAAGCACTCTCTGACATCCCTTCTGGGGCATCAAAAAAAGTTAAAACAGCAAAAGATAATGGTCCTAATAGTAGCGCTATGGTTTTTTTGGTAAGGGTCATTTTATACATATAAGTTATTAAAGGCTGCCAATACTTATGCAATAATTGCATCTAGAGTTTTATTATCCAAACACAATAAACCATACTGAAAAGAGTATGGTTTATTTGTTTTGTTATTGATAAAAATACGCTTCCTAATTGGAAGTTACATCTTCTGGGTTATCTAACCAATAAAGTAAGTAAGGAATATTATTTGCATGTGTCCAACCAAAAACTCTTAATCCTTGATTTAGATCCCAAATGGCAATTTTACCTTCATCTTTTGGCAATCTAGATATTTTTAACATTGCCTCATTATATTCTTTCTGAGTTGTGTTTTTGTCTATGTTTAGTGGTAGTTTTGATACCTTAAGCATTTCTGCTCTTTTCTTAGCTTCATTTAAAAAAGATTTATTTCCACTTAAATCGTACCCAATAACTAATGGGTAAATTGTTGCTAAATAAGACTCCATTTTATGGTTTAAAGGAGGAATATTTTTCACCCATCTAGCATGATCTACAAGTGCCTTTTTTACTTCTTTACTTCCTGTTAATTGGTAATACTTATATAGACCTTGCGCTACATATGTTTGTGAGTAACCATATCTGTCTAACAATAAATTACCACCTTGTTCTTTTTGTAATTCTAAAAGAATTTTTACTCTATCATCTAACTCTACTTTATATTTTTCAAGCTTCGTTGCATCATACAACTCTACTAAATTAAGTATAGATAAATAGAGTCTTCTTCCTCTAAGGTCATGATCTCCCCAAATTCTATTTAAATAAGTGTCTCCTGTCATTTTAGCTACTTCTAAGGCTCGTTGGTCACCTGTTATATAATAAGAGGCTATCCAACCTTGGATCCATACATGGGCGCTTAGTAATGCCGACCAATGCTCGTCTCCATGTCTACGACCAATACCTAAATACGGAGTAGATTCTGGTTCTCCTTCATAATTCCAAAAATCTATAGCATCATTAATTTCACCAACATATGTTCTTTTTCTAGGCCAATGAATATTATCTACATCCATAGTATGCTTACTCATACCCTGAGCCATATGGTAATATTTTGGATTACCTGTTCTCATAAAATTTGTCCAAAGGCTAAAATCTACTGTAGGCTCGTTATTTGTCCACATATGCCACTCGTCTTTAAAGTAATACGTTTTTATATCACCATAATCAAAAATACTATACCATGATTCCCATTCTTGGTTAAAGGCCATCCAATCATATTTATACTGTAATGCATTCTCAAATTCTGGATATTTTGTACTGTACGGTGCCATTTTACCATAAACTTTAGACGCTGTATACCACTCTGGATTTGCGTGTGCTATTGGTGGGTCTAAAACATAATCCATAGTTAACTCTATATTCTCTATTTTCTCTGCTGTATGAAAATAATAGATAAACTCTGTTGTTTTAGTTATCCCTTGTGCAAAATTACCAAGCATACCACCGTCTAATTTTGTGTTTTTTCTTTCAAAACTCATAGCATCTATACTAGATGGCCATACATAGGCATTCACCGTATTTGTTTTTGGATCTATTTCTAGTTCTTTAGGGTATTCTTGTAAAAAGTTTTTTATACCAACACTAATACCTTTTGATGCATCAGAAACATCTACCCATCCTTTAGCTCTTTGCGCCTTTGCCTCTTCTTTTTTACCCTTAAAAATGGTTGCGTTAAAACCAACTTCTCTTTGCGTTGGAGTCGATTTTTCACTTTTCTTATTTTGTCTAGGCCCTGTTTGTAACACTCCCATCTTTTGGTTTGATACTTCTGCAGTATACAAATCGAACTCCTTATCTGTATTTAAATCTCTATCTTGATTGGTAGAGGTTGCAAATTGTACTTCTTTATCTAAATGATATTTAAATGTTAGTCCACATCCTGATATTTGATCATTAGGTTGTGTCCAGCCCTTATCATCGGCAGTATCTTCAGAAACAATAAAATCTTTTTGTGTTGCTATATTACTATGCTCCCCTTTTTGTATTTTATGTTTATCTGGTACACCTGTATAGGTAAGTGTATGTAAAACTTTTATATATTTTTTGCCAGCATACGTATGTATTCTCATAGAAAACGGAGAATCATTATTATCTTCTTTATTATATTTATATGTGCCTTCTACCCTAAAAATAGCATGTAGTGGCCCAGAACCAACTTCTCTAAAAACCTCGTTTACTGTAGCCTTAGATAAATCTATACCAGAATCGTCTAAAATATCTAAAAAGGTCCCTCTAGAGTCTTCTGGAGCAGATGCTATTAACTCATTATCAGAGAATTTCTTATCGTTATTACGATCAATATAAACCTCATCTAAGAATCCGTGTCCCTTTTTATTAATATTAAATTGTAGTGCACCAGTGTTAACGGTTATTCCTCCCTGTGGTCTCATATTATTAACAGACACTATTCTATCTTCTGGTTCCATAGCATAAATACCATCCCCGTATTCTAAGGTATAATTTGTATTTTCATCAGCAAAAAAGAAAACCCAAATCCATTTTATACTATCGTCTGCAGGTTTCCAAGAAGTTACTTCTGTTGTCTGACATACAATTTCTTTGCCTTTACTATTTAACAACCTTACGTTATCTATAGAAAAAAGTTCTCCTTTAGGAAACGGAATACCTAAGGTTATTGGAGCTCCTTTTTTATTGTTTTCAATTTTAATAGGCACTTGTTTGCTTACTGCCGCAGTACAACCTACAGTAATAGCCAGAACCAATAACAAGAATATTTTATTTCTCATAATTTTAATGTAAAGTATTATTATTTATTTGTTTGGAAGCATAAAGAGGCGGCCCCTAAAATTGCTGATCCTTTTGTTTTTGAAACTTCTATGGTTAAATCTTCTATTTGTTTTTGATACGCAAAACTTTCTAAGCTTTTAAACATCTCTTCTTTAAATAGTGGAAAAGCTTTACTAATAGAACCTCCCAGAATTATTGTATTTGGAGCAAACAAATACAGGATGCTTTTAATTGCTTCTCCTAAATGCTTGCCATATTCATTAAATGCTATTAGTGCAGTTACATCTCCACCTTTAGCTTTTTCCGCAAGTTTTTTGGCCGTAGACTTGTAATGTGCTGTAAAAAAGAAACTACCTGCGTAATCCTCTACAATGCTATCCTTATAGGCTAACATTCCTATTTCGCCAGCACCGCATAAAACCCCATTATAAAGTGCATTATTAATAATAATACCCATACCTAAACCTGTTCCTAAAGAAAGGCCAATCATGTTCTCTCTAGTCCTTATTTTGCTATATGTAAATTCTCCTAGAGCAAAACAATTGGCATCATTATTAATAAAAACAGGTATATTAAATTCTTTTTCTAAAAGCTCTTTTAAATTAACTTTTTTCCATGATTTTATATTTTGAACATCGTAGACAATCCCTTTTATTGGGTCTACTACAGCTGGTACTCCAATACCTATAGCAACAACACTAATTGTTAAATTCTGTCGAATTATTGTATATAAATTTTCTAGTGTTTCTTCTGCGGTAGCATCACTATCTACAAAGGTTGTATCTTCTTTTTTTAGTACACTACCTTGTACTAAACCAACATTTATTGTGGTTCCTCCAATGTCTACTCCTAACACTTCTGCTTCCATACTTTTAGTTTTCTTTTTTTAAGCTAATCGTTTTATTATTTACCAGCGGATTGGCCCAAAAACCTATAGATAAAATAAATAACAACGGAAGTATTAAGAAAAACATCCCAGCTCTAAGACTCATCAATTCTCCTAACCAACCAACTATAAATGGGACTATTGCACCACCTGCAATACCAGTACATAAAATTCCTGATAATGATCCGTGGTGACTTTTTACAGAGTTTAGTGCCAAAGAGAAAATAATAGACCACATTACCGATATAAAAAACCCAAGTAACGGAAAGGCAATTAATGCCACTTCTGATGATCCCGTTATAGCGAGTACAATTGTAATAATGGTTATTAAAGTTGCATAGATTAATAGTTTACGACTGTCGATAAATTTTAATAAAAGCAGCCCCAAAAGACAACCAACAGTAAGCATAGCCCAGAAATAAGCTACGGTGTCTGCACCAATAGTTTGCGGATCTATATTGTGGTATTCAAATAAAAACTGAGAAATCCAATTTCCAATACCTTGCTCTGTACCTACGTAACAGAAAATACCTAAAAAATATAATAATGTCCACTTATTCTTTAAAAGACTTAAGTAAGAACTTTTATCACCAGCTTTTTCATCTTCATTTTTTTTAACCTTTGGGTATTTTACAAAAAAGACAATTAAAAGCATGGCAAAAGCAATTAGTGAAAAAACAAAATACAATGCTACCCATGGTAAGTTTTCTGGAACATAACTTCTTAATAAACTAGCGACACCTTGTGTACTGGGATCGTCATTATTAACTAAGTATTTATACAAGTATGGACTAGCAAAAGAAGCCAAACCAAATACAAGTTGTGCTAATACAGAATTAAAGGCAAAATGTTCTTCACCACCTGCCACTCTAAGCATGGGGTTTATTACAACCTGTAATACCGCCATACAACTTCCTAAACTAAATAGTGTAATTGTAAAAGTTATATAACTAGGATTAAAGGCAAACAAAAACGAGGCTAACATCATCACAAAAAATGAGGCTACTAGTAGTGTTTTATCGCCATACTTTTCTGCTAAAAAACCGGCAGGAATAGACATTATACCATACGCGATAAAGAATGAAAACGGCAATAAACCTGTAAGGGTTAAACTTAGATCAAAACTCTGCTTTACATCTACTATTATAGAGTTAAGGATATTTGTTATAAATGATATAACAAAGAAAACTAACATAACCAATAGGATTATATGGTAGAACTTCTTTGTTGTTTTGCTTTGGCTGTTCATACTGGTTTTAATTTGGTTTAATTAGCGATCTCTAGTATTATTTTAACATTGGAAAATAATATTTTATTTCTTCTTCTGTAGGTTGTTTACCGTATTCACATATCTCAAAAAACTCTACATTTTTTACCTTAGAAGCATCTGTTTTAGGGTACCATCTTTTTAAAGCATCTACTCCTGTTTTATCTAACTTTTTTTCTTTTAGATATACTTTTTTCATCCAATCTAAACGCTCTTGTTCTCCTTTAGGAATATCATCTTCGTTCATCCCCATAGTCCAAGGCATCCACTCAAAAACCTGAGATTCATGTGCGGCAAAAGCCCTTTGCTTTTTATCCATAACATCATCTATAACAATAGCTATATCTTTTGAAAAAGGATATGGTTTTTGAAAACCATCTTGCATGTATAAAAAGATTGGATTTTTCTTTAATGGTGGAGTATCTGGCGTAACGTTGGGTACTATTACTAAATATGCAGCATCTTGCACAACTATACCCGCATTTCTATGATCTGGATGATAATCGTTAGGTCTTAAACCCAAAACAATATCTGCATCCCATTCTCTAATTTTTCTAATTACCTGATGTCTTACATTTAAGGTTGGTATTAATTCTGCATCATGATTGTCTAGCACATCATATTCTACTCCTAAAATTGCTCCTGCTTTTTTAGCCTCTTCTCTTCTTCTTTTACCCAATACGCCACCTCCCATATTTTGGTGTCCCGCATCGCCATTTGTAAGTGCTAAAAATTTTACCTTATGTCCTAATTGTGCATACAATGCAGCCGTACCACCAAACTTTGCATCACAATCATCTGGATGAGCACCAATTGCAATAATTCTTAACGGTTTATTTGTTTTTTCTTGGGCATAAGAGCCAAAGCTAATAACAGCCATAAGTACTATAAATGTTAGATTTTTCATTATCTCTATATTTTAATTATTCAACATTGGAAAAAGTACTCTTATTTCCTCATCGGTAGGTTGTTTACCATACTCACATATCTCAAAAGCTTCTGCATGCATTGCTTCTTTTGCTTTTTTATGTCCGTACCATTTTGTTAAAGAAGCCCTTACGTTATCAGATATTGGTCTGCTCCATTCTTTAATAAGAAATTCTCTTTTTTCCTTTTCTTCTTTTGGAACCTCAGCAAGTTTGCCTTCGGTCCAAGGAAGCCACTCATAAAATTGAGAACTATGCGCATCTAAACCATCCATTTTTGTATCAAAAACACTTGTAATATCTACAGCTATATCTGCTTTAAATTCGTTTGGTTTTTGAAAATGATCTTGTAAATAAAGAAAAACAGGATTCTTCTTTAAGGGTGGTGTATCTGGCGTAACATTAGGAACAATTACTAAATATGCAGCATCTTGTACTAAAACACCTGTATATCTATGGTCTGGATGGTAATCTACAGGTCTGTGTGTAAGTACAATATCTGCATCCCATTTTCTAATTTCTCTAATTACCTGATGCCTTACTTCTATTGTTGGGAAAAGCTCACCATCATGATTGTCTAGAACGGTATATTCTATGCCCAATCTTTTACCGGCTTCTTGTGCTTCTTTTCTTCTAATTTTAGCCAGGTTACCACCTCCTTTAGCATAATGACCCGCATCTCCGTTTGTTACTGAAACAAATTTAACTCGGTGTCCCATTTTTGCAAACAATGCGGCCGTGCCACCTATTTTATTATCACAATCATCTGGGTGTGCGCCAAACACTATAATGTTTAACTGTTTTTTTGGTTTCTCTTGTGCAGAAACATTAGATAAACTACATACAATACACAATGCAACCATAGTTTGAATAATCTTGTTTTTCAAAGTCTTGATTTTTATAAATTCGTAAAAAAAATTTCTTAAAATTAACCGCCATAGCCTTACGTATGGCGGTTAATTATGGAATGTTCTTAATTGGTATTCTGCGTAAAATTTGTATTAATATCCATCTCTCTTTGTGGTATATAAAACAAGTTTCTAACAGAAGCTGTAGAAATTATAGGTTCTGCTTGGTTTACTTTTTCTGCCGCAACACCAAATCTTTTTAGATCTGCCCATCTATGGTTTTCAAAAGCCAATTCTAATTGTCTTTCTTCTAATAGTTTTTCATCAAAAGTACCTGGAGTTGTAGCATCAATATCATCTAAACCAGCTCTATCTCTTACTTCATTAATTAGATCATAAGCCTCATCAGATTCTCCTACTGCCTCTGCAAGCATTAATAAAACATCTGCATATCTAAAAACCACAAAATTTATATCAGAATCATTTTCTGTGGGAGGTTGACTAAAGTATTTTTGAACATAATTAGCTACTATAGTTTCACCAGCTGCGTTTAAGTATGTTGTACCCATAGACGAATTAAATCTCTGGTCTTCTACTACATAAGAATTTTCCATCTCTGAAGTTGGTCTATTTCTACCAAAACCTTGACCAGTCTGTAAAAATGCACTTGGAGAAAAATCGTTAGTAAAAGCACTACCTTGACCAATACCTCCGCTTACAAATTCTACTTCAAAAATAGATTCTTCATTGTTTTCGTTATCTGCTCCCCATAGGTTCGCGTAGTCATCAACCAAATCATAACCATAGGTTCCTATTATTCTTCTTAAAGCAGTTTCTGCCTCTGATTTTTGATTGGTAGTTAAGAATATTTTTGCCAATAAGGTTGCTGCCGCTCCTTTTGTTGCTCTTCCTTTATCATTCCCAGAATAAGACGTGCTTAAATTAGATTCTGCTGTAGTTAAATCTGTTATTAACTGAGTGTAAATTGTAGAAGCGTCTACCTGTGTTAACTCGTCTCCTGGTGTAAAAGGAGTTAATTGCAAAGGTATATTACCAAAAGCAACAGCTAAATGATAGTACATTAAAGATCTAATAAATAATGCTTCTCCAGTAATTCTCTTTTTAATATCGGCATTCATTTCTATACCTTCTATTCTGGTTAGAATAACATTACAGTTGGCTATTACAGCGTAAGAATCTGTCCAAGCAGAAGTTATTTGTTCGTTTAAAGGATCTTCTGTAAATGAATTAATCTCTGCAAACTGCCTAGCTAAACCAGTAGCATCTGCTCCTTGATCTGTGTTATCGCCTCTCATCTCAAACATTGTCCAGTAACCACGACCGTAAACTCCGTTTTTTTGTAAGCCTGCGTAACTTGCGTTTATTGCAGAAACAAAATCATTTTCTGTAGTATAAAAATCGGCTTCATTTCTATTAGAAATAGGTGCTAGATCTGTAAAATCATCACTACACGAGCTCAATAGTATAATTGATATAAAGAATATAAATATATTTTTCATTTTGATTTGTTTTTAAATTAGAAAGAAAGGTTTAATCCCATTGTAAATGACTTTGTCAAAGGGTAAGCTCCGTAATCTTCACCAGGTGTTAAACTACTGTTTGGTCTATTACTTACCTCTGGGTTATACCCTAGGTAATCTGTTTTAGTAAACAAGTTTGTACCTGTTATAAAAAAACGTAGTTTTTCTATACTACTTCCAAAAACCTCTTTAGTTGGTAAAGTGTATCCTAAAGTCATATTTCTTAGTCTAACAAAAGAACCGTCTTCTACTTGAAAAGATGATGGTCTGTTATTATTACCATGATTACCAGACAACCTATCTGCTCTAGGTACACTTCCGTTTCCTGGATCTGCTTCAGATTTCCATCTATCATTAAAGATTGCATAAGAATTAAAGTTTGCCTCACCATTTTTTAAGTGCCTAGAAGTTAAGTTTAATACTTCATTACCTTCTACACCTTGTATTAAAAAGGTAAAATCTACTCCCTTATAACTAAATCTATTTGTTATACCCCAAGTAAAATCTGGAAAATAACTACCCGTTACTGTTCTATCATCTGGAGTTATTTCTCCGTCACCATCTACATCCTTAAATTTAAAATCTCCAGGTCCTGGATTGGGCGCTTGTGTATCTATTGGTGCATCTATTATATCTTGCTGATTTTGATATATACCATCAACAACATACCCATAGTAGCTACCAATAGATTCCCCTACCTGCGTAATGTGTCTAATACCCGCACTACCAGAAGAAAAAATTGGTTCGCCTTTATCATTAAGTGATAAAACTTCGTTCTTATTTGTAGAGAAGTTAATATCTGTTTCCCACTTAAAATCACCAACAAAGTTTCTACTCTTTAATGCTATTTCAAAACCTTCGTTTTTAACTTCACCTATATTTTGTAGTGTTGTTTCAAAACCAGAAACTGAAGTAATACCAACATTTAAAAGAAGGTCTGATGTAATTGTTCTGTAATAATCTGCTAATAAAAATATTCTATTGTTTACTAAGCCTAATTCTAGACCAACGTTAGTTTGTACAGATTTTTCCCAAGTTAATTCTGGGTTTGGTATTGTAGACTGTATTAAACCGTTAGACTCATTGCCACTGTAATTGTAATTATTTGGAGAAAGTAAACCTATAGCTCCGTAGTTAGGAATCTCAAAGTTTCCTGTTTCTCCCCAACTAAATCTTAGTTTTAATTCTGATACTGCTTCTAGAGGTTTCATAAAATCTTCCTCGGTAACACGCCACCCTAAAGAAAATGATGGAAAATATCCTGTTTGATTATTTTTTCCGAATCTAGAAGATTTATCTGAACGAAAAGTTCCTGTAAATAAGTACTTATCATCAAAACTATAGTTCATTCTAAATAAAGCCGACACTAAAGACCATTGCTCCCTCGCAGAACTCCCTGCAAAAACTTGTCCTCCACTAATAGTAGATACTAAATCATCCGGAAAATTATCTGCCTGTACTTGCTTAATACTTATGTTATCTTTTTGAGCTGTATACCCTGCAATAGCATTAAAATAATGTACACCAATTTCTTTTTCCCAATTAAGTGTGTTTTCCCAAAGCCAGTTTACTTCTGTAGAAGAAGATGCCTGTGCATAAGACTCACCTTCTGTTGCTTCTCTGTACAGCAATGTATTTGCTCTGTAAAAATCTCTGTTATAAAGATTTACATAAGTACCTCCAAAAGTTTTAAAGGTTAAATCTGGATTTATTTTATAGGATAAACCAAGGGATGCTCTTGTTTGAAATTGAAATAACTTATCATCTACAGCATCTATAATTGCAAGTGGGTTACTCGCTGTTGTTGTACCACCTCCTAAATGAGATTGATTATCCGTTTGGTTTGGCGTACCATCAGAATTATATGGTTTTACTGTAGGTGAGTGTACTAAACCAGAGTATACAATTCCGGGAGGTCTAGCAAAATATGGTGCAGATGCCGGTTGTCTTTGATTCTCTGTAATTGTTGGTGCTACTCTTAAATCGATACTAAACTTATCACTTATATCAGAATTTAAGTTTAACATTAAATTATACCTCTCAAAACTAGATCCAGGGATAATTCCTTCTTGTTTAAAATATCCTCCAGAAGCGTGGTAACTTGTTTTTTCTATTAAAGGAGAGTCATAAGACAAATTGTAACTTTGAGTATATCCTGTTTTAAAAATTAAGTCTTGCCAATCTGTATCTGTACCATCCCAGTTAATATAAGATTCTGGAAGCTCATAATTTGTATCACCTCTATCTCCTGGTCCAATAGGATCATTTGCAGAAGCACCAGGGAAATCTGATAAGTATGCATTATTTCTTGAGTCTCTTGTAAAATCAATTAGCTCTTCAGCATTCATTAAATCTACTTTATTAGCTACATTTTGTGTTGTAAAAAAAGTGTCAAAAGAAAAAACACCTTTATCTGATGCAACACCCTTTTTTGTGCTAATTAAAACAACACCATTACCACCTCTAGAACCATAAATTGCAGCCGCTGAAGCATCTTTTAAAATCTCAATAGAAGCGATGTCATTTGGGTTAATAGTTGCTAATGGATTCACTGGTGGCGCCTGAAAAGAACCTCCTCTACGTGCCAAATCTCCTTGTAAACCTAATGTTGTTAAATTTTTTGAAATTGGAATACCATCTACAACAAATAATGGGTCGTTACCCGCAGATATAGAACCAGATCCACGAACACGTATATTAGGACTAGAACCTGGCTCACCAGAAACTTCTTGTACTTGTACACCTGCTACCTGACCAATTATAGCATTCTCTGCACTTACTACAGGGATATCTGCTAATGCTCTAGGTGATATTGATGCTACTGCTCCAGTAACTCTCTTTTTAGATAATGTACCGTAACCAACAACTATAATTTCATCTAATGCTGCTGCATCTGGAACTAAACTTACAGATATAGTATTTTTTCCTTGAATATTAATATGCTGTGTTTTATACCCAACATAAGAAACTATAATTTCTACACTGTTACTTTGTAGCTCCAACTCAAAATTACCATCAAAGTCAGAAATAACACCTGTAGTAGTTCCTTTTATCTGAACTGTAGCTCCTGGTAAAGGAACTCCTGCTTCATCTAAAATAGTTCCTTTAAGCTTTTCTTGCTTTTCCTTAACCACTTTTTTATCTGCTATTTTAGTAGCATTTGTATTGTAACTTTTTTTAGTTACTACAATTTGGTTAGAGGTTATCTCATAATTTAAATTAGAAGTAACAGAAAGTTCTTCTAATAATTCTGATAAGCAAACCTTAGTATATTCTAGGTTCATTTTTTTGGTAACATCAATCTCTGACGTTTCATAAAAAAATTTATACCCTACAGAATCTGTAATAGCTTTAAAAACCTTGTCTAATGACTTATTTTTAATACTAACAGATACAATCTCGTTTTGGTCGCACGAAACAGCTGCATTTACATTTGTAAAAAAAAGGAGTAACAAGAAAAAGAAAGCTTTTGTTACATAGGCAGCTCGTGGTCTTTTTAATTTTTGTATTATACTTTTCATAAATTTTGAGTTAGGTTATTAGTTAGTGGTTAGTTTACTGCTACATCATAAAAATTATTTAATTGTTTTAGGGTTATTAATAGTAATAGTGTTCTCTGTTCTTGTAAAAGAAAAGTTGGTATGGGTCTTAATAGTATTCAGTATTTTTTCTATACTATCATTCTGAAAACTTCCGTTAAACCTTAGCTTGTTTATTTCCTGGAAGTTGTTTGTTATAGAAACATTGTAGTGACGTTCTAATATTTTAGTAATAGCATCAAACCTATCGTTTTCAAATATTAAGAATCCGTTTGTCCATCCAATATATTTTTGAGTATCTACAGATGTAATTTCAAACGTATTTGTATTTCTAGTAAGAGATGCTTTTTGAGAGGGCGTAATTAATTTAAAAGGATCTTCAGAATTTGCTTCTGCTTTTTTCTTAACTCCTACAGAACCTTCTACTAAAACTATTTCTGTGGCAGTATTATCTGAATATGTAGAAACATTAAAGGCTGTTCCAAAAACTTTGGTAATACTTGTTTTTGACGATACTAAGAAAGAGTGGTTCTTATCTTTGGAAACATTAAAAAAGGCTTCGCCCTCTAAACAAACCTCTCTTGGCTCATTTTTATTAAATGTATTTGGGTATTTTAAAACAGATCCAGAATTTAGTTGCACCAAGGATCCATCTGCTAAAACAACCTTAAATGTTTTACCGTAGGGAACAGTAAGAATATTTTGAAATTTACTATGTTCTTCCTCTGTTGTTGTTTTTGTGTATTCTAAGACTCCGTTTTTTACAACCGCAATTTCTTTACCATTGGCTGCAGTAATAATTTTATCTTCTAATAAGTTAATATGTTCTGTACTACCATTAAGTATTTGCAAAGAAACCTCATTAGGATTTATATCTATTTCGGTGTTATTATCTTTAGTTGTAAAATAAAGTAGTGTTAAAAATACACCGGCAAATAGTGCTGCATATTTAAGGTAAGGCGTAATGCTTTTAAACGTAAGTCCCTTTTTATCATTCTTAATCTTAGTTAAAAAGTTAGTAAAGGCAGACTCAGAATCTACAGTCTTATATTTTATATCTATAAGTTGTTGCGCTTTTACAAACTCCTTAAATATTTTTTGGTTTTTCTTAGCTTCAACCCATTTATAAAGCTGCTCTTTTTCTGTAGCAGTTGCCTCAGAAGCCAAGTATTTCACAATGATTTTCTTTGCGTTAAATTCTTTCATTTTTAACTAAAATATTAGATATATAAAACGAAGACGGAGGTTTATTAAAAATACCCCCACTTTTTTTTCTAATTTTTTAAGAAAAATGAAATTTAGTTGTTTTTAAAGATGTTAGATTTAAATGAACTTATTATTACAAAGATGTAATCTGAGTTCTCTTTTAAACTCTTCCTAAGTCTCTTTAGGGCTTTGGTCATATGCCTTTCGACCGTTTTTATAGAGATATTAAGTTCTTCTGATATTTCTCTATACTTTAAACCATCTTTTTTTCCAAGTAAAAACACTTTTTTACATTGCTTTGGTAACTTATCTACTTCTTGTATTAAAAGATGTATTTTTTTATCTAATACATCTGTAGAACCATCAACCAAGTCTGTTACAACCTCATACTTTAATTGCTCTATAAGTAGATTGTTTTTAGTTTTTTCTCGCTTTAAATCTATAAACAGGTTATAGGCAATCTTAAAAATGTATTTTCTTAAAGAGTATTCTATACAGAGTATATCTCTTTTTTTCCAAATTTTTATAAATGCTTGCTGTACTATGTCTTTAGAGACATCCATACTCCCAGATACGGTATTTATATAATGACACAACTCCGAATAATATAACTTATATAGGTGTTTGTAAGCAGCCTCGTCACCTGCTTTTAACCTATTAATAAGTATATCTTCATTATCGTAATTGTATAAACTCATTTAGGGGAATTAGTTCAACGTAAAATTTAATTAAAAATTAACAAAACTTTTATAAATCTACCCATTCTTTTACTAACATATAATAGAATAACCAATAAATTAATTAAAATACAAACGAACATCTCTTTTCATTTTAAAAAGACTACTCTCATTAGTAAAACCAACGTGTACCAATAAGTTAATTAGATGTAGCTGTTTAACTACAAGTTGTTTAAAGCATTAGTTGCCCCTTATAACTTTACTGTTATTTTAGAACAAAATTTGATTGCAAAGAAAAAACTCATAGAGATCAATATATGAAAATCACAGTAGAATATAAAAACTAAACAAAAACCGCACTGCAACAAAAGCTATATTTAATACGGGACTTATTTCTTAACCTAAAGCATTCTTTCCGCTTCATAAAAGTCTTCATACTTTTAACGAATATATATTTTATTGCTACAATTATAAATCTAGCATATTATGTTAAAGCTAGTTTCTATATTTTTAATACTTCTAAATCGATATGTTTTTAGGATCTTGCATAGACTAAAATTAAAAATAGAATAGTTTATTTAGTTGATAAAAAGGAATTATAATGTTTATTGATAACCTATATATAATCAAGAACGATTGTAATAAAAAACAGGAAATATCAATAAAGAAAAATAATGTTTTATGATTAAAACCAAAACAAAGTTTAATAGCTCTTTGACGTTTCTAATAGCTATTATAAACACCATATTACTTTTTGCGTTTTTAATAGAGATCAGTAATCATGAAAACCAGTTCTTATTTATTTTTAATTTATTTTGGGTGGTAGTTGCAATTCAGCTGTTTTTAATAGCATATTTTGATGCTTCTAAAAATAAAAAAACATTTAAAATTCTTGGTATAATAGCCGTAGTAATTTCATTACTAGTGGCACTAGGTATAGCATTTTTAACAGGGCTTGGAGCAGCTTTTCAGCATTAAATATGAAAATTCATAAACTTACTTTATCTTTTTTAATAATTACTGTAATTCTTATAGGATTACACGTATGGAGAATGATTGCATACCAAACCTTTGCGCGAGAAAATTATTCACTTAGTATTAGTGTAGCAGAACACCACCCTATTATGGGCAAGTTTGAATTTATAACTGAAAATAAAAATCAATCTATAACTATTTCTGAAGACTACAAAGAAGATGATGCATACTGGGGGTTTGCCAGTGGTTCTCAATTTAAAAATTTACCTCCACCATATACCTTATCCTGCCATTGGGTTTCTCTTCGTGAACGTAAAATATATAAAGGCACTTTTGAGCTTCCTCATAAAACAATTGACAGTTTATTTAAATTAGAAAAATCTAAAATGAATAAATTTACGCCGTATAATGGACCTCATGCTTATGGATATAATTTTGGAGTTGGCATTGCACCTGGTGGCATGGTGACAGTTTGGGCTTCGGGTAACCATTATTTTCAAAAGGAAATTGCTACGTATCAAGCAAAAGAATTTGATAGTTATAATTGGAATGCCTTTGGAGACGAACTCTTAAATTCTTTACCTGAAAACTTTGATTCTAATAGTAAAGAAACAGATAGTATTATAAAAAATAACATTCCTCCTGAAATGGAAAAATGGAAAAACTTTTCAAAAAAATACCTTTATTATGTACAGATAATTGGTTTTTCTGATGAAGTTACTTCTGTAGATTTAGAATGTTTTAATGAAGAATCTAATCGATTCAAAGATAACAACGGTGCTAAACAATTAATTTACACAGGGGTTCCAAACCATATAGATATCAATAAAACAGAATTAGATGATAGAAAATCTTATCGTTTATCTGAAGATTATATGATTAGTTTTAAACAAGAGAAAAAAAACCTTGCTACAGGAGATACGCTCGTATTTGTAATTGAAAAAAGCAGCAATGACCAAATTAAAACCATAGTTACAACTACAAGTGATATTGAATAAAAGAAGAATAAAAAACAAAAGACTATTCTATTAAAATAAAAATTGTTCTTTTAGAGAAAAATACTCCTACACAAAATCAAAACTATAAAATGAATCGTATCTTCTTAGTTGCTATAATATCGCTTTTAATTTCTTGTAACCGATCCGATAATTCGGAAGAAGCTACAACTTTAAATAACGCTATTCCAATTTATAACCAAGCCTATAATGAAAATTTTGAACCAGATAAAATTGAAGATATTCTTGTAAATGCAAAAAACGGATATGTTTTACTTGACCCATTTGCAGATAATGTTCCTGCTTCAATTGCAGCCATAAAGGCAAAC
Source organism: Cellulophaga sp. 20_2_10 (assembly GCF_023476645.1). Classification (GTDB taxonomy): domain Bacteria; phylum Bacteroidota; class Bacteroidia; order Flavobacteriales; family Flavobacteriaceae; genus Cellulophaga. The sequence continues at coordinate 272,399 of NZ_JAMCOJ010000005.1, forward strand.
GGAAATGAGGTTGGCGCCTATATTAGTATTGGTACAGGTGAAAACTACAGAGATGACTTTACTAAAATGACACCTTTTTTAGTAACTAGATCTTGGGGAGAGTGGCCAGATGAATATTTTGTGAATTCTACAACCACCGGGATACTAGATATAATGAAAGCACGTATAGACCAAATAGCCTCTTGGGGTTGTGATTGGGTAGAATTTGATAATATGGATTGGTGTTATGATGATGAATTAAGAGCTACTTATGGGTTTCAGGTGACAGAAGAAGAGGGTATAGCTTATTATCAAGAACTCTGTGATTATGTTCACCTAAAAGGAATGAAATGTATGGCTAAAAATTTGGTAGAACACGCTTCTAATTTTGATGGTGTTTTATATGAATCTTATAGCAATGATAAAAATTGGTGGAACCAATCTGGAGCTCAAAGCTTTTTAGACTCCGGTAAACTCGTTATCATAAACCATTACAACGAAACCAATTGCGGCCAAGTGTACTCTGACTATAAAGGTATTTACAATTCTGATTTATCCTTTATCTGCGAAGATGCCAATTTGCAAAAATATGTTCACTATAACGAGTAATTCTAGTCTCAAAAAAAAAGATTATTATTGTTTTGCCAGAGCTGCTTTTTTGTAAAAATCGCTCGTGTAAAAAATCATAAATTTTTATATAGAAAGAAAAAATAAACTGCTATTTATTAAATCTGTATTGATGTTTTTGAAGATCATTGGACCTAATTTGAAATCTACACACATAATTATAACCTAATATATTATTCAGGTCCTTATTTAAAATAAAAACCAATTGGTAACACTATTTGTAATTAGTTGCTAGTTAAAATATTTTTAGAGTTTTGTCTTATTTTTATTTACTAAATTAGGTACTTATAATTCTACTTTTTATCTCAGTCACAAAGTTGACTGTGACTTTGTTCTTTACATAACTATGTATTTTTTTAACTTAATAAAAAAGAAAATTGCTAAGCAAAGTTTGAAAAACTAAAAATTAGAATAGAAAACAGATAGCTGCTATTATACTATAAAAAACTATGGAAATATTTGAAAATATAAGTAAGTGGATGACTGAACATCCTGTTTCTACAAATATTATTAAATATTTAATTTGGGCTGTATTTGTATTGTTTTTAATTGCCTTTCTAAGACGACTTTTAAGAAAAAAGCTACCAGACACAGGAGTCAGATATAAATCTCAAAAAGCAGTTGAATTTTTTGGCTATGTACTGCTATTAATAATTACCATATCTTTCTTTACAGGCAGTATCAAGGACTTTGCACTCGCAGTCGGATTTCTTACAGCTGGCATCACAATAACACTGCAAGAATTAATTCTAAGTGTTGCTGGCTCTTTCTATATCTTTTTTGTTGGTGTGTACAAACCTGGAGACAGAATAGAAATTAATAACATAAAAGGTGACGTAATTGATATTGACAGCGTATATACAACTATGATGGAAATTGGAGAATGGGTTTCTAGTGATAATTATAGTGGTAGAATTGTTAAATTAAGTAATGCCTTTGTTTTTAAAGGTCCTGTATATAATTATTCTAAAGACTTTCCTTTTGTTTGGGACGAATTTAATCTTCCTATAAGATATGGTTCAGATGTAGAATTGGCTAAAGCTATTGTAGTAAAAATTGCTTCTGAAACCTTGTCAGAATATGTGTCAAAATCTATATCAGAATGGAGTCAAGTTGTAAATAAATTTTATATTGAAAATGCCGAAGTAGATCCTACTTTAGCAATAACTATGACAGATAATTGGATACAGTTTAATCTGCGTTATATCGTAGATTATAAAAAAAGAAGATATACAAAAAGCATATTAAATGAGTTAATTGGAAAAGAAATTCAAAAGACAGATGGCAAAGTACAACTAGCTTCTACTACCTTTGAAATTGTTCAAATACCCAATATTAATATAAAAAAAGAATAAAAAACACATACAATAGGGTATTTAATTATTTGACAGGAGCCCGTTTTTAAAATCACTACTCCTAATTTATAAAAAATGATTTACACAATTATTTCTGTATTAGGTTTGCTACTAATAGTGCCAATTCTGATTGCTTATTACTACGATTATAAGGCCAACCCAAAAGAATTTCACTTTTCTATAAAGACATTAGGCAAAGGCCTTATTAAAGGTTTAATGTATGTTACAATCTATATTGGAATGAACAAAGCATATGAGCTAATTGTACCTTTTAATAAAGATCACGGAATGGATTTTAATTCTCAGCGCAAAAAACTTGGAATACCCATTTTAAAAGCGAATTGGAAGGTTAGCGATTACGAATCTGGACAATTCACAACTTATTGGTGGAAACCTAAACCTTATAGCGGACATTTTAAAAAAGTACTAGAATACAGTATTTTTAATTGTAAATCTGAAACCGACTACTACTCTAGTAAAAAAATAAAAGGAACAGTAGCTTGGTCTATATATGATTACGATAAAAAAATATTTAACTATTTTATTGAGTCCCCAAATAGTGATGGTATTGTGTCACAAGTTGATGGATGGAAAGTTATCAACGATAAAATTATAGAAGCTGTATCAATAGAGGAATTCCACCATTATATTACGGAATAAAGCTAAACTTATGTTGTCTACTATAAAAATGCACCGAACACCTCTTTCAATTACGCCAACGACCCTAAAGTATAACTTTAAAAAAATTGAACAATTAAGACCATTTCAATTTAACCAAAAAAAACGTTGGGTAAACACTATCTGCAATTAAGTTCTTACCCAATTACAAAAATATTCTTAGGTTTTCTATCTAATGTTTATTTACTAAATTAGGAGCTTAATACAATTTATTGCCATTAAAAAACGAATACCTAAACATTAAAGCTATAAAAAATGGAAAGATTTAGTAAAAAATACATCAGTGCAAAAGAACTAGAATGGGAAAAACTTGGTGGTGGCGTGTCAAGAAAGTTCTTAGGTTACGATAACCAAATTATGATGGTAAAAGTAAAGTTTGATAAAGGTGCATTAGGAGCGCCTCACCAACATTTTCATACACAAGCTACTTTTTGTGTTTCAGGTAAATTTGAATTTGAAATTGATGGAGAAAAGAAAATCGTAGAAGCAGGAGACGGTGTCTATATTGAACCTAATTTATTACACAGTGCTGTTTGCCTAGAAGAAGGAATGTTAATAGACACATTTAGCCCTGTAAGAGAAGATTTCTTAAGTGGTGGTGGTGTATCTTATTTTGGAGATAAATAGGCTTAAAAAAATTACAGATGCGTAGTACTGCTTACTTACATTGCTACGCATATACTACTCTTTACCTATAAACGCTACTGCATTTAAAGGTTTTATCCAAATAAAAGCCCACATACATAGCAAAATAGTATATGAAACTAAAAGTCATACTAATTATTCTAATAGGGCTTTGTACTACTTTAAATGCGCAATCGCAAAAAGAAGACACCCTTAATTCTATACGTACCGATTTTACAAACAGTATAAAAAAAGACGTAGAAGAAGATAATGTTAAGGGCAGTATATCTATTGCTATAGTAAAAGGAGATTCTATTATTTGGTCTGGTGCTTATGGGTATGCGGACTACAATAATAATTTAAAGGCAGATTCCGCAAGTATTTATCGTACAGGATCTATCTCTAAATCTTTTACAGCCTTTTTAATGATGCAACTGGTTGAAGACGGAACTATTAAATTAGATGACCCAATAGAGAAGTATTTGCCAGAGATAAGTGAACTAAATGGTTATTCGGATGCAACAAAAATAACTTTTAAACATTTAGCCAGTCATACATCTGGATTAATTAGGGAACCTAAATTAGAGCATGCTGCTTCTGGTGCTATTGAAGAATGGGAGCGTAAAGTTTTACAATCAATTCCAAAAACATCTTTTAAATCTAAGCTTGGGGAACAATACAGCTATTCTAACATAGGCTACGGAATTTTAGGATTGGCTATTTCTAGAGCCGCAAAAAAACCGTTTATAACATTGGTTAGGGAGCGAATATTTAAACCCTTACATATGACCAATAGCTTTTTTACTGTGCCCAAAGATAAAGTGACTCATCTTGCAAAAGGTATGGACATTTCTTCCATTGGAAAAAATAACTCCAAAGCAGAACTAGAGCATAAAGGTCGAGGGTATAAAGTGCCAAATGGCGGCATTTATACTACACCAAATGATTTAGCAAAATTTGCCGCAGCTAATATGGGGTATACAGCAATACTAAGCAAGCATAGTTTAGACACTATACATAGTGGGCATACACCAGAAGGAAATTATGGCTTAGGCTTTTTCCTTTATCAAGATAGTAACGTTTCTACAGTTGGTCACGGCGGAGGTGTTGCAGGCTATACTTGTAGTCTTTTTTTTGAAAAAGAAAGTGAGTACGGGGTAATTTTAATGCGAAACTACAATAGCGGCAATACTAAACTTATTTCAGCCTCTAAAGAGTTAATTAGAAAGTTTAAAAATCTATTCTAAATATTTGAATAACCTAATCCTTGATACACATCGAACTCCATAAAATATAGTTTTATTCAAATAAGTTATGACTTCCCTATAAAATTAAGACCATCCCGAACTTAAGTTACATAAAAATATATCTTGGATTCCATTTTTGGAAGTGTTTATAATATAAGCAAATTCTGGCTTCGTTCTATTTCCATAAAATTCATAGGTAGAATGACCCAAAACACACATTCCACACTTTCCTTGTTTCATAGTAATATCGGTTGCACCTCTTGCAATTGCCCAATCAAACTGTTGTTTTACTGAAGCTAAAAATCTGTACTTATCTAAGTCTTCAAAATATTGGTTCTCATCTATCAGAGGTTCCAAAATAGAGCAATCTAAAGACAAACAAGCCTTTATGAAATGAGATATAATTTTTTGAGCTGATTCACCAGTTGTGGCTTCACTTTTTATCTTAAGTTTTATTAGTTCAGACATATTATATGTTTTTATAATGGAGACAAGTTTATATTTTTAATCCATAAATAAAATTTTATTATATCAAATGCTTTTTTAAATCGACCTACCTCAAAAGAACATAAATTTCACTTGTATATTGCTCCAGATTTTTATTCAAAAATCACTTAGCGCAGATTCTTTAAACCAAAAAAGCCTTTACATTTCTGTAAAGGCTTTTGTTTGCTTGTGGTCCCACATGGACCACGAATAATTTAATCACAATTAATTGAAATTAATTAAAACTCTTCGAAAACCCTTATCATATTAGTTTATATAAAAAATAGATTAATTAGAGTTAAGAGAGATTTCGGTTAATTCATCGAAAAAAGCACCCTTATCAACACCCTAATACTCTTTATTCCTATCTTTACAAAAAATCTAACTATGGCTATAGTTCAAAGAGCAAAAGGTAAAATTCGGTTTGCATTCAAAGATGCTCTTAAGGTGTTGTCCAAAAACCCCAACAAAGAATCTTTAATTATGCTTCACTTCAGTTATGGCAAAATAAGGTTTAAGTATACTACTGGCTATTATTCTCGATACAATGACTGGGACTATTCCAATCAACGCTTAAAGAATAAAGCAACTATACTTAACAGAGCGTTTGTAAATGATTTCCTGAATTCTTTAAAAACCGAGTTATATAAAGAAGTTAGCTATTTAGAGTCCATACAGAGCCCTATTACAAAAGATGCTTTAAGAAGTAAGTTAGATATACTAACTAATAAGGACCCACAAGGCGAGAATAAAGCGCAAGACCTTAATTTCTACGAGTACTTTGATAATTTTTTGAACCTGAGAAAAAGTACGTTGAAAAAAATTACAATTCGCTCATATAACCAGACAAAAAGACTTCTTAAAGAATATAACAGTAGAATAGATTTTGATGGTATTGATTTGAGCTTTTACTATGGTTTTATTGAATTTCTAGAAGAAGATGATAAGTCCGTCAACACCATTGGTAAGCACATTAAAAATTTGAAATCAATATTAAGAAGTGCTACACAAGATGGATTAAACAAAAATTTAGCCTATACCAAACGAGAATTTAAGGTTTTAAAAGAACGGACTACTGCCATCCATTTAGATGAGAAAGAATTGAAGCTTATGGCAGATTATGACCTCTCGGCATTCCCTAACTTAGATTTGGCAAGAGATATATTTCTTATTGGCTGCTATACTGGTCAGCGTGTTAGTGATTATAATGGCTTAACAAAAGCTAACTTTTATCAAAAAGATGGTCTTCAATTTTTTAAAATCAAACAGCAGAAAACTAATAAAGAAGTTTTCTGTCCAGTAACATTAGAGATTAAAACCATTCTAGCAAAATACAAGAATGTGCCTCCTAAAAAAATGAACGAACCAGATATAAACGAATACATAAAGGAAGTTGGTAGAAAGGTAGGATTAACACAAACGGAAATTAAGAACTATACTAGAGGAGGTATTGAACGAGCCGAAGAAATACCAAAATATAAAATGATTAGTTCGCATACTGCTAGGCGTTCTTTCTGCACAAATATGTACGAGAAAGGTATGCCTATTTATGATATTATGCATTTTTCTGGTCATGCCTCCGAGAAAGAGTTTTATAACTACATTAGAACAAAAAAAGAACAAAGAGCTATTAAAATTGCTCAAAGTGGTTTTTTCAATTTGTCGGATTAAATTACTCTTCAACGAAAATCACATAGTTACCCTTTGTTAAATATTTGTTAAATATTTGTTAAAGTCAGGTTTATATTAATTTATATAAACTCAACTTTTTGATTAATAGCTATTTATAAAAAAATTAGTTTTAATTTTCATATAAACTAATATAACACTTTGATTTTCAGAATAATAGGTTGTAACTCTGCATTATAATTTTAAAATAATGTCAAATGAAACAACAATTTTTAAGCAGACAAGAAGTCGCAAAGATGCTAGGCATCTCTTTGGTTACATTACACAATCATAACAAGAAGGGAATCTTAAAACCCTCACACAAAATCGGGAGAAAACCATTGTACCTATATGAGGATATAATGGCACAAATTCAATTGTCTAACTACAAAAAAACTGCCTAATGATAGACAATATAAAATTCTACATCAACGATAAAGACAGATTTGAGCATAATCTTGAAACTCATCAAAACATTCCAATGAATGCAAAGTATGACGTTTATACTGGTGAGGCATTGAATTACCCAAAATCAGGAAAGCTACATAATTTAGATATCAGGCTTACTCAAGAAAGAGCCTCTGTTTTAGGTAGTCTACATAAGTTTAACAACTTATGGGTTTATAACGATAATCATAATTACAACGATTTTAATGCTTGCGAGATAGATTGCGTCAACGATTTTATATGTGATTCTTTAGATATAGACCCCAGAGAAACTAAAATTACTAATTTAGAGTTTGGGTTTAATATATTGGTAGATGAAGATATCAAGGATATACTTGACAGGACTATTATGTACAATTTTGAAAATCATACCAGAAAAGAAACTTTTAGAGGGCAGGGTTATTTTAAACAGTTCTGTAAAACTGACTATAGTATAAAAGTTTATGACAAGTCTAAGCAATACAAAGTAAACCAGAATATTCTAAGAATAGAGTTGAAAATTACCAGAGCTAGACTCTTGAACAACTTAGGTATTTATTGTTTGGCTGATTTAAATAAAACCTCATACAAAAGCTTATTTAAAGCCTTTTTAGAGCGCTTTGACAAGTTGCTGATAGTTGACACATTGCGTATGATTAACGAAAAGCACAAGTCAAACAAAGACTTATTGATAGATGGCACCAACCCACACTTCTGGATAGACTTAAGGAATAGGGGCACAAGAAATGTAAACGCCCACCAAAAAGCGAAATTTAAGAAATTGCTTAATGACAATTACTCTTTAATTACCCATAATAAAATTAAAAATTCTCTTATAGCAAAGTTCAATGAACTGATGAATGATAATTGCACTAATTCTCTACAACAAGTTGCTTAAGAGTAAATGTCAGCTATAAGACAAATAACATTATACAAAAAAGTACTTTGCAGATATGTAATTAAACAGCTACATTTAAATTTTAAATAAATATTATATAAGTTAATGTCAGAAGAACAAAAAAATAACTAATTTCTTTACAGATGTTGATGCTAAAATAGAAAATAGTAAAACCTTTAAAAAAGGGCTTTTACAAAAAATGTTTGTTTAAAAAATTGTTAATAAGTAAACCTGTAGGTTGATTATATGAAAATAGTTGATATATTTGCAAAGAAATTATGTTCCATTGCCTACAAAAAAGTAGGTAGTGAAGAATATGATATTTGTGAATACGATAGATTATTAGATTTATGGACAGATGTTAGTTATCTACATCAATATGCAATAGCTAATAAAGTAAAAAATATAGATAAGTTTGTAAAAGCAAGATTAAGAGACGCAGAAAAAATAGAAGACTTTTTAGAAGAACTTACTCAAGAAAACACACCGTTAGACTCATATTTTCATCAATTAGATAATAATGAAACAGGTTTTAAACTACTATCATTACGTAAGGGTAAAGCATCTAAACAAGATGGTTTAAGACTATATGCAATTAAAATAGACGATGATTGTTTTTTAATAACAGGTGGTGCTATTAAAATGAGTTTAAAAAACGATGACCACAAGGATACTCAAAAAGAAATGGAAAAAATCGCAGAAGTCAAATCTATATTACAAGATAATGATGTAATTGATAGCGAATCTTTTTACGAATTTAGAACAGAACTTGAAGATGACAACAAATAAAGAAAAATTTCAAAGCTTAATATCTAAAGAAAAAAGCAATACAGTTTCAAGAAATAGAGACCGTATTAAAAATAGAGCACGTTTAAGAGAGTCTCAAGATATTGCTCTTAAGGTGCTTAATAAATTAAATGATTTGGGTTGGTCACAACGTAAATTTGCAGAAGAGTTAAATGTAACACCGCAGCAAGTAAATAAAATTGTTAAGGGTAAAGAAAATTTAACTTTAGAAACACAAGTAAAACTGCAAGAAGTATTAAATATACCCATATTAGCAAGTTATTACGAGAACAAAGTTCAGGCATTTTCTTTTGAAGATGTTTTAAACTTAGGTATTGAGACACCTTTAAATCAAACATTAAATTATTCTGGAACTTCTTTTTATAAAGAACAGTTTAAAAGAGCTTTTAGTGTAGAGCCATTAATGGTAGCAGTTAAAGAATCTAATTATCAAATGGCATCATAATGAAAGAAGCTAACGTAGGTTTTGCATTAGTTGGTATTAAGACCGAGCAATATGCCACTTTTAATGAAAATTATAAAGACAAAGCTAAAACAGGATTAAATACAGGTTTAGAATTTAAGTTTAATAAAGAAGATAAAATAATAGCAGTAGTAGTTACTATTACTTTCGAGCAAAATAAGAAAGCCTTTCTTAAGTTGCAAGTTAGTTGCCACTTTAAAATATCAGAAGATTCATTTAAAGGCTTTTGTAATGATTCCATAATTACTTTGCCAAAAGGTTTTATGACTCATTTAACTATGATTACCGTTAGCTCTGTTAGAGGCGTATTACACGCTAAAACAGAAGGGACTATCTTTAACAAATACCTATTACCTACTTTAGATGTTACAGAAATGGTAAAAGAAGATGTTGATTTTTCTTTAGATAATTAAAAGACTTGTAATATTTTCCACATTGTTTATGCCGTTTTTCTAAAAAATAATTTTTTTTTAACGACCACCCAAGCAGAGCAAGTAATTAGAAAATAATTTAGTAAACCAATTAATTGGTTTAGGTCACAAATTGGAAACTATAAAAACCGAAGATTAAGCATTAGAAAAACAACCAAGTGTCTTACAAAGAGAATCGATAAGCACCAGAATCACAGAAAAAATAAAAGACTTTGTAAAAACTTTTATTAATGGAGTTGGAGAATAGATAAACTAATATTAAATCGATAAACTATAAGTTTATATAATTTAGTTACCCCATCCAGAACTCCCATTGCAAAGGAATATATCGTTAATGCCTTTTTTGTTGGTATTGATGATATAGGCAAATTCTGGTTTTACCTTACTCCCATAAAATTCGTAGGTAGTATGACCAATAACACACATTTCGCACTTTCCTTGCTTCATAGTAATATCGGTCGCACCTCTTGCAATTGCCCAATCAAACTGCTGTTTCAAAGAAGCTAGAAACCTGTATTTGTCTAATTCTTCAAAAAACTGGTCTTCATCTATCATAGGTTCTAATATTGAACAGTCTAAGGCTAAACAAGCTTTTAAGAAATGAGATATAATTTTTTGAGCAGATTCCCCCGAGGTGGCTTCACTCTTAATTTTAAGTTTTATTAGCTCTTGCATATAAATGAAATATTTGAGATAAGGGTAATATTGAATTTTTATTTAATAAAAACAAATTTATTATACAAATGGTTCAACAAGTCTACCTACCTCCATACTTATGCTTTTAGCACAATAAAACAATACTAAATTATTTATTTCTATATGATGCACTATTGCACAATACCAGTATTTTTAAAAATTGATGTATGTCTATAAATCAGACGCCCCTTGGATTAGACCCCATATGTTTTAGGAGAAAAGGGATGCACCCCCCTTTTGAAGTTATCCACGATGAAAAATCTTTTCGTGATTTTTAAGCCATAAAAAAATGAGATTAGAGTATTTCTATTTAAAAAACACCCTTACCAACACCCTTAAAAAACAAAAAACCCATAACTACTTAATTAAAAGTGTGTTATGGATTTATTATGTGGTCCCACATGGGCTCGAACCATGGACCCCCTGATTATGAGTCAGGACTTTTTTTTATTCATATAGTTTCATTAGTCTTCTTTTGTATTGAAAATCAATTAATTAAGTAATTAAATTTTTCTTATGGTTATATTTAATTTACTTTTAACCTACTAATTGTTGTACTAATGTTGTATTGATATGCCCACTGTAAAATCTGTTTTGCGCAAGACGAAATTAACAAATAATAAATACCCTATATACTTAAGGGTAACTTATTTAAGAAAATCTAAGTTTTTTAGAACTAACTTTAATGCTTCTCTTAAGGAGTGGAACCAAAAAACGGGTCAGTTTAATTCTAAAAATGAAAACTCAACACAAAATAATAGAGTTCTTAAAAAATTTGAAAGCAAAGTATTAGAAATAGTAAATGGATTTGAATTAGAAGATAAGGATTTTAGCTTAGAAACTATAGAAAGAGCTTTAAGAGTTGAAGCAAATCCTATTACTGACAATTTTTTTATTTTCTTCAGCATAATTACCAGAGAAATGCTTGATAGTGGAAGAACTGGAAGCGCTAAAGTGAATAAAGACACCTACAACTCATTAAAATTATTTAACAAGGGCTTATTAGAACTAACTTTTGAAGATTTAAATGCCGATTTTCTGTATAAATATGAGGTATTCTTAAGAAAAAGAGGAGGAACAGATGGTGGTATAGGTGTTAAAATGCGAGCCATTAGAAGTGTTTATAATTTAGCCATAAAACGTAACATTACTAAGGAAATTAACTATCCCTTTAAGAAATATAAAATAGCTAAATTAAAGGGTAAAAGCTTAAAAAGAGCTTTAAATTTAGAAGACATATATACTATAAAGAGTTTTGATTTTTCAAACCAACAACATTTAATAAACTCAAGAAACTATTTTTTATTTAGCTTTTTTACCCGAGGAATGAATTTTGCAGATATGATGAGGCTAAAATGGTCTAATATTTCTAACGATAAAATATTCTATACCAGATCTAAAACCAATTATAATTTCTCAATAAAAATTTTAAGCCCTGTTCAAGAAATATTGGATTATTACAAAACCAATGCACTTTCTACTGAATATGTTTTTCCTATATTATTAAGGGACGATCTTAAACCTAACCAAATAGAGAATAGGAAACATAAAGTTTTAAAAGCTTTTAATAAAGATTTAAAAGCCATAGGCACTTTATGTAAAATAGATCATAAGTTAACTAGTTATGTTGCAAGGCATAGTTATGCAAACTGTATGAGAAAAGCAGGCAGCTCTACAGAGATTATTAGCGAGAGTTTAGGACATCAGGAACTAAGTACAACAAAAGCTTATTTAAAAGAGCTAGGAGCGTCTGAAATAGATAACGCTTGTGATTCTTTATTATTAAATACAGCCTCTTAATTTAAGCACTCCACTCGCTATACTGCCCTTCTGCTTGTTGCATTATTTCTTCTAATATTTCGTTAAGTTTAGACAAACTTACTTTTTTACGCAGTTCTTTCTTTACAGCTAAGCGAATTGAAGCTTTTGCATTTTCCTTTTTGGTCCAATCTAGTTGAAGATTAGATTTTACTGCTTTTACAATGGCGTGTACAATATCTTGTATTGGGCCTTCCTCTTTTACTATTTCCTTTTTTGCTGCTAGAATATCATAAAAAGCCAGCTCTTCTTCACTTAAACCTAACTCCCCTGTTCTTTTATCATCATTTTGCAAATTTTTAGCCCTCTCTATTAGCTCTGCTATTGTTGCATAACTATCTAAAGCATTTGTATGATATCTATCTATTACTTTTTCAAGCTCTTCTCTTAAAGACGTGTACTTTTTAATGTTTTTATGAAGTCGTAATTTAATTTCATCTTTTAAAATATTTTTAATCAATTCTATTTTTAAAGCGTGACCATCTTTTTCTTCTTTTGCACCTAAAAGAAAGGTTTCATCTAAAATTGAAATATCTGGCTTTTCAATACCTGCCATAGCAAATACATCAACTATGTCTTCAGAATCTATACTTTGACTAATTAATTCTTTGATTTTCTCTTTTTGTTCGCCTCTACTTGATGTTACAGATTTTGCGTTACGCAAAGCTTTAGATACATGTTGCGCAAATAGCACATCTACAGCATAATCTTGAATTTCGGGTTGACTTTTAACTATAGACAATAAACTTGATAAGGTTTTCTCGGCTTTCATGAAATTATTAGCATCCTCATCGTATTTAATGACATGATTTACTGCGCTTTTTACTAATAATACTTTGTCTCCATCACGCAAACGTTTCCAATCGGAATAATCAATAGTTTTAGGTATAAAGGTTTTGCAAATTTCAACTTGATTAAAAAACAACTCTAAAGCCTGTTCTATATCTATAGTTGGCTTTCCTTGTCCTCCACTTCCTGTATATTTACTGGTTGCTGTTTTTAAATTATCACCAATCCCAATATAATCTACAATAACACCGTTTTTCTTATCTTTTAAAACACGATTAGTCCTTGTAATGGCTTGCATTAAATTATGTCCTTTCATAATTTTGTCAACATACATGCTGTGTACACAAGGTGCATCAAAACCAGTTAGCCACATATCTCTAACAATTACAATTTTTAAAGGATCGTCTTCTTTTTTTAATCTCTTTTTTAAAGCTTCGGTAGCATCTTTTGTTCTAAAATGCGGATTCCATTCTATTGGATCTTTAGATATATTACCCGTCATTACCACAGCTACTTCTGGACAGTCCTCTAAAGCGGTTAACGCATTATACATTTTAACGCAATTGCGCCTACTCATGCAAACTACCATAGCTTTTCCTGCTAAAGTGTTAGTTCTGTTTGTGTAATGATTTAGTATGTCTTTTGCTATTTTATTTACCCGATCTTCACTTCCTGCTGCATCCTCAATCGCTGCCCATTTTAAGTTACTATTATCTTCCACATCCTCGGTAATAGCATCTACTTCATCATCTATAGTTTCGTTCCATAAATGGAGTTTTGCCAAACGTGGCTCGTAAAATATATTTACAGTTGCGTTATCTTCTACAGCTTGTTTAATATCGTAGGTATGTATTACAGATCCAAACACTTCTTGTGTATCTGCATCTTTACTATCTACGGGTGTACCTGTAAAACCTATAAAGGATGCATTAGGCAACGCTTTGCGCAAATTAGAAGCAAATCCATCTAGCAAACCATATTGTGTCCTGTGTGCTTCATCTGCCATAACAATAACGTTCTGGCGCTCTGATAAAACTGGATGTTCCAATTCGCCCAACGCTTCATCGGTGGTTTGTTTAAGCCGGAACTTTTCTATGGTCGTAAAAATAACTCCACCAGCGCCTGCGCTTAATAATTGTCGTAAATCGTTAGTAGAATCAGCATGTTGTACTTCGCCCACCAAATCTTTTGCAAGTATAAAGTTTTCGTACAATTGCATATCTAAATCACTACGGTCTACTTGTATAACAATGGTAGGATTTTTTAGTTCGTGAAGACTACGCAATATACCAGTGTAAATTGCCATAGAAATACTTTTACCAGAACCTTGTGTATGCCATATTACACCAATACGACCATCGCCAAACGGACGTACCGATTTTTTAGCTGCTTCTACCGCAAAATTGACTCCGAAAAACTGATGGTATTTTGCACCTTTTTTTATAAGTGACCCATTATGATCTTCATGAAAAATGAAATTCTTTATATAATTTAAGATTCTCTCTTTAGGAAACAACCCCATTAACAAGGTATGCATCTGAAAATCGTTATCCTGCACGGTGTCTTTACCATTAATACTTTTCCATGGTGCAAACCACTCCATACCAGAACTAAACATACCGTGTTGTGCCTCGTTACCATCGCTAATAATAGTTATGGCGTTATACTCAAACAATAACGGAATGTCTTTTTTGTAATGCTGTATTTGGTTGTGTGCTTCTTTTATATTAGTGTTTTGATCGTACCAATTTTTAAGCTCAAAAACAATTAATGGTAAACCATTTATGTAAATGATAATATCTGGACGTCTTTTATTTTTACCAATAATAGAAAACTGATTAACTGCCCAAAACGTATTATTTTCTGGGTTATTAAAGTCTATTGGGTAAATGTGTACTGCTTTTTCTTTACCCGAAGCATCCTCGTAAGCAAACTCAATACCTTTAGTTAGTTTTAAATGAAAGGTACGGTTACGATGCTCTAGATCTGCTCCTGCATTATTAGAAAATTCTGCAACTGCTAGATTTTGAATCTCTTCTGGAATATGCGGATATTGTTGTTGTATAAACTGAAGCAACTGGTCTTTTAATACCACATCTGTATTGTTTTGTGGTAACTGTGTACCCAATTGGTGTTTGTAACCTAAATCGGTTAGCCAATCTATAGTAGCTTGTTCTATGGTTGCTTCTGTTGTCATACTTTATTCTTTCAGTCATTGCGAGACTTTTTTAAGTCGTGCAATCTGTTTGTTGTTTCCTTTCATGAGATTGCCACGTCCTAAGTCCTCGCAATGACGTTTTCTACTTGTGTTCTAAATGCCTTTAAATGTACTTCTCCACTTATTAGTTTTGGTAATAGCGTGTCACGGAGTTTTGTTAAGGTTTGGTTTTCTAAAATAAGAGCATTTTGTTCTGCAATATTTGACTGTATCAATTTTGAAAACTCTTTGATTATTTCAACACCTCCAAAAGGAATAGGATAATTAAAAATATCAACTAACTTAATGCTTGCTTGACTCGCACTACCTTGAGCACTATTTACTATATAATTTAAAAACCTACTGTTCTTTAAAATACAATATAATAATCCTTGGTGCTGCTCATTATCAATATCCATTTTTAATCTAACTGCATTTTGATTTAACAAACCTCCTTCTGCTGTTTTTGGTACTCTAACAACCTTACCTACAACAGATGAATAATTTGGTGGCCAAGAACCAACTGTAGCAATAATGACATCATCAGTATTTAATGAATAAGCAATATGTTTTAAAGCTAACTCAGTGGAGATTTTATTACAAGATTCTACATTTATAGAATTATGAGTTGTATCACTTATTCTTACAACTAATTTACCATTATCTTGATACCATTTTGATTTAAAAGCAAAACCTTTTTGATGATTTACAAAATCTCCTAAAATACTTATTCCCCAACCTTTAGGAATTAATCCCAACTCACTATCCACAAACTCACCATCTTTAAAAGGACCAAAATCTACAAACCAATGTTTGTATAATGCCATAGCCATGTCTTCTAAGGTTTTGTTTGTGGCTAGGTTGTTTTCTATTTTATCGTCTATTGCTGATAGGATGCTGGCTATTGCTTTTTGTTCTGGGAGAGGTGGTAAGTCTAGTTCCAAATTTTTAAAAGCCTCTTTAGCTATTCTTTGTCTACCTGAAGTTCCAATCATATTAGCTTCAGCAAATTGTCTCACAAAGGGTTCTCTAGATAAATAGTAAACAAAATCATTATCCGAAATATTTTCTTTTCCTCTAAAAACTAAAAATTCCGTTGAACCAAAACCTTCATTATTTTTCAACCCTTGGACTTGACAAATTTTTCCATTCTGCAAACAAGGTGTGATTCTTGCAAATAATGTATCTCCATTTTGAAACTTTGCTCCACCTTTTAACTTCTTAATATTTGAAGGTAAAACTGTCCTATTATTAGGATCTAAGTCTTTCATTTCAACAAAAGAGTATTCTTCCTTTGAATTAAATTTCATTCTAGGATTTATATCGATGAAGTCAAAAAGATTATATATTTTCCAGTTATTTGGCATTAGTTTTTTGTTACTTGTTCACCATTTTTATTTGTTCATGTAACATGAACAAACTTGTTTTTTAAACATTAAAAATGATTTGTCTCTAGTTTTTATTTTAAATTATAAAAAAGAAAAAAAAGAAAAACCCCTGTAAACACAGGGTTTTGTTCTTTTTATTTTTAATTTTATTTTCAATTTATTTTTTTTTAGCCAATTTATAGGTTCTATTTTTTCTCCCTCCTAAAGGTAATAAACTGCCTTCTTTTGTTAAGGCATACAAACATTTTTGGATATCACTAAGTTCCACATCTTTAATATGCTTATGGATTTCTTGTTTAGAACGTTCTCCATTGTATTTTAGGTATTCAATAATTAAATGCTTTAACTGCTCCTTATCTATTGTTTTTAAGGTAGGGACAATATTTAATTTTGACTGAGAGAACAACGCTGGATTTAATAAATACTCTGTTCCTTTCTTTATTCCTCTTGTGGTTAAAATAGATTTATCTAATAAACTACCTAACCAACTTCTCAATCTATCTTCTGTTGCCAACTGCAATTTATAAGATAATTGTGTCGAAAGTATTTTTTTATCAGAAGCAACTAAACCAAGTAAAATATATTCTTTTTGGCTTAATTTAAAATGCTGTGAAATATATTCTAAAATTTCTAATGCCTCTTTATCCACTACACCAGAATATACGGTAACGGAAGTTTTATTAATAGAGCTTTCAATAATCGGCAAAGGCTTAATCTCTCTTACTAACTTTTCATAAATTAAATCATAACCAGAACCTTCACCTTCCATTAATCCTAAATCATGAAGTGTTTGTATTAAATGAGGGTTACGTCTATGCCTTTCGTGTAATATATTATCAGCAGTAATTCCCAAAGGTAAACCTCCAGGGTTTGTAATAACCATTCTGTCTGGGTATACTTCAATGAATATATCTCCTGAAATGGTATATCGTTTATGAGCAATGGCATTAATAAGTAATTCTCTAATGACTTCCTTCGGATAATTACGTAATTGTTTTCTAAAGAGCCCACTAGAAATCTCGGTAGAGTAATTTAGTTCAATAGCTTCTTTTTCAATTTCAACAAGTAACTCTTTAGGATTGTGTAAATGAAAATGCCAGTCCTTTTTTCGTATTTTCTCCTCTAAATTGTTGTAAACAATATATTGAACAGTTAAAGGATAACTTAATCTTGCCCTTTGATTGGCCTTACCTAACCAAATAATACCTAAATTGGTTAAAAAACCATCTGGAGTAATTAATTGATAAAATTCTAAAATTTCCTCATTAGATTTTTCTTTTATAAAATCTGAAACAAATTTTGAATTTTGAATCTGCTCTACAAAATAAGTAACTTGATTTATATCTGCATCCTCTAATGTTACGCGTCCTACAGATACTAACTCCCATTGAAAAGCACTTTTCTCAGCAGCTAAATTTGTAAGTTCTTCCCCTGAAACAGGAACACAATTATCTGTAACTCGAATAAAAACTTTACCAGTAGAAGTAGTTGCAATTGTGCGTGTTGATGGATGTATTACAAATTTAAAATACTCACCTCCGTTTTCGTGAACAATAATTTCAGGATTTAAAAGACCAACTGAATCTGTTAAATCTCTTAATCTTGAAATAGTTTTATTTGCTACTTCTTGTTCAATTTTTTGATTTCTAGGAGGTTCAGATTTTCGATCTTCTATACCCACTATTATTGCACCACCTTGAGCATTTGCAAAAGAAACGCAAGTTTCTGCCAAACTTTTTAGATCTGATCTAGGTCCAATGACCTTTTTTAAGCTTTTAAAATCAATATTACTGCTTTCTGAAAAATCCATATATTAAAATTTATCAAAATTTTCTAAAATCTGTTTCTGCAATGCATTTCCTTTTTCAAACTGGGTTTCCAACTGCGCTTTTAATGTTTCCATTTTATCTTCAAATGGGATACCATCATCTTCAACAGCTTCTGTACCAACGTAAATACCAGGTGTTAGTTTGTAGTCTTGTTTTTTAACTTCTTCTAAAGTTGCACTATAGCAAAAACCATCTTCATTTTTATAAGAACCGTCTAAGTTTCTCCAATTATGGTATATTTCCGTTACTTTATTAATATCGTCGTTTGTAAAAACACGGAGTTTTCGGCTTTCCATAGTCCCCATTTTAGAGGTATCGATAAACAAAATATCATTAGAACGCTCTCTATGCACACCATCTTTACCATCTCTGTTTTTACTTAAAATAAAAATACACGCTGGAATGCCTGTAGTTAAAAATAGTTTGTCTGGTAAACGTACAATACAATCTACCATACTATTGTCTACCATATGTTG
The DNA here is from genome assembly GCF_023476645.1 of Cellulophaga sp. 20_2_10. Taxonomy (GTDB): domain Bacteria; phylum Bacteroidota; class Bacteroidia; order Flavobacteriales; family Flavobacteriaceae; genus Cellulophaga. The sequence continues at coordinate 291,281 of NZ_JAMCOJ010000005.1, forward strand.
ACGTACATTCTTTTCTCCTTTATTATTAGAAGTCATTGCGCCGTTTGCCATAACTACACTTGCAGTACCAGTATCGCTTAAATGAGACCAAAAGGTTTGCATCCACATATAATTGGCATTACCATCTGTGGTAAACTCCTCTTTTGGGCCAAATAGTCGTGGATCATTTTCCGGTAAATCTTCTGGATGCCATTGACTAACATTAAACGGTGGATTTACAATAATAAAATCTGCTTCTAAATCAGGAAATTTATCTTGTAGTAAAGAGTCTCCTAAGCGTACATCAAAAGATAAATCTCGTAGTGCTAAATTCATTTTACATAAACGCAGTGTGCCATCGTAACGTTCTTGCCCGTAAATAGAAATGTTTTTCTTGTCGCCATTATGTGCTTGTAAAAACTTTAAAGATTGCACAAACATACCTCCAGAACCACAGGCAGCATCAAAGATTTTACCCTCGTAAGGCTCTATCATTTCTACCAATAAACGCACAATACTTCCTGGTGTGAAAAATTGTCCTGCACCAGAACCTTCTGCTATAGCAAACTTACCAATATAATACTCGTAAACACGGCCTAAAATATCACTGTCTGGGTTTTCCTTTTCAGATAACTTAGGGTTTGCTAAAAGATTAATTAAACCCGCAACTTGCTTTGCTGTTAGCTGACTTTTCACAAAGATGCGCGGTAAAATACCTTTTAAATCTGGTCTATATGTCGCTAATGTTTGGTCTAACAAATCAAAAGCATCATCTACTAAAACTTTAATATTATCTTGCTCGGCATTGTCTTGTAGAAATTGCCAAGTAGCTTTTTCAGGAATAATATAAGTGCTTTCAGATAAATACTCATCTGGATCCTCTAACACATAGTTTTGCTCTTCAATATCTTCTGTAAAATATTCTGATGATTTATCGTTAAACAAAATTTTTAAACTATCCCTACGTAACTCGTAACGCTCGGAAATGTGTTTTAAAAATATTAATGGTAGTATGTAATCCTTATATTGATTTTCAGCCACAGCGCCTCGAAGTTCATTTGCTGCTTTCCACAACTCTTTTTCAAAGTTGATATCTGCTTTGGTTGTATTTGTACTCATCTAAATTTGAGAGATAATGTTTGGTTAAACTTGACACAAAAACCGATTAAACAAAGGCATTGCGCTTAATAATAAAAATTATATCTAATACGCTCTAAATAATTTGAATACTCCTATTGACCCTCTATTTTATTATAGAATATTCAAAATTTCAGGGTTAAAACGCAGTAAAAAAACCGTAATATAAATATACAATTATATAATGTTAGACCTAATATAAACTCTCAAAATAATAACTAGTATTACCTAAAACATTTTATCTAATTGGTCTTTTCTTATGGTCATTCGTTCTTTAATTTCATCTTCATTCTCTTTAAAAAAAGACAATACAATATTACTTATTACCTGACTTCTAGTAACATCAAAAAGATCTGCAATTAAAGATATTCTTGCGTGAGTAGCATCAGAAATGTTAACTACTTTTTTACCTTGCTTTTCATTATTAGTAATAGGAGCCGTGATTGTTTTTTTTATACTCATAGTGTAGTGGAATAAAAAAAGCGTGGAACTGTAACTCATCGATCTTACAGGTCTCGCCAGAAACCTTTCCTCCAAATAAGAACAGCCCACGCAGTCACGTGGGCGTCTTAACTTTGTTTGGAGGTAATTAATAGAACCTGGCGAGTTCGAAGACCAAATCAAAAGCTAAACGCTTTATATTTTAATATATATTTTACTTATAAAAATGTATGGCAATATACATATATTTAAATATTTCATTTAACATTTAAATACATTTTTAAAGCATTAATTATTGTCTTTGATACTTAAAAAACAATAGCTATAAGCTATAATACTTAAAGGTATTTAGTTCTGGCGTCTTTTATTCCTAGGCACTACAATAAGGCTTACTTTTTGGTAGATTTACTTGGTTTTAGCGTTGGCTTATTACCTGGTGTATTCTTGTTATCTCTTCTTCTTTTATCCAGTGTACCATCTTCCTTTTTAGGTTTTGGACCGGGCTTAATTGCTTGAATTTTCATATTGCGCTGAATTTAAATTATTTATAATTGTATCAAAAATAATTAATCGCAAATTAAATGCTTTACGGAAAGCCGTAATTTGATTCTAAAATTTGGATTTATTCTGGTTTATTCCTAAGCAATGAATCACGAAGAAAGATTAATTTTTCTTTTTCGATATTAAAAGTAACGAATTCATCATCGTGCACATAATGTATATTCTGGATTTGACTTGAATACAAAATACCGTTTATATAAAATTTTTGAGAGTTAAAAGTAAGTTCTCTTATTGCTTCAATAATTAATTCTTCATTAAAGCCAGAGGCATCTAATTCAACTTGATAGAAATTTTTATCATATACCCTAAAACCTTCTTTTCCGCAACTGGTATTTTTACGTAGCATATTCTTAAAAAGGCCGACAATTATATTGTCAACTGGAAAACTTAAATTATTAGGATTTTCTCTATTGATGAATTCTTTAAAAACTTCTGTTTTTTTATTATTCAATATACTGGAGTTAAGGTATTAATCTGCAAAAAGTCTTTCTTGCTCTTCATTTAAAACTTGCTTCCTTTTAGTACTGATAGCTTCCTTTGTAGAATTAATTTCATCCTTAAAGTTAAGCCTAGCTACCTCCTCTGCATAATTTCTTAAGATCTTATAATCCGTTTGCCAACATTTTAAACCATCATTATGGTTATTTAAAATTTCAATTTCTTCAAAACTTAAATTATCCAAGTACCCCATTATTCTGTTTTTAATAATTTTAGCTAAAATTATACAATCCAATACAACTTAACAAAAATTAACAGTAATTTTCTTATCCAATACTTGAGGCACTTAAAATGATAGATAATCTTCAATACTACTGTTTATAATATCCTTTATGCTTCTATCTTCCTCTAAAGCTTTTGTCTTTAGTCTTTTTAATAGATCAACATCTATATAAAATGAAAATTGCTTAGAATTATTAAGAATAGACTCTTTTTCAGACACCACCTTTTGTATCGGTATTTTTACCTGACCTGACTTTACCTTACCTAAAAGGCTATCAAAACTTTCTTTTTTCATAATTATGTATTTATATAATTCTAGGTTTATACAATTATATTAATGCCTTTAACACTTCTTTTGTTAAACCATCTATTTGTTTTTGGGCATTATTATTACGCTCTACTCCTTTAAGCAAAACAGAACGAGTAAATACAACCAAATCATTAATTTGAGTATTTGCAATTTTAACCTTGTAAGTTTTTAATTCATTTAAAATATCAGAAGTCAAAGAAGTATTGTGTTTTACCATATTTAACACTATTAGTGTTTTATCTAATTTATTATTATCTCCAATAATGCTAATAGTACTTTCTATTGCTAATAAATCTAATACGCCAGCTTTGGTAGGGACTATTATTAAATCTGATAACTCCATTAAACCTGATAACTTATCTGATAAGTAAGGTGGTGTATCAATAAATATAAAGTCCAAATTTGAATTTTTAAGTATTGATTTATCTGAAGTAATTATGAAATCATTTACAATATGATTAATCCCCAAAAGACTTCCTTGCAGATCCATATCTAGAATTGCTACTTTACTACAACTACTAAGGTTTTGAGCCAAATTAAAGGTCAAAGTACTTTTGCCAACTCCTCCTTTTTGATGAGTCACTAATATAATTTTAGCCATATTATTATTTTATTTTCCAAGTTTGGTACTGCTTAAAAGCATCTGGGTTATCATTAAAAAATTCCTCGATATGGCTTTTAACCTTATTTGCACCTCTATTGTATTCTTTATCCTCAATATTGTTAAAGCTTTGAAATTGATATACATTAAAAAACATTGAAATAATTGTGACTATTAAACAGAGAACAATTGGTGTAAAATATCTTCTCGGAAATAATATAAAATTATCTAGTCTATGCTGTATCTTATTCAGTTCAACGCTATAAACTCTGTTTCTTTGGTCTAATTTTTTTAAAAAAATTGAAAAACTATCTTCTACTTTTTTTGTGCTTAGAATAAGCTTTAAACCCTCAATTCTTTTAGTTTCCTTCTGCAGTTGAGAAATACCCTTTTGAAATGTCTCAATTTCATCAATAATCAAAGATGCTAATTCTTCAATTTTAGCCATAATTATATATTTATAGATTTATACTTTACCCCCTCTACTTTTAGCAATTGCTGCTTTATTTTATTAAAAGACAGGTTTCTATGCACTTCGCTTCCCTTTAAGTTGATGTTTTTAAATTGATATCTAAAACCCTGTATATTATTTGATTTGTTAATTACAGGGATAACATTTACACCCAACTTTCTCATTTCAAGTATATATTCATTTATACTTTTTGATCTTCTACCACTTAAGCAGCTATCGTGCTTTTCTTTTATACTAGATCTAATAGCTTTTAAGCTATCTAACTTTTCCTGTTTTACATCTTTTACAGTTTTTAGTCCTAACTTTTTAGCAACACGCTCTGCTGCTTTTTGAGCACGTTTGCTTATATAATTGTCTTTATAGGCACAACCATTAAAATCAATTCGATTAACATATAAATGAATATGACGATGCTCTTTATCTTGATGTAAGAATGCTATAGACTGGTGATCATTCAATCCCAAATCCTCTACAAACTCACTAGTTATATTATAAAAATCACGAAGCTTCATATTCTTACCATCTTCAATAGTTGGACTTAAAACAAAACTAAAGGTGTTTTTAAGGCATCGAGAGTTCATTGCCTGTATTGTTTTAAACTCATTTGTGATCTCTTTAGGTGTTAATCCTACCAAACTTTTTTTAAAGACAATTTTAGCATCCTTCTCTTGATTCCAACCATAACCAATTGAAGCTTCTGTATGTGAAATAGATTTACCCTTACTTATCATTTTCTAAAATTTATAAGGTGTTCTTTAATTTCATTAGCAACTTCAGATGTCAATTTAAACAACCCTGGTTCCTTCTTTTTTATTAAGTTTCCAATACTCTTAAAGTTATTGTGATACTTAATCAACATTCTATAAAACAAAACTTGCTCTTCTGTAAGTATGGCTTTTATATCTTTATTTAAAGCTGATTTTCTACAGTAATCTGCTGTTTTAAGTCCAGCCTTTTTTGCTTTAATTTTTATTAACTTTTTTTCATATGAGCTACACACAAATTCAATTCTAGTTCTTTTCATATTAAAAATAAATTCAAGTTTATAACTTTTGCGACCATCGGGAGAAAAAGCGAGATTTGTTCAAAAAAGGGACCTGAGTACCGGTATTGAACACCTCTCGAAATACTCAACCGTTAGCCATTTTGGAGTTTATTAAAAAAGCGTTTAAATCCTTATGATTTTTATAGTAGTATCGGTAATCAAAAACTTCTAACCCTCTATTATCTTTTATTATTTGTAACGTATTAGAACCAGATTCATCGTTATCAAAAAAAGATTTAACTACACAATATTGATTTACAATTTCTAATGCTTTTTTTATTAATGCAGTTGAATTTAATATGATAAAATCTTCCTCTGGAACCTTATTTTTTAAAGTTAAATATGATAAAAAGTCAGACCAAGATTCAAAAACAGAAACAGTAGAGTAGTCTCTTTTAATTGTAGTAAAATGTTTGCGGCCAATGCAACCTTTAAAAAACTGATTCCTTAATTCAAAGCCACCTAAATCATTTTTAAAACCAATAGCATAATATGTTTTGTTTGAGTCAAAAGTATAGTAGACCTCAAAGCAAAACTCTTTTGCCAACTCTAAATTAATTTCTCTTTCCTTAAGGTAGGCGATTAAGTATTTATTCTGAAGAGCCTTAACTTTAATAATATCCCCTTTTTTAGTATGAGGACTTATAATTTTCTGCTGATGAAAAGAAAAAGTATCTTCTGTTAATTTGTTTAAAACCTCTGAAATAGCACAACCATAATATTCCTGTAAAAAATCTATAATTGTTCCTCCGTGACCGCTACCGAAATCGTACCAAGTGTTTTTATCTGTATCCACTTTAAAAGAGGCCGTTTTCTCCTTTCTAAAAGGTGATAAAAACCAATGGTTTTGACCTGTGATCTTTTGAGGTTTAAAACCGTTTTTTATTAGATATAAAAGGAGGTCTATATTTTTAGCTTTATTACAATTCATTGTACATTATTATTAATTGAAAAAAGTATAAAAAGTGATGATTTGATGACAAACAGTTGAAAACCCTTGATTTCATTGGCAGTCAAGACATCATCAAGATGTCATCAAATCATCAAAGTTTACATCAACACGTCATCAATATATTTTTGTGATGACAGAGTGATGACGAAACTGATGATCTTGGTAACCCTATTATTACTAGTAATAGATAAAGATTAACCTATTACGTCATCAAATCATCAAATGTTTTATGTAAAAAAGTTTTAGAGACAGTATAATACCTTCCTTTGGTATCAGTAAGAACGATATCTCCATCACTTAAAATCACAAATTTTTGATACTTAAATGAATTATTTTTTTGTTCTACCTTCCACTCCGTCTTAAGAAGCTTTCTAAGCTGCGTTAAATCAGTCTTTACTCTTGTTTTAGATAATGCATTAAGAAGATCCATAAGACTAAAATGAACTTCCTCTAGTTCAAATTTCTCAAGAACACTATAAAGCAATTGCCCTATTTCCTTTTCAACTTTATTCTTGTTATTGCTTACTAACTTCTTAAGAGCATTGGTGTAAATCTGCTCAGCTGTAAACCACATTCTTGTTTTTCTTTCTGTAGCAAAATCTCTACTTTTAATATAATCTAGAAAGGCTGGAATTTCGTCAATTAATTTATCTAAAAAATTAACGTCTTCATTTTCAAGCTTCGGAATTTTTCTAACCCAAAATCGAGTTTCATCAGAATCTATTTTAATAAAAGAGTCTTCCCTATTGCTACATAAAATAAATTTGCCAAAAAAATCTACTTCAAACCTTTCTTTACCCTTAGCTTCTATTTTATTAATATTAGACGTCGATAAATATTTTATTTTTTCTGTTATTTCTTCTTTCTGAAGTACGGCTTCATCAAGACCCAATAATAATTTATTTCCCCAGTCAAGGTTAAAATTACTATTCAATGTATGACTATCTAAATACGTCATATTAAGCCCAAAAACTTCCTTTAAGTATTTTAAAAAAGATGATTTCCCAGTTACCCTTTCTCTACTTACCAAACATAAAACTGGTAACATTTGAGAAGGTTTTTCATATAAAAGCTTAAAATAATCTAACCCTATTTCTAAATGAGATCCAAATATGTGTTTAAAAAAATTAAGAGTATGAGAGACACTTCCTTGTTTGGGGGAATACTTTAAGTGAGAATATGTGTTATAAAAGCCGTGAATTTCTTTTGAAAAATTAAAATGGTTTGGAAAACATATTTTACCGTGGTATTTAGGTATTTGTGACAGGTATTCCCTATTATGATCCTCAATGACGGTTAATTTATCCCATTTTATAAGAGTTTCATTAAACCCTCCCTTTAATGATGGAACTTGAACTATTCTATAATAACTGGTACCAATCCTTATGTATGATTTTTGATTCATAGGTATATTGAATTAAACCCATATATTTGTATACAGATTAAAAGTGAAATAAAATTTGATAAGAGCGTAAAAGGTGAAGTTTTTACGCTTTTTTGTTTTTTAATAATTGAGCATTCATTTGTTGCTCCAGGTATTCATCAGATAAGTTTGGTTTTCCTAATAACCACTCATCAATATCTTCTTTATTAAAAAACTTCTGGCGAATATGCTCATTTGTTCCAATTGGAATCAATTTGAGCATTGATAGTTTATATATCTTACTTTTAGATAACCCTGTGTAGCTTACTAGATCATCAATATTTAATACCTTTTTGTTATGAGATAATAAGTTTCTAATATCCTGTAATATCTCAATCATATTACTATTTTCATCCATTATATTGCGATTTAGAATTAAAAAATAAACGAATGGCCATTCATTCTGAAAAGCAAACATATGAAAGTAAATATCACATTAGCAATAGGTTAATCAGCTCAAACCTTAAATTAATCTACCATTAACCTTTAAAAAATACTTTTTCTATAATTGTTTTTCTTTCTTGTAGTTTCTTTTCATCTTTCTCATTGACCCAATTATAAAAAAGTGTACCAAAACTGTCCTCATTCAATTTTAAACCTGCCATTAAAAAGTTATCATTTAATATAGAAAATAGCTCTTGTTTCTTAGTGCTTTTTAAACCATTAACTGTAACATAGTCTAAAATTGTCAAGAGTGTTTTATGATTAGCACCCCTCTTACTTTTATTAGGAGCTGTGAAGTTTACTTTTCCAGATATAGATTCTCCCCTTAATAAACTTTTAAATTTTAATTCATTCTCCAAACCTTCAACATACCCTTGAAAGTTTAGATTATTTATGTTAATTTTTTTAATTGAACACTTTAGAAAATTATCCTTTTGTACTTTAAAAACCTCCTTTCTTAATTGACAAAAAAATAAAACACCAAAACCAATTAAAGTGTATACTGCAATAACAAGAGCACTAAGACCTAACGGAAATGGGTTATCTATTAATAAAAGAATAAAGACGTATATAAAAAACGAAAGAGTCAAGTACTTTATTAATGAATAATTGTTTACAAGTACTTTTGTATCAACATAAGTTCCGAATTTTATCTGTTTTCCAACTAAATAATGTGCCAAAGAGATTGTAGTTCGTTCCATTTTATAATTTTTTAAGAAAATAAAATTAGTACAAAAAAAGAAAATGGTGTTGCACATATGTTGTACTCCTAAAACCAAAAAAGCCTTTACATTTCTGTAAAGGCTTTTGTTTGCTTGTGGTCCCACATGGGCTCGAACCATGGACCCCCTGATTATGAGTCAGGTGCTCTAACCAGCTGAGCTATAGGACCCGCAAATTGCGGATGCAATATTACTATTTATTTTGTTACAATCCAAAATAAGATTGCAGTTATATTTACTTTTTTATTCGGCTACCGTTGGCGCTTCTTGGCAAAGCTCTATTAATGTGCCATTTGTACCCTTAGGATGTAAAAAAGCAACTAGTTTATTATCTGCTCCTTTTTTAGGTATTTCATTTAAAACCACAAAACCTTCTGCTTTTAAACGTGCAATTTCTGAAACTATATTATCCACAGCAAAAGCAATATGGTGCACACCTTCTCCTTTTTTTGCAATGAACTTTGCTATAGGGCTATCTTCTTTTGTTGCCTCTAACAATTCTATTTTATTTGGGCCCGACATAAAAAAAGAGGTTTTAACACCTTCAGACGCTACTTCTTCTTCCTTATAACTTGGTGTTCCTAAAAGCTTTTCAAACAAGATGTTAGATGCTTTTAAATCCTTAACTGCTATTCCTATATGTTCTATTTTTTGCATAATCGATCTTTAAAAATATAAAAGCTAAAATTACAACAATAAATCTTTTGCGTAATCCCTAGGATACTAGGCTAAGGTATAGGAGTCTAATGATATAAATTGTACTTTTGCCCCATGGAAACTCAAAGACAGAAAAAAATAGGAGGCGTAATACAAAAAGATATCGCAGATATCTTACAACGCGCAGTGATTGATGGAGGTTTGCGTGGAACACTTATATCTGTTTCTAAGGTGGTTGTTACTACAGATTTATCTATAGCTAAAGTATATATTAGTATTTTTCCTCATAAAAATTCGCAAGAACTTTTAGAAGGTATACAGTCTAACCAACCGCTTATAAAGCACGAACTTTCGCAACGTACCAAAAACCAATTACGTCGTGTACCAGAATTGTTATTTTTTATAGACGATTCTTTGGAGTACATAGATGGCATAGAAAAATCTTTAAAAAGGGAAGAAAACCCAATAGAGAACCCAGATTTATTAGAACGTAGAAAAAAATCTTAAGATTGAATTTTCCGCTGTACATCGCTAAGCGATACTTACGTTCTAAAAGCAGTCAAAACGCTGTGAATATTATCAATTTTATTACTTTTTTAGTTATAGTAATTGGTTCTGCAGCGCTTTTTATTGTTTTATCTGGCTTTGCCGGATTAAAAACATACAGCCTTAGTTTTAGTGAAAGTTTTGATCCAGATTTAAAAGCTTCTCCCTTAACCGGAAAATTTATATCGGTTTTACCAGAACAAGAAGCGGAACTATCTAAAATTGATGGTGTACTTGCCTTTTCTAAAGAACTAGAAGAAAAGGTATACTTTTTACATAATGAGAAAAGCCATATTGGCTACATTAAAGGCGTAGATAACAACTACAACAAAGTTACAGGTATAGATAGTACGTTGTATTTTGGTGAGTGGTTAATAGACAGCCAGAGAGGTGTAGTTGGTATCGGAATTGCTAATTTACTAGGTTTAACTGTAAACAATTACAGAAGTCCATTGCAAATATTAGTTCCTAAATCTAAAAAAGGAGCTATTAACCAAGGCGGACTAAACAAGGCTCCGTACAACCAACACAATGTTGTGATTAGCGGTATGTATAACGTTGCCGAAGATTTAGATAAAAAGTACCTATTTACAGACTTACCTGTAGTACAAAAACTTTTAGAAAAAGATAGCTTACAGGTCTCTGCCCTAAACTTTAAAATAGATGCTACTAAAGATATTGCTGCCATAAAACAGAGCATTACTACTGTTTTACAACATAATGTTGTTTTAAAAGATAGGCAAGAACAAAATAGTACGCTCCACCGTATGTTAAACACAGAGAACCTAGCAACATACCTAATTTTTACATTAGTGCTTATTATTGCTTTATTTAATGTTGTAGGCGCTATTATTATGATGATTTTAGACAAACAACAAAACTCTAAAACCCTTTACTACCTAGGCACTACAATTAAAGAATTGCGAAGTATATACTTTGTACAAGGCACCTTGGTTACTAGTATTGGTGGCTTAGTTGGGGTTTTTATAGGCTCTCTACTAATATGGTCGCAATTAGCTTTTGGATGGCTTAAAATAAACGCGTTTTTAGCGTACCCTGTAGAGTATAAATTACTAAACGTTGTTATTGTGCTCGCTACTATTATAGTGCTGGGTCTTATTTCTGCAAAAATTGCCAGTAGCAGAATAAGTAAAAAATTAATTGCGCAATAAAACTGCTTCTTTTTAGAAGTTCTACTTAGCAACTAAGATTTAAAACGATCTACTTAAGACTTTGCACTTAAGACTTTTCTATTTAAGAAAACTGAAAATCTCCAAACTTATCTAAAACAGCGTCGAATGCAGCAAAAACATCTGGAGACTCATCACTAGTAACCATTTTCATGCGATATTCTTTAAAATCTGGAATACCTTTAAAATAGTTTGTATAATGCCTACGGGTTTCAAAAACACCTAACTTTTCACCTTTCCAGTCAATTGCCATTTGTAAATGCCTACGAGCTGCCTCTACACGTTCTTGCATTGTTGGTGGTGCTTTGTGTTCTCCGGTTTCTATAAAATGTTTAACCTCGTTAAAGAACCAAGGGTAACCAATGCTTGCTCTACCAATCATAGCGCCATCTAAACCATACTCGTCTCGCATTTTTACCGCTGCTTCTGGTGTATTTACATCGCCATTACCAAAAACAGGAATATGCATACGTTGGTTGTTTTTAACTTGAGCAATTGGCGCCCAATCTGCATCGCCTTTATACATTTGCACACGCGTTCTACCGTGTATAGCTATTGCTGCACAACCTACGTCTTGCAAGCGCTCTGCAACCTCAACAATTTTAATAGAATCAGTATCCCACCCTAAACGGGTTTTTACTGTAATTGGCAAGTTGGTATGTTTTACCATAGCATCGGTTAGCTTAACCATTAGGTCTATATCTTTTAAAATACCTGCTCCTGCACCTTTACTTACTACCTTTTTTACGGGACAGCCAAAATTAATGTCTATAATATCTGGATTAGACTTTTCTACAATCTCTACAGATCGTAACATAGAATCTAAATTTGCTCCAAAAATTTGTATCCCTACTGGTCGTTCTTTTTCATAAATATCTAATTTCATAACGCTTTTTGCAGCATCACGAATTAAACCTTCTGATGATATAAACTCTGTATACACCACATCTGCTCCCTGTTCTTTGCATAACGCTCTAAACGGTGGGTCGCTTACATCTTCCATTGGTGCTAACAACAACGGAAAATCTGGTAACTGTATGTCTCCTATTTTTGGCATTCGGCAAATTTACAACATATCCGCTATCTAAAAAACAGAAAAGATTCTATCTTAAGGCAATACCCATAGAAATTAGTAACTCTACGTATTTAGGAGTCTATGCCATTGGTAGTTTTTAAGCATAAAAAAAGCGGAAATCCAATTAAGGAATTCCGCTTTAACAATTTATAGTTGTTAGCTAGTGTATTGCTTATTCGTTAGAAGCCATTAATGCAAAAAACTTATCTATATTAGGTAAGATTACAATACGTGTTCTTCTGTTTTTAGCTCTGTCTTCTTTAGAATCGTTAGATGCTAAAGGCTTATAGCTACTTCTACCAGATGCAATTAATTTCTCTGGTGCTACATTATATTTAGTTTGTAATTTACGTACAATAGATGTTGCTCTTAACACACTTAAGTCCCAGTTATCTGTTACTTTAGGAGTACTAATAGATCTTGCATCTGTATGCCCTTCTACCATAACTTCAATGCTAGGCTCAGAGTTAATAACGTCTGCTAATTTTTGTAAAATAGCATCTGCCTTGTTGCTTACATTGTAACTAGCAGTGTTAAATAATAATTTATCAGAAATAGAAATCATTACAACAGTATCGTCAATATCAATTGCGATATCATCATCTTCATTTAAACTATTTGAACCAATAGATTTCTTTAGGTTATGAGATAATGCTAAGTTCATAGAATCTTTAAGTGTTTTAGCACCCATTAATTGTTCTGGACTAACGTTCTTTAATGTCTCACGCATTTTAGCTTTAACATTGTTAGATATAACTGCACCATCTGCAGAAATTAATTTTGCATCGTTATCTTCTGTTAAAGCAGTAATTTTAGAGTTGTAATCTGAAACTCTTGCTTCAATCTTAGCAAATTTTGCTTCTAATTCTTCTTTTTCTACAGCAGTCTTGGTTAGTTGACTTTTAGTTTCACCGTGAGCTTGTTGTAATTCTACATATTTCTTTTTAGAAACACATGATCCCAATAAAACTACTGCGGCTAATGCTAATGATATCTTCTTCATAATTTTAAGTTTTGTTTTGTTCTGCTATAGATACGAGCAGAAGCTTAAAATAGATTTTTTATAATCAAAAATTACACACTACACACTAATTATCAAATAGATAACACTTAAAAAAAATAAGAAAAAGAACATCGAAAACATCACTTTTAACCTATTTTCAGTGTACTAAAGAAGAAAAAGCAACTCATAAAAGGTGCAAGAACACTTGTCTTGTTCATTTTCTTTATCTAAATTATGGACCCTTTAAATATTAGACGTTCATAACCTATAAAATATAAACTATATTTGCAGCTACTTTAGTAATATATATGAAGAACATTCGAAATTTTTGCATTATTGCACACATAGATCACGGAAAAAGTACATTAGCAGATAGGCTTTTAGACTTTACAGGCTCTGTGACAGATCGTGAAAAACAAGATCAACTTTTAGATAGTATGGATTTGGAGCGAGAACGTGGTATTACCATAAAATCGCACGCCATACAAATGGATTTTGAATACAAAGGAGAACAATATATTCTAAATTTAATTGATACTCCTGGCCACGTAGATTTTAGCTACGAGGTGTCTAGATCTATTGCTGCTTGTGAAGGTGCTTTATTAATTGTAGATGCTGCGCAAAGTATACAAGCGCAAACAATATCTAACCTATATCTTGCTTTAGAAAACGATTTAGAAATAATACCAGTACTTAATAAGGTAGATTTACCTAGTGCAAACCCAGAAGAAGTAACAGATGATATTGTTGAGCTTTTAGGTTGCAAACCAGAAGACATTATACATGCTAGTGGTAAAACTGGCTTTGGTGTAGATAATATACTATCTGCAGTTATAGAGCGTATACCAGCACCAGTTGGTAACGTAGATGAACCATTACAAGCATTAGTGTTTGACTCTGTTTATAACCCTTTTAGAGGTGTAGAAACATATTTTAGAGTTATTAATGGTGAAATTAAAAAAGGACAAAAAATAAAATTTGTAGCAACTGGCAAGAGTTATTTTGCAGATGAAGTTGGTACATTAAAACTGTCACAAGTTATAAAGCAAAGTGTAAAAGCTGGTGATGTTGGTTACTTAATTACAGGTATTAAAGATGCTCGTGAGGTTAAAGTAGGGGATACTATTACAGATTCTGCAACACCAACAGTAAACCCTATTGCTGGTTTTGAAGATGTAAAGCCAATGGTATTTGCCGGTATTTACCCTGTAGATACAGATGAGTTTGAAGAATTACGCTCTTCTATGGAGAAATTGCAGTTAAATGATGCTTCTTTGGTTTTTGCACCAGAAAGTAGTGCTGCTCTTGGTTTTGGTTTTCGTTGTGGTTTCTTAGGAATGCTACACATGGAGATTATACAAGAACGTTTAGAGCGCGAGTTTAATATGACTGTTATTACAACAGTTCCTAACGTTAGTTACCACGCATTTACGCGTAAAGATCCAGATACACCTCTTATTGTTAACAACCCTACAGATTTACCAGATCCGTCTAGTGTAGACCGTGTAGAAGAACCATATATTAAAGCTACTATTATTACAAAATCTGATTTTGTAGGTAATGTTATGTCTTTATGTATAGAGAAGCGTGGACAAATTACAAATCAGAATTACTTAACACCTGAACGTGTAGAGCTATCTTTTGATATGCCACTTGCAGAGATTGTTTTTGATTTTTATGATAGATTAAAAACAGTATCTAAAGGATATGCTTCTTTTGATTATACGCCTATTGGTATGCGTGTATCTAAATTAGTGCGTGTAGATATTTTATTAAACGCACAACCGGTTGATGCTTTATCTGCCCTTATTCATGCAGACAATGCAGTGCATATTGGTAAAAAGATGTGCGAGAAGTTAAAAGAACTTATTCCAAGACAACAGTTTGATATTCCTATACAGGCTGCAATTGGAGCTAAAATTATCTCTAGAGAAACAACTAAGGCTTTACGTAAAGATGTTACCGCTAAATGTTATGGTGGTGATATTTCTAGAAAACGTAAACTTTTAGAGAAACAGAAAAAAGGTAAAAAACGTATGCGCCAAGTTGGTAACGTAGAAGTACCACAAGAAGCATTTATGGCTGTATTAAAGCTTAACGATTAATTCTATTACAACGTAATTTGAATTTTTAGATATAAAAAAAACCTTCATTTAAAAAATGAAGGTTTTTTGTTTTTAGTACAAACCGTATTCTATACAGCTTTGCTATAACCTTTACTCTATACCATAAATACGGTTTTGTTCTACCGCCTTTAAAATTAAAGCACAAAAAAACCGCCTTAAACATACCACTGTCTAAGACGGTTTTACAACTAATAACCAACCTAAAAATTCTTCTATTTTATTCGTTGTCTCTTCACTGTTTTTACAGCGTTTGTAGACTTCGTTCTTTTTTTATCTGTTACAGAGGCATCACCTTTTAAGTACTCTCTGTATCCTACTCCTGTAAACTCATAAACCGTGCCAGAGTTTGGATGGTACAATTCTATTGTTCTATCATTTATTACATAAAACTCAAAATAATCATCTCCTAAATAATCATAATCCAGCTCTAATAATTTTAGAGTTTCATCTCCATGAACATCAAACACTTTATAATCACCTTCGTAATCCCAAGTTACGTTGTTAGGGCGTGTACCATTGTTATCTATAGAAGACCTAAATATATCTGCATCTCTATCTGTAAAAAACTGTAAAAAATTCTCTTCATCAAAATTGTTTATAGCCCCCTGTTCACTTGTGTATGTTTTTTCCCAAGCATTGTATTCTTGTAAAAAGTACTTTAGGTTATCATAAAAAACATAATCATAATCAAACGTGTTTTGTCTGTATCCCTTTAAGTAGTAAGACGTGTTTGTTGCAACATCTAACAACTCTAATGTATTACTGTTAACAACATACACCTCTAAAGGCCATCTACCATCTACAGCATGGTTAATACGTATACCATCATTAAAAACATCGTAGTTGCCAACATCTATACCATAACCATTACCTGTTTTACCAATACCAACAATATTATTATTAGCAAACAAACGGCCATTATTAAATGTTATAGTAAATGCACGTTGTAAAAAAGGCACTTCTCCGCTTCCTTGGGTAGCATTAATATCTACATACCAAAGATCATATTTATGAATAGCGTTTTCCACAGAAATTCCTGGGGCTATATAACCGTCATCAATTATAATCTCTGAGTAGCAAGATGAAACTAAAGTTCCCAATAGCAGTAATCCAAATAGTAGTTTTGTTCTCATAATAAAAATGTATTGGTTCTGTTTACTCCAAGACAAAGGTTGTGCCAAAAAATACAACCTCTTGATTATCAACAATTAGAAAAACAAAAAACAACTTCCTTTATTTCTTTTTTATAGGTCGATGTTTAAAAAAAACATAAATAATCTGAAAAACACACTGATACTAGCGCATACATTTTTTATTAATTTGATAATCTACAGGCTCTAAATTTCCGCTATCATCAAAATTTTATCTACTTTTGATTTACTAAATCAATTTTATGAAAAATACTACAAAATTCGCTGTTTTAGGTGGTGGTAGCTGGGCTACTGCAATTGTAAAAATGCTTACCGAAAACGTAAGCACAGTAAATTGGTATATGCGTAACACAGATGCCATTGCGCATATTAAAGAGCACAGTCACAACCCTAATTATATAAGTGCGGTAGAGTTTAATGTAGACCAGTTAGCGCTTACATCGGACATAAACACTGCTATTTCTAATGCCGATGTTGTAATTTTTGCAATTCCGTCTGCATTTTTAGTAAAAGAATTAGAAAAATTAACCGTTTCTTTAGAGGGTAAAATTATATTTTCTGCTATTAAAGGTATTGTACCAGAAACCGGATTAATAGTAGGTGAACATTTTAACCAGACCTACAATGTACCATTAGATAATATAGGTGTTATTGCCGGTCCATGTCATGCAGAAGAGGTTGCTTTAGAGCGTTTATCTTATCTAACAATTGCTTGTGCAGATGAGGAAAAAGCAAAATTGGTTGCTAAAAATTTAAGTAGCGATTACATAAAAACAAAAACGTCTGATGATATTATTGGTACAGAATACGCTGCAGTATTAAAAAATATTTACGCTATTGCTGCTGGTATGGCTCACGGTTTAGGTTACGGAGATAACTTTCAGAGTGTATTAATGAGCAATGCTATTAGGGAAATGAAACGTTTTATTAAACGTGTACATCATATGAAACGTAACATAAACAACTCGGCTTACTTAGGCGATTTACTTGTTACAGGATACTCTGTTTTTAGTAGAAATAGAATGTTTGGTAATATGATTGGTAAAGGATACACCGTTAAAAGTGCCATGATGGAAATGAGTATGGTTGCAGAAGGTTATTATGCTACTAAAAGCGCCCATTTAATTAATGAAAAATATACTAAAAAGTCTAAAACACCAATTATAGATGCTGTTTATGCTATTTTGTATGATGGTAAAAATCCTAAAAAAGTGTTTCATAATTTAACTGAAAAATTAGACTAAAACACAACATTAGAATACCTATTAGTAATAGCTTGTTTTTAAAGTGATCTTGTAATTGCTCTAAAAACAAGCTTTTTCATTGGGCTATTAACAAAAACAACATAAATTGTAAAAAATTATAGTTTAACTACGTTTACACCTTTACAATTCCAACAAACTACTAAATAACCTAGACCAATGAAAAGCTTTAAATCTGTACTCTATAGAATAGTACTACTAATAGTATTCTCTCTTTTAGCAAAATCCTGTGTCACAGATTACGTATACAAAGGTGACAAGGACAAAATAGAACAGCGCCAACAAATGTTAGACGATAACACTTTTGTTATAGCAGATTTGTCTAGTGAATACACAGAAACAACAGTTGCTAGAGTTGTAAAAACATACAAGTTTAATTATTCTTTTACAGTAGATAACCGTTTTTATACAGATGAGATTTCTTTAACCGAATTGCCAAGCTTTCCTAAGCTAAAACTGTATTATCTAAAAGACGATCCTAATGTAATCTCTAAAGACCCACAAGGCGAAATTGCATCAGAGAATAAAAAAGGGGACTCTATAACAGATCTTTTAGTGGGTATTGTTTGGGGAATTTTAGCAGCCTTAATACTATTATCCTTCTTTGGAAAATCTGATAAAAAAGAACAAAAAATAGCAACACAAACTAAAGAATCAGCAACAACAAATACTACTACAACTGCTGCATCAGAAGAAAAAATAGGCACTAAAGAAGAACGCAAAGCCAAAGAAGACCCCAATAGGTTTATGCCTAAGTAAACTTAAGATAAAATGAAAATTACCAACACTAAGTTTACAGACTTTAATCTAGCATCAGAAGATACTAGAATTGAGAACTTTTATATAGACTTTATTCTATCTTCTTTAATAGCTGCGCCAATTGCCACTTATTTTTACATAGAGACGGACTCTATACTTTACTTTATAGTACTATTTTACAGTTTTAGATGGTTGTATTATATGATTTTTGAAATGACTTGCGGACGTACACCTGGTAAATTTGAAACTAGGAGTATTGTTGTAGATGCTAAAAAACAAAGACCTCATTTTTTAAGATTAGCAATACGTAATTGGAGCCGATTTTATAGTGTCTTATCTGCCGTTAGTGATGATGAAATTGCATTACATGACAAACATTCTAAAACCTTTGTCATTGAAGACAAATCATTAAAGAAAATTAATTTTAAAAAAATTGTTTTCCTTCTTTTCTTAGTTGCCAAAGCCCTTTTTTGGGCAGCTATGCTAAAACTTAAAAATGCTACATCTATCTTTTACATAAGTATGTTATTGTTAACCTTATTTCTAGTAATTTATACCTTAAAATTACTGCTATCCAAAAGAAATAAAATCTAACAGCCAAAATCATCAACTGAAAATCAATAAAAAATTATGGATGAAAAAATAAAATTATTAAAAATTATTCACCTTGCTATAACAGCAGGTTCTGCCCTGGCTTATATTTTTATAGGCGATATTTCGGCCTTACAAAACTTTAAAGTACCAGAAATAAATGCAGGTTCTATTATCTTTTTTGCACTACCTCTTATTGCTGTTTTTGCTAGTACATTTATGTTTAAAAATATGCTAAAACAAGCAAAAGACATTAAGACCTTAGAAGACAAATTTGGCGTGTACCAAACTGCATCTATAGTACGTTTAGCAATTTTAGAAAGTGCAACTTTTATAATTCTATTTTTAAAACAAGACTTTATGCTTTTTGGACTTTTAATTATACTTTATATGGTATTTTTAAGCCCTACTATAGACAAAATGAAAAACGATTTTGAAAGCCTTCGTTTAAAATAATACTAATTCTTATGAAAAAAATCGTAACTATTACCGCTGTCTTTATTCTTGTAATAAGTTCTTGCAAAGAAACTACATCTTCTAAAATAGAACGTGATGGCGAGCCAGATGTGATGAACGTAGCGAGTGAAAATGTTGCTATGAACCGAGCTATTGAAGAAGCCAATAGAACTCTATCTAACTTTAAAACTGCCATACAAAGCAATAATAAAAACTACTACGGCTTTACCCTAAAACAAAAATTTACAGATGCAGATGACAACTCAGAACACATTTGGATACAAAGTATAACCTATAACAATTCTAAATTTAAAGGTGTTGTTGCTAATAAGCCTTTGTATGAAATTAAAGTACAATTAGGCGATACTATTACCGTAGATGAGTCTAACATTAGTGACTGGATGTATTTTGACAATAAGATTACCAAAGGTGCATACACTATTAAAGTATTACGAGACCAAATGTCTACAGAAGAACAAAAGGAGTTCGACATACAGAACGGAATGCAATTTGACTAACTAATTACCAACCAAATCTACACTATGAAAATAAAACTTATGCTACTTGCCCTAATACTAACAGTTATTGGTTGCAAAACAGAAGAACCCGTAAAAATAGCAAACCTGTCTAACCTATATGGCGTAGATGGCTTTGTAGACATACCACTTACCATTACAGATACGCAAGAAACAGACAGTTACAATACCTACACTATTAAGGCAATTGTTAATACAGATACTATTGGTATGCTTGTTAAACTAAAAAAAGGTATTAAAGCAGGTTTTATAAACGGCGAACCTAAAAATATGTTTGTAGACCAAGGCGTTAGTTTTATTTCTACCGGTGAGCAAAGCAACATGTTGCTAGAGTTTTTAGCTAAAAAATACGAGATTAATAGCAGCAATAACAAACTTAAAGATACACAAGAATTTACCTGTGCCAACCTTAATACCCAAGACATAGATTACGAGAAAGGCACTGCTAAGTTTAAAATATTTTTAGAGGGCAAGGATGATTATGCTGAGCTGTTCGTAAATTTTGACTTTGCTAAAAACACCATCAATTTAAACGAAAAAGATAACGAGTACAGAGCGCCTCTGTTGCGTTTGCTTAAAAAATAATACTTGGTTAAGATCAACCTAAAAAAATAGTAATACAATTGCCATTACTTGTATTTTACTGCAGTTGCAACTTGTAATTTTTAGTACCTTAGTTATATGAATAAATTAGACATTAGAACCGTAAACGTTGTGCAGTATGTGCAACCTTTACGAGAAGGTGGCTCTTTGCCTGCTATTGTAAAGGCAGATGATGACTTTCTTTATGTTTTAAAATTTAGAGGTGCCGGTCAAGGAACAAAAGCACTTATTGCCGAGTTTATTGGTGGCGAGCTTGCTCGTGCTATTGGTTTAAGAGTACCAGAATTGGTATTTGCTAAACTAGACGACTCTTTTAGCAAAACAGAGCCCGACGAGGAAATACAAGATTTACTAAAATTTAGCGTAGGTCTAAACCTAGGATTGCATTATTTATCTAGTGCTATAACTTTTGATCCGTTAGTAACAACCGTAAATGCAAAAACAGCCTCTAAAGTGGTATTGCTAGACAGCATTATTAGCAATATAGACCGTACAGCAAAAAACACCAATTTACTTATCTGGAACAAAGAGTTGTGGGTTATAGATAATGGTGCTAGCTTTTATTTTCATCACAACTGGCCCTTGTGGGAGAACCACTTAACCAGAACATTTCCGTTAATAAAAGACCACGTACTATTGCCACAAGCAACAGAACTAGACTACGCAAAACAAGAAATTACAAGTAAAATTACACCGCAAATTATAGAAGATATTACCAATAGTATACCAGAAGATTGGCTTACCAACCAAACAGATTCTTTAACTCCTGCGCAAATGAGAGCTGCATATACCACGTATTTAAATGCAAAACTTGGAATGGTAGACGCGCTTATAAAAGAAGCTAAAGATGCAAGATAGAGTTACGTTTGAATATGCCGTTATACGCATTGTACCCAAAGTAGAACGCGAAGAATTTTTTAACATTGGTGTTATTTTATTTAGCAAACGAAAAAAGTTTTTAGGTGTAAAATACCATATAGACCGCAACAAGCTAGAAGCTTTTTGTAAAGAGCTCGACTATAATTTGCTGCAAGATTACCTAAAAGCCTGGGAATTAGTTTGCAAAGGAGAACCCGCTGGTGGCGCAATTGGCAAGTTAGAGTTGTCTGATAGGTTTAGATGGTTAGCAGCCTCTAGAAGCACCGTTATACAAAGCTCTAAAACGCACCCTGGTTTGTGCAACAACCCAGAAGAAACCTTAGAAAAACTATTTACTACGTATGTACTGTAGCAACCAACAAAATCTTATAAAATGACCACCATAAAAAACTACACAAAAAGCATTTTTTTACTATTCGTAACGGCAGTTATAGTACAGTCTTGCAATATAGAAACCACTTATGAGACAGTTAACGTTAAAAACAGATTTTCAATTGTTTTACCTTCTTTTTTAACCAAAACCAATGACTTAAATGATGATGCAACCCTACAGTACCAAAACGAAAGAAGAGAGTTTTACGTTGCCGTAATTGAAGAATCTTTTGATGAGGTAGATATGGCTATTGAACAGCTTAAAGAAGAAAATTTAGATTTTAAAAATACGCTAGAAGATTATAAAAAAATGTCGTTTGATGATTACAAATCACAGCTTACAAATGCAGAAATGTATAACACTAAAGATACTATTGTTAACAATATGCAAGCAATTACAACGCATTTAAGGGGTAGAATTAATGGTGTAGACATCTTTTACTGTTTAGGCCTTTTTAAAGGTAAAACAGGCTATTACCAAGCAACATCTTGGACCCTCGCAAATAACGAAGGTTTGTATAATGACGATATGGATAAAATAATTTACTCTATAAAAGAAATTGAAGAAACAGAAGTAGCAGAATAAGGGTATACCCAAAAAAGAACAAGATGTAAACACAAAACAGCTTAGTAAAGGTATGCTGTTATCAGCATACCAAACAAAATAGCTCTTCTAGTGTAAAAGAAGAGTAAAAGGAGGCGGGCACTGTTACTAGCATTAAGTGGTATTATAACCCTAAAAATGCGTATATTTAAAATAAAAAATGAGCTCTACTGAACAAGTTAGACTATCCTCTAAATGGACCAATCTTAATTTGTACGCATATTTTTTTTGTCTATTAGCATTATTAATCATTTTAGTATGGATTTCAAAAGATCTAGAATTTCATATAATTATAGTCTTTTTTGGTCTAGTTTTACTTATAATTATTGGCTTGATTGCATACCAGTTTATGTATATCTGCAATGCATATATTGTTGGAGAAAAATTAATTTTAAAAAAACAGTTTAGAGCTGCTAAATCGTATTCTATTCACAAAATAGGGAGCATACATTCTGTTTATATAAGTAGTGATAAGTACACTACTGTACAAATGAAAAATGAAGATAAGAGTTTAGAAAAATACATAATTCTGAGTAACGAATCTTTATTTTCTAAAACCATAGATCCAGAAGAAATGCTTATTCTACTCCGAGATACAGCTATGTATGAAAAAGAGTAAAAAATGGTAAGCATTAGCATAACCCCAAACTTTCATATATTTAAAATAAAAAAATGGCAAACAACACAGAAATTAAATTATCATCTAGCTGGACCAATGTTGGCCTATACTTAGGTACAATTGTAGTAGTACTAATGATTCCGGTTTTAGCAAAGGTTATCCAAGAACAAGAGTTTCATATGGGTATGCTTTTAGCAGGTGCAATTTTTATAGCGCTTATTGGGTTTATTGTGTACTTGTTTATGTACCTCTGCGATGCTCGTGTTATTGGAGACAAACTAGTCTTAAAAAAGAAGTTTAGAGCAGCTAAACACTACTCGTTTGATAAAATAGGGTATCCAAAATCCTTTCATTTAAAAAGATCTAAATACACTACGGTAGAAATGCAAAACGAAGACAAAAGCCAAGAAAAATATCTAATAATGAATAATAGATCTTTACTTTCTTTTGAGAGTAAAGATGCAGAACAAACACTTATAGATCTTAGAAATATGGCAATGCGTAGTAAGTAAATCAAAAACCATAGCTTTCTTAGTTCTTATTAATTATAAAAAACCAAGCCAGAAAAGAGGTTATTTTTCTGGTTTCTATTTAAAAATGTCCTTTAACTTTTATGTGGTATAGACAAAGTATGGACATACAATAAAAATAAAATGTGTTGTATAAAAATTATGCTACACAATTCTTCTTCTTAAAATTATACCACTTTACAGCAATACCAGGTAACAAGCCTATTCTTCGTGGTAAAAAAATTGTATTAAAAAAATAATTTTAATCATCTAATAATCAGCCTGTCTATAAATTGTCCATTGACTTTTATTGCAAAAATAGAGTACTATCGTGGTTGTATTTAATATGGCATTTTACAATTGCCACAGCTATTCTATTACAATTAGCTGCTAAATAACCATAGACTCAAAATGAGTAGTACTTAATATTAAAATTAAAAAGATGATTAAAAACTCAACAAAAATGATGGTTGCACTATGTGCATCTGCAATGTTATTAACCTCTTGTTACTCGTACACCAGTGTTGTAGGTACAGGAGCTCAAGGAAACAGTGAAACTAAGGAATGGAACCACTACCTAATTTATGGTTTAGCTCCTGTTGGTAGTTCTGACTCTAAAGCTATGGCTGGTGGCGCAGAGAACTATACGGTAACTACATCGCATTCTTTTGTAACAGGTTTAGTTACGGGGCTTACTCTTGGTATATACGCACCAACAATTACAAAAGTTATTAAATAATACCAAACCAAAAAGAGAAAGACTAGGGTTAACCTCCTTAGCTTTCTCTTTTACATTTTATATACTTATGAAAAAAATAATATGTTATACCTCGCTATTATTTGCTCTTATATTATTTGTAAATATTACGCAGCTATTAATTTCAGACCTTAGTAGACTAACCCATTATGGTATTGGTTATTTATTGGGTAAAGTAATTTTATTATTAGTTTTTTTAGCCATAGCATTCACCACTAAAAAGCATTAATTTTTACCCTAAAAACTGCCCTAATTTAGATGGTGTTTGTAACAACCAACCTGTTAGGCTGTATCTGTCTTTGTAAGATTTTAGTACAGCGTGCGGTACAGCATCACTCTTAAACAGTACACACCTACCTGCTAAAGGCTCTACTAAAAATGACTTGTTATCTGGCGTGTAAATTTCTAGCTCACCACCATCGCCCTTTTGCCAACCTTCATTTAAATACACAATAAAAGAAATGGTTCGGTTATTTCGGTTTTTAAATTGGTCTAGGTGCTTGGTATAATGTCCGCCTGGAGGATAATTCGCAAAATGAAACTCGTACCCAGATAAGCTTAAAAAACAGTACCTATTAAATACGTGCATTGCCTGATCTACAACCTCCCAAAAGGGTTTAATTTCTGCATCTCGCTCTTTATTTAACCAAAAAGTATGGTCACCCCGAATTTCAGTATGTATCACATTTTTATCTAGTGCGCCAATACCTGCTTGCGCAAAATAATCTAGCTTAGATAAAAAGAATTCTCTAACTCCTAGGTACGTGTCTGTATCTAAAAAATCGTCAATAACTACGTAGTCGTTACAAGAAAGCTCATCTACCCAGGAGAGCCATTTCTCTGTTTGTATTTCAGTATCCAAATTCTATTAAGAAAGACGGTAAATATAGATTAAAAAAGAACGCTTAAAACAAAAAATAAAATGAGGTCGAAAACTCATTTGTAAAAAATTATTACCTTTAAAAAAAAGCCACTATGAGCCAAGATTTAAAAGAAAAAGCAATTGCATTTTACAAAACTGCTTATTTAGGAAACCCTAAAAAAGCGATAGAAGAATACGTAGGTGAAGAATACATACAACACAACCCAGATGTAGAGAATGGTACCGCTGGTTTTATAGCCTATTTTGAACGTATGCAAACAGAATACCCAGATAAAAGCATTGAGTTTGTTAGAGCCATTACAGAGGGTGATCTAGTTGCATTACACACGCACCAAACCTGGCCTGGGAATGACCAATATATTACCATGGATTTTTTTAGATTTGACCAAAACGGTAAAATTGTAGAACATTGGGACGCTATACAGCAAATACCTAAAGCCTCTAAAAACCCAAATACAATGTATTAACCTGCCTTACTTTGTTCTTTACAGCTAAAAAAATGTACAAAAGGTACTTTTACTTAAATAACATCGTTATAAATTTTAACCAACTTTAGGATTAGGCTTAAAGATAAATAACCTTAACCAAATTTATAAACTTATGGACGGACTAAGAGTACTCTTGCTAGTAGCAGGTGTTATTATTTTGCTTATCAATTTTTTTATCAATTCTGGAAATATTATTAAAATAGTTAAATACTGTTTTCAAACAAATTCTATTGCCAATTACTGGGATCTAATTTTTAAAAGTTGCTTTAGCGGGCGCGCTATTATTTCATCAATAATAGGCCTTGTTTTAGGTGTTATTATTTTTATAATTATTACTCCAATTATTTTAATTAGAAGAGTATTGGGTGCTAAAAAAACAAATGCTTTATTAGATGAAGGATTAATTTTTCAGTATCCCGATTTAAACTTAGAAAACGACAAGCTTGTATTTAAAACTAACATTAATAATGAGCTAGGTATTCAAGTTCCAAATGTTAACGCATCTGGTAAACTTAGAGTAGATGCTATAATCGCTATTAGTGAAATAACAAAAGAGTGCGAAGCTAAAGGCCTAAAATTAGAATATAAGGTAATGCATAAATTACCTCTAGAAAATAAAACGGAAGCTCTTATATCACTATTTTTAACGGTAAACAACCAAGAAATTCCTACATACTTTATCTACACACCAACACACGTACAACAGTATAACAAAATAAGAAACAAGCTATATGCAGCTGGTTATAAAAAGATAATTTATTTTTCTACCATCCAATTTTAAAAACTTAAAAAATGACCAAAAAAGTACTTGCTTGTATAGCCTTTAGTTTGTGTGCTAAACTAACTTTAGCACAAGACATAAACTTATTTGTAAATGATATAAAAGAAGAACGATATCTAGAGTCTAACAAAAGTTTTGTAGAACTCACAGCTCTAATTAAAGGTATTAAGGTTGATGATTTAAACCAGATAAAAATAAAATCTATAACTACTGCCGCTGCAGATGATGGTAGCACATTACAAAAAAAAGAAAGTTTTTTTGGAGACGATTATAGTAGCGATAACGAGTTTAAAATTAAACTAGAAGCACCAACACGTAAAGCTACTAAACTCGTAAACATAGAAGGTATACTAAAGTATTTTAGCCCTACTGAGGCTAATGGCGGAAAAGTACTCGTTAAAAACCCGCTTACTTATTACAACAAAAACCTATTAAGCAAAAAATACAAGGACGTAAAACTTACCTTAATAGATAAAGCTGCTTTAGATAAGTTAAAAGAAAAGGATGAAAAAGAATACCAAGAAAAGATTGAAGAGCTAAAAAAATCTGGCGTAATGGCAGAGGGTATGGCCGAAACGGTAGGTGCTTTTAAACAATTTTTTGATGGTTTTGGAAACTTTGGCAACGAAAATGCATTGTCTTTTTACGTAGAAGATTCTAACGAGAAAATAGTAGACATCTTAATTTATAATGCTGAAGGTAAAAAAATGAATTACGGCAGAAGCAAAAACGGAGCTCACAAGCTTAGTATTAGTTTAAGTGAAGAAATACAAGCCAACTGGACTATAGAAATTTTAATAGAAAGCGAACAAGCTTTAAAAGAACACAAATTTAAAATTGCAAGTGTTCTTTTACCATAAAAATAATAATACTAGGGTGGTATAGTACTACTCTAGTATTGTTATCCATATAACAGCATCATTACCAACCTCATCTACAACGGTAATTTTGTGTGCTCCTGGTTTTGGTTTCACTGCAATTTCATGAAAGTCCGATGTCTGCTTTACAAACTCATCATCTACATACCAAAAAACCTTAGTTTTTGTTTTAGCGTGCGCTAACTTAAAAACAACTTCATTGGTGTTTCCTTCAAAGTTTTTAGGCAATGTTATTTTTGCGCCACTTTTAGGATAAATAAACTCCATTACCTTGGCGTTCTCCGTTTTACAATCGTTTCTAAAATTTGGTAATGTTTTATAAGTAACGTTCGTTTTCTTATAATAAAATTCTTGTAATGGAGGCAACACAAACCAAGGCTTGCTCACCATAGTTTCTAGCGGCTCACAAGACGTATTTACCTGAAACTGTTGCTTAGCATCTAAATGTACTATTCTATGGTACGGACAGGCTTTTACATAGTTTTGCTTAGCCGGAATCTTTATTTTCTTTATCGGACAAATAGGAGTTGCCAAATACCCGCTAGTAGCACAAACATCTATTTCTGTAAACTCGTCTAAAGGTTCTAAAAACCATTTTGTTTTAGGTAGTACATTAAACACATCAAACAAAATAGGTGCTGCACTAGAAACCCCTGTTACATTAGGTCTGCCCTCACCATCTGCATTGCCAACCCAAACACCAACAACTTGGTCTTTTGTAACACCAATTGCCCATGCATCTTTGTTTCCAAAACTAGTTCCTGTTTTCCACGCAATTTGCTTAGAAGAGTCATAAAACTCCCAAGATTCTTGTCCTTCTGGTCTGTTTACCTCTTTCATTGCCTCAAAAGTTAGGTACATACTTGCGGCATCAAAAATTGTTTTTTGGGTAGATTTAGATCCAAAATTTACCTCTTGACTATCTTGTAAAATAGGCTCTGCAAATTCTTTTGTATAATATTCACTAGAGGTTGCATTAAAATGATTTACCGTAGAAGCCATAGAGGCATAGGTTTTACATAAATCCCACAAGCTACTTTCTGCGCCTCCTAAAATTAGGGTTAGTCCATAATGATCTGCTGGCTTATTTATTCCTTTTAGATTAAAAAATTCTAATTGGTCTCTAAATTTTTGTAATCCGTAGGATTGTAACAATCGAACTGACGGAATATTTAACGACCTAGCTAGCGCTTTTTTTGCTTGTACTGCGCCACTAAAATTCTCATTAAAATTCTGAGGCGAGTATCCTGCTATTTGCGTTGGTATATCCGCTACCAACATATCTGGTATAAGCTCGCCAGCGTCTAACATTGCCGTGTACAACAATGGTTTTATGGTACTACCTGTACTACGGTTGGCCTGTACCATATCTACATCTTTCTCGTGTTGTCTGTCGGTTTTTGTGTTCCCTACATACGCCATAACTTTACGCGTATGCACATCTAAAACCAAAACAGCTACGTTAAACACCTGATTTTGTTTTAAGTGCGAATAATGTTTTTGAACCACGGCATTTACATTGGCCTGCAATGGTGCCTTTATACTACTTACTATTCTTTCTCCCTTATGTTTTTGGGCAATATGTGTTACCAAATGTTGCGCCATCTGTGGCAAAGCATATGGTTTTTGTGGCAATTCTTCTAAAAGTGCTAAGCTGTATGTAGTTTCGTCTATTATACTTTCTTCTAAAAGTTTTTTAAGTAATCGGTTTCTCTTTTTCAACAACCGTTGTTGATTTTTACCTGGATATATTAAACTTGGTGCATTTGGCAAAACGGCTAAAGTTGCTGTTTCTGCCCAAGATAACTGATGGGATTTTAACCCAAAATAACGCCAAGAAGCAACTTCTAAACCAACAACATTACCACCATAGGGTGCATTACTGGCATACATTTTTAAAATTTCTTCTTTAGAAGATCTAAACTCTAAACGTGTTGCCCAAATAAGTTCTATAAATTTTTCTACGTACGATCTTTTTTTACCCTCGCGAGCCAAACGTATTACTTGTTGTGTAATAGTACTACCACCACGTACTGTTTTGCCTGCTTTTATATTCTGTACAACTGCATTTGCTATAGAGACCGGATTAAAACCAAAGTGTTGGTAAAAATGTGCATCTTCAAACTGAAGTAAACAATGTTCGAATTTTTTAGGAATACTATCTACTTCTGGAAATCGCCATTGCCCATCGCTAGCTATTTGTGCTCCCAAAAGCACACCCTCTCTACTCTCTACAACCGTTGCCGTAGGTGCATTAAAGAGTTGTTTTGGCAAACAAAAATAATAGGCAATTGAAAGTATTGCCAACACTATGCTTTTTTTAGGGTGTTTTGCTAGAAACCTACCAACGCTAGTGTTTTTTACCTTAGTTAAAAAACTCATACTCGCGCTCTACTTTACAAATTCTAACTTTATACCAAGTATACCATTCTTTGTTCCCTTTTTGTTGGGCTAATTTATGGTCTGCTTGGTTTTTCCAAGTGGCAATAGCCTCTAGACTCTGCCAGTAACTTACCGTAATACCAACAGATTCCCTAGCGCTTTCTATACCTAAAAAACCAGGTTGTTTTTGGGCCAATTCTTCCATTTGAATAGCCATTTGGTTGTATCCATTATCTTCAATTGTTTTGGTTGATGTAAAAATTACAGCGTAATATGGTTCGTTATTCTTCATTCTATTTAAAAATTACTTTAATACCCATAACAACATCAACCTAAAAACTTAAACTATATATTGTTTTTCTATAAAGTAGTTTACCAATGCTTCTTTCATAAGAACAGTTTGCTCACCTGCTTTTAATGTTGGCAATTCTTCTTTTATAATGTAATGTGGCCAGCCTTCTTCATCAAACATCTCAAACTCATAATATCCGTATGGCTCTAATAACCTACAAATTGCAATATGCATTAAGTTTATTTTTTCGTCTTTTTTATATGTAGCGTGTGGCTTACCTAATTCTTGTACACCTACCAAGTAAATAATTGCATCTAACTCTAACACATCACCATCTGCAAATTGTGCAGATAATTTTTCTATTAGAACATCCCATCTCTCTTTTAATTCGGTATCTCTTGACATTCTTATAATTACAATTTAGTTCTATTTTCTTCTGTTTTTCACAAAGATGTAAAGGTACAAATCAATATCCTATATTTGTAAAAACACTTGAGAATGAATTTTTTAGACATTATTTTAGGGATACTACTAATTTGGGGCCTTTACAAAGGCATTAAAAACGGACTTTTAATAGAACTTGCTTCTTTAGTTGCCCTTATTGCTGGTATTTATGCTGCTATTCATTTCTCTTATATTATTGGTAATTACCTTACAGAGAAATGGCAATGGGACCAAAGTACCATTAATATCTCTTCTTCTATTTTAACTTTTATTGTTGTTGTTCTTATTATAAATCTTGTTGGTAAACTACTTACCAAAGTTGCTAAAGCTGTTATGCTTGGAACCTTAAACCGTTTGGCCGGTGCTATTTTTGGCACTTTAAAAGTGGCTATAATTATTGGTGCCTTGCTTATCTTTTTAGACAAGGCCAATACTAATTTAAAAATAGTAAAACAAGAAACAATAGAGAGTTCTGCGCTTTACAATCCTGTTAAAAAAATTGGCGAGCTTGTGTTTGCTTATGTTATGGAAGAAACTAACACAGAAACTAACACCACAGATACGCTTTAGATTTATAGTAATGGCCTTTAAAAAAGCCATAAAAAAACACCTAAGAAGAACTTAGGTGCTCTAATTTGCTATACTAAAATTTAATTTTTAGTGTACGTATATGTTACGTTTGTCTCCACAATTTTATTGTCTATATCTCTTAGATTTACAACATTGCTTACTGTAAAGGCTGTTTCATCTTCATTAACTTCTATTTCTACATTAAAAACAGTACAAGAATTTACAAGACTTAATAGGTCTCCAGATAATTGCCAGCTCCCTGTTACACTACTTTTTGACTCACAATCTTCTGCAATATACCCTTGTTTTAAACTAAAAGATCTACTAGACAAAAAACTATAAACAGCATCGTTTTGGCAATCTGTGCTTTGACGGTAAATATCTTTTATTGCGTTATCTTCTTGGTCATCTGTTAAGTCTATTGCTACACTAGATTCTATTGCTGTTAAGGCCCAAGTACCCTCCAAAACAGTTTCTGTTGCTGTTAAGGTACCTGTAAAATCTGCTATACAATTAGGTTCATTATCTGTATTACAGTTTAAAAACAAAACACCTAGTAAACAAACACCAATTAACTTAATCTTCATAATTCTTATTTTATATTGTTATATAAGAAGTAGAATCTAAAAAGATTAAATGGTTGCGTAGAAGTTGCTTTTATTTCACAACTTCTACCCAATTACCTTTTGTACGCACTAAGTAATCATGATCGTACATTGCCTCTGCTTGTACGCCTGGCAAGTAATACGTTCCTAAATAAGATGCGTTTAATAATATTCTAAAGCTTTTTGTTTCATTTTCTCTTAAATCAAAGTAGAAATTAGCTCTGTCATCTCTTAAATCTGTATGTGTAACATTGTTTTCTGCAAAGTTTCCAAAGTCTGTAAAACGTGTGTTTACAATTTCCCATCCGCTAGGAAAAACCTCTGTTAAAGCTACATTTTTTAAACTGTTACCAGTTGTGTTTTTAAGAGTTACCTCTGCAACAAAATCTGTTCCTTGTTCTATTTTTGAAGGATCTATAGTGCTACCATTTCTAGACTTATAAACTACAGTTGCAGCAAGGTTGTTCTGCACCGCTCTTTCTTCTCCAACTGGTAACTTGCCACTATTTACTAAAGTAACATAAAGCGTATTGCCTTCGTTATTTTTAAGTGTTATAGAGTTGTTTCCTCTTTTAATAGTTAAGGTTCTATTTGCAAGTGTTTTGCTTGTTGAGATAGTTTCGCTCTTACCATTAACTTTTATGGTTGCCTTAATGCCTTTACCACCAACTAGGTTCGCAAATTTTGCCATAGCTAATAAACTATATGCTGTACTCTGCGTACTCATATAATCCTTACTATTTAGCCTTTCTGCAACTGTTAATGCCAATTGCTGAGACTTCACCTTATTTTGCATAAGCACCATAGTCTCTAACGCCATTGCTCTGTTTCTTTCTGATGAGCCAAAGGTAGAATTATTGTGCCTGTCGTTTGTAAACTCTAACACAGCACTATTCATTAAATTAGTAGCTACAGATTTTTGTCCAATAAGTGCATACGCAGCTGCTAATCTTAATTTAGATTGGTTAGATAAATCTTTAGATTCTTGTAACCTGTTCATAGATGCTACATCTGCACTACCTGCCAATGCAAGTGTGTACAAACGGTATGCTTGTGTTAACTCTGTATATCTTCCGCTATTTCTAAATTGTTTTGCTACGTTTTTCTGATAGGTAATCCACTTAGATTTAAAACCTATTGGTAACACATAACCTTTTTTCTCTGCTTCTAGCATAAAATGGCCAGCATAACTTGTTCCCCAATCGTTAGGATTACTTTGCCCTTGCCAGTAAGATAAACCACCACTATTGGTTTGAAAACCTGCTAAACGATTTACAGCCATTTCTACATTTTTCTGTACTTCTTCTTTTTTAGCTTTAGGTATATCAAAAATATCCGCTAAAAATAATTGAGGAAAAGCACCAGATGTAGTTTGCTCTACACAACCGTGTGGGTAACGAATTAAGTACTGCATTCTACCATTAAAATTCATTGCTGGTAAGGTAGACACCTCTATTGCTGCGCTATTTGTACCTGCAACACCAAACGTTTGTAAATCTATTGTTTGCGAACTGTTTGGTTCTACTACATAGTTAGATGCATCTGCTGTTACTGGGTTAGGATTTACAACATCTATTGGGATCTCAAAAGACGCTTTTTCTCCTCCACCTGAAGCTTCTACGATAACTTTACCAATACCTTTAAAGTCTGATACTTTTAGCACAAAATAAGCCATTTTCTCATCTGGCTGATCAAATGTAAGTGACTTAGTATTGCCCGCTTCTATTGTAAATGCTTCGTTGTCCTTAATTTTTATTTTTACGTTCTTAACTTTTTTCTCCATTGCAAAAACAGTCACAGGAAGTATTACAGACTCACCCGGAGTTATTTTACGTGGTAAAGAAGCTAAAATCATTAATGGTTTACGTACTGGCGTTGTTTTTTCCTCGCTACCGTACGCTTCTTTTTCTGCATCTGCAGCAACTACCATAGTTCTAACAGAACCTACATATTTAGGTATTTTAATTTTATGTGCTTTGGTTTTTCCTTTTTCTAATTTAAAAGGTCCTAAATGCACAACCATAGGCTCAAACCTATTTGCCTTTTTGTTTTTAGCACCTGCCATTTCATCATCACCACCAATAGCAAATACTTGATTAATTCTACCTCCAAAGGCGCCAATTACATCATCATAAATATCCCAAGTTTTTACACCCAATGCTTCATTAGCATAAAATGTTCCCCAAGGGTTTGGTGTTTTAAATCTTGTTAAGTCTAATAATCCTTCGTCTACAATCGCAATTGTATACGTCATCGCTTTCCCATTTACTTCGCCTACATTAACTGTTACTGTTTCTTCTGGGCGCAATACATCTGGCATAGTAATTTTTGGCTGTAGCTTTGTTTCTTTATTTTCTACAGAAATTGGAATTACACCATACATTCTAATAGGCAAATCGTTTAACGTAGATGCGTGTGGTTGTAATAAAGAAATATGTATAAATACATTTGGCGTGTATTCTTTAGTCATTGCCATAGTAAATTTGGTTTCGCCTTTCTCGGTTTCTACCCAAATAGATTCTAATACTTCGCTACCATTTTCTACTGTAACTAAAGCTCTTCCGTTTTCTGAACTTGGAAATGTAAATGTTGCTGTTTCACCTACATTATATTTTTCTTTGTCCGATGAAAACAATAACATTGTTGCTGCAGAAGGATCGTTCTTTTTAGATTTTCCTGCCCAACCTGGCCAATCTATATAGACTGCTTTACCGGTTGCATGTCCGCCATCTTCATCTTCAACTCTAACTAAATATCTTCCCCAGTCTGGGTACTTAAGTTCAAACTCAAAGTTACCTTTTCCTTTAGAGTTTGTTGTAATTGTTTTTTCGTAAACCTTATTTCTATAACCGCTATTTCCGTAGTGTGTTAGGTTGTCTTCAGAAGTATCCCACCACCACCTCCACTGTATTTTGTAGATGGTAACTTTTAGGTTTTTAGCTGCTTTAGGTTTTCCGTTTTCATCAACAGAAACCACTTCAAAATTATGTTTTACATCTGTTAACAACATCCCTTTAGACTTATCTCCTTTAGGAGCATTAAGACCTATGTATGTGTTGTAAGGAGAATATGGTTTTGTAAAAACGTCTGTACTAAAATCGCCTCCGTTTTCGTAAACCTTAGTTACAAAAGCTGCTTGTAACATTCCTGGAGGGTTACCTTCTAACTGTGGATTAATAGAAAAGTTGGCCTTACCTTCTGCATCTATTTTACCACTGTAAACCATTTGTTCCTCTGCAGAAAAAGATCTACTAGGATCGTCAAAAACATAACCTGGGTAGTTTTTAAACGCTGTTGTTTTTGTATTAAATTTAGCTGCTATATCTGTATTTAAGTTTTTAGCAATTGCACCGTGCAACCACTTAACTTCCATAGTTCCTTTTATTTGCTTACCACCAACAAGGATATCTGCTCCAAAATCGTTCTTAATTTTTAAACGGTTAGGCTTAATGGTTTCTATCTTAATAGTCTTTGTAAATTCTGCTCCACCAACAGATACTTTTACCAACCAGTCTCCGGTAGGCACATCATCATCTGTTTGTACTGGGAAATTATAGAAGTTATTTAAGCTATTTGTTTTTATCTCTCTATGTACAACTTTGTTATACGGGTCTAATAATTCTAATTTTACAGGATGATTTGCTGGTAACTTGTTCGCATTATCATTTAAAACAAAAGATAAAAAGATGTTATCTCCAGGACGCCAAACACCACGCTCTGCAAAGATATATCCTTTAATTCCTTTTTGTAATTTAACTCCGGCTACTTTAAACTTACTAACAGATAGTGCATTACCATCGTTAAGTTTTACATATGTTTTTTGTCCTTTATGTTCTGCAACTGCAAAAGAGGCAATGCTTTTTGCATCAAAGAAGGAAACTCCTTCTGCACTTGTTGTAACTGTACCTAAAGCGTGTTGTTGGTAATTGTAAAAGGTAACCTTTGCACCTACAATTGGCTTTGTTGTAACAAGATCTGCAGTAGCAACAAAATAGCTGTTGTTTAACCCTTTCTTAATTGTTACACCAATATCTGTAGCAAGTATATTTACACTCGCTTTTTTATTTCTGTAGTATGATGTATGACAAGGGTTTTCTCTCTCGCTCCAATCATAATCACCATTATAATAGTCTTCCGAATAATCCCAATAGCTACTTTCTGCTTCTTCATCAAAAGATTCTTCTTTCTCTTCTTCATCAGAATCAAAATTAGTATCATCACAAGTATATAAACTGTATTGTGGTTTAAATGAAAACTCTACTCTGTAAATAGCTCCTTTTTCTGGAGTAATTAAATTAGTTAAATCTAAAGCGTGTGCTTGCCACTTACCATTGTTTACTGTTAACTTATCTTGAAGTTCTAATTTTTTACCTCCTATTGGTCTTGCAACTCTGCGCAACTCATTACTTCCGTTTAATTCACTTACTTGTAAAAACTGAAGTACATTATTTTCATAAATACGAAAAACCTTAACGTCTACTGCTTTTAAGTTAACAGCTTCAAAATTTACTTTTAAATTGGTTGAAGAAGGCAATATAGTTGCGTTAGACAATACTCTAACT
This sequence comes from Cellulophaga sp. 20_2_10, assembly GCF_023476645.1. Classification (GTDB taxonomy): domain Bacteria; phylum Bacteroidota; class Bacteroidia; order Flavobacteriales; family Flavobacteriaceae; genus Cellulophaga. The sequence goes on from NZ_JAMCOJ010000005.1 coordinate 327,668, forward strand.
TGTGGCTTAATTTGCTCAAAAGCAATACGCTCTTCAAACTTTTTCTTAAGCTTAACACCATCTACACTTTGTATACCATCAAAAACTTCTAATAAAACAGAACCAGAATGACTGTCTGACGGGTATACTCTTAATGTATTTCCTTTAATAGAAAATCTTGGATTTTCATCGTTCTCTAAAAGTACTAAACCTTTAAAATTTTGACCTTTTTTAAGTGGATCTGAAAAATTTATTTTAACTACAGGGCTTTGGGTTTGCTCTACTGTTACATCTAAGATTGAAAAATTATTTTTCCCTGGAATTACAACATCTATCTTACCCTCTGTATCTATATCAAAAGATTTACCGCTATATTCTATAACAAGCTTCTCATCTTCCTTGTACCTTTTAATACTATCTAACTTAAACTGAAACTGTGTGCCACTTTCTGGTTGGTTATTATATTTAATTGGTAATTCTTTTCCTTTATATAAACCTTTTACAAGTTTTTTTGCTGTTTCTAAAGACATTTCATCTGCAGTTCTAACCTGCATATCAATATATTGATACTCTTTGGAGTATGCTTGCATTGGACTTAGTGTTACACTAAAATCTTGCTTAATTGTATTTACAAAAAAAGCGAACTCCTCCAAATCTTCAGGTACATCTTTATAAATTTCTTTTAAATTTAACTGAAATGTATATTGAGTATCTTGCTTTAATAGTCCTTTAGGCGCAAAAACAATAGTTTTATCATTTAAAGCTTTTAAAGTTCCATTTACACTAGGACTTATCTCCAAAATGTTAGCGTTTAATTCCTTTCCACCTTTCCAGGCTTCTACTGGTTGTGCTAAAACTATTTGTATGGGAGAATTGGTAGAAATTATACCATTCGTATACTCCGATACATACTCCACATATTTTTCGGCAGACTCAGCATCTACAACCGTTGTCTTCTTTTTACACCCAAAAAAAAGGGCAATTAATAAAACAAACAAAAGGGATTTAGATTTCATAGAAACTTATTTTTGGTAAAAGTACAGTTAATTAGGACATAGAATACACCCTGTAAACAGGGTAATATCTTGTTAAAATAATTAATTATGTTAAGAACGTATTTATTTCCAGTTTTTTATAAACTTTTTATATATCTTAACCATATCATAAACTACTAACGTCCCATTTTGTAGATTACGCATGCTAAACAAACCATTTTTTTTATCAATACTATTTTTACTGGTGTTTATAAGTTGCTCTAAAGACAGTACAGACAGCAATTCACTAACAACCAGCAACAAAGAAATAGAGGCTAAATTATTTACGTTAGTCAACCAACACAGAGAATCTATAGGCCTAATACCACTGGAGCAGAGTAAAATTGCACAACAATATGCAAAAGAGCACACGTTGTATATGGTTACTACAGAAGATTTTAGTCACACTAATTTTCAAGAAAGAGCAAAAGCCATATCAGCAAAAACAAATGCTAATTATATTGCTGAGAATATTGCCAATAATTATGACACCGCAGAACAAGTAATGCTTAATTGGTTGCAAAGTAGTGACCACAAAGCTAACTTAGAGGGTGAATACACCCACACAGGGATTAGTGTTATGCACAAACAAGATGGTAATTATTACTTTACTGAATTGTTTTACAAATAATATTTTAACCTTTAATAGTCTCAATATTTCTTTTTTAGATGAGAACATAAGGTAACAATACTTTATAAAAATCTTACATCCTTAAGCTGTATAAAACTATTTTCTTTTCTTAAATTTGATGAGCACTTAGCTTAAAAACGAAAAGAATTATGTCTATAAAAGCACCTTTTAATTTAAACAAATGGATCTCTGAAAATAGAGATACTCTTAAACCACCTGTTGGTAATAAAAATTTATATAAAGACGCTGGTGATTATATAGTTATGGTGGTAGCTGGCCCCAACGCCAGAAAAGACTATCATTACAATGAAACTGAAGAGCTTTTTTACCAATTAGAAGGTACCATAGAAGTGCACATACAAGAAGATGGTGAAAAAAAAACAATGCAACTTGGTCCAGGGGATATGTATTTACACCCAGCAAAAGTACCACACTCGCCTGTGCGTCATAAAGACTCTATTGGCTTAGTAATAGAAAGAAAGCGTAACAAGCTTGGTGTAGATGATGGTTTGCTTTGGTATTGTGATAATTGCAACCACAAGTTGTATGAAGCCTACTTTACACTTAACGATATAGAAAAAGATTTTCTAGGTCATTTTAAAACATTCTACGGCTCTCAAGAGCACCGTACTTGTGATAATTGTGGTACTGTAATGCCTGTAGATACAAGGTATATGGCAGATGAAGATTAGTAAATTTTGCATCCCAAAACCAACACTTTAGTTTTGTTAAACAAAGCACATTTATTTGTAACTTTGTGAGAAACACAACAATTTTTAATATAAAAGTTATAAAAATGTCAAAAATAGCAGCAACTTTTGGAATAGAAAGCGCCTTAAAACAATTAGGCCTTAAAGATATTAACGAAGGAACCTCAACGGGTTCTACTAATTTTTCTAGCGGAGATATTATAGAGAGTTATTCTCCCGTAGATGGTAAACTTATTGGTAAAGTAAAAGCCACCACTAAAGAAGATTATGCCAAAGTAATGCAAGCTGCTACTTCTGCTTTTAAAACTTGGAGAACAACACCAGCTCCTTTACGTGGAGAAATTGTACGTCAGTTTGGAGATAAATTAAGAGAAAAAAAAGAAGCTCTTGGTAAACTTGTTTCTTATGAAATGGGTAAAAGTTATCAAGAAGGTTTAGGAGAGGTACAAGAAATGATAGACATCTGTGATTTTGCAGTAGGTTTATCTAGACAATTACACGGTCTTACAATGCACTCTGAACGTCCAGGGCATAGAATGTACGAGCAGTACCACCCGCTTGGTGTTGTAGGTATAATTTCTGCTTTTAATTTCCCTGTTGCAGTTTGGGCTTGGAATACAGCTTTAGCTTGGATTTGTGGAGATGTTTGTGTTTGGAAACCTAGTGAAAAAACACCAATGTGTGGTGTTGCTTGCCAAAACATAGCTGCAGAGGTATTTGCTGCTAACGGCTTACCGGAGGGTATATGTAACCTAATTAATGGTGATTATGCTGTTGGTGAAATGATGACAAAAGATACTCGTGTCCCTTTAATTTCTGCTACAGGATCTACAAGAATGGGTAAAATTGTTGCCAAAGAAGTTGCTGGTCGTTTAGGAAACACTTTATTAGAATTGGGTGGTAATAATGCAATTATTGTTACTCCAGATGCAGATATTAAAATGACAGTTATTGGTGCCGTATTTGGCGCCGTAGGTACAGCTGGTCAACGTTGTACTTCTACTCGTAGATTAATTATACACGAATCTATGTACGATAAGGTAAAAGAAGCTGTAGTAAGTGCATACAACCAATTACGTATTGGAAACCCGTTGGACGAAAACAACCATGTTGGTCCAATTATAGATAAAGACGCAGTAAAAATGTACCAAAATGCACTGGAAAAAGTAGTTGCAGAAGGCGGTAGTCTTGTTGTTGAAGGAGGCGTATTAGAAGGAGAAGGTTATGAAAGTGGTTGCTACGTAAAACCAGCAATCGCTGAAGCTAAAAACTCTTTTGAAATTGTACAGCATGAAACTTTTGCACCAATTTTATATTTATTAAAATACTCGGGTACTATTGAAAATGCACTTGACATACAAAACGGTGTAGCACAAGGGTTATCTTCTGCTATTATGACAAACAACTTACGAGAGGCAGAACACTTCTTATCTGTACAAGGATCAGATTGTGGTATTGCGAACGTAAACATAGGAACTTCTGGTGCCGAAATAGGTGGTGCTTTTGGTGGTGAAAAAGAAACAGGTGGCGGACGAGAGTCTGGATCAGATGCTTGGAAAGTATATATGAGAAGACAAACAAATACAATTAACTATACTACAGAGCTACCTTTGGCTCAAGGTATTAAATTTAACTTATAAGGATAAGTACTACCCCTTATAAAAAGCCGCTGTTTACCTTATGTAGACAGCGGCTTTATTGTACCCATTATATATAACTAAATCATTGAATAAAAAAAAACCCAAATTCAGTGCCGAACTTTTCGGGAGAACAGGGTTTTTTCATCTACTATGATACTTTAAAAGTAGAACTATTATCTCATATTTTTTCATACAAATATATATCTGTCTACAAACAATGTATATCTGGTAGCTTTTTGTACATAACTGGTATAATTACATATTGAAAGTAAAATAGTGATTAAATAAAGTTTAACAATGTACATTTCTTTAACATTTTTAACATTTTACATATTTTTTTTTCTAAATTGTAGCGTAAACACAAAAAAACCAGACCATTATGACAAAAAAACTAATGTATCTGCTCGGAATTATTATCACAATTCTGGTAGGAACTTACTTTTATTACACTTGTTGTTCAAGCTGCGGGACTACCGCAACAGATACTCCAGTTAATAAAAACCAAGAACAAGTAAAAACCCCTATTGTACAAGAAGCAACATCCTATCCTTTTTCTTTAGAAGGAAATGGATTTAGCTATGATACAAACGACAACTTCAACTTTAATACATCGGGCTTTGCCATTTTAGATCCCTTATCTAAAAAAGTAGATAATGGTGTAGAGGCCATAAAAAAGCATATAGAACAAGATTCTAAAAATGCAGTAACTATTACGGGTTATTATAAAGATAGTGAAACCAACAATTCTGCATTTCCTAATCTAGGTATTGCTAGGGCTAATACCATTAAGAATTATATGGTTACTAAAGGCATACCATCTTCTAACCTTAATATAGCAGGGCAATTGAAAGAAGATATGGTTGCTAAAGATTCTGTTTATTTAGGTCCCGTTGCATACACTGTAGGTGTAAACGAAGATAATAGCGAACAAATGAGTACGCTGTATCAAAAAATAAAAGACAATCCTTTAGTTCTACATTTTAAAACAGGAGAAGCTGCTATTAGCTTAACTGTAGAACAACGTCAAAAAATTGCAGACATATCTACATATTTAGATAAAGTAGACGGCTCCCTTTGTACTGTTATAGGACATACAGATAATGTAGGAGATAGAAATAACAATATAAGCTTGGGTCTTAGTAGAGCAGAATTTGCAAAACAATACCTAGTAAATAATGGTATTTCTGCTACCAAAGTTAGTGCTTCTTCTAAAGGTCCAGACGTACCTATAGAAAGCAACGACACAGAAGAAGGCAAAGCAAAGAATAGAAGAACAGTAGTAACATTAAAGTAATAACACATAAATTAAATTAAACATGGAAAACACAAACATCTGGTGTTGGATTATACCTGCTTTAGTAGGTATAATTTGCGCAATTCTAGGTTACCTAATAGGAAGAGGAAACAAAGAAGTAATAGACAACTCTGAGGATCTTCAAATCTGGAAAGACAAGAACTCTAAGCTTGTTACAGACAAAGACCAACTTGCAGCTAACAATTCACAATTACAGGCAGATTTAGATGCGTGTAGAGCAAAAGCTAAGGTTGCACCAGCTGTTGTAGCACCAGTTGCTATGGCGCCAACTCCTACCGAAAATACAGGTATTGCTTTTGATGCGCTTGCAGCTAAGACAGCTTTTGGTAAAAAAGTAAAACAAGATGATTTAAAACTAGTTGAAGGTATTGGTCCTAAAATTGAAGGTTTATTCCATAATTTTGATATTAAAACTTGGAAAGCTTTATCTGAAGCTCCTGTTGCAAAATGTCAAGAGGTTTTAAATTCTGGTGGCGAACGTTATAGAATACACGACCCTTCTTCTTGGCCTATGCAAGCCAAAATGTGTTATGAAGGTAAGTGGGCCGACTTAAAAAAGTGGCAAAGTGAGCATAAACATGGTAAATTATAAATATTTACAATCAAATAAAAAAACCCGATTCTATTATATAGAATCGGGTTTTACTTTTTATCAAAAGTTTCTTACTCCATAAAATAGTATAAATTAAACTAGTGAACCCCTTACTGCTCTAACCACTTTCTAAACTCTGCTGTCGTAGACGAGCTTGTCATTACTTTTTCTTTTATACCATTCATTTTTAAAAGTAATCTATTTTTAAAATGACTTTCTATATTTTCTATGTAGTCTATGTTTATTAGCTCACTTCTATTTATTTTAAAAAACTTAGCTGGGTGTAGTTGCTGGTAAATTGTTCCTAGATTTAATGAAATTGTATATCGTTTACCGTTAGCATCTGTAGCAATACAAAAATCTCCTGAGGCTTCAACCTTACAAATTTCTGAAACATTTAAAAGCTGAATTCCATTTGCCTTTTTAATTACAAATCGTTTTTTGTAATTATTATGCTCTTCTTGCAAAGCGAGTTTAAGCTCAGAAATAGTTTTTCCAGAAAGGGAGTTATAATCACCTTGGTTAAACAAAGCCTGGTATTTTTCCATTGCCTTTTTAAAGTCCAATTGTGTGTATGGCTTTAGTATATATGCAATACCGTTTGTATTAAATGCTTCGAACAAATACTCGTCATGCGCAGAACAAAATAGTATTGGCACGTCTATAGAAACCTCGTTATACAAATCAAAAGAAACCCCGTCTAACAATTGAATATCAGATAGTATAAAATCGTATTTATTTGCAGCTAAAAACTGTTTCCCCTCTACATTAGAACGTGCCCAATCATGAGGAATATCTTCTTCATAATAATCCTTAACAAAAGAAACTAGTTTTTGGTATGCTGGTATCTCATCTTCTAAAATTAAAATTCTCATTGCCTTAATTTTCTTCAATCAATTTAATAATCGGAATAGAAATAATAAACTCTTTGTCCGTATTTATTATTAATACGTCTTTGTGTGATAATAATTTATAACGTGCTTTTAAGTTCTCTAGACCCGTACCAAACGATTCGTTTTTTGATATAATATTAGATCTAGTATTAGACACTTTTAAGACGTTCTCACTAACAGATATTACTGTTTTTATACTGTTATTCTTATTTGGTTTATTGTGCTTAACAACATTCTCTAACAAGGCTTGTATGGCTCCTGTAGGTATAAACTTATCCTCAATAGTTGTTTCTTTTTCAATTCTAAAATCATAATCGTTTCCAAAACGTGTTTTTATTAAAAACATATAATTTTCCGCCAACTGAATTTCTTCAGACAACTCCATAACTTCTGCATCTTTCGTTTTTATTAAGTACCTATATATTAATGATAAACGATTAATATATTCTTTTGCTCTTTTGGTATCACTATCTATTAAAGAGTCTAAGGTATTTAGGTTATTAAATAAAAAATGGGGGTCTATTTGCGAGCGTAATAATTTAAGCTCGTTTTCTTTTTGTTGCTTTTCAAACTTTAATAATTGGTTTTGTCCTTCGTAAAACTTTTTAGTGAGTAATAAAGCAAAAGGAAAAGCAGTATCGCTGGCACCTCTGTTTATCATTTTTATAACAAAATCTAAGCCTCTAGGAAACTTACTCCAATCGCTTTCTCCTGTCCAATACCCAATTGTAAATTGAATTCCGGTAAGTACAATTAAAATAAGCACCCCCAAAACGGTAAACAGTATATACTTTTTTTCTTTTACAAACTTTGGTATTAACCAAAAAACAAACAAGAAAATAATAGCACTTATTGTTATTAAATCTGTTGGGAAATCTAAAAGATACTCCTTAAGCATAGCGTCTTTTTTATAATACTCTATGCCTTGTATAGAAAAAGAAACTATAAAATAAACTACCATAAGTAGCACATCAGATTTGTTTACTTTTTTGTTCATTAAACAGTTTTTCTTTTAATTGTTATCATCAATTCTGTTTTGCTCTTCTTTAGATGAGTTTTCTCTATTTTTCTGTTTTCCGTATGTAGAACCAAAACTGTAAGAAACTCTTAATTGTACGTTTCTTCTAGACTCGTTACTTTCTACGTCTGCAAATAAATTATTGTAATTAATTTTACCAACATAACCTCTATTAAGTATTTTATTTAATCCTAAATTTACCTTTAGTTTATCATCTAAAAACGTTTTACCTAAAGAAAAATCTAAGCCAGCAAACCAATCTACATCTAAACCTCCATCTAGTGCTCCTGTACCGTAATTGCCACTAATTTCTGCATTAATTTCCCAAGGAAGCTCGTAACTGGCTTGTGTAAACCAAATTAAGCTCCATTTATCTAAATTTAAATTATCTGGTACAGATTCTAGTTTGTTGTAATTTACAATAAATCCAGTGTACCCATCTACGCCCTTTATAAAACTTAATGGTCCAAATAGTCTAAAATTCCAGTTTTCACTATCTGTTAAGTTAATAGTTGTTCTGCTAATTTCTGCCGTATCTGTATTTTGAGATACGTATTGAAACATAGCATCTTCTGTTTCACTATAACCAATAGTAAAAAACGGTTGACCATCAAAAGTTAAGTTAAACTGATAATTATTTGTAAAAGCTGGTTTCAAATTCTCATTTCCAACATCTGAAGATAGTGGATCATAATACGTTACAAAAGAATTTAGTGTGCTGTAACTTGGTCTGTTAATACGGTAACTATACGCTACGTTTGCGCTTAAACTTTCACTTAATTTTTTACTCACAGACGCGCTTGGAAATAATTTAGATATTTTACGCTCTCTAGTTACATTGGTTGTATTAGACGTTCCTTTAGTAGTGCTGTCTTCAAAACGTAAACCACCAGAAAAAGACCATTTTCCGCTAGTTAAATTTAATTTAGAATACAAGGCAAAAATGTTTTCTTCAACCAAAAACCGGTTACTAGCAGCTTCATTAAACGTAAATTCTCCGTTTGTATCTTCACTAAAAGACATTAAATCGCTATCTGTGTCTACTTCTGCATACTTACTACCAAAACTAAGTTTAAAGTCTTTTGTAAATTGTTTAGCGTAGTCTACTTTATAGGTTTTAATTTGGTATTCGCCATCTTGTAAATAACGTTGATTTGTATAAGGTACTGTGCTACCCTCTAAAGAAGATATCGTATTAATATTATCATTGGTATAGTCTACAAAATTAAAATCTACCGTTAACTTTTGTTTTTCTGTTTTGTATTCGTAATACGGGTTAACATTAAATACTGTTTGATCTCTATTAAAACTATTTTGAGACAGTAAATAATCTGTACCATTAGTGCCTGTAATTATATTACTACTTTTAGAGTTACGGTCAGAGTTTGTATTAATGTTCCTAACACCAACTCCTATAGTGTGTTCTTCTGTAATGTAATAATCTACATTACCGCTTACTCTTGCAGTTTTAGGGTTATAAGGCTCTATTGTAGCTTGGTCATATGTTGCGCCATCTACGGTTCTTTTAATAAATAAATCTTCTCTCCAAGTTGGACTAGAATATCCTGCACCTGCTTGCCAATTTAATTTGTTTTTGTAACTACCAATAGAAGCACTTGTACCATATTCTACACCTTCATCCTCGCCAACCCAGCCTACAACGGTGCCGTTTGTACCTAGCCTTACATTTTTCTTTAGTATAATGTTTATAATTGGTCCAGAACCTGCAGCATCAAACTCGGCACCAGGTTGCTCTACCATTTCTACTCTGGCTATGTTATCTGCAGGCATATCGCGCAGCAAAGTACTCATATCCATATAATCGGTAGTTTTACCATTAATTAAAATTCTAAGATTGTTTTGCCCTGCATAACTTATACCGTTGTTGGTTACAATTACACCTGGAACACGCTTCATGACATCTTTTAAATTAGAATTTATCATTTCAGAATTTTCTAAGTCTACAATAAGTTTTTCTGCAGTTTGCCTAATTACAGGTCTTTTACTTTTTACAACAACCTCATCTAAAGATTCTGCTTCTTCATTTAATATAAAATCTATGCTTTTGTCCGTTGCTAACTCAAATTCTTTAGAAGCCTTGGTTTTAAAACCCAACATAGAAACCTCTATATAATACGTTCCGTTTTTTATTGAGTTAAAGGCATATGCGCCCTGTTTATCTGATATGGTTCCAGTGACAACATCTTTAGTAGATTGATTGTATAAAATTACATTGGCGTACTCTAAGGGTATGTTGTTTTCTGTTACTAGCCCAGAAATTTTGTTTTGTGCCTGGGTAGATAATACTCCTAGAAGTAAAATAAAAATAGTTCTTGTTAACGTTTTCATGACTGTTGATTATGATTGATGCTATAAATGTATATGAATTAAGTACTTATAAAAATCATTTTCTGACAAATTGGGGTAAAAAAGGGGTGAACCCTATTTTTTTATTGACCAGTTGTTACTCCCTAAAACAAAAAAAGGCTCCCTATAATAGGAAGCCTTACGATATAAAGAACTTAATTTTTATTCTTCTTCTGATGTTTCTGCTTGGGTATCAACATCAAACATTTTACCTAAATATACCAGCTGAAACTCTTCTGTTATGTCTGTAAATTCTTTACTAAATGAAGATATAATATGAAGCTCACCATCTGGAAACTTTAAAAATAAAGGCACTATATTTTCATCTGCTTTTGTAATCTCTATTAAACCTTCATAATGGGTTTGATCTTTTAATTTTATTTCGTGTATAGCTGGGTATTTACGAGTTATTTCTGTAAGCCTAATAAAATCATCTGTATGAGAAAACAAACCTTCTTTAGGGTTATTCTCTGGGTCATTCATCTCATCTGCATTTACCAATCTAAAAGATCCGTTTTCACCAAATTGCTTTCCAAACTTTTTAACTGCAAAATTATTAATATCTGAGTTTGCTGTAAGTGCCATAACGTAACCCATATCACTTAACTCAATATTATCTGTTAAAGAATCTGAATAAATATTAGCGTTAATAGCATCTAAACCTAAACTTTTTGCCTTGTTTATATTGGTCTGGTTATTATCTATTAATACCACATGTCTATTATGGTCATTTAAGTAATTAGCAATTAATCTAGATAATTTGGAGCCACCAATAATTAAAATACCCTCCGATCTTTTTAAGAAAACACCAACCAGTTTTGCAAACATCCTTGCGGTAGTTGCATTAAGTAAAACCGTACCTAATACAATAACAAAAACCAAAGGAGTAATATAATCTGCCCCAGGAACACCCTTAGAAAATAATTTAGAACCAAATAAAGAAGCTATACCTGCTGCAACAATACCTCTTGGGCCAACCCAACTAATAAATAGTTTTTCGTTTAACTTTAAATTAGAACCTCTTGTACTTAAAAAGACACCCAAAGGCCTTACTAAAAAAACAATAATTGCGAATAATATCAAAGTATTCCAATTGTAAATAAGCTCTAAATCTGATATATTAATATTTGCAGATAGTAGTATAAATAAGATAGATATTAACAACACACTTAAAGATTCTTTAAAGTAAAGTAACTCCTTAATATTTGGTAAATCTGTGTTCCCCATAACCATACCCATAACTACTACTGCTAATAAACCAGACTCGTGTGCAAAAACATCTGACATTACAAAAACAAGTAATACAATAGATAAAGACACTACATTAAGTAAATAGTGCGGTATAAAATTACGCTTTACAGCCGCTGTTAAACCGTGTGCAAACGTAAAACCAAATGTGGTACCAAATAATAATATTTTACCAAACTCTACCAATGCCGTAAATGTAAAGTCACCACCACCACCAACACTAATAAACTCATATACCAGGACGGCAACCAAAGCACCAATAGGATCTATTAAAATACCTTCCCATTTAAGAACCGCAGAAATATCGTTTTTAAGCGGTATATTTCTTAAAATAGGTGTAATTACTGTTGGTCCTGTTACTATAATTAATCCTGAAAATAAAAATGAAATTGACCAGCTTAAACCCAAAATATAATGAGCAGCTACTCCAGCTCCAAAAAAAGTAACTAAAGAACCTAAAGTTATTAACTTAGAAATTACAGGACCTATATTTTTAATCTCTGACCGCTTTAGAGTTAAGCCGCCTTCAAACAAAATAATACTAATTGCAAGGGACACAAAGTAGTACAAACTATCACCAGGAAAAAGACCTGTTTTTCCGTTCCAAATTGGCTCTATTATTTTACTACCATCTTCTGTAAAAAGAGTGGCTATAGGCCCTACAATTAGCCCTATTAAAATTAAGGGTAAAATTGCGGGTAATTTTAATTTCCAAGCAAACCATTGCGCTAGTATTCCTAATATTATAATTCCGGCTAACTCCAGCATAATTCATTTTTTTTGAAAAATAGTATTTTAATTTTAAAAAGCAATTTTCAATCCTAAATACTTTCTTGTATAATTATGTTATCTTGGGCTAAATTTTGTCTATGGTTTATAAAAATCGTCCTTTTAAAACGATTCTTTTTGGATTTGCATTCTCACCAAAATTGGAAATAAATATTTTGGAGACTACCAGAATTGCACATTTTTTTAATGCCAAGTTAATACTGCTTCACGTAGGATCTAAAACCACAGAAAATGAAGCAAAAATTACATCATTCTTAAATAAAACAGAATATAAAGATTTAGATATAGAGGTTAAATGGGAAGAGGGAGATCCTATAAATGTAATTACAACTGCCTGTAAAACAAGTAATATAGATTTATTGATTCTTGGAGCTTTACAAAAAGAAAATATGTATAAATTTTACGTAGGCTCTATTGCGCGAAAGTTAACACGTAAAGTCTGCTGCTCCGTTTTGTTACTTATAAAACCGTCTAAAGAGCGTGTACCATGTAAAAACATTGTTGTAAACGGTTTAGATGCGCCAGATACACCACTTACTATAAATTCAGCTTTTTATATTGCAGATGCACTTGGTTCTCCACAAATAACAATTGTTGAAGAAATTTTACAAAAAGATATTCATGTTACTGTACAGGATGATAAAACGCTAAAAAAAGCAAATATTGTTAAAGAACGATTAAAACATCGCGAAGAACAAAGGGTTCGGGAAATTATAAAAGATATACCTGATACCTGTAAGAAAGGAATAAAAATAAAAAATCAAGGTATTTTTGGAAAAAGAGGATACTCTATTGGCCATTATGCTGAGATTGTTAGAGCAGATTTATTGGTAATGAATGCTCCGTCTAAAACAGGAATTTTAGATCGTATTTTTCCGCACGATATAGAATACATTTTATCTGATTTACCAACAGATTTATTTATAATACGTAACCAATTTGACTCCGAAAACAAATAAAACAAAAACATTTGTAAGTGCACTTCCAAAGAATATATTCTCTGGTTTTGTGGTTTCATTAATAGCACTACCCCTAGGGTTAGGTTTGGCATTAGCCAGTGAAGCACCTCCAATTTCTGGCGTTATAGCTGCGATTGTAGGTGGTTTTATAGTTTCTATTTTAGGAGGCTCTAATGTTACTATTTCTGGTCCTGGTAACGGTATGGTAATTGTTTTGCTAAGTGCAATTTACACTTTAGGTGATGGTGATTTGTACCAAGGGTATTTATTTACACTTGCCGCTATTATTGTGTCTGGCTTGGTAATGATTGTACTTGGTTTCTTAAAAATGGGGAGACTTGCAGATTTTTTCCCCGCCTCTGCCATAGAAGGTATGCTTGCCGCAATTGGTATTGGTATCTTGTCTAAACAGTTTCATATCATGTTAGGAAATAACAATGTTAGTGGTAAAATAGTGCCGTTGTTACTACAATTTCCTGCTGGTATACAAAATTTATGGCAAACCACAGATGTTGCTGTACTAATAGCTGCTACCATTGGTATTATTAGCCTCCTAATTATGGTTTTTTATGCCAAAATTAGAAACAAGTATTTTCAGCTTATACCCGCTCCAATGTGGATTATTGTTCTTGTGGTAGGATTAAGTTATGTACTAGCTAGTTTAAATATAAATTATCCGCTAACCGAAAATTTTCTTGTAAAAATACCAGAAGATGTTACTTCTAATTTGGCCTTCCCAGATTTTTCTAAAGTATACCAACCTAATTTTATTATAGCCGTTTTTTCGATCACGCTAATTGCTAGTATAGAATCTTTACTAAGTATAAAAGCGGTAGATAAATTAGACACTTTAAACAGACGTTCTAACGTAAACAGAGATTTAAAAGCCCTAGGTGTAGCCTCAATCGCTAGTGGTTTCTTAGGTGGTATAAACGTGGTTACTGTTATTGCACGTAGTTCTGTAAATGTTAACAATGGCGCAACAAACAGATCTGCCAACTTTTTTCATGCATTCTTTTTAGCGGCATTTGTATTACTTTTTCAAGACCAATTACGTAAAATACCTTTAGCCGCTCTAGCTGCTATTTTGGTGTATACGGGTTATAAACTAGCCACACCAAAGACCTTACAAAAAGTTGCTAAAATTGGTAAAGAGCAAATAATTATATTTTTAGTTACGCTTTTAACTACATTATTTACGAACTTAATTACCGGTATTAGTGCAGGTATTTTAATTACGCTTGTTATTCACATTGTTCTAAACAAGAGTTTTTCTTTATTCTTTAGCAACTTACTAAAACCAAATATTTTAATGTACAAAGAGCCAGATGGTGGTAACTTTTACATTAGTGTAAAATACTTTTGTAGCTTTTTAAATTTCTACAAACTAAAAAACAAACTAGATGCTATACCAGAAGATAATGATGTGGTTCTAGATTTTTCTATGTGTAATTTTGTAGACCATACTGTAATGGATGGTTTAGAAGGTTATATTGATACGTTTAGTAAAAAAGGCGGCAGTATAGAGCTAATTGGGTTAGATAAGCACGGTGCCGACTCTGCACACCCATTTGCCATACGTAAAATACTTCCGTTTGCTACAAAATTAGCTCCCGTAGGAGGTAACCTTACTAAAAGACAGTTGTTACTAAAAAATACAGCGGCAGATTTTAAATGGGATTACATACCAGAGAAGAATAAAAATGCTCGTTTTTTAACCGATTTTATTTTCTTTAAAAGTAGAGAAATACGTTATTTCTACAATCAACTTAAAGCAAAGAACAACAAAGTTGCTCTTATGGATGTAGAGTTTACTGAAGGCGCCTTTATCGCCAGAGAAGTTATAAAAACAACCGTTTTACATATAAAACTAGATAGGGAAGTTCCTGTTTTTACTTTAGACAAAGAAGGACTTATAAAATACCTTTATAGCTTAGCTGGTTTTAAGGAATTAAGTATAAAGAACCATCCAGATTTTAACCGCAGGTTTTACCTAAGTGGCGAAAAACCATCACAAATACAACAATTATTTACAGATGAACTTATTCTTTTTTTAGAAAGTAATCCTTATTACCACATAGAATGTAATGGGTCTGCACTGTTAATTATAAAAAAAGAACGTTTACTTAGTGTACAAGAAGTAAAAGCAATGCTATATTTTGGTAAGCAATTACATCAAATTTTACAATAATGTTAACATAAAATAGCATCATATAAACATATTACTTTACCTAATTTTGTATTTATGAAGATTTACCCAATAGAAACAGGAAATTTTAAGTTAGATGGTGGTGCAATGTTTGGTGTTGTTCCTAAAGCTATATGGACAAGAACCAACCCGGCAGATGCTAATAATATGATAGATATTGCTGGCCGTTGTTTATTAATAGAAGATGGTAACAGGCTTATATTAATAGATACTGGTATGGGCAACAAACAATCCGACAAGTTTTTTGGGTATTACTATATGTGGGGAGACCATACGTTAGACAAGTCTTTAAAAAAGTTAGGTTTTAGTAAGGATGATATTACTGACGTTTTTTTAACACACTTACATTTTGACCATTCTGGCGGCTGCGCTATTTGGAACAAAGACCATACGGGGTACCAAGTTGCTTTTAAAAATGCGAAGTTTTGGACCAATGAAAATCATTGGAACTGGGCAACTAAACCTAATGCACGCGAAAAAGCATCGTTTTTAACTGAAAACATACTACCCATGCAAGAAAGCGGACAGTTACACTTTTTAAAACCAAATCAGCATCAATTTGAAGCTGAGTCTGAACTTGGTTTTGGTATTTTTTATGCGGATGGGCATACAGAAAAACAAATGATACCACATATACAGTACAAAGGAAAAACTTTGGTTTTTATGGCAGATTTATTACCAACTGTTGGTCATATACCACTACCCTACGTTATGGGTTTTGATACTAGACCGTTGTTAACCTTGTCTGAAAAAGAAGTGTTTTTAAACACAGCTGCAGATAATAATTATCATTTGGTTTTAGAGCATGATGCACATAATGAAATATGTACTGTAAAACACACAGAAAAAGGAGTGCGCTTACATGAAGTTTTCACATTTAACGAGCTCTTTAAGTAAGGAGAATACTATAAACTTAACTATATGAATCATTTACTAAGAAATTAGTAATTTTAGACGCAATTAAAAAATACAAATTAAATTAACTCAATATGAATATCAGAATAACAAAATCTGTTTTAAGCTTATCTACTATTGCCTTAATAATGGCTAGCTGTGGATCTGCTCCTGCTTTAGTTTCTACTCCTGTAGATAATATAGATGCTTTGCCATTAAAAGTATCTGAACTAACAGAACAACAAAAACAAAACTGGGGTCATGCAGATCTTGCAACAGACACTATACCAGGAATGAGTGTAGATAAAGCATACAAAGAACTTATTGGCAACAAAAAAGGAACCAAAGTTATTGTTGCTGTTATGGATTCTGGAATGGATTTAAATCATGAAGACCTTAAAAATGTCTTATGGACAAATACAAAAGAAATTCCTGGAAATAATATAGATGATGATAATAACGGTTTTATTGATGATGTTCACGGCTATAACTTTTTAGGAAATTCTTATAATGAACAACTAGAAGCTGCTAGAATTTTAAGATTAAACCTAGGTGATGCTGCTTTACAAGCAAAAGCTAAGGCTAAAATTCAGCCTGATTATGAAGAGGCTTTAGCAAGTAAACAAAGATATGAGCAAATTTTACAAACTGTAAAAAATGCAGATGCTGCTGTTAAAAAAGAATTAGGTAAAGACAGCTACACAAAAGAAGATATAGCTGGTATTACAGCTACAGATGAGGCAATGCAACGTAACCTTGCCGCATTAAACCAAATGTATTCTTTTAGCCCTTCTATTCCTGAAGCTATAGAAAGCATTACTGGTGGTATTACATACTTTACAGACCAAGTAAACTACAACTTAAATAAAGATTTTGATGGTAGAAAACCAGTTGGTGATAACCCTTACGACCTTACAGATACTAAATACGGTAATGGTAACCCAATGAACACTATAGATAGTGAAAGTCACGGTACACACGTTGCTGGTATTATTGCTGCAGAGCGTAATAACGGTAAAGGTGCTAATGGTGTTGCTAGCAATGTTGAGTTAATGAGCGTTAGAGCTGTGCCTAATGGTGATGAGTACGATAAAGATATTGCTTTAGGTATACGTTACGCAGTAGATAACGGAGCTAAAGTTATAAACGCTAGTTTTGGTAAAGCATTTTCTCCAAAAGCAGAATGGGTTTACGAAGCTTTAAAATACGCTGCAGAAAAAGATGTTCTTTTTATACACGCTGCTGGTAACGATGGTGCAGATTTAGATGATTATGAAAACAATCCTAACTACCCTAACGACCAAATTAAAAATGGTCCAGAATTTGCAGATAACGTAATTACAGTTGGCGCTTTAGCTAGCAAATATGGTTCTACAATGGTTGCAGATTTCTCTAACTATGGTAAAATTAATGTAGATGTTTTTGCTCCAGGTGCAGCAATTTACTCTACAGTACCAGGTAGTAAATATGAGTTTATGGGCGGTACTTCTATGGCATCTCCTGCTGTTGCTGGTGTTGCTGCAGTAATTCGTTCTCAGTACCCTAAATTAACAGCTGCACAAGTTAAAAAAATTATTATGCAGTCTGGTATACCTACAAAAACTAAGGTTGTTGTTGGTGGTGACCCTTCTAATAGTAATACATTAGATAATTTATCTACTTCTGGTAAAATGGTAAATTTATACAATGCACTTTTATTAGCTGAAAGTGTTTCTAAAGGACAAGTAAAATTATAAATATGAAAAAATTATTAATTGCAGGAGTAGCAGCGTTTGTAACGCTGCTTTCTCCTTTATCTGCGCAGAATAGTTCGTATTGGCAACAACATGTAGACTATTCTATGGATATAGATATGAATGTTGAAAATTACCAGTATGATGGTACACAGAAATTAGTATACACAAACAACTCACCAGATGAGTTAACACGTGTGTATTATCATTTGTATTTTAATGCTTTTCAACCAGGTAGTGAGATGGATGCACGTTTGCATAGTATTTCTGATCCTGATGGAAGAATGACAGACAAAGATAAAAACAGTAGAATTGAAACGTTAAAAGAAGATGAAATTGGTTTTATTAAAGTTTCGTCTTTAACACAAGATGGTACAGCTGTAAAATACAATGTAGAAGGTACTGTTTTAGTGGTAGAATTAGCTAAGCCAATTGCTCCTGGTGCTAAAACCACTTTTAATATGGTTTTTAAAGGTCAGGTTCCTTTACAAGTACGTAGATCTGGTCGCAATAGTAATGATGGTGTATCCTTATCTATGACACAGTGGTATCCAAAGTTAGCTGAATATGATTTTGAAGGTTGGCACGCAGATCCTTACATCGCAAGAGAATTTCATGGTGTTTGGGGAGATTTTGATGTAAAACTTACCATAGATAAAGATTACGTTGTTGGCGGTACTGGTTACTTACAAAACGCGAATGAAATAGGGCACGGTTATGAAGCTCCTGGAACTAAGGTAAAAAAGCAACGTGGAAAAAAATTAACTTGGCACTTTAAAGCTCCAATGGTACACGACTTTATGTGGGCTGCAGATCCAGATTATATTCATGATACTTTACAAGTAGAAAATGGTCCGTTATTACACTTTTTATACCAAGGTGATGATGCAGAAACTAAAGCTAACTGGGAAAAACTACAACCTAAAGCTGCAGAGATGATGCAGTTTTTTAATAAAAACATTGGCGAATACCCATACAAACAATACTCTATTATACAAGGTGGAGATGGTGGTATGGAGTACGCTATGAGTACTTTAATTGCTGGTGGCAAAAAGTTTGGTAGCCTTGCAGGTACAACTGCACATGAAATGGCTCACTCTTGGTTTCAGCACGTATTAGCTAGTAATGAAGCTAAACACGAGTGGATGGATGAAGGGTTTACAACTTTTATCTCTTCTTTATGTATGAACGAGGTTATGGATCAGAAAAAAGACAACCCTTTTGAGGGGTCTTACCGCGGGTATTACTATTTGGTAAGTACTGGTAAAGAACAACCACAAACTACACACGCAGATCGCTACCACGAAAATATGCCTTATAGCATTGCTGCTTACAGTAAAGGATCTATCTTTTTATCTCAATTAGGATACATTATTGGACAAGAGAACTTAATAAAAACGATTCATAAATACTATGAAGATTTTAAATTTAAGCATCCAACACCTAACGATATTAAAAGAACAGCAGAGAAAGTTTCTGGTATGGAACTAGACTGGTATTTAACAGACTGGACACAAACTACAAATACTATAGATTACGGTATTAAAGAAGTTACAGAGGCTAATAATACGTCTACCGTGTCTTTAGAAAGAATTGGTTTAATGCCAATGCCTATAGATGTTTTAGTTGTTTACACAGATGGTACAAAAGAAACATTTTATGCCCCATTACGTATGATGCGTGGTGAAAAAGAAAACCCATATACAGATTTAAAAAGAACTGTATTACCAGATTGGCCTTGGGCAAACTCTAACTATAGCTTTACTATTAACAAGCCAAAAGCAAGTATAAAAGCAATTGTTTTAGATCCATCTAACCTTATGGCAGATGTGAACAAAGAAAATAATGTTTACGAGGCAGAGTAAATCTTCCTTTTAATTTTTAAAAATCCGTTTAGAGTTTTTCTTTAAACGGATTTTTTTGTGCACATAAATTACATCAAACTAGATATAAAAAACAATAAACAGTTAAAAATAGTATCTTTATAATACCTTTGTTTCTGTTTAAAAAACGAGATACAAAGTGCACTGTTATCTTATCCATTTAAAATAATTAACTAATACATCTTTAATGCCTACCCTAGCAGATACTACTACTCCTAATTTTTCTTACCCAAAGAAAGAAAAACTTAAAAGCAAGAAATTAATAGAGGAGTTATTTAAAGATGGTAAAAGTGTATCTAGCTTTCCTGTAAAATTAATTTACGTACCGTGTAGTTTAGAAAACACCTCTTTAAACGTTGGTGTTACTGTGCCTAAGCGTAATTTTAAAAGCGCTGTAGACCGCAATAGAATTAAAAGATTATTACGAGAAGCGTATAGGCTTAATAAACACATTGTTTTTAACAACATAGATCAAGATTTTGCGTTACTATTTTTATATCTTGGTAAAAAGAAGCCAGATTATGCAGAGGTAGAGAAATCTATAATAGAGGCGCTTACCAAATTTTATAAGAAAGTAACCAATGAAGAAGCTATTTAAAAAGAAAATAATAATTCCGTTTTTTGCTGTTTGTATTTTACTTGGAGCAAGTAGTTTTAAAGGCGATTTTTTTGAAATAGCGAAGCAAATAGAGATCTTTACTACGCTTTTTAAGGAGCTTAATATGAATTATGTGGATGAAACCAATCCGGCTGAGTTAATGGATAACGCCATTAAAAATATGCTAAATGGTTTAGATCCTTATACTCGTTTTTTAAATGAACAAGATGTAGAGGCTTACCGAATTAACAATGCTGGTAAATATTCTGGTATTGGTGCTGTTGTACGTACGTACAAAGACAAAATGCTAATTATAGAAGCCTATAAAGATTCGCCCGCAGATAAAGCTGGTTTAAAGGCTGGAGATGAAATTATAAAGATTGGCGATACAGATGTTGCAACTTTTAAAGATGATGCAACAGAACTACTTAAAGGAGCTAGTAATACTGGTATAAGTGTAGTTTATAAGAGGCAAGACAAAACAAACACCACTACAATAAACAGAGAAGATATAGACGTAGATGCAGTACCCTTTTATAAAATGGTAGACGCAACAACGGGTTATATTGTATTAAATAAGTTTAACCAAAAAGCATCTTCGCAAACAAAAGAAGCTTTGGTTAATTTAAAAAACGAAGGCGCAAAAAAAATAATATTAGATTTAAGAGGAAATCCTGGTGGTTTATTGTCTGAAGCTATAAATGTTACCAATTTATTTGTTCCTAGAGGAGAGCTTATTGTAACCACAAAATCTAAGGTTAAAAAGTTTAATAAAATATACAAAACAAGAAACGCAGCGGTAGATACAGAAATACCCTTGGTTGTGCTTGTAAATGGTTCTAGTGCATCTGCCAGTGAAATTGTTTCTGGTAGCTTACAAGATTTAGATAGAGCCGTAATTGTAGGTGCACGTAGTTTTGGTAAAGGTTTGGTACAAAGACCACTTAAACTTACCTATGGCACGCAACTTAAAGTAACCATTTCTAGGTACTACACACCTTCTGGTAGATGTATACAATCTTTAGATTACTGGCATAGAGATGCAGATGGCAAAGCTGTTAAAAACACTACGTTTAACGATTTTAAAACCAAAAATGGACGTAAAGTACAAGATGGAGGTGGTGTTTTACCAGAAATACAAATTGACGCTGCTAAAACCAATGCACTTACTAAGGCATTACTTTTAAACAATGTTATTTTTGACTATGCTACCAACTACTATTACAACAACAACGTAAATACTATTGCAGATTTTAATTTTACTGATGCAAATTTTACGGCCTTTAAAGAGTTTGTAAAAGAATCTAATTTTTCTTTTGAAACCGAAACAGAAAAAGCATTAACTGCTGCTATAAACAGTAATGACAGTGCTATTTTTGGTGAAGAGATACAAGAAAAATACAAAAGCCTTTTAGTTGATATTAATAAAAATAAAATTAAAGCTTTAGATAAGTATAAAGATGAAATTGTAAAAAATATTGAAGACGAAATTGTAAAACGATATTTTTATAAAGAAGGTTTGTACGAGTACTACTTAACGCAAGATGATGCTATTTTAACTGCTACAGAATTGCTTAATAATACGACTAAATACAACGATTATTTAAAGTAGATTTTATATAAAACATTATGTCTGTTTACCAAAAAATGGCCAGTGTTGGTCAAAAAATATTTTCTAAACATATACTTTTTAAATACGGATTTAATTATTCGCCCATGTACAAAAGAAGTACGGGTAAAATAATTGAAATTACTAAAGATTTATTACACATAAAAGTGAAGATTCCTATTAGTTGGAAAAACAGAAACTATGTGAATTCTATTTTTGGTGGTAGTTTATTTTCTGCCGTAGACCCAATACCAATGATACAGTTATTGTATTTAATTGGTGATGATTATGTAGTTTGGGATAAAGCCGCAGATATACGTTTTAAAAAACCCGCAAAAGAGAACGTATATGCTGTTTTTAACTATACCGAAGAAGAACTACAAGATATTAAAAACCGTATAGTCACAGAAAATGAAATTGAGATTAAAAAAACTACAGAAATAAAAAGTGCAGATGGTGCTACTACTTTTTGCTTGGTACATAAAACCATTTATGTAGCGAATAAAGAGTTCTACAAGCAAAAAATAAACAATAGGAAGAAACTTAAAGCGTAGTATTAGATTTATATAAAAAAGTAGACCTAAATTATTAGATAGCTTTCGTTGTTTTTACTTATACTCAGCACTCTTTACAAACAGGCGTTTGTAATAGTTATTATTTTACTCATTAGTATGGCTGTTCATAATTATAGCGAACTTCTTTTATAGTAGTTACCTTGTAATTCTTTTCTAAATAGTTTTCATCATTATAAAAAAGTGTAATTTCTGTTAAACCAACTCCATTATATGCCGGTTTACAATAACTTTGCCCATACCAAATTCCTTGAGATCTTCCTTGACCTAAAAATGGTGTATATAATGGCAATTTATTATTTTTTCTGTTTTTATTAAAGTCTTTAATTTTTGTATTCGCATTAATAAGTTGGCCGTCAATAAGCACATATCCTTCTAAGGTGGGTAAATTGATAAATGCAGCTTCTCTTTCTGACACCATAGATTCATAACCATCTGCTATATCCTTTAAAACCTCGGTATCATCAGATAATTTTATGGCGATGCTTGCCACCATTCTAGGCCTATTGTCTATACCATTTGTTTCTTCTAGATTAGGTCTTTTTCCTAACCATTTAGCCTGAAAACTTATAGGTTTATCTTTGTAATAATCATCGTCTTCTGAAGAGTAATTGCTTCCCATTACTTTTTCAAAAAGATGAAGACTATCTAAGACCACATGTTGTTCATTATAATACAATTTACAAGCTTTAATTTCAAAACGATGCTCTTGTGCCTTATAACTTTCTAAAGCGTCTTGAAAATTTAGGACTGTATCATTAGTATCTGCAGCAAGAAGGTTCTCTTTTTTTATACCATTGCAGGCCGTAAGAAGAGATACCATTATTAGAATGCTAATTATTTTGCTCATTAATAAGGCTGTTGATAATTATAGCGAACTTCTTTTATAGTAGTTACCTTGTAATTCTTTTCTAAATAGTTTTCATCATTGTAAAGTAAAGTAACATTTGTATAACCAATACTATTATATGCAGGTAGACAATAACTTTTTCCATAGGTTATTCCCTGGGAAATTGCCATACCTAACAATGGTGTATATAAGGGCAATTTATTATTTTTTCTATTTTGGTTAAAGTCTTTAATTTTTGTATTCGTATTAATAAGTTGGCCGTCAATAAGCACATATCCTTCCAAGGTGGGTAAATTATAAAATGAGGAATCCCTTAGCTTTAACCTAGATGTATATCCCTCTTTTCTGTTTTTTAAAAACTCGGTATCATCAGATAGTTTTATGGCGATGCTATAAACCATTCTAGGCCTATTGTCTATACCATTTGTTTTATCGAGATTATACATTTTCCCTAACCATTTAGCCTGAAAACTTATAGGTTTATCTTTGTAATAATCATCGTCTTCTGAAGAGTAATTGCTTCCCATTACTTTTTCAAA
>NZ_JAMCOJ010000050.1 GCF_023476645.1 Cellulophaga sp. 20_2_10
AGAAAAACACAAAACCATAAGGTTTTGCTTTGTGCGTAGCTGGAAATCAAACGGATTTCCGCCCCGCACTAATCATAGCCGAGCCGTTAGGTGTAATTAAAAAAATGTTCTACAAATCGAAATATTAATATGGATTTTATAAAAGAAAACTGGGATTGGATTATTGAAAATATTTGGAAAGTAGTTTCAATTGCAACAATCTTTTTTGCTGCAGGTTGGGGTTTTGCAACTCTATTTTATAAGGAGAGAATAGAAATATTAAAAGAAAGAGGAAAACAAAAACAAGAAAATCCTTTAGCTGATGTTATCGATGAGTTTAAGTATCCTGAAATGGGGAAAAATGGCAGAAATATACTTGCAAATTCAATATTAAGTATCAAGAAAGGTGAGAAAGTTTCCTTAACAGCCATTATTCCTAAAAATGAAAAATTACTAATAGAATTAAAAGGACCAAAAATAGTTCATAAACAAGATAATGATGCATCTTGGGTTTTTTCAATTGGAAGAATACGAAATTGGACAGCGAAAACATATGAACCTGAAAATGGAGGAAGACAGGAGTTCGATGCAGAATCCGGTTCTGCGGATATGGAATTAGTATTTCAAAGAGAAGGAGAAGTAATAATTTCTCTATTTGAAGGAGATAAGCGGTCGAAAACTTGGACAAAAAGAATAACCATAAGAAACTGAAAATAAAAAACTACACCTAACACCGTATAAAAAAAATTGCTGGTAAAAGCCAATTTACGAAAGTCCTCGCGGACTTTCTATCCGTGATTTATTTGCTAACTTTAGTGCTTAAACCACGCAACTTTTCTTATACAAAAACGTTACCCAACATTTGAAAAAAGCATTAGTAATCATATTGACCTTAATCGGAATTGTAAGTTTTGGACAAGAAAATAAACTTGACC
>NZ_JAMCOJ010000051.1 GCF_023476645.1 Cellulophaga sp. 20_2_10
ACCTCTAAATCTCTCTCCTTTATAATCTCTTTTATTTATATAATTATAGTATCTTCAAACTAAGAACCAAACATACGAGCCCAACCGTTGGCTGTAATTATAAAAAAAATGAAAATCAAGATTATATCAATAATTAGTTTCTTTATCTTAACTAATCTTTTTGGACAAACAGATATTAAAAGTAATTGGATAAATAAAAATATTTCTAAATTATCAATAATTTATTATCCAGGAAATTTAGATTGTAAAAACTGTGAAGAGAATATTACTGAGATAAAAGAAAATGGAATTTTTACACACAAATATGAAAGCGTATTTGGAGGATTCGAGATTATTCAAGGTACCTTGAATAAAAGTAATCTTGAATATTTAAAAAATATAACCTTAAAGGCTTCAGTACATAAATATCCAAAAAATAAATTTTCAAATGGAGAAAAAATAATTCGTAAGGATTTAGCACAGTTTTACTTTTTAATTCATACAAATAACGAAATAAGGAAAAGCATATTTTTAGGCACACCTCCAAATGGAGACAAACTAATTGAATTCTTATTGAATATTGCTGAATTTAATGATTGGAAAAAAATTAATGATTACAAATTTGAAATAGAATAAAAACTACAGCCAACAATGGCTATAATTAATACGGGTTTTGGTTCTTAATCCAAAGTTTAGTGCTTTTAAACTAAGTCCGCCAAAACTTTTTATTTGGCTTTAGAACAAAAAATATAAAACAAAATAAAAAGTTTTGGCTAAGTGCTTAATAGGAAATTAATCGCTTTATAATTCCCGTACTAACCATAGTCGAGACGTTGTAACAAATTTTGAAGAACCATTTATAACTAAATATGATTGAATTTTTAAAAGGAGGAAAAACTCTTAAAGGAGTTATAATGGG
>NZ_JAMCOJ010000052.1 GCF_023476645.1 Cellulophaga sp. 20_2_10
CGTTGCCCACAATATGAAAAAGCTACTTGCTATAACAATTTTACTAGTTTCAAACCTTTGTTTTAGTCAATTAAAATCGGTAATAATTGACAGCGATACGAAAGAAAAAATACCTTACGTAAATATTTGGGTGGAAAACGAAAACATTGGAACAACATCTAATGAAAAAGGAGAGTTTGAATTAAAAATTAATGGAACGAAAGTTATTCTATTTTCTGCAATTGGATTTCAAACAAAAAAAATAATATCTGATTCGATTAAAAATGTTTTAGAGTTAAAACCTTTAATTACTGAATTAGATGAAATTATTATCAATTCTAAAAAATTATCTCAAGAATTGACAATTGGAGAGTTTAAAAAATCTAAAATCAATAGTTATTTTGCTTGCGGAACACAACCTTGGATTTCAGCTAAATTTTTTGAATGTAAAACAAAATATGAAAAGATACCTTATCTTAAAAAGTTAAGAATATTGACAAATAGTGACGTGAAAAATTCAAAGTTTAATATTAGACTTTATGGAGTAAATGAAAAAGGAGAACCTGAAAATTATATCTATAATGAAAATATAATTGGAATAGCTAAAAAAGGAAAAAAAACTACGGAAATTGACCTTTCAGAATTAAATATAGAATTTCCCGAAAAAGGCTTTTTTGTTGCGATTGAGTGGCTGATAATTGAAGAAAATAGACACGAATATAATTATACCATGCAAGGTTCAAGAAAAAAATTAATTGGAACTTCTTACGAACCTGCAATTGGAACTGTTCCTGCTGAAACAAATGAAAATAGTTGGCGATTAAATCAAGGAAAATGGAGAAAAGTCTGGAAAAA
>NZ_JAMCOJ010000053.1 GCF_023476645.1 Cellulophaga sp. 20_2_10
AACGGCTGGGCTAAGCGTAGTGCGGAGGCAAGGAAACTTTTCGTTTCCGTCTGCGCACGAAGCTAAAGCTTATTGTTTAGTTTTATTTTTCTTGTTCAAAGCTTAATCCATAAGATTTAGCGACTTCATAAATATACACAGACCTTTCGGTTTAGCCCTAAAGTCCGCATTACGTTTAGGCTTTGTTGTAAGCAGTTTTTATTCCGTCTCTTTCCTAACTAGATTGAAAATAGCATTCAGAATTGATTTGTTATTTAATTCATAATTATCATTAGGTGTATTTTCGTCAATCATTTTAGTGTCCAAATAATAATCTATAATGTTCTTTTCTATTTCATCTGATTTGGTATGAAAAATGAATTTAGATTCACAGTAATGACTAAGTTCCGTTTCGATAATTGTTTCTTCTTCAACACCACCTTCCAATGTTTTTTTAGATTTATGAATAACAGGCATAATTTCGGACTTTTCAATCAGACTCAAATTTTCCCTAACGCATTCTAAAAAGCGAGACTCTTCCATTTCAATGACTTTGAAAATATCGCAATTGGTAAATTTTCGTTTATAGTATTTATCTTCTTTTATCCAGAACAAATAGAATGGATTTTCATATTCACAGTCTCCAACTTCTCCAAGAGTGATAAATTCCCCTCCAATACAATCCGAACTATATTCAATTAGTAATTCCGTTTTGGATTCCAGCATAGTTTTTTTCAATTCGGAATATTCTGCGTTCAGTTGCTGTCCATTTGTGGTATGGATTAGTACTAGAAAAGCAAAAATATTTAGAAATTTCATTGTTCTTATAATGTTGATTTAAATTGCTTACAAC
>NZ_JAMCOJ010000054.1 GCF_023476645.1 Cellulophaga sp. 20_2_10
AAGCAAAATAAAAAGTTTTGGCTAGATGCTTAATCGCAAATTAATCGCTTGTTAACTCCCGTACTAACCATAGCCTAATCCGTTAGCAAACATTTTAATGAAACTCTACAAAATAATAGCCATTTTATTTTTTATGATACTTTGTGGTTGTCGAAATGACCGAAATCTTGATGGAAATTATTCTGTTTGTTTTAACGGAGAATACTCTGAGGTTTACTTTAAAAAGGACTCAATGAGAATGGCATCGGAAAGTGAATGGGTATCGTTATCTGAATGGAGAAAAATAGAAGTTAAAAATGACACCCTCTACTTTGAAACGTTTGGAGAATGGAGGGATTCCGCAACAGCAGAGATAAAATATATTGGACTAAACAAAATTGAATTGAAGCTTTTGGAGGCGAATAGGAGTATTAATCTAGAGCCAATTAATAAAAGTCTAAATTTTGAAAAGCCAAAAGAACTCTGGAACGGATTTATTAAGCGACTGAATTCTAGTAATTGTGAATAAAAAACGTTGGCTAACAAAGCCTAAACGCAATGCGGACTTAGTGTTTAAACGGAAAGGTCTGTGTATATTTATGAAGTCGCTAAATCTTATGGATTTAGCTTTAGACAAGAAAAAATAAATCGAAACAATAAGCTTTAGCTTCGTGCGCAGACGGAAACGAAAAGTTTCCTTGCCTCCGCACTACGCTTAGGTACTGTGTTAAAAAACAAGTTTTTTCTTTAATAATTTAGGAAACAGGTTGATTTATCAAACTGTTATCCCGCGCAGCAAGAGCTT
>NZ_JAMCOJ010000055.1 GCF_023476645.1 Cellulophaga sp. 20_2_10
AAAAAATTATAAATTATTTAAAACCTGTAGTACTTTTAGTTATTACTGTTTTCCTTATTACTAATTGTCAAAAAGAAGAAACAACAGCTGTAGAGGTTGCACCTCAATTAGAGCTTCAAGAACAGCTAGTTAGTTTTACAGATCTTCCTGAAATTGTAAAGTTAAAAGCATTAGAAGCACAATCTAATTTATTACAAAGAAACCTTTCCTCAAAAGATAAAGGAAACAATTTTGGCAATATTGTTGAGAGTAATATTAAAAAATTAAAAAATAATGATGGAGATATGATTTACACCTTTGGTTTATCAAAGAACAAGGGTAATAATTATATGGATATGTTAACCATGAAAGTGAACGGTAGTTCTGTAGAGGCAAACATAATACGGCATGAGCCAAACCAAGAATGGCTAGAGAAAGGTAATAGTGGAGAATTTAAAAATTTCTCTGGTACGGTAAATTTTTATGATGATCAGGGTAATTTTTACCTATCTACAGAATTAAGAGATGGCGAGATAGAAGAAAAGAAAACAGCTTCTAAAGCAGGTAAGACCTGTACTATAACAAATGTTCAATATTTTGGATTAGAACAAGATGGAGTGTTTTATGTAAAATCTATAAGATACACCTTGTCTTGCAGAGAGCAAAGTACTGGTGTAAGTTCTCAGGATTTAAATAATGGCCAACAAGAAACTATAGATTGGCTTCCTGCAGGAGAAGGAGGTGCAGGAGCATCTGAAATGGTAGTTTCAGAAACAATTACTTGC
>NZ_JAMCOJ010000056.1 GCF_023476645.1 Cellulophaga sp. 20_2_10
ACGTTGTAACAAATTTTGAAGAACCATTTATAACTAAATATGATTGAATTTTTAAAAGGAGGAAAAACTCTTAAAGGAGTTATAATGGGAATGACGATTGATGAAGCAAATTCAATATTGGGCGAGCCGACGAATATCAGCGGCGAGAAAGAATATGGGTATCTACATTACGGAGCATATCGTTACGGATTCGCCGATAAAATAATTAACGAAATGGCTATTGAATTTAAATTTCTTGACAAACCAATTATGTTTAAGAATTTAGAATGGAAAAAACATGACATTTCACTCTTTGAAGATTTCAAAATAAAATCCAAATGCAAAATTCATAGAATAATCGGACTCATAAATCACCTTCAATTGAATTGGAAAGCAGAAAATGGAATTGACAAAGATAGCTTTATAATGAAAATTGCTAATGGACCATATATTGTTTGCGACCTATATGATGGAATTGTTGATAAAATAACTATCGTTGACGGACACCAAGCTGGGTAATAAAACTTGTTACAACACAACCTATAAACAATACGGGCTTCGAGCTTAAACGCTAAAGTCTGTGTATATTTATGAGGTCGCGAAATCTTTGGGATTTCGCTTTTGAACAAAAAAAGAAAAAACAAAACCAAAAGATTTTGCTATGTGCGTGGAGGAAAGCAAACGCTAGTTTGCTCCCGTACTGTTCATAGCTAAAACGTTA
>NZ_JAMCOJ010000057.1 GCF_023476645.1 Cellulophaga sp. 20_2_10
AAACGTTACCCAACATTTGAAAAAAGCATTAGTAATCATATTGACCTTAATCGGAATTGTAAGTTTTGGACAAGAAAATAAACTTGACCAAAATGAAAACGGAATGAATTCAATCGAACCGACTGAATTAGATAGTCTTTATGTTAGAGCATTAAATAGTCGGATTGATTTGATTTTAGGAAGTGGCTGGAATTACGTGGAAATGAGTGGTTATGGAAAAAGGATTGCGGAATTAAATGTTTCTGACCGAATTAAATTTTTAACTAACGAGGAACTAATTGATTTGTCGATTAAAAAGAAAAAAACGATTAACATAATTCGACTGAATCACAAAATAGTTGCGAAAGATACGATTGACATAATTTTTGGAGACGTTTCTGTTACTGCGAAAAGAGGAATATTTTTTCAACGTGGAATCCGATTTAAAAAAGCGGAATTTTCAGTTGGTTGTGGAGGAACGGATGGTTATCAACCTGATATCCGTTTTGTATTTGACCGAAAAGAAAATAAATGGAATTTAATAAGAAACCGATTTATAACGAAAAACGAATAAAAAACGTTGGGTAACACCGTATAAAATTAAGTGCTAATTTTAGCTTGTTTACGAAAATCCCTTCGGATTTTCTATTCAGTTTTTATTTACTAAATTAGTTTCTTAACCACGCACCTAACCTTATACAATTACGTTG
>NZ_JAMCOJ010000058.1 GCF_023476645.1 Cellulophaga sp. 20_2_10
AAACGTTACCAAACATTTGAGAAAAAATGAAAATACGATTTAAAAAGAAACGACTGAAATATTATCTGATTTTCGGAATTCTGTGGTTAGTTCTTGGAACTACAGCAGTAATCTTTAATTCGGAGAATTTTTTTAATTATGGATATTTGTTAATGGGAATTTTATATGTCGGAACTTATCTCTTTGAAAACAAAAAACAGTATCTGACAATAGAAAACGGAATTATCTCAAAAAATCATTTGATTCCGAAAGAAATAAATCTGAATGAAATAAAGCGGATTAAAAAATTTGCTGGAGATTATATCCTAAAAACTGACTCAACTGAATTGAGAATTAATACGGAATTGATTGAGGAAAATTCTTTAGCGGAATTAAATAATGTGCTTGATAATTTGAATTTAGAAACGAAATAAAAACGTTTGGTAACACCGTATAAAAATAATTGCGATTTAGTGCTAAAACAAAGGTCGTTGCGGGTTTGTAACGTCTGATTTTCCTTCGGAAAATCCTCGCATACAAACCCGCAACTATTCTTATACATAAACGTTACCCAACATTTGAAAAAAGCATTAGTAATCATATTGACCTTAATCGGAATTGTAAGTTTTGGACAAGAAAATAAACTTGACC
>NZ_JAMCOJ010000006.1 GCF_023476645.1 Cellulophaga sp. 20_2_10
TACGAACCTGCAATTGGAACTGTTCCTGCTGAAACAAATGAAAATAGTTGGCGATTAAATCAAGGAAAATGGAGAAAAGTCTGGAAAAATAATGATAAATCTATGAAGAAATATAGAAATAAATATAATCAGCTAGCAATTGAATTAACATTAACGAATTAAAATACTGTGGGCAACACCGTGTATAATTAATTGCTTGTTTTAAGCCTACTTACGAATCCCGAAGCGTCGGGACTCGCGGACTTTCTATTCGGTTTTTTTTGCTAACTTCAGTGCTTAAACACGTAACTAACCATATACAATCACGTTGTATTCAATTTAAAAAATGCAGGACAATTTTAAATTAATTACTGAAGGAGTATTAATAATTGCATCTTCAAATTCCTTAAAGCGGAAGTATAAGAATGAAGAATTTAATTACGATTTTCCAGATGGTATTAGTCAATTGATTTTCGATAATTCAATCATCGCGATAACAAATTCTGGCGGAGATAGTTTATTGGTGGAATTCTCAATGGAAAAAGAGGTTGACATTGCTGAATTCGATAAGGTCATTGAGCAATCCATAGAATTATCCGAAAATGACGAGCTATTAATCCTTTCGCATGCAGAATTTACTATGATTTGCCGTAAGGATGGAGATTTCAGAAATGATAAATGTTGGCCAATAAAATTTTCAAAATCACTTGAAAACGGAAAATATCTTGTACAGATTGCTGTAATGGATGTTGAAGAAGAATTTGAAAAATATAACGCATATTTTAAAGTGGATATTAATTTGAAAAAGATTTCGGAAGAATTAACTACAAATTTCGTCTGTGAATTGTGCGAGTAAAAACTGAATACAACAAAACCTATAAACAATACGGGCTTAGGTTTTAAACGCTAAGGTCTGCGTATATTTATAAAGTCCGCCAAATCTTTTGATTTGGCTTTTAAAATGAAAGATTAAAACAAAATAAATCCCGAAGCGTCGGGATGACTTAGTAACAATCCAAAATGTAGTGCTTATCATCTGCCCTACGTGTTTTATACTAAACCTTGCCAACAATATGGAAAAACGAACCTCTACATACATTTTAGTTATATTTATCATGTCATTTGTGTGTTGTAAAAGTCAAGAAAACAAACAATCTGAATTAATTAAAATACCAAATTCGTTTAAAATTCTTGGCGAAACAGAAGGCGATTTAGACAAAGACGGAATATCTGAAAAAATTGTAGTTTACGATACAGAAAAGAAAACTTATTTAGATAGAGGCACTGAAAGACAAATATTCATTTACAAAAAGAAGAATGATAAATGGGAAATTTGGAAAAAATCTATCGGAGCAATATTACCAAGTGAACAGGGAATGATGATGGGAGAACCATTTAGAGGAATCTCAGTTGTAAAAAACTGTATTGTAATTAATCATTTTGGTGGAAACCGTAAAACATTCAATTATACGCATACGTTTAAATATCAAAATGCTGATTTTCATTTAATTAGAGCAACAGTATATATGGAATCACAATGTGATAATTACTCTAATCTTGATTATAATCTTTCAAATGGCAAGGTTAATTATAAAAAAGTAATAACAGATTGTGAAAAAGCAAGTTCAAAAATAGAGAAAGAAAAAATGATTAGAAAACTGGAATTTTTACCTACTATGAATGGTTTTTATCCTGGAAATACTAAAATGAAATTTCCGAAATCTGAAACGACAATCTATTATTAAAAAAAATACTGTTGGCAATACCATATATAATTTATTGCCAGTGCAAGCCTACTTACAAATCCCGTAGCGTCGGGATGGCTAAGTGCAAACTTGAGAGGTTATTACTTTTTACTGACTTACTTGCTATATATTTAACGTTACCAACAAGCTAAAACTGCATAGACAAAATTGAAAAATATGAAAATAACAAGAATATTTATTTATTCAATAATATTAATTTTAATTAGCAGTTGTGCAACTAGTAAAGCCGTAAAATACTTTAAAGAAGGTAAAACAAAACAAGGAGCCTTTAAAGTAACTTTACCTTTCGAAGTTAAAAATGGATGGATAATTATCCCTGTAGAAATAAACAATAAAAATTATAATTTTCTTTTAGATACAGGAACACCAACACTTGTCTCAAAAGAACTTGCTCAAAGTTTAAATTTAAAAGTTATTGACTCTGTTAATGTTTCTGATGTTTTTAATAAAAAACAAACTAATAAATATACCAGAATAGAAACTATTCAAATTGGAAAAATAGATTTTATTGAAACAGTAGCCTTAATAAATGATTTTAATTCAGTACCAATTTGGTCTTCTCTCAATATTGACGGATTTATTGGTTCTAGTTTAATGCAACACGCTGTTTGGGATATTGATTTTAATAATAAACAAATTACTATAACTGATAATGAATCGAAATTAAGCTTACCTGAAAAGATAATTGAAAATAAGCTATTTATTGGTTACGCAGGAATACCTTCTATTGCCTGTAAGATAAATGGCGAAAAAGTTTGGAATTTTGATGTTGATTTTGGCTATAATGGAGGTCTAGTTATACCTTTTTCCGAATTTAAAAAGCAAAAAGAAAATGGTAAAATTACAGATTTTACAAAATCTAAAACAACTGGTGCTATTGGAATTTATGGAAAACAAGATAATGAGAGAATATCTTACTCAGGAATTATTAATGAATTGGAATTCGGAAATACTATTTTAAAAAATCAAAAAGTATATTCGGAGCAATATTTGGGTCGTAGATTTGGTTCAGATTTTTTTAAAAATTATAGAGTTATTCTAAATTGGAAGAGTAAAAAAATAAAGTTAATCGAAAAATCGAACTCGAAATAAAAAGTCTACGCGCAACACCCTAAAAAATCAATTGCGAGTAATCACATACTTACGAATCTCAATGCATCCCAATTCTACTCAGTTTTATTTACTAAATTAGTCCCATAAACCTCAAAAAAAACAATGGTAAAATATTTAGTCTCCTTTGAAAACTTTATGTCTAATGAAAAAAAGATAGAGAAAATAGTTTCTTCGCCAGAAGAGGTACTAGAAGAATACAAAAGTATAAATTGGTTTAAATTACTAACCAAAGCTACACCAGAAAACCAAAACGATTCTGATATAGTTGATGACAATTCTTGGAATTTTTCGGTTACATTTAAAAATCATAAAAAAGAAGATATTCTTCATATTCACCCACACCTTTACCCAAGTACGCGTGTGCAACCAGATGAAATTAAACTAGTTGTAGAATTTAGGGCGTGTAAAGTAGTACCTACTTCAAAATTTAGTCAGTTTTTTGGTGGATCTAAAGAAAAAGCTGTTGAGGAAAACAAAACCGCTGCTATAGGTGTTTTACAAGCAGATGCGCTAACTCATCTAACTAATTTTTTAGATAACAACCATATAGATCTTCATAAGTTTAACAGTCCTTCTTTACATACAATTATTGAAGAAAGCGGTAAAGTATATTAATTTAGAATTCATACAAATGACGTTGCCAGAGCTGTAGTATATTTAGCATCTGAGTATGATGGTTTTATAACTGGTGCAACACTAGACATAAACGGTGGCGTATACAATATGTAACACACCAATAACATAATTTTATAGTAGTTTAAAAAATCTAGGGGAGCTTGCTTCTCTAGATTTTTTTTGTGTTTATAATGCCATTTATACTAAAATAATACCCAATTACACATTTCCGTAATTGTGATATAAAAAATAGTTTTACATTGTAGGAAAATTAGTAACCAAACTGCAATATGTGCGTTTACTGACTAGTTGTAAAACATTTTAACCAAAATCTATGAAATCAATTATTGTTGCAATAATATTTATTCTATTAGGTGCTCTAATTAAATATGGAAAAATGTATTTCCTGATTGCTGGATACAATACAATGTCAGAAAAAGAGAAAAACAAATATAATGTGGACGGATTAGCAACCGTAATGTGGAACGGTATGTTAGGAATGGCTGTACTATTAGTAATAGGTTATTTTGCGGCAAAGTTGTTGGACAATCCTCAGATTGAGACTTATGTAATGTTTGGTGCTTTAATAATTGGAATACCCTACATTTTGATAAAGTCCAATTCTGGTAAATACAAAAACGACAACGTATCAGATTGAAAAAAGAAAAAACGTTTTACAACAAAACCTATAAACAATACGGGCTTAGCTGCTTAAGATATAAACCAGGAATATCGACCAACACCGCCAAATCTATTGGATTTGTCTTTTGAAAACAAAAATAAAAAACAAACAAAAAGTTTTAGCTTAGTCCGAAGTCGGAAACGAAAAGGTTTCCTTTACTCCGCACTAACTATAGCTGAAACGTTGTATGCAATGAAAAAAATCATCTTAATATTATTATCTGGGTTGAGTTATTTGAATATTTTTAGTCAAATTGATTCTATCCCTATTGTAAAAATACCTAATGAACAATATGCAATTTATAAATACGATTCGACTCTTCAACTAGATATTTTGACTTACCAATATAACTTATGGGATATTGATAATGATAAGCACAAAGACGAAATAGAGTTTATAAGTAATGGTGGTGCTCATTCTTATTACCACCTTAGAATTCGGCTTTCTTCTAAAAAGAAATGGATAGAATTCCCAACATTTGAGATTGACCTTCCTTACCCTCACAAAATAAAAAATTTGACAGAATTAGGTGAAATGTATCCTCAATTTGTTGTGTATGATTTTGATGATGATGATTTAAAAGAAATATACTTAAATCTTTACAATCTATCTTCAATACCAACAGGATATGGTTTAACGTCAAAACAAATTTTAATTGATTATGAAGATGATAAACTAAACGTAATAGATTTCAAAAAATAGGAAACACTGCATACAACAAGGGCTATATTTAATAAGCGTTTTGGTGTTTTACTCAAAGTTTAGTGTATTTGCGAAGACCGCCAAATTTTTAAATTTGGCTTTATAAAGAAAAAGATAAAACAAAATAAAAAGTTTTGGCTAAGTGCTTAATCGAAAGTTAATCGCTTTTTAATCCCGTACTAACCATAGCCGCGACGTTGTGCACTATTTAAGAAAAAACACACTTGAAAGAATATTTTGATGAATAAACAGTATTTAATAATTGTAATATTTTCAGTTCTGCTATTAACTTCTTGTGACCCTTACGGAGTAAACAAAGATGAGGATTTTCAAAAAATAAGAAAGCAACTATCTGAAAACCTAAGTGTAAATTCAATTGAAATTGAGGATAATAAAAATTTATTAATTAAAGTAAAAAGTCCTTTTAAAGAAAATAAAGGTTCTTTTGAAAATTTTGCTTCTGTGGCTCAATACATAATCGGAAAAAACTACAAACCGAATACTTTAAGTATGGATAAAAATATCATTATTGAAATGACCGATACTTTGAATAATAATTATAAATCCAAGACTGATTTTAAATCAATATTTTTTCTTGAAAAATTTTTCGATAAAACTTTAAACAACTTAGAACTAATTTTAAATCCTGAGTATAATGGGAAAGAAAATACAATTAATGAATTTCACAAAACAGATTGTTTCAAAAAAATCATAAGTAAAGAAATTAAATCAGCAAATATTGTTGGAATAGAGAAAGATAAAACCGGAAAAGTAAATGTAATTATTATAGCAGAAGGAAACGAAGAACATTATTTAAAAATCAATTATATTGGAACTGAATTAAATATTATAAAATGTTTCAATGATAAATAAAAACAGTGCACAACAAAGAACTGAGGTAAAAAACAAACAAATTCTTCGTTAATTTGAGGCATTATTATAGTAAGCTCATAGACTCTAAAACTGGTTCTTTGAGCTTTTTTTATTGTATTTATTTTATATTTATCTAGGCAGTATAGAAACGTAAGTTTCATCATATGGCCTTCCAGATTTTGCAATAGCAAAAGACTGCTTAAGAATTACTGTTATAAAAACAACTAAAAACTCCTTAATTTTTAGCAAAAGTACTTCTGTCAGAATATCGAAAAATTTGTAATTGGTTCGTTTTTGGTGTAAATTAGCATCAAAAATATATTTCTAATGGCTAGACAGAGCATATCTTTTACAAAACCAAATGACGAGTGGTTAAAGGAACAGGTTGACAATCAGGAATACTCCAGTAAAAGTGAACTTGTAAATGATTTAATTAGACAAGCAAGAAGCCAGCAAGTTCAAATAGACTGGATTAATTCTAAGCTAGATAACGCTGAAAAGAGCGGATTTACAAGTGATTCTAAATCTGAAATACTAAAGCAGTCTAAAGCCACGCTTAATGGCTAAATACAAATTAAGTAATTCTGCAAAAGAAGACCTTATAAGAATTCACCATTACGGTGTTAAAAAATTTGGAATGAGTCAAGCCGACAAATACTTTGATTCATTTTTTAAATATTTTGACATAATTGCGCAAAGACCATATTCATTTGAATCAGTAGATTTTATAAAAAACGGATATAGAAGATGTGTATGTGGGTCAGACAGTATATATTATCGCATAAATAATGATACTGCTGAAATAATGGCAATTGTAGGAAAATAGGATTTAAAAAACATACTATAAACTGTCCGCAAAAAAATACTGTTTCCAACAAAGCCTAAACGTAATACCGTCTTTGGAGTTTAAACGGAAAGGTCTTTGTATATTTATAAAGTCCGCCAAACTAGTAACGTAGTGCTCACCACCTGCCATACGTTCCTTAACTAACCGTTACAAGCCATTAAAAAAGATTGAGGAGACTAAAAAAAATAATTAGTTACATTGGAATTATAGCTCTTTTGCTAATTCTGTTTCGTGGATTTATTTACCGAAAATCTGTCCACTATACGCAAGTAAAAACCAGAAATAATATATCGCTAACTAACAAAACGCTTACGAAATCAATTGACAAAGAACTAAAAAATAAAATACTGAATATTGATGAAATAATTGAGTTAAGTAATCAAATAACAAGTAAAAAACTAAGCTTCACTTTTGGAAAAGCATCGAGTAATCCAAATTTGGTCCATGGCGTAACAAAAGCAAATTGTATAGGTTATTCTGCCCTGTTTAATTCAATCGGAAATTACATAATTGCAAAACAAAAAATGACTGATACCTATGAGTTTGAACATTTGGTTGCGAAATTAGATTTTTTTGGAATAGATGTTCATAAAGCTTTTAACAGCCCATTTTTTAAAGACCACGATTATAACGAAGTAAAATTTAAAAAAACTGGTGAAAGCAAATTTGTTGACCCAAGTTTGAGTGATTATTTAAAAATTAGGTATATTAAGTCTGAATAAAAAATTAGGCTCGTACTAAATTCAAAAAGTTAGCGTCTACTTATACGCTACGGACCATATACAGAGACGTTATAAAATATAAATGAAAAACATAACCCTATTTCTAATTCTTAGCTGCTCAACGCTAGTATTTGCCCAAAAGCCAAAAAATAACCTAGAATTATTAGATTTTAAAGGAAAAGTAAAGTCTGTTAAAGAAGTTTACTTTGTGGCAAAAGATAGTTTTGGAATTGCTGTTAAGAGTGAAAAAGAATATAATAAGTATAGTATTAAAAACTTTAATACGAAAGGATACTTAACCGAAGAAAAAACTTATAAAAGTGGCAATAGACTAAAGAATAAAATTAAAACTACTTTTGATAACCAAGGAAATAAAGCCGAAATAAATCAATATTATGGCAAAAAAGAACAACTACAATTTAGGCAAACTCGAGAGTACAACTCACACAACAAACCAATTGTTTTAAAAAACTATACGGCCTACTCCAACGGTGACATACATTTAGATGCTATAACAAAATACACATATGATAAAAAAAATAGGGTAACAGAAGAAAATGTTTTTCTGCCAAGTGGTACTTTAGAAACAAAGACATTATACAAGTATAATACTCAAAAAAAAATAGTTAAACTACAAAATAGATATGACTCGAATGGAGAACTATCTCTAAGAATTTCTGAATACAAAAACCCTAAAAAGATAGTTATACTATATTATTTAGATGGAGAACCAAGTTCTGACAATATATACTTGTTTAACAGTAAAGAACAAAATATAGAAGAGCAAACATCTAATCTTGATGGAACTGTTAGTACTTCTAACAAATTAACGTATAATACATACGGATATAAATTAACCCAAATAAGCGTAGAAAAAAAATTCGGGACTATTATTAAGGAAGATTACTATAAGTTTTCATACAAATTTGATCGGTATAAAAATTGGACAAAAAAAGTTATATCCAAGAATGAATCTTTTACTCTTATTATAGAAAGAGAAATAGCATATTACTAAACATTTTAGAACACTAAATAAAAAGTCTTAAAACGAATTTTTATTTCAACTATTACCACCAATAATAACCCGTATTGATATATATACAACAAACAATTGTATAAAAAACAGGCTAAGGCTAATAGACCATATGCTAGAAAATTTGAGATATAACTAGTCCTAAGAAAATAAAAAGAATGAATAAACTAAGAGAACTAACTGAAGCTAAAATTGCAATGGGGCGAAAAAAAAATCCCGCATTTATGAAAGGTGTTGATGACATTATCAATGAAGCAAAAGAGTTTCAAAAAGGAAAAAATGCTATTAAAATTGGAGAGGAAGCTCCAAATTTTGAGCTCCCTAATCCTCAAGGAAAATCAATTTCTTTATCTACCTTTTTAGATAAAGGTTCTGTTGTTATCTCATTTTATCGTGGTAGTTGGTGCCCATATTGCAACTTACAACTTAGAGCTTTACAAGACAGGTTAAGCGATATTACTAAATTAGGAGCCACACTAATTGCCATTAGTCCAGAAATACCAGACGGATCAATGACAAAAGATGAAATTAGTAAAATGGATTTTATTGTAGTATCTGATCAAGATGCAAAAGTTGCCTCAAAATATGGTGTTGCTTGGGAAGTTCCAGAATTTTTGATGGAACATATGCGAGTAGACCGTAATCTTGATTTAAAAAAAATAAATAATGGTAATGATAGTATATTACCAATTCCAGCCACTTTTGTATTAGGTAGTGACGGAATAGTAAAATGGAGCTATGTGAATGTTGATTACAGAACACGTTCCGAGCCTGATGAAATTATTGAAGCTTTGAAAAACTTATCTTAGAAACTTATTAGGGTACAAAAAACTGTATCATATAAACGGAGTATAAAAAAATTACGGCTTAGTGCTAAATCAAAGATTTGGCACTTAAAGGAAAAGCAAAATAGTTATATTTAGCTAAAGGTTAAACGGAAATGAAAGTACTTTTTTTATTGCCCTTCGTGTTTTATATTAAACTTTAGGCACAAATGGATTCAAAATGAAAACTTATATAAAAATAACGTTAATTGCACTTCTATTGATTTCTTGTAGCTCTGGAATCGATGTGCAAAAGCGGAATTTAGCAGTTGAAAAATATGATTTAATGAATTATGAGAGTTTGGAAAAGCCAATTCTTATGAGTGTAGATGATTTTTTCGACGGAAACAATGACATCTCTTCAATTGCCCCCAACTTAACTGAGAAACCAAAACTATCAGAATACTATTCAGTCTTTAAAAAAATACTAAAGAATAAAAATGTTGAGGATGTCTTTGTAAATATTAAAGACATAAATATTTATGAAAACGGAAAATTACGCGATTCGGAATGGTTTTTTTCAGATATGATATACATCGTAGGAAAAATATCAAAAAGTGAAGTTGCTGAATTAACTGAGCATTTAAAACCGGACGAGGTAGAATTTGACAAGGGGAGTATAATCCAAAATATAAAACCAAAATATTCGGAATTAAATGTAGTCTACGTTTGGTGGGATTAAATCAACAATTGCTAACACCGTGTAAAATTAATTGCTACTTATGAATCCCGAAGCTAGGGGACTAATGGACTTTATTGGTTGGTAATTATTTACTACATTAGTTGCTTGAAACACGTAACTAACCATACAAACAACGTAACCAACAACCTGAAAACAAAATGGATACAGAAGAATTTGTAAAAGCTTTTCACACAGAAAAAGAATCTCAATTAAAAGATTATTTATCTGATAATCCAGATTCCGCTGTTGGACTCCTAATCAAATCCCTCAATTTAGATAAAAGTCAAACCGCCATAATGCAAAATATTATAAATGGTACTCTTACAGACACTTATTACGGTATTCTTTTAGGTTTAGAAGAGAGTGGTTCTATTGGCGGACTTGTGCAGCAACGTTATGATGTAAAGGACAGTAAAGGAAATCAATTAAATGATGGAGATATAGGTGGATTTGCTTATGAATATTTTCAAGAATCAGAATAAAATAAATACATAAAGCCTACAGTAACGCCGTATAAAATATATTGTTAGTATCAGCTTTCATATTATTAGAATAAATCAACTGTTTATTCTTTAAAACTTATAAATCTCAAAACCAATTACAAATGTCACAATCTGCTTCACAAGCCGCAATATTTTATAGAGATGTAGCTTCTTCTGGCAAAGTATGGACTATAAAAGATAGTGGTGGGTTTCCTGCGCCAAAAAACGGAGACGGCATTAGAGCTATGCCATTTTGGTCTAGTAAATCTAGAGCAGAAATAATTATAAAAACGGTTAAAGCTTATGAGGGTTTTGAGCCCGTAGAGATAGATTTAAATACGTTTTACAATTACTGGTTAAAAGTATTAAAAACCCATAAACAACTAATTGGTTTAAACTGGAGCGGAAAAAAAGCTGTTGGGTATGATATACCTCCGGAAAACTTAATTGATTGGATTGACAAAATTAGAACTTCATAAAAAACAGAAACACTAAGACCGCATCATTCTGGCAATTTCTTCTTTAATTTCAGATAGGTTATCTATTTCTTTTGGTATTGCAACAACGTTACCAACGACCCCAGAAACTTTTATTTGTACCGCATTTTTCTTATCCTGTATTGACTTTATTTTATTGGCATAAAATGTTTTATCATTATGAGCACCAAACCTATTAACACGGCTAAATAAGTGTTTTTGTATAAAATTAAGCTCTTCTTTAAACTCTGCACTTGTACCAATAGTTACAGAAGCACTATCTAGTCTAACATATTTATACTTTGCTAATTTATACAGCAAATCGTTTACTTGTTTTATCATTAATGAAAAAAGCACAACAAATAATAACACTACTAAAGTTAAAGGTATCACCGGAACTTTTTTCTCTCCACTTACTATTAAATAAACAGTAATAGACGCTATTATTACAAGTGTTATTACCGTAGA
Source organism: Cellulophaga sp. 20_2_10 (assembly GCF_023476645.1). Taxonomy (GTDB): domain Bacteria; phylum Bacteroidota; class Bacteroidia; order Flavobacteriales; family Flavobacteriaceae; genus Cellulophaga. Next base: position 11,265 of record NZ_JAMCOJ010000006.1, read on the forward strand.
AATAATAGTATTCTTTTTTGTCTTATCAGCTAATTCTTTAAGCTTTTTGGGATCTGTAATTTTGTACATTTTCATATTTTCTTCTCTTAAGTCTTAGCTAATCTATACTTTTTAACAAGAAAAACAGTATTATTGGTTAAATATTAAAAAACAGGAAGCACAAGTCAGCATATAATTAATTTGTTGTTTTAGGCTACTTAGTTAAGCCAAAACGTTACCCCTTATTTAAGAAAAAGGATATAGATGAATTTTATTTATAAAGGAATATTACATATAAAAAGCTTCAAAATCAAGGTAGGAATAACTACAATTGGTGTGTTTTTAGGTGTGATACTTTATTTTTACTCTCTTTTTTTATTTCGAAGTTTTATCGAGGAAAAAAGTTTCTTCCATCTTTTTAGTTATTCATTATCAGTCTACTTTTCTTATTTTTTCTTTAGATTTTTTAGACTTTTAATGTACAGTGCTACATACGATGTAAAACATATAATTTTACACCAAAACAAACATATTTCCAAATGGATATACACTAAAGATGAATCTTCTAATTTTAGAAAGGATTATAATAATTCATTAAAGAAAGACATTATAAAAATCTTAAAATATTTAGGCGTATTTATTTTATTTATGTCCATTATATTTTTTGCTGCAGGTGCACATAGCCTTGATGCGATGTTTGATTTAATTTTTGGTCTAATTACTTTTTCTCTTATTATAGTATTAGCAATCAGAGATTTTAATAGTTTTAGACAAGCACTAAAAGCAGAAAATATTGTCGTAATTTTTTCTAAAGATGGTATTGTTGTTTCAGATTCATTTACGTGTCCTTTTCATATAAAACTTAAAAAATTAACTGAGATAGACTATGATAAAGCAACAAATAAAATTGTGTTTACGTCTAGTGAGTTGTTACGTGACCAAGATGGTCCAGATAGTGTTTACAACATAATACATACATTTCCTGTACCAACAAGATATGCAGAAGAAGCTGAAAAACTTCTAAAGGAAATAAAAACATACCGTTCTTTTTAATTTTAACTTTAACCTAAAAACCAAAACCTATGAAAAAAATAGTCTTTATACTTATTACATTTTCGCTAGTTTCTTGTATTGGAGATTATGAGGTTACTACTGCTTATTTAGATGGTAAAATCTTTGAAGACAAAGGCTACGCAGAAGACCAAATGTCTCCTGCAGATGCAAAAGCAAACCCAGAATTTGCAAAAGAAATACTAACAACTCTTGCTACTATTACTTTTGTAGACCAAACAAATATTACGGCAACATACTGGAACTACTCGCAAGAAACAATAACCAACAAGGGCACCTATTTTATACAAGATAATAAAATTGTAGTCCGTTTTAATGACATAAATTCCATATTTGGTAGAACTTTTGAGTTAAAAGATGCCGAACATCTTACATCTGACGGTCAGCTTAACGCATACCAATTAAAAAAATAAAAGCCAAGCACACGCGCATAAATAAAACCGTACAAACACAAAAAAGAAACAGAAGAACTAGATGTATCTGCATCTGAAATTGTCTTTTTAAAAAAGTATTTAAAGAGAGCCAAACGTAATATAATACTTTCGGTTGCCGCATTTTTTATCATCTACACAGGTCTATTTTGCTCTTCCAGACAAAAATGAGATTAGTATATACAACACATACGGTTTATTTAATGTGCTTTTGGGCTTATTTGTTGTTACCGGTATTATTGCTTTTATAGCGTTTAAAACCATAAAAATTAGCAAACTAAAAAAAGATGTACTAGAACAAAAGAAATTAAGGCAATATGGTATTGTTAGCCGAGCAGCTTATCATAAAGGTAATTACTATCTAAAGCTTGAAGCGGGTAATCCCCGCACTTTAACATCTAAGACGCAAAATTTTTATCATTTAAGTAAAGGAAACACAATTAATTTATTGGTTCAATGCTATTTACAAAACTACACTGATTTTCTATTCAGTTTTTATTTATTAAATTAGACGCTTAACCACCAACTATTCTTGTAGAAAACCGTTGCATTAATTTAACCAAAATGAAAAGCAGAATATTTTTAGCTCTCTTTTTAAGTGGCTTATTTACAAATATTTACTCACAAGATAAAGATTGTAGTTGCAAAACTGACTTCACATTTTTAGACAGTAAAATAAGAAAAACACCTGCCTACAAAGTAAATAAGGAAGCATACAACACTTCGTATTCAAAAATTGTAAAAGAAGTAAACACTATAAATTCAGTTTTTGATTGTTATGCTTTACTAAATAAATTATTAATTTCCTTAAACGACAATCACAGTAAAATTTATGGTCTGGATTTAGGAGCTACAGAGAAAGTAAAAGCAAGTCCTGATGAGCTAGATAATTTTAAAAAATCTCCCCTTTTTAATGCGTACCCCATACCAAATATTGATTTAGATAGTTTAAAATCGGTCTTGAAATCGAAGACTAAAATGGATATAGAAGGTGTCTACACAAGAAAAAATTTTATGACTATTGGTGTGTATAAAAGTGAAGACAAGGAAAGTTATAAGGCCATTATTCTAGAATCTGAGTCTGATGTTTGGCAAGTAGGTGAAATTATGTATGTTCTAATTCCGTTTGCTAATGATTATCTATTAAGCATAGGAGGTAGCACAACATCTAAAAGGTTAATTGCTTACACAGAAAGAATAGAAAATGGTTTCTTTTATTTTATGGGCTTTCAGAAAGATATTTCTGAAACAAATTATGCTGCAAAAATGCCCTCTGGTGATACCTATTACCGTGAGGAGTTTTCTGATGAAATTACATACCTAAGAATAGGAAGCTTTAACTCTTGGTACCCTACTCTATCTGATGCCGAAAATTTTTATAAAACCTTAGAAGGGAATTTAAACAAGAGTAACTTAATTGTTGATCTAAGAAATAATGGCGGCGGTGGTGACCGAAACTCTGATATTATATACAAGCTACTAAAAGACTATGCTAAAAAAAATAAGATTTATGTTTTAATTAATCATAGAACTGTAAGCAACGCAGAACAATTTGCAAATAGACTAAGCAAATTAGAGAACTGCAAACTTTTTGGCATAAGAACAAATGGTACTCTCGCCTATGAAATAAAGGCGGAAAGTTACACGCTACCTTGCGGTAATTTTATAGCTGTACTTTCCTCTAAAAAGAACTCGAACTACCTAGCATTTGAGTCTAAAGGAATAGAGCCAGCGGTTACATACCAAATAAATACAGATTGGATAGAGAAATTAAAAAACCATATTAAGAATAACAACTAAGCCCTAAAATGGGTATAAATAATTACTAAATTGGGTATGTAAGCACTCCCCTATTCTTGTACAAATAGGGGCTACGAAATTTAAAAAAATCCAATTTATGTTTTCAATAAAACAATTATCAATTTTACTTGTTATAATAGCGATACCAAATACTACTTTTTCACAATACAAACAAAACACCTATAGTATTGATAGCGATGGAGAGCATTAAAAGATAGCAAGGAAATAATGTCTGCGCAAAACACGCTGCTTAATTAAACAACAAATACTAAATGGGTTTTTACATCATTTCTGGTCTCTTTATTCTTCTACTCTACTATATGTTAAATTTTATAGCAGAGCACCTAGTTCGTAAAGAATACCAAGATGCAGAAAATAGAATTTCAGGCACTAAGACTTACAAAACCATTTCTAGGCGTAATGAATTGTTTGAATATGAATTTCCTTTTAACCCAAACATAAAGAAGCTCTACTTGCGTCTTATAGCAAAAGTAATTGACTATGGTTTGTATTATGCACTATCTGTAGGTTTTAAAATCTGTTTCCCTAGTCTCGTATTTTCACCATTTTTTACCGCTTTTCTTGCTTTGTTTTTACTAAGTCCCCTTTTAGAATCTTTTACAGGAAAAACAGCTGGTAAATTTGTTCTTGGTCTAGAGGTAATAGATGATATAGGTAACAAACCTTCTTTAACTATATCTTATTTAAAAAACATACTTCAGTTAGGAATTATTATTGTTTATGCGGCATCTTACGCCACATTTTGGGAAGATGAACTGTTTTTTCATAACAAAAAGACATTTACATATACCATTAAATCGAAGCAAAAAAAAGAAATTCTAGACACCGTAAAAAACTTTGCTAAACAACAGCATACTTAAGACATGCTTTATATACAAATCTGCACAGCACACTATGAGCACTTCTTTTATATCAAATATATATTCAACTAGCACGAATATAGGTTTACCAATTAAAACCCTTAAAATTACTCCTATGTTTGTGTTATTAGGTAGCAATTGGTTTAAAAAAGTGACCTAATTAGACATCAACTATAATTTAATAAACAACTAAAAAACTAAAAATGAAAGCATTAAATATTGTTAAATACGTTTTAGCATTTATAGGAACAGCTATGTTAGTAGGAACTTTTTTTCTTTATAAAAGCACTAGCGATTTTATAGAAAAATCTGTAGAAACCCAAGGTACTGTTGTAGAATTATTAGAATCGCGTTCTAATAGCTCGTCAGATAAGTCTATAACGTACAAACCATTAGTGGCGTTTACAGATGCTAAAGGAACAGAGGTAGAGTTTGCATCATCTACAAGTAGTAACCCACCAAGTTATAGTGTTAATGAAAAGGTAGATGTTATTTACAATCCAGAATCACCAAATAAAGCTAAAATAAAAGGTTTTTTCTCTCTTTGGGGAGGCGCTATGATATTAGGAATCTTAGGTCTTATTGTTTTCTTAATTGGTTTTGGTCTAATTGTATCTGGTGTTAAGAAAAAAAATATGTTAAAACACTTAAAAACTCACGGAACAAGGATAGAGTCAGATTTTCAGAATGTAACTCTAAACACTACTCTTGCTGTTAATGGGCAAAATCCTTTTGTAGTTGTGTCTCAATGGCAAAACCCAGCAACTTCTGAGCTACATATTTTTACAAGTGATAATATTTGGTTTGATCCTACTGACTTTATTAAAACAGATAAAATAAATGTTTTAATAGACAAAAAAGATCCTAAAAAATATGCCGTAGACTTATCTTTTTTACCAAAAGTAGCTGGATAGAAAACATAAGGCGTCAGCTTATAAAACCTAGCGTATTAACATAATTAGTTTTAGAAATGAAGCACGTAAAAGACATAGATTGGAGCCTACTTTGGAGCATCACTAAAGATATTATTCTTCCACACACAGGAACACTAATACTTAATAGTATCTTGTTTTTAATAATTGGCCTTTTCTTATCTATTATATATGCTGTTATTTTACATAAAAAAGGAATACTCAAAAGAAAACCTAAATATTACAATTGGTTGGTAAAACTTTACATACCAATTATAATAGGTTTATTTATGTACATTTTTGGCCAAATTGGTTTGTTAAGAGGCGTTTATAAAGTTATAGATAGCGAAAAAGCAATTGTAGTTAACGGCTTATATGATGTAGGTGTAGACTATACTTTTGACTCTGAAGAAAGTAAAAATGATTTTATAAAAAGACTGCAAAAAGCTGCAAAAGAGGCCAGAACTGGGTCTAATTATTTATCTGATATTTTAAAAATATCTGCGGTAAATTACAATACTGGAAACTCTGTTATTGACGCAGGTAAAAACAAACTTTCCCTGTATTTAATTGATGAATACGGAGATGAAATTTATACAACAGGTATGTACGCTATGCTTAATGTTGCTGGTGCCAAAGCGCAGATTAACATTAATGAAGCCTTGCCCTATAGTGAGTTTAGTGCTGCTATGGAGATTTTGTTAGAGGTAGGCTATACTGATATTGAAATTGCTGTAAAAGCCAAGCTAACCAATTGGTTTTCTGCAATGCTAGAGTCGCAATACAAGTCTATGGTAAAATCTTTGTGTGTTTTATTACTCATTATTATGGCTTTTCCGCTGCTAGAATTTTTTATATATACCAGATATATGAAAGCAAAAAACAAAGACATAAAAGCTTAAGACGATACTAATAATAAGCAAAATCATTAAAACTACTTACAACAAAAGAAGTAATTATTATGAAAAAAATAACAATACTACTGCTACTTACTAGCTTATTTGGCTATGCCCAAATAGACTATAAAGGACTTATAAAAAACATAGAAGACATTACATTAGAGACTGATATAAACACTTATTTTAAAGGCGTTCCGTTTACTACAGAATACGGGGATATTAAATGTGATGACGAGCGTTTTTTACGCTTTTATGGGGTTCTTGTAGATAGAGTAAAAATAAGTAATACATATAAAGGTAAAAGTATTACTATGAATTTTTTTGACGAAAAATCTGATTACAACAACATTAAAACTAAACTAATAGCATTGTATGGTGAGCCAGAAGTTAACGAAGGTAGTAGCTCTATTTATTACGAATGGAAAACGGATAATAAAAGCCTAATGCTAAGAATTAATACAGAAGATGGCTTATTTACCGAATTTAATGAACTGGTCGTGACATTATTCCAATAAAACAAAAAATTATACGTAATGAAAAATACAATAACAGTTCTAGTTTTATCAATTTGCACCACCTTTATCTCTTGTAATAGTGGCGATGTACTTAAGTATGACTTTGCAGAAGTTAAATCTAGCTCACAAACAAAAGCTTTAATTGCTAAAATGCAATTAGAAAATTTAGAAGAGGATATAGACAGCACATCTAGTGATCATGATATTACACTAAAAGGAATGCACTATGCTGGTGTACCCATAAAAAGTGCCTCAATTACAGATAATTACACGCTACTTACAACAGACACTATTAATGTTTCTGCTAAAAAATTACTTGAAGTTTTAGAGACCGAAAAAGGCTTGACAAACCCAACTGAAGGTTTTGGTGATGATATTGAGTTTGAATGGAAAGATGAAATTGAAAATAAAGAACTAGAAATTAATTTTATAAACGGTAAACATTTAGCTGCGTTTGGCAATAAAGATTATGCTAGGCTAACTATTAAATACAATCCTCTTTATACTATTCCGTTAGCAAAAATACATGAACAGGTTAAAGTTTTTGATACAGCACCTAAATACCTGCTAAATATTAAGTCGTACAACTGTGTTTTTGATATTCGAATTAATGATATTAATATCGCTAAAAATACTAACTCAGAGTCACTTAATCTAAATAACTACATTACTGGCCCTAATTCTTCAATAGTAGTAACTGCTAAAACAAAAGATAAAAGCAGAAAAAAAGAACAAAATACGTATTATGAAGACCCTATTTTTTCAATAGAAATTATAGATGACAGTACAAAAGAGGTTGTTAAAACTATAGAAAAAACAAGCATTAGAAACAACAACCCCGTAAACCTTAAAATAGACTTTAACACCACATTACCATACTACCCAGAAGCTTGGACAAATGGTGCGGATTTAAGAAACGATAAGGACTTAAAAGAAAAAGTAATTGCATTATACACCAAATTAGGAAATGCCATTTTAGCAAATGATGAGCAAGCCATTAACGACTTGTTTTATCAAAAAGATTTTGAAATGCAACAGCTAGATTTTGATACTAATTTTGAAACCGCGCGTAATGAGTGGGAGGCCTACTTAACAATTTTACTACATACATATAAGTACACGGTAGCAAAAGATTTTGATCTTGAATTTAATGCTGGCGGCAAATTAATTTATACCTACGCAAAAGACAAATCAGATATGCTCATTTTAACCGGTAAAGAATATGATAAAACTTTTAATCATTTTTTATACCAACCAAAAGGGTCTAACGAGCTAAAAATAATCAGATAATGAAAAATATAATATATCTAATTACCGTACTCTTAACCGTAGTAAGTTGTACCAAAAACCAATCTAAAGATAATACAGAATTAAATGAGTTTATATCTGCTTTAGACAATAAACCGTTAGAGGAAATTAAAGAGGAAGTAAACACCAATATTAAACAATTTGAGTCTATGGCTAAATTCTTTAATGGCTCGTTTTCTAATGATATTAAAACAATTGACAAAGAAGACGAAAAGTATGAAGAGCCTTTTAAAGTAGATACCACAGGAATAGGTAAAGCTCTTAATCAATTTAAAAATGTGAAGTTTTCACAAACGTATAGCTACTACAAAAGTGATCTGCAATTTATAGGCACCAATAATGATAATGAGGGTCCTATAAAGCTTGGCCAAGGTGTTACACAAACATTTATTCCTGAAAAAATATACTACCATGATGGCGAGGTTCGCACAGATAGTATTGAAGATTATGAATTAGATTTTCATTTTAATGAAGATTGGGGGAAAGCCAAAGCTATAGATAGCGTAGATATTACCTTTAAAGTAGATTATGTTAAAGATTATGATGTAGTTGAAATTTCATCAGACAACCCAACAGTACAATATAAAGGAGGAGAAATTAACTTTGTAAAAGCAGAAGGCAATTATATTTATTTTACCTTGAGTGATACCATTGCTTCTCCTGTAAAAGTACAAGGGCATAATGAAGAAGGTAAAGTCTTAGACCGCAGCGGATACTCTAACAATGGCGTAGCTCCTGGTGATGAAGAAGATATACTTACAGAAATGTTAGGGTACTTTAAAAAACTACAAGGAAAATTAAACGACGATGATTTTAAGGATACTGCAGAATTACAAGAGTATTTAAAAGACAACCTATCTAGTGTGGACTTTTTTAACGACGATGATGGTATTTTTCACAAGCAATATTACTATTACGGTACTGTAAAAAGTGTAAAGCTATTTTTTAAAAAAGATTCAAAAACCCAAGAAACAACATTTACAGCATACAACCACCAACCAACTAAAAAAAATGATGCACTAATTGCTATGCAAACAGAAGATGCAATTGTATTTATAGACAATAATGGAGAACCAAAAATAACAATACAAGGAGCTGGAGGTTTAGAAAGTATTGGAGGTAATTTTTATGAAGATTACAGTCATTTTTATCACTTAAATAAAGCTGAAGAAAAATTAGATACGCTTTTAGTTTACAGTGTAGAAGCCTTTAGCAATGGCCTTGTTGGTATATTACCAGAACAAGAAAGTGATAATTATACGCTTGTTACCCAAGATAATAAACCAATAGGCTCTAAATTATACTGGCAAGTTAAAGAAATTGACAATTTAGTATTTGGAATTACTTATGATGACAAATACTACCTGTTAGATGAACATGCTAATGCAACTTTACTCCCTGGCATACATAAAATATATGACACAGTAGAAAACGACAGACTTATGGTTAGTGATACCAACTCTAAAATAGGGTTTATGAATAGCAAGGGTAAGTTGGTAATTCCTTGTAAGTATAGTGACGCAAAAGACTTTGAAGATGGTATAACTACAGTAGCGTTTAATGGTACTTATAAACTTATTGATACAAATGGAAAAGTACTCCTAGATACAGAAGAAGATGATTTGGACTTTTTACAGAAAGACGATAATGAAAAACGAATCTATAGTTTTAATTACGGCAGAAAAAAGTACAACTACAAAGGAGAACTAATAGAAGAATAAATATGAAAAAAATTGCCTTAACCTTTATAATTTTCATACAAATTATACCTCTTTTTGCTCAAACCAATTTGTTTGTTACTGCAAGAAGCGGCTTAAACGTTAGGGAAAATTCTAGCTTGGACGCTAAAAAAACAGGGAAATTTAATTATGCCGAAAAAGTAGCGGTATTAACTAAAACAGATCTATTTTTTGAAGTAACTGACGACGGAAAAAAAATAAAAGGACAATGGTACAAAGTAACCGGTAAGTCTGATAATAACGAAGAGCTTACCGGCTATGTTTTTAGTGGGTTTTTATCCCAGCCAAAACAAAAAGAAACGTTTAATTTTCTTCATTATAATGACAATTTTGATTATCCCGTTATAGGAGTATCAAAAGGCAGCTCTTTCTACGGCTTTATTAATACCGAAGAAAGTCGCAACTATTTAAAAGGAGATCGTATTGAAATTGAATGGGAAACGGGTGTTGTTTATATTGCTGGTGATGGTGACAGAAAAGAACTAGCTGATTTTATTCTTACTACTAAAAAAATTAAAAATGGTAAGGTTGCTGACTTTAGAGAAACATATAAAAAAGAAATAACATACACTTATACAAATAATTACACAGAAGATTATTTAGATAAGCTTTATCTAGAAGTTGAAAACTATATAGTTAATTCTAATAATGAATTGATTAAAAAAATAATAGAAGACAAAGAACAGTTAGCCTACACTATAGAAGAAAAAACAGTAGATGGTGAAGATATAACCGTAATAGGAATTTATAAATCCTTTGAGGGAAAAACAACAACAGTACAATGGTTATCTTATTATCCTGAGTTTCCAAAATTGTATGAGATTGATTTATAAAACTATCATTAATTAAAACAATACAACTTACTACCGACTTTTAATACATTTAGTACTATGAAACATTTAATTGCAATTGTATTTTTTTTAAGTTCAATAAGTTTATTTAGTCAAGATTTTAATGCACTTAAAACTAGAATTGGTTTACTAAAAACTACATCTAATTTTAAGGTAGATTCTACGGGTATTTCCAAAATACAAGTACCTACATATTATTGTGACACCAATGAACCTGGAAATAATTGGCACGTACAAGATTTAAATAATGATGGTTTAAAAGATCTTATATTCACTGGAACGTGTCAACCGTATCATCAAACAGCCATCTTTTTAAATAGCAAAAAAGGGTTTCAGCTTGTACATGATGCTCCTGGCAAAATACGGTCAATAACAAGCACTACAAATGGCACAGAAATAAATAGTTACAATCCTAGTTGCTGTTGTGATTATTATTCTAGCTTAATTAAAGTATCTATAAACAACGTATCTGTAGTAGAAGAAAGTACAATATCGTTTCATGATAAAACAATTATTACGGCATCAGACAAATTATATTCTAAAACAATATCCGGGATTTTAAGAAGTACACCAGAGCTAGATGATGTTATTACAAAAGACCCTTGTACAGGTGACGAAATTGTAGGTAACACTATTGGCTCACTAGAAAACGAGTCCGCAATAGTTGTAAACCAAGAAAAAAATTGGCTTTTGGTATTAATTAAACAAAATGATACCTACTCCAATCTTGGATGGGTGCAAAAACCAAAAAATTAATGGGCTTAAAACCTAGTTATAAATCTGAAAAAATACAATACTTAACCCATAATTTATAGTGAAAAAAAGCAAACTTAAATCTTATGAAATAGCACTCATAATAGCTATGTTAATAGTAGTTATTCCCCTGCTTTTTATTTTTCTAATGGGCTTTACTAAAGAAGACATTGATTATGAAATAAGCGCTAATGGTAAAGAGTTGCATGGCAAATTTAAGTTTTATCAAAATAACATCTATGCTTCTGTTACTAGTAATGGCTATTACTTGGTTCCTGAAGCCGACTTAAGTAGTTTTCGTTCAATTGGTGATACGTATACCGATGGACATATGGCACTTGACAAAAACAATGTTTATGTCGGTGATAAAATTGTTACGGGTATGGATCCAAATACAACTAAATCTCTAGGAAATAATTATTATACAGATGGTAAAACCACCATTTTTAGTAGTTACCACACGCAAAAAAATAGTTCTACCCCTCTATATAAAGAGATATGGCTAAGTATTAAATATAGTATATCTGATGAAAAAAAACCACAAACTTATTCATATAAAATAATAAAACTACCTAGCTCAAAAACCCCATACTATACATTATTAAATCCTCCTAACTCTATAATACACCCTAGTATATATGGCACAATCACTAACGGTAAAAGCACTTATTTTAACGGTAACATTATACCCAAAGCAGACCCAAATACGTTACATAATATTAGAGAACTAGATAATGGTCATCAACGCTTAAGCATAGATTATTTAGCGGATAAGAGTAATGTTTATTACCATAATACTTTGCTCCCACTAATAGCAAACGATAGTTTGTACTCCATAGATATTAGTCATCAACCTACAGATCATTGTCTAATAAACCCAATAGATAATATGGTTTATGTTAATGGCATAAGCTTTAACAAAAATTATGCTCCGTATAAATTAATAAGCCAGCATAGTTCTCATATAAATCAAGTTTTGTTTTTAAGTAACAATGGTGTATACTTTTATAACCTTAAAGAAAATAAGGTACAGCGCGCAGGTGACAATCCCTTTTTAGGACGAGACGTTAAAGAAATTGCCCCTTTGGTATTTTCTGATGGAAAAGAAACTTGGTTTGTGAGCAAGAAAGAGAATTGGTCTAGAGGAAGAACTTCTAGATCTCTTATAAGTCGCTCCACAACCATTAACAAACTAAATACTGAACCTGGAAAATGGGAAAAACAAAGTAATAATGCCGATAAACGAGGAGCCATCTGGAAAAAAGGAAATGATTTTTATTATTTTGATTACTCTGATTTTAGACGTCATGCCTTTTACAAAATACCAAAAAGTAATACAGCTAAACAATTTATACAACACTCTAATGAAATACGCGAACTCATAAAAAAGAAAGAGCTGATAGCCGTTACACATACCGAATTACTTGAAGCAAAAACAAAATATAATTTAGAAGAAGGGTTTGTAAGTAAAACACCCGTAAAATGGATAATGCTGCTTGTGGGATTAACCGTAACCATCCTTATAGCTTGGAAAGGTCAAAAAAAGCCAACACCATAACTATGGTTTAAACCATATAGTTTTACAAGAAAATAAAGTAGCACGTTACTATTTAATATAATGAACAAAAAAATAAATTTAATATCTTTTTTACCACTTTTATTTTAACCTTAGATGGTTGCAATGAAGAAAAAAACTAAATATCTCCTAAAAAATAAAAAGCATGTCAATATATTTTAAGCAAATTAAAAACAGATTACCGAATGTTGTTTTAGCAATTACTGTTCTACTATTTTTTGGTAGTTGTACTAGTAAAGATGATAATAACGACTGGACTAAAGATAATTTAAAAGGTAAAGTTACATCTTTTACTGAAAAATCTTATGAGTTTATCAATGAAGCAAAAGAAGAATATCCTTATAAAAATATTCAAAAAAATTACGATGAAAAAGGGTATATGCTAGAAGAAAACAACTATAAATTAGATGGTAGTTTAGATTATCAATTTATTAACCGTTATACAGATAACGGAAGGCTCATAGACAAAAAAAACATCTATGCTAATGGTCACGTATCTTATAAATGGATTTACGAATACGATGAACAAGGGAATGTAATAAAACATTCTATTTTTAATTCTAATGATGAATTAACATTATATCGTTTGTTAGTAAATGATGAAAATGGCAACAGAGTAGAATCTAAAGAAAGATATGTTCATAACCCAGAGGGAGTTGTAAGTAGAAAAACCTATGTATATGATGAAGATGGCAACAATATACGTGTAAATATATTTAGTCCAACAAATGGCGAACTAACGTTATACCATATGTTTGCCTATGACGATAAAGGAAATGCCATTAGAGAAAACATCTATAAAGCCGATGATGAATTAGATACAGAATGGCGATATGACTATATCTATGATGATGAAGATAACTGGATTAAAAAAACAGAATACAAAGTTGGCCAATACCCAAAAACTACTACAACACGCGAGTATGTGTATTATGATTAATAGGTTTTAAATAGAGAATAATAGTACACTTACAATACCATAAAACACTTTATAATATGCTACGTCTTTTTAAATATCTCTTTGTTTTAACTCTAGTTGTTAGTTGTAAAACTAACTCAACTAAGGCAAAAAATAAACCAAACACATTTATAGCGCAAGTACTTAATTCATTACAGGCTGTAGAGGCCGCTGAAAACAATGGAAGTATTGATTTTACAGGCTCAACTAAAAGTAAAGAGGAAGTAGAAGAGTTATTTATTACATTAGATAAAGAGCTAGATAAAGCTATCAAAGAAGTGGAAGACTTGCCTAAACCTGCTAAAGATTTTAAGATAAAAAAGAATACCATTTTTATCTTATATGATACAAAATTTGCATTAAAAAATATTTCATTAACCTATACAGAACTTATAGATTTTGAAAAAACAGATGGTTCAGATCTTAAAAAGATAGGAGCAATAATGAGAAAAACCCTCTTTTATGCTTCTAAGTTCGTGGAAATTTCAAAAGCAACAGATCGTTTAAATACAGATATAATAGCGTATCATAAATTCTATAAAATTGAATTACCAGAAAAGCTTAAACTGATTGACAACGAGTTAGAAGCGAAAGAATATGATGTCAAAAAATTTACAATTCCAGAAGATGATTTAAAAGCATTCTACGCTCAAAAAAATAGATTTGAGGTTAAAGATGGATATGGTTCTTACAATGGTCAAGAAATAAAAGGAAAAATTGACATAGAACATATTGAAACCATTTTAGGTACGGACTACACTCTTGAAAAAAAAGATAACATAAGTAGATTGCATTATAACAATATACCCGTTACTGCAATTTTTAATCAAAATAATCTTCTGTATGGATGTACAATTAATTTAAAAGATAACCTTAACAAACCTTTCTTTATTCTTGTAGAAGGGTACCCTTTTAGTAGACCAACAAAAGATTTTGGAAAAATTATAGGTATTTATACCACAAAAAAACCTGGCCATATTATTGACATCCATACATCTAACGAAATAGAAAATATAATTATGTATACTGATGTAAATAATTTAACCCAACAAGGCTTTACATTTCACAAAACAAGTAAAGGTATAGAAGCTACTATTTACCCATAACAATTTAGAATACACAGTTATTTCTAATGAGAAATAAAAACACCTATTTTAAACCTAAATTACCATAATGAAACAGATACTTTTAATTTTTATTTCTTTGAGCCTTTTTGCTTGCAATCAGTCCAATAAAAAAAGCACTGACAAAGATAATAATGAGGCACAATTAGAATTAGATCAACAATCTAAAATAGATTCTTCAAGCATACAAATTACTGTTGAGCGCGGAGCGTTTCATTTCGATAAATTTATACTAAAAGACACCCTAATTACCTTTTATCCCTCTAAAGAGAACATAGGTTTAGATAACAAAGATTACAATCAAATTTCTGAGCAAGCAATTAGCATACAAACCAGAAATAATTTTGTGAAAAAAATTATTGATGATGGTTTTTTCAAACTAAAAAACACATACACTAGTAATACAACTTGTAATAGTCACCTAACGGTTACCGTTAAATTTAACAACCAATTAAAAAAAGTAGTTTCTGAAGATTTTGAAAGAGAATGTCCTGCTCTTTTAAAGTATATAGAGAAAGAAGTCATTAAAATGCATAATAAAAAATTAAAACGATTTGTTTTACCCGGTTAAACCAAAAGGAATGAAAAAAATAGCATTTATAATTACAGTATTAATTGTTCTTAGTTTGAGTTGTAAACAGCCTGAAATAAAAACGACCCCGAAAATTGAAACCAGACAAAATAACGCTTCTATAAAAGAAATTTCTGTTTCCACTTTTGGAGGAAGAAGCACTATTAAATCGGCAACATACGTTTTTACAAAAGGTAGTATTAGATACCGTCTTGTTGCTCATGACACCACTAAAAATGTCATTACATATTTTATAAATACAGAAACAGATTGGGCAGCTTTATGTGCCAAAATTGATTTGAAACGTTTTAAAGGCATCAAAAGTGGAAAATCTATTCAACCTACAGATGGAAGTGACACAAAAATTAGTATAACAACAGAAAGCGGCAAAGAATATTATAAAATAAACGGAAGCAAAAACGAAGTATGGACTAACATACGAAAAGAACTGAGAGTGCAAATAAACGGTTTAAAAGAAACTAAAAAAACAGTTGTTAAGGATACTATTACTGCAGAGCAAATAAAAAATATAACACAGCTACCATACATAGAAAATTGTAATGATGTAATTTTTTGGAGCCTAGTAAAGCAAAAAGAAAACATTCCGGAATTACTTAAAAAGCTAACAGATACAACCGTTTTAAAAGGTGTCTATGTTCCTAATTTTGGAGGCGAGTATACCGTTGCAGATGCAGCACTAGTTATTTTAAGAGAAAAAATAAAAGGCATTCCTGTTTTAGAATTAATTGGACAAGAACGTAGTTCTGCTTGTGGCTATTGTAGTTATTGGCTTTTTGTAAGAAAAAGCGATAAAAACAGGCTTCTGTTTCAGCAAAACTTAAAGAATTGGTATAGCGATACTAAAACAAAACTTGTTTGGGCTACTTCTAATTCATCTTTAACAGGTGATTGTATTTCCCCCGTAAAAGGCCACTACATCGTAAAAGAATAAAGCAATAAAACACTAGAAAGACCTAGTTTGTAAATTTATTACCCATCCTAAATAAACAAAATATAAACCTAGATTTTTAAAAAACCACGCATTGGGATCTAACTTTATGAACATCGCAGGTAGTGCAATTCTTTTATGTTTTATTACAACAGATTTTTTGGTTTTAACAACGATATATGAAGAAAACACTTTTAAAAATTTAGTTGATAAAAAAATAATTTTAGACAGTATACTCTGGAAAAAAGAACGTGCCGAGATAGTTAATATAAACAAAATAGATAGTGCTGGTAAAACTCTGGAAGCAAAGTAAGTTTAGGAATAGAATATACTCATGAATTAAATTCTGACCGTAAAACGTACAATCTTGTTAACATACCATATCTATTACTAATTGGCACAACCAAAGAGGTTGGCGATAGTATTACTATTGTATATAACAAAAGCATAAAGAACACAAGAAGCAATGCCATTTATTTACCTACAAAAAAAGACTTGCTAGATATTAAAAGAATAAAAGGAATTAAGTTAAGCATTTTTATGGTTTTTCTATTTTTTCCTATACGAGAGCAAAAAAAAAGGTATACAATAAGCAAACAGAAAAAAGCGAGTAACTAAATATGGGATTTGGGTTTAATTTATTTGTCATTTTTATTCTTCTTCCAGTAACAGGAATACTATTTATTATTTGGATTTTATCTAAAAAAAATATAGTCGGGAAAATACTAGGTTTTATTTGGCTTGGGATTTTTGGACTTACATTGCTCTCTGGA
Source organism: Cellulophaga sp. 20_2_10 (assembly GCF_023476645.1). Classification (GTDB taxonomy): domain Bacteria; phylum Bacteroidota; class Bacteroidia; order Flavobacteriales; family Flavobacteriaceae; genus Cellulophaga. The sequence goes on from NZ_JAMCOJ010000006.1 coordinate 28,354, forward strand.
ATAACACAATGGCTAACAGCAAAGACAGAATTAGACAAAGAAGATTATTATGGAGAATATGTAATTAACAGGGCTTACTTTAAAGGAAAACAAACGGATTGGCAGTACAATCATTTTAGATTTGAAATTAAAAAAAACGACTCAATTTATTTTTACAAAACAGAAAATAAAACAATTATTAAAACCTACAAAGGAAAAATAAATACAACCAAACCCTACAGCTCAGCAAGATTGATAATAGCTATGGAAAAACCAACGCACCATATTATAACAAGCAACCCTACAACGTATAGAAAGGCCTGGAGTTTTTATCTAGTTTTTGACTCTCCTAAATTTAAAAATATGTTTTTTAAGAAAGGAAAATGGAAAGCTATAGATTTAGAATAAAACCTAAGAACCAATGAAACAGATTTTCTTATTATTTTTTTATCTTTCTATCTTTTCTTGCAAATTGGATAAAAAAGATACTGCTATATCTGAGCTAAGTAACAGCATAGAAAAAATGCGAACCTCAACTGCATTGTAATCTAACATAAAAGCATCTCCTGACCCACTCCATACAATCAAACTTAAACATAAATTAGAATGAAAAAAGATTTTAAGTACATCCTATATTTTTTGGTTTTCACCCTTTTAAGTTATGGGCAAAATAAAACTAAAGATGATGCGGCCTACAAAGATTCTATATCAAACAAAAGAACTAAAAGAATAAATTATAGAAAAAACAAAATAGATAGTTTAAATACAACGCTAAATTGGAGAAAATTTAAATCTAACCTTTGGATTAATAAAAATGGAGAGTTAGGAATTAAGACACAAGAGGCAACCCTAGAAGGCATAAATATTAATAGGTATATAACCAAAGTATGCTGTGAAGGAGAATCTTTAAAAACAACAGTAGACACAGCAAGTTTTCAATTTCTTGGAAGCTCTTTTTACAAAGACAAAAACCACATTTACACGCATTACTCAATGTCTGATGGCGGAAATTTTTGGATAGTAGAAGAAGCTGATGTTGCTACTTTTAAAATTTTAGGCGATTGCTACGCTAAGGATAAAAACCATATTTTTGGGGAGAGAGCTATGGTAATGGACAATGTTGATTATAACTCGTTTAAAACAAAAAAAGGAATTGGATGTTTTGCGAAAGATAAAAATGGCTTTTATTTCTGGGACGATAAAATAGACACAACTAATGTAAGTGATATCTTTGTTAAACAGAAAATAGCCGAACTTAAAAAACTTTAGAGGCTGTAATAAAAGCAAAATATGTAATTTTGGATGCACGAACAACTGCGTTTAGAGCTATTACCTACGCAACGCACTTTTGTTTAATCGCATTAATTAAAAATTATATAAATACTTGTGTTATGAATAAAAATAGGTACTTAGTTCTTCTTCTGTTGACCGTATTAACCACCGGAATTCTTAAAGCACAAACACTAAAAGACAGTACTATTTTTAGTTTTAAAGACGTAAACAACCTTGTAACTAAAAAAAGTGAACAATACGGAATAGAAAATGTACTTGTTATTGTAGATATAGACAATACGCTACTAACAAGCAATGTAGACCTTGGTGGCGATATTTGGTACAATTGGCAAAGAGGTAAAATTAAAGACGCTATACCTACAGAAAAACAAAAAATTGAAAACTGTTTTTACGAAGATGTTATTGGCCTATTATACGAGTTAGGTACAATGAAGTTAACAGATTCTTTAATTCCGAAATACGTAAGCAATTGGCAAAAAGACGGCACTACTGTTTTTGCATTAACATCTAGAAGTCCAAGGTACAGAACCGCAACAAAAAGAGAACTACTAAAAAATGGCATAGATTTATCTAAATCTCCATTAAAACAGATAGATGGTTCTACAGCAACATACAACTATACTTTAGATAGAGAAATGAGTTATGAAGACGGACTTATGATGACTACCGGTATGAACAAAGGAGATATGATAGCGCATATTCTTGGTAGAACTGGCAAGACTTTTAAATCTATAATTTTTGTTGATGATTCTGAAAAAAACATAGTAGACGTTACAGAAAAATATAAGAACAATACCAATATTGACTTTACTGTTTTTTATTATGACAAAATAGCTAGGGACAGAAAAATAGCGAATGGCGGAGTATTAATTACTAAGAAACAAGCCAAAAAAATGGCTGCAGACTGGGAGCAACTAACTAAAACTTTAAATACTATTTTCCCTGGTAGAAATATTAAAAACAAATGTGTTAGCCCTAATTAATAGGTCTGTTTTAAAACACAGCATCTAAATAAAAAAAAACAGTGAACATGACCCCAAACATATCTTTTAAGAGTAGCGAGGGAGCCACTGAAATTGAATTTCTTCCTTTGGCCGAACTTTTTACTAGAATAGCCAAAGACCCAAACCACAATCCAAAAGAACCACATAGAATTGATTTTTTTGCATTGCTTATTGTTACAGAAGGCACAGGAATACATCAGGTAGATTTAAAAGATTATACCATACGCAAAGGATCTGTGCTAAAAATTGCAAAGGGCCAAGTACACGCTTTTCAACAAGATTGCAACTACAATGGCTACTTAGTTGTATTTACAGAAGACTTTGTTTTACGGTATTTTTCAAAATCATCCGTTAATTTTATTTCGCATTTGTACAACTATCATATTTCAGAACCTTTAGTAGAAAACAGTACATTTAACGCCTTTTTTTTACAACAATTAACTTAAGAACTTGAAACCGAAAGTACCTATGCTAAAAAAGAGATTGTATCTAAAATACTAGAGATATACTTATTAAAACTAGAGCGTCTCGCACATAAATCGACCCCAAAAAAAGGCACAAAAAAACACCAAGAACTCTTTTTTGCTTTTAAAAATTTGGTTGAAAAAAATTACACCAAAACCAGAAATGTAAAAGATTACGCAGCACTTTTACATATCTCTTCTAAGCATTTAAACAAAATAGTACAAGACGTTACTTTAAATACTGCAAAGCACTTTATAGATAACTATGTAATTTTAGAAATAAAGCGAAGCATATTTAGTAGCTCCCTTAGTCTTAAAGAAGTAGCTTACCAGAATGGGTTTGATGAAGTCACCAACTTTTCCAAATATTTTAAAAACCACACAGACCTTTCTCCTAAAGAATACAAAACAACGCTTTAAGAAGTTTGGTGTCACATCTACCATTTTTAGTTGGAGATTTACCTTTTATAAAACGAACTAAATAGTCAACTTTGTTTAAAAACAAACAATGAGCAAAGTAGCAAAATGCCCTACTTGTGGCAGCAATTCTAAAATAAAAGAAATAGACGGTATAATAAATTATGAAGCCGTACAAGACGATGAAGCCTTTAAAAAAATAAGTCAACTAAAAAAGGCTATGGAAAAGTTTAAAGCTAAAGCAGAACAACTTCAAAAAGAGTTAGAAACATTAAAAGCGGAAACAAAATGAAAATTGCAGTAACATCGGCAAGCGGACAATTAGGTGCTGCTATTGTAAAAACATTAATCGCAGAAATTGGAAAGGACAACGTAATTGCCATAGCAAGGACTCCAGAAAAGGCAAAACACCTTGGCGTAGAAGTTAGAAAAGGCGATTATAACAGTCGTGAAGATTTTAATATAGCTTTAAAAGGTGTCGATGCTGTACTACTTGTTTCTGGTATGGATGAGCCTCAAAAAAGAATACAACAGCACAGAAATGTAATTGAGGCAGCTGCATATAACAGCGTACAAAAAAAAGTATATACAAGTATTGTTGGCGATGCTATTAACACCGCATTTAGTCCTATAGTACAAAGCAACCGACAAACAGAAGAAGACGTGTGTGCGTCTGGTTTAGATTGGGTAATTGGAAGAAATGGTATTTATATAGAACCCGATTTAGAGTATCTAGATACGTATATAAAAGAAGGTGAAATTAAAAATTGTGCCAACGAGGGCAAATGTGGTTACACCAGTAGAGAAGAATTGGGTGTTGCTTATGCACAAATGTTATTGAGTGATAAGCACAATGGAAACACATACAACTTGGTAGGCAAAGCCATTACGCAAACGCAACTCGCAGCATATATTAATCAGGTTTTTGATACCAATCTAAAATACGTTGCTGTCTCTGTAGACGCGTATAAAAAGAAACGCCAAGCCGCTCTAGGTGATTTTATAGGAACTGTAATTGCTGGTATTTATGAAGGTATTAAAAGTGGTGTAAACAATGTACCATCAGATTATGAAAAAGCAGCAGGAAGGCCTCATATATCTCCGCTACAGATGATACAAGATTACCACCTAAAACATTCTACAATATAATTTACATACAAATGAGCATCTTAGAACGCATTATATAAACAGTAGTCCTAGATAAAACTGTACTTACAGAGAAGTTTGCTCTTTCTTAAGCAGCTTTTAAAATTAAATTAGAGAGTGATGCTATAAAAAAGTAAACTTTATACCTGGTTTTTTTTTACGAATGGATATTGGTATTGGCAAATAATAATTGTCCATAAAAGACAAAATAAAAAGCTATAGTATTTGGAATACCAACCAAACTGAAGGCTTTTTAAACATAGCCATTACTACTCATAGCAATGGTAAATTATTAAAAGTACTATACCCAAACTCCCCTAAATGGAACGGAACGTATAACGGAAAATTACTGCCTTCTAGTGACTATTGGTTTTTTGCCATAATATCACCAAAAAAAACAATTAAAGGTCATTTTTCACTAAAAAGGTAACATATTAATGAGCGTAAATTATTTTAAAAGGATACTCTAAATTTTAATAAAAAGACGTTATTATAAAGAATAACTAGCTACTAGCTCTTCTATTTTCATTGTACCCTTAGTTTTTAGTTGTGTATGCCAACTAAAAGCATCTTTAAGTATATGTGGCGTTTGGCCACCTAACTTGTATGCATCCTCAAAATATTTTGATAATTGCTCTTTAAACTCTGGATGAACACAATTTTTGATAATAAGCCTTGCTCTTTCTACAGGGGCTAAACCTCTAATATCTGCTAAGCCTTGTTCTGTTACTAAAACATCTACATCATGTTCTGTATGATCTGTATGAGAGACCATAGGCACAATATGAGATATACTCCCAGCTTTAGACATGCTAGGGCACGCAAAAATACTTAGGTAACCGTTTCTTGCAAAGTCACCAGAACCACCAATACCATTCATCATTTTAGTACCTCCGATATGGGTAGAGTTTACATTACCATAAATATCAAACTCAATAGCTGTATTAATACCAATTACACCTAAACGACTAATAACCTCAGCAGAATTACTAATATTTTGAGGCCTTAATACCAACTTATCTTTATACTTATCAAAGTCATTAAAAACGTTGCGGTAACAATCTTCTGTTACCGTTATAGACGAGGCAGAAGCAAAAGCTAAATTTCCAGAATCAAAAAGCTCAAAAGTACTATCTTGTAATACTTCTGAATACATAGTTAGGTTTTTAAATCTACTATTTTTAAAACCAGATAAAATAGCATTAGCCGTTTTACCTATACCTGCTTGTAGGGGCAATAACGATTCTGTTAACCTACCTTCATCTACTTCTTTACCTAAAAAACTAAGAATATGATTTGAAATTGCTTCCGTTTTTTCATCAGGTTCAGAAATTACGGCAGGACTATCCGGAATATCTGTGTACACAATAGCTACAACTTTGCTAGGATCAATTTTTATATATGTCTTCCCTATTCTGGTGTTAGAATTAAGTACAGGAATAACTCCTCTATTGGGTTGTTTTTTAAGTACTTTAATATCATGTAAACCTATCAAACTATCAGGTAATGTTCTATTAATTTCTATAATAATCTTGTCTGCCTTATCTGCAAAAATAGGAGAATTACCAACAGACGTAGTAGGTACTATATACCCTTCTTCTGTAATGGAGACTGCCTCTATTATAGCTACATCAATTTTAAATATATCTATTTTTTGAAGCATATCTGCCGTTTGTCCTAAGTGCTGGTCTACATAAAGCACTTTATTATTATTTATACTTTTTCGTAAAGTAGCATCTGCCTGAAAAGGCATTCTTTTATGCAAAGCCCCATACTTAGCTAAGTTTGCATCTGTATCATAACCCAATGATGCTCCACTTAAAACTGTAACCTTTAAATCTTCATGAAGCGCTCTTTCTGCTACTTTTGGTAAAACAGCTTTACTATCTCCTGCTTTTGTAAAACCACTAACTCCTAAAATATCATTATTTTTAATAAGCATTGCTGCTTCTTCTGCTGACTGAATTTTGCTTTTATAAGGAGAATAGTTGATTTTACACATAATATAAGTATTTAGTAATTTTAAGGTTAAAAAATTTACTATTTCATTAATTTTTAATCTCACATTGATTAATTAATAAAATAGATTGGCAATGTATGAAGGATATTTAATGTCTATTTATTAAAAAAAGACATTATTTTATTAATTTAGTGCACTTATATAAAATCGTTGTTATTAGGATGAATACTAAATATTATTTAACTGAAGTTGACAAAAACCCTCAAAGCATATTTTGTTACCATAATTTAATGGGTGAAACATTTATAGAGGCTCATAGTCATAACAAAGGACAATTTTTATATACAGAAGGTGGTGTTGTGCACGTTAAAACTAGCAACAGGGTATATTACTTACCTGCAAGACATTATATGTGGATACCATCTGGAGTTAGACACGCTATATACCCAAGTTCTCCAAATGTTATTATGCGTAATTTATATTTCCCCAACGCATCAAGCACTAGCCGATTTTATAAAAAAGAAGGCATTTATCCGGTTAACAATCTATTAATGGAGTTGTTATTGTTTACTAAAAACTGGAACGGAGACATCGTAAAATCTCAAAAAAACAAGTTTGCTATAGTTTTTGCCTTTAAAGCATTATTAGAGCAAACAGTCTCTAAATCATTACATTTAGAGCTTCCCCAAGCAACAGATGGTAGATTAATAAACATTGTTAATTACCTAACAGAACAAATACATCAAGAACATTTATTACCCATATTAGCCTCTAAATTTAGTATGACAGATAAATCTTTGTATCGCTTATTTAAAAAAGATTTAGGCATGTCTTTTATTAAGTACTATACGCAGTTAAGAATATTTAAATCTTTAGAATACTTAATGAATTCTGATTATAACATATCAGAAATTGCAAATATGGTAGGCTATAATAGTTTACCGACATTTAGCAATACTTTTTCAAAAATAATGGGAAAACGACCTTCTGAGTACCGAAAATCTAATGAAATTTACACCGATTCTTAAGCGTATTGTTATCAACGTGAATATATAAAACAGTCGTAATAGATATAAAATAATGTAAGTATTGTTAGCGTTAGCAGACGTATTAGTTGGTGTATTATTTATTAACTTCGGAAGTTAAATACGGCAACAACAACTATTAAACAATTATTACTGAATGATACTAATTATAGGCGCTGGCTTATCTGGACTTTTAACAGCATATCACCTAAAAAAAGAAGGTATACCTTTTAAAATTCTAGAAGCAAGAGATAGGATTGGCGGAAGAATACATACAGTGTACAAAACCAATGAAGCTCCTGTAGAAATGGGCGCAACTTGGTTTACAAGTCAGCACACTTATCTTAGGTCTCTTTTAGAGGAATTAGGCATTAATTACTTTGAACAACATATGGGTTCTAAGGTGTTTTACCAACCATCTTCTGCCCAACCGCCACAATTGGTCACAATACCTAACGAGTCTACCAGTTACAGAATCTCTGGTGGCACTTCTAATCTAATTAATACATTGTTTAGTACATTAGACCCAAACAATGTGTTGCTTAACCAAACCGTAAAAAAGATAAGTTTTGAAGAGAATTCGGTTTTAGTAGAAGCTACAGAAAATTTTAAAGCCACTAAAGTTGTTTTGGCTTTGCCCCCTAAGCTATGGTCAAAAAATATTTTATTTACACCTAGTTTACCAAGTAGCCTTATGAGTATTGCCACAGAAACCCATACCTGGATGGAAGATTCTATAAAAGTTGCTTTAACTTTTGAAGCACCTTTTTGGGAACAAGAAAATATACCTGCAACCTTGTTTAGTAACGCAGGGCCTGTAACCGAGTTTTACGACCATTGCGACCCTAAAAGGTCTGTTTTTGCGCTTTGCGGATTTATAAATGCTGCTTATAAACAGTTCTCTAACGCAGAAAGGCAAGAGGCAGTAATAAAACAGTTGAAAAATACTTATGGATCTAGAGTTTTAGAATATGTAACGTACCAAGAGTGCTTATGGAATAAAGAAGAATATACATTTAAGGCCTCTGAAGATTTCCTTTTTCCACATCAAAACAATGGAAACCCCATTTTTAGCAATTCATTTTTTAATGAAAAACTACTAATTTCTAGTTCCGAGTCGGCCTTAGAATTCCCTGGATATATGAACGGTGCTGTGTTAGCTGCAACTGTAACAGCTAAAAAAATAATAACAGCACAACAAGGCATATAAAAACAAAAAGGCATTACGTATGTAATGCCTTTTTGTTTTTATTCAATAGTGTTAACTATAGTTTATTCGTTTTTATCTGTGACCAACTTGTATGTTGGATCTTCTATAATGTTCACATCAATTATTGCTTCAGCATTTTTTAATAATCGAATGCAATCTTTACTTAAATGTCTTAAAACTACTTTTTTACCTACTTTATGATAACGTTGGGTTACTACGTTTAGAGCTTCAATAGCAGACATATCGGATACACGACTCTCTTTAAAATCTATTACAATTTCTTCAGGATCGTTCTGTACATCAAACTTTTCCATAAATACAGTTGTAGATGCAAAGAATAATGGACCATAAATTTCGTAATGTTTTACACCTTTATCATCAACATATTTTTTAGCTCTAATTCTTTTAGCACTTTCCCAAGCAAAGAATAAAGCAGAAAGAATAACACCGACCAAAACGGCCAATGCTAAGTTGTGCAGTATAACTGTAATTAAAGCAACTACTATAACAAGGAATACATCTTTCTTAGGTACTTTATTAAATATTTTTAAACTTACCCATTCAAAAGTTCCTATTGCAACCATAATCATAACTCCTACTAAAGCTGCCATAGGCAACTGCTCTATTATTGGAGCTCCAAATAAGACAATTACAAGAATAGTTAACGATGCAACTATACCTGACAAACGTGCTCTAGAGCCCGCAGATAAGTTAACTAAAGTTTGTGCTATCATTGGACAACCACCCATACCAAAGAAAAACCCGTTTAGTATGTTAGAACCACCTTGGGCAATACATTCCCTATTTCCGTTACCTTTAGTTTCTGTAATTTCATCTACCAAGTTTAACGTAAGTAGACCCTCGGTTAACCCTACAGCCGCCATAATCATAGAATAAGGCGCTATTAACTTTAGAGTTTCCCAAGTAAAAGGAATTTTAGGTATACTAAAAGGAGGAAAACCACCACTTACAGATGCTATATCTTTTACTGTTTTTGTTTCTATTCCTAGAAAATAAACCAATACAAATATTACAATAATTGCCACTAGAGAGGACGGTACTGCTTTTGTTATTTTAGGCAGTAACACTACAATTGCAATAGTTAAGGCAACTAAAGCAATCATTATAAGCATTGGCGTACCTGTAAGCCACATTTTTTCGCCATTAACTAATGTTTTAAACTGGTCTATTTGCGACATAAATATAATTATGGCCAAACCGTTTACAAACCCAAACATTACCGGGTGTGGCACCAGACGTATAAACTTACCTAATTTAAAAAGGCCTATTAAAAGCTGAAAAACACCTGCCAGAATTACTGCTGCAAATACAAACTCTAGGCCGTTAGATTTCATTAAAGCAATTAATACAATAACCGTTGCACCTGCACCACCAGAGATCATCCCCGGTCTACCACCAAATATTGCAGTAACCAAACCTGCAATAAAAGAAGCATACAGACCCATTAATGGAGGAAAACCTGCTAAAATTGCAAACGATAAAGACTCCGGAATCATAGTCATAGCAACAGTTAAGCCTGCTAATACTTCTGTCTTATAATTTACCTTTTGTGATAAATCGAATAAATTTAATACTTTCTTCATAAAATAATAGAAATAAATAATGGGGTGTTTTCTCAATTAAAAAACACGTGCTTATAATACAAATTCTTATACAGAGGGTTTATCGAAAAAGTCGACTTAACAGATTATAAATCAAGGCGGAGTAACTGTGGTAAAATGAGTAATATTTTTCATAATATTGGTGCAAAAATAATCTTTTTAATCAAAAACACAATATGTTTTAAAAGAAAACATTACTGCAACAAAACTGCTGTGGTTTGTTATAAACCTAAGAAACTTAATAGTAAAACACCAACACTCTAAAAGAATATTAATGCTATTTAATAGCATCCAAATTACCTTATAAAGTTTTCATATGCATTTTGTTTTGATATAAAAAAGAACGACTTTTTCTCAAAACTATTTCCGAAATAAAACCTGCACACCACAATGTATGTAAAAATAGGCGCAACAGTACTAAATTTAAGCTAACCAATACCACACTAATATAACCTATGAACCTATTCCTAATATACATTAAACAAATACGAATATAGATTTACCAATTTAAACTACCATCTCTAATGGTATGTTTGCATTGTTCTATACTACTGTTTAAAAAAACAATTACATTCTATGAGAAAAGCGCTGGTAGTACTATTTATTTTAGGGTTAAACAAAACCTTTTGTCAAAAGATAGACACTTTAAAAGTATATCAAAATGATGAGCTTGCTTTTGAGAGAATAGATTATCTGGCACATAGACCTTGTAGTAAAACAAAAGTAGCTATTAGATATAAACAACTTAAACCTAAAGACAGTACCTATTATTTTATCTACAACGACAAAAAACAGTTACTAAAAGAAGGGCTATACACTATAAAATATCCTAACAAGAAAACTGAAGACAAAGGAGCACTGTATGATTCTAAATATTACTATTATAAAAAAAATGGCGATGTTGTAGCTATTCATTATCAGGAAGATGGTCGTAATGTTAAAACAGAATTTTATGGTTCTAAGAATAAATTAAAAAAAATAAGATATATTGATAAAGTTTCTGCCACCCCTACAAAAGATGAGATCTATAAAAATAGCACACTTATAGAAACACGATATTTTACTAGTTTTTATGCGAATAAATACCATACCGTTAAAGAAAAAAAGCACTGATGTAAATACAAAGCTTTTTAGTACTATAGGCTGGTATATTCACTTATAAGAAAAGAAAAAAACAATTTAAAATATATAAAATGGTATGGTAATTGAAATAGTGAACCTGAACAAAAAAAGTGTCATTTAATGAAAAATCTAAAATTACCAATCTTATTATTATTTCTTTTAATTCTTACAACTGCCTGCACTAGTGATGATGATGCAGCTATGGAATCTTACACTATAGAAGATTTAAGCAAAATGCACAACAATAGCTCTAAAACTTGGAAATTAGAGGCATATTATAGCGATCATAATTCCAAGCAAAAAAGCAAACAAAATGATTGTTTTATAGATGATACCTATATTTTTAAACCAGATGGAATCGTAGAGATTATCAGCGGAACAGAAAACTGCTATTATGGTGCTAATGAACTGGCAGAAGCAGAATATACATTCTACGAAGACAAAGGCCTTCTCTTTTTAACAATAATAAGAGGCGAAGTAACTGATGATCTGGTTAAAACTACTTCTTTCAGCTTACAACTACTAGAGTTAACAGAAAATAGAATGGTGTTTTCTAGTGGTGACAAGAACAACTATAAAAAGTCTTTAATTTTTATAACAGAATAAAACTTAAAACTTAAAAAGCCTTGATAGAAATATCAGGGCTTTTTTTAGTACTCGAGGCGGGAATCGAACCCGCACTCCGAAGAACTGGATTTTGAATCCAGCGCGTCTACCAGTTCCGCCACTCGAGCATTTGTAACGAATTGCAAAAATAAAATAAATTTCTTGTTTTTTGCAAAAAATAAGGACAATTATCCTTTAGCATGCAAAATAAATTTTTAAATTTGCAGCTCGTTTAAAACAAAGGCTTTAACACCTTGAAAACAAACAACATAGAAAACAACAACACAACTATGACATACACGGTCCCAGTACCTAAAATTTTTGCCTGTACACAAAGTACTGCTTTAGCTGAAAAAATTGCCAAATCATTTGGATCAGATATAGGTAAAGTAAAATTCTCTAGATACAGTGACGGTGAGTTTCAGCCTTCTTTTGAAGAGTCTGTCCGTGGCGCAAGGGTTTTTATAATTGGGTCTACAAACCCAAGTTCTGAAAACTTAATGGAAATGTTATTAATGTTAGATGCTGCAAAAAGAGCATCTGCAAGACACATAACAGCTGTTATGCCATATTTTGGATGGGCAAGACAAGACCGTAAAGACAAACCTAGAGTACCAATCGCTGCTAAATTAATAGCTAAAATGCTAGAAACAGCTGGTGCAACTAGAATTATCACAATGGACTTGCATGCAGATCAAATTCAAGGATTTTTTGAAAAACCAGTAGATCACTTATTTGCATCTACTTTATTTTTACCCTACTTAAAAAGTTTAAAACTAGACAACTTAACAATTGCTTCTCCAGATATGGGTGGTTCTAAAAGAGCTTACGCATACTCTAAAGCTTTACAAAGTGATGTTGTTATCTGTTACAAACAAAGAGAGAAAGCCAATATTATCTCTCATATGGAGTTAATTGGTAACGTAGAAGGTAAAAATGTTGTCCTTGTAGATGATATGGTAGATACCGCAGGTACACTTACAAAAGCAGCAGATTTAATGATGGAAAGAGGCGCACTTAGTGTTAGAGCCATTACAACACACGCTCTTTTGTCTGGTGATGCTTATGAAAAAATAGAAAAATCTAAACTTTTAGAACTTATTGTAACAGATTCAATTCCGTTAAAAAAACAAAGTCCTAAAGTAAAAGTCGTAGGATGTGCAGATTTATTTGCCGATGTTATGAACAGAGTACACAACAATACGTCTATTAGTTCTAAATTTTTAATGTAATACCGAACTAATACACTAATTTCGCACATTAATTAAATATATATAATGAAGTCAATTACAGTTACAGGATCAAAAAGAGAAAGCGTAGGCAAAAAAGCAACAAAAGCCTTACGTAATGCTGGAATGGTTCCTTGCGTAGTATACGGAGGAAAACAACCACTACATTTTTCAGCACCAGAATTAGCTTTTAAACATTTAGTGTACACTCCAAACGCGCACACTGTTGTAGTAGAAATGGAAAATGGAGATAAAGTGAACGCTGTTGTTCAGGATATCCAATTTCACCCAGTATCTGACAGAATTATCCACGTAGATTTTTACCAATTATTTGATGATAAAGCGGTAACTATGGATATTCCTGTTCGTATAATAGGTAACTCTCCAGGGGTAAAAAATGGTGGTAGATTATTATTTAGAAAAAGAAAGCTTACTATTAAAGCTTTACCTGGTAAATTACCAGATTTCTTTGATATCGACATTTCAAAATTAAAAATTGGTGGTAACATAGCAGTTTCTTCATTACTAAATGATGATTTTTCTATTTTACACCCAGACAATACAGTTGTTATACAGGTTAAATCTTCTCGTAACGTTGTTGCTGGTGAAGAAGATGAAGAAGAAGGTGAAGCTGCGGCTGAAGCTCCTGCTGCTGAATAAATCTGTGCAGAATTAAAACAAAGCATCCTGCCTTGGAATTACCAAGTTTCAGGATGCTTTTGTATTTTTGGTACTCTTTAGAAAGTATGATAGCAAAACTCTTAAAATCAATTTTTAGAACAAAACCTTTGTTCCAATTAGAAGAAAAAGATCCTATGAAAAAGTTTTTAGTCGTTGGCCTTGGTAATATTGGCGCAGATTACACAGAAACTAGACATAATATTGGCTTTAAAATTCTTGATGCTTTTGCTAAAAAAGAAGACTTGGTTTTTGAACCTCAAAAACTAGGAGCCGTTACTACATACAAAATTAAAGGACGTACTATTCTTTTTCTACAACCTTCTACGTATATGAACCTAAGCGGAAAAGCAATACGTTACTGGCTAGAAAAAGAAAAAATTCCCCAAGAAAATCTTTTGGTTATTACCGACGATATTAATTTACCTTTTGGAACCATTAGAGTCAAAACTAAAGGTAGCGATGGCGGACATAACGGTTTAAAAGACACCCAAAACACACTACAAACTACAACATACAATAGATATAGATTTGGTGTTGGTGCCGATTTTGGCAAAGGAAAACAAGTAGACTATGTTTTAGGCGAGTGGAATCAAGAAGAGAAAGATAAAATGCCTGAGCGCTTAGAAAAGTCTATAGAACTAATTAAATCTTTTGTTTTAGCTGGTATCAAAATAACAATGAACAGCTTTAACAATTCTTAATTATTTCACTCTAAACTCGTAAACACCAGAGTCAGACGCATTACCCTCTTTATCTGTAGTAACTACTTTCCAATAGTATACCGTACTAGCTGTTACACTTACACTTACGCTTGTATTATCTACACTATTTGTGGCCAACAAAGCAGTTGGCGGTGTTGTTTCAGAAAAATAAACTTTATAAGTAGCAATATCATTATCTACATCTTCTGTAAGCCATTCTAAAGTAACATCATTATTAATATCTTTAAATACTGTTTGTCCTGATTTAGGCGCTATAATCTCTGCTGCAAATGGGGGATATGTTGTTTCCGAACCGGCATTGTAGAATTTCCAAATCTCACTAGACCTCGTTTCAGAAACCTCATCGTTTTTAGACGTTACAAACCAAGAATACGCAAGTCCTTTATCTAAAATCACTTTTTGTTTTGTTGCCGTTGTTGTTAAGGTCTGCGTTACGTATGTACTTAAATTTGTTATTTTAATCTCGTATAAATCGGTTCTACTAGAAGCATTCCACTCCAATTCTACCTCACTTGTATTTGTTCCATCAATAGACACCCCTGTTGTACATTCAGAACTTTTTAAAGGAAACATCAATATTGGCGTAGTCGGTGGCTTAGGTGAACTCTTAGAGCAAGACAACACTACAAAACATAAAAGCACTATTATTTTTTTCATCTCTTAATTAATTTTGTTTGTCCCTTTACTTCTACGCCTTCAAAATATAAAATATACATTCCTTTTGCCAAACTAGAAACCTCAAGGTTTACCATACCATTGTTTATGTTATGCTCTTTTTGCTGTACTACTTGTCCGCCTATTTTATAAATAGTAACCGTTACCTTACCAGACAATGCGCCTACATAAGCTACGGTTTCAGACACTACTGGGTTAGGAGATATTACAGGGTTAGTTGCTATATAAATTTGCTCTTCATATACGCCTTGACACTCTAGACCAGTACTTACTTTTATTGTATTTAAACCATTTTTTAGCGTTAAGCTATGTTTAGCATCTGTGGTTTGCACAGCTACACCGTTTAATTCTATAGTATACAAAACGGCCCCAGCAAGGTCTAACTTTAACGTAGTATTCGCTACTGCAGAAAGTACAGAAAGTACATCTGGCTCTGTAACAACAACTGTTACACAGTATTCTTCATACACTTTTACACCATCTGCACCTGTAATACACAGCACATAAGTACCGGCATTTAAATTAGAAATTGTAGTAGTGTCTGTAAAATTAGTTGTAGAATTTACTCCTGCACCAGTAACCACAACAGTATAATCTATTTCTTCTACTGCATCAATAATAATTTCACCATTATTTGTTGTTGTACAAGACTCACTTGCTACAGAAATAGCAAAGTTATCTGACTTAAATCTATATACAGCACAACCACGCACATCTACCTCTACACCATTTGGTGTTCCCAAACACATATCATCACCATCATCAAAAACACCATCGTTATCTGCATCAGGACGCAATGCACCTTCAGCACAAATATCTAAACTAAAATCTATTATTTCTCCTCCGTCGGATGATGCTCCATCTTTCACCTCTAAAATCCACTCCCCCAACATAGACTCTCCATTTAAAGAACCCAAAGAACCTAAAGGCCTAACCGACCCTTCAATTGCTGCACCTGCACCACTACCACAAACAAAACTTGGTGCTGCATCATCAAAAACAGCATTTATATCTTGAAATTCACCACAAGAACTAGATGTTAACACTACTCTTGTTCCTTGTGGAGATAGTAAACTTATGGTTAAATCAGATAAAAAAGTATGCTCTAAATTTAGATTCACTTTTACAGCTGTAATTAGCAAATCATCTAAAAAAGTAATTTTAGACTGTAATATAGAAGTACCAACAGTAGGGATTACTTTTGGTAAATCTTCAGCAATTTTAGTAGCACAGCTTACTAAGGCGGTTGTAAAACTATATGCCGGACCAAAAGTACCTTCAGCGCATAAACTCTTTGGCTTTACTCGCCAATAATAAGTTGTCTCCGCTACTAAATTAGTGGGTTTATACTCAGAAAAAGGAGTCGTTTTTGTTTCTACAATAGTACTAAAAGAAGGGTCTGTGGCTATTTCTAGATCGTAAGACGTATAAGCCTCACTTAACTCCCATAAAAGAGTTTCATTATTGCCTACCCCTATTGCTCCATTAGCTGGAGAAATTAAACCTACATCTGCAAAAGTTGTATTCCCTATAACCAAAGTTACAACTACTGCCGTAGCGTTTGATGCTGAGTTAGACAACACTGTAATTTCATATGTACCAGGAGCTACATTTGCCGTATTAGAAAATGTAAGATTCACATCCGTATTGTTTACGTCTGCTGTAGGCACAGAAAATGCAACACCTAAATTAGTTGGAGCTCCAAAAACACTAAACGTAGAGGTTTCACTAAAACCATTATTTACCGTGTATTTAAAAGGAATTATAACATCATTAGGCTGACACGTACTATAGGTTAGCTTCTCAAATTCTAAATTAACATCAGACGTATTTATTGTAAAATTAGATGAGTTTATAGCATAATACACATTATTTGTAGGCATAACACGTATTCTTGCCGTTGTAGTTACCACATTTGGAATTTGTACAATTTCTGACCCATCATTAACTATGCTTTCTGCCAATACTATAGGGAATGATAATCCTGAATCTATAGACAAATAAATAGAAACGGTTTCTGTATTTATTGGAGCAGCACTTGTACCTGCCACATCCCAATTTACCTGATGCACAGAACCAGATTGGTACACCTCATTAGTTGATTGTGTCGTAACCTTAAACGGCCCTGCAGCATTCACCACACGAACATTCATAGTTTCAGAAACCACCTGACCTCCTCCTACTACATTATCTCTTACTGTAAATGCAAAATTTAAATCTCTTTCAACATCAGATAATGTCTCCCAAGAAGACCCTTCAGAAGGATTAGTCTGAGTTAAAACTCCTTGAATTACACGTTCTATTTTAGGGAAATAGCGTTCGTTATCTGTTGTAGGTTTTAACGATCTAAAATTAGCTCCACTAGGATTCTCAGGACCAAAATTAGTACGCGTTACCACACCATTATCTATTTGTTCCCAGGTATAAGTAAGCACATCTGCAGCATCTGGGTCAGTAGCTTCACCTGTTAAAACAAAAGGTGTAGATTTTGGAATTATATAGTTTGATAAAGGACTTATTACTGGAGGATTATTAGTGATAGACGTAGTAACACCACAACTTAAACCACTAACATATTCTGCGATCTGAAAAATACTATAATAATGAAAATAATCATCTCCATTGGCTTGCACATTATTACCATCTGCAATACCTGCATACCCCATAATTGTTGTTCCACTTGCTGGCTCTACCTGCACCAAAGAACCTTCAGAATCAAAAGACCACGTATGGTTTGCTCCAAATTGATGACCAATTTCGTGCGCAACAAAATCTACATCAAACAAATCTCCTTCTGGTGTGCTACGAGAAGAATAGGCTCTTCCTTTCCAATTAGCATCACACACAGAACCTACTGTACCCGCATTACCACCATTTGGCCCTTGATGAAAAAGGTGTCCAACATCATAGTTTGCAGATCCAATTACTGTAGAAAATGTATTTTGCGCTTGCGTATTTAAACTTCCAGAATACGGATCTGTAGTCGCATCTGTATATATAACTTGGTCTGTATCTGCTATTAATTCTAAATGTATTCCTAAGTCAATTTCAAAAACTTCATTAACCCTAGTTAGTGTTGCATTTATAGCCGCTAAAGCATCTGCAACAGAACCTCCGTGATAGGCTGTATACTCGCCAGATGCAGATATCGCGATTCTAAATGTTCTTAAAGTTTGATCGTCTATTAATTTTAATGCAGATGTATTTTTTTTAGCTGACACTACTTCTTTAGTATCACATATAAATGCGTCTTTTTCAGAATGTGCATTTGCGCTGTACACTATATATTGCCCTTCTTCATTTTTAGATGGTTGCATATACGTTGCATCTTCTATACCATCGTGCACCAACATACTTTGTATTCCTTTATGAGAAACACTAAAACGCAATCGGTCTTTAGGATTTGCAATACCGTAACCTATATAAGACTTTATGTTTGGATACTTTTTAGCCAATTCTGGAGCAAAAACAGCGTGTTCTTTGACAGAAAAAGGAACCACATTTCCCTTACCATCAGGAAAATAAACTATTTTTTCTCCTTTAGAACTTGTAACAAACTCTAAGGTTTTAGAAAAAGTTGACGTATCTAAATAAAACGTTTTTGTTTTATTTACGTCTAGATTTTGCATAGATTTAGAAACTAAATTATGCTGCAAACTACCAGTTTTCCAATAATTCTGTTGTGCTAGCCCGTAAAAGCTACCAAATAATATGGTTATTGAAAAAACAAGGCGTAGTTTTGTAATCATACAAAGCAATTTAATATTCAAAAATAGTCTTTTTATTATTTTAGTCTCGTGATAACAATCAAAAGCATTTCAAAATTCGACAAAGCACACTCTTCCGTTATTACAATTGGTACTTTTGACGGCGTGCATATTGGTCATAAAAAGATATTAGAAAGACTCATAAATAGTGCCAAACTATTAGAAATAGAAAGTACTGTACTTACTTTTTTTCCGCATCCAAGAATGGTTTTGCAACAAGATAGCAATATAAAGCTACTTAACACTATTGAAGAAAAGGAAATGATCTTAAGCAAGTTAGGTTTAGATTTTTTAATTATTCATCCTTTTTCTAAAGAGTTCTCTAGACTTAGCGCCATAGAATTTGTTCGCGATATACTAGTTAATAAACTCAATACTAAAAAAATTATTATAGGATACGACCATAGATTTGGACGTAACCGTAATGCAGACATAAATGATTTAAAAAATTTTGGCACTACATTCGACTTTAACGTAGAAGAAATTACTGCTCAAGAAATAGACGATGTCTCTGTTAGCTCTACCAAAATAAGAAAAGCACTTGCAGACGGTAACGTAGCAAAAGCCAATAGTTACTTGGGTTACAATTACATGCTTACCGGGGTTGTTACCAGAGGTAAAGGACTAGGTAGGCAATTAAATTTCCCAACTGCAAATATCCATATAGAAGAAGATTACAAGCTAATTCCTAAAAATGGCGTGTATATTGTAAAAGCGAACATAGGCCACACTACGGTATTTGGAATGATGAATATTGGCTTTAACCCTACCGTAAATGGTAAAGAGAAAACCATAGAAGTACATTTCTTTAATTTTGATGAAGATCTTTACGACAAAAAAATACAAGTAGATATTCTTGAACGTATTAGAGACGAAGAAAAATTTAATTCGGTTAACGACTTAAAAATACAACTTACCAAAGACCAAGAAACGGCTACGAGCATAATTTCTAAATTATGAGTTCCTTTCTATTTAAAAAAATAGATAACGCTGGTTTAATCCTTTTTAGAATCTTTTTTGGCATTTTAATTAGCCTAGAATGCTATGGAGCAATCCTTACTGGCTGGGTAAGAACCAATCTTGTAGAACCTACTTTTAATTTTTCTTTTATTGGGTTCGAGTGGCTAAACACCCTTACAGGACCAGGAATGTATGTCTATTTTTTGGGTATGGGTACTTTAGGTATTTTTATCTCTATTGGTTACAAATACAGATACAGCATGCTCGCTTTTGCGCTGTTATGGACTGGTGTCTATTTAATGCAAAAAACATCTTACAACAACCATTACTACCTGTTAATGCTTATTTCCTGGATCATGGTATTTTTCCCTGCCAATACAGACATCTCTGTAGATTCTAAAAAAAATCCTGAACTCCGCACTACTAAAATGCACGCGTATTACAAATACATAATTGTGCTGCAACTTATTATTGTTTACACCTATGCTTCTGTTGCAAAACTATATGCAGATTGGTTAGACTTTGGTTTTATAAAGGTATTAATGCAAGGCAAAGCAAACTATTTTTTGGTAGGCGAGTTTTTACAGCAAGCTTGGGTACATAAAGTGGTTGCTGTTTTTGGTATTTTGTTTGATCTTTTAATTATACCAGCCTTACTCTGGAAACCAACTCGAAAAATTGCGTTTATACTAGCCGTATTTTTTCATTTGTTTAATTCTATTGTTTTTCAGATTGGCATTTTCCCCTATTTAGCTTTGGCGTTTACCGTGTTCTTTTTTGAACCACAAAAGCTAAGGAAAATCTTTGTGATGGTAGAGAAAAAAAATGTCTCCGCTGTAGTGGCAACACCAAAACATAAGAATCTAATTATTGGCGTCTGGGTTATTTACTTTTTATTTCAACTAGGACTACCTATACGTCATCACTTTTTTAAAGACGATGTTCTCTGGAACGAGCAAGGCCATAGACTTAGTTGGCGTATGATGTTGCGTTCGCGTAGCGGAAGTGTAAGCTTTAAAACTGTAGATAAAAAGACGAATGAAGAAAAGCGTATAAATCTAAACGACTACCTAACAAAAAAGCAACGTAGAAAAATTGGGGCTTACCCAGATTTTATTTGGCAATTTGCGCAACATTTAAAAGAAGAAGCCCAGAAAAATAATAAAGACGTGGCCGTATACGTAAACTCTAGGGTAAGTATTAATGGTAAACCATACAAGCCTTTTATAGATCCAATGGTTGACTTAGCACAAGAAAAGTGGCATCATTTTAAACATAATACGTTTATTTTACCTAGCCCAAAATAAAATACGTAAGTCAAACTCTTCAAGTTTTACGCATTCTCTTTTGCGCAATCCCTTTTTACCATTAAATTTGCTTTTAAAATTTTAATAGATGCTACAGCTTCAAGCTATTCGAGAACAAAAAGACGAGATCATTATCGCCCTAAAAAAGCGTAATGTAGATGCAACTCCTTTGTTAGAAAACGTAATTTCATTAGACGACAAACGTAGAGATGTACAAACCAAATTAGACAACACACTTGCAGAAAGCAATAAGTTATCTAAAGAAATTGGTATGCTTTTTAAATCCGGTAAAGCAAATGAAGCCACTATTCTAAAAGAACGCACTGTTACTTTAAAAGAAGATTCTAGAACATTCCAAGAAGAATTAAACACTGTTGCAGAAGAATTGCAAGCATTGTTATACCAGATTCCTAATGTGCCACACCCAAGTGTACCAGCAGGAAATACGGATGAAGACAACGAAGAAATTTTTAGAGAAGGTGATATCCCTAAATTGGTAGACGGCGCTTTACCACACTGGGAACTTGCCAAAAAATACGATATAATAGATTTTGAACTAGGTGTTAAAATTGCTGGTGCTGGTTTTCCTGTGTACAAAGGAAAAGGAGCTAGACTACAACGCGCACTTATTGCTTATTTTCTAGATAAAAATACAGCTGCTGGTTACCAAGAAATTCAGGTTCCGCATTTGGTAAACGAAATTTCTGGATACGGAACAGGACAATTACCAGATAAAGAAGGACAAATGTACCACGTTACCGAGGATGATTTGTACCTAATACCAACGGCAGAAATACCAATAACTAATATTTTTAGAGACACTATTGTGAACCAAAAAGATTTCCCAATTACGTACACAGGGTATACACCTTGTTTTAGAAGGGAAGCTGGTAGTTATGGTGCACATGTCCGTGGCTTAAATAGATTACACCAGTTTGATAAGGTTGAGCTTGTACGTGTAGAGCACCCAGACAATTCTTATGCTGCCTTAGACGGAATGGTAGAACATATAAAAGGCATTTTAAGAGAATTAAAATTACCTTATAGAATATTGCGCCTTTGTGGTGGTGATCTTGGTTTTACATCTGCTCTTACGTTCGATTTTGAAGTATTTTCTACAGCACAAGATCGCTGGTTAGAGATTAGTTCTGCATCTAACTTTGAGGCGTACCAAACCAACCGTCTTAAATTACGCTTTAAAGACGAAAACGGTAAAAGTCAGCTTGCACATACACTTAACGGTAGCTCATTAGCATTGCCTCGTGTATTAGCAGGTATTTTAGAGAATTACCAAACGGAAAACGGAATTAAAATCCCAGAAGCACTTGTGCCTTACTGTGGTTTTGATATCATAGATTAAAGCTCTTTTAACAGCAACTATCTATATTCTTGGTATCTTTACCCTAAAAAATAGATTTCTTGAGAATATTTATACTTATACTAGCCCTCTGTTTTGCGCAACTTACTGTTGCGCAAAACAGTTTTTTGGCTAAACAGTATTTTGACGATGGTGATTTTGACAAAGCTGTAATCTTTTACGAAAAACTTGTAAAAGAAAACCCTAGACGATCAGATTACCAAACATCCTTAATTAGTTGTTATCAGCAATTAGAACGTTATATCGATGCCGAAAAAGAAATACGCAAGAACCTACATTCGGACAATCCACACCCAGTATATTTTATAGACCTAGGACACAATTACACCTTACAAGGTAACGACGAGGAAGCTACTAAATACTACGACTTAGCTTATGCGCAAGTAGAAGTTAACCCTAGAGACAGTTATGGATTAGCCTATAAATTTCAAGGCTATTCTCTTTTAGACTATGCAGCAAAAACATACTCTAAAGCAATGCAATTAAACCCTGAATTAGATTTTAATTTTCAGTTGGCTCGTATTTATGGTGAACAAGGTAATGTTGATAAAATGTTTTCTAGTTTGCTAAATATTATTGCGAACGATCCGAACAAAATACCCACTGTTATTCGCAGTTTAGATGATTTTATCACAACCGATTCTGACAACCTAAACAATATAATTTTAAGAAAATTAATTCTTAAAAAAGCACAAAGAAATCCGGATATTATCTGGAACGAAATGCTCAGCTGGTTATTTATACAGCAAAAACAATTTAATAGTGCTTTTACGCAAGAAAAGGCTATTTACAAAAGATCTCCAGAAGGTAGCTTAAGAAGATTGCAAACATTAGCGAACATCTGTGTGGATGAAAATGAAAAAGAAATTGCTCAAGAAATTTACAATTACATAGTTATAAATAGCGCGTACCAAGACAACATAAAACTATACGCCGAATTAAAAAGCATTAGCTTAGATTTGGAATTATCTAACAATAAAAACACTGAAGCTGCACAGAAATCTTACGATATACTATTAGAGACCTACGGATACAAAACCAACAGTATAGTGCTTCAAATAGAATACGCTAACTTTTTAGCTTTTCAAAAAAACAACTCAGATGAGGCCATATCAGTCTTAAAAAAGTCTTTAAAACTAGAGCTTAACCGTTATGAAGAAGCTAAGTTAAAAATGTCTTTAGCAGATATTTTAGTCTACAATAAAAGATTTAATGAGGCTTTAATTTATTACACCCAAATACAAAAAGATTTAAAGAACGATATTTTAGCTCAAAATGCACGTTACAAAGTAGCGAAAGCTAGTTTTTACAAAGGAGATTTTGACTGGGCATTGGCGCAGTTAAAAGTACTACGTAGTTCTACATCTCAACTAATTGCTAATGACGCTATGCAATTAAGCCTATTAATTTCTGATAATACACAGCAAGACTCTACTAAAACAGCATTAAAAAAGTATGCTACTGCAGATTTACTGGCTTACCAAAATAAAAGAACAGAAGCTATTATTGTTTTAGATGATATTTTAAAAAACCATAAAGGAGAAAAAATTGAAGATGAAGCCCTCTTAAGGCAAGCAGAATTATTACAGCAAGAAAAAAAATACGAAGAAGCCGAATTTAACTACCTAAAGATTATAGAGTTTTACGGCTCTGGAATACTTGCAGATGATGCACATTATGCCTTAGGAGAATTATACAGAAACATATTATACAATACCGAAAAGGCAAAGTATCATTACGAAAAAATTATATATGGCTACCAAGACAGCTACTATTTTCCGTTAGCTAGAAAAGAGTTTAGAAAACTTAGAGGAGACGCTATTAATTAGTTTTAGCTTTGCAGGCGATAAAAAATTACATCAAACTTAAAAATAATACTATGTACATATACAACGTAACTATAAATGTAGAAGATGAAGTGCACGATACTTGGTTTTCTTGGATGAAAGAAACTCACATTCCTGATATGCTTTCTACAGGTAAATTTACTGGCGCTAAAATGTGTAAAGTTTTAGTTGAAGAAGAAATGGGCGGACTTACATATTCTATACAATATAGCACTCCTAACAAAGAAACTTTAGAAGTATACTACAAAGAAGACGCAGAAAGGTTACGCCAAGAGGCAAACAAACTATTTGCTGGTAAATTTGTAGCTTTTAGAACAGAATTAGAAATTATTGGCGAGGCAGTATTAACTCCAACAAAAGAGTAAACTACTACCCTACTTTGTTTATCTAAGTTTAAATTATATAGTTACATCTATGTCAAAAAAGAAAAAAGAATATTTCAAAAAAAATAAAGCAGAGCGCAGAAGTGATAGCCCGGTTAAGGCTAAAAAACATCTTGGTCAGCATTTTTTGACAGACGAACCCATTGCTCAACAAATAGCAGAAACGTTAACCCATACCGGGTATACTAATGTTATAGAGATTGGTCCAGGAACAGGTGTGCTTACCAAATACATTTTAAAACACAATCTAGATTTAATAGCTATGGATTTAGATAGGGAATCTATAGCGTATTTAAATCAGAATTTTTTATTAGAACATCCAGAGCTACTTAACCGTAAAGGTAGTTTTACTGTTGTAGAAGCCGATTTTCTAAAACAAGACCTATCTACTGTTTTTGAAACAGAACAATATGCTATAACTGGGAATTTTCCGTACAACATATCTACGCAAATAGTTTTTAAAACATTAGAAAACAAAGAGCGCATACCAGAATTTACAGGTATGTTTCAAAAAGAAGTAGCACAACGTATTTGCTCCAAAGAAGGCAGTAAAGCATATGGTATTTTATCTGTACTTACACAAGCCTATTATACAGCAGAATATTTATTTACTGTACCGCCAACTGTATTTAATCCGCCACCAAAAGTAGAATCTGGTGTATTACGATTAACACGTAAAGAAAATTTAGATATTGGTGTAGATGAAAAATTACTATATCGGGTTGTAAAAGCTGTATTTAATCAGCGTAGAAAAACCATTAGAAACAGCTTAAAAACCTTTGAACTTTCTGATGTTTTAAAAGAAGACCCTATCTTTGACAAACGTCCAGAACAATTAGCAGTTGCAGATTTTGTAGCACTTACAAAAAAGATAGCCAATGATACCGTTTAAGTTAACAGACGATTTTTTAGAGCACATAGAAGATTTAATCTCTAATCAAAAAGATACTGGCCTACAGCTTCTTTTAGAAGAGGTACACTATGCGGATATTGCAGAAATTGTTAATGAACTAAATACTGCAGACGCTACTTATATTATTAAATTATTAGAGAGTGATAAAACCTCTGATATTTTAACCGAATTAGATGAAGATGTAAGGGAGTCTATTTTAGCAAACTTGTCTACAAAAGAAATTGCAGAAGAGCTAGATGAATTAGATACAGATGATGCTGCCGATATTATTGCAGAGTTACCACAAAATATTGTACAGGAAGTAATTTCTGAATTAGAAGATAAGGAACACGCAAAAGATATTGTAGATCTTTTACGTTATGATGAATATTCTGCCGGTGGTTTAATGGCCAAAGAACTTGTAAAAGTTAATGTAAACTGGAACGTGCTAACGTGCGTTAAAGAAATGCGTGCACAAGCAGAAAACGTAACTAGAGTACACTCTATTTACGTTGTAGATGATGAAGATAAACTTAAAGGAAGGTTGTCTTTAAAAGACCTACTTACAACATCTACAAAAACACACATAAAAGACGTTTATATACCTAAGGTAGATTCTGTTTCCGTAAATGAGAAACCAGAGGAAATTGCAAAAATAATGTCTAAGTATGACCTTGAAGCTATACCTGTTGTAGATGAAATAGGCAGACTCGTTGGTAGAATTACAATTGATGATATTGTAGATGTTATTAAAGACGAGGCAGACAAGGATTACCAAATGGCTGCAGGTATATCTCAGGATGTAGAAGCAGATGATAGTATTTTAGACTTAACAAAAGCACGTTTACCTTGGCTTATTTTAGGTCTTTTTGGTGGTGTAGGTTCTGCTACCATAATGGGCACTTTTGAAGGCGTTATAAAAGGGCACCTTTCTCTATTATTGTTTACCCCATTAATTGCCGCTATGGCTGGTAATGTTGGTGTGCAGTCTAGTGCAATTGTTGTACAAGGTATTGCTAATGACGACCTAAAAGGAAGTATGATAAATAGACTGATAAAAGAAGTCCTTTTATCAGCATTAAATGGCACCATATTAGCAATTATACTTTTTTGTTTTGCTTGGCTCATGGAGGGCGATGTTAAAATGGCACTTGCCATATCTATATCTCTTATTGCCGTTATAATTGTTGCTGGTATAATTGGCACCTTTGTACCTATCTTTTTACATAAAAGAGGTATTGACCCTGCCATAGCAACAGGACCCTTTATTACTACAAGTAACGATATTTTTGGTATTATTATTTACTTCTCTATTGCTAAAATGTTTTTATAAAACATAGGCCGTACCATTTTTAATATCATCCAAAACAAAAGAACTTTGTACGTTAGAAATTCCTTTTATTACCGATAATTTATCAACGACAAACTGCTGATACTGGTTCATATCATTAACAGCAACCTTTAGCAAAAAATCGTAATTACCAGACACGTGTTGGCACCCCATAATTTCGGGTAGGTTAGCTACTTGGTCCTTAAAGTTATCTATTAACTCCCTAGAATGTGTTGCCAAAGTAATATGGCAATATACTGTTATGGCTTTGTTTACTTTTTTCTCATTAAGTAACGCCACATAACTCTTTATATAATCTTGTTGTTCTAGCTTTTTTATACGCTCAAAAGTTGGGGATACAGTTAGTCCAATTTTATCTGCTATTTCTTTTGTGTTTTGCTTCGCATTTTCTTGCAACAGCATTAGTATCTTTTTGTCTATGGCGTCCATTTCAGTATTTTTTTTTGTGAGAATGATAAATTGATCTTAAAAACAGATATTAATCATTGCCTAAATCAATAGTTACAGAATTATTTATCAAACTAACAACAAAATAAAGACACTTTGCCTGAAAAAACTAATTTTACAGCATTAAAACCTACAATACTACTATGTATCAAAAAATATCAGAAAAAGACACTGAACGTCTTTATAAATTAAAAGAAACCATAGAGCAGGCAAGAGATTCATTTTTAGGTTATCCTGTATCTAAAGATTTTGATTATTCTGAGCTTAGCAGCTTTTTGCAATACCCAATAAACAACTTAGGAGACCCATTTGAAGATGGTACGTACAAAGTACAGACCCACGAAATGGAGAGAGAAGTTGTTAGTTTTTTTGCAAAGTTATTTAGAGCACAACCAACAGATTATTGGGGCTATATTACCAATGGTGGCTCAGAAAGCAATTTATATGGCTTATACTTAGCGCGTGAATTGTACCCAAAAGGAATGGTATATTATTCTGAGTCTACACACTACAGTGTACGCAAAAACATTCATTTGTTAAATATTCCAAGTATCATTATTCGTTCTCAAGAAAACGGAGAAATAGATTATGAAGATTTTGAGAATACCGTTAGACTAAATCGTCATAAACCTGCCATTGTATTAACCACTTTTGGGACTACAATGAAAGAAGCTAAAGACGATGTTACTAAAATAAAAGGCATCTTAAAAAACTTAGCTATACAGGACCATTACATCCATTGTGATGCTGCGCTGTCTGGTACATATGGTGCTTTTATGGAGCCACGCATACCGTTTGACTTTAGAGATGGTGCAGATAGTATATCTATAAGCGGACATAAATTTATTGGTTCACCTATACCCTCTGGCGTTATTATAACCAAGCGCAGCAACAGAGATCGTATTGCAAAAGGAATCTCTTATATAGGATCTTTAGATACCACTATTACAGGTTCTAGAAATGGCCATAGTCCATTATTTTTATGGTATGCACTTAAAAAACTGGGCATAGAAGGCTTAAGAGCTAGATATCAAAAAAGTTTAGAAACTGCAGTTTATTGCGAAAACAGATTAAAAGAAATTGGAGTAAACGCTTGGCGAAATCCAAATTCTATTACTGTCGTATTTCCTAAAACAGCTATAGAAGTAAAACAAAAATGGCAATTGGCTACAGAGGGCGAAGTGGCTCACGTAATTTGCATGCCTAATGTTACAAAAGCACAAATAGATGAATTTATTTATGATATGTCACAAGCCAGTACTATTGAGGAAGAAGAGTTTGAGCTAGATTTTTAGATTAACACTACTAGTTTAGAACCCAAAAGTCAATGGATGTAATTTCCATTGGCTTTTTTTATTGTCAATTGGTTATCTTTATAGAACTACAAAGCAACAACCAATGACAAAAAACCTATTTCAAATTTGTGTTTTATTCCTTTTACTTGGCGCCTGTAAGCCCAAAGAAAAACCAACAAATACAATAGAAAGCAACACTCAAAAAACAACAAAAACCAGCATACCAAAGCTTAACAATACCGCTTTGGTTATTCTAGGAACTGTACAAGATGCAGGATCACCACAAATTGGTTGTAAAAAAGAGTGCTGCAAAGATTTATTCACAAACCCAGACCCGAGCAGAAAAGTAGTTTCGCTAGGAGTTGTAGACACCGAAAACAAAGCGACTTTTTTGTTTGAAGCCACTCCAGATATAGCTGCACAGGTAAGGGCCTTAAAAAACAGTGCTAGTTTTGCTGCAGAAGAAACCCCTACTGGTATTTTTTTAACTCACGCACACATAGGTCATTATGCCGGCTTAATGTATTTAGGTAAAGAAGCTATGAATGCCAATTGCGCTGCAGTTTATGCAATGCCAAAAATGAAAACTTTTTTAGAAAACAATGGCCCTTGGAATCAGCTTGTAGTAAATAAAAACATAGAGATAAAAGCTACCGAAAATAAAAAAACACTAGAACTTACTTCTAATCTAAAAGTAATTCCGTTTACTGTGCCACACAGAGATGAGTTTTCTGAAACCGTAGGGTATACCATAATTGGTCCAAACAAAAGTGCTTTATTTATTCCTGATATTGACAAATGGAACAAATGGGAAAAAGATATTAGTGCTGAAATTGCCAAGGTAGATTATGCGTTTATTGATGCTACTTTTTTTGATGCCGAAGAAATAAACAATAGAGATATATCAGAAATTCCGCATCCGTTTATTGTAGAAAGTATGGCGTTGTTTAAAAAGCTTCCTGCCTCAGAAAAAAGAAAAATTAATTTTATTCATTTTAATCATACAAATCCAGCCTTAAATTTAGAAAGTGCTAAGGCAAAACAAATTATAAAAAACGGATTTAACATTGCAAAGATTAACGGTGTTTACAATTTATAGAAGATCCTATTAATACTATATTTACTCTAAAATTACGATATGAAAATTAAACTGTTTTATCTTTTAGCCTGTGCTCTTTTCACTACACTTACCAATGCACAAACCTATGCTAAAAATGGTATGGTAGTATCAGATAATAGTGCGGCATCTAAAGTTGGCGCAGATATACTTAAAAAAGGTGGTAATGCAATAGACGCTGCAGTTGCAACTGCTTTTGCTTTAGCGATTACACACCCACAAGCGGGTAACATTGGCGGTGGTGGTTTTTTAGTTTTTATGAAATCTAATGGTAACGCTACCACAATAGATTTTAGAGAAAAAGCACCATTAAAAGCTACTACAGATATGTTTTTAGATAAACAAGGCAACTTAATCTCTGGCTCTAACCACAACGGTTTACAATCTGTTGGTGTTCCTGGTACAGTTGCAGGGCTATTTATGGCGCATAAAAAATATGGCACACTACCCTGGAAAACACTGGTACAACCTGCAATTGATTTAGCAGAAAACGGCGTTCCGCTATCTTACACATTATACCAACAAGCATTACACTATAAAAAAGAATCTGAATTTATGGCCAATTATTTTACCAATGAAAAAGGTGAAATAACACAAATGGATGAAATTTGGAAGCAACCCGTACTTGCTGCTACGTTAAAAGAAATTAGAGACAACGGTAAAGACGGATTTTACAAAGGGAAAGTAGCTAAAGAAATTGCTCGTTTTATGAAAAAAAATGACGGCTTAATTACCTTAAAAGATTTAGCAAAATATGAGGCCGTAGAAAGAGCTCCTTTAAAAGGAACTTACAAAGGACACGATATTTTTGTAATGCCACCTCCTAGCTCTGGTGGTGTTGCACTTTTAGAGATGATGAATATTATGGAGCTAGCAGATTTTAACAAAGCCCCTTTTAACTCTACTCCTTACGTACATGTAGTTGCAGAGGCTATGCGTAGAGCTTTTGCAGACAGAGCAGAACACTTAGGAGATCCTGACTTTAATTTAGATATGCCTTTAGCTAAACTTACCTCTAAAGAATTTGCAGAAAACAGATATAAAAATATAGATTTTCAAAAAGCATCACTAAGTGACTCTACTAAATTTGGACAAATTTATGAGGGCAACAACACCACTCATTTATCAATTTTAGACAAAGATGGCAATGCTGTTTCTTTAACCTACACCCTAGAACATTCTTACGGCTCTAGACTAGGAGATCCTAAACTTGGTTTTATTTTTAATAATGAAATGGGCGATTTTAATCCGCAACCAGGCTACACAAACAGCAAAGGCTTAATAGGTTCTGCTGCCAACATTATTAAGCCAGAAAAAAGAATGCTCTCTAGCATGTCTCCAACTATTGTTGCCAAAGATGGCAAAGCTGTTTTGGTTATTGGTAGTCCTGGCGGAAGAACAATTATAAACACGGTTTTTCAGACAGTTTTAAATGTAATTGAGTTTGATATGCCTATACACAAAGCCATTGAAGCAATGAAAATTCATCATCAATGGTTACCAGATCGTATTTTATATGAAAAAGACCTACTATCGCCAGATACTGTAAAAGCACTAGAAGCTATGGGACACACCATGGTAGAACGCGAACACTTAGGTCGTTTAATGGGTATTACTGTAGATGCTGAAAACAATGTTTATATTGGAGCATCAGATTCTTCTAGTCCAGATGGTGGTGCCATAGGTTACTAATTTTAATTCCTTTTTATTTTGAAAACCATCAACCTAAAAGAAAAACAAAGCACGTTTAGCAAACAGTGGCATCCGCATCAAATTGCGGTTGTAGACAATATGCAAGTACTTTTAGCCAAGCTAAAGGGCGACTTTGTTTGGCACGCACACGAGAATGAAGATGAACTTTTTCAGGTTTTAAAAGGCACATTATATATGCAGTTTAGAGACCGTACAGAAATAGTAAAAGAGGGCGAAATAATTGTTGTTCCCAAAGGTGTAGAACATTGTCCACGAACAGAAAATAATGAAGTGGTAGAGGTTTTATTGTTTGAAAAACTATCTACATCACATACCGGAGCCGTTATTGACGAGAAAACACAAACTGAATATCCAAAAATATAATAATGAAAGTATTGCATTTAGATAAAAACCATCCTTTAATAATAGAACAATTTAAAGATTCTGGTTTTACAAACGATGTAGATTATACGGCTACTAAAGAAGAGGTCGAGGCTATTATACATAATTATGACGGCTTAATTATACGCAGTAGATTTCCGCTAGACAAAGCATTTTTAGACAAAGCAACCAATTTAAAATTCATAGGAAGATTAGGCGCTGGCTTAGAAAATATAGACACCGATTACGCTACGCAAAAAGGCATATTTTTAGCCTCTGCGCCAGAAGGCAACCGTAACGCTGTTGGCGAACATACGTTGGGTATGATTTTGTCTTTGTTTAACAAATTAAACAAGGCAGATAACGAAGTGCGCAACGGAAAATGGGACAGAGAAGGCAACCGAGGCATTGAATTAGACGGCAAAACGGTAGGCATAATAGGCTACGGAAATATGGGCAATGCCTTTGCTAAAAAACTACGTGGTTTTGATGTAGACGTTATTTGTTATGACATTAAAGACGGTGTTGGCAATAAAAATGCAACACAAGTATCATTAGAGGAATTACAACAGAAAGCAGATGTATTAAGCTTGCACGTACCACAGTCTAATTCTACCAAAAATATGGTAACATCTGACTTTATAAATGGTTTTAAAAAACAATTTTGGCTGTTTAATACTGCTCGTGGTAAATGTGTTGTAACGGCAGATTTAGTGGCCGCATTAAAAGAAGGTAAAATACTGGGCGCTGGTTTAGACGTTCTTGAATATGAAAAAGCCTCTTTTGAACATATGTTTACAGATAATAAACTCCCTGATGCTTTTGAATACTTGATACATTCTGATAAGGTATTACTTAGTCCGCACGTAGCCGGCTGGACGGTTGAAAGCAAAATTAAACTTGCACAAACCATAGTAGACAAGGTTAAAGCTAAATTTTTGTAATTTTAAAAAGCCAACCTACATAAGAACCAATTATGCAATCTAAAGCAACTAGTCCAGAAGAATACATAAAAGAATTAGCAGAAGAGCGTAAAGAAGCTGTTTCTAAAATTAGAGAAACAATTTTAAAAAACTTACCTGCTGGTTTTACTGAAACTATGAGTTACGGAATGTTGGGCTATGTTGTACCACATTCGTTATATCCAAATGGTTACCATTGCGACCCAAAGCTACCACTACCATTTATGAATGTGGCATCGCAGAAAAACTTTATAGCCTTATATCATTCTGGCATTTACTCGGACCCGGACTTATTAAATTGGTTTACAACCGAATACCCAAAACATTGTAAGCACAAGTTAGATATGGGCAAAAGTTGTGTTCGGTTTAAAAAGACAGGTGATATTCCTTATGAGTTAATTGGTGAGCTCGCCGCTAAAATGACGGTACAGCAATGGATAGATTTATACGAGAAAAACACTAAAAAATAAAACCGATATGAAAAGAGTTACAGGCTTAGGAGGTTTCTTTTTTAAAACAGAAGACCCTGATAAAATTAAACAATGGTATAAAGACAGGCTAGGACTAGATACGGACCAATATGGATGTACATTTTGGTGGAAAGATAAAGAAGGCAATGACGGTACAACGCAGTGGAGTCCAATGAAAAACGATACCACGTATTTTGAACCTAGTACATCTTCTTTTATGATGAATTTTAGAGTACATAATTTAGTAGAATTATTAGACGTTTTAAAAGCAGAAGGTGTTACCGTTATTGGCGAAATAGAAGAATACAGCTATGGTAAATTTGGATGGGTACTAGACCCTGATGGCAATAAGCTAGAATTATGGGAACCAAAAGACGAAGCTTTTAAGTAATAATTAAAAAAAATTACTACATTTAACCCTCAATTAAATTAAACCAACACACACAAAATTATGTCAGAAGAAAACAAAGATTTTGCTGATGAAGTAAAAGAAACAACAAACGAATTTTCAGAAGGAGCAAAAGAAACTGCAAATGAATTCTCTGAAGGTCTAAATAATATGGCTGGTGGAGAAAACAAGAAAATGTTAGCAGGTCTTTTAGCACTTTTTCTAGGTTCTTTTGGAGTTCATAAATTTATTTTAGGATACCAGAAAGAAGGTATTATTTTAGCAGTAACTACAGTGGTAGGTATTATTACAGCCTGCTTTTTAGTGGGGTATTTATTACTTATGGCTACTTGGGTTATCGGTATCATAGAAGGTATTCTGTACCTAACAAAATCTGATGAAGAATTCTACAATACATACCAAGTAGGTAGAAAACCTTGGTTCTAGAACCAAAAAAAACAATACAATATACAAAAAGGCTATCTATTTTATAGATGGCCTTTTTTTAGTTTACAGGCTCATAATTTAAGGGCAATGTATTTGCTATTCTAAGCAATCCCATATCTCCACCAAATAAAACAACGTCTACAGGAGAATGGTTGCCGTAAGCATCTATATAAAAAGGATTTTGAGTAACTACAACAAAAGAATTGCTCCATCTGTTATACAATACATTTAGTCGTTCTAAAGTCTGCTCTACTTTAGTATTGTCATCTCCTATTTTTTCAACATTATAATACGCATAAGGGTCTACTTCTAGACTTTCTTTAAAAATTCTAAAGTTTTCCTCGGTAAGTTTCTTTGTTGATAATGCCCTCATAAAATGCAATGTAGAACCAAAATAAGTGATTTTTCTATTTTTAATATACCGCTGCTTTACCTTACTATTTAACTCTTTAAACAATGCCGTACCAGCATAAAATACAGATCCTGTTAACCTAAAACCATTGATATTAGTTTTATATCGAACCTCAAAATCTTGTAAGTGATACTCCAAAACGTAACCCAGGAATTTATTTTGCACTAGTATTGGCTTTGATGCAAATGCATATAAAACATCTTCTTTTTTACTGTAATACAATCGCACATCATCTTCATTTAAAATTTTACATTTTAATGCTGGTAATGTAGATCCTAAAAACTGATTTCTAAAGATTCGTAATTTCTTTTCCCTACTCCAAGTGTCTGGCTCTAAAATAACCTCGTTTAATTGCTCTACAGCTTCTTGCAAATAAATAGTACCTAAAGAGGTTTTACCAACCGCACTTACTACTTTATTCTTAAACCCAAAGTAAGTTATTACCAAGGATGCGGTTATATTCTTTTCTGTAGAAATACTAAAATAACCATCTGTATTAGTAACCACACCAATAGTTGTACCATCATAAAAAACAGATGCTCCTTGCAATGGTTCTTTACTAACCTCATCTAAGATATAGCCAGTAACTGTATTTTGCGTAAATGCTTGTAAAAAAAGAAGTGCAAATAAAAAAAAGAAACTTGTTTTCATTTGCACTCGTGTTATTCTGTTTGTCCGTTGTGTAGCTTCTGCTCCAATTCTGCCTGAAACTCTTCCATAACAGGCTTTACTGTACTCTCTGGTATATCTGCAATTTTAATATACATTAAACCATCTACAGAGTTATTAAAAAGAGGATCTACATTAAACGCTACAACTTTTGCATTTTGTTTAATGTATTTCTTAATTAAAACTGGCAGTCGTAAATTTCCTGGTTCCACTTCATCAATAAGTCTATCAAACTTATTAAGATCCGCTTCTGTTTCATCAAAAATAAATTCTTTATCTGCGTCTTTTAATTTTACTTTAAATTCTTTTTTAGGTCTAATATATTGAGCCACATACGGGTCCCAGTAATTAGACTTCATAAACTCTATCATTAATGACTTAGAGAAATTAGAAAACTGATTACTTATACTAACACCACCAATTAAATATTTATATTCAGGGTGCCTAAGTGTTGTGTGCACAATACCTTTCCATAATAAAAATAAAGGCATTGGTTTTTGTTGGTATTCTTTTACAATATAAGCTCTACCCATTTCTATGGTTTGCTGCATCATACCATATAATTCTGGTTCTAGTCTAAAAAGATCTTGAACATAAAAACCATCTATACCATATTTTTTAAAAATTTCTGCGCCCATACCCATACGGTATGCTCCTACAATAGCTTTACCATCATCATCCCAAAGAAATAAATGGTGGTAGTAATTATCAAACTCATCTAAATCTATAGCCTTGTTTGTTCCCTCGCCAATAGCTCTAAAAGTAATTTCTCTTTGCCTGCCTATCTCTTGTAAAATGTAAGGCATATCCTCTGCTGTGGCTAAAAACACCTCATAAGATTTACTTTGTAAAAGCCTACAGTCTTTTTTACGCAGTTCTTCAATTTCTTTTTCTATAAGGTCTCTGCTAATAGGAGTTGCTATTTTTTTTGGAGCCTTAGGAATTTTAAGTGTTGTTGGCACTTTATCTATAAGCCTTTCTTTTTCAAAAGCATTAGATAACATATATGTTTTTCTACGCAATAAATCCGTAAAGTCTGCTAAACTCTCGTGCTCCTTCTGCGTTTTTACAGTTATAGGCTGACCAATTCTAACCTTTATAACTCTATTTTTTTGGGTTGTAACCTCAGATGGTAATTTAGCTGTTCTAAAAACATCACTAATTTTAGAAAGCCTGTAAAACAACCTACTATTTTTAGCGTGAAAGTATATTGGAACCACAGGCACTTCTGCTCTTTTAATAAGCTTTAACGCCGTTTCTTCCCAAGGTTTATCTACAATTAGTTTTCCGTCTCTATAAGTAGACACTTCACCAGCCGGAAAAATACCCAATGGGTGTCCGCCTCTTAAGTGTAGCATCGCATTTTTAAATCCGGCTAAACTACTTTTTGCATCTTTTCTAGACTCAAAAGGGTTTACCGGAAGTATGTAAGGAGACATTGGCTCTATTCTGTTTAACAGAAAGTTAGCCATTATTTTAAAATCTTCTCTGTGTTGCAGTAATAACTTTAACAACAAAACACCATCTATACCACCCAACGGATGATTAGATATTGTTATGTATGCGCCATCTTTAGGTAGTCTTTTAAAATCTTCCTCCGGAATCTCAAATTTAATTTGAAAATGCTCTAAAATAGCGTCTAAAAAAACGGTTCCGCTAAGGTGCTTATGATCGTCATAAAAGCTATTAATACTAGATATTTTAGTCACTTTCATTAACAACCAGCCTATAAAAGTACCTATAAAGCCATACTTGTCTACTTTAATAGTTTTTGCAACTTCTTTTGCTGTAACTAATCCCATATATTCTATTGTGATAAACAAATATAACCCAATAGTTTTAATGTAGAACAGTGTCCGTTATTTTAATACAAACAAGCTGCTATTTTACTACTAATTGTACTGTTTCTTTAGCTCTTTGTTCTAGTAAAATTTCTTTTCCGTTTTGTATGCTAGCAATAGCCTCTGGCGTAAAATGACGAATTGTAAACAACGAGACACCCTCTTGGTGTACTACCTTAAATTTGCCCTTTAAAATGTTTAATAAATCCTGCAACCTATCAAACTTATTGTCTACACAAACAGAAAAACTAATAGCAGAATTCTGAATTAAATCTACCTTCATTTTATGGTCGTGTAGCAACTTAAATAGTTCACTTATACTATCTTCTACAATAAAAGAAAAGTCTAACGAAGAAAGTTTCATCAACACTAAATCTCTCTTAATTATAAAACAAGGAACTTTTGGTTCTATACCATTACCCTTACCAACAATAGTTCCTGTATCTAATGGGTTTAAAAAAGATTTTACACGCAACGGAATTTCCTTACGCTGTAATGGTTGTAATGTTTTAGGGTGAATTACGGACGCTCCATAAAAAGCAAGTTCTATTGCTTCTCTGTACGATATTTTGTTTAACAGCTGTGTTTCTTCAAAATACCTAGGATCTGCGTTTAAAACACCAGGCACATCTTTCCAAATAGTTACCTCTGTTGCATTTAGGCAATATGCCAAAATAGCTGCGGTATAATCAGACCCTTCTCTACCTAAAGTAGTCGTAAAATTATTGTCATCACTACCTAAAAAACCCTGTGTTATGTTCAGTTTATTTTTGTCTATCCCAGCAGTAATTCTTTCTTGAGTTTTATCCCAATCTACAATTGCATCTCTGTAATTATCGCTAGTTTTTATAAAATCTCTAACATCTAACCAGTTACTTTTTATGTTTACTTCGTTTAAATAAGCATCTAAAATTGTGGTAGACAATAATTCTCCGTACCCCACAACTTGATCATATACAAAACTGCGTTTTGGAGACTTATTCCAAGCTAAAAAGCCTTGTACTTCATCAAACAAAACCTTAACTCTACCATAAACCTCGTGCTGCGTATTTTCAAAAAGATCGTTTAAAATTTTATTATGAAAATCTACAACCTCTTGTATTGCTGCTGGCAAAGCCGTTTTATCTTTAAAATATGCATTTACAATACTTTCCATTGCATTTGTAGTTTTGCCCATTGCAGAAACTACAACTAGTGTATTTGCATACCCAACTTGTTGCAACACATTTACAATATTCTTTACACCGGTAGCATCTTTTACAGAAGCGCCACCAAACTTAAAAATCTTCATTCTATTTCTTGTATTAAAAACTTATGCAACCAAGGTTGTTATAAGTTTGCTATGTAATTTTCTATTCCTTTTTCGTTTAAATGTACAACGTCCCAATCTCTTTTTACGTCTGCCCCTTTACTTTGGTAAAACTTAATGGCAGGCTCGTTCCAATCTAAAACCTCCCAACAAATACGTTTTACACCCTGCTTATGGCCGTATTTAACTACCTCATCTAACAATGAAGTTCCTAAACCAGTACCTCGCATTTTTTTAGTTACAATTAAATCTTCTAAATGTAAGACAGGGCCTTTCCAAGTAGAGTATCTATTGTACACTAAAGCTGTGCCAACGATAGCGTTATTTACTTGGGCTACAAAACAATGAAATAACTTATAATCGCCAAAACCGTCTAAAATTAAATCGTCTACAGTGACTTCTACCGCCTGTGGTTCTTTCTCAAACAGGGCCAATTCCTTAATTAAATCAAGGACTTGAGCCATATCTTCTTGCGTTGCTTCTCTTATTAAATATTCCATTTTCTTTGTTCTAATAATCTGCAAAGTAACACGTTTAAGCGACTTTATATTGCGAAAACGTTGTAGTATCACAAAATTATCGATATTTGTACTTAAATAAAACACTACCATTAATGGACAAGAGACATAAGACTTTAGGAGAGTTTATAATTGAGAATCAATCTTCATTTCAATACTCTTCTGGGGAGCTATCTAAACTAATAAATGCAATACGTTTAGCTGCTAAAGTGGTAAACCACGAGGTTAATAAAGCAGGACTAATAGACATTCTAGGAGCTGCAGGCGACACCAACATACAAGGTGAAGACCAGCAAAAACTAGACGTATTAGCTAATGAAAAGTTTATACAAACCTTAAAAAACAGAGAAATAGTTTGTGGTATTGCGTCAGAAGAAGAGGACGATTTTATTAGCATTAATAGTCAAGATGAGCAGCACCAAAACAAATACATTGTACTTATAGACCCACTAGATGGTTCGTCTAACATAGATGTAAACGTATCTGTAGGTACTATTTTTTCTATTTATCGCAGAGTAACTCCAGTAGGTACACCTGTAACAATAGATGACTTTTTGCAGCCAGGAGACAACCAAGTAGCAGCAGGTTATATTGTTTATGGTACCTCTACAATGTTGGTATATACAACCGGTGACGGTGTAAATGGTTTTACACTTAACCCAGCAATTGGTACTTTTTACTTATCGCACCCAAACATGCAGTTTCCTGAAACAGGTAAAATTTACTCTGTAAACGAGGGGAACTACATACACTTTCCACAAGGTGTAAAAGATTATATAAAATATTGTCAGCAAGAAGAAGGAGACAGACCATATACCTCTAGATACATTGGTTCATTGGTATCAGATTTTCATAGAAATATGATAAAAGGAGGCATTTATATGTACCCTAAAAGTAGTAAGGCCTCTGAAGGTAAATTAAGATTGTTGTACGAGTGTAACCCAATGGCATTTTTAGCTGAACAAGCTAACGGTAAGGCTAGTGATGGTAAAGGTCGTATTATGGCGTTAAAACCAACCGAATTGCACCAACGTGTACCCTTTTTCTGCGGAAGTACTAAAATGGTAGAAAAAGCTGAAGAATTTATTGCAAACGCACTTAAATAAGTACAAACACTATAAAAACAAAAAACGAGGCAATTGCCTCGTTTTTTTTATATCTAAAAAGTAACTATTTTTATTTTCTAACAAGCATAGCGTAATCTTCAAAATCTAATTTGCCACCAAAAATCACAATAGATCTAGAAATAACTATATCGGCAGAGTCATTAGAGTACCCTAAACCAATAGCATATTTTTTAATAAGCTGACGTTCATCATCATCAATATCGTGATCTGCAAAAACAATCTTAAACAAATCGAACATACGCTCTAAACGTCTGTCTAAACTACTTGGAGGATCAATTGGGTATTTCCCAGGGTTTTTCATTACCTCTTTATATTCCGCTTCAGTAATATCTAATTTACGAGCAAAACGATCTAAGACCACCTTTTCTGCTTCATTAATTTCACCATCTACACTCGCCAAAGACGCTATAGAAGCAAAGTGTGCAACATTTTTTCTATGTTCGCTATTACCGTATAAATCTACAAAAGACATAATTTATTATTTAATTTAGATTGCAAATATAATTTATTGACTTATACAACCTCAAATTTTTAAAAAATATTTTGGACGTTCGTTAAAACCGCTGTTTTTAACGCCGTGCTATGCGTTACTAATCCTCGCAAAAAAAGCTGCGGGTTATGCACTGCTATCACTAACGCTGTACAAAGCAAATTGCAAGCAATAAAAATTAGATACATAATTCCCACCAACCTTTATTTTACCACGCATTATTCTTTTTAAAATTAACTACAAACTATAATTGTTTAAAATTGTAGCTTTATATTTGCAAAAAATGTATTGACTTTTGGGAAAATCTCTCATTTTAAAATCGTTGGCACAGCTTCCGCAAATGCAGAAACTGCAAAATACTATTGCCAAAACTGAAAAAAACAATTCACTTACAGGTTTAACAGGCTCTGCCCTATCCTTTGTAATATCTGAAACTTTTAAAGAAGCAGACGTACCCTTTTTGGTTGTTTTTAGCGACAAAGAAGAGGCGGCTTATCATTTAAATGATTTAGAACAATTGGTAGGCGAAAAAGATGTGCTGTTTTATCCTGGCAGTTACCGTAGGCCTTACCAAATAGAAGAGGTAGATAATGCTAATGTACTACTACGTGCAGAGGTTTTAAACCGAATTAATTCGCGCAAAAAACCAGCATTACTAGTTACGTATCCAGATGCGTTGTTTGAGAAAGTGGTAACCCGTAAAGAACTAGATAAAAACACACTAAAAATTAAGGTTGATGATACCATTACCCTAGATTTTTTAAATGAGGTGTTGTTTGAGTATAAGTTTAAACGTGTAGACTTTGTTACCGAACCTGGAGAGTTTTCGGTTCGTGGTGGTATTGTAGATGTTTTTTCGTTCTCTAATGATGTACCTTACAGAATAGAGTTTTTTGGTGATGAGGTAGATAGTATTAGAACTTTTGATGTAGAAACACAATTATCTACAGACAAAGTCACTAAAATTACTATTGTACCCAATGTAGAAAACAAATTTTTAGACGAAACCAGGGAAAGCTTTTTAAAATATATTGCTTCTAAAACTGTCATTTTTTCTAAAAACACGGAGCTTTTACACGACAGGTTAGACTCGCTTTACACAAAAGCAGAAGAAGCTTTTACAAAACTTACAGGCGAGCTAAAACACGCTCAACCCAATGAGTTGTTTGTAGATTCGGATCAATTAAAAAGAGAATTTGATGGGTTTACGGTTATAAGCATTCATCAAACAGCGACAGATGCAGATAAATCTATTGTTTTTCATTCTAAACCACAGCCGTCTTTTAATAAAAAGTTCGACTTACTAATTGAAAACCTAAATCAAAATCACGCTAATAAATATACCAATTATATCTTTTGTTCTACAGAACAGCAAGCAAAACGTTTTCACGACATTTTTGATGAAGTAGAACAAGATGTACATTACCAAACAGTAGTTCTTCCTCTTTTTCAGGGGTTTATTTTAGACGATATAAAAGTTGCTTGTTATACAGATCATCAAGTTTTTGAACGTTACCATAAATTCAACCTTAAAAATGGCTATGCTAAAAAACAAGCTATTACGCTTAAAGAGCTTACCAAGTTAGACATTGGAGATTATGTTACACACATAGATCATGGTGTTGGTAAATTTGGCGGATTACAGAAAATAGATGTAGAAGGCAAAAACCAAGAGGCTATAAAATTAATGTATAGTGAGCGAGATGTGCTCTACGTTAGTATACACTCGCTCTATAAAATATCTAAGTTTGCCGGTAAAGATGGTAAGCCACCAAAAATATTTAAACTAGGTTCTGGTGCCTGGAAAAAACTGAAGCAGAAAACAAAAACCAGAGTTAAACAAATTGCGTTTGACCTTATTAAAGTGTACGCCAACCGTAGACTTAAAAAGGGCTTTAAATACGCTCCAGATAGTTATTTACAACACGAGTTAGAGGCTTCTTTTATTTATGAAGATACGCCAGACCAAAGTAAGGCCACCGAAGATCTTAAAAAAGATATGGAGAGTGACAGGCCAATGGATCGTCTTATTTGTGGCGATGTTGGTTTTGGTAAAACAGAGGTTGCCATACGTGCCGCTTTTAAAGCGGTAGATAATGGCAAACAAGTAGCTGTTTTAGTGCCTACAACTATATTGGCTTTTCAGCATCAAAAAACATTTGCAGAACGTTTAAAAGATATGCCAATTACGGTAGATTATGTAAACCGTTTTAGAACTGCAAAAGAGAAAAAAGAAACACTACAACGCTTAGCAGAAGGCAAAGTAGATATTATAATTGGCACACACCAATTGGTTAATAAAAACGTAGTTTTTAAAGACTTAGGCTTGCTAATTGTAGATGAAGAACAAAAATTTGGCGTTGCCGTAAAAGACAAATTAAAATCTATTAAAGAAAATGTAGATGTACTTACATTAACTGCTACGCCCATACCAAGAACATTGCAATTTAGTTTAATGGCCGCGAGAGATTTATCTACAATAAATACGGCACCGCCAAACAGATACCCCATAGATAGTCACGTTGTACGTTTTAATGAAGATACCATTAGAGATGCCGTTTCTTACGAGATACAAAGAGGCGGACAAGTATTTTTTATACACAACCGTATAGAAAATATTAAAGAAGTCGCTGGGATGTTACAACGTTTGGTTCCCGATGCAAAAATTGGCATTGGTCACGGACAAATGGAAGGTAAAAAACTAGAGACCTTAATGCTTGCTTTTATGAATGGTGAGTTTGATGTTTTAGTATCTACCACCATTATAGAAAGTGGCTTAGACGTACCAAATGCCAACACTATATTTATAAACAACGCCAATAATTTTGGTTTAAGTGATTTACACCAAATGCGTGGTCGTGTTGGGCGTAGTAATAAAAAGGCATTCTGTTACTTTATTACGCCTCCTTATGATTCTATGAGTAATGATGCCCGGAAACGTATACAAGCATTAGAGCAATTTACAGAATTAGGTAGTGGCTTTAATATTGCTATGAAAGATTTAGAAATTCGTGGTGCAGGTGATATTTTAGGTGGCGAGCAAAGCGGATTTATTAATGAGATTGGGTTTGATGCTTACCAAAAAATATTAGCCGAAACCGTTGAAGAATTAAAAGAAAACGAGTTTAAAGATTTATACGAAGAAGTAGAAGGAAAAGAAAAAGTGTTTGTAAAAGAAACACAGATAGACTCGGATTTTGAGCTTCTATTTCCTGATGATTATGTAAATAATGTTACAGAACGATTAAACTTATACACCCAATTAAACCTAATTACAACAGAAGAAGGTTTGGTTAGATATGAAAAGGAATTGATAGACCGTTTTGGAGAAATACCTAGTCCGGTTGAAGATTTACTAAACTCGGTTCGTATAAAATGGATTGCCAACAGTATTGGCTTGGAAAAAATTGTTCTTAAAAAAGGTAAAATGATTGGGTACTTTATTGCCGACCAACAATCTGGTTTTTACCAAAGTCCAAAATTTACTAAAGTTTTACAGTTTGTACAAGCCTTTAATTCTATCTGTAAAATGAAAGAAAAAGAAACAAGAACTGGTTTGCGTTTATTATTGGTTTTTGATAAAATTACAACTGTAGAGAAAGCGTTAAAGAGTCTAGCACCTTTTAACGCAAATTAAAAATAATGTATGAAGTAAGTTTGGTTCGGTTTTTGAAATTAAACGAAGTAACTAAGCACTAACAATTGCTAAAAAGCAAACTATGAAAAAATTACTACCACTTTTACTTGTCCTTATCACCACAGTTATATCTGCGCAACATACAATTTCTGGTACATTTTCACCTGCCAAAGAGTATACGTGGCTTATTGCATACCAGCTTAAACCTGGAACGCAAGTATATGTTGCAGACACTAAGATAGAAGATGGTAAGTTTAGCATAGAAATGCCAGCAAATGCTGCTCCTGGAACATACAGGTTGGTATATGCAGTACCACAAGAAGAGTTTAATTTTGATATTCTGTATAGTGGTAAAGAAGACATCGTTTTAAATTTTAATGCACAAGATGGCGCAACGTACACCACATCAGAAGAAAACAAAACACTAAACAGTTACTTTTTAGAAATTAACGCATTACAAAAACAAGTTATAGATTTTTATACCTCTAGCAGTACCGATAAAAAAGAGTTGGCCAAATTGTATTCTAAAATTGAAAGCACACAAGCTAAGTATGAAGCAGATGCTAAAGATTTAATTGCACTTCATTTTATTAAAGCCAACAAACCATACATTGCAAAAAGCGATGAAACTATTTATGATTTTGTAGAAAACAAAAAACAAAACTATTTTACAGCGATAGACTTTAAAAATACAAACTTACAAGCATCGTCTTTTTTAACGGATAAGAC
Source organism: Cellulophaga sp. 20_2_10 (assembly GCF_023476645.1). Classification (GTDB taxonomy): domain Bacteria; phylum Bacteroidota; class Bacteroidia; order Flavobacteriales; family Flavobacteriaceae; genus Cellulophaga. The sequence goes on from NZ_JAMCOJ010000006.1 coordinate 73,325, forward strand.
CTTAAACTACGTGTTTACTTCTTTGCCTTTAAATAAGATCACAAAAAGCGCTACAGAGTCTATTTTACAGCAAAATATAAAGACCGTAGCAAGCAAATTAGATGGTGTTCAGGAAACATTTAAGTTTAGTTTGTATTACGATTTATGGATCTATGCTGCGAGTGCGCAGTATGATGAAACATCGGATTTTATTTACGCCAATTATATAAAAAAATTAGGTGATATTACCAACAATCAAGAACTTATAAAAAGCATAGAAACACATTCTAGGTTAAGAATTGGCGCTAAAGCACCAGAAATTACTTGGAACAATGACAAAAACAGTTTAAGCAAATTAGAAGCTGCAGCTAATTATGTCGTTATTTTCTGGAGTAGTACTTGTTCTCATTGTTTAAAAGAATTACCAGAATTAAACAAGGTAATGAAAGAATATCCTAATGTAAAAGTACTTGCCGTTGGCTTAGAAGACGAGTACAATTACTGGGATACAGAGTCTGCAAAACTAGGTAATTTTACACACGCATTAGCCTTAGGTAAATGGGACAGTAAATATGCAGATTTATACAACGTATCTGCAACACCAAGTTATTACATTCTGGACAAGGATAAAAAAATTGTGAACAAACCAGAAACCTACAAAGACGTTATTGCCTATTTAAAAAAATAAGCAAACAATCCTCTTTTTAAAATTTAGATTTTATAAAGCCTTTAGATCTTTTATAGTTTTAAAGGCTACATCTACCTGCTCATCATTTACTAAAATAGTAAACTCATTTGTAGTAGAAATAACTTCATACAAAACAATACCTTCCCAAGCTAAACGCTGAAAAATAAAATAGTAAATACCCGGTACAGAAACATTCTCTGCTGGTAACTTTACAGTTATAGAAGATAAGTTTTCAGCTTTTTGCGTACATCTTTCGTGCTTAAACAACTCTTCAACCGTAGCGTCTAGTGAATTATTTACAACAATATTTAGCTCATTTACACCTCTAGAAGACGTATAAAAAATATCCTTGTTTTTATTTACTTCGCGCAATAAGTGTGTTTGATTGTCTAAAATAGAATCTGATACTAAAAAAGTAAAATCTGTTAAAGAAGAACGCACAGTAATCTCGCCTATATTTTTAAGAACCTTTATTATTTTATGTGTAGCTCTAAATTCAAGATCGTCAGACAATCTTTTTAAAGCCATAACTATAGCTCCGTTTCTAATGTCCTTACCTAATTCAGATTCAATTTCTGGCTTAATTATTCTAGACAAGGAAGTTAAGTTAATAATACTCTGTGCTAAAGCGCTTTGTAGAAAGGGTTTCTTTTTAATGTACTCTTCTACTACTGATGATATTGTTTTCATCTCGTTCGTGGGGTTTGGTTAAACGTTTTGGTTGTTTGTTCTTAATTTGGTTAAAAAACTATTCTTAATTGACCTAATAGAATAAAAAATGTTTTTTGAAAGTTCAAAAATAACAAATTGTTTTAAATATAACAATCGTAATTTATTAAAAATACCCCCTGTAGATTTTAAAAATGATAAAAAGCGTCTTTTAAATGCTCAATTTTTAAACTATCATCATTTTTAAGAATTGTAATAATATCAAAACGCACATCTACATCTAAATCATACTCAGTTACATAATGGTCTGCCGCCAACACTAGAAGCTGAATTTTTTTTGGCGTAACAGTTTCTGCGATGTACTGTAAAGCTTCGCTTCTTCTAGCTTTTACCTCAACAATTGCCAAAGTATTATTTAATTGTGCAATTATATCTACCTCAGCTTTTAAATACCTGTAATTAATATGCCTTATGGTATATCCATTTTTCTCTAAATGCTGTACAGCAAGCCGTTCCCCTTCTTTACCAAATTCGTTATGAGCTCCCACTTTTTAAAAGTTTAGCAAACAAAATACGGTATTTCGTCGAAAAAAAATGCTTTTCATCATCTAAAATTGCAAATTGTACGTAGTTAATAAAGTTAACTATGTTAAAATTTTTAACCATTAATATACTGCGCGCTACATTTTAGCGTTAAAAGTTAACACGACCTAATAACCAACAATACTAATGCAACAATAATTATGGCATATTTTGTGAATTGCAACACTGCATCGCTAAACCCCATAGGTGGTTCACTAGACAAGCAAAAGGCAGAACACCTGTATAGAAGACTAGGTTTTAGTGCCTCTGTTGATACTATAAATACTGCTATTGGACTACCAGTTTCTGCATATATAGATAACTTAATAGCCCAGGCAGTTAGTATGCCTGAAATTGCTGCTCCTGTTTGGGGCAATTGGACGGGTGCAGATTACCCTGAGGATAGTGAGGATAGAAATCCTATATTAAATCAGCAAAAAAACGAATTTTACAATTTATATATATCAAGTTTAGTAACCAATAACCTTAGAGATCGTTTAAGTTTCTTTTGGAGCAATCATTTTGTTACAGAATATAGAAACTATAGAGCTGCTCCTTTACTATATCGTTATGTAGATTGTTTACAACGCAATTCTATTGGTAACTTTAAAACATTTGTTAGCGAAATAGGCCTAACAGATGCCATGTTGTATTACCTAGATGGTGTTTACAACAACGGGAACAACCCCAATGAAAATTACGGTCGTGAATTATACGAACTGTTTACCTTGGGCGAAGGAAACAACTATACCGAAGAAGATATTATAGAAACAGCAAGAGCACTTACGGGATATGTAGAAAGAGGTGATGAAAGTTATACTCCAGTTACGTTTAACCCAGAAAAGCATGATGCTGAAAGTAAGACCATATTAGGCCAAACTGCTAATTTTGATTATGATGGTGTTATAGACAATCTATTTACACAAAGACCAAATGAGATTAGCTGGTTTATCTGCAAAAAGCTGTATGAATTCTTTGTACATCCAGATTCAGATGATGCAACAGGCAGCAATGCAGAAGAAATAATACAAGGTCTAGCAGCTACTTTTAGAGCTAATAATTTTGACATAGCACCTGTGCTAGCTCAACTTTTTAAAAGTGAACACTTTTTTGACGAAGAAGCTATTGGTGTTATTATTAAGAGTCCGTTTGACATTTATATTAATTTGATAAACGAAACCAAATTTTCTTACGATGATGATACCCTGGCAAGTATTGAAAATATCTGTAGGTTAATAGGTCAAGAATTATTTAACCCACCAGGAGTAGAAGGTTGGTACAGAGACAGGTATTGGATTAACACCAACTTTATGATTGGTCGTTGGTTATCATCAGAATTGTTTTTACAAAACGCCTGGAATGCTGACACTGAACAATTTAGAACATTTGCTCTAGACGCTACTGGCCCAAGTGGTATGACTACAAATGACCCTGACGAAGTAAGCAAAGCTATTTTAGACAAACTATTGCCTAAAGGCATTGCAGACGACGAACTACAAAATGCGCTAGATGTATTTAGAAGTGATATTCAAGATCAATATTATGCTGGCGGGATATTTGGCACATGGAATCTTTATTATCCAGGAGCAGAAAACCAAGTCTATTTATTACTATTACACATTATTAGACAACCAGAATTCCAATTAAAATAACCATTTATTATGTGCAATACAAATTCTAACGTACACCATGAAGACAAGGAAGCTCATGACTTAGAGCATAAAAAATGGAACAGACGTTCTTTTTTACAAGCAATGGGTATGGCGGGTACTGGATCTATGATGTTGGGTAGCAATGTGCTTAACGCATCTGCTAAATCGCCTTTAGCAACAGCTATAGCCGATGCTGAGTCAGACGGAAAAATATTAATTTTAATAAGACTTGCAGGAGGTAATGACGGTTTAAGTACCGTTATACCAATAGAGCAATACGATACGTATGCCAATGCAAGACCAAACATATATATACCAGAAAGTAAAGTATTAAAACTGACAGATAATTTTGGCGTACCCTCTTACATGACCTCTTTAGAGCGTATGTGGGGAGAAGGCCAGTTTAAAGCTGTACACGGTGTTGGGTATGAAGGACAAAGTCTTTCTCACTTTACAGGATCTGATATTTTTGCAAATACAGACCCCGAAAACACTACAGGTTTTAGTGGAGAGCGAACAGGTTGGATGGGCAGACATTTTGAAAACTGTTACCCTGATTATTTAATGGATCCACCAGAAGCGCCTGCAGCTATACAAATAGGACAATATGGTAGTTTGGTTTTTCAAGGAGAAGAAACAAATTATGCTTTTGTTACTAGTAATATAAACCAATTGGAAAAAATTGCAGAAACAGGTGATAATTTCGCTTTAGACCCTGCTCTTTTTGATGGTTGTATGTACGACGATCAACTAAGATTTTTAAGAGGTGTAGCAAATACAACTTATGAATATTCTGGAAAAATTCACGAAGCTTACAAAAGAGGTGAAGCATTAGCTTGCGGTATAGAATACCAAGACAATAGCTTTGCAAAGCAATTAGCTGTTTTAGCCAAGCTTATAAAAGGTAATTTAGGCACAAAGGTATATATGATTTCTATGGGTGGTTTTGATACCCACGGAAATCAGCCATTGGCACACGAAAAATTAATGACCAACTTATCTGTAGCTATTAGTGATTTTTACAAAGATTTAGCGTGTACAGACCAAGACGATAAGGTTTTAAGTATGACCTTCTCTGAGTTTGGACGTAGAATATATGAAAACGGATCTAACGGTACAGATCACGGTAAAGCTAGTCCTACATTATTTTTTGGATCGGCATTAAATGGGAGCGCCTTTGTAGGTGACCACCCATCTTTAGAAGATCCTGACGGAAGAGGGAACCTAGAGTACACAATGGACTTTAGAGATTTATACGGTACGGTTTTAGCAGAATGGTTATGTGTACCAAGGAATTTAGTAGAACAGCACCTTTTAGGGCGTACGTACGTACCTGTTAATTTAGGATTTAGCTGTAGCGGAGAAGATTTTCCTGATATTGCTATAGACAATGAAGACCCTGTATTACCCGGACCAGGAGGTACAGACCCAACGGACCCTACAGATCCTGAGCCATTGCCAGAAAATGTTATTGTACACAAACCGTATTACCCAACAAAAGGAAATCCTTCTATACATTTAGAGATGCCTTTTACAGCACACGTAGATATACAGATTTACAATATACTAGGTCAGAACCTAGGTACTGTTTACAATGCTATGACTACAGAAGGGCAACAAGAAATTAATATTAGAGAACGTTTACCTGTAAACCTTGCTACTGGTAAATATATTTATAGAATAAGTGTTCAAAATCAGAAAATGAGCAAGTCCGTAATGGTATCCTAATTAGATAGCAGTACACTATAACACAACTAAAAACACCTAATACTTTTGTATTAGGTGTTTTTTTTATGCCAACTTAGAATTGTTCTTCTTTGTCTTAAAACTTAATTCCTTTTTTACTCTAGAGTTTTTGTCTTTATACACTCTAGTTACATCATCTTCAATTTTAGAGTTCTCTTCAACTTTAGAGTTCTCTTCAACTTTAGAATTCTCTTCAACTGCATCTAATTTTACAGACTTTAAAATATCTTCATGTACTGGTTTACCGCTCATAACTTTATGTTTTATACTATAACAACTAAAAAATAACTCATATATTTTAAATTATCGTTGTTCTACCATCCGTTTTCAAACAAAACCGACACTACTCCTTTTATTTATTTCATTCTTTTTCTTTAGTACTGAGGGCTAAAAATGTATTTTTGTAGCTTAATTCAATTTAAATGGCACAGGAAACTAAAACACCAAGCAGATATACAATTACAGCGGCATTACCCTATACAAACGGACCAATACATATTGGCCATTTGGCAGGTGTTTATGTTCCTGCAGATATTTATGCACGTTATTTAAGAGGCACAAACAAAGATGTTGCTTTTGTTTGTGGTAGTGATGAGCACGGTGTTGCCATTTCTATGAAAGCAAAAAAAGAAGGTATTACACCTAAAGAGGTTATAGATAAGTATCATGCAATTATTAAACAATCTTTCTTAGATTTTGGTATTACGTTTGATAATTACTCGCGTACCTCTGCAAAAATACACCATGATACAGCTTCTGAGTTTTTTAAGAATTTGTATGATAAAGGTGATTTTATAGAAGAAACAACAGAACAGTTGTATGATGCCGATGCGAAACAATTTTTAGCAGATAGATTTGTAATTGGTACGTGTCCAAAATGTGGGCATGAAGAAGCTTATGGCGATCAGTGCGAAAATTGTGGATCTACCTTAAATGCAACCGAATTAATAAATCCAAAATCTACCATATCTGGTGCTGTACCATCTTTAAAAGAAACAAAACACTGGTTTTTACCTTTAGATAGATACGAGGACTTTTTAAAGGAGTGGATTCTTGAAGGTCATAAAAACGATTGGAAACCTAACGTATACGGACAATGTAAATCTTGGATAGACGATGGTTTAAAACCACGTGCTGTAACCAGAGATTTAGATTGGGGAATTCCTGTTCCTGTTCCTGGAGGAGAAGGCAAAGTACTTTATGTTTGGTTTGATGCGCCTATTGGTTACATCTCATCTACAAAAGAATGGGCTGCCAGAGAAGGTAAAGACTGGGAACCATACTGGAAAGACGAGAATACAAAAATGCTTCATTTTATTGGTAAAGATAATATTGTGTTTCACTGTATCATTTTTCCTAGTATGCTAAAAGCACACGGAGATTTTATTCTACCTGAAAACGTACCTGCAAATGAGTTTTTAAATTTAGAAGGCAATAAATTATCGACCTCTAAAAACTGGGCTGTTTGGTTGCATGAGTATTTAGAAGATTTCCCAGATATGCAAGATGTATTGCGTTATACACTAACTGCAAATGCACCAGAAACTAAGGATAACGATTTTACTTGGAAAGATTTTCAGGCGCGTAACAACAATGAGCTGGTTGCTATTTTTGGTAACTTTATAAATAGAGTTGTTGTATTAACAAATAAATATTACGAAGGTGTTTTACCTACACCTGCTGCATTTACAGATATAGACAAGGCTACCTTAGCTGAGGTTAAAAAATACCCAGGTATAATTTCTAGTTCTTTAGAACGCTATAGATTTAGAGAAGCCGGACAAGAATTGATGAATTTAGCTAGACTTGGTAACAAGTACTTGGCAGATGAAGAACCTTGGAAAGTTATAAAACAAGATGAAGAACGTGTAAAAACCATAATGTATGTTGCTTTGCAAATAGCATCTGCTTTAGCGGTGTTAAGTGAGCCTTTTTTACCGTTTACATCAACAAAACTTAAACATATTTTAAACATAGATGCTGCAGATACAAGGGTGCAATGGGACACCGTTTCTACCTTAGATGTATTATTACCAGCCGGACATACAATTAACAAAGCAGAGTTGTTGTTTAGAAAAGTTGAAGACCAAGAAATTGAGGCACAACTGGCAAAATTAGAAGCTACTAAAAAAGCAAACCTACAGATGAACAAAGAGGTTACTCCGCAAAAAGACACCATTACTTTTGACGATTTTACAAAGTTAGATATGCGTGTTGGTACTATTATAGAAGCAGAGAAAATGCCAAAAGCCAAAAAATTATTGGTTTTAAAGGTCGATACTGGTCTAGATACACGCACCATAGTTTCTGGTATAGCAGAAAGCTTTACTCCAGAAGAAATTGTGGGCAAAAAAGTAACCGTATTGGTAAACTTAGCACCAAGAGCTTTACGTGGTGTAGAGAGTGAAGGAATGATTTTAATGACAGAAAATGCAGATGGTAAATTAGTTTTTGTGAATCCAGATGAAGATGGCGTAAATAGCGGAGAAACAATTAATTAATTTGTAATTTTATAAAAAGCGGAAAATTATGGTATCAAAAAATATAGAAAAGGCACTTAACAATCAGATAAAAATAGAAGCAGAATCTTCTCAGATTTATTTAGCAATGGCTTGTTGGGCAGAAGTTAAAGGTCTAGAAGGTGTTGCTGGTTTTATGTACGACCAGTCTAATGAAGAGCGCGACCATATGCTTAAACTTATTAAGTTTGTTAATGAACGTGGCGGACACGCACAAATATCTGAACTGGCTGCACCAAACGTTACGTTTACTTCCTTTAAAGAAATGTTCGAGAAATTATTTGAGCACGAAGTTTTTGTATCTAACAGTATAAACGAATTGGTACACACTAGCCTACAAGAAAAAGATTATGCTACGCACAACTTTTTACAGTGGTATGTATCTGAACAGATAGAAGAAGAAGCAATGGCACGTTCTATTCTAGATAAAATAAACCTTATTGGCGACGATAAAGGTGGTTTGTATTTGTTTGATAGAGATATACAGCAAATAACTGTTTCTACAGCTGCTACAAATAACCCTCAATAAGTTTAACATAATAATCTTATTTAGATTAATTTAAAATAACTACTTTTGCCTTACTATTTTTAGGCATAAGTAGTTATGGGCAAAAAGAAGGACAAGAAAAAAGAAAAAAAGGCATTAAAAAAATTACAAAAGGCTACTCCTAAAGTCGCTAATAAAGTAAAAAGTAAATGCTGTGATAAATACAAGAAATCTGAAAACAAGCGTTGTAAGAAATGTCCTTGTTTTGATTTGCTTAAAAAAGTAGCATAAAGCTGTGCATTTTATCTAATTTACCTTTTTATTTACACACAGTTACTACTTCTTCAAGTATCTTTACCCAAAAAATTAGACTCCCTTTTATTTGCATTACTTTTTATTGCGTATGAGTTACGGTATGGTCTGGTTTTTGATTTATTTCGTACATACACAAAACAATTAAATATTATGAAACAATTAATAGTATTACTATTTGCAGTAAGTTTAGTTTCTTGCGGGGCATCTAAAACCGTTAGAACATCTAAAAAAGTAATTAAAGGAGAATGGACACTTAGTACCATTTCTTACAGTGAAGCGGGTGAATACAACGTTACACTTTTAAACGATGTATCTAAAGACTGTTTTGAGGGTAGTGCTTGGTCTTTTATCCCAAACAATAATACTGGTAAATACAGCATAAACAGTGCTAGTTGTGCAACAGGAGAGCGCGACTTTATTTTTACGATTCAAGAAATTGACGAAACTACAGGTTTATACGACTTTTTACTTAAGCCAACAGACGCTAAGGGTAAAAGTCAAAACAATGTTGGTTTTAGATTATCACTTACATTATTAACAGAGTCTAATATGAGCTGGACACAGACATTATCTGTAGATGGCAAACCATTTACGATTACAATGAATTTTACCAAAGGAAACTGGTAACAAACACAACCCATTAATTATTAAATAATTTTAAAAAAAACACATGAAAACAACAATAAAAAAATTAACATTAGGTGCTTTTGCATTGGTATTAATGGCGAATTTTACAAGCTGTGATGCTGTACAAAACGCAAACAACAAACAAAAAGGTGGTGCAATAGGTGTTGCTGGTGGTGCGCTTTTAGGAGCTATAATTGGTAACAACGTTGGTAAAGGTAATAGCGAATTAGGTGCTGTTATTGGTGGTGTTGTTGGTGGTGGTGCTGGTGTACTTATTGGTAACAGAATGGACAAACAAGCTCAAAAAATCGAGAACGAAATTCCAGGTGCACAAGTAGAACGTGTAGACAACGGTATTGTTATTACTTTTGATGAGAACAGTGGTGTATTTTTTGACACAGCTAAATACAATGTAAATACAGCTTCTAAAGCATCTTTAGATAAATTAGCAAATGTATTTAATGAGTATCCAGATACAAACATATTAGTTGTTGGCCATACAGATAGTTCTGGTGCTGCAGATTACAACATGACGTTGTCTAAAAACAGAGCAAATGCGGTAACATCTTACTTGCAAACAAAAGGTTTAGCTTCTAGTAGATTTACAACACAGTGGTTTGGAGAAGAGCAACCAACTAATGATAATACTACTGCAGAAGGTAGAGCAAAAAACAGAAGAGTTAACGTTGCTATTTTACCTAATGAGAAAATGATAAATGATGCTAAAATGCAGTCTGGCGAAAACTAGAAAATTTATAGCATAGAAATTCGATTAAATCAATTGAGTTAAATATATTAGAGACCTTATAAAACTAAATTTTATAAGGTCTTTTTTAATGATAAAATATATACTTAAACACACGCAGTTACCAGAACTAAGTGTAAAAAATACTATAGAGCTTTTAAATCAAGATTGCACCATTCCTTTTATATCTAGATACCGTAAAGAAAAAACCGGAAACTTAGACGAGGTTCAAATTGGTGACATTGTGACCTACAAAACACAATTTGAGGCTTTAGAAAAAAGAAAAATTGCCATTACTAAGGCATTGCAAGAGCAAGATGTTCTAACTCCAGAGCTCCAAGCTAAAATTAACGCTACAGACAACCTTACTACCTTAGAAGATCTTTACTTGCCTTTTAAGAAAAAGCGTAAGACAAAGGCCGAAACCGCTATTAAGAACGGTTTAGAACCTTTGGCTAAAATAATAATGGCACAGCGTAATGATGAAATTGAATATACTGCTTCTAAATATTTAAATGATGAAATTAGCAATGAAGATTTGGCTTTGGAAGGCGCCAGACATATTATTGCTGAATGGATTAATGAGCGTAGCGATATTAGAAACGGATTGCGGTACCAGCTCGAAAATTATGCACTAATTACCACTAAAGTAATTGGCACCAAAAAGGACGACGAAAAAGCACAAAAATTTAGAGATTATTTTGATTGGAGCGAAGCGCTAAAACGATCTCCATCTCACAGGCTTTTAGCCATTTTAAGAGCAGAGAAAGAAGGTTTTATTCGTGTTAAAATAGAAATAGATACAGAACGTGCTTTAGAAAAAATTGAAAGTCGCATTATAAAAAGTCATAATGCCTGTGGCAAACAAATAGAACTTGCCATACAAGATGCTTATAAAAGGCTACTACTCCCCTCTTTGTCTAACGAGCTTTTAAAAAATGCCAAAGAAAAAGCAGATGCAGAAGCTATAGCTGTATTTTCTAAAAACTTAAAGCAATTACTATTAGGTTCTCCTTTAGGCGAAAAAAGAATTTTAGCCTTAGATCCTGGTTTTAGATCTGGTTGTAAATTGGTGTGTTTAGATGCGCAAGGAGATTTAATACACAACGAAACTATTTACCCGCACGCACCACAAAATAAAAGTACAGAAGCTATTGAAAAAATTAGTTTTTTAGTAGACAAATTTAAAATTGAAGCTATTGCGATTGGTAATGGTACAGCCTCTAGAGAAACAGAGCAATTGGTAAACGGCATACCGTTTAAAAACCCAGTAGAAGTTTTTGTGGTAAGCGAGGCAGGCGCATCTATATACTCGGCTTCTAAAATAGCTAGGGACGAGTTTCCAGATTATGATGTTACCGTACGTGGCGCCGTTTCTATTGGCCGTAGATTGGCAGACCCCTTAGCAGAATTGGTTAAAATAGATGCCAAATCTATTGGTGTTGGGCAATACCAACATGATGTAGACCAAAGCAAACTAAAACAATCTTTAGATACCGTTGTAGAGAGTTGTGTAAACTCGGTTGGTGTAAATATAAACACTGCAAGCACATCTTTACTTAGCTATGTGTCTGGTATTGGCCCAAAACTTGCCGAAAATATTGTTGCTTACCGTAATGAAAACGGTGCATTTACGAACCGAACAGCCATAAAAAAAGTACCGCGATTGGGCGGAAAAGCCTACGAGCAAGGAGCTGCTTTTTTACGAATTAAAAATGCCAAAAATCCCTTAGACAATTCTGCCGTACACCCAGAAAGTTATAGCATAGTACAGCAAATAACTAAAGATGCTAAAATTAGTATTTCGGAGTTAATTGGGAACAAAGAAGTTTTGCAAAAAGTAGATCTTCAAAACTATTGTACAGACACCGTTGGCTTACCTACATTACAAGATATTGTAAAAGAGCTAGAAAAACCAGGATTGGATATTAGAGAAAAAGCCAAGGCATTTTCTTTTAATCAAGATATACGGTCTATAACAGATCTTGTTGTTGGGCAGTTGCTACCTGGTATTGTAAATAACATTACCAATTTTGGTTGCTTTGTAGATGTTGGTATTAAAGAAAGTGGCTTAATACACATTTCTAATATGTCTACTACTTTTGTAAAAGACGTAAATGAACACGTTAGTTTACAACAACAAATTATAGTAAAAGTGTTAGAGGTAGATGTGGCACGCAAACGCATACAATTAGCGTTGCACAAAAATATGTAATACAAAAAAGGCTTTCTAGTTTTACCCAGAAAGCCTTTTTATTTGGTTAGCGTTTATTTAATTCTTATCCTTTACCAAGCATTAAAATCTCATTACAATTAATTTCTGTAGTGTATTTTTTTTCACCTTCTTTGGTCTCGTAAGATCTATTTACCAATTTGCCCTCTAAGGCAATTTCTTTTCCTTTAGTTAGGTAGTTTTCTACAATTTCTGCGGTTTTACCCCAAGCAACAACATTGTGCCATTGGGTATCTGTTACTTTTTCGCCAGCAGCGTTTTTATACGTCTCGTTGGTAGCTACAGAAAAGCGTGCAAGCTTTTTACCGCCATCTAAGTTCATAATTTCTGGATCGTTACCTAAGTTCCCAATTAACTGTACTCTGTTTCTAAGTGCGTTCATACTATGTGTGTTTTAATGTTTAACAGTTATTACTACCAAAGCACTATTGCAATGGCACTGCAAACCTAAAACCGCAACCAAACTTTATACGGTTACAAAGCGCTTACTTTCGGTTGTAACTATTTGTAGTCGTTTAAAAGTGATAAAAAAAACAGAATAAATGTACCGCAGATTTCACCTATTCTAGAGCATAGTATACATAAAATTGGGCCAATTACACATTTCCGTAATTGTGGTACAGAAAATAGTTTTAAATTGTGAGAAAAATAGAAACCAAACAAACAACTAGAAATGTAAAACGTGCGTTTACATAGCCCTATGGGTGGAATAAACGCAATACATTGCGGTTACTGACTAGTTAAGGGCAATACGAAAAAAACATAACGCACAATGAAACAATTATTTACACTTATATTTTTCTTTACTTTTCTATTCTCATTTGCTCAAACGAATTCAAACCACGTTTACGTAAGTGGCTATTATCGAAGTAACGGTACTTATGTAAAAGGTCATTATAGAACAGCGCCAAATAGTACGAATAGAGATAATTTTTCAACTCGTGGAAACACCAATCCTTACACAAGTCAAGCCGGTTATATAACACCTGACAGTAATACATCTTCGACATATACACAAAGCTCATATTCAAGTCCAACTTATTCAAGTTCTTCTTATAACAGAACAAATAATTCATCATCTAATACAACCTATTCGACTAATTCGTCAAACAATTCAAATACTACAACAGCAGAAACGACTACTGTTAATGAAATCTTTGATATTGATGTTTCAAAAATCTATGCGCTACCCAGTAAATATGTTTCAGCACGCAATGCGAATTTGAGATTAGGTCCAACTACAATAACAAATGTTCTCACTACGATTGAGCGTAATCATAAAATAAGAATAATTGATAATTCAACATATAGTTCTTGGACAAAAATAATTGTTGAAGTCGATGATGGTTTTTATATCGGATTTTTAAGTAATAGTTTAATTACTGATAATAAAATTAAGGACGATGAACAAGAAAATGGCCCGACTTCGATAGTAAAAAGTTTCTTGAAACATTTAGGAGATGAAGAATTTTATAGTGCATTTTCATTAACAAATAATCCGAGTTGGAATAAAAATGGTGGCTACAGTTGGTTTTCGTCAACTGATGCATATGGCGGAATTGATGATGTAACTATCTATGAAGTTAGGCTTGAGAATGCTTATGATGACCAAGCAGTTGTGTTTGCAGATTATTATGCAAGCGACCCATTGCACACTTCTCGTCGCTGGAAACAGATTGTGATTTTAGAATATCAATACGGAAAATGGAAAATAGTTCGGACAAAGCTGGCGGAGTAGTACTGCCCTAACAACGTATAAAAATAATAGGGTCATAAGTGCTTAACCCAATGGCATAGGCACTTTCACGAGGTCGCCAAATTTTTAAATTTGGCTTTTGAAAAAAATAAGATAAAAAGAAAAATTTAAAAATTCGGCTCGTGTATAATCCGAAACGATAGCGTCTTTTTACAAGCTACGTTTCATATACGGAGACGTTGTGCTTCATGCAAAAAAACACTAAAAACGAAATAAATTGATAGTTAAAGAAATCGGAATAAATAATTATAGAAATCTTGATTCATGTTCGATTTATTTTGAAGATGATTGCAATTTTATAGTTGGAGAAAACAATATTGGAAAGTCTAATTCACTTCGCCTTTTAAATACTTTATTTAATTTCCGTGCTTTTAATTTTGAGGATTTTACCAACATTAATAATCCTATAGAAATAAAATTAAAATTAAAACTTGCAGAAGTAGAAATTGGACACTTTGAAGACCTTTTCGATATAGAAGACTCTTCCATTATCAATATAAAATGCATACAACTTTCGCCTGATGACAATTTAGATTTTTATCATTTAGAAACAGACACATACATTTTACCATCTCTTATCAAAAATATAAATTATGTTTTTTATGATTCAATAAGAAATCCTATTTCAGAAATATCATTTGATAAAGGAAAGGGAGCCGGTAAATTCCTAGTTTCTTTAGTAAAGATTTATTTAAATAATAAAGAGCAATCTTCTTCAGATTTTATTGATGAATCAAAATTAACTGACCTACTTGGAGATGTTAACTCAAAAATTAAAAAAATAAAAGGATTTGAAGAATATGGTATTAATGCTGTAATAGATGAAGATTTAGAAAGACTGCTTCCAAACATGATTGCGCTAAAAGATTTGAATGGCAACTTATTGAATAAAAGTGGATATGGAATTCAGTTTTTGATTCTTGTTACTCTTTCTATTTTAGAGAAAATACAATTTATTATTGAAAAAAGAGGTGATAAAGGAATTTTTGAAAATGAAGAAAATGGTAATAAAGAAATCTCTCTATTAATTGGTTTAGATGAACCAGAGATACATCTTCACCCCTATATGCAGAGGTCATTGGTTAAATACTTAAAATCGATAATTAACAATAAAAATCAACAATTTAATGAATTAATCAAAGAACTATTTGGAATTGATAAAATCAATGGGCAAATAATTATAGCAACTCATTCGCCAAGTATTCTTCTTAATGATTACAAGCAGATAATAAGGTTTTACGTAGATGAAAATCTTAAAACAAAAGTAATTTCTGGACAAGAATTAAGCTTATCTGCACAACATTCAAATCATTTATTATTAAGCTTTCCGTTTATTAAAGAAGCTTTTTTTTCAAAAGCCGTTATTTTTGTTGAAGGAGTATCCGAAGAAGGGAGCTTTGATAATTTTTCAACCAAAATAAATATAAATTTAGATGATTTAGGTATTGGAGTAATTCAATCTCGAGGGGGCAAAATAAGAACAATAGAAATATTGGTTGAACTTGCTTCAAAATTCATGATTAAAGCTATAGGTATTGGAGATAGAGATAATACTTCATCTGTTAATCATCCAATCTATATTACAAATAAGAGAGATTTTGAAGATGAAATAGTTTCTCTATTAGATATTGGAAAAGAAAGTATTTTAAGAGAGTTAGTAATCCAATATGAAAATGAAAATGCAACAGTTCAATTTACAAAATTGAATAAATGTATTAGAACTTACGCATTAGAAGTTACAGAATATACTCAAAACATAAGACTTTCAGATTTACAGAATACAGATTTAACAAACCTTAAACCATTTTATTTAGCTTGGTTCAGTAGTAATAAAGGTTATCCATTAGGTAAATTAATAAGTGAAAAGTTAGACGGTTCAGAAATACCTTCTATCTATAAAACTGTAATTAATCAAGCCAAAGAACTCTTAAGCTAATGGATAGTTCTTTAGAAATAATAAAAAGCGAAATTGAAAAACGTCATCAAGGTGACGTTAAACAATTAGCTGTAGTCTTCGATACAAACAATCGACTTTTGGTAGAAGCCCCAGCTGGTTACGGAAAAACCAATACAATGGTTAGTAAAATAGCTTACATGTTAGCTACAAATGAAATCCCATATCCTAAAAGACTGCTAGCTTTAACTTTTAGTGTAAATGCTGCGTATAAAATAAAAAAAGATGTAAGTCTGAAAGTTCCAGAATTACTAAAGGATTCGAATTTAAATATTAAAATATCAGATAAAATATTTGTATCAAACTATCATGGGTTTTGTAGGAGAATATTAAAAAAATACGGCTATTTACTTCATTCTAATCTACTGAATATAGACAACTTACAATCTATTGATGATAGCAAGCCTCGAAATACAATGCGAGATGTAACTGGATTGAGTTACGAAAACGCTATGTTTCTTTCTGAGTACAACACTTCTTTGAAAGAACTCAAATATGACTTCGTAAAAGATAATATTATTAAATATAATCAAATTATAATTGATGAATTAATTTCAAGAGAAGTTATCCCTTATAATGCAATTTTGACACTTACAATTAAACTTTTTAATGATTATCCAAAAATATTGAGTTTCTATCAAAATTTTTTTACTTCAATATTAGTTGATGAATATCAAGATACAAATACATTAAGTTATTGGATATTAAACAAACTAATTACCGAAAAAACTAATGTTCTATTGCTTGGAGATTCACTACAAAGGATTTATGGATTTATTGGAGCGATACCTAACCTTTTAAATCTTTCAGCTGAAAAATTTAATCTTCAAAAAATAGAACTCGATAAAAATTATAGGTTTGCACAAAACCCAAGTATGCTTTTGTTAGATAAGAACATTAGAAGCAATGCAGAAAATCCAAAGAATCCTCAAATCTTAGAAGAAGCGAATATTGAATTTGAAATTCTTGAAGACCAAAATGAGGAGTCTCTTTATGTTATAAACAAGGCGATAAAATTAATAAGAGAAGACCCAGAAGCAAAAGTAGCAATATTAGTAAAGCAGAGAGGGGCTAATATTACTAGAATAATTGATACTTTTAATCTTAATAATGTTCCCTTTTTTTATGGTTTATATTCAGACGAAGACCCAATCTACACTAAATTTCATAGAACTTGTTTATTTGAATTTATTGAGATTTTAAAAGTAAATAATCGTGTTTCAAAAAAAATGGGGAAATCTCACCAATTGAAAATCAAATCTTTGTATGAGGAGAATAATTCACCATTAATAGAAGCTATATCGAATTTATTGAGTCTTTTTTGGGAAAGAATATTTATTGACTTTGCTTTTGTTAGTAACGAAGAAAAAATAATTTTAGTTAAAGATACTTTTGAAAATTATGGACTTAAACAATATGTGGAATTTGTGAATTCTAGTATAATTATTTCTACAGTTCATGGAGCAAAAGGTCTTGAGTGGGATTATGTTATTATCCCTGATATGGAGAAAGATTCATTTCCAAATTTTTGGGGATTATGTAATGGATGCTCTAGCAATTCAGATTGTATTTTAGAAATTAAAGACGAAAATGAATCTAAATTTCTTGAAGAGCTCAGTGTTTTTTATGTTGCCGTGACAAGAGGAAGAAAACAAGTGTATTTTTCTGCAAGTAAGAAGCAACTTGATAATAGTGGAAATTATCGAGTAAAAAACAGTAGTTGTTTTATGAATTTAAAAGGAATAAATAAAAGCACGAAAGCACAACAAAGTACTGTGGTAAAAAACAAGTAAAAACTCATTAATTTTCAGCTAAAATACTTCTGTAAGAACCATCTATTAACACCACAGATTTCACCTATTCTAGAGCATAGTATACATAAAATTAGGTCAATTACACATTTCCGTAATTGTGGTACAGAAAATAGTTTTAAATTGTGAGAAAAATAGCAACCAAACAAACAACTAGAATTGTAAAGCTTGCGTTTACACAGCCCTATAGGCGGAATAAACGCAATACATTGCGGTTACTGACTAGTTACCAGCAATAAAAAATAAATAATGAGCTCAGAAAGAAATGATTTAAATAGACAGCTTCGAGAAAAAAAAGTTGAAGTAAGTAGACTAGAATCTAAGATATCTGACCTTACTGAATTAACCGCACAAAGAGACAGTATTCTTACTGAAGTTGGTACTTTGAATGAATCAAAAGTAGAACTTGAAGAATTCATTGCTACAAATAATACCCAAAAGCAAACATTAACAACTGAAATCGGAACCTTAACAGGACAAAAGACAGAGCTTGACACATACATTCAAACTAATACACCTACAAAAGAAACCCTTACTAATGACCTTGTTACATTACAAACTCAGAAAGCTAATTTGGAAGGTGAAATTGAAGAATTAGAATCAAACAAATCAAATACTGAATCGGAAATTGATAAAATAAATCACGAAAAAAGCAAACTGGATGATTTAATAATTGAATTGAGAGACAAATTCGGATTGTATTCAAAAGATATGCGAGATATGTCTTTAGATTCAATCACCCAACTAAAAAAATATTCTTGGTCAGCGGTGGCTGCAATAATAGGAGCTGTAGCATTAATGATTATTCTACTCTGTATCCTAACAACATCTAATCCATTTTCTGAAAAGCTTTTAAAATTTTTCTACCACGAACCCAACTTAAGATTCTATTCAATTTTAACCATCCGGATATCAATATCAGCGGCATTTATTTTTTTAATAATAATCTTTCTAAATCTAGCGAGAGGTTTTGTATCTCAATATATTAAAGCCAGAAATCGTCTGACAGCATTACGGGTTACTGATTTTCTAATTGGTCGTATTCAAAGCAAGAAAAATACAGTAACTACGGATGAAGATAAACTGAAAGTAGAAATTGAACGAATAAAAGAGCAAGTAACTCTTTTAAACACCCATATTCCAAAAATAATGGATTTGGGGAATTCTTCATTTGACAAGGATAGTAAAACCAAAGATCCTATTGAACAATTGAAAAAAATGAAAGAAATATTAAAATAAAAAGCTGGTAACAGTGTATATAGCAAATAGGGCGTTCGGTGGTTTACGAAAGTTCATTGCTATTTACCAATACCGCCAAATCGTTGATTTGGCTTTTAACAATGAATAAATTAAAAACAAAATACAACGTTTTGGCTCAGTGCAAACTTGAAAGGATATTGCTTTCTTCTGCCCTACTTGCCATATACTAAAAATTGTGCACAAACTACCAAAAACCAACCTTGGCATTAAAATTGATTTCTATTCAAAATTAACTTAAAAACATAATATTATGAAAAAAGCAACATTATTATTAGCACTTTTATTTATTACAAATTTTGGCTTTTCTCAAAATAAAGATAAAATTGGTCAGGAATTATTAGATGTTCCTATGGGAGAAATGACTAGAAACATAAAAAACCCCGAAAAGAACCCTTTAATTGACCAAATTAGCGAACTTGAATTTGAATATCTGGATCTAAAAGCGAATGAAATTCAGAATAGTTTTGCGAAGCAAGATTTGTCTAAAATGAAAACAAAGGAGGAAGTTTATAAAGCGTATATCGCTTACTTGAAAAAGAAAATTACGGAAGTAAAACCAGTAATGCAAAAAGCGAAACAAGAGAAGAAAGAAAAAGTCGAAAGAAAGATAAATATGCAAATTAAAAAACAATAAAGTCAGTGCATAACACCTTATGTAATTAATTGCTTGCTTGTTGCCTACTTACGATTCCCAAAGCGTAGGAACTAACAGAATTTCTATCTGGGATTTATTTGCTAAATTAGGTGCTTACACGCGTAACAAACCATATACAAGAATATTGGCAGTAATTAAAAAAATGAGGAACTACATACAAACATTTAATATTTTAACCGAAAAAGAAATTGACCTTTTTGAAAGTAAGGTTCAGGTTAAAAAATTAAAAAAAGGCGATTTTTTTATCAAAGAAAATAGAGTATCTAAAGAAGTAGCATTTGTGGTTTCTGGCTTGTTTAGGTCATTCTATTATTCGTCATCTGAAGAGGAAGTTACTTATTGTTTTACCTTTTCAAATTCATTTGTTAGCGCCTACTCTTCTTTTTTATCTCAGACAGAAACAATAGAAAACATACAAGCATTAACAGATATAGAGTTATTAACTATATCTAGAGAAGAAATATTAGTTTTAGAGAAATCTAGTACAAATTGGCTTAAATTTTTCAAATTAATTACTGAACAAGAATACATTAAAATGGAAAAAAGAGTTTTCTTGTTGCAAAAAGAATCCGCAGAAAAAAAATACAAAGATTTACTTCTACATCAACCTGAATATTTACAATCTATTCCTTTAAATTACCTGTCTTCTTATTTAGGAATTACCCAAAGACATTTAAGTAGAATAAGAAAAACGATTACGAATTAGACAAATGTCCTTTTAGAAAAGTGCCCAAGTATTGTTCTTTGCTATAAACAAAGAGCAAATATGAAACAAGTATTAATAATAAACGGGCATCCAGACAAAGAGAGTTTTAATTACGCATTATCGGAAGCTTACATAAAAGGAGCTGATAAAACAAATTCTATAATTTCTTTAATTAACATTGCAGAATTAGATTTTAATCCTAATCTACAATTTGGCTACCGAAAACGTATGGAACTGGAGCCTGATTTGGTTAAAGCCATCGAGAAAATAAAAAAGGCAGACCATATTGTTTGGGTATTTCCTATGTGGTGGTATGGTTACCCTGCACTTATGAAAGGATTTATAGACAGAACATTTTTACCGTCAATTACATATCAACCAATTGAGGGAAAAGCATTACCTGAAAAACTACTGAAAGGAAAATCTGCACGTTTAATTATTACAGCAGATACACCAAAATGGTATGATTTTCTAATAATGAAAAGCCCAACCATAAACCAATTTAAAAATGGAACATTAAAATTTTGCGGAATAAGTCCTGTAAAAACAACTTATATTGCCTCAATAAAAAATTCAACTTTAGGTTTTAGAGAAAAGTGGTTAAAAAAAGTAATACTACTAGGTGAAAATCTGAAATAACTACTGTTAATAACGTTTATAATCTACTGTTGGTCCTCATCTGCCTAAGAACACCAAAGCGTAGGAACTAACAGATTTTCTATTAGGTTTTTATTTACTAAATTAGGTGCTTAAACACGGAACAAGCCAGATACAACAACCTTGTAATGTATTTAACAAAAAATGAAATATAAGATACATTTAGTTTTAAGCATACTACTTCTTTTAGTTTTAGGCTGTGGAAACAGAAAAACAAAAATCCTAGATTATTATTACATCTATGATTATGTTGATTTCGATAATAATAGAAACCGAATCGATGGGAAAAATGTTTTGATGTGCAATC
Source organism: Cellulophaga sp. 20_2_10 (assembly GCF_023476645.1). Taxonomy (GTDB): domain Bacteria; phylum Bacteroidota; class Bacteroidia; order Flavobacteriales; family Flavobacteriaceae; genus Cellulophaga. Next base: position 94,673 of record NZ_JAMCOJ010000006.1, read on the forward strand.
CTGCTTTCAAAAACGACCCATTTATAAAGGATTTGCAATATGTTGAATGGAATGAATCCGTAATAATTGCTACAACAAATGATGGCCATTTTATTATCGAAGCCAATTCAAATGGCCTTTGTTGTGGATGTGGAAATGAAACAAAAGGACCATTAACATCTAATGAATTGGACATCTTTAAAATCAAAAATAATTTCCATTATATTGAAAAAATAAAGATAAATCAGTAATCTATGCTGCGTATAAAACGCATTACAGCAAAACCTATAATTAATACGGGTTTTAGTACTAAACCAAAAGTTTAGTGCTTTAAACTAAGTCCGTTAAATTTTTATCCCGAATTTTGGAGGTAGTTTTGCACAATAAAAAATAAAGCAAAACATTAAGCTTTAGCTTCATGCTCAGACAGAAACGAAAAGTTTCCTTGTCTCAGTACTACTCATAGCTTAAACGTCACCATACATACAAATGAACATTTTCGGATTTAACAAAAAACAGGAATATTCATCAAAGGATATTTTAAAACAACTTGACAAATGTGCGGAAGATTATACATTTCCGATGCTTGACAATGGATATGTTTATCCTGTCCATTCTAAATTGAGTGTTTATCGAGATGAAAAACGTTGGACTTTAATAATTGAAGTTATCGGATTTAATTATCGTGGTGGCGGACACAATGGAATAAGTAATTGTTTGCACGTATTTGGAAATTGTATTGACACAAAACCAGGAACTGATAATGCAAATTTTCTTTACTTAACTGATAACAGTTCTGACTTCCCAACTTTCGATGAAGAATATGAAGAGAGTTTGAACCCAAAAGCAGAATCTATGATATTGCGAAATAAAGAAATCGCTATTAATCATAATCGAGAATTTTACATAAAAAAAGAAATTAAATTAGAAGAAGCGGACAAAATTTTCGTTTGGGAATTTTTGAGAGGTTTAGAACCAGAATACAATAAAGAGTTTGAGGCAACTGAAAAAGAAATCAGAGAACGAATTCCAACGGACTTGCCAAAGATTATGGAATTGACGAAATGGAATCATCCTGACTGTGCTGATTCTGAAATCCCAAGTAAAAACGAAACATTTAGACAAATAGCAAAGGTTCTAGAAACTGGAAAAACAGAATTTTACAAACCGAATAAACAGCCAAATAATCATTGGAAAAACTGGCCAGATGGAGGAACATTATAAAAAAGTACGTATGGTAACACCGTATATAATTTATTGCTTGGTCCTCGCCTACTTACGAATCTTAAAGCGTAGGGCCTAACGGACTTTCTATTCGGTTTTAATGTGAACCACCCAACAGACCAGATACAAGAACCTTGGCAGCGATTAGCGTTACAAAACAGAAGAAGAAGATCTATAAAACAACTAACATTTTTTGATGTTGAATATGACTTAAAAACTAACGAATATAGGTTGGTTGTACCATTAGACTTAAATAATTCTAATATTTGGAGTATTAGAAATTTCTACTAAAGGAAATGGACTGAATAAATCTATGTTTTAAACTTGACCTTGAATATACAGCTAACACCCTAAAAAAATAATGAAGAAAATAATTTGTTTTTTAATATTGACCATACTTTTTAGTTGTAAAACTGAAAACAAAAAAGAGAAAGAGAATCAAGACGTAATCGAAAATAAACAAGATTGGATATTTATTGAAAATCTGAAAAACAGAAAAAAAATAGATGTAACTGAACTAAAATTAATAAAAAGTAATATTATTTCAGATGAAATAAAAGGAATTATATCAAATGATTCTGTTCAAATACTAGAATATAGAAAAGTAGGAAGTGACGAATACCAAGAAGAAAACTGCTCTGTTATAGATTATAGAACCAATACAGATCTTAAATCAGTGATGCGTTCTTATACGTTGTCTTATCTAGACAATGAAATAGAAAATGGGGAATATGTTTACAAACATGATATAAAGAATAAAGCCGAAAACACATACAAATTATTAGAGAATACCTATTTTAGAATTAGTTCTTACAAGGATACTCCTATTGTTGCTTCTGGAGGTATTTATTATCCCATTTATTTAAATAATAACTCCATAACTTTTACATATATGGATGGTATTGATGTAAATTATTTTTCTAAAATTGAAAAAACAAAAAATGAAACTTTTATGTATCATTTAGACGAAAACAAGTTTTATGAAATAAAAATTCTTGACAACAACTCTATGCTTCAAATCTGGAAAGACCAAGATAATTCTTATACCCTTTTGGCGCCACTAAAAACTGTTTTAAAATTACCTTTATTAGAAACAATATACACAGAAATGGACTATTCTTTTGAAGGATTTGACACGATAAATTTAGAAAAAATATTTAATTCAGATACAAACTAGAAAGCTTATCGCTTATCTGACCCCTACTAAGCATAGCCTAAGCATTAGCACTAATATAAACAACATTAACTAATGAACGAAAATTTGAAAACAGCGTATATTTTATCAAGTAGAAAAAGAAGAATAGCAGCGTTTATAATTGATCATTTTACATTTACATTTCTGATAGTAGGAATTGTATTCTTGTCACTTGGAACAGGTTTTATGGACGAAAGTAATTTCATTAACCTACTAACCAAAATGTTGCCACCAATAATTATTGGCCTTCTACTCTATTTTGCAAAAGATGCAATAAAAGGAATTAGTCCTGGAAAATGGGTTATGGGAATTATGGTTAGAAATGAAAATAACCCGACTGAAGCTCCTTCTTTTGTTAAGTTGTTTATCCGAAATTTATTTTTAATAATTTGGCCAATAGAATTTATAGTTCTTAGTTCGAGTCCCGAGAAAAAAAGATTTGGAGATAAAACTGCAAAAGCAATTGTAGTTAAGAATCCGAATAAACCGAAAAAACTTCCGAGAATTTTAGCATTAGTTGGTATAGGAATTGCCTTTTTTACATTTACTTTCTTGTTTGCTGGTTCTGCGATGAAAAGCTCTGATGCTTATAAAGTAGCAATATCGAAAATTGAACAAAATGAAGAAATAGTAACAGAAATTGGCGGTATCAAAAAGTACGGAATGATGCCAACTGGAAGTGTTTCTATATCAAATGGATATGGAGAAGCACAATTGGAAATAAAAGTTATTGGAAATGATAAGGATTTGAATGTTGCTGTTTATCTAACAAAAGAACCACAAGGAGAATGGAAATTGATAGAACTGAACAAATAAACACTATTGTTTACACCGTATAAAAATAATTACGGTTTAGTGCTTTTAACAACATCCGCCAAATTTTTATGCCAAATCGTTGGGAGGCTTTTAGAATAGAAAAAACTATTTATATTTAACTAAGTAATAAACCGAAGCGAAAGTGCTTATCACCTGCCTTGCGTGTCTTACACTAACCGCAGACAGTAATTAGTTCTACAAAACAGAAGAAGATCTATAAAACAACTAACATTTTTTTGATTTTGAATATGAATTAAAAACTAACGAATATAAGTTGGTGGTACCATTAGACTTAAATATTTCTAATATTTGGAGTATTAGAAATTTGACTGGTGCTAAACCCATAAACTTAGCTACTTTTTACACGCTACGTTTTATACACAAGACCGTTAGCAAACATTAAAAAATGAATAGAAGAATAGTATTTATATTTATTTTAGTTGGAATATGCACCTTATTTCAGTGTACTCTAAATGAAAATAAAAAAGATAAAATTGGTGTCTTTGGTCATCTACAAGATGATTTAGGAAACCCCTTGGGCAACGTATCTATTTCCTATAAGAGCAATTTAACTTCTGTACAAACAGATACCTTAGGGAATTATACAATAGATACCCCAAGAACAGTTTTTATAGAGTTTAAAAAAGAAGGGTATCAAACAATAGCCACTAAAATTGATAATTTCTCAGAAGTAGGTTCTTATAATCTAAAAACAGTGGTACTAAAAAAAACCAATTCTACAGAAGTTAAAGAAAAAGACCTTTACCATACTCCAAAACCTAAACAAAAAAGTTTAAAATTGTCTGGTAACGTACTAACTATTTTTAATGAGCCCATAAAAAATACAAAAGTTACTTTAATGGATAGTACCCAACACAGTACAACCTCGGAAACACAAGAATACAATAGAGGTTTTTTCTCTTTTAGAAAATACAATCACGAGCTTTTATTCCAGAAAAAGGGATTTAGAGCCTTAAAAATAAGCCTATATACCTATAAAGAAAATAATCCGAAAATAAAATTGTTAGAAAAATCAAATAGAAAAGGAGTAGCTGTAATTAAATCTGGGAACTATATTTCTTTACCCAAAACTAACCTTTTACAGAAATCTGAAAGTAAAGAAACTACTTACTTATTGGTATTTGCAGGTCGTTCTACAACAACCGATTTTTTCTACCCAAACAACAAACATCAATTTAAAATAGAGAAAGATACCTTAATTCGTTTTGCGATTTTTAATGAAGGCAATACCAAGCTGTGTAAAGTAATAGACACGAGCAATTATTTATGTACAGTAAAACATAAATATGGATCTAGTTTTACAAAAGGAAATTTTGTAGAAGAAAAGGTGATTTACCCTTCAGAATTATGCATAGATTGTTATGATGAGCCTTCAATTGTAGAATTAAAATTGGATACAATTGGTGGTAATTATGTATTTGCAAATACAAAGAATAAAAAAGGATATTATTTTACATATTAATTAAGAGAAAATTATAGAAAGAATAACATTTATTAAGTAAGGTGCTTAAAAACCCAAACTTTGCTAGATAAATACGCTCCCTTTAATAAATTAGAAAATGACCTTAAGAATAATCATCACCCTTCTTTTTACTGTTTTTTCATCTACACTAGTTGCGCAAGCAAGTTGGGGTTATTCAGTAAAGTTTAAGCTAATATCTAAAGAGAATGATACTATTTCTATTGATCATTTTAAAAGTGGAAAAATAAAATTATTAAGTGCTCCATTTGGATCTCATTCAAATAATAAACTAGAATTTGATTACTCTAGCAACTCCTTCATTTTTAGCCAACACACTATTGCTACAGGTTCAATTTTGGTTTTCGAAACTTTAAAGGACAAGACAATACTTAACGTACAAACGATCAATTTAGACCTAAAAACTATAAAACTAACAGGAAAAAATTATTCTATTCACGTGTGGAATAATGAAGAAAAATTTATCAAAATTGAAGAAAAAGATACGTATTGGAAATTGAAACACCCATTTGAAACTTATTTTGAAAACAACAAAAAATTTATTCCTAAAAACTTAGACGTGTTAGTTGAAGTTAAAATAAAATAACTATTGCCAATAAGGTCTAAAACAATAAGGATTAAGTGGCCAAGCAAAAGTTAGTGCAGAGTAACAAAGTCTCCCAAACCTATTTAGCTTGGTGTTTAAACCAGAGAAATAAAAAGGTAAAACAAAAGTTTTGACTGCGAGCCTAATCGCAAACTTTTGATATGCTAAACATTGTAATCAATAGCTAAAAAAAAAAAAAACAATCCTCAGGCAACGATTTCAAAATTTCTTACGTCTACATAATTAGTAGTAAATAACTAATATTTGCTCGTTACTACAAACCAATAAATAAAAACTAATTATGAAATTAAAAATTGTTTTAAGCATTTATGGCAATAATACTGATATTTTAAAGCTGTTCAGTTTAAAATATTGACACAGTAGTAAAGCGAGAGAAGGTGTTACAAAAAGATTTTAAAACTACCATTCTATTTACATATGTTAATGGTGTATGGTTTTAGAAGCCGAAATTCAAGATAAAGACTATAGTTTTTTTTAGGCACAGGTCATTAGATCTAATTGACCAAAGAATTAGCAACCTAACTCAAAAGTGAAGTAATAGGCAAAATACAAGAGGTTTGACGTGTCTCTATACCTGCATAAATAGTTTGTATTCTGATCAACTTCCGATATATATAATGTTACCAGTAATTTAACTAAGAATTAATTAAAATTTTAATAGTACCCTACAAATGAAAAACATTTTAACTCTAATTTTTTGTCTTTTTTTGACAATCGGCTCTTCACAAGAATTAAAAACAATAGAACTTCTTCCGCCAGAATCAACAGAAATAAAAGATTTAGCATTCCTAAAAGATGAATTAAAGGAAAAACAACTGATAATGCTTGGCGAACAAACTCATATGTATGGAAATATATTTGAGATGAAAGCAAGAATTATAGAATATCTTCATCAAGAGCTGGGGTTTACCACCATAGCGATGGAATCTTCTATGTATGATATTTGGAAAATGAATAAAAGCGGATTTAATCCCGATGAATTTAATAACGCTATTTTTGGAGTTTGGTCTAGTGCACTTGAGTTTCAGAGATTGGTAAATTACATCGATAAAAATAATTTAAAGGTAATTGGTTTTGATTCTCAACTATTTAATTCTTCGCAATTTATAGAAGACTTTTATGATTATTGCGAAAGTCAACATATAACTTTTAAATTAGATGAAGATGATTTAGGTATTGTAATAGAAGGTATTTTAGAAAATTTAACTGTTGAGGAAGATGACATTACATATCAAAATTACGAAAAAGAGCTTACTAGAATTCTAGCGCAAATAGAAAAGTTAAAAGACAACGAGACTAATTATTATTGGAAACAGTTTACAAAAAATCTTTTGGCCTCTTCGCAAGACGCATATTATAATAAAGCGGAAATTATGACAACAGATTTAGGTGATAAAAATCACAATATCCGAGATAAACAAATGGCTGATAATTTGTTGAGCTACATTAAAAGAAATCCGAATGAAAAAATTATTTGCTGGGCAGATAACATCCATATTATAAATGATAATTCAAGCATTACAAAACCGATTGCAAAAGATTTTATTTCAATGGGTTCCTACATTCATACAGCCTTAAAAGACAAGTCATATAGTTTAGCAACCATACACGCAAATGATTCACTATTTGAATCCAGAATAAAAAAATGGGCTTTAACCCCTGTAAAAAGCAATTCTTTTGAAAATGAATTGAGTGGTTTAGGTAAGCCGTATCTATTTATAACCTCAAACCAAGAGAAAATGCATTCCTTGCAGGAAACCAGATTATTAAATTTTATCGATTTCACAACAGCACGGTTAGATCAATTACATGATGGTTATATCTTTTTTCAAAATGCAACCATACCCAGGCCGCAAACCACAACAGATAGCTTAAAAGTTTCTGATAAACAATTAGATATAGCTAAAAATATTGCACAAATTGAAGTAGATGACAATGTTATTCTTAACGGTCAGGTACTAGACAAGGAAAGCAGCGAACCAATACCATTTGCAACCTTAATTTTAAAAAAGGAAGAAATTTATCGAGTAGCAGACGAAAATGGATTTTATGAATTACCTGTAAAAAAAACAATACTACAAAACTCATCGGTTCTTATTTCATCAATGGGTTATGATTCAAATACAATTACCTTAAAAGAACTAAAGGATAAAAGTTATTTAAAACCGAAGTTTGAAGAATTATCTGAAGTTGTCATAACTGGATATTTATTGCCGAAGACCGTATTAAAGAAAGCGGTTTTAAACAAGAAACTAAATCACCCCACAGCGCCATTTAATTTTCACAGGTATGGTACTATTTTAGTAAATAAAAATGACACTACCAAATTGGATTTAGAGTTAATAACTAAAGACTATGATGCTGGTTATTTATCTCCTTTTGTTATATCACAAAGAGTAGAACAAATTAAATGGAATAAAAATAGTACTCCTAAAAAGTATAAATTATCATCTCAATTTTTCTCATATAGACAAAATGCGATTCGTTACGCCAATATTCTAGATAAGCGAAAGTATAAGAAATTTGAACTAAAATTTGTAAAGTCATATGACAGTAATGATGACGGAGTATATATAATAGCATTTGAAACAACAAGGAATAAATGGAATTATACGAACCGAGTATATCCTACAAAGTATTCTGGAAGAGTTTATATTGATAAAGAAAATTTTGCTATAGTAAAAGTTATTGAAAACTGGGAAACTAGTCTAAACAAAGTAGAGATTGAAAATCATTATAAAGGATATGAAAATTATAAAAATGTTGTTCAAATGACCATTAAGGAAGAAAATATTTGTGACTATGCAGATATTTTAGATACTGGTAAATTCTATGCTACAAGATATTTTAATAGGTCCTACGAGGAATACACGTATAATCATGGTAAAACTAAAAATAACGTTTACGAACGCGATTCCTATTTGTTTGACTTTGAGTTAAAGAATGTAGAAGAAATTGAATATTATGAATCTAATAATAAAAAAGAAAACTCATTAAATAGGGTTAACTACGATGAATCTTTTTGGGATTCATTTTACAAGCGAGAAATAACAAAGCCATCTAAATAAAGAACTAAAGGAAACACTTGGTATAATTTGAAAAATATTTGTGGATAGTACTAGTACTATCCACAAATATTTTTGCTCAAGAATATATTGTGACTGCAAAAAGTGGTTTGTCAATTAGGAGTGAAGCTAATATTGAAAGTGATAAAATAGGTAAATTAAACTATGGACAGACTGTTGATGTCTTAAAAGAAACGATAGAACCCTTTGAAATCATAGATAGTAACAACACAATATCAAAATATTGGGTTAAAATAAAGATGAATAACTCTAATTATGATTATGTCTTTAATGGATATTTAGAATTTAAAAAAAAATACACCAGTTATAAAGTGGCTAAGCAGTTTTTTAACGCTCACGTAAGAAGTAGTATTCTAGAGCAAAGATATCTTACTACTAAGAATTTCAAAGAAATATATGCAAAAACATTAGAGCAAGATTATTATTACGAGCCAGAAACAGGACACCATATAGGAGTTGATGCTGACCTTATCCTTGATGCTCAAGACTACCCTGATGATGGATTTAAAATCTCTAGTTTTGATTCAAAATCTGGATATGTTATATTAGAGGGAATTGGATGGGAATCATTTAAAGTTTCGGTAAAAGTTGTGAATAAAAATGGACTTTATTTAGTAGATGGTCTAATAAAGATTTCATTGTGTTAACTACTCTGGTTATTCAAAAAGAAAATGATATTGACTCATATTACAATTCAAATTATTTCTTAATAAAGAGAAGCGAATCAAACAAATTAAAAATACATTTTCCAAAGATTTCTGGATATTGGAATATAGACTGGAACTTAGTTTTGTAAAAATCTATGGCAACATAATAACATAAAATTGCGATCTAGGTCTAACAGAGCTGAAGCTGATTCTTAATAGCACGGAGAGTCCATTATAAATGTTGTAGAAGTCTAAAAGCTACACCTTGGAAAGTAACATTAACTTTCTCTTTTATTCTTGCTGCTTAATATCAACATTTAAAAAAAATAAACTTAAGCGGTATATAATTTATTGCTTGGTCCTCGCCTACTTACGTATCCCAAAGCGTTGGGACTTTCGAATTTTCTATTCGTTTTTAATGTTTAAACCACCCAACGAACCCTATACAACAATCTTGGCGTAATTAGTTTAACAAAACGGAAGAAGGTCTATAAAAAAATAACATTTTTTTGATGTTGAATATTGATTAAAAACTAACGAATATATGTTGGTGCTACCATTAGTATTAAATAATTCTAATATTTGGAGTATTAGAAATTTGACGCTGTATTTATAAAAAAATAAACTTCTTATTTACGTGCTACTTTTAAAATGAAAGAGAATTAGCTTTAATAACTAAGTGAACTAAAAAAAAATGAAGCAATTACTTATAGTAATACTAATTATAATTTTCTACTCTTGTTCTTTTAATAACAAAAAGACAACTACTAAACGAGAGATTGTTTATGATACAATAAAAGTGACTCATACAGAAATAGTTTACGACACAATTATAATAGCTGAAAGAGTTATAGATTCTACAAAAGTTGTGAGAATATTAAATGTGAATTCTAAAAATAAACCGGATGGAATTCCGCAGGACTATTTTGAGTCAGATTCATTTATTAGACTAAAGTCTAATTTTAATTATGAGATTGATAGTAAATTAAATACGGCTTCTCTTGAAGATGATTTTAACGGTGATGGATACTTGGATATTATATATTCGATTCAACATATAGAAACTAAAAAAAAGGGCTGGTTAGTAATCCATGGAAATACCAAGGAGGCCTTTATACTTGCCGTCGGAAAAGGAATAAAAAATAGAGGAATAATTTGCGTTGACAATTCGGTTGAAAGCTGGAATATTAACAAAGAAAAAATTAATGAGCCTGGATTAGAAGAATATTCTGGACAAGGAAAAAATGGAGAATTAATTTTAGAAACTTCATCAATTTTTTTAAGAACAGCATGCGGTTGTGGACTAATATATTGGGATGGCGAGGAATATGCTTATTTTAACCAATGTGCCTAAAAGTTAATAACAAAAGCTAACACGTATAAAATGTATTTTTTTGGCTATAGCCTACTTACCAATTCCGAAGCGTCTAGATTATCACAAATTTTATTCGACTTATATTTATGAAATCAAGTACTTAAACGGATAATAAACAAGGTACCGACACGTTCACAATAGGTTATAAACCCAACTCAATTTGCTACGTTAGTTGCACCACGTTTGACAAGCGTACATTGTAAAACTGAATTTATAAAGTTAACGAATACATTAAAAAAAACTAAAAACCCAGAGCTTAACTACGTTTTGCCCTGCCTTAACAAACATTATGAAAAAAACAGTATTAACCATTACACTTTTAGTATTAATTATTAGCTGTGTGGAAAAAAAAACCAAGGATGAGAACATTTCTTTAGAGGAAGATAAAGCTTTAACTTACAATGAAGGTGCTTTAGATGCTGCGTATACAAAAGATTTTTTTCAAAAAGACATAATTAGATACAACGCGCCATTAGAAGGATATAACTTTAACTTACCTTTTAATTACAGATTAGAATACTATCCAATAGATAACACTTCTGGAAGTACTTTTTTGCTAAAATGGAAAATTACTGATAGCCTTATAATAGATAGTGAAATGGAAGGTTTTAAGCATTTTACTGCAAAAAACTTTATAGAATATCTACCAACAAATGACGAAGGAAACTTTTTCATTTTTAAAAGTGAAGATTCTAGTTTAACAATAGATAAAGTTTTAAATGTAGTAGACAATGTTTCTTATCAGGATGAAAACACTGTTATATTTGAACAACATCAAAAATTACGTGCTTTCTATTTTGAATATTTACAAGAAACAAAAGAATATATTATTTATTTGAGTGACACACATTTTTTTAATAAAAGACCAGAACCTTCTAAATCTGAAAAAATTGAACAATTGTTAAGTCAGCTTCGTATGGCTAAAAATATTTTTAAACCAATAAACAATCCAGATAAAAACTGGAATACCTATAAAAAACAATTAACAATATTAGAAAAAGGTTTCTTTGATAATTTAAATAAAGAGACAATAGACAACTTAGTTTCTGATAGTGAAACCATGTCATACTCACCAAAAACTCAAGGAAATATTAAATACTATACAGCTTTTAAAGAAAGTCCGGAACTTACTACTGCTTGGAAAAAATTGCAATCAGTAAAGAAAAATGGAATACTTACCATTACAGAAACTGATAATAATTCATTTCCTTTCTTTCGTGAGTCTCAATACAAACAAGTTTATAAAAGTGATGTAAGCATGGTCTATAAGAGAGATACAAAAGAATCTTATTGTTTAGTAAGCAAAAGCGATAATTACATCTTATATAAAGAATTTTCAGAATTATATAAAATGAGTAAAGATCATTACAAGAACGAAATTGAATTTTACAGAGAATTATTTGAAAATTATAAATAACAAGTATACCCCCAAGTAAAGACTTAAAAAGCGCCATATTACAAATGCATCACGATTTTGGAAGTAACAAAATCTATTATAATCAGGACAGCGAAAAAGGTATTTGACACCGTCAAGAATTTGATGAATGGAGTGTTAACTAGCATTTAGCAGTATTAAAACAATAGTCAGTTATTGCCAAACCACATTTTTATGCCGAAGCGTAGGGAGGTTTTAAGGCAAAAAAGGTGAATGTAAAATATTGAAAATATGATTAATTTTAATTAGATGGATACTACTCTTAGACAAATTATCTCATTCGTTGTTTTCTTTAGTATCTGTAAGGTTACAATAGCTCAAACATATATCAAAAACAAAAGTTCAGAATCAATTTGGACTTATACTCTTTATAAAGCTAGTATAGATAGTACTATACAACAAAATATAAACGAATATAAAAATGATAGATATGGATATGCTATAGCTGAATCGGGTTTAGGTTTTATTTCTAAAAAACTAAATTATAACACACAACAGAAAAGAATAGATACCACCTTTTTTCCTTCTTACTTAGCAGAGAACCCAAACTCTAAGCTATCTGAAAATAAGGTGACATTATTAAAAACAGCTAACAATAGGTATAAACATTTTATAGTTTTTAATACGCTTGGTCATCATGACTATGGCGGACTTGATCCAAATTCTCCAAAAGACTCTATACCCATATATGGGTATTTTAAAATTATTGACAAATTAAAACCTCATTTGGGTGGGGGTTATGAAGCACCTTCTGGCCAATTACCGGATGTTTATTTTTACGAAAAATACGAGAAAAATTATGAGCCAATGAATAATTGGTGTACAGTGGTTTACCCCATTAAAAACCTACAAAATAGTGTTGGTTTTTTTAACAATGGTTTTAAAACAGGTACATGGGTTTTTTATGGAGAAGGCTTTTCAAAAGTGAAAGAACAGTATAAAGATGGACTTAGAAATGGTTTATATACCGTTTATGATGAGCATGAAAACATCTTGTATAAGACAACTTTTAAAGATGGAACAGGAATAGAAAAAATGTATCGTGATGGAAGTTTATATCACATAAAGCATTTTAAAAATGGTTTAGTAGATTTTACAAATAGTCATAAAGTTTATCATTCTAATGGCAAACTTGCTGTTCTTTATGATTACCCAAATAACACTGTTACCAAATATTACAGCAATGGTTATTTATCTAGTACACAACAAATTATAACAACAGCTACTAAAATAAAATATAGTGGATATTATGAAGGATATAGTTCTGAAAAACCAGGAGAACTAAGAGAGAAGGCCTTATATAAAAACAACCAGCTTATTTATAGTTTTAGATATGATTATCTGGGCAAGCTAAGAGAAATACATAAAGGAAAAACAATACAGTATTTTCACAAAGGTAAACTAGTAAAACTTATTGAAAAGGGTAAGGATGCTAATTTTAGCTTAATGTTTAAAAAAGAGATTAGTAGTACCCCTTTAAATTAACACAATTGAATTGTAATTTTCTAATATCAATACGATATAAACAGAACAGAGAATTAGTGCTAAACTAACAATTTTGTTGTTTTTGCAAGGTCACCACATTTTTATGCCGAAGCGTAGGGAGACTTTAGGACAAAAAAGCAAATGCAAAATATTTAGCTTTAGCCAAGTAATAAACCAAAAATGTAGTATCTTTTTACTCCCTACGTTATTTATACGGCAACGTAGTAAGCCATTTAAGAAAACATCTCGCTATAAATTAGAATGAACAATCTCAAGGACTTAAAGATCGAAAAAGAGATCTTGCCAGTATTTAACTATTCTTTAAATGCGTACGCGAAGGAAAAAATTATTGAGATTTTAAAAACGCCTTTAGACTCAATTGCGGAAATTGTAGCGCGCCAAAATATTTTAAAAGGATTTACGGCCAACAATCAAATTCTTAAAGACTACTCATATACCGTTTTATACTTAAATGAAGTCCATTATTTTTTAAAGGATGAAAAAATTGAGGACTTATCTCAAAAAAAACTGAAGTATAAATTATTTGCATCTAAACAAGAAAAAATTCGGTATATAAGTAAGTTCAATCAACTAATATTATTCTTCCATCGCTTAGAGTCAAGATACTTTACAAGGATAAAATTAAATCAGTTTCCTGAAGAATATGCTACAAAAATAAGAGCAATTTTAAAATTCTTATCAGATTTTGAACTTTCTAAATACGAGTATATTATCCGAGAAAAAAGATTAAAAGACAATCACGTTATAGAGCTAACAGAAAAAATTAACACCCTTAAAGATGCTGGTAAAATTATTCCTTTTTGGGAGAATTTATTTCTATTTGAGGCTTATTTATCCATCAATTTAGGGATTCAAAAAAACAATTTTACCTTTCCTCATTTTAACAAGAAACACATTAAACTAAAAGACTTTTATCATCCTTTAATTAATAAACCCGTAAAGAATGATTTTGAGACCCAGAGTAATGTAATTTTATTGAACGGACCAAATATGTCTGGCAAATCTACTTTTCTAAAAGCGGTTGGACTTTGTGTTTATTTAGGTCATTTAGGAATAGGAATACCTGCGTCTTTTGGAGAACTTCCGTTTTGCAACAACTTTTCAATAGAGATTAATAGACGTGATGATATCTTAAATGGTTACAGTCATTTTATGACAGAAGTTATGAATCTAAAAAGTGTTGTTCAAAAAGCTTCAAGTGGAAAACAATGTTTTGCTATTTTTGATGAACTATTTAGTGGTACAAATGTGGAAGATGCATTTGAGATTTGCCAAACAACAATAAATGGTCTGAGTAAATTTAAAAATTCATTTTTTTTAATATCAACGCACATTCAAGAATTGAAAAATGTTTCTAATGACCAAGTCTCAAATTATTATATAGATTGCGAACTTATAGAAGACAAACCAACATTTACTTACAAACTAAAAAAGGGTTGGTCTGATATCAAAGTAGGTCGAATTTTATTTGATAAAGAAGGGTTAAATGAATTATTGAAATGAATAAAAATATAGAAAAACGGCTTACAACAATGGGTATAATAAATACGCGTATTGGCTTTTTAATACAACGCTCTATGTTTGTTTACAAAATTAACGAAGTAATAAACCAAAAGGATAGTGCTTATCTACGACCAAATGTTTCTTACACATAACCGTGGGCATTTAGTAAGCAAAACTGCTGAAAATTATAATTATGAGTAATTTAAAAGACATTAAATCAGAAATTGAAAAATACGCGAATGAGTCAAATCTAACTGAGTTACAAATTGTTGAAAAGCTAGAAATACACTACTTTGACAAAAAAGTAAATGAGAATTTAAAACTGTATAAAAAAGGGAAGAAAAAAGTGAGCGAAATAACAAAAGACCTAAAAATCTCGCCACGAAAATTTTATGCAATTTTAGAAAAGAAGAAAATAGTTTATACAAAATACAAAAAAGATTAATTAAAAAAATTATGAAAAAACAGATTCTAATAGCAACAGTATTTATTAGCCTTTTATTTATATCATGTGGTTCTGGAGGAGAACTTCTTTGGTTAGACAACCCAACAGATGAACCAATTTCTGTTGAAATTGACGGAAAAAAATACGACATAGCTCCTGGTGAATTAAAAAGAGTTCCGGATGGAACAAGTGGAAAACAAAAATTTAAAGGAACTGATGGTAAAGAAGTAGAAATAGAGATTAATGGCGTTTCATTTATAAACTGCACAAACTCTACCTATATAGAATGTGCAATAGAGTATGCTATTAGCCCTAACACCCCAACTAAACTACCCGAACCAGTAGAAGTAGAAATAGCTGGAGATACATACACGGGCAACTTTAAAGTCCATACCGATATTGTTATACCACATGATAATATTAACTATAAAGTAACTGACCCATTAAAAGATGAGATGACAATTTCTCAGAACAGTACTATTATAAATAAAATGTACAGAATTAAAGACTTTTTAGCAGATTCTGATATGAAAGATTATAAAAACTAATTTTCAGGTTCTAAGAATTGATAAAAACAGTTTAAGACCTACATATTCCAGGTAAGGTATGTGGGTTTTAATGCTTTTAGAAATGAATTGAAAAGCATAATCTTTAACAATCGTTAGAAAAGTCCTAAATAGAAAATTAGGAGTTTTAAAATAACACACGAACCATAGCCAAGACGCTAACTATACTATAACAAGACACTAAAATGAAAAAAACAAGCTTTAACGCACTGTGTATATTCTCCTTAATTCTATTCACTTCTTTTACACCAAATAGCAAAAAAACACCAAAGCAGATTGGCGAACAGGTTTTTGAAATATTAAAAAACATAAACACAAAAAGTAAAGCCGATTATGTTGCTAGTTTTATAGCAATAGAAGCTATACATGAACTTGCGAAAAATAAAAATATAGTTACAGAAGATAGCGCAAGAAACCAAATGACCTCAATGGAAAAAGAAGATTGGGTGCATCTGATTGAAAAACATTAGTACCGCACAAAAGAAAAAGGAGAAGAACACGGAATTAATTGGAAGAAAATTAAATATATAAATTTTGACTACAAAATAGAAACTATTGACGGAATTAAAGGATGCATAGGGTATCTGCACATTAAACATAAGGATCAATTATTTAAGGTTATGGTAATGTCCTTTTTTGATGGTTCAGAATATATTCTTGTTAGAATAAAGAGCCTCCAAGAACAAAACTAAATACCGTTATTGCATTAAATAATATGCAACAAGCCATATAAAAAGACCTATTCATAAAACATATTTAATTTAAAAGGCAAGACTTTTATACACCAGTAATGATAGCATAGGAATTGAATACACCATACTAAACAAAGTAAAGTTAATCTATCATAAACTTAATACTGATGATGGGTACTAAATAGTTTCACCTAACAGGAACTATAATAAAAAGCTTGTACACCTTATGAGTTAAAGCATATAAAACTCCGATTAAAAAAATGAAATATACCATTAAAGTGTGGCTATTTACCATAATTACTTCACCGCTATTAATAGCATTCCTTTTTGGCACCATATTAAATGATTCTAACTCTACCAGCATATTAAATTCTTACGAAATAATAGTTGTAATGATTATTGTTGGTTTCCTTTTATCAATACCTGCAATGGTTATTTTTTGGCTGATAAAAAGAAGTTTGAAAAATAAATATTCACACTTGACAGAAAAAACTATAGTATCAATTTATTCCTTTTTATCTGTCTGGACTACATTTTACATCGTGGATAATGCATTTATTACGAAACCCTCCGAACAGACAATCTGGGCTTTACTATATTCACTAACCATAGTTATAGGGATATGGATTTTCAAATTAAACAGAAAAGAAATAATTGAATAAAAAACCAGTGTACAATAAAGATTTTCCTCATGAATGCCATAAAGATTATGATGCAGATGGTACTCTTGACAAATACACTCAGGAGCTAACAAGAAGAAATTAAAACACAAAAAACCACAACAAGCATATAGTGCCTGTTGTGGTTTTTTACTGTATCAGGTTTAAAGTCCTAATTCACTTTATCAAAACTTAAGAAAACCCTATTATCTTTATTAGCTGTAATATCTAGATTTCCGTGTACATACCCCATAGACGTTTGCGATAATGATGATATTGGCCAACTATTATTTAATGAAGAAAACTCTGATGTATTGTTATTAAAATCTAACATTACCAGTAAGCCTTGCTTTTCATCACCCGTTATGGTCCAACTACCATCTATAACAGTATTATCTGCTTCAGCAATTACTTCACCAGAATCTTTAAAAACAAATGTAAAACCAGAGAATTTAGCCGATCTATTAATATAATCTGTTACCCCTTTCTTTTCTGTTAAGTTTTTTAAACTCCATGAGTTTTTTAGAAGTATACTAGTTAAAAGTGTTTTAGTTATTCCACTCTCTTCACTATTTTGATTGCCTTGATCATCGTCGCTATCATCATCATCATCATCATCATCATCATTAGTCTGGTCGTCATTAGTCTCCACTTCCTCTACCACTGTAGTAGCTTCAGCTTGCTCCTCAGGGCTCTGAAACTCCTCTTCTGTCTGGCAAGATGTTAAGGCAAAAGTTAAGAGTAAACTTAAAAGTAATTGTTTCATGTTTTAATTGTATTAAGGTTAAATTCATATATCAACCTTATAACAACTAAAAACCAAAATTCCCTACTGTTAAATATTTCCCTACACTCTTAATTCAGTTTAAAAATAATATCCTGCGCTTCTAACTCTGCTAACAACTTCGTAGTTATATTTATTTTCTGCTTACGGCTCGCTAAATCTACTTTTATCTGTTCTGCCATTTCATAAACCTCGAACTTTAAAGGGTGTTTGCCCTCTATTTCATCAGAAGTAAGCGTTCGCTTTAAGCTGTGTACATCTTCTTCTTTAAGCGTATCTATATTCAGTTTTATAGTTAGTTTTTTAGCATATTGTTCCATCACATCTTGTAGCAACATAAAGCTATTAAACTGCAATCTAGGGTCTCCTTTTTTACCTGTATCTTTATTTGTCCACCCCTCTCTAATGTATACTTTTAAATACACAAAAGAGCTTATCATTAAAAAGTGACGAAATTTTAGGTACTCTTCTCCAAAAATTCTAAACTCATAGGAGTCCGTATAATCTTCCATAGAGAACATTGCCCATCCTTTTCCGTTTTTAGAAACTCTATGTTGCACGTCTGTAATTACACCTGCTATAGACAGTTCTTTATTTACAAATTGCTCCATATTATGTATTGCAGCAATTCCTGAGTTACAAAACGATTTTATTTCCGATTTAAAATCATCTAAGGGGTGACCAGAAATATAAATACCTACAACTTCTTTCTCTTTTCTAAGTTTTTCCATTGTGCCCCACTCCTCACAAGGTGGCACAATAGGTTCTGGAATTTGTACATCACTAGCCTCTCCAAATAAACTTACTTGAGACGAGTTCTGACTTTCTTGAAACTTAGAGCCATACCTCATCACCTTTTCTAAAAACGTAATTCCGTCTCCTTCATCATGAATATATTGTGCTCTGTGTGCATCTCCAAAAGAATCAAAACCACCAGCATAGGTTAGGTTTTCAAAGGCTCTTTTGTTTGCCGCACGCAAGTCTATTCGTTTTGCTAAATCAAAAACCGATTTATAGGGACCCTCTTCTTTTCTATTTTCTACTATTGTTTCTACTGCACCACGACCAACACCTTTTACCGCTCCCATACCAAAACGTACAGCTCCGGCATCATTCACCGCAAATTTGTAGTAAGATTCGTTTACATCTGGGCCCAAAACCTCTAAGCCCATACGCTTACATTCTTCCATAAAAAAGGTAACCGTTTTAATATCGTTCATGTTATTAGACAGTACTGCAGCCATATATTCTGCTGGGTAATGCGCTTTACAATATGCTGTTTGGTACGCAATCCAAGCGTAACATGTAGAGTGAGACTTGTTAAAGGCGTAAGCTGCAAAGGCTTCCCAATCTTTCCAGATCTTCTCTAATTTATCTACTGCATGTCCTTTTGCTGAAGCCTGTTCTATAAACTTAGGCTTCATCTTATCTAGAACGTGCTTTTGTTTTTTACCCATTGCCTTACGCAAAACATCGGCTTCACCCTTTGTAAAGTCGGCCAACTTTTGCGATAAAAGCATCACCTGCTCTTGGTACACCGTAATACCATAGGTTTCTGCTAAATACTCTTCTGTAGCATCTAAATCGTAAATAATTTCTTCGGTACCATGTTTACGGGCAATAAAACTAGGTATGTATTCCATTGGCCCAGGACGGTACAAGGCATTCATAGCAATTAAATCTGCGAACACTGTTGGTTTTAGCGATCGCATGTGTTTTTGCATCCCCGGAGATTCATACTGGAAAACCCCTACTGTTTCTCCTCTTTGGAAAAGTTCGTACGTTTTTACATCATCTAACGGAAAATTCTCTGGGTCTAACTCTACACCGTGTTTTGCTTTTACAATTTTAACGGTGTCTTTAATTAAGGTTAATGTTTTTAACCCCAAGAAATCCATTTTTAATAAGCCCGCATCTTCTACAACAGAGTTATCAAACTGGGTACAATACATTTCAGAGTCCTTTGCCAAAGCAACAGGAACGAATTTGGTAATATCATCTGGCGTAATAATTACACCACAGGCGTGTATCCCTGTATTACGTACAGACCCTTCTAAAATATAAGCTTGATTTAAGGTTTCGGACTCTAAATCGTCACCTTCAGAAATTTGTATAAGCTCATGTATTTTGGCAAGCTCTTCACTATTAAATTTAGTTTTTAGGATTTTCTCATCAATCCCTATAATTTTTTTAAGCTTAGACATGTTCGGTATAAGCTTTGCCATACGGTCTGCATCACCCAACGGTAAATCTAAAGCACGTGCTGTATCTCTAATTGAAGATTTAGCGGCCATAGTACCGTAGGTAATAATCTGTGCTACTTGGTTGGCGCCATACTTATTAATTACATAGTCCATAACACGGCCACGACCTTCATCATCAAAATCGATATCAATATCTGGCATAGATACACGATCTGGATTTAAGAAACGCTCAAAAAGTAAATCGTACTTAATAGGATCCAAATTGGTAATCCACAAACAATAAGCAACCGCAGAACCCGCAGCAGAACCCCGCCCTGGTCCTACAGATACATCCATTGCTCTGGCAGCCCTAATAAAATCTTCAACAATTAGGAAATACCCTGGATAACCCGTTTTTTCAATTACCTGAAGCTCAAAATCTAAACGTTCATCAATCTCTGGTGTAATTTCACCATATCTCTTTTTAGCACCTTCATATGTTAAGTGCCTTAAAAATTTATTCTCACCTCGCTTACCATTATCAACCTTATCTTCCTCAAAAACAAATTCTTCTGGAATATCAAAAGCAGGTAACAGTACATCCCGCGCAAGCGTAAACGTTTCTATTTTATCTACAACCTCTTGTATGTTTGTTATGGCTTCTGGAATATCTTTAAAAAGCTCCTTCATTTCATCAGGAGACTTAAAGTAATATTCTTGATTTGGTAAACCATAACGGTAACCACGACCACGACCTATTGGCGTAGCTTGTTTTTCACCATCTTTTACACACAGTAATATATCATGTGCATGTGCATTTTCTTTATCTACGTAATAGGTGTTATTGGTTGCCACCAACTTAACACTATGTTTTTTAGCAAACTGAAGCAACACTTGGTTTACACGATCTTCATCTTCCTGACCGTGACGCATAATCTCTATATACAGATCCTCACCAAATTGCTCTTTCCACCAAAGTAAGGCTTCTTCTGCTTGTTTTTCACCTACGTTAAGCACTAAGTTTGGCACCTCACCATACAAGTTACCTGTAAGCACTATAATATCTTCTTTGTACTGCTCTATTACCTTTTTATCTATACGCGGCACATAATACTTACCATCTACAAAGGCAATAGAAGACATTTTTGCTAGGTTGTGGTATCCGTTTTTATTTTTTGCAAACAGTACTACTTGGTAACCATTATCTTTCTGAGACTTATTTGTATGATCCTCACACACCTGAAACTCGCACCCAATTATTGGTGTTATTTCTTGCTCAGGAACAAATTCATGTAAAGGTTCTTCCCCTTCTTCTAAACGGTTTTCCTTAGTAGCCTCAAAACGTATTTCATTAGCATCATTACGAGATTTTACACCTTTATTATGATTAAGAACACCGTTAACAAAATGGAAAGCTCCCATCATGTTCGCATGATCTGTCATTGCAACAGCTGGCATATTATATTTTACTGCCGCTTGTATTAAAGCAGGAATACTAATGGTAGATTGCAATATAGAAAACTGCGTATGGTTGTGTAAATGCGAAAACTGAGCCGACTCTAAGGTCGCTAAATTTTCTTTTATTTCTTCTTTACTAACGCCACCAGTATCTTTGGCCCAAAGTGCATCTGCTATTTTTTTAGAAGCCTTTTTTAGGTTGATGTGTTTTAAACCAATAAGTTTAATTGGCTGAGGATTTACCTCTGAGAAATTTTTAAAATAATCTGCCTGAACATCTAACTGCTCTACAGTATATTGTTGCTTACGTACAAGCTCTAAAAAACAACGCGTAGTTGCCTCTACATCGGCAGTTGCGTTGTGCGCTTCTCCAAAAGGTTCTCCAAATAAAAATTGATGCAATTCTGTTAGTGTTGGCAACTTAAATTTACCACCACGACCACCAGGAATCTGACATAGAGTTGCAGTATGCTCTGTACACGTATCTAAAACAGGCAGCTCTTGTAATTGGTTTTCTACTTGAAGACGATGAAACTCGGCTCCCATTATGTTAAGGTCAAACCCAACATTTTGTCCAACTACAAATTTTGTTTTCCCTAATGCCTCATTAAATTTTTCTAAAACCTCTGCTAATGGTATTCCGTCTTGTTCTGCCAAAGCAGTAGAAATACCGTGAATTTTTTCAGCATCATACGGAATGTTAAATCCGTCTGGTTTTACTAAATAATCTTGATGCTCTATAACATTACCCATATCATCATGCAATTGCCATGCAATCTGTATACACCTAGGCCAGTTGTCAGTATCCGTAAAAGGAACATCCCAACGCTTAGGTAATCCGGTAGTTTCAGTATCAAAAATTAAGTACATAGTGTATTGTTTGTAGTCTTAAAAAAGCAGTGTATAAAAATACCAAAAACTTATTGCTTTTTAAAGGCTTTTAAAGAAGAGTTATCAACGGAAAAACAAAGCCACCAAACACTATAAAAAACAAAAAAACCAAAGAAGCGGGCTTCTTTGGTTTTTTTATAATTTTATAAAGACTTGCCACACAAAGTAGCATTGTTTTTTATTTTTTATTTGCAGTAGTAATATACTTCTGTAATGCCATTGTCATAGATGGCGTTTCTGGCGTTGGCGCAAGAATATCTATACGTAAACCTGCCTCTGTAGCAGCATTTACTGTTGTGTTTCCGTACACAGCAATTCTAGTGTCATTCTGTTCAAAGTTTGGAAAGTTCTTTAATAAAGACTCTATCCCAGACGGACTAAAGAAAACAAGTATATCATAATACACATCTCTTAAGTCAGATAAATCACTAATGACAGTTTTATAAAAAATTGCTCTTTTCCAGTCTAAACCAAGACTATCTAAAGTTTCAGGTACTATTGGCTTTAAAACATCCGAAGAAGGTAAAAGAAACTTTTCTGTTTTATACTTTTTTAATAAAGGAATTAAATCTGCAAACATTCTTTTACCAACATATATTTTACGCTTACGGTAAACTACATATTTCTGAAGATAGTAAGCTACTGCCTCTGATTGGCAAAAGTACTTCATAGAATCTGGCACTTTAAAACGCATTTCTTCTGCTATTCTAAAAAAGTGATCTACAGAATTTCTACTTGTAAGTACTATCGCTGTAAAATTGTTTAGATCTATTTTTTGCTGACGCACTGTTTTTGCATCAACTCCCTCTACATGTATAAACGGTCTAAAATCTACTTTTAACTTCTCCTTTTCAATAAGTCTTGAATAGGGAGAGTTCTCCATTTTAGGTTCTGGTTGAGAAACCAAAATCGTTTTTATCTTCATAGACATCAATATTTTAGGTAACTACCTATTATCACAAAAGGTGAAATTTCGAGTGCGCAAAGGTACAAAATAAAATAGAAAAAATTGATTGTAATAAATTTTCGATGAATTCTTAGTAGATTAACCCATCCTATGCACAGTACAACGAGAAACAAAACCAGCGCCAAATAAGCAACTAGCTCAGAATCTGGCGTAATATATGTAAGAAAAATATTAGCTATAAATAGTACTAAACCACTATAATTCTGATAAGAAATCTTATTGAAAACGATATGAACAATAGCCGTTTCTGCATTAAAAATAAAACCATTTACAAACTGTAACAATAACTTTACAATAACAAATAAGCTTATAATTCCGAAAACAAAAAGGTAATCTATAGGTGTAAGTGTATCTCCTAGTTTAAAAATGGTTAGCACGTAATAAAGAAATAACGCTACGTTTAACCACAGAAAAACACCCCATAGCACATTAAACCAGTTAAATAAGATATGCTTTTTACTGTGTAAAAAAATGTATTTGTTATTAAATGGTAATACTACAAAATTTACAAACTTATTGTAAAAAAAAGTTTTACTTAAAACCAATACAAAAAGACTAACCACAAATATGGCTGTTATCCAATCTACATCGTTAAAAACCCTAGCAATAGATTCCATTCTTCTTTTATATACGTATAAGCGGTGCAAAACTACAAATTAATACTTAGACCAACTTTATTAATTAATACGTGTTAAACCATAAAAAAGATGCAATACTATTGTAAATAAATCATAAAACGCTTTTTAGGTTTTACCAGTAAAATTTAAATAGTACTTTTGTGCATTCAATACTAAAAAAAGAATGACAGATAGCTTAGTTATAATTCCTACTTTTAATGAGATAGAAAATATAGAAGCTATTATTAATGCTGTTTTTGCATTAGAAAAAGAATTTCATGTTCTTATTGTAGACGACAACTCACCAGACGGTACTTCACAAAAAGTAGTAGAGTTACAAGAGCAATTTCCTGAAAAATTATTTTTAGAAGTACGTAAAGAAAAGGCTGGCTTAGGTACAGCATACATTCACGGTTTTAAATGGGCAATTGCTAAAAAATACAACTATATTTTTGAAATGGATGCAGATTTTTCTCATCCTCCTAAAGATTTAATCAACCTATACAACGCCTGTGTTAATGGCGCAGATTTATCTATTGGCTCTAGATATGTAAAGGGAATTAATGTAGTAAATTGGCCCCTGTTTAGAATATTACTTTCGTACGGAGCATCGTTCTACGTAAAAATGATAACAGGCATGCATGTAGATGACCCAACAGCTGGTTTTATTTGCTACAAAAGAAAAGTATTAGAAAACCTTAGTTTAGATACGGTTCGTTTTATAGGCTATGCTTTTCAAATAGAAATGAAATTTAGAGCCCATCTAAAAGGTTTTAAGATAAAAGAAGTTCCTATTGTTTTTACAGACAGGGTTCGCGGAAAATCTAAAATGAGTTCTTCAATTATTGGCGAAGCAGTTTTTGGAGTGATAAAAATGAAATACATAAGCTTGTTTCAAAAAAACAAATTTTAAAATGAAAAAGACACTAATAAAAAACGCTAAAGTTGTAAACGAAGGTACAATTACGATGTTCGACATATTGTTGAACGGTAATTATATTGAAAAAATAAGTAGTTCTATTAGTGATGATACCGCTACGGTTATAGATGCAAAGGGTAATTATGTATTGCCTGGCATCATAGATGACCAAGTGCATTTTAGAGAACCCGGCCTTACGCATAAAGGCACTATTGCCACTGAAAGTAGAGCGGCAGTTGCTGGTGGTGTTACTACGTTTATGGAGCAACCAAACACAAATCCGCAGACAACAACAATAGAAAAATTAGAAGAAAAATTTGCGGTTGCTAAAGACAGTTCTTATGCTAATTATTCATTTTTATTTGGCGGTACTAATGACAACTTAGAGGAACTAAAAAAGCTAGACAAAAATGCATGTTCTGGTGTTAAACTATTTTTAGGTTCTTCTACCGGAAATATGTTAGTAGACAATGAGGAGGTTATAGAAAAGATTTTTAGAAATACAGAAATGGTAATATCTACACATTGTGAAGATGAAACTACCATACGCCATAATATGGCTATCTACCAAGAAAAATTTGGAGACGACATCCCTATAGAGTACCACCCAATTATTAGAAGTACAGAGGCGTGTTACCTCTCTTCTTCTAAAGCAATTGCCTTGGCTAAAAAAACAGATGCTAGATTACACGTTTTTCATTTATCTACAGGTAAAGAAACGAGTCTTTTTAGAAACGATATTCCGTTAAAAGATAAAAAAATTACAGCAGAGGTTTGTGTACATCACCTATGGTTTTCTGATGAAGATTACAAAGAAAAAGGAACACTTATAAAGTGGAATCCTGCGGTTAAAACTGCTGAAGACAGATCTATGCTTTGGGATGCTCTTTTAGACGACCGCATAGATGTTATTGCTACAGACCATGCACCACATACTTTTGAAGAAAAAGATAACGTTTACACTAAAGCCCCATCTGGCGGACCATTAGTACAACACGTTTTACCTGCTATGTTAGAAAAAGTTTTAGATGGCACCATTACTATAGAACGTATGGTAGAAAAAATGTGTCACAACCCAGCTATCTTATTTCAGATTGAAAAAAGAGGCTATATAAAAGAAGGCTATTTTGCAGATTTAGTTATCGTTGACACAAACAACGCTTGGCAAGTGAGCAAGTCCAACATTTTATACAAATGTGGATGGTCTCCTTTTGAAGGGAATACGTTTTCATCTAAAATTTCTCATACATTTGTAAATGGTCATTTGGCATATGCAAATGGTGAAGTTTCAGAAAAAAGAAACGCACACAGATTAACGTTTAATAGATAGTTAAACAACTTACGCATCAATACATAAGAAAATGAAAAGAATTTTTGGTTTATTTTTAGTGATTGCTACTATGGCTTCTTGTGCAGAAAAAACTATAGAAGAGCCAGAGAATCTTATTCCCGAATCTAAAATGGTTGCTATTTTGTATGATTTAGCTATTATAAATGCCGCTAAACAAACAAATTCAAATGTACTCGTAGAAAACAACGTAAGAACAATGCCGTATCTTTTTACTAAATATAAAATAGATAGCGTACAATTTGCGGACAGTAACATTTACTATGCTGCTGACCCAATTGCTTACGAAGCTCTTTATAAAGAGGTACAAACCAAATTAGATACTATTAAAACACAGTTTGAACGCAAAAATCTATTTAAAGCAGATAGCATTGCCATAAGCAAAGAAAAAAAGAAACCTAAAACTACTCCTTTAAAAGAACCTCAGAAGTAAACTTTAAAACACTATCTATATCTGTAAAAGTAAAAGCTAGTGCTGTAGTAACTTTAGTATTATCATAAATATCCTGACTTTTTAATCCGTTTACCTGCATTTTAGAAAGTTTTCTTCCCCTTCTAGTAATTAAGTGTACCAGCCAATCTAATCTATAAAAAATATGTAGTTGCCATATTTTAAGTTCTTTGTGTGGTGCAGGCTTTCCTAAAAACCCAGCTATTTTACCCAACACCTCTTTAAAGGTTCTATTTTTAGCAACAACAATATAGCGTTCATTTTTTAGGGCAGAATTCATTAATCCAACACAAATGTCTACTACATCGTTAACACCTACAAAGCCACTACCATTTGGCGGATAATAGGCTAAACCACCTGCTGTTTTACTAAAAAACTGACCACTCCCAGAGTCCCAATAACCTGGGCCTAAAATAACACCTGGATTTACAATAACAGCATCTAAACCCTCTTGCGTACCGCGCCAAACTTCCATTTCTGCAGCATACTTGGTAAGCGCATACACATTTACATTTACATCATTCCACTCCGTTTCTTCTGTCACATTTGGCGAGGCTTCATTTTTGCCCATTGTTGCTATAGAACTTATATATGCCAGTTTTTTTATATTAAAAGCCAGACATAGATTTACAATATTAGCCGTGCCATTGGTATTTATTCGCCTTAACTTAAAATAATCATTAGGATCAAAAGAAATTAATGCTGCACAATGGTATACGTGTGTAACTCCAATAAAAGCAAGTTCTAAAGAAGGTACATCTGTTATATCTGCAACAAACCAGTTTATTTTTGCATACAACTCATCTGCATTATCTACATAATAAGAAAAAACTTTTTTAACCTGTTTTAAGTCGCTTGTCTGCCTATGTATAGCCGTCACAACTTCTTCTTTTTTTAGTAGCTGCAATAAAAGATGTGCACCTACTAAACCTGTGCCTCCTGTTACCAATATCATAATTCAAATTTAGGAATTTAATTTACCATAGACTACTGCCTAAGCTCTCTATTTCTTTTATATTTGCATCTACTATTACAAAATTGAAATACAATGGCTTCTAATTTTATCGCAGAATTAAAATGGAGAGGGATGATACACGATGTCATGCCCGACACAGAAGAACACTTACTAGAACAAATGCGTGCTGCATATGTGGGTATAGACCCTACTGCAGACTCCTTACATATTGGCCACTTGGTTAGTGTAATGATGTTGCGTCATTTTCAACTAGCAGGTCACAAACCTTATGCGCTTATTGGTGGTGCAACCGGAATGATTGGAGATCCTTCTGGAAAATCTGCAGAGCGTAATTTGTTAGATGAAAAAACACTTAGACACAACCAAAATGCTATAAAAAATCAATTATCTCGTTTTTTAGACTTTAATAGTGATGCAGAAAATGCAGCTATTTTAGTTAACAATTACGATTGGATGAAAGATTTCTCTTTTCTAGATTTTATACGTGATGTAGGTAAACATATTACCGTTAATTATATGATGGCTAAAGATTCTGTAAAAAAACGTTTAACTTCTGAAGCCAAAGAAGGAATGTCTTTTACAGAGTTTACATACCAGTTGGTGCAAGGGTACGATTTTTACCACTTGTTTAAAGAACACAACTGTACATTACAAATGGGTGGTAGTGACCAATGGGGAAACATTACGACCGGTACAGAGATGATACGTAGAATTGGTAGTGGCAAAGGCTACGCACTTACTTGCCCATTAATTACAAAAGCAGATGGCACTAAATTTGGTAAAACTGAAGGCGGTAACATTTGGCTAGATGCGGAACGCACTTCTCCTTATAAATTTTACCAATACTGGCTAAATACATCTGATGAGGATGCTGAAAAGTTTATTAAAATCTTTACTTTTTTAACTAAAGAAGAGATAGACACTTTAATTACAGAGCATAAAGAAGCACCACATATGCGTGCTTTACAGAAAAAATTAGCTGAAGAGATTACAATAAGTGTACACTCTAAAGAAGATTTAGACAACGCCATAAAAGCGAGTAATATCTTATTTGGAAAATCTACTTCTGATGATTTAAAAACCCTAGACGAAAAAACATTTTTAGATGTTTTTGAAGGTGTACCACAAGCAGAAGTTACTGCTGCAGATATTGAAGAAGGTTTAGATATGATTGGTGCATTAGCAGCTAAAACTCAGTTTTTAGATTCTAATGGAGCTGCACGTAGAGAACTAAAACAAAATGCTATTTCTGTAAACAAAGAAAAAGTAAAAGAAGATTATATTATTACTAGTAAAGACTTAATTAATAACAAGTTTGTTTTACTACAACGTGGTAAAAAGAACTATTTTGTATTGGTTGTAAATTAAAGTTATACCTAAGAAAATATCGCAAGCGTCATTCTACTCATTATTAGGATGACGTTTTTTTATACTTAAAAAGCACACTTTAACTCAAAATTAACAACACAAAATTACCGCTTGGTATAATATTAGCGTTCAAGGATAAAAACATTACTACTATGAAAATTATGAACTCTAAATTTTATTACCTACTACTCTTTGTTTCACTATTTGTAACCTCTTGTAATTCTGATGATGACAATAAAACAGACAACCAAGAAGTTCCCGAATACGTAACAGAAACGAAAGCAAGCCTCACCGGAGAATGGCGACTTGTAAGCAGTAAAATTGACGAAAAAAACGTTTCTTCAGCCGATTTTGAATGTTTAAAAAATTCATTAGCCGAATTTAAAGATGACAACACCTATAAATTAAACTTTAAAAAAAGAGGTTCTAGTACATCTACACTGTGTACCGAAACAAGCTCACAATCTGGAACCTATACTGTTACTGCTTTAAATAATGTAACTTTTTTTAACTCTACTTCAGAAATTGAATTAATAGACGATACTTTAAAAATTACAACTGTTATTACTGGGGCTGATTCTAAAACCCAAACTCAGGTTGATGTTTTTGTAAGATCTGACAATGATGAATTTGAAGAACCTAAAACTGCTGAAGAACCTAATGACGTAGAAGTAACCGAAGATGAAACCACAGACAACACTAGTACTTATGATGGCTCTGCTGTTGTAGCTAAACTTTTAGGAAAATGGAAAATAGATGGCGCATCTGATGATTGCCTACAAAAAAACACTATTGAGTTTACATCTGGTTCTATTTTAGAATTTATACAACACCAGAAAAACTTTACTAGAAATGACTTATTAAAAAACAATGCAAATGTTAGCTACCCAATGCCAAAACAATTTAAAATTGTAGTAAACTCGGGCAGACACAATGTAACTTTTGACACAGAAGCAGATTGCAAGTTTATTAAAAAGAGTACTGTAGAATATACTGTCACAGATGAAAAAACTGTGCTATTTAAAAACAGTCCTAACGTTAAAATTTTAGTAGAGGACGATTCTACCATAAAGCTTAACTACGAGTACACTGATAAAGACGCTAACAAACAAACCATTGAGTTTACGTATATAAAAATATAATTCTAGTTTTATTAAAACTAATATAACGATCTAAAGGCTGGTTTTTACCAGCCTTTTTTATGCGCTAAATTTAGGTTTGCTATCACTTTTAACATTATTATTCGTCCTAAATTAAAGCAATAAATTCTACCATCACAAAGCACACCTCAACTACTCTAGAACCTCATAAATAGAAGCCGTTAAACCATACACTCCTTTACAGACCAAACAGATACTTGGAATATATTATTATGGAATTATAAATAATGTTAACTTTAGTGCATTAAACAAATTACAGATACTGACCTAGTCTAGAAATCATCAGAAAGAACCAAAAGAAAATGAAAAAAAATCTACTTTTAAGCGTAAGCATTCTGCTTTGCTCGTTATCAGTCTTTGCTCAAGAAAATAACACATCAACCCTAACCATTAAAGAAATTATGCAGGGTGATGCTTTTATTGGCCACTTGCCTTCTAGTCCAAAATGGTCATCAGATAGTAAAAACATTTATTTTAACTGGAATACGGAAAATGCTTTTAGCGACTCTTTATATGTGTACAACCTTAATAACACAAAGACTAACAAAGTAGATTTTGAAGAAGAATACAACCTACCTTCTTCACCTACTTTTAATTCTAAACGAACAAAAAAAGTATACGAAAAAAGAGGTGATCTTTTTTTAGTTGATATCACCACCAACAAAACCATACAAATTACCCAAACTGAAGATCGCGAAAGGAACGCCAAATTTATAGAAAACAACGGCAAAATAGCATATCAGAAAGGGCAAGATATTTTTACTTGGGATATAGCAACAGGAGCAACTACTCAAATTACAAACTTTACAGATAAAAAAGATAGGGAAGAACGTTTAAGCGACAAAGATGAGTGGCTACGCAACGACCAACTTGCATTGTTTGATGTTTTAAGAGAACGCAAAGCCAAAGAAGATGCACGTAAAAAACAGATGGATCGCTACAAAGAAAAAGAGTTATTTTCTATATATACAGACGGCAAATCTATAAGTGGACAAAGCATTAGTACAGATGGCAATTATGTAACTTATATCGCTGCTAAATATGCAAGCAACAAGCGCACTACAATGCCACACTTTGTAACAGAGTCTGGCTATGTAGAAAACCAGAATACTCGTTCTAAAGTTGGCGATACACCAAGTACTTACGAGCTTCACATTTTTGATATAAAAAACAAGAAAACATACCCAGTTGCCTTAGACAATTTAACGGGTTTAGATTATATTCCAGAATACACTAAAGACTACCCAGATAAAGAGTATAAAAACGAAAATAGAATTGGTTACATTGCTGGTCCTATTTGGAGTGCAGATGGTAAAAAAGCAGTTTTAGATATTAGTGCAAATGATTATAAAGACCGTTGGATAGTTCTTTTAAATCTTGCTGATGGCACTGTTACAAACTTAGATCACCAACACGATAAAGCTTGGATTGCTGGCCCAGGAATTGGCTGGGGTAATTTAGGTTGGATGCCAGATGACAATAGTATTTGGTATCAGTCTGAAAAAACAGGGTATTCTCATTTGTACACTACTAATGTTTTATCTAAAAAAACAAAAGCACTTACTTCTGGTAATTTTGAAATTTACGAACCAACTCTCTCTATAGATAAAAAACGTTGGTATTTTACAGCAAATAAAAATCATCCTGGAGACAGACAATTTTACACAATGGCCTTAAATGGCGGCAAATTAAACCAATTAACTACAATGGTTGGCAACAACGAGGTTACGCTATCTCCAGACGAGCGCCAAATGGCTATTTTACACTCGTACAGCAATAAACCAACAGAATTGTACGTACAGTCTAATCCCGTAAAGAACAGAGCTAAAACTGTTGCAAAACAAATTACAAATTCACTTACAGATAACTTTAAAAAGTACAGCTGGAAAGATCCTGAGGTTATTACTTTTAAAGCCGAGGACGGAGCAGATGTATACGCAAGATTATATCAACCTAAAGCAGCAACAAAAAACAAAGCTGCTGTAATTTTTGTACACGGTGCTGGTTATTTACAAAATGCTCACAAATGGTGGAGTTCTTACAATAGAGAATATATGTTTCATAACATACTCGTAGATAATGGCTATACTGTGTTAGATATAGATTATAGAGGTAGTGCTGGTTATGGTAGCGAGTGGCGTACCGGAATTTACAGACATATGGGGGGCAAAGATTTATCTGACCAAGTTGACGGCGCAAAGTTATTAGTAGAAAATTATGGTATAGACCAAAATAAAGTTGGAATCTACGGTGGTTCTTACGGCGGATTTATAACATTAATGGGGATGTTTAATGCTCCCGATACTTTTAAAGCTGGTGCTGCAATACGCTCTGTGGGCGATTGGGCGGCATACAACCACGGCTATACTGCTCGTATTTTAAATACTCCAGTTACAGACAGCATTGCTTACAGAAAAAGTTCTCCAATTTATTTTGCAGATGGTTTAAAAGGCGATTTACTAATTCTACACGGTATGGTAGATGACAATGTGCATTTTCAAGATATGGTACGTTTATCTCAGCGTTTAATAGAGTTAGAAAAAAAGAATTGGGAAATGGCTGTGTACCCTGTAGAGCGTCACGGTTTTGTAGAACCTAGTAGTTGGACAGATGAATACACGCGTATTTTCAATTTATTTAACGAAAGCCTATTAGACATTAGAACAAAAGAATAAATCTATGAAAAACAGAATAGTTGTATTATTTGCTGCTGTAGCATTAGGATCTTGTACTAACCCACCTGAGAAACCAAAAATGGACACATTAGCAGAAGATTATGTAAAGTTAGTTTTAGAAGTAGGACAATACAATAGTGATTTTGTTGATGCTTACTATGGTCCCGAAGAATGGAAACCAACCTCAGCTAAATTAGATACGATACCTGCTGCAGATTTTATTTATAGAGCTTCTGCCCTATTAGATAAATCTAATCTAGTAGATACAACTGCTTTTTCTAGTCTTGAAAAAGCAAGGCACACGATGTTTAAAAAACAACTAACTGCTGTAAAAACCAAGTTAGAGATGCTGTCTGGCAAAACGTATTCTTTTGATGAAGAAGCTAAACTTTTGTACGATGTAGCACCACCACATTTTACAGAAGAACACTTTAATAAACTTATTACTGCTCTAGAAGAAGAGTTACCCGGTGATGAAGATTTAGCAACAAGATATGCTGCTTTTGAACAGCAATTTGTGATACCAAAAGACAAGTTAGACACTGTTTTTAGAGTAGCTATAACAGAAGCAAGAAAAAGAACAAATCACCATTTTAAATTACCGCAGAATGAAGATTTTGTTTTAGAATATGTAAACGACAAAAGCTGGTCTGGTTACAATTATTACCAAGGAAAAAGTAAAAGTTTAATACAGATAAATACCGATTTTCCAATATTTATACAACGTGCAATAGACTTAGCTTGCCACGAGGGCTACCCAGGACACCACGTATTTAATGCCTTATTAGAACAAAATTTAGTTGATGCTAAAGGATGGAAAGAATTTTCTGTATATCCATTATTCTCTCCGCAGTCTTTAATAGCAGAAGGTAGCGCAAACTATGGTATAGATGTAGCTTTCCCTGGAGATGAGCGTGTTGCTTTTGAGAAAGAAGTGCTTTTCCCTATTGCAGGTTTAGATGCTAGCAAGGCAGACAAATACTATAAAGTTCTAAGATTAATAGGTGAGCTAAATTACGCAGGTAATGAAGCTGCAAGACACTATTTAAACGGAGATATTTCTAGAGAAGAAGCTGCTAAATGGCTAGAAAAATATTTGTTCTATGCACCAGACAGAGCATTGCAACGCACTCGTTTTATAGACCAGTACCGTAGCTATGTTATAAACTATAATTTAGGTAAAGACCTAGTTGCAGATTATGTAAAAGCTAAAGGTGGCACTGTAGACCAACCAGAAAAACGCTGGGCTGTTTTTAAAGAGCTGTTAAGTAACCCACATACAGCGAGTAGTTTAAAGTAGTTAAAATTACAAAAGACTTTCAATTTCTAAACACAATATAATGCAGCTTAATTTATTTATTTTATAGCTTCTAATGGCTATTTTAAAACCAAAAAATATATCTCAACTTTTTATATAACCAGTATCTAAAAATAAATTCTTTACCATCTTTTTTTATAAGTCGTTATTGTTTGGTAACTTCTAGCCAGTCAGTCGGCATTGTTTGTGGAACTTCGGTAGTACAATCCCACATTTCTCCCTCCACCTCTAAATATAGCTTTATTTTTGTTCCGTTGGAACTTTCTAAGACACGGGTAAAAATACTTCCATTTTGCCCGCAATCGGAATCTTTTCCGAAATAATTAAACACATAACTACCAGACTTTGCCAAATACCCCCCCTCTGTATGCACTTTGTTATCTGGCAAGCTTAAAGTGTTTTCTATAACCGTACCATTGCTAGTGGTAATGGTATAACGCATTAAAAGATAATCTTCTTTAATTTCTCCATCGTCCCTTGTAGCCTTGGATATCCTAAAAAGATAATTTTTACCGTTATAATTGCCAGCCCAGTCGCCCACAAATTTCCCTAGAACATTGTTAACATCTTTTAAATATACATAGTTCTTGTCTCCCATAACCCCATTTTCTTCACCTAAATAATTTACTACTTCTTCGGTAGGGATAATATGTTGCGCCTTGCAGTTAAGAAAACCAAAGACTACAATTAGTAAAAAGAATATTTTTTTCATATTTTTTATTTTAGTTTTATTCATCACAATCTCCTTTATATACTTTACCATTACTACCCAATATCTTCGGTATTATTTTACCATTGTTCTGTACTTTATACAAATTAACACCTGAGACTCCCATAGAATCCTTTATATAATTGAGAAATAATTTTTCTTTACTCTTTTTTTGCGCTAAGCGCTTAAAATCTTTTGCTAGCTTTATTTTTTCTGCTTTTGTATAATTTGTTTTTATGTTATAGAGTGTGTTAGTATTACCCGTATAGCGTATGGTATAGGTGCCGCTACTAGAAACCATAGTGCCATAAGCATCTGTTAAGGGGGTATCACTAACACTAATATTTTTAAGGATTTTTAAAAATACAATAACATCTGTTGGTGAAAAAATCTTGACAGGCCGTTCTTCTTCTGGTCTTCCTTCAACAATTTTTCCAGTTTCCCAATCATTTAAATGTGTATGTATATATCCAATAATATTGGGGTTGTTGTCCACGTTAATTTTTAAGGAGTGCCCATCTGTAGAAGCTGTTAGTTTAGTGAACGTTCCGTTTTTATTTTGTGCATATCCTGTTTCTTTTCTAAGCCCTGTGCTATCTTTAAGAATTTCAATCTTAGCATTAAAATTTGTATTTAGATTTTGTTGCTTTATTCTGGCACAAGGAGAAGCAACACAATTGCCTTCATTATCTTTTATATAACCAGGCGGGCAACTGGAAGGAGGCCCTCCTCCAAAAGGGTTTTGCCAATCATCTTCAGTACTATCATCTAACCAGTCTATTTCGGTTTGTTCTTCTTGATATACGCATTTTTCACCTTTATAAAACCACTTACAAGTTGTTTCTGAGTCTCCATTGTTGGTTGCAAGCTCAACACAACCGTAAAAATATTCATCTCCGCAAACCCAACTACCTTTGTTGGCAGATGCTATACTTTTAGCTCTTTTTTTCAGCCTAGTTTCCCCCACCACTTTAACAGTAAGTTTATTGCTATTTAAATTATGGGCTGTTTCTTTAGAAGTATCAATTTTTTGAACCCTGTAAACTATCTCACCTTCTGCATTGTAATAACCTACCAGCCAAGATTTTAAATTGTTGTTTGTATCTACTAGTGGTATTAATGTAGTGGTTTTAGCAATATCTACCACCGTTAAACTACTATTTTTAGGCGTACCATATTCTTTCTCAAAAGATACTTGGGTTGTTTTTGATGCCAATTCGTTCTTTTCCCAATGGTACGGTTTTACTATGAGGTCCTTTTTGGTAAGAATATCTAAGGCTATAGGGTTAGTGATCACCTCTGTTATTACTTCTTGGTTGCTTTCCTTTTCACAAGAAAACAACAATAAGAACATAAGCACTGTACCTTTGACAAGATTTATTTTTTTCATATTTTTTATTTTTCACAATAAAAAACCTATACAAGTTGTAAAATTTACCCTACCAAATATAATAAAAAATTAAACATGATATGATTGTGTACTAAAATTTGAAAAAAAAGTTTCTATTCTATTTTAAAAACTCCATAAAATAATCCCTATCTATTTCTCTAGCACCTAAACTCTCTAGGTGCTGGGTATAGACTTGGCAATCTATAAGCTTGTAATTGTTAGCTTGCATTTCTTGCACCATGGTTATAAAACCATATTTAGAGGCGTTGCTAACATCACTAAACATACTTTCTCCACAAAACACAGTACCTAAATCTATGCCATACAAACCACCTACCAATTGGTTATCTAACCAAACCTCATAAGAGTGGGCAATGCCTTTTTTATGTAGTTCTATATATGCGTTTTGCATATTTTGTGTAATCCACGTGCCTGGTTGTCCGTCTCTAGGTACAGTAGCACAGCGGTGAATTACTTCTTCAAAATTTTTATTTTTTGTAACAGTAAAAGCCTCATCGCGTAAAAGCTTACGCATACTTTTAGAAACTTTTAATTCTTGCGGGAACAAGACCATTCTTGGATCTGGACTCCACCAAAGCAGTAGTCTATCATCATCAAACCAAGGGAAAATTCCGCTTTTATAGGCAAGTTGTAATCGTTCTACAGATAAATCTCCTCCAGCCGCTACTAAACCATCTTCATTAGCTGTGTGTACTGGAGGAAACTCTAACTTATCTGTTAAATAATATATTGGATGAACCATTTAACCTAGAAAGGCAAATCGTCGTGATCTTCTTCATTTAAATTATCTGCAGGCTCAAAAGCTTGTGCTGGTGCAACTGGTGGCATACCTCCTGCACTTGCGTCTGGAGCAGCAGCTTGTAAGTTTTCTATTCTCCATCCTTGTATAGAGTTAAAGTATTTAGTTTCTCCTTGTGGATTAACCCATTCTCTACCTCTTAAGTTAATACTAACTTTTACAGCTTGCCCAACATTGTAACCGTTTAATAAATCGCATTTGTCTTGAACAAACTCTACCATTATGTGTTGTGGATATTGCTCTTCCGTTGTAACAACTAGTTCTCTTTTTCTAAATCCGTTGCTCCCAAAAGTTTGAGTTTCCCCAACCATTTTTACTTTTCCTTGTACTTCCATCTTAAATTAGTTTCTTATGCGTGTTTATCTATTCAGTTCTTATTCTATCAAATCTATTCCGGCCATCAATAATTTTAATGCTCCAATTACGTCATCATTAAAAATATATTCTTTAGCTTTTAGTTGCAGTTGCATATTATCTTTAGTTACCAACACTGCCTGGGCTTCATCATTCTCCGCTACAAATTTAGTTATACTCTTTGCAGTCGGTAATTGCTCTATATTACCAAGCAGCCCTAAGTCATTACCAGATAGCAATTTACTATTTCTTATTTTTAAAGGCAAACTATCTATACCTATTCCCAGAGTAGATAGCGGCTTAGGAACCTCGAACATACCTTCGTTAGCTCTACTATACCAATTGCCACCCATACGGGCTACTAAATCTATTTTATGCTGATCTATACTTCCGTTTTCATCTAAAACGGCAGTATCTACATGCACTTTTACCACCTCAGCAAAAATAAGGTTTCCGGCTCCGCCTTCTTCACCTAAAGCTTCAACCTTAGTAACCTTACACTCAAACTGCACTGGAGACTCTGCTACTCTAAACGGTTTAACCACATCAGACTTTAGCATTGTTAAACCAGCCTTATCAAACTCATTAATACCCTCTGCATACTCTGTACTAGACAAAGACATTTGTTGTACTATTGAGTAATTTACAATATTAATAACAACCTCTTTAGTTTCTAACACATTTTCCAAAGTGTGCTTAATAGTGTTGTTTCTTACTCTTCTGGCTGGAGAAAATATAAGAATTGGCGGATTTGCACTAAATACATTAAAAAAGCTAAACGGAGATAAATTTGGATTACCGTCTTTATCTACAGTACTTGCAAATGCTATTGGCCTAGGACCAACCGCCCCTAAAAGATAACCGTGCAATTTTGCAGTAGTTACCTCGTTTGGAACTATAGAAATTGTTTTTTTCATAGAATGCAAAGGTACATAATTTGTGCACTAATTAAAACAACATGCCCATATAGAAATACCAAATTCGCTTTAAATTACGTTATCTTTAAACCCAATAATTGGTAAAATGAATTTTAATCCTAAAAACAAAACTATAAACATTTCCTTAATGGTTAGTGCTTTCTTTATTGTAAGCCTTATTCTATGGAACACAAATAGTTTTTTTGAACAATTTAAAAAGGAAGAACGCCATAAAATGGAAATCTGGGCTACTGCTCAGTCAGAATTTCTTAATTCTTCGCAGACACAGGATTTAGGAGATTTGCACTTAAAGATTTTTCAGAATAACACCTCTACACCAATGATTTTGGTGAATAAAAATGGTAGTTTCAACGCTAAAAACATAGAAAACAGCAAAACCAAAGACACCTCTTTTATTCAAGAAAAAATAGAAGAATTTAAAACCGAAAACACTCCAGTTTTAATGACTCATAAAGGGGAGTTAATTGCCACTCTTTACTACGGAAACTCAGAAGTTTTAAATAACTTAAAATATTACCCTTTAGCACTACTGCTTATCATTTGTTTATTTGG
The DNA here is from genome assembly GCF_023476645.1 of Cellulophaga sp. 20_2_10. Taxonomy (GTDB): domain Bacteria; phylum Bacteroidota; class Bacteroidia; order Flavobacteriales; family Flavobacteriaceae; genus Cellulophaga. Next base: position 133,787 of record NZ_JAMCOJ010000006.1, read on the forward strand.
AGCCGTAATTTTCTTTTTCTTTAAAACGAATAAAGCTTCTGAACAAAGTAAACTTTGGGCGGGTATGGCTAAGGAAACAGCTCACCAGATAGGCACTCCACTAACATCTCTTCTGGGATGGAACGAGCTATTAAAAGACGAAAATATAAATCCTGAAATATCTGTGGAAATAGAAAAAGACATAGATAGACTCCAAACCATTACAGATCGTTTTTCTAATATTGGGTCTTTACCAAAGCTAGAAGAAAAAGATATTGTTGCAGAAACAAAAAGTGCTTTTGACTATCTAAAACGAAGAAGCTCTAAGCTTATACAATTTTCTTTTGATAGTAAGATTGATTCCCTTTCGGTGATGCTAAACAAGCCTTTGTACAATTGGACTATTGAAAACTTGGTAAAAAATGGAATTGATGCTATGCGAGGCAAAGGTCATATCGCCATAGAAATTGTACAAGCAGGAAACAGTGTCAATATTTTAGTATCTGATACAGGACACGGAATACCAAAAAGAAACTACGCTACTATTTTTAATCCAGGACACACTTCTAAGAGGCGTGGCTGGGGCTTAGGACTATCTCTAGTTAAAAGAATTGTAGAAGAATACCATAACGGAAAGGTAAAAGTGTTATCTTCGAGTAAAGATGGCACCGTAATGCAGATTTCGCTAAAAACAAAAGTTTAAACTATGTCTAAGGAGAAATTAGTTGTACTAAAAGAAGCAAACATAAAAAATAACTGTCCTGAATGTTTTCATAACGAACTTTCGGTTACTTTTTATCAAAAGCAAAAATTTGGCAAGTTTATACACAAAACAACCAATGAGGTTAGCAATGATATCAAATGCCAAAGATGCCACTCTACCATATACCCTGTTAATTGGACAGACGATATAGAGCGCTCTTTTAACTACTACCAAAAATTAGCAGTACCAGAAAAAACAAGTGTAAAATTTACATCTTTGTTCTACATAGTTGTACTTGTACTTATAGCTTTAATAGCTACAGCAGTATACCTATTTACCCAAAAAATTATTTAATTTTTGCGCTAATTGCTGCTGCAATAGACGTAAACTCTTCTGTAGTTAATTCTTCTTTTTTCTTAAAAGAAGCATCTTCCATAGAATTTAATGGTATTAAATGCACATGTACGTGTGGCACTTCTAAGCCTATAACAGAAATACCAACACGGTTGCAAGGAACAACCTCTTCTATAGCCTTACCCACTTTTCTAGAAAAAGCCATTAAACCCATATAGGTTTCTTCATCTAAATCTAGAATCTTATCTACTTCTTTTTTGGGCACACAAAGCGTATGCCCTTTTGCATTTGGACTAATATCTAAAAAGGCAAAATAATTAGCATCCTCAGCTACTTTGTAACAAGGAATTTTGCCATTTATTATTTTGGTGAAAATAGATTCCATTATGCTCTAGTTATTTCTAGGATTGTTAGTTTTATTTTTCCATTAGGAACTGCAATTTCTGCTTCATCACCAACACTCTTACCTAACAAACCTTTACCAATTGGCGAGTTTACAGATATTTTTCCTGTTTTTAAATCGGCTTCGCTTTCTGCTACTAAAGTATATTTTACTTCCATACCGTTTGCTTGGTTCTTAAGCTTAACAGTAGACAACACCAATGCCTTAGAAGTATCTAACTGAGATTCATCTATAATTCTAGCATTAGACACAATTTCTTCTAATTTAGAAATTTTAAGCTCTAACAAGCCTTGTGCTTCTTTAGCTGCATCGTATTCCGCATTCTCAGATAAATCTCCTTTATCCCTAGCTTCTGCAATTGCCTGTGACGACTTTGGTCGTTCTATATCCTTAAGCTGATTTAGCTCGCCCTTTAACTTTTTTAAACCTTCTACGGTATAATAAGACACGTTACTCATAACATTATCATTTTAAAAATGAGAAAATCCTCTTATTTCTAGAGGATTTTATACAAATATACATAATTTTTGTTCACATTTGTTGTTGTATTAGTACTAAGAAAACATATTATGAAATCACTTTTTTCCCTATTTGCTATTTTACTATTATTTTCTTGTGATAGTGGCAGAACCAATAGAAACCCATACTTACAAGACATAGGCTTTAGAGTAGATCTAAACTTAAATTTACCATCTTACAGCGCTTTAAAGAATGCGGGAAGCGGTGTTTATGTAGGCAGCCAAGGTGTTGGCACTAAAGGTATATTTGTTATAAACACAGGGTTTGATAACTTTATGGCTTTTGAAGCCAGCTGTCCTAATCACGAGCCAAGCTCTTGTTCTACAATGGTATTAGATGATGACAGACAAAATGTAACTTGCTCTTGTGAAGATTATAAATACAATCTTTTTACGGGTCAGTTTTTAAACAGACCAGAAGGCAGCACTAAATACCACGACATGCTTTTTTACAGTTCTTCTATAAATGGAAATGTAGTAACTGTTAGAAATTAAAAAAAGGGCAAACCTTGCAATAAGGCCCACCCTTTATAAACATGGTTAGTGTTCAATCTTTAAAAGTTAAATGTTGCTCCCACTAAAAAGTTTGTTCCTGCTTGTGGGTAATAACCCTGTACTTCAAAAGTAGTGCCAGGAGTTGACCAAGAGTTTAAATATGTATATCCGTTAGATACGTATTTCTCATTAAATACATTATTTACCAATCCAGACAATACAATAGATTTAAAAATCTTATTACATTTTATTTCATAAGCAACATTAAAATCGTTTACAAAATAGCTATCTAACTTAGATGCTTTTGTGTCTGTGTTACTTAAATATTGTTCGCTTACAAATTTAGATAAAAAAGATAATTTTATATGTTCTTTAGGTGCAAATGTAAAAATATTTCCTGCTACAACGCTAGGCGAATATGCAATATCTGTATCACCTAAATCTTGCAAAGCACCATCTCTATCTGTAAAAAAGTCTTTATTTTTATTGCTACTTAACGCTACGTTTGGTCTAGTTGAAAACTGATCATTAAAAATAATATTTGCATCTACCTCTAATCCAAAACGGTAACTATCCCCTATATTTTCTCTAAGTGGCGCGCCAACATCGTTTAAACCACCAGTTAAAACTAACTGATCCTTATACCCCATATAATAAACGTTTGTGTTTACCTGTACCGCTGGAGACACATAACGCCAACCCAACTCAAAATCGTTTAATTTTTCTGGCTTAGGATTACCACCTTCATAATCATTTCTATTAGGCTCTCTGTTAGCTACCGCATAAGAAAGGTAAAAATTATTATTCTTGTTAAAATCAAAAGTTACACCCGCTTTTGGGTTAAAAAAATCAAACGTATCATCTACTAAACCAGTATCATCTCCATTAGCTTTATAGCCAACAGTTCTGTATTGCATATCTCCAAAAAGACTCCATTTAGCATCTAATTTATAATTTAATTTACCGTAGATATTAAAATCTGTTTTAGTAGAACTATCATCATAATAACGATCCTCATAATTTCTGTTTGCAGCAAATTGTTGCGCCCAAATTACTTCTCCAAAATGATCTCCTTCATACTTATTCCAACCACCACCTAATATTAGGTTTACAGCCTTGTTCGTATAGTTTGCAGAAAATGTTGTTCCGTAGAAATTATTATCTAACCATCTTCTACGAATTAAATCTGTAACATCACCGCCGTTAGCGCCTTCTACAATACCATTATAATCCGCAGGATCTTCATCTTCCTTAAATTGCTCAAAAAAGCCACGTCCTTTTGTAAAATGCACCGCTAAATTAGTAGACCAAACAGTAGATATTTGCTCGTTCCATAACAATTGAAAATGATCTTGTTTGTAATCATCATTTTCATTATCGTAAAACTGAGTTATATCATTTTCATCTTTATACGCACCTACTGGATTATACGTTCTGTTTTCTTTTAATGTATTGCCGTCGATACCATCCCAAGATTGGTATGTTACTTCATGACCTCCAAAAAGCAATGCTTTTATTAAGGTGTTATCATCTACATAGGCGGCTTGTAAAAAATAAGAATCTAAGTTAGACGATGCTCTATCTACATAACCATCTGAAGCTATCCTAGATAACCTACCTGAAATTTCTATATGATTATTTAATACACCTGTACTAAATTTTATATTATTTTTTAATGTATTAAAACTACCAATAGATGTAGAAACCTGCCCGTAAGCATCTGTAGAAACAGCATCAGTTAAAATATTTAAACTTGCCCCAAAAGCACCAGAACCGTTTGTAGATGTACCAACACCTCTTTGTAATTGTAAACTTTCTGTAGAAGACGCAAAATCTGGCATATTTACCCAAAATGTACCGTGAGACTCAGAGTCATTATAAGGCACACCATTTATAGTAACATTTACACGCGTAGCATCTGTTCCACGCACTCTAATACCCGTATAACCAACACCTGCCCCTGCATCTGATGTTGTCACTACCGACGGTAAAAAATTCATTAAAACGGGAATATCCTGACCTAAGTTACGAGACTTAAATTGCTCTTTAGTTAAGTTAGAAAATGTAACTGGAGATTGCTTGGTAACTCGTATGCCAGATACTAAGACCTCGTCTAAAACCACCTTTCTACCTTCTAGCGTGTCTATTTCTTTTTCTTGTGCAATACCAGAAAAAGCTAAACAAAAAATAGCAAGAGAAGTAGTTACGGTTTTTACGTAAAATTTTCTGTTGTTACCGCTACTTTTACGTGTTGTAAGATTAAATTTAAAACAGTTTGTTTTCATTCGTAATTATATTACAAATAAAAGGGGTCGTTATTTTTGTTAATTTATATAAATTTATGAGTGGCAAACTCTTTTGTCGCAGCCTAAACCTAGTTAGCAAACACTAACTAATACTTCCCTTGGCAGCATTACCTGCCCAGGTTCGTTGGGTATAATCTCAGCCTAATTTAATAAGCACCCCTTTGAGATGGGCGCAAATGTAGTGCTCACTTTCTACTATTCATAAAAAAAAGCTAACTTTATTAACACAGACACCTAAATCTACAGTACAAAATTAGAAGCATTTTTTAATCTCTTTGAACGTAAAAGACATAAAAATATCTAAATAATTTTATGAAAAAACTAGAACTTACAGTGTCTCTTGTTCATATTAGAAATATGGTAAAAGAACCAAAACCATAGGTATTACCTTAAAATAATGAGATTAAAAATAGTTCTAAACTTCCAAATCACATAACTGACACCTAGACAAGAACCCTATACTTTTAAACCAACACGTGTAACTATGTTGGTTGGTGAGCTGACTTTAATAAATCGTTTACAGTTTTAGCAGGGTTAAATGTAATTGTAGGAACCTCTACAAAAATTGTATTCCAAAAAGCCATTGCGCCATTCCACAAACCGGGAAGTTCCAAAGCTTTTACCTGTCTACCCTCTTTAGTTTTTTCCGTAATAAAACCTTGTTTATCGTTTACAAAATCTACTAAATTATATTTATCTCCTTTATAATTTTTAACCCCACAAACTAAATCTACAGGATTAAAATGAGTTGCATTTTGTAAAATTTTGGCTTGATTAAAATTAGATGTATCTATCTGCGCAGACTCTACAATTTGAAGCGACACATTCTCTTGGTAATCCCTAATCCAAAAAGGTCCACCTCCAGGATCTCCTAGATTTTTAACCATACCACAAACTCTAATTGGTCTGTTTATTTTTTCTTTTAACAAGCTAATCTGTTCTTCTTTTCCCAAATGGATAAATCCATTAACAAACCTAACATTAAGTTCGTCTTTTAAAAACAATCTAATTTCATTTATCTGCTCATCATCAACCTCATCATTATCTAAAATTGCTGCATAATCAAAAGCTTTCTTTTGTACTTTTAACAAAAAGCCAGCTAATATTTTTTTACTATCTGCTACGGCCTGTAAATGCTCTTGCACTACAACATTATCAATGTTTTTAATAAAAATAATGTCTGCATTTTTATCATTTAAATTTTCAATTAAAGCACCGTGCCCTCCTGGTCTAAATAATAAACTACCATCTTTTAATCTAAATGGCTTGTTTTCTAAATCTACTGCTATAGTATCTGTTTCTTTTTTCTGAAAAGAATAATCTACAACAAAACTAGTTGCTGTTTCTTTATTGACTTTCTCTGCAACCTGTTTCTCTTTTTCTAAAAACATTTCTTGGTGTTGCTCAGAAATTGTAAAATGTAGTTTTGCTACATCATTTGTTTTTGCATATAAAGCAGCCTCTCTTAAATGCTCGTAAAAAGGTGTAACTATTTTGTCATTATATTTATGAAAAGGCAATAACCCTTTTGGGAAAAAGCCATAATTTAATTTATCCTCAGACAGTAATTCTTGCACAAAAACATAAACTTCTTCTCCTTTTGAAGAAAATTTCTCTCCTATACGCGTCTTTACATCTTTATAAAAAGGAAAATCTTTTAAACCACGCACAAAGGCTTCTACCCCTTTATCTTCGCTTTCTTTTATATACGCTTCTAAAGATTGTTTTTTATAATTGTACTCCTCTAAAAAAGCAAACAAAGCCTTAAACATACGAGTGGCCGCTCCAGAAGCGGGTGTAAATTTTAAAAGATCTTTTTGTAATCGGTATTTTTCAAAATAAGATACAAGTTCTTGCTCTTCTTTATCAGAAAATTTAAGTATACCGTCTCCAACAACCGCAGCCTTAGACAAGTTTACAAAAGGGATACCTTCTTTAAAGGTTTCTATTTGTTCTAAAACCTTTTCGTTGGTAACTCCTTTTGCTATAAATTGCTCTTTATCTTGACTTGTAAAATTCATCTATTTTCTTAAAATTTCATCTATTGCAGCAATAGCCATTGACAGCCTTTCTGCCTTACCACCCTTTAAGGTAATAAAATTCCTATTATACTTTACCAATGTTTGCTCAAAAAATTTAAACATTTCTTCTCGTTCTCCTGGCTTATCTCTTAAATCATCTGCCTCCCAAGGAACGTCTATATAGGTTAAAAAGTATAAATCGTATGTGTTTTTTAACGCATACTTTTCTAAAACAGGATCACAACTACCTATATAATAGGCCTCTGAATATACTTTTGTCTCTAACAAATCTGTATCACAAATAAGAACATCCGTTGCCTTTTTAGCTAATGCATTTTCTATTCTCATTTGTCCTTCTGCTATTGGCAAAAGATCCTTAGGCTCACAAGTTTTACGCTCATTATTCCATTTATCTTGCAAATATTCCCTAGCATACTCTGGCACCCATACAGAATGGTAATGTCTTGCTAATTGCTCAGACAGCGTAGTTTTTCCTGTAGATTCTGGTCCAAATAAAACTACCTTAACAATGTCTGTGGACTCTTGCCTATACTTTTTTTCCATGCTATATATCCTAATATTGCTATTCCTGTAAATACAAAATACTGTAAAGCAGTAAATACAAGTCCCTTATACAAATATAAAGGAACGGAAATAATATCTCCAATAATCCAATATATCCAATTTTCTATCTTTTTTTTAGCCATTAACCACATTCCTACAAAGAAAATAGCTGTAGTTAATGTATCTACATAGGCCGTCCAACTATTAAACTTATCAAAAATTGCATAGAGCAACACAACAAATAACACCGTAAAAACAAACAATACTATTGACCATTTTTTCTCTTTTGCTGTTGTTCTAGTTATGGGTATAAAATGTGTAGCATCTACTTTTCTTGTCCATAAATACCAACCATACATACTCATAGAAAAATAGTAAGCATTGATCATCATATCTCCTAAAAGACCATATACTAAAAGAATATATACAAAAACCGAAGTGCTAATTATACCTGTAGGAAATACAAGTATATTTTCTCTTTTAGAGTAAATAACACTAAGCAAACCAAACAAAACACCAACAGACTCTAAAATTATTAAATGTATTGGCACGTCATTATATTGCGCAAAAATCCAATCAAAAATGTGGTTCATAGTCGCTTCTGTCAGATTTTACAATTTTCATAAAGAGCAACCCTTTATCCATCAATTCAAATGCTTCCTTTACTTCTGAATTTAACACACTCATTACAGTATCATAATCGCCATATACTTGCGTGCTAAGCGGATTTTCTAAAATTGTTAGTCCAGATGCACGTAATTTTTTTATAAAATTGATGATATGCTCCTCAAACGTATCTTGAAGTGGTGAAAACGTAAGTTCTACAGAAATATTCATTATGTATTTATTTGTGATAAATTATTAAAGTGATGCTTTTTTTATTGCGTACACACACGTAAATCCTTCAAACTCTATAAACTGAACGTTATATAATGATGAATGTCCTTGATACAATATTTCGGCTGTTGTTTGCTCTTCTGCAAACGTAAAATCTTTTACATTTATATGGTGCAAAAAACTTAATCCTTTTTGTGCGTAAATTTTATAAAGCGATTCTTTTGCCCCCCAAACGATAGTTAGTTTTTGCATTAAAGCAGCTACATTTGCAATAGTCTTATACTCTTCAATAGGAGTAAATTTATGAGCTATTTTTAAAATTTTATCCCGTTGCATTTCAATATCAACTCCAACTTCATCAGTCTTACTAACGATAATACCAGTAAATTGATGCGAATGTGTTATCGATATAAAGTTACCATCTTTTAAATGTGGTTTTCCTGCTTCATCATACCTTAAATCAAAATCTGTATAACCTGCTTCTTTTAGTAAATGCCTAATACTTAAAAATCCTTTTCTATGCATTTCAGATTTCATACCATTAAATCTATTTTGACAATGGTCTGTTAACTCTATAGGCGCAGCCAAATTAGCCTCCGACTCCTCTATTTTCCAAATATAAAGTGTTGTAGCATTGTTAACTGTTATAGTTTTGTAAAGAGGCATAGCATTATTTAAGATATTAGTATCTTTGCACTGCTTAAGGCAAATGAAATAGTATTGGTAAGCGAATTTAACTATTTAAAACGCTACACCAAAGTGTTTCTTTTTATTAAAAATACGAAAAAAATAAAAAATGAGCTCAAATAAAGTTGCTTACGTACCAAATAAGGTAAAAGATATTTCTCTAGCAGATTGGGGAAGAAAAGAAATTGAACTTGCAGAGGCAGAAATGCCTGGTCTAATGGCTTTAAGAGAAGAGTATAATGATTCTCAGCCATTAAAAGGAGCAAGAATCGCAGGTTGTTTACATATGACAATACAAACAGCTGTTTTAATTGAAACCTTACAAGCTTTAGGAGCAGAGGTTACTTGGAGTTCTTGTAATATTTTCTCTACTCAAGATCAAGCTGCTGCTGCCATAGCTAATGCAGGCACTGCTGTTTACGCTTGGAAAGATATGACAGAAGAAGAATTTGACTGGTGTATTGAACAAACCTTATTTTTTGGTGAAGACAGAAAACCATTAAACATGATTTTGGATGATGGTGGAGATTTAACAAATATGGTTTTAGATAAATATCCAGAATTAGCTGCTGGAATTAATGGCTTATCTGAAGAAACTACAACTGGAGTTCACAGACTTTACGAGCGTGTAAAAAATGGAACTTTACCAATGCCCGCTATTAACGTAAACGATTCTGTTACTAAATCTAAATTTGATAACAAATACGGATGTCGCGAAAGTGCTGTAGATGCTATACGTCGTGCAACAGATATTATGTTAGCTGGTAAACGTGTTGTTGTTTGTGGTTATGGTGACGTTGGTAAAGGTACTGCTGCCTCTTTTAAAGGTGCTGGTAGTATTGTTACTGTTACAGAAATAGATCCTATTTGTGCATTACAAGCTGCAATGGATGGTTTTGAAGTTAAAAAACTAGAAACTGTTGTTGGTAATGCTGATATTGTAATTACAACTACAGGAAACAAAGATATTGTTAGAGGAGAGCATTTTGAAGCTATGAAGGATAAGACCATCGTTTGTAACATTGGCCACTTTGACAACGAAATTGATATTGCTTGGTTAAATGGAAATTTTGGCGATACCAAAAATACAATTAAGCCACAGGTTGATAAATATACTATAAACGGAAAAGACATAATTCTACTTGCAGAAGGTCGTTTGGTAAACTTAGGTTGTGCTACAGGTCATCCTAGTTTTGTAATGAGTAACTCATTTACAAACCAAACTTTAGCACAAATTGAACTTTGGACTAACAAAGAAGCATACGGTAACGACGTATACATGTTACCAAAAGAATTAGACGAAAAAGTAGCTAAATTACACTTAGCTAAAATTGGTGTTGAACTTACAGAATTACGTGAGGACCAAGCCAGTTATATTGGTGTTACTGTTGAAGGCCCATACAAGCCAGAACACTACAGATACTAATACATAACACAAACTAAAGACTTAGCTCTTTTCCTAATTTTAAACCATAAGGAAAAGAGCTTTTTTTATACGTAAATCTTACTTACACAATTGCAGTGATGAATATTATTTTAACAGGAGCAACAGGCACTTTAGGCTCTAAAGTATTACACACCCTTTTTGAAACTAAATACAACGAAATAAAAAACGTTTACCTTTTAGTGCGTAAAAAAGGACAATCTACTCCTAAAGAAAGAGTACTAAATATGCTAGAGAGCGAGTATGCTCCGCAATTTGTAAAAGATAATTTAGATACTATAAACTCTAAGGTTAAAGTAATTAACGCTGACCATATTTTAGAGCCAGAATCTTTCTTAGATACCAACGAGCAGTATTACTTTATACATTCTGCCGGCTACGTTAATCTATCTGTAGATCCTGCTAATAAAGATGAAATTTTTGAGGAGAATTTTCATTTTACAAAATCCATTTTTAAAGCCTACAAAGGCTACCTAAAAAAGTTTGTTTACATAAGCACTGCTTTTTCAATTGGTGATTTAGGAGGTATAATTGGTGATGATTATATAGAAATTGAAGGCGGGGCATACCGTAATTTTTATGAAGCCTCTAAACACGCGTCAGAAAAATTCTTAACTCAAGCTAGTAAAGAAAACAATATACCGCTACAAATATTAAGACCAAGTGTACTAGGAGGAAACGCAATAGACAACCCAAGCTTTTTTATATCTAAGTATATGGTATTTTACCTATTTGCAAAATTCTTCTACAACACACCATCTAGCGACCACATAAGAATTACCGCAAATGCAGACAGCGGACTAAATATTATACCAACAGATTACGTTGCCAAAGTTATTGTTAAGGTTTTTAATACTGATGTAAAACAACTTAACATAGTACACTCGAAAGCAACTAACATTACAAGCGGAATTTCTAAAATACTAGACACTGTTGGCTTTAAAACATACAATGTTACCCAAGACATTATTACAAAATCAGTTGGGTTCGATTCTAAACTAGAGCAGTTCTACTACGAGACTATTGGCGTGCATTTAAACCCATACTTGACATCTAAACCATACGAGTGGGACACATCTGTACTAGAGAGCATTTTGCCTATACCTAAGTACGATCTAGAGCAGTACTTAACCAATACCGTAGAATTTGCTAAACTTAAAAACTTTAGAAATCAGAAATGGTAACAATCTAAACACTGAAAACATAAAAAAGGGATAACTAATTTAATTAGTTATCCCTTTTTTTACACCTATTAACATCCCAAAACAACTACTAGAATTAATTCATCTATAGCAGTATAGAAATGTAAATACTGTTTGCTTTTTTAATACACAAAAAGCCCTTCCTTTTACAAGGAAGAGCTAATTATAGTTTTTTTGCAAAATTCTTAAGCCTCAAAAGGCTCTACAGATACAAAAGATTTTCCTCCTGCTTTCTTCTGAAATTTTACAACGCCATCTACTTTGGCATGTAATGTATGGTCTTTACCAGCATAAACATTATCTCCTGGATTATGTCTAGTACCACGCTGTCTTACTAATATGTTTCCTGCGATAGCTGCTTGTCCACCAAAAATTTTAACTCCTAAACGTTTCGATTCTGACTCTCTACCGTTTTTCGAACTACCAACACCTTTCTTATGTGCCATAATTTTTAGGTTTTATTTTGTTATACTTAAATGGTTAACAATTACGCTTTACCACCGTCTAATTCATCTTGCCATTTCTTTAACTCATCCCATTTACCATCAGCAGCTAATTTAGCTTGTGCTGGCCATGTATCAGTTACGTGGTTACCACGAACGTCAGCGATGATCTCAGAAATTTTTGAAGCATCAGCTTTTGCTAATTCAGCGAAAGTTGATATTCCTGCAGCAGCTAAAGTTTCTGCAATTTTAGGTCCAATTCCTTCAACCTTTTTCAAATCATCTGCTTTTGCAGATTTCTTTGGTGCAGCTTTCTTAGCTTCTGCTTTAGGAGCAGCTTCTTTTTTTGGTGCAGATTTCTTTGCACCTGAGGATAAAATGTTTTCAATAACAATCTCCGTTAAATACTGACGGTGACCGTTTTTCACTTTATACCCTTTACGTCTTTTCTTTTTAAAGACAATAACTTTGTCACCTTTAAGGTGCTTCACGACTTTCGCCTCAACAGCGGCTCCGTCTATAGCTGGGGCGCCAATAGTAATGTTCTTGCCATCTTCTAACAAAAGAACGTTATCAAAAGTTACCTTTTGACCTTCTTCCGTTTGTAAACGGTGAACATACACTTTTTGATCTTTCGCAACTTTAAATTGCTGCCCTGCTATCTCTACAATTGCATACATAGCTTGTGTATTAATTAATTATGTTTAATTTTAAAGAACTTGCCTACCTAAATAAGCGGATGCAAATATACTGCTAATTCCTTAACATACAAGCTATTCTTCTAAAAAAAAGAATGCTCATTTTCAACTATATAAAATAGATCTATTTTTTTCAATTTAATTTCGAACCTCAAAGGCGAAAATGAGAGTCAAACCACCCCCAAAAGAAAGATTTTTCTTAGTTTTTTTAAAATTTATTAAAATATTCTGTAACAAAAAAAGTATTTTTACACTTATAAGTTAACTAAATAAAACACTATTAAAAATGAAAAGAAACTTATTTCTATCGGCTTCCTTTTTTTGTGCTGCATTAACAATGCAAGCCCAACAGGTTGCTTACGAAGAGTACGATCTTGATAACGGTATGCACGTTATCTTGCACCAAGACAACACTGCACCAATTGTTACAACATCTGTTATGTACCACGTAGGCGCAAAAGATGAAAACCCAGATAAAACAGGATTTGCTCACTTTTTTGAACACTTACTTTTTGAAGGAACTGAAAACATAGAGCGAGGCAAATGGTTCGAGATTGTTGCATCTAACGGAGGTACCAACAACGCAAACACAACACAAGATCGCACGTACTATTACGAAGTTTTTCCTTCTAACAAACTACAATTAGGTTTGTGGTTAGAATCTGAAAGATTAATGCATCCTATTATCAATCAAATAGGTGTAGACACACAAAAAGAAGTTGTACAAGAAGAAAAACGTATGCGTGTAGACAATGCACCTTACGGTAAATTCCAAGAACAAATAGGCATCAATCTATTTAAAAATCACCCATACAAATGGCAAACAATTGGGTCTTTAGAACATTTAGCTAACGCCACTCTAGAAGATTTTCAGGCATTTAACAAAATATACTACATACCAAATAATGCCGTATTAGTAGTAGCTGGAGATTTTGAAGTTAATAGCACTAAAAAAATGATTCAAGATTATTTTGGTCCTATTCTTAAAGGAAAAGAAATCAAAAGAAATAAATACCAAGAAGAGCCCATTACACAAACTATTAAAGCAAGTTACAACGACCCCAACATACAAATACCTGCTATTTTCACAGCATACAGAACTCCTGCGAACACAGAAAAAGATGCTTATATTTTAGATATGATATCTACCTACCTAACTAACGGCAAAAGCTCTAAGCTTTACAAAAGTTTAGTAGATGAGAAAAAAATGGCGCTAGAGGTTTTTGCTTTTAACAATTCTCAAGAAGATTATGGCTCTTACATTATTGGCGCTCTACCCTTAGGAGAAACATCTTTAAATGATTTAATTGCCGAATTTGATAAAGAAATAGTAAAATTACAGACAGAATTAATTTCTGAAAAAGACTACCAAAAACTACAAAATAATTTTGAGAACAATTTTGTTAACTCAAACAGTGGCGTAGAAGGTATTGCAAACTCATTAGCTAGATACTATATGCTATATGGCAATACAGATTTAATAAATACAGAAATAAATATCTATAGATCTATAACTAGAGAAGATATTAAAGCTATTGCCAACAAATACCTTAAGCCTAACCAACGCGTAGAATTAGAGTACTTACCTGTTGCAAAACCTGAAAACTAATAAAATGAAAAAAATATATTCTTTACTGGTTATAGCATTACTTGCTTTTAACCTACAAGCACAAGTAGACCGTAGTAAAATGCCAGAGGCTGGCCCACTACCACAAATTAATTTATCTGAACCACAGCGTTTTGAATTAAAAAACGGCTTAAAAGTTTTAGTTGTAGAAAATCACAAATTACCACGTGTATCTGTACAATTAATTATAGATAACCCACCCGTTGCTGAAGGAAACAAAGCAGGCGTAAGCTCATTTGTTTCTAGTCTTTTAGGCAATGGATCTAAAACTATTTCTAAAGATGATTTTAATGAGGAATTAGATTTTATGGGCGCCAGAATGTCTTTTGGGGCTGAAAGCGCTTCTGCATCTTCATTATCTAAGTACTTTCCTAGAATTATGGAACTAATGGCAGATGCCGCTATAAACCCAAATTTTACTCAGGAAGAATTTGATAAAGAAAAAGAAAAGCTATTGACTAGCTTAAAAGCTGATGAAAAAAACGTATCTAGTATTGCTAGCGATGTCCAAAGCGCTTTAGCCTATGGCAAAAACCACCCTTACGGTGAGCTAGTTACAAAAGAAACTGTGAACAACATTACACTAAAAGATGTTCAGCAGTTTTATAGCGATTATTTTGTACCTGCTAATTCTTATATGGTTATTATTGGTGATGTAGATTTTAAAGAGGTTAAAAAATTAGTAAAAAACAACTTTGTTAGCTGGACAAAAGCAACACCTCCGTCTTTCTCTTTACCTACACCTAAAGATGTACAATACACACAAATTAACTTTGTAGATATGCCAAATGCAGTACAATCTGAAGTTGCTGTAGAAAATTTAGTATCTCTTAAAAAGAATGATCCAGATTATTTACCTGCCCTAATGGCAAACCGTATTTTAGGTGGTGGTGGTTCTGCTCGTTTATTTTTAAACTTAAGAGAAGACAAAGCTTATACTTACGGCGCATACTCTAGCATCGGAAATGATAAAAATTCACTATCTAGATTTAGAGCTTACGCAAGTGTGCGTAACGCAGTTACAGATAGCGCTGTTGTAGAATTATTATCAGAGATTGATAAAATAGCCACTACTCCTGTTTCTGAGAAAGAATTAAGTGACGCCAAAGCCGCATACATTGGAAACTTTATTATGGCGCTAGAAAAACCTAGCACTATGGCCAGCTACGCATTAAACATAGAAACAGAAGGCTTATCTAAAGACTACTACAAAACGTATTTAGAGAAAATAAATGCTATTACTGTTGTTGATGTAGAAAATGCTGCTAAAAAGTATTTTAAATCTTCTAACGCACGTATTGTTGTAACAGGCAAAGGAAGTGACGTTTTAGACAACCTAGAGAAAGTTACTTTTAAAGGTCAATCTGTACCTGTTAAGTATTTTGACAAACAAGGAAACCCAACAGAAAAGCCAAAGTACGATGTTGCTATCCCTGAAGGCATAGATGCTAAAAAAGTATTATCTAACTATATTGAAGCTATTGGCGGTAAAGCAAAACTAGAAAGCATTACTTCGTACCACATAAAAGCTAAAGCAGAAATACAAGGTCAAGAATTGCTTTTAGAGATTAAAAAGACAACTAAAGATCAGTTTATGCAAGATGTTAGTATGATGGGTAATTCTATGAGCAAGCAAGTATTAGATGGCGATGCTGGTTTTATGGTGATTCAAGGTCGCAAAATGGACTTACAAGAAGCACAAATAACTGCTATTAAAGCTGAATCTGCTCCTTTTCCTGAACTTAACTACATAAATAGCGAAGTTACATTAAAAGGTATTGAAGATTTTGACGGTACAAAAGCATACGTGATTAAGTTTAACGACACAAAATCTGCGGCTTACGACGTAAAAACCGGATTAAAAATAGTTGATATTACGACAACCCCACAAGGCAACGCTACTATTAACTATAGCGACTACAAAGAGGTTTCTGGTATACAATTTCCTTTTCTTTGGAAACAAACAATGGGACCACAGAAGTTCAATTTTAATGTTACAGAAATAAAAACTAATGAGGGCGTATCTGATGCCGATTTTAAATAATCTAATAAATATATAAACCTCAAAGGCTGTCTACACTATTTTAGACAGCCTTTTTTTTATGATTTTATTTAGATTAACTCCTTCAATTTTAAGAACTAAAAAATTAAAAATTAGTACTTTTGCAGCATACCTAACATCTATTTAGTATGAAACTTATAAAAAACATTAGTTTACTTCTTGTTGCTTCTTTAACATTATTTGCATCTTGTAAAGAAAACAAACAAGAACCAGAAGTAGTAACTGTAAACAATACAGTTGCCAAAGAAAAAACAAAAGTGTTTGCTGATAACGCTAAATTTAGCAAAGCTGAATTTACAATTAAGGGAATGACGTGTCAAATAGGATGCGCAGCAACAATAGAAAAGAAACTAGCAAAAATGGAAGGTGTAAAATCTGCCACAGTTTCGTTCGATAAAGAATTAGCTATTGTAGAGTACGATACAAATTCTGTAACTACAGAAGACTTAACAAACACTGTAACATCAGTAGCCGCTGGAGATACATATACCGTTGAAAATATGAAAGCAGGAGAATAACTACTTTCTTTCAAAAGAAAAAGGCCAATATCTTTAATTAGATATTGGCCTTTTTCTTTTTTTCCATTTAAAAAACAACACTACTCTTTCCAGCGTAATGTTTCCATTATTTTTCTAATGTCTTCCTGCAAATATACCGCTGCCGGCAAAATAGAATCATAATTTGGCTTCACATCAAAATAAAGTGACCCCGTTAAAAAGTGCTTAGTACTGTCTGTAACATAAAATTGGGATTGCGAAGCTGCATCTCCTTTTACATCGTAAAACATACCATAAACATTATCTGCATCATTAACAAAAGGCTGCTCTATTATATTATCTGCTTTTGCTGCGTGCTCATAAGATAACTTTTGAGCATCTGATAACAATTGATTTAAATTACCGGCTACAGGCTTATAACTTAAAAAAACAGATCCATTTATTCTAGGATAGACAACCTTAATAGCTCCTTTTTCACTTTCAATTTTCGCCAAACTACTATGACTAAAAGAATAATTAGACGTCACAAACTCAACACTAGTTGTATCCGGATACTCTAACCTAAGCATAGCATTTGGCTTAGGCAAAGCTTCTTCTTTACAACCAGCTACTAAAACACCAAAAATTACTATTAAAAAAATATATTTACGCTTCATTAGGTAGCATTACTTTAATTTGTTTCAACCTTTTTTTATCCAAACTTTCTACAACAAACTGATAATTTTTAAACACAACCTTCTCTCCTCTTTTAGGAAAACTACCGGCAATCTCTAAAACAAAGCCCGCTATAGTTTCAGACTCTCCTTTTTGCTCTTCAAAAGCATCTTCATCTTCAGTAATACGAGCTACGCGGTAAAAATCTTTTAATGTTGTTTTACCATCAAAAACATAAGTTAAATCATCAATCTTGGAGAATACCAAATCCTCATCATCAAACTCATCACTTATATCACCTACAATTTCTTCTATAATATCTTCTAAAGTTACTATACCAGATGTACCTCCATATTCATCTACAACAACTGCTAAATGATTTTTCTTTTCCTGAAACTCCTTTAGCAAATCGTCTAATTTTTTATTTTCTGGCACAAAATAAGGCTCCCTTAATAAACTTACCCAATTAAATGTTTTACGATCTATGTACGGCAATAAATCTTTTACATACAGAACACCTTTAACATTGTCTACATTTTCTTCAAAAACAGGAATTCTAGAATATCCTTTGTCTTTTATCTCTGTAATTACTTCTAAAAATTTTAATTCAGCATCTAACGCAAAAATATCTATTCTTGGCCTCATAACCTGCTTGGTATCCGTATTACCAAAAGACACTATACCCTGTAATATTTTTTGCTCCTCTTTAGTGGTATCATCTTCGGACGTCATTTCTAAAGCCTGAGACAAATGATCTACACTTAGGTTAGATTTTTGCTTACCCAATTTAGCGTGTAAATACAATGTTACAGAACGCATAGGCCCACTTAATGGGGTGAAAATAACATCTAAAAAGCGTAGCGGATACGCCATAAAATAAGCAAACTGAACATTATTTCTATTTGCATAAATCTTAGGCATAATCTCGCCAAACATTAAGATTAAAAACGTAGCTACTATTACTTCTAATAAAAAGCGAACAGATATTACATCAAAAATTTGATATGTAATTGTAGAAAAAACAACATCCCCAATTGAACTAAATAACAATACAATACCAATATTAATTGCATTGTTAGCAATAAGTATGGTTGCTAGTAATTTTTTAGGTTTTTGCAATAGCTTTAAAACAGATTCTCCTTTGGCTGTTTTTTCTTCTCCTATACCATTTACATCTGTTGCAGATAGGCCAAAAAAAGCCACTTCTGCTCCTGAAATTAAAGCAGACAAGAACAATAGTACAATTAGCACAATAAATTTTGTGATTAATGTGCCATCAAAAACAATTGTATTTAGCAGTAAAATAATGGGGTCTGGGTCCAATAATTAAATTTTAGTTGTATTAAAATGGTAAATCATCATCTTGTTCTGGCTCACTAGGAGCTGTATTTTGAGTAGGAGCGCTTTGTTGCGTCGCCGGTTGTTGTTGTTGTTGTTGTTGTTCTGCTGGTTGCGTAGGATTGTTCTGTGCATTTGTCATACTTTCTTGTTTTGTAGACAAAAAAGTGAAATCTTGAACATGTACCTCTGTCGCGTAACGCGTAGTACCATCTTCCGCTTGCCATTGACGGTTTTTCAACCTACCTTCTACATATATTTTATCGCCCTTACTTAAATACTTTTCACATATTTCTGCTGCCTTATTACGCACCACAACATTATGCCAATCTGTATTAGTAACGCGCTCACCCGTTTGCTTGTTTGTATAGCTTTCATTGGTTGCAATAGGAAACCTCCCAATACAATTACCACCTTCAAAATAGTGCATTTTTACTGCATCTCCCAAATGCCCAATTAGCATTACTTTGTTTAACGTACCACTCATAATTTTGTTATCTTAAAATCAAAAATACAAAAATTTAAAACGTTTTTATGAAGTCTGCAATTAAAACAGGTACAGGATATTTTTCTAGGTCAGAAAAAGCTATACCATCCTCAAGAACTTCATCAACTTTAAGTATCCAAAAATGAGTAAATAAATGTTGATGCGATAACTTATGTACAATTGCATCCGTATTAAACAAACGTATATCTTTTACTTTTACTGCCGGTAACACCTTACTATATAGGTCATAAATTGTTTTAACATCTGCCTCGTCTTCTAACAACGGAAACTGATACAGATTTTGCCATATCCCTTTTCCCGTTCTTTGCTGTAGTAAAGTATTACCAGTACCATCTACAACAACCAAATAATTAAAATTACGTTTCTTTATTTTTGTCTTTTTTAATTTAACAGGCAACACACCTACTACATTCTTTTGCAAGGCTACACAACTATTACTTAAAGGACAAATAGTACAATCCGGATTTTTAGGAGCACACTGCAAAGCACCAAACTCCATTATACCTTGATTATAGTCTCTTATATCTGAAGAGTGCATTACCTCTGTAGCTAACGCTTTAAAATACTTTATACCCTCAGTACTATTAATAGGTAAGTCTACACCATAATACCTAGCTAAAACCCTATACACATTACCGTCTACCACTGCTTGTTGCTCATTAAAAGAGATTGAAGCAATTGCACTAGCCGTATAATCGCCCACTCCTTTTAGCTTAACGAGTTCTTTATATGTATTAGGGAACTCTCCGTTTAGATTAGTTACTATGTGCTTTGCGGTAAAATGAAGATTTCTAGCGCGGGAATAATACCCTAAACCTTGCCATAATTTTAAAACTTTCTCTTCTGAGGCATTAGCAAGATCAAAAATAGTAGGAAAATGTTTTTCAAAACTTAAATAATAAGACGTACCTTGAGCAACTCTTGTCTGCTGGAGCATAATTTCTGAAAGCCATATTTTATAAGGGTTCACAGTGTTTCTCCAGGGTAAAGAGCGTTTATTTAAGGCATACCAATCTAGTATTTTTTGGGAAAAAGTCATCAAATAAATAATAATAAACAAAAGTACAGGTTTATATACTTAAAATTAAGTCTATTAACGTAAAAGAATAAATTTAATTTATATATTTGCAACCCGAAAAAACAAGGACATAATATATACTGACAATGACGAAAGCAGATATCGTATCGAAAATCTCAGACAAACTGGGGATTGAAAAAGGAGATGTACAGGCTACTGTTGAAACTTTTATGGAAGAGGTTAAAACTTCATTAGAAAATGGAGATAATGTTTACCTTAGAGGTTTTGGTAGTTTTATTATTAAAACAAGAGCAGAAAAAACTGGTAGAAATATTTCTAAAAATACTACCATAAAAATACCAGCTCATAATATTCCTGCATTTAAGCCTGCAAAGGTTTTTGTAGAAGGTGTTAAGAGCAACGTACAAGTAAAGTAAAATATTAATATTAATTAAAAAGTAGATTTTATGCCTAGTGGTAAGAAAAGAAAGAGACATAAGGTAGCTACCCATAAGCGCAAGAAGCGTAGAAGAGCTAACCGACACAAGAAAAAGTAGTTGTTAACAACTACTTTTTCGTTTTAAAAAACGTTCATTGACATAGAGATTCTTAACGAAAGAATTTCAGCGGGTATTTTGTACCCGCACAACTATTGTTTAATCCATTTATCTCTCTTATTTATAAGTCGAGATAGATAAAAATTGATTCAGGTGAATAAAGAATTAATCGTAAGATCTGGTTCTAACGCTGTCGATTTTGCCTTAACTAAGGACGGAAAACTAATAGAACTTCACAAAGAAGAGGACAATAACAATTTTTCTGTAGGCGATATATTTATTGCTAAAATTAGAAAACCTGTTACTGGTCTAAATGCTGCATTTGTAGACGTTGGTTATGAAAAAGATGCATTTTTGCATTATCATGACCTAGGTCCGCAGCTCTCTTCTATGTTGAAATTCGTAAAAGGGGCAAGCACAGGAAAATTGAAAGATTTTTCTTTAAAAGACTTCCCTTTTGAAAAAGATATTGATAAAGACGGTAGCATTAATGATGCTATTAAATCTAATCAATCATTATTAGTACAAATTGTAAAAGAACCTATCTCTACCAAAGGACCAAGAATAAGCTCTGAGCTATCATTAGCTGGGCGATATGTGGTTATGGTACCTTTTTCTGATCGAGTTTCTGTTTCTCAAAAAATAGAAAGCAAAGAAGAAAAAGAAAGGTTAAAAAGACTTGTAAGAAGCATAAAACCTAAAGGTTTTGGCGTTATTATAAGAACCGTTGCCGAAGGCAAAAAAGTTGCAGAGCTAGATAAAGATCTAGAAAACTTACTGACCAAATGGACAGTAATGTGCAAGAAATTGTATAAAGCACCTCACCCATCCAAAGTATTAGTAGAGCTAAACAGAGCTTCATCTATACTTAGAGACGTATTTAACGACACCTTTACAGGAATACATGTTGATGATACAACGCTTTACAATGAAATTAAAGATTATGTGCAAGAAATTGCACCGAAGAAAGAATCTATTGTAAAATTATATGAGTCTTCTGTGCCAATTTTTGAGAAATTTGGAATAGAAAGACAAATTAAAACTTCTTTTGGTAGAACAGCCTCTATGAGTAAAGGCGCCTATTTAATTATAGAACACACTGAAGCCCTACACGTTATAGACGTTAACAGCGGTAACAGATCTAATAAGGCCAAAAACCAAGAAGACACAGCATTAGAAGTGAATATGATTTCTGCCACAGAAATAGCCCGACAATTGCGTTTACGCGATATGGGAGGTATTATTGTAGTAGATTTTATAGATATGGGAAAGCCAGATCATAGAAAAAAACTTTTTGAACATCTACGCGATGAGATGAAAGATGACAGAGCTAAGCACAAAATTTTGCCGCCGAGCAAATTTGGCCTTATTCAAATCACAAGACAAAGAGTAAGACCCGAAAGAAATATTAAAACAATGGAGAAAAATCCTAACGGCCTAAACGGCGCAGAGGTAGAAGCTCCGATAGTTTTAATAGATAAGATTAAATCTGACTTAGAGAAACTACTAAGCGGACCTGCAAAAGATAACGATGTTATTCTACACATACATCCGTTTATTGCTGCATATCTTACAAAAGGATTACAATCCATTCGTTTCAAGTGGTTTATGGAATATAAAAAATGGGTTAAAGTACAATCTAGAGACTCTTATACGTATCTAGAATACCGCTTTAAAAACAAAGAAGGTAAAACCATATATTAAAATATACCTTTACTTAAAAAACGGTTTATTATATATGTCTTTATAGAAACCAAAAGACATATATAAAAAAATAAAAGCGACCTCAGCAATGTGGTCGCTTTTTTTGTTTCCGTACATTTGTAATATGAGCTTACAACCATCATACACAATTACAGAAGCCACTAAAAAACTAGAACAATACTGCGCTTATCAAGAGCGTTGCCATAAAGAAGTTACTCAAAAACTAAAAGATATGGGGATGATTCCCGATGCTAGAGATCTTGTAATTACCCACTTAATAAAAGAAAACTACTTAAACGAAGAACGTTTTGCTCAGAGTTTTGCCCGCGGAAAATTTAATATTAAAAAATGGGGTAAAATCAGAATTGTAAACGAGTTAAAGTTTAGAAACATATCTATTTACAATATAAAAACTGCTTTAAAAGAGATAGACGATAACGACTACCTTACAACACTAGATACACTTGCACTTAAAAGAGCTAATGCCGTTAAAGAAACAAACCCATTTAAAAAACAAAAAAAGATAGCAGATTACCTACTCTACCGAGGCTGGGAAAGTCACTTAGTGTATGAAAAAGCAAAAGAATTATCTGCGAAAAAATAAAGAAACAGCTACCTTAAAGCCTTATTTGTTGTTGTAATAGCTTTTCTGTTTTTATTATCGATCCATTTTTGACCCTTAATTCTACGCATTAAATTATCATAATTACGCATTATAAAAACATTATAAATGGCTTTTCCTACATTTTTAGGAGTCCTCGCTATTGCTCGTAAGCTCATAGAAAAACCAGGTGTAATATATTTCATATAATGCCAATAACCCTCCGGCATATACAATACCTCTCCGTGATTTAAACTTGCCTTATATCCTTTAGCATTTTTTAATGCTGGCCATTTTTTATAATCTGGATTAGAAAAATCTATACCTTCGTGAGTAATTAAAGAATGCGGAACCTTGTATAAATACTTATTCTGCGACTGACTAAAAAGAATAACTTGCTTTTCTCCTTCAAAATGAAAATGAAAAATATTCGCCAAATCAATATCATAATGCATAAAGGTATGCGATTCTTTACCTCCAAAAAATAACATTGGTAAGCTCTTCATCAATCTCAAACCAAAATCCGGAAACGTAAAGTCGTTCTGCAATACCGGAACTTCTTTTAATATGTTCCATAAAAAAATTCTAAATTTCGTAGGTTCTTTTTTAAGCAAGTCAATATAATCTGCCATTTTCATTTTTGCATGCGGCTCATTAAAACCATCTTTGTAATCTACAGGTCTATCATCATACAAAGGCACAATTTTATCACCTGCAACAGACTTTATATACTCCAAACTCCATTTAGTATACGCAGGCCACTCCTCTATAAAACACTCAATAACTACGGGTTTTTGAGGCTTAAAAAAGTGCTTAATAAAATCTTCTTTGGTAATTGTTTTTACCCTTGGAATATCTTGTAAATGCAATAGCGTTTAAATTAAAAAGTCAATAAAAATAAAAAATAGGATTTAAATATTACTTAAAAAATAAACAAAATTAAAAACCGCTACTCAATTAAATCTTTAAAATTTAAATTGAATAGCGGTTACTAATAAAGTATAGCGCTCTATCTATTTTGTAAGTTTTGCTTTTTCCTTAGCAACTTCATTACGTTCTATCTTATGCCCAGGTCTAGACCATTTTGGTTTTTCGCCAAGGTTTTGATACTCAGAATCTCCTGCTTCAACCGTTTTTGGCTGAGAAACTTTTGTAAATGGTTTCTGAGGATTTAATCCTAACAACTTAAACATTTCCATATCCTCACCTACATCAGGATTTGGAGTAGTTAATAATTTATCTCCAGCAAAAATTGAGTTTGCACCTGCAAAGAAGCACATTGCCTGTCCTTCTCTACTCATCTCTGTACGCCCTGCAGACAATCTTACTTGTGTATTTGGCATAACAATACGTGTTGTAGCTACCATACGCACCATATCCCATATAGAAACTGGCTCTATATCTTCCATTGGTGTACCTTCTACTGGCACTAATGCATTAATTGGCACTGATTCTGGCTGCGGACTTAAAGTAGACAAAGCAACTAACATACCTGCTCTATCTTCTAAAACCTCACCCATACCAATAATACCACCACTACAAACTGTTACATTTGTTTTACGCACATTTTCAATAGTATCTAGTCTATCTTCAAAAGCTCGTGTAGAAATTACATCTTTATAATAGTCTTCAGATGTATCTAAGTTATGATTGTAAGCATAAAGACCTGCTTCAGCTAATCTCTGTGCTTGGTTTTCTGTTATCATACCTAACGTACAACAAACCTCCATATCTAACTTATTAATCGTACGCACCATCTCTAACACTTGATCAAATTCTGGCCCGTCTTTAACATTACGCCAAGCAGCTCCCATACAAACTCTAGAGCTACCAGAAGATTTTGCACGTAAAGCTTGTGCTTTAACTTGCTGTACAGACATTAAATCATTACTCTCTAACCCAGTATGGTAACGTGCTGCTTGTGGGCAATACCCACAATCTTCAGGACAACCACCTGTTTTTATAGATAGTAAAGTTGATACCTGTACTGTATTTGGATCATGTTCCTGTCTATGGATCGTAGCTGCATCATACAGTAAATCCATTAACGGTCTATTATATATATCTAAAATTTCTTGCTTGCTCCAGTTGTGTCTTACTTCGCTCATACGATTATTTTAAATCAGTTGTCAAAAATAGCCTATTTAGTAATTAAATCCCAATAAAGGTTTTTTAAATAAAAAATGAACCATTAGATTACCTCCAATGGTTCATTCTTATATAGAATTTCGTAAAAAATTTTACTTACTTGCTATCTTCTTTTTTTGATGCTTCAGCCTCTACTGCAGCAGTTTCCACATCTTTTCCTTTTAAGTACTCTGGCAATTGCATACCAGCCATATTAAACATTTCTTGCAATGGCGGCACCGATTTATACATCCCAGAGATAAAGTTTGCTGTAGAGCTTTTACCATCTGCTGAATTTGCGCCAGAATCCCAAACAGTTACCTTATCAATCTTAATATTCTTAATAGCTTCAGCTTGCGTTTTAACCAATTCCGGTAATTTATCTGCAACTAATAACAATACAGCATCTTTAGGACTATCTCCTGCTGCTTTCACAATCTGATCTAAACCTTGTGCTTGTTTTGTAAGAATCTCTAATATACCCTGAGCTTCTGCTTGCGCCTTAAATAATATTGCATCTGCATCACCTTTTGCAATACGTCTTGTACGTTCCGCATCTGCCTCTGCATCTATCTCTACTTTTTTCTTATCTATTTCTGCAGGAACAACAATATCTGCCATTTGTGAGCTACGAACACGTTCTGCCCTTGCCATTTCTGCCATTTGTTCTGCTGCATAAGATTCTTCTAATGCTTTTGCTGTTTGTACTTTTTCTGATGCAATCGCTGTACGTTCTGCTTCTGCCTCTCTTTGACGACGTAAAGAATCTGAATTTGCTACATTAATTTTCGCAATATTCTCACCTTCTACCGCCTGTGCATTTGCTGCCGCTACTTGTGTACGCTCATCTTGCACAGCATTAGCCTCACCAATAGAACCATCTCTTGTTTTTTCTGCAACAGATTTACGTGCTGCGTTAATTGCATGTGCAGCTGCTTCTTTACCTAGAGCTTCAATATACCCAGACTCATCAACAATATCTGTAATGTTTACATTGATTAATTTTAAACCAACTTTCTTTAACTCCGTTTCTACACTTTGAGAAATGTTCGTTAAAAACTTATCTCTATCATTATTAATTTCTTCTATATCCATAGAAGCAACTACTAAACGTAATTGACCAAAAATAATCTCTTGTGCTAAATCTTGAATTTGACTTTGACCTAAACCTAATAAACGCTCAGCAGCATTTTGCATAATTCCAGGTTCAGTAGAAACACCAATAGTAAATCTAGAAGGCACGTTTACACGAATATTTTGCTTACTTAAGGCATTTACCAAATTAACCTCTATAGAAATAGGTGTTAAATCTAAAAATTGATAATCCTGTACAACTGGCCAGATAAAAGCAGCTCCACCGTGGATACATTTGGCAGAATTACCGCCTCCTACTTTACCGTAAACAACCAAAATCCTATCTGAAGGACAACGCTTATATCTACGTATAAAAGAGATAATAATTACAAAAAAGAACAAAATGGCAACTGCAATAGCTATTAAGCTAGCATTACCACCCAGCTGTAGGGGTAAAAAATTCATATGGTTATTTATTTAATAGTTCAACAATTAATATTCCGTTATCTGTAACGTCTTTTACCTTAACAACATTGCCTTGAGTAAGGTTTATATTTTCATCTGTAAGCGCTTCTAACTCCCTTAAAGAACCCTGCACATTAATACTAACTTTCCCTATAAAAGCCCTGCTTGCCCCTATAGTTAAATAGACCTCGCCAACTTGGTTAAGCGCATTTTTTATATGTAAAGTACCACTACTCTGTAATTTACTTAAATAGTAAAACAATGCCGCCATAGACACCATCATTAATAAACCGCAGATAATAGAAATTAGTATCGTTAAAATTATAGAAAAGCCTGCTTCTATACAAGCAACGCCCGTCCAACCAAAAATGGCAAAAAAACCAGATAAGTTTTTTATAGATAAAAATTGAAATCCGACTCCTGAATCCCCTTCTACTTCTGCATCTACATCACCATCAAAATCATCTGCATCACCGCCGATTAAACTTAATAATAAAAAGATAACCAGAACAACAGAGCCAATTAAGGCAATACTCCAGTAGATTTTTGGAAACAATTCCAAGCTTGCATACCACTCTCCCATAAATAAAAATTTAGTTTGGTTTGTGAAAGATAGTAAAATGCAGCTTAGCTAAAGGCCTGTTTTAAAAAGTTTTTTGCAATAAAATACTTACAGCGTTGCCTCCAAAGCCAACAGCATTTACGAGCACCCTTTTTATGCTTTTTGGAGTTTCTGTATAGTGTACAAAAGGAACTTTAATAAACTCCTGTTTTTGCAACATTGCTACCGCCAGCTCTATACTTAACATACCTGAAGCGCCAAAAGAATGACCTATCTTCCACTTATTTGTAGTCAAAGCGGGGGTTTTGTTACAAAAAACTTTTTTTATTGCTTCAATTTCTGACAAATCTCCTTTAATTGTTCCAGGCGCATGCATTACAATAACATCTACCTCATCTGGATGTACACCTTCTAAAGCCATTTTCATAGAACGTTGAAAACATACCGCATCAGAAGAAATAGAAATATTATGTTTTAATACCTCTGTAGCATAACCAACTCCTATAATTTCTGCCAAAGCATTAGTTGCATTACTATTTTCTATACCAATTACTGCTGCACCTTCACCCAAAACCATCGTATTTTGATCCTTTTCTAAATCAAAAGCTTTACAAGGATATGCTCCTGTACCTCTGGCGTAAATTTTTAAAGCTTTCATTTGCGCAATGGTAAAAGGCGTTAAAGGAGCCTCACTACCACCCACTAAAAACTTATTTGCCATTCCACTTTTTACCCAAGCAATACCATTTAACAGAGAATGTAAGGCCGTTGAGCACGTAATAGAATGTGATATTTCTGGTCCTTGAGTTTGCAGATCGTGCGCAACCCAAGAAGAAATATTACCTAATGTAGTTGTTGGTGATGACAAGGTTGATACTTTATCTTTTTCTAAAAATTCTGCGTGATATTTTTCAAACAAAGCTGTAGCTCCCCGTGATGACCCAAAATTTACGCCAAAATTATCTTTCGCCGACCAACCTGCCTGCTCTAATGCTTTTCTTGAAGCATACATTGCAAACAATACAGTATCATCTAAACTTTTATATTTTAAGTCAGAGTTTTTTAGCGCTTCAATTTCTTGCTTCGCCTCATCACTTAAACTAGCAACCCAACTTTTTTGATTGCCTATATTTTTTTCTTGCAGTAAATGTGCATCACTTTTATAACTCTCCCAAACCTGATCTAAAGAAGTTCCTAAAGGAGAAATAGATGCTAATGCCGTAATGTAAATACTCATACCTAAACTATTTCTAGTGCTTCTTTAATTGAATTGTATATTTTTTGAAGCTGCTCATCTGTTGTTACGTATGGCGCCAAAATATAAATGGTATTTCCTAAGGGACGTAAAAACACTCCAGAATCCATAAAATGCTTAAATAATTTATCTCTTAAATTACCATAGCGTTCCATTTTTATATTCAGATCCAATGCATAAATAACACCTAATTGTCTTGTATTATTTACTTTAGGGTGATCCTTAACCTCTTCATTAAATTGTTTATGAGACGCTATTATTCTAGAAATATTAGATTGCATTTCCGAAGACTGAAGTAACTCTAAACCTGCTAATGCAGCAGTACAAGCCAAGGGGTTTGCAGTATAGGTATGCCCATGAAATAATCCTTTAGAGATATCATCATCATAAAAAGCATCATAAACTTGTTTTGTGCAACTAGTTGCTGCCATTGGCACTAAGCCTGCTGTTAATGCCTTAGACACACACATAACATCTGGCTTTACATCTATATAATCAGATGCAAAAAACTTACCTGTTTTACCAAAGCTAGTCATTACCTCATCTGCTACTAAAAGTACATGGTGTTTTTTTAAGGCTGATAAAATTTTATTTAAACCAGCTGCATTATGCATTTTCATAGCTGCTGCTCCTTGTACAAGAGGCTCGTACACAAAACCTGCAATAGCCTTTTCTTTTACCAATGCTTCAATCTGCAATAAAATAGCATCAATATTATCTTCTGTAGGTACTGGAATGCGCTCTACATCAATAAAAAATTCTTCAAAAGGACCATTATAAACAGACAAACTTGAGACAGACATTGCACCAAAAGTATCTCCGTGAAATCCATCTTCAAAAGCCAACATTACATTACGCTTTTCTCCTTTATTAAAATGATATTGCAATGCCATTTTAATTCCTATCTCTACCGAAGTAGAACCATTATCCGAGAAAAACAACTTCTCTTGATTGTGAGGCAATATTTTTATTAACTCTTCAGACAACTCTATAGCCGGCTTGTGTGTAAAACCACTAAACACAACCTGATCTAATTGTTGCATTTGCGCCTGAACTTTTTCTAAAATATAACCATTACAATGTCCGTATACAGATGTATACCAAGAAGATATTCCGTCTATATATTCCTTACCCTCATCATCTGTTAACACGGCCCCTTTAGCTTTTACAATTGGCAACATTGTGCTATGTAATTTATGCTGAGTTAACGGGTGCCACAAGTGTTTTTTATCTCTCTCTGTAAGATTCATAAGCTGTATGCCATCCTTTTCTGTTAGGATTTCTAGCATTTAATTTATTAGTAGATTTCTAAATGCGCTATACTGTTTTTACACTTCACAAATAGTTTTTATTTTTTGACAAAGATACAAACCAACCTAGATTTTACAGGTTATCTCTAAACAAATCTGCATATTCTTTTATAACATTTTTATCAAAATATGGTTCTTCTTCTATACGACCAATAAGCTTTGCATTTGTTTTAGACAGTATAATACTTTCTGTTGTTTTATGTTCTTCTCCGCTAAAAATTATAGACACTTTAAAACCACGTTCTTCTAAATAATTTACAGTTAATAAGGTATGGTTTATGCTACCCAAATAATGCCTAGAAACTACTACAACTTGGTAGCTAGGATCTATAATATCTATTATTGTATCATTATTATTTAAAGGAACCAACAAACCACCAGCACCTTCTATAACCAAGTGATTATTTGTTTTGGGGGCAACTATCTTATCTACCTCTATAACCACACCATCTATTTCTGCTGCGGCATGCGGACTCATAGGTGTTTGTAATGCGTAACTATTTTTATGTATCACGGTTTTAGAGTTAGAAATAAAATCTGCTATTTTATGACTATCTGATGCATCTAAATCTCCGGCTTGTATTGGTTTCCAATAATCTGCTTTTAATGCTTCAGTTAGTATTGCAGAAACAACCGTTTTACCAACTTCTGTAGATATACCCGTTACAAATATTTGTTTTGCTTTCATCTAATTACGTATTTAAGAAACTATATTACAGTTAAAACAACGAAACTTTCGTTTTTCAAAAAAAGGAAACAATCTATAAAAAATTCCATTTCCCGAATAATACCCTTCTAGCTTTTCTGCTTTGCAATTTGGGCAGATTAAAGGCTGTCCGTTATCACCTACTGCATAGCTTCTAATTTCATTATAAATTTTTATTGCTTTGTCTTTATCTTCATTTAAAACCAAAATCTTAATTCCGCCAATTGCATTGCTAATTAATGGGTCTGAGTTGACTGTATTTTCATCCTTTAAAAAAACCTCAATCCCTTCTGACTCTAACCTACCTTTTATTATAACAGTATCTGCTAAATACTCAAATGCTGCTAACCTGTAAAATTTTTGACTCATTCTTTTAAATTTTTATGCAAAACAGTTAGTACTTTTTCTATTTCTTGAGGAGTATTGTAGGCGTGTAAACAAAAACGCAAACGTTCTTGACCCACTGGCACTGTTGGTGATAATATTGCTTTTACGCTAAACCCGTTTTCTTCAAGCTTTTTTGCAATGCTTTTAACTTTTGCATTACCAGATACTAAACAACATTGTATAGCCGAATTACTTGGTATAAAATATTCTTTTAAGTTGTACTTATCAACTTCATTCTTAAAAAGACCTACTGCATTTTCCAAAAGTTGCTGCTGCATTTTACCTTCTTTACTTTCTAAAAAGTAGTACGACTGTAAAATTGTAGCTACACTATGCGGCGCTAATGCCGTTGTATATATAAAACTACGTGAAAAATTAATCAGGAATGTTTTTAAGTCAGTACTCCCTAATATAGCTGCACCGTGACAACCTAAGGCTTTACCAAAAGTTAGTATACGAGCAAAAACCAAGTCCGTTAACTTTTGCTGCTGAACCAAACCCTCGCCATAATCACCAAAAACACCAACAGCGTGTGCTTCATCTACCACAAAAAAAAGCTTATGTTCTTTACAGAATAGTGCCATTTCTTTTAAATTTGAGGAATCACCATCCATAGAAAAAACAGATTCTGTTACTACATAAATAGTTGCTTCTTTATCTTTAATTGTGGCTGAATGTCTTTCTACTAAATTTTCTAAATCAGCAATACTGTTGTGCTTAAATTTATATGCCTTGGCATTACTCATTGCAATACCGTCTCTTATGCTAGCGTGTATAAATTCGTCATAAAAAACCAAATCTCCACGTTGCGGAACAGCGCTAAAAAATCCAATATTAGCGTCATAACCAGAGTTATATACTATTGCTGCTTTAGATTGATGAAATAACGCCAATTTAGACTCTAGCTCATCGTATAAATAATGATTCCCAGAAAGTAATCTAGAGCCAGTTGCTCCATTTTTAAAAAAACTCCGATCTACTAAATATTGATGCGTAGCGTTAAAGATTGAAGCATTCCCAGAAAAACCCAAATAATCGTTAGAAGAAAAATCTATTAATTGCTTAGACACAGGCAATGTACGTAATGACATATTCTGTTGCCTTTCTTCTAATTTTTTTTGAAGTTTTTCTGGTAGCATTTGGCAAAGATACAAAGAGCTGGTTTTTAAAATAAAATTAAAAAATTATTGTTTTTCAATAATTTTCATATATTTGTTATCGAAAAACAATAATAAATAAACATTATGAAGAAAACTATTTTATTTAAAACCCTAATAGATATCCTATTTTTTTGCTTATGCTTAACGTCCATAAGTGCATTCTTAGTAGTACCCTTAGGTTTAGGCTCCATAAATATGGATAACCAAATTGCTGAAAATTGGAATCTGTTTTCAATATTAATTATTGGTTTATCTATAATTAGTTACGCACTACTTATTATAGGCATCTATTTTTTGAGAAAAGTAGCTAGATTGATGCTTAACGAGAGATATTTTCAAAAAAACATTTCGTTATTTCTAAAAAAATCAGGTAATTATCTGATTATGTCTTCAATAGCCTCTATTCTAATGCTTCTAATTGCATTTGCAAGGAAAATTTTATTTAGCCAGACCATAGAGCTACTTTATGATAGCGACAAAGTTTTAATTCTATTTATTTTAATAATTGGTTTCTTTTTTAACATACAAGCTTCTATAATAAAACAATCTATAAGCTTAAAACAAGAAAACGACTTAACCATATAAACTATGCCAATTATTGTAAACCTAGATGTAATATTGGCTGAACGAAACATAAAAAGTAAAGAATTAGCTAAAATCATTAATATTACAGAAGCAAACTTATCTATTTTAAAATCTGGCAAAGCAAAAGCAATTCGTTTTTCAACTTTAGAAGCCATTTGTGAAGCATTATCTTGCCAACCATCAGATATATTAGAATATGTAAAAGAAAAAGAATAAATTTAACCCACTGACGTTTTATGTAAACATTGGTTATACTTTTTTTTATAAAAAAGCTATAACTCCAATACTAACATTTGTCTAATAAATTAAACCCAAAATAATGAAAACCCTATTTTTTACAATCCTACTTATTATTTCTACTTACGCAAGTGCACAAGAAATAAACAGCGACCTTAAAAGTGCTTTAGAGAGTGATAATGTTACTGAACTTAAAAAGCACCTAACAGCTAAAGACTTAGACAAGTGTTACAAGCTAGATGATACCGAATATAGTGTACTAACGTTATCTATAAAACTTAACGCAAAATCTTGCTTTACAGAGCTAATAGCACAAAATGCTAGCGTAGAAAAAACGTGCAACAACAAAACTCCTTTTATGTATGCTGCTAAATACAACAGGTTGGCAATGGCAAAAGACCTTGTTAAAGCAGGTGTACAAATTAGAGTTAGAAACAGTGACAAGCAATCTGCTTTAGATTTTGCTAAAAAATATGAAAGAAAAGAATTTATAGCATACATAAAATCTTTTAATCAATAAAATACACGCTAACCGCAAAGCAATAATTAATTAAGAACACTATGCGAAAATTATTTTTTAGCCTTGGCTTTATGCTTGCCGTAGGCGCTATTAATGCACAAGAAGCATATAAGTTTACAGATGTTATAGATTTAGATGCAACACCTGTTATTAGTCAAGGAGCAACGGGAACGTGTTGGAGTTTTTCTACCTCTTCGTTTTTAGAATCGGAAATTATACGACTTACCGGTAAACAAATAGATTTATCCGAAATGTACACTGTACGCAATACCTACCCTAAAAAAGCAGAAAATTTTGTAATGCGCCAAGGAA
The DNA here is from genome assembly GCF_023476645.1 of Cellulophaga sp. 20_2_10. Lineage (GTDB taxonomy): Bacteria > Bacteroidota > Bacteroidia > Flavobacteriales > Flavobacteriaceae > Cellulophaga. The sequence continues at coordinate 167,707 of NZ_JAMCOJ010000006.1, forward strand.
AAGCTCAGTTTAGTGAAGGTGGTCTAGCACATGATGTAATTAACTCTGTTAGAGAATACGGACTTGTGCCGCAAGAGGCTTACAACGGACTTTTAGAGAACAACACAAATCATAACCACGCGGAATTAGTAGCCGTCTTAGAAGCTATGGTAAAAACATACGCAGACAACCCTGCAGGTGAATTAAGCAAAAATTGGTCTAAGGCTGTAGATGCTGTTTTAGATGTATATCTAGGAACAAATAAAGATACTTTTACATACCAAGGAAAACAATATACTCCTTCTTCATTTTTGCAAATGACTAAAATTGCACCAGAAGATTATGTAACAATTACTTCTTTTACACACGCTCCTTTTTACAGTTCGTTTATATTAAATATACCTGACAACTGGAGCAACGGAAGTATGCACAATGTTACTTTAGATGACATGATAAGCACTATTGACAATGCACTTACAAACGGTTTTACTGTTGAATTAGATTGTGATGTTAGCGAACGCACATTTTCATCTAAAAACGGAGTAGCTGTAATACCCGCTAACCCAGAGAACAACAGCAAAGCTTTAGAAGGTATTTATCCTGAATTAAAAGTTACTCAAAACTACAGGCAAAACGAGTTTGAAAACTTTACAACGACAGACGATCATTTAATGCATATAACTGGTGTTTTAAAAGATCAAAACGGAACAAAATACTACAAAGTTAAAAATAGCTGGGGTACGGATGCTAACAGAACAACCCATAACGGGTATGTTTATTTTAGTGAAGCCTATATGCGACTTAAAGCAATAAGTATTATGGTACATAAAGATGCTGTACCTAAAGTTCTATCTAAAAAAATAAACTTATAAAAACCACAAACTTGTATTATATTCTATTTTTAATAGCATAATAACTAACATTTGTTTGAATTTATTTGATATGTAAACAAAAAAGTATAACGCAAAAAAAAAAGCGCAAAATGATTATTTTGCGCTTTACATTTATTACAGATACTAACTCCAATAATAAAATAAATAGTATTAAGACATAACATTTTTTAAGACTATGCCCAAATATTTATAGTAAATACGTATAAAACTAATATTTAGATTTTTCAAAAGTAAGAAATTACTTCCACACCACGAGGCTTTAACTTTCAATTAGATGTGTTATTCTAGAAATAAAACAAAAGCATAAAAAAATGTAACAAACTTTAGACTATACAGTACATGATACAAAAATTATTCAGGCTTGTACTCTAAAATCTGTTCGGTATACATTTGCTTCACCTCTACCTCTGTATTGTCTAGCAACCTGCGCACCTTATAACTAATAGGCGCAGCAGACCCCACAAGATCAGAAGTACTTGGTGTTTCTAAAAAGCGCACAAAACTATTATAGTCTGTAACTCTACCGCCTAGTTGCGCTGGACCTCCTGCTATAAGCACCTTAATTTTATTTTGTTCAAAAAGAGATTTAAACTCCTCGGAATAATTGACATCTGTACTTGCTTCTACCACTGCCAAAGCTACTTTAACTGATGCTTTCACCATTGTACTATTATAGGCTTCATCTTTATCTGTTTCTATTAACAAATATGCAACTCGACCATAGTCAACACTACTCACGTATAATGGCTCATGAGAACCTAAATCTTCAACTTCCATTTCTCCATCTATCCATTGGGTATAGTTCTTTGGATCTATAGATGCATTATAAAACCACTGACGCACTTCTACAACAACATACTTTTTACTAGAAACTGTACCACTACTCTGAGTAAAATTAAAATCAGAAGAAACCAAACCTCCTAGCACATCTGCCTTAACATGTATGTCCAAAGTCTTATTAAAACTTTCTTGGGTTGTTACTGAGTTACTCTCATAACTATAAAAACTTGGTACTGCATTGTAATTAATTAAAGCTTGGCTATTTTCCAACAATGCGTTTAATGTTGTTCTAACACTACTTAGACTTGGGTATGCTGGTGAGCTTATTGGCAAGTCCTTTCCTCTAAGTGTTAATGAAAGCTCAACATCATTAAACTCATTTTTAAGTACAATAGGGTCATAAGCTGCATCCATAAAAGAAGAACCTCGTAAAATGCTTCCTGGATAAATAATATCAGATTTATTGGCATTAACAATAGAAAGCGGCTCTAAGGTAGATTGTCTCTCTACTAAAGTAAGGTACTCATATTCTGTTGTATTGGTCTCCGGACTAAGACGCGTATTTCCTGTTTTTTCAGAGCTAATGATATTATCTGGCTCCACTTGAAAAGAAACTTCTTTAAGCTCACTCAAATTTGCACTAGAATTATCGTCATTTTTATCACACCCTATAAAGAAAAGCGATAGACTCAAAATACTGACAATAAACAACCCGCTCCTATTTTTCATTTGTTTCTACTATTAAAAGATATTCTGTACTCATTTTTCCAAAATCCTTGTTTTTAATCTATCTTGTACTCTAAAATTTGCTCAGTATACATTTGCTTAACCTCTACCTCTGTATTGTCTAGCAGCCTACGCACCTTATAACTAATAGGCGCTGCAGAACTCACTAAATCCCCCGTACTTGGCGTTTCTAAAAAGCGTGCAAAACTATCGTAATCTGTTACTCTACCACCTAGTTGCGCTGGACCTCCTGCAATAAGAACTTTAACCTTATTATCTTCAAAAAGAGATTTAAACTCCTCGGAATAATTCACATCCGTACTTGCATCTACTGCTGCCAAAGCTACTTTAACTGATGCCTTAACCATTGTACTATTATAGGCCTCATCCTTATCTGTTTCTATTAATAAATATGCAACTCGACCATAGTCAACACTACTCACGTATAATGGCTCATGAGATCCTAAATCTTCTGTATCCATATCACCTTCTATCCATTGGGTATAATTTTTGGGATCTATAGAGGCATTATAAAACCACTGACGCACTTCTACAACAACATACTTTTTACTAGAAAGTGTACCACTACTCTGACTAAAATTAAAACTAGAAGAAACCAAACCTCCTAGCACATCTGCCTTAACATGTATATCCAAAGTCTTATTAAAACTTTCCTGGGTTGTTACTGAGTTACTCTCGTAACTATAAAAACTTGGTACAGCCGTATAATCAATTAGTGCTTGGCTATTTTCCAACAATCCGTTTAATGTTATTCTAACATTACTTAAAGCCGGAGAGGTTGATGAACTTACTGGCAAATTTTTTCCTCTAAGTGTTAAGGAAAGTTGAACTTTATTAAACTCATTTTTAAGTACAATAGGATCATAAGCTGCATCCATAAAAGAAGAACCTCGTAAAATGCTTCCTGGATAAATAATATCCGATTTATTGGCACTAACAATAGAAAGCGGCTCTAAGGTAGATTGTCTCTCTACTAAAGTAAGGTACTCATATTCTGTTGTATTGGTCTCCGGACTAAGACGC
>NZ_JAMCOJ010000007.1 GCF_023476645.1 Cellulophaga sp. 20_2_10
AAGAAAATATATAAAGTGCTGTTGCATAGGGTGAATAAAATAAAAAAACCCGAACATTTCTGATCGGGTTTTTAAAGTGGTGCCTCCAGGAATCGAACCAGGGACACATGGATTTTCAGTCCATTGCTCTACCAACTGAGCTAAGGCACCATGCCGTTAAGCGGGTGCAAATATAATTGCTATTTTCGTATATCCAAACAAAAAACAAAAAAAAGATTTTATTTTTTTTAATTTTATAATATTTGCAAGATGAATTTAATTGTAGATGCAGGTAATACCTCAGTAAAATTGGCGGTTTATAAAGGAAATGAGTTTTTAACTTCTAAATCTTTTGAGCTTCAATTTTTTTTAAAAGAAGTGAAACGGGTTTTTCAGGAGTTTCCAGATATTAAAAATGCTATTGTTTCTACAGTAGGGGCGTTAGGATCTGATGAAATAACAAAGCTTGCCATCTATTGTAATGTGCAAACATTAAGTGCATCAACCAAAATACCATTTAAAAATTTATATGGTACTCCAAAAACTTTAGGTGTAGATCGTATTGCTTTAACTACAGCAGCTTTTTATCAATACACAAATAAGAATACATTGGTTATAGATGCGGGAAGTTGCGTTACCTACGATTTTATAAATAAAAATGGAGAATATCTAGGAGGGGCAATTTCTCCAGGAGTTGCTATGCGTTTTAAGGCAATGCACAACCAGACTGCTAATTTGCCATTACTAGAGAAGGAAGGTGAAATTAAGTTAATTGGAGATTCTACAAGCGCGAGTATGAAAAGCGGAGTTGTTAATGGAATTTGTTTAGAAATTGATGGTGTAATTAACGAATATAAGATTAGATTTGCAGATTTAACAGTTATTTTAACAGGTGGCGACGCTCATTTTTTGTCAAAACGATTAAAAAATACCATATTTGCGCATTCCAATTTTCTCCTAGACGGACTTAATTATTTGCTGGAATACAACAAAAACTAAATGATAAGAAAAATAATTATTGCAATAGTATGCTGTATGGCAGGTACTATTTACGCTCAAAACGGTACAGTTTCTCCATATTCTTACTTTGGATTGGGAGATTTAAGATCAATAGGTTCAGTAGAAAATCAAATGATGGGGGGTATTAGTATGTATGCAGATAGCATCCATATAAACCTAAACAACCCAGCGGCTTATGGAGGGCTTGGAAGAACTACTTATACCGCTTCATTATCTAGAAGAGAGTCAGCTTTAAAAGGATCAGATACAAAGCAAAATTCTTCTGTAACTAGTCTAGATTATTTGGCAATTGGGTTTCCAATTATATTAAATAAAGTAGGTGTAGGTTTCGGGATCAAGCCTTTTAGTTCTGTTGGTTACGAGGTAGAATCTAGTTTTACAGATCCAAACGCAGGCCTAATAACAAATAAATACACTGGAGAAGGTGGTGTTAATACCGTTTTCTTTTCTGTAGGAGCAAGAATTATAGAAGATTTAACTGTTGGTATAACTACTAATTTTAATTTTGGTTCTATAGAAACCAATAGAGTGCAAGATGTAGAAAATGTGCAGTTTGGGACGTTCGATTTTAGAGAGTCTAAAGTAAACGGTGCTAACTTTAAGATATCCGCTAATTATACACCAATGCTTACAGAGAAGATTAGAATGAATACTTATTTTGGTGTTGAAACACAGAATAATTTATCATCTGATAACACAAAAACAATAGGTTCTTTTTCTTCTAGTACAGGACAAGAAATCGAAACTATAGATGTAGATCTAGATCGCTTAGGTTTAGCAAATAGGGGCGTGACAATACCTACAACTACAACAATTGGCTTAGGTTTTGGACAAGATAGAAAATGGTTTGTTGGTACAGAGTATAGTGCGCAAAAACTAGAAGACTATACGGCTCCATTTTTTACAGTAGATAATTTAACTTATAAAAATTCTTCAAGGTTTGCTGTTGGGGGCTTTTATACACCAGACTATACTTCTTTTACAGATTATTACAAGAGAGTAACATACAGAGCTGGAGCTAAGTATATTAACTCTGGAATGGTAGTGAACAATGAGGATATTAAAGACTTTGGCATAACTTTTGGAGTAGGATTACCAATGAACGCTACTAATGATCCTTTTTCTAATATTAATATAGGATTTGAAATAGGAAAAAGAGGAACAACTAGTGCGGACTTAATACAGGAAAACTATTTTAAAATTAATCTAGGGATATCATTAAACTCTAAGTGGTTTAATAAGAGAACAATTAATTAAAAGAGTTTATAACCATTAATAAAAACCAATTTAAGATGAAAAAGAAACTTTACTTTATAGCGATTGCTTTTATAAGCGTTATGGGTGTAAGCTATGCTCAAGAAACGGCTGCGGCAACAGTAGACAAATCAGAATGTGCTACTAATTTTCAGTTGTATGCACAAGATGCAAAAGTTAAAAATTACGATGCTGCTTATGGACCATGGAAAAAGGTGTATGATGCATGTCCAGATTATCACCAAGCAAACTTTCAATATGGCGAGCGTATCTTAAAGCATAAAATAAAGAATGCTGCCGGAGCAGAAAAAACTGAGTTTGTAAATATGTTATTGGGAGTTTATGATAATTATATCAAATACTACCCAACTAAAGTATCGAAGGCAGAAATTCTTATTGACAAGCAATTGTTAAAGTATGATGAAAAAATGTCTACAGACGCAGAAGATTATGCGGCTTTACATATTGCTTTTACAGAAGATAAAGAGCATTTTAAAAGTCCAAAAGCATTATATCTTTACTTCTCTAGTTTGGTAGATTTACACAAAGCTGGTAAAGAGGAGTTACAAACTGTTTTTGATGTTTACGATGATGTGACAGAAAAAATAGAAGAAGAGAATAAAGAGTTGGTTGCAACTATTACAAAGTTATTACCTAAAGAAGATGCTGGTACTTTAACAAAAAAGGAAAAGCAACTTTTAAGAGTTTCAAGTGCAAATTCAGAAAACTATGGTAAAATTGCTAGTAGTGTAGATTCTAAATTAGGTGATTTAGCAAACTGTGAAAACTTAATTCCATTATACGAGAAGAATTTTGAAGAAAAGCAAAACGATCTTACATGGGTAAAAAGAGCAGTAAGTAGAATGTATTCTAAAGATTGTTTAGATTCTCCAATGTTTAAAAAATTGTTTGAAAAGCAATTGGCTATGGAGCCATCTGCAAATGCGTACCTATACTCTGCATCTTTAAAATTAAAGTCAGGTGATAGTAAAGGTGCTTTAGCAGATTTTACAAAAGCTAGTGAGTTAGAAACAGATTCTTATAAGAAAGCAAATATTTTATACAAAATAGCTAATAGTTATAGCAGAATTAGTAAGTCTACATCTTACAGATATGCAGGTAAGTCTTTAGAGGCAAACCCATCTAATGGTAGAGCTTATTTATTAATGGCTAGATTGGTTTCTAGTAGTGCTAACGATTGTGGTTCTACAAGATTCGAGAAATTAGCTGTAAACTGGAAAGCTGCTGAATTAGCGCGTAAAGCAGGTAGAGTAGATCCTTCTTTAAAGTCTGCTTCTGCATCTGCAGCGAGTAGTTACTCTCAAAGAGCACCTACTAAAACAGATATTTTCTCTAACAATATGCAAGGTAAGACTGTTACCTTTAACTGTTGGGTTGGTGGTAGTGTAAAGGTGCCTAACCTATAAGATGATTAAAATAAGGACATATAATTTTTTAAAGAGCATTGCCATAATTTGTTTTATGGCAATGCTTTTTTCGTGTAATGATAATTACGAACGTGTAGGTGTAGAGGCTAAAAAAGCAGTATATCCGCAAGGTGTGGCAAATGATTTAGTTTTTACGTATACAGAAACTACAGATCCAGTTAAAAACAAAAAGGCGGTAACGTCAAAAGTATTGGCAGTGCTTACGGCTCCTGTTAGAGAAGACTTTAACAACCTTAGCTTTCCTAGAGAAGTTTTTCCAAAAGGATTAGAAGTTGAGTTTTTTGATGATAAAAATCAAAAGAGTACTATAACAGCCGATTATGGCATTAGTTATTCTACTACAAAATTAATAAGTTTACAGGGAAATGTGATTATTAATACGCATGACGGAAAGCAATTTAAGACGCCTCAGTTGTATTATGACCAGACTAATAAATGGATATTTACTCAGGAGAAATTTGAGTTTATAAATCCTGAGGACGAATCTGTAATGTATGGTGAAGGTTTTGATTCTGATAAGGATTTAAAACAAGTAAATGCACATAAAACAACAGGTTTAAAAACAATAAAAGACGAGGAAATATGATGAAAATATTAAAGTATACGGAGGTTCTGTATTTGGGGGTTTTTTTATTATCCATTTATAAGGTGTTTACTTTATGGAACACTGGTCAAGAATTTTATTTATTTGCTTTCTTTGCTGTGGTTTCTTTAGGGATGTTCTTTTTTCGTAGACATTATCGTAAAAAATTTGAAAAAAGGAAAGAAGATAATACTAAATCATAATCTTGGGAACTTCAATTTTAATTATTGTTGTATCATTATTGCTTTCTGCATTTTTCTCAGGAATGGAGATTGCTTTTATATCTGCTAATAGAATACATTTAGAGATAGAGAAGAAGCAAGATGGTTTTTTGTCTACGGTATTGTCTAAGTTAACTGCAAAACCCTCTAAGTTTATTGCAACAATGTTAATAGGTAATAATATCTCTTTAGTAATATACGGTATGTATATGGGAGATTTACTTATGGCTTGGTTTTTAGGTATGTTGCCTACTGGTAGCGTTTTTTTTGATGCGGTATTGGTAGATTTTGGCTTGTTGTCGCAAACCATAATATCTACTTTGGTTATCTTAATTACCGCAGAGTTTTTGCCTAAAGTGCTTTTTCAGATTTATGCGAATTCGCTGCTTAAAATATTAGCAATACCTGCTTATTTTTTCTATTTATTTTTTTCTTGGATTTCTAATTTTGTTATAAAAGTATCAGACTTTATTTTAAGAATCTTTTTTAAAACAGGCGGCGATCATAGTCAGCTTGCTTTTAGTAAAGTAGAATTAGGAGATTATATTACAGAGCAGCTAGAAACAGTTACATTGGAGGATGAAGTAGATTCAGAAATTCAAATTTTCCAAAACGCATTAGAATTTGCTGCGGTTAAGGCAAGAGAGGTAATGGTTCCTCGTACAGAAATTATTGCTGTAGAATTACATGATTCTCCTAAAAACTTAACTAAATTGTTTACAGAAACTGGGTTTTCTAAAATAATGGTGTACAAAGAAACCATTGATAACATTATTGGGTATGTGCATTCTTTTGAGTTGTTTAAAAAACCAAAGACAATAAAAACAATACTTTTGCCAATAGAATTTGTACCAGAAACAATGTTGGTTAGTGATATTCTGGATTCGTTAATAAAGAAAAGAAAAAGTGTTGCTGTTGTGTTAGATGAGTATGGTGGCACATCTGGTATAATGACAGTAGAAGATATTGTAGAAGAGCTTTTTGGCGAGATAGAGGATGAGCATGATACTACAGACTTGGTTGAAGAACAGATAGATGAAGTAACATATAAGTTTTCGGCAAGGTTAGATGTAGACTATGTAAATGAAAATTATAAATTAGAACTTCCAGAAAGTGATGAGTATGAAACACTAGGTGGTTTAATTGTAAATGAAACTGGTGAAATTCCAGAAAAAGACTCAGAAATAAAAGTTGAAAACTTCAATTTTAAAATAATAGAGGTGTCAAATACCAAAATAGATTTGGTAACCTTGCATATACTTGAAAAGGAGTAGGGTTTTTGTGTTAAAAATTTGATAAAAATTAAATTTTTAAACCCAAAAAGAAATGGTATTTTTGCGCACTGATTTTAAACATTTTATAAAATGGCGATTTTAGAGAACATAAGAAAGAGAACTACGATATTAATCCTAATTATAGGTTTAGCGTTATTTGCGTTTGTTATCTCTGGTATTTTTAGTGCTAACGGTATGTCTGGTGAAAAAACTGGAACAACTGTAGCAGAAGTTAATGGAAAAGATATTTCTATTGATAAATTTAGAAGAGAGGTAGAGTCTGCTTCTAATCGTTTTGGAGCTGGTGCAACTTCTATGCAGGTTGTAAACACAGTTTGGGATCAAGAAGTAAGAAATGCTATTTTAAGCGATGAGTTTGATGATTTAGGAATAGATATAGAACAAGATCAAATTATAAACTTTATTGCATCTAATCCTGGTTTTACTCAAAATCCACAGTACCAAGATGAGAATGGTGTTTTTGATGAGTATATTTTTAAAGAATTTATTTCTACGTTAAAAGAAGAAAGTCCTGCACAATACCAGTTATGGTTGCAACAAGAAGTAGCTATAATGCAAGCAGCAAAAGAGCAAACTTACTTTAACTTAATTAAAGCAGGCTTAGGTGCTACTTTAAAAGAAGGAGAGTTAGACTATAAATTAGCAAACGATAAAATAGATGTAAAATACGTAAGAGTACCTTATACATCTATATCAGACAGTTCTGTAGCTGTGAGCAAGTCAGAAATATCTTCTTATATAAAAGATCATCAAGATGATTTTAAACAAGAAAAAGCAAGAGATTTTCAGTTTGTTTATTTTGAAGAAAAGCCGTCTTTAGAAGATGAAAAAGCTGTTAAAGAAGAAATACTTACTTTACTTAAGGATAAAGTAGAATATAAGGACACCGTTTTAGGTTTTAGAAACACTAAAAATATTGGTGAATTTTTGGATATTAATTCAGATTTAAAATACGATACTATATTTAAAACTAAAAATGTTCTTTCTCCAAAATTTGCAGATACATTAATGGCGTTAAACGTTGGTGATGTATACGGACCTTACCGTGATGGTAACTCTTTTAAGGTTACTAAAATGATAGAGAAGAAAAAAGAAGGTAACGTTAAAGCGAGTCACATACTTGTTGCTTGGGAAGGTGCAGAAAGAGCAAACCCTGAAGTAAAAAGAACAAAAGAAGAAGCTAAGAAAAGAGCAGACGAATTATTAAAAGATGCTAAAAAAGGAGATGTTGAGTTTTCTGTATTAGCTCGTGATAATTCTGATGGGACATCTGGCCCAAGAGGTGGAGATTTAGGTTATAATCAAAAAGGAAGAATGACTCCTAAGTTTGATGAATTCATATTTGGTAATGAAGTTGGTTATATAGGTATGGTAGAAACTGAATTTGGTTACCATATTGTAAAGGTTGATGATAAACAAGATTTAGTTCGTATTGCAACTTTAGCAAGAACTATTGAAGCTTCTGTAGCTACAAGTAATGCATTGTTTACAACAGCTACACAATTCGAGAGTGATGCTAAGGCTAGTGATAAAACATTTTTAGAATTATCTAAAGAGAAAAAATTTATTGCAAGACCTGTAAATAAGATAAAAGCAATGGATGAAAATCTTCCAGGTTTATCTGCGCAGAGAGCAATTGTACAATGGGCTTTTAATGAAGATTCTGAAGTTGGTGATATTAAACGTTTTCCTGTAAATAACGGTTATGCTGTTGTTCAGTTAACAGGTACATACAAAGAAGGTTTAATGTCTGCAGAAGATGCATCTTTTATTGTATTGCCTAAATTAAGAAAAGAGAAAAAGGCAGCACAAATTATTGCAGCGAACAAAGGTAAAGACTTAGAGGCTATTGCTAAAGCTAATAATATATCTGCTTCTACTGCTTCGGCTTTAACTATGAAGTCGCCAACTATTCCTGGTGCAGGTAGAGAGCCTTTCGTTGTAGGTAATGCTTTTGGTCTTAAAGAAGGCGAAACGTCTGGTTTATTACAAGGTGAAACAGGAGTGTTTATGGTAACTGTAACTAAAAAGGAAGAAGCTCCTAAGTTAGATAATTACAGTACTTACTCTAATATGGTACAGACAACAGCTATGCAGAGAGTAAATTCTGCTGTATACAACGCATTAAAGAAGTCTGCTACAATAGAAGATAACAGACAAATGTTCTACTAGTAGAACTTCGCATAAAATCATAAAAAAAGCCTCCAATTTGGAGGCTTTTTTATTTTATAAAATCGGTATATTTAAAAATGGTACTGTATCCTTTTTCCTTAAAGTAGGCAGGAGTGTTTTTATCTCCTGTAGCAAGTATAAAATCTCCTCCCCAAGCACCTAAGCTTTTTATTGCGCCATTATAATTTGCAAACAATAATTCTTTAACTGCAGGTGTTTTTAAAGCTTTAGATAGCAGTTCTTCGTGTTGTGTTATAAGTGTGTCAAAAACAGTTAAAGATGTTGTAGTGCTTATCTCTTTAGTTATTTGATTGATGTTTTTAATTAGTTCTTCTTTGTTAAACGTGCATTGCTTGTATGTAGAAATTGCATCTCTGCTATTCTGTTTTTTGTTCAGGTGTATAAAGTAGATGTGTTCTGTAAAAGCGGGATTAAAGTTTACAGCATTAATTGTTGGTTTATTTTTTATCTTCTGATAAAAAATAGGAGTATTGTTCTGTGCACAAGCAATATCATAACCGCTGCCGCCCATAGTATTTTCTAATAAGTCAAAAGCATTTACGGCAGCCCAACTCGCAATATTATTAATAAGCGTAGAAGAAGAGCCTAAACCCCAATCTCTAGGGAAATCTAATTTTGTTTCAACTAGTAAGCCTTTGTTGTCTTTTAAAAAATTAGGATTTAAAATTTGTGCTTCTTTTAAAATAGCTTGGAGTGTTTTAGCTGTGTTACTCCAATTTTTGTCTTTTTCATCAGTGTTTAAAATGGCTAAGTCGCTGCTATTAAAATTAGCACTAAACCAAGTGTTATTATGAACATCTAAACTTTTCCAGCTAATGTAATTTTCATTTGTATTGGTAACTAGTAAGTTTTGGCCATAAATAGTGGGTACAGCTAGACTAAGTGCGCCGTCTAAAACAACGTATTCACCAGTAAGTAATAATTTACCATTACTATAAAACTCTTTAGTCATTTTTTAAATTGTTATAGGCAGTAACTACAGCGCTATGCGTTACGGTATTTGTTTTAAAATGAGTTGTAAGTAATTGTTTTTCTTTATCTGTTGCCCCAAGTTGATTTAGTATATTTAGTAGGTGCATTTTCATATGCCCTTCTTGTATACCGGTAGTTACTAAGGAGCGTAGTGCAGCAAAATTCTGAGCCAAACCAGTTGCAGCAACTATTTGCATTAATTCTTTAGCGCTTGGTTTTTGTAAAATCTCTAAAGCAACTTTTACCAAGGGATGTAAATTTGTTAATCCGCCTACAGTACCTAATGCAAGAGGAATATCAATCCAAAATCTAAATATACCGTTTTCTATGCTTGCATCTGTAAGACTACTGTATGCTCCATTTCTACTTGCGTATGCATGTATTCCTGCTTCAATAGCTCTAAAGTCGTTACCCGTGGCAAGTATAACAGAATCAATGCCGTTCATAATACCTTTGTTGTGGGTAACAGCTCTGTATGGTTCTACTTTAGCAATGGTTACTGCTTGTACTAATTTTTCAGCAAGTTGAGACGATTTTATATTTGCATCTTCATTCAATTCTTCAACCTTACAACTTACTTCTGCTCTTACGATACAATTGGGTACGTAGTTAGATAAGATACTCATTACAACCTCTATGTTCTTTTCAGTATTAGAAAAATCAGAATAAAGTAAAGCCTCTCTTTTTAGTGTTATAGCAAATTGCTCTAAACAAGAATTTATAAAATTAGCGCCCATTGCATCTAAGGTTTCAAAAGTGCAATGTAATTGATAATAATTCGCTAGATCTGCTGTTTTGTTGCGCAGTTCAATTTTGGAAATACCGCCACCACGTTTTTTCATACTAGTCGTAAGCTCGTTAGAGTCGCTAATAAGTAGTGGTTTAATGCTATTAAAAAAGGATTCTAATTTTTTAGAATCGCCTTTAAATATAAAATGTACTTGTCCTACTTTCTCAGTTCCTAAAATTGTGGTTTTAAATCCGCCACGAGAAAGCCAAAACTTAGCCGCTTTACTTGCTGCTGCAACAACAGAACTCTCTTCTATTGCCATTGGTACAGCGTAGAGCTTGTTGTTAATTAAAAAATTAGGAGCAATACCCAGTGGTAAATAATAATTAGAAATGGTATTTTCTATAAACTCATCATGTAATTTTTGCAACTTGGTATCAGAGTTCCAGTATACTTTTAAAACTTCTTTGGTGTGCGCAGAATTTTTAGTATAATTTTCTGTAATCCAGTTTATTTTTTCTTCTTTGGTAAGTTTAGAAAATCCTTGAATAGGGGTAATCATAGTTGGTTTTTTTCAGGTGTCAAAGATAAACATAATGTATCAATTTTCTTTTGCTCATATATATGTCAGTTTTACCTGTCTAATTGCAATATTTAAGATAAAAAGTTTACTATTTATTAAAATTATTAGTAAACTTGGTCTTTCTTAAAAGCATTTTATGAATTTAATAATTTAAGGCGAATTATTCTTGTTTTGGAATTGATTAAAATATGCTTTAAATCTGTTATTTTTGATGAAATCAAATTTATAAACTAACTAATTATATATGGAATTTAAATACGGAGGATCTGAAACTAATCAGAAAACAGTATTAGGGCACCCATCGGGGCTTTTTGTGTTGTTTTTTACTGAAATGTGGGAGCGTTTTAGTTATTACGGAATGCGTGCGTTATTGGTGCTTTTTTTAACATCATCTTTATTAAATGAAGGATGGGGTTGGGAAAGAGCAGACGCAACTATATTATATGGTTGGTATATTGGTTTGGTGTATTTAACGCCAATTATTGGTGGGTACATTGCAGATAAATTTTTAGGATTTAGAAATGCAGTAATATTAGGTGCTTTTATAATGACCTTGGGTCACGCTTCTATGGCTCTAGAAGGATCTACACACTGGTTTTTTTACGCCGGACTTACATTGTTAATTATTGGTAATGGTTTATTTAAGCCGAATATCTCTTCAATCGTTGGTCAGTTATATAAAACTCAAGGAGAAGAAAAAGATGCTGGTTATACCATATTCTATATGGGTATTAACGCGGGTTCTTTCTTAGGTATTCTTTTGTGTGGTTACTTGGGTGAAAAAATAGGATGGCATTATGGTTTTGGTTTGGCTGGTGTTTTTATGTTTATTGGAATGGTGCAATTCTATTTGGCACAGAAAATATTCGGAAAAATTGGTCTAAAACCCAATACAAATAAGAGTATAGAAGGTACAATTGAGGATGATGCTGAAAAATTAGAAGAAACGGTAGAAGAGCTTGTAGGTGGAGTTTCTAAATCTAAAGTAGTATCTGATAGAATGATAGTGATTGGTATTTTTGCCATATTTACAACATTTTTTTGGTGGGCTTTTGAGCAAGCAGGTGGTTCTATGACCATTTTTGCTGGTGATTATACACAAAGAGTTTTAGAGGGGTCTTCTGCTACCGCATTTAAAGTCATAAACAGTATTATTGTTATTATTCCTTTAGGTATTATTACATACGTATTAAGCTTATTGTTTAAAAAGACATTCTCTAAATATTCTACGGCCAATATTGTACTGGCGTCTAGTTTTGTTATTGTTTGGGTTTTGGTACTTTGGATGTTACAAAACGATTATAAGACTACATCTTACGCAGTAGCTTACACAGATGTGAACAATGTAGAACAAATTAAAGAGGTTAGAACTAGTGACCCTTTAGTTGTAGGCGATGTTGTACATGTAAAAGTGAATAACAAATACGAGTTTTATAATCCTGCAGATAGTTTAAATTTAGGAAACACTGTTAAAGATGGTAACTTATTAAATGAAGATAAAAATGCTATTGGTTACTTTTTTAATGCTGAAATAACAGACTTAAAAGAACAGCCAGCTAAAGGATTATTTTGGAAAGATAATACGTACGCTTCTTTAGTTTTTGAAAATCAAAAGAATGAAGCTTTACAGCAAAGATTAGCGTTATCAAAAGATACTACTTTTGTTGCAGGTACTACTGTACAGTTAAAGCTTACGCAAGACTTAGGCTATGTTAGTGAAGCTACAGAAGATACAGTTACAGCAAAGGTAACAGAGGTTAAAAGCTCACAGGTAGAGGTTTCTGCTTCTTGGTTCTCTGTACTTAACTCGTTGTTTATTATTGTATTTGCTTCTTTATTTTCAAAAATTTGGCAGTCTAAATACAACCCATCTGGTCCTGTTAAGTTTGCTTTAGGATTAATATTGGTTGGTGTTGGTTTTGCAACATTGGCTTATGGTTCTTCAGGTATTCCAGAAGGAGCTAAAACGGCATCTGTAAGTATGATTTGGCTAGTCTTAGCATATCTTTTTCATACCTTAGGAGAACTATGTGTATCTCCGGTAGGTCTATCGTATGTGAGTAAACTAGCACCAGTGAAATTTGTAGGTATTATGTTCGGAATTTGGTTTATATCTAATTTCTTGGCAGGTGTAATTGGTGGTTGGACCGGAAGTTATATTGATCCAATTTCAGAAGAATATGGCTTATCTACTTTCTTTTTAATATTCACATTAATTCCTGCAGGTGCCGGAGTAATAATGTTGCTGTTAAATGGTAAAATAAAGAAAATGATGCACGGTATAAAGTAAAAATATCAGTGTTAATCAAAAACATAAAATCCCTTTTCACCAGTATAGTGAAAAGGGATTTTTCTTTTTAAACAAGTTTTTCTCCACAGGCTAACGGTACTTTTATAATTGCTACCGTCTGCTATAATTTCTTTAGGGTTCACTTCCGTAATTAAGCGATCTAAATTTAGCTTCGCAGACTGTGTTAGTAAAATAGTATTGTTTTTTGTAGTTGGGTAAACAGCTAAACTATCAACTATAATAATAGTATGGCCCTTATAATTGTAGTTGTTCTTAAGTTTTAACCTAGATGTTGCGTCTATGCGTTCAGCAATACGTATGGCGTTAAATGTCTGGTTGTTTTTTACTGAGTCAGAAGATACTATTTTTAATGTTTTCCCAGTTTGATGCATTAAAATTGTGTTCCTGCTTTTGTGCAACACATATAAGCGTTCTTGGGTATTTGCTTTGTAGTTGTAAAAAATAATAACCCCTTGAAAAAGGGCAATGCTACAAAGTAATAAAGCTGTTCTTTTAAAATTGTTTTTAGCAATAACCATTAAAAGTAATACTAATGCAGCATAGCTTAATAGTACTTGGGGTTTGTTAAAAGAAATATCTTTAATTAAAAAAGCATCTTGAGTGGCAACCCATTTTACAACGGTATTCATTGCTAAAATAATGTTATTGTAAATCTGTACTAAAAATGTGGGTAACACATTGCATAAGGCCAATGCAATAACAACAATTCCTAAGCCTAGAATAATTCCTAAAAAAGGAATAATAGCTAAATTGGTTATAAAAAATAAGCTTGGAAATTGATGAAAATAATATAAACTGATAGGTAAAACACCAAGTTGCGCAGCAAAACTAACCGTTGTTAATTGCCATATTTTAGAAGTTAACCAATATTTAGGTTCCCATACTTTTTGAAAAATAGGATTAAAAAGAACAATAGAAAACACAGCAGCATAGCTCATTTGTAAACCTACAGAAAACAATAAATTTGGTTGTAGTAACAATATAAAGAAAAGTGATAAGGCTAAAATATTAAAAGAACTTGTAGGCCTATTTAAGTATAAGGCATACGCAACAAAAGTAAACATAGTTACAGCTCTAATCAGTGAGCTAGATAAACCGGCGAGTAATGCAAAGCTCCATAGTAGAATAACTATTGTAATAAGCTTTATTATTTTTCCTTTTGGTAAATATTCTAAAGGCGACAATAGAAACTGTAGAACCAATAAAAGAATACCTATATGTAACCCAGATAATGCTAAAATATGTATTGCTCCAGCATTTTTATACGCAGTTAATGTATCTGGATCTATATTGTTGCGTTCACCTAATAAAAGCGCTTTAATTATGCTTAATTCTTGTTTGTTAAAGTTTGCAGCGTTGAGCTTTGTTATAATGTTTTCGCGTGCTGTAGCGGCTAGTCCTTTAAGTGTTTTAGAGGTCGACTGTATTCGTGTGTAATTTTGTTTTATTTCTATTTGATGATATATTCCTAAATCCTCTAGGTAAGAAGCATAATTAAATTGATGTGGATTTAGTGGCTTGTTGGTATTTACTACATCACCTATACTATTTAATTCGTCATCAACTTTAAAATTGGTAGAAGTGGAGTCTATAGGTACATTGAGTAAAATTTTTCCAAACGATTTTTCACCGTTTATACTTTTAATAGTTGCAATGTATCTTTTGCTGTAAGGGTTAGGTTTTAAAGTTTCATCTATCTTTAAATGCCATAAGGGAATAGAAGAATATGCCTTGTTTGTGTAATGTAACCTGTTGTTTTTAGGGTTTGATGTGCTGCTGGTACATACACCTAATGCAATAGTTGTTACTGCAGCAATAATACCAAAACGTAAAGCCCTTTTTTTAGATGTAATATAAAGAAACCCTAGTATTACAATAAGTGATAATAGAATGCAAAAAGAGACGGTTACACTTATTTTAAGTAGTTGTTGCAAGAGTATTCCGGTAATTAGACACAGTGCTAATTTTACCGAAATAAACTCAAACGGCTTCATAGATTATAGTACTCTTGTTGCTTTTACAAAGGCATAATTCCAATAGCCTTCTCGTAAAGATGAAACAATAACACCTCTAGAAGTGCTTGCGTGTATAAATTTAATTTCGTCATTGTCTGTGGCAACAACTAAACCAACGTGGTTAATCCTTTTTTTCTTTTTAGAAGTTCTAAAAAAAAGCAAATCCCCTTTTTCTACATCTTTTACACGAACTTCTTTGCCTTCATTAGCCATAACGTAAGAAACTCGTGGCAAAGATATGTCGTGTTCAGAAAAGGCAACATATAAAAGGCCGGAGCAATCCATACCTCTTTTTGTAGTGCCTCCGTATTTGTAAGGGGTTCCAGAAAAATTTAAAGCAGAATTAATAACTTTATCAGCTTTTAATTCTACTAAAGCTTCTTCAGCTTTTCTTTCTGCTCTAGGAGAAGAATTTCTTTGTATAATAACTTTAGACGGCGCAACACTAACTTTGCGATCATTACTGTAGGTGGTTTTCTTTTTAGATACACAGCTGCTTAGCGATAGTATTAAAAGAAGAATAGTTGCTTTACGGATCATTCCAAGAAAAATTTAGGGCTCTTGGTTACCAAATTTAGTAAATTTTATTGAGATTTTTACGTACTAGTGTTTGTGCTAGCAACAATTAACTCAGCTGCTTTTTTACTAGCACCTGTGCCTCCCAGTTTTTTCTCTAATGCATAATACTCTTCAAACAGTTTTTCTCTTGTGTCTTTAGATAATATTTTGTGTAATTCTGAACTAAGATTTTCTGTAGTTAAATCATCTTGTATTAACTCTTTAATTACCTCTTTATCCATTATTAAATTCACCAAAGAAATATACTTTAGTGTAATAATTTTTTTTGCAATGTAGTAAGATAACCAATGCGCTTTATAGCAAACTACTTGTGGCACTTTAAACAATGCAGTTTCTAATGTAGCGGTGCCGCTTGTAACTAATGCAGCTGTTGATAAGGCTAATAGGCTATAAGTTTGGTTGGAAACAAAATTAACTTGAGGATTTTTTAAAAAAGGGGCATAAAAATCAAGATCTAAGCTAGGAGCACCAGCAATTACAAATTGATAGTCGGGAAAAGAAGGTGTTACAGAAAGCATAACATCTAACATTTTTTGTACTTCTTGTTTTCTACTGCCTGGTAATAGCGCTATAATGGGCTTTTTTGGATCCAAATTATTGGTAGCTCTAAAATTAGCTTCATTAGGTAATTTTTGTTGACTTATAGCATCTAAAAGCGGGTGGCCAACGAAATGTACAGGGTAATTGTGTTTTTTCTCATAAAAATCTTTTTCAAATGGAAGAATAACGTGCATTGCATCTATATCTCGTTTTATTTTAGAAATTCTACCTTCTCTCGAAGCCCATATTTGGGGAGATATATAGTAATTTGTTCTGTATTTATTTTCTTTTGCCCATTTTGCAATACGCAGGTTAAACCCAGAATAATCTATAAAAATTATGGCATCGGGTTTAAAGGCGTCAATATCGGTTTTACAAAATTTTAAATTTTTAGAAATCGTGGTAATATTACTTAGAACCTCTATAAAGCCCATAAAAGCCATGCTCTTGTAATGCTTAACTAGCTCTCCGCCAGCTTTCTGCATAAGATCGCCTCCCCAACATCTAATATTGGCGTTAGTATCTGTAGCTTTTATAGCTTTTATAAGGTTAGATCCGTGTAAATCGCCTGAAGCTTCACCGGCAATAATGTAATATTTCATTTAAATCTATTGTGTTTTTTAAAAAATCTTATAGTATAAAATAGCAAGAGCAGTTAATAAAGTAGCAATTAGAACGCCTCTGGCTCTGTAATCTCTTCTCATTTTTAAGAAAAGAAAAAAAGCAACCAGATTTAAGATAGCACCTAGCGCTAAAATACTACCAATATGCCCGTTTTCTATAGCAGCAATAAATGTTTCTTCAATACCAAGTTTAGAAAATAAAACAATATATAAAAGTGTCCCTGCTGTATTTGCTAGAAGGCCTACAAGAAACCCTATAATAATTTCTTTTTTAGTGTTCATTTAAGTTCCAGTTATTTAGTTGTTGTATGGTGTGGTGTGCGGTTAAATCAAATTGTGTAGGTACTACTGAGATATAGTTGTTGGCTAAAGCAAATTCATCTGTATCCTCACCTTTATCTAAAAGTTCAAACTCACCTGTAAGCCAATAGTAATCTTTACCCATTGGATTGGTACGTTTGTCAAACTTTTCTTTCCAATTGGCACGCGCTTGTCTGCAAATTTTTATGCCTTTTAATGGTTCGTTTTCAACATCAGGAATATTTACATTTAATACAACTCCTCTTGGAATTCCGTTTGCAAGTGCTTGTGTTACAATTTTTTGTATGTATGGTTTTGCTTCTTCAAAATTAGCATCCAAAGAAAAATTACATAGAGAAAAACCAATGGCGGGTATACCTTCTATGCCTGCTTCTATGGCGGCGCTCATTGTGCCAGAATAAATTACATTTATAGAGGAGTTAGACCCATGATTAATGCCGCTAACACATAAATCTGGTTTGCGGTCTAAGAGTTCCTGAAGTCCCATTTTTACACAGTCTGCGGGTGTCCCACTACAGCTGTATTCTTGTTCTGCGCCATCTACATCGTCAACAACAATAAGATTTGCGTAAAGTGTGTTGTTAATGGTTATTGCGTGGCCCATTCCAGACTGTGGGCTATCTGGTGCAACCACAACAACATCGCCTATTTCTTTCATAAATTTTATTAATGATCTTAGTCCGGGAGCTGTAATTCCGTCATCATTAGTAACTAATATTAAAGGTTTTTGCATCAAGATTATAATTTATACCGTAAAAATACGTTTTTAATATGTTTACAAGAATGCTTTTAAAAAATCTATCTTAAAAATTCATAAATTGGTTAAAAAACTGTTACAATCTTTATACTGGCATGGTTTTTTCTGTATCTTGGTAAAATAATTAGGAATTATATGCTTTTATATGATTTCTAATGAATCCAAATTCTACTAAAAGTTAAAATAATAATAGATGAAAAAGAATTTAATTGTTGTGTTGCTAGGAATGCTATTTGCTGTAGCGTCTTGCAGTTTTACAAATAAGTCTTTAGATACTGTTAACGACAGTGATAAAGATAAATTACTGATAGAGATAATTGCATATATGTTAGAAAAAGGTCACTACGAGCCTAAAGACATTAATGATGATTTCTCTGTTTCGGTTTTTGAAGAATTTATAGATGTTTTAGATCCTACAAAAAGATATTTTATAGAGAGCGATATAAAAGAGTTTGAAAAATATAAGTTTCAAATAGATGACCAAATAAAAAATACAGACATAAGCTTTTTTAATTTAGTTCATAAAAGACTAATGAAGCGTATGGATGAGGCATCAGGAATATATAAAGATATTTTAAGCAAGCCTTTTGATTTTGATACTAAAGAAACTATAGATATAGATTATGAAGATCAAACATTTGTAGCTACTAAAAAAGAATTAAGAGAAAGATGGAGAAAGCAATTAAAATATGCAACAATTAGCACTTTTGATGGTAAATTAACAGATAAAGAAAAGCCACTTTCTAAAACGGAAGCAGAAAAATCGGCAAGAGAATTGACTAAAACAACCTTAGATGACTTTTTTGACTTTGTGAATAATGAGTACGATCGTGAAGACTGGTTTGGACAATACATTAATACTATTGTAGAAGGTTTTGATCCACATACCTATTACTTTGCACCAGAAGATAAAGACAAGTTTGATGTTAGTATGTCTGGTAAATTTGAAGGAATTGGAGCTCGATTACAAAAGAAGAAAGACGAAATAAAAATAGTAGAAGTGATATCTGGTGGTCCAATTTGGAGAGATCAGAATATAGAAGTTGGAGATGAGATTGTAAAAGTTGGTCAAAAACCAGATGAAGAACCTGTAGATGTTACAGGAATGCAATTAAACGATGCTATTAAGTTGATGAAAGGCCCTAAAGGAACTAATGTATACTTAACAGTTAAAAAAGTAGATGGTTCTGTACAGGTTGTAAAAATTACTAGAGATTTAGTAGAGATGGAAGAATCTTATGCTAAGTCGGCTACTGTAGAAAAAGAAGATCATAAATACGGAATTATAAACTTACCTAAGTTTTATATTGATTTTAAAGACTATAACAACCGTAATGCAGCATCTGATGTTGCTAAGGAAATAGAAAGACTAAAAGAGGCCGGAATGGAAGGTTTGGTTTTAGATTTAAGAGATAATGGTGGAGGATCTTTGCGTACTGTTGTAGAAATGGCAGGTTTGTTTATTAAAGACGGACCAGTAGTACAAGTAAAGTCTTCTGCAGGTACAGAAGAAAAGGTTGTGCATGAAGATAAAGACGAACGTATACAATGGGATGGACCATTAGTATTGTTGGTAAATGAGTTGTCTGCTTCGGCATCAGAAATTTTAGCGGCAGCAATGCAAGACTATAAAAGAGCTATTGTAATTGGTAGCAAGCAAACTTTTGGTAAAGGGACAGTGCAAAATGTATGGTCTTTATCAGATATAGTACGTAGCAATGAGCATGGTGATTTAGGAGCGTTAAAAGTAACAACGCAGAAATTTTACAGAATAAATGGTGGCTCTACACAATTAGAAGGTGTTAAGAGTGATGTTGTTGTGCCAGACAAATATAGCTACATAGATTTAGGAGAAAGAGACCAGCAAAACCCTTTAGCTTGGGACAAAATTAGTCCAGCAGATTATAAGCCTTGGAATGGTTATATAGATTACAAGGAAACAATTGCGAACAGTACTAAACGTATGGAAGGTAATTCTCAGTTAAAGTTAATTGAGGAAAATGCAAAGTGGTTAAAAGAACAGCAAGATGAGAATGTTGTTTCTCTAAGTTATAGTGATTATAAAAAAGAGAAAGAAGTGCTATTAGAAAAGTCAAAACACTTTAAGGACATCTATAGCTATAAAACAGATTTAACTTTTGAATCGTTAAGATATGAGAAAGATCTTTTTGTAAAAGACACTGTTTTAAAGGAGAAAAGAGAAAGATGGCATAATGACCTATCTAGAGATGTATACGTAGAAGAAGCAATTAGTGTGCTTAAAGATTTAAAAATGAATAACATTAAAAATAACACAAAGATAGCTGCAATTAAGGGCTAGTGTTTTTGTTCACTTATTTTAAAATGCTCAACTGTTTATGTTGGGCATTTTTTATTTAAAATACTTTTATAGAATTAAATTCGTTTAGACTTTATAATTAACCTTAATTTATTTATTTTGAAAAAATTAGCGCTTATTTTATTTGCAATTACATTAGCAGTAAGCTGTTCTAAAGATGACGATTCTTCTTCTATTGTTGGTACTTGGGCAAATGATTCTTCTATTACTTTTGAAAATCAACCAGAGCAAACATATAGAGATGAGTGGAAGTTTTCATCTGACGGAATGGGAACGTATAAAGAATTTGATAATGGAGATTTAGATTTTGATACTACTTTTTTGTGGTCACAAGACGGAGATGAGTTTTTTGTAGAGTATACAGAGCGCAAGTCTAATGCGTCTTTTACTATTGGCAAAATACTTGGAAAAAAATCTTTAGAAGATTCTGAAGGTTATACAGTTGCTATTAAAGAATAAAAACGGCGTTTTGATATAAAAACTAAAAGCTTCCAAGGTTTGTCCTGGAAGCTTTATTTTTGAATAAAGATTTTAATTAACCATAATTGACAGAGGTAGTATGAATAAAAAAACGACATATATAGTCTTGATGTTTATTTGTACTGTTGGTTTTTGGTTGTTTAATAACTTTTATACTCCAGATACTTACACAGATAAAAATGTTAGTGTTACTGATGTAGAGCTTCAAGATCTAAATTATTTACAGCCATCATCTACTACCGGTGATATTGTGAAGCATAATTATTATACGCTATCTTATAATGAAAAATATGAGCAAGCAGAATGGGTTGCCTATTCTTTAAAGAAAGAGGACTTGACTAAAGACAAGAGAAAAAGACCTTATTTTATAGAAGACCCCAAAGTAAAGACAAAATCTGCAGATTGGCGTAATTACAAACGTTCTGGGTACGATAGAGGACATCTTTGTCCGGCAGGAGATCGTAAATTCTCTGTATACGCACACAACGAAACTTTTTACACAAGTAATATAACACCTCAAAAAAATGATTTTAACGCTGGTATTTGGGGTGATTTAGAAAAAATGGTACGTATCTGGGCAAATAAGGACAAAGAGGTTTACGTTGTTACAGGAGGTGTTTTAAAAGGAAATATGGATGTAATAGGGGATGAAGATGTTGCAGTTCCTAATTACTTTTATAAAATAATAGCAAAAGGAAAAAAAGACAACTTAAAAGTAATTGCATTTTTGTTACCGCATAAAGAAAGTAAAAAACCATTAACTTCTTTTGTTGTGTCTGTAGATAAAATAGAGAAGGAAACTGGTATTAATTTTTTTGAAGCTTTACCAAAGGAAATAGAGGATAAGCTAGAAAAAGAAATTAATTTATCTGACTGGACGTTTTAATCCCACTCTTTTAATCTATTTGCATCTAGTTTTAAAAAGATAAAGAGCAACAGCGTAAAGCCTAATAATCCAGAACCTCCATAGCTCATAAATGGTAAAGGAATACCTATAGTTGGTACAAGACCTATTACCATACCTATGTTAATTAAGTAATGCACAAATAAAATAGATATTACGCCGTAACCATATATTCTACTAAAGGCATTTTTCTGCCGTTCTGCAATATATACAAGTCGCAGTAGTAAAATGGAGAATAAAAGTACTACCGTACCTGTGCCAACAAATCCCCATTCTTCTCCTATGGTTGTAAAAATATAATCTGAATGTTGTTCAGGTACAAAATCACCCTTAGTTCTTGTTCCCTGTAAAAAGCCTTTTCCTGTAAAACCGCCAGATTCTATTGCTTTTTCAGATTGATAGGTATTGTATCCAATAGTTTTTCTTATTTGCTCTAGCTTTTTTGGGTCTTTTTCTAAACGTAACCATAAGTTAAAACGATCTCTATGGTGTTGTTCAAAAACAGAATCAAAAACAAACCGAACTGAAAAAGAGATTAATACAGAAACAGCAAAAAATAATACAACAGGCAAGGGAGATATTTTAACTCTTTCTCTTTTTGTTAAGTAAAATAGTGCAATTAAAATGCTTACGCCAATAATAACCCATATGGTACCAAATTTAAGTGTAGCTACAAATATTAGTAATACAACAAGGCCTATGGCCATATAATAAAGAGGTAGGCCTTCTCTAAACAATACAAAAGTTAGAGCAAAGAATACTACGCCGCTACCGGGATCTGGTTGTAGAACTATGAGTATTGCAGGTATAATTAATATTCCAAAAGCATATAGTTTGTCTTTCTGTCTTCTAAGATCTGTTTGTATATCACTTAAATACTTTGCCATTGCAAGTGTTGTTGCCACTTTTGCAATTTCTGATGGTTGTAGGTTAAAAAAGCCAAGGTTGTACCATGAGGTTGCACCTGCTATAGTTTTTCCAAAAGGAAATAACCCTACTAAGAGTACTATTCCAATTGTATATATAATTCCAGAAAACCGCTCAAATAAGTTGGCTTCTGTGGCAAAGACAAAAACAATGGCAATTACGCTAACACAAATAAAGAAAAATTGTTTTCCGTAAAATGTACTAAAATCAAAAAGAGATGGATTACTTTCTGTAAATGTACTAGAATATATGCTTAACCAGCCAATAGCGGTTAAAGCAAAATATATAAATACGGAAAGCCAATCTATTCTTTTTAAAAAAGTTTTTCCAGCCATAAAGGAGTTTTCTTCTTGTGTTTTAATGCTTAATTATAAAAACTTACCAGCTTCTTTCGTTTATTTTAAACGGTTCGCCGCTAAACGGTTTTGCGTATTCTTTTTCTAAAGTTTTTTCAAGCATTTTCTTCTCTAAATCTTTTCTGGTAATTTCTCCTTTTAAATATTTTTCTATCATTAAAGAAGCGATATGTCCTGCGTATCTACCTCCAAAATAACCGTGTTCTATAAAAATGGCTATTGCAATTTTCGGGTTTTCTACGGGAGCAAAAGCAACAAATATAGAGTGATCTGTTAATTGTGTTCTAACTCCGTTTATTCTAGTGTAGTTCTCTACTGTACCTGTTTTACCAGCAATGTCTATGCCGGGTACTTGTAACCAGTGTGCGGTACCACCTGGCGTTTTGTATACGGCTTCCATTCCTTTAATAATAGGATCAAAATTTTCTTTGTCTATTGTAGTATACTTTCTTTGCGTATACATAGGATTTGTAATTGGCTTACCTTCTATTTTTTTAAGAATATGAGGCGTGTAATAATATCCTTTGTTGCCTATAGCTGCAGTCATATTTGCTAACTGTATAGGGGTTACAGCAACTTCTCCTTGTCCAAAAGAAAGCGAAACAATATATGACCAAGACCATCTGTTATCGCCATAAATTTTGTCATAATATTCTTTTCCGGGAATTCTACCTCGACTTCCGGTAGGTAAATCTGTTCCTAGGTATTCACCTAAACCGAAGCTTTTAACGTGTTTTTGCCAAACATCCATTGCTTCGTCTGTAGTGTCAAAATGATCAAAAATCTGTTTAAAAGTTCCAGCAAAATAAGCGTTACATGATTTGTAAATACCGCTATTCATATCTCTTAAACCACCACCACAATGGCAGCCTCTTTTAGTTCTGTTTTTACCAACATAAAATCCGTTATAGCAACGTATTTGGTCTTCTGGTGTCAAAACATTTTCTTGTAAAGCTATAAGAGCATTAATTACTTTAAACGGAGATCCAGGAGATTCTTGAGCTAGTAAACTTCTGTCCCAAGTTGGTTTTGAAATACTATCATAATAGAGTTTGCTATAGTTTGCAGAACGTTTTCTGCCAACCAATAAAGATGGGTCGTAAGTAGGGCCAGAGATTAGCGATAAAATTTCACCAGAACTTGGATCTAATGCCACAATGCCGCCGTGCTTGCCAACCATTAATCTTTCTCCGTATTCTTGTAAGTCTTTATCTATGGTAAGTTGTATTTCTTTACCCGGTTCTGGTAAGGTGTCTAAAGTTCCATTTTTATATGGGCCAATATCTCTGTTAAATCTATCTTTTTGAATGTATTTTACACCTTTTCTACCGCGTAAAACATCTTCGTATTGTTTTTCTATACCAGTTTTTCCTCTAAGTTCTCCTTGAGTATAGTATGGATGTGCTTTTAAATCTGCTGGTGTAACCTGACTAATGTATCCTAAGGCGTTTGCGGCACTTTTGGTATCGTAATAGCGTAGAGAACGTTTTTGAATATAAAAGCCTTCATACTTACGCATTTTTTCTTGCAGCCTTGCATAATCTTCTTTAGATAATTGCGAAACCATTACATAGGGCAACCTAGGTGATCGTATTCTGGCAGTTTTAATATTTTTAATGAAAGTGCTTTTGTCAATCCCAACTAAATTGCAAAACTCTAGTGTGTCTAACGATTTAACGTCTCTTGGTATAACCATTACATCATAAGCAGCTTGGTTGGCTACAAGTAATTTGCCATTTCGGTCATAAATATAACCGCGTTCAGGATAGTCATAAATAGCCTTTATAGCAGCATCTTCTAAAATTTGATTAGGAGAAAAGCTAAAAATTTGCAAATAAGATAATCGTCCTAAAAAGGTTAGACCTATTAAGATAATGATAGATGATAATAGTACTTTTTTCATTTTTTCTGGGTACTAAACAATGACTTAATTAGCAAGCAAAGAAGTAAAGTTGCGCTGCCAACAATTAAAACTTTCTTTAAAATTAGTAACAAATTACTGAAACTGAAAATTTCTAGCGAAAAGAAAATTAAATGATGAAAAAAAATTAGTAGAGCTAAAAATGTTACTTGCTGTAATGTGGTAGTAGAAGACATTTTAAAATTTTGGAAATCGTAGTTAACTCCAAAGCAAAAACGCATAATTCCGGACCTTAAATATGCTATGGTTACACAGGCGGCAGTATGTATGGCCATTGTGTCCAAGAACATATCTATAGTTAGTCCAAGAAAAAAACTAGCAATAAGTAAAATAGCTTTGTTTTCTTTTACCGGATACCAATAGAAAAATAAGATATAAACCATTGGGTTTATGTATCCTAAAAAGTTTAAGTTATTAAACACAAGTACTTGTGCTAATACAAGAAAAAAGAACCTAATGATATGTAGTACTAATTTATTATTTACCATTATTCTACTTTCTTTTCTAATTCTTTAATCTCAACTATATTTTTATTTTTTATGATATACACATTTTTAACATTAGACATATCTTGAAATAGACTTATATTAATATGATACGAGTTTTCTGTCTTGTTTAGACTATAGTCTTTGATAATACCAATAGGAATGTTTTCTGGGAAAATACTAGACATTGCTCCAGTAACAACGGTATCTCCTATTTTTAGGTCTACCAATCTAGGGATGTCTGTTAATTGTACCATGTTAAAGTTTTTTGTGTCCCAAATAAGAGATCCAAAATAATTAGAATTCTTCAGTTTTGCATTTATGGTAGACTTTGTATTTAAAATACTTTGTATTATAGCAAAGTTAGAAGAAGTATGGTCTATAATTCCGAATATACCATTAGATGTTATAACTCCCATATCCTCTTGTACGCCTTGGTTTTTACCTGCGTTTATGGTTGGGTAGTTTTTGTTTAAAGAATAGCTATTTTTTATAATGTTAGCTGTAATTACATTATAAGGTAAAGTGGTGTCAATAGCAATACTATCTGGACGAGCAATACCTTCATTAAAAAGTAAATTACGTAACCTTTTATTTTCCTCTAATAATACATTGTTCTCATCTTGAAGAGAAAAATATGTAGACACGTTGGTAGATGTCTGGTATATATTACCTGTAAACCAATTTGTAGAGTTAAAAAATTTAGATTGATGGTATGAGTTAGATTGTGCTGTAAAACCTAATGCAATTAGTAATAAAAAAACATATAAAAGTCCGTTTTTGTTTCTTATTAAAAAGTTGATAATTTGCTGCATTCATTTTACATATTTAACGGTATAAACTCAATCTAAAACTTATAAAAATACCCTAATTATTTAATTAGGATATTTTTATAACGTTCTAAGTTTTTAAGAGCAATACCTGTTCCTCTAACAACTGCGCGTAAAGGATCTTCTGCTATATATACGGGTAAATCTGTCTTTTGGGATAGCCTACGGTCTAATCCTCTTAACATAGAACCACCACCTGCTAAGTAAATACCTGTGTTATAGATATCTGCAGCTAATTCTGGTGGTGTTTGTGATAACGTTTCCATTACCGCATCCTCTATTCTTAAGATAGATTTGTCCAAAGCTTTTGCAATTTCTCTATAAGAAATAGACACTTGCTTAGGTTTACCTGTCAATAAATCTCTACCCTGTACAGACATTTCTTCTGGCGGCTCTTGCAAGTCTTCTGTAGCAGAACCTATTGTTATTTTTATGTTTTCAGCTGTACTTTCACCTACATATAGGTTGTGTTGTGTACGCATGTAATAAATAATATCGTTGGTAAATACATCACCTGCAATTTTTACAGATTTGTCACAAACAATACCACCTAAAGCAATAACAGCAATTTCTGTTGTACCACCACCTATATCTACAATCATGTTACCTTTAGGCTGCATAATGTCTAAGCCAATACCAATAGCAGCTGCCATTGGTTCATGGATTAGATAAACCTCTTTACCGTTTACACGTTCACAAGATTCTTTTACTGCTCGCATTTCTACTTCTGTAATACCAGAAGGAATACAAACAACCATACGTAATGCAGGCGGAAACCATTTCTTTTTTAATGCAGGTATGTTTTTAATAAACATATTTATCATCTTTTCAGATGCATCAAAATCTGCAATTACACCATCTTTAAGTGGCCTAATTGTTTTTATATTTTCATGGGTTTTACCTTGCATCATATTGGCGTCTTTACCAACGGCAATTATTTTTCCGCTAATTCTATCTCTAGCAACAATAGAAGGGCTATCTACAACAACTTTGTCTAAATGTATTATTAGCGTATTGGCTGTTCCAAGATCTATAGCTATCTCTTCTGTAAAAAAATCAAAAAATCCCATGTATTATAAATTGGTTTCTGGACTAAATGTAAGTTTAATCGATGAATGTAACAAAATTAATGTTTAAAATGACGTGTGCCAGTCATTACCATAGAAATTTTATTTTCATTGCAATAATCTACGCTTAATTGGTCTTTTATAGACCCACCTGGCTGTATTACACTTGTAATACCATTATTACCTGCAATTTCTACGCAATCTGGAAACGGGAAAAAAGCATCACTTGCTAATACCGCACCGTTTAAATCAAAATTAAAAGATTTTGCTTTGTGTATTGCTTGGTTTAAAGCATCTACTCTAGAGGTTTGTCCTGTTCCGCTAGCACATAATTGTTTTCCTTTGGCAAGTACTATTGTATTAGATTTTGTATGCTTACATAATTTAGAAGCAAATATTAAATCTTCAATTTCTTCTGCAGTAGGTTCTGTTTCTGTTGCATTTTTTAAATCTGCAACTGTATCCGTTTTATGGTCTTTATCTTGTACAAGAACACCGTTTAAACAAGTTCTTACAGATGTTTGAGGTAAGGCAACATCATTCTGTACTAAAATAATTCTATTTTTCTTCCCCTGTAATACTTCTAAAGCATCTGCAGCATAACTAGGAGCTATGACTACTTCACAAAATAATTTGTGTATCTCTTCTGCAGTAGCTAAGTCTATTTCTTTGTTGCTAATTAAAACACCTCCAAAAGCAGAAACAGGATCACCTGCTAAAGCATCTACGTAGGCTTGGTGTAATGTTGCTCTAGAGGCTAAGCCACAAGCATTGTTGTGTTTTAGAATGGCAAACGTAGGTTCATCATTCTTAAACTCGTTCATTAGGTTAACAGCAGCATCTACATCTAATAAATTATTGTAGCTTAATTCTTTACCGTGTAATTTGTTAAATATGGCGTCAAAATCTCCAAAAAAGAATCCTTTTTGGTGTGGATTTTCTCCGTAACGTAAAGCCTTACCGTTTGTTTCGCTAATTTTTAAAACTGTTTCTTGTTGCTCTTTATTAAAGTAGTTAAAAATAGCAGTATCGTAATGAGAAGATACATTAAAAGATTTTGCAGCAAAGCGCTTACGGTCTTCTAGAGTAGTTGTACCATTGCTAGCTGTAATAATATCTAAAACTTCGCTGTAATCTTCCATAGAAGAAACACAAAGAACATCTTTAAAATTTTTGGCAGCAGCTCTAATTAAAGAAATTCCGCCTATATCAATTTTTTCAATAATATCTTGTTCAGGTGCACCACTTGCAACTGTTTTTTCAAAAGGGTATAAATCTACAATTACAATATCTAATTGAGGAATATCAAACTCAGCTAACTGTGCTTGGTCACTCTCATTATCTTGTCTATTTAATATACCACCAAAAACCTTTGGGTGAAGCGTTTTAACACGACCACCTAAAATAGAAGGGTAGCTAGTTACATCCTCTACAGGTATAACGTTAATTCCTAATTCTTTGATAAATTTTTCTGTGCCTCCAGTAGAATAAATTGTTATTCCAAGTTCGTTAAACTTTTTTACTAAAGGTTCTAGACCGTCTTTGTGAAAAACAGAAATTAATGCCGATGTAGCTTTTTTTGTGGTACTCATTTTATGTGCTTATTGTTAAAAGATTGAATAAGGACACAAAAGTAATTTTTTTGATTTTAAGAACGGCAATGGTTTATCAACAAAAACATAAAGTTTTAAAGAATTTTAGCTACTTCTGCACATATAAACTCTAAAAAATCTTCATCTTCTTTAGAAAATGGATCTGGAGTTCCAGAATCTATATCTATTTGACCAACATTTTCTCCGTTTACAAAAATAGGAATAACTATTTCTGCTTTAACAGATATGCTGCAAGCAATGTAATTATCTTGTGCTTGAACATCTGGTACAACAAAATTTTTGTTAGATACAGCAACTTGTCCGCAAATACCTTTTCCAAACGGAATAATTACGTGGTCTGTAGGTTCTCCAACATAAGGACCTAGTTTCAATTCGTTTTTATCACCGTTTTTAAAATAAAAACCTACCCAATTATAGTAAGGCACGTTTTTTTCTAATAATTCACAAATAGCCAAAAGAGTATTGTCTCTTTCTCCTTTGTTATTTTCTATACTATTTAAAACTGATGGTTTAAGATCTTGTAACATTGTTGTAAGCTAAAAATTTATGCAAAAATATACCTTAATTTTTAAATCTGCATTATTATTTATTTGAATAAAGTCGGTACTAAATAACAAAACTAACTTAACACACAACTTAAATAGTTCGTTTGGCAACCAAAGCTGTGTAAATAAAACTTTTTTAGCTATTTTTGATTTTGTAATGAAACAACTACTTCATAAAATAACAGGTATAGCACTTGCATTATTAGTGCTGCTTTCTACGGTGTCTTTTGCTGTGGAAAAGCACTTTTGTTGCGGAGAGTTGGTTTCTGTTTCTGTATATCCAGAAGATTTTGACTGTGGTGAAAGTGCTTTTTTAAACACAAATAGCGTTAAAGAAAATAGTTGTTGTACGGGTATTTTAGAAGCTGTTAAAGGTCAAGACAGACTAACTGTTGCTTCAGATAAAACAGAGAAAGTAATTACGCAATATGTTATTACTTCTATTTCTTATTTTAATCCTAGTAGTGTAATTGCATTACAACAAAAAACTAGGTTTACAAAGTATGTACCGCCACTTTTGGTGCAAGATGCTCAAATACAGCATCAGGTTTTTACAATTTGATTTTTTTATTGGTTAATGTTTTACAACGCAAAGTGCTTTAAAAGCTCTTGTGTTGTTGGTTTATGACAAATAAACTTTAAAATAAATATGTTTCAATAGTTAAAAATCGATTTAAAAAATGCAAAAAATAGTTTTTATTCTTCTTGTGTTTCCTCTCTTTATATTTTCGCAAGAGCGTGTAACAGGTACTGTATTTGAAGAAACAGCTAAAGGAGAAACCGTGCCTTTAACAGGTGCAAATGTCTATTGGCATAACACCAGTGTTGGTGTTATTACAGATATAGATGGTAGTTTTTCTGTTCCTTATAAAAAAGAATACTCTAAATTAATAATAAGTTATGTTGGGTTTAAAACAGATACGCTTACGATAACTAAACCGGGGAAAATTAGCCATAATTTACAATCTACAAGTACATTAGATGAGGTTACAATTACCGCAAAAAAAGAAGCTACAGCCAAACTGTATTTAAAAGCAGAAAATACAATGATAGTAAGTAGTGATGAGTTGCTAAAAGCTGCTTGTTGTAATTTATCTGAAAGTTTTGAAACTAACCCGTCTATAGATGTAAATTTTGCGGATGCGGTTTCTGGTACTAGGCAAATTAAAATGTTAGGATTAACAAGTCCGTATATCTTAATTGCGACAGAAAATATTCCATCTGTGCGTGGTGCATCACAAGCGTATGGCTTAAGTTTTATACCTGGTACTTGGGTAGAGAGTATACAAATTACCAAGGGTATGGGTAGTGTTGTAAATGGCTATGAGAGTATTGCTGGGCAAATAAATGCAGAACTTAAAAAACCTTTTGAGGATGATGCTTTGTTTGTAAATGTTTATGGAGCAAGTAGTGAGCGTTTAGAGATAAATACACACATAA
The DNA here is from genome assembly GCF_023476645.1 of Cellulophaga sp. 20_2_10. Taxonomy (GTDB): domain Bacteria; phylum Bacteroidota; class Bacteroidia; order Flavobacteriales; family Flavobacteriaceae; genus Cellulophaga. The sequence continues at coordinate 30,331 of NZ_JAMCOJ010000007.1, forward strand.
ATACAAGAATAGGTAAGAGGTGGAGTACAGGTTTGTACATACACGGTAATAGTCATAATAAAAAACACGATGTTAATGATGATGGGTTTATGGATATGCCTATCTACAACCAAATTAACCTTATGAACAGGTGGCAGTATATAGATGTAGAAAAAGGTTTTGCTACATTTTTTGATATTAAGTACTTAAATGATGAAAAACAGACGGGCGAGTTAAATTTTGATCCTAATACAGACAAGTTAACTACGAATGCTTGGGGTAGTGAAATTAATACAGAGCGAGCAGAGTTTTCGGCAAAGTTTGGTTATGTTAACCCAGAATTACCTTGGCAGGTTCTAGGAGCGCAATTTGCAGTAAGTAACCACAAGCAAGATTCTTACTTTGGGTTAAATGTTTATGATATTGAGCATACGAGTGTGTATTCTAATGTGAATTATAATTCTATAATTGGCGATTCTAGACACAAGGTTAAAACCGGAATTAATTTTACGTATGATAAATATGATGAGTTCGTATTAGCAGATTCTTTTGCGCGTATAGATAATTCTGTTGGTGGTTATTTTGAGTATGGGTATGATAATTTGGAAAAACTAAATATAACTGCTGGTGTACGTGTGGATAATCACAATAGACTTGGCTTTTTTGTAACTCCAAGAGTACACTTGCGTTATTCTCCTTGGGAAAAATCTGCGCTAAGAGCATCCTTTGGTAGAGGTAAGCGTACAGCTAATATTTTTGCAGAAAACCAACGTATGTTTGCAACTGGTAGAACCATTAAGATTAATGATGATGGTGGTACTATTTACGGTTTAGACCCAGAAGTTGCTTGGAATTACGGAGTGTCTTTTTTACAAGGCTTTAATTTGTTTGATAAAAAAGGTGATATCTCTGTAGATTTTTATAGAACCGATTTTGAAAACCAAATTGTTGTAGATTGGGAAAATCCGCAAGAAGTTAGTTTTTATAATTTAGAGGGAGATAGTTATGCTAATAGTTTTCAGACAGAGTTAAACTATGAGGTGTTTAGTAATTTTGACTTGCGTGTGGCTTATAAATTATATGATATAAAGACACAGTACAAATCTGCAAAGTTAGAAAGGTCTTTAACGCCTAAACACAGGTTTTTTGCAAATGCATCCTATAAAACAAAAGGACATGGATTTATTAAAAAGTGGAAATTTGATACTACTTTTAATTGGTTGGGAACCCAACGTTTTTCATCTACCTCTAGTAATCCCGAAGAGTACCAATTGCCGGCTTACTCGCCAAAAGTAGCTACTTTAAATGCACAAGTGACCAAAGTGTTTTCTTCTAAGTTCGAGGTTTATGTAGGAGGTGAGAATATTACTAATGTAAGACAGGATATGCCAATAATTGGAGCAGATAATCCTTTTGGTTCTAATTTTGATACTACTTTTGTGTACGGCCCAGTTTTTGGAAGTATGTATTATGCAGGTTTACGATTTAAATTAAATAAGTTAAAAAAATAAAATATAAAAATTATGAAAAAAATAGCAGTTATAGTGGTGATGTTATTTGCCTATGTTTCTTTTGGGCAAAATAAAAATGCAAAAGCAAGTTTAGAAGTAGATGGTGTTTGCCAAATGTGTAAAGACCGAATAGAAAAAGCGTGTATAAAAACAAAAGGTGTTAAGAGTGCTATTTGGAATGTGAAAACACATGAGCTTAAAGTTATTTTTGATGAGCGTAAAACTAATTTAGGCTTAATTGAAAACAGTGTTGCAGCTGTAGGTCATGATACTAAAAACTTAAAGGCTCCAGATGAGGTTTACAATAGTTTACACGCGTGTTGTTTTTATAGAGATAAAGAAGTGCAAGACGATCATAAAGAGTAGTTTTAAGTTGTGCTAAAAATAAAAACGCTTCAGAAAATATTTTCTGAAGCGTTTTTTAGTATTCTTAAGTTTTAAAGATTACATCATCCCTGGCATACCGCCACCCATTGGTGGGCCTGCAGGAGCATCTTCTCTAATGTCTATTAAAGCACATTCTGTAGTTAAGATCATACCTGCAACAGAAGCAGCATTTTCTAAAGCTACTCTAGTTACTTTTTTAGGATCTATAATACCCGCTTTAATCATATCTGTATAAATTTCAGATTTAGCATCGTAACCAAAATTACCTTTACCTTCGATAACTTTAGCAACAACAACAGAACCTTCTCCGCCAGCATTTTCTACAATTGTACGTAATGGAGCTTCAATAGCTCTAGCAACAATTTGTAAGCCAGTTTCTTCATCTGCGTTTTCTACTTTTACGTTAGCTAAAACAGATTTAGCTCTAACTAAAGCAACACCACCACCAGCAACAATACCTTCTTCTACTGCAGCTCTTGTAGCGTGTAATGCATCATCAACTCTATCTTTTTTCTCTTTCATTTCTACTTCAGAAGCAGCACCAACGTAAAGTACAGCAACACCACCAGCTAATTTAGCTAAACGTTCTTGAAGCTTTTCTTTGTCATAATCAGAAGTAGTAGTCTCTATTTGAGATTTAATCTGATTAACTCTTGTGCTAATAATTTTAGCATCACCAGAACCATTTACAATAGTTGTGTTGTCTTTGTCTATAGAAACTTTTTCACAAGTACCAAGCATATCTAAAGTAGCGCTTTCTAAAGAGAATCCTCTTTCTTCAGAAATAACAGTACCACCAGTTAAGATTGCAATATCTTCTAACATTGCTTTACGTCTGTCTCCAAAACCTGGAGCTTTAACAGCTGCAATTTTTAAAGAACCACGTAATTTGTTCACTACTAAAGTAGCTAACGCTTCACCATCTACATCTTCAGAGATAATTAATAATGGCTTACCAGATTGAGCTACTGGCTCTAATACAGGTAAAAGATCTTTCATTGCAGATATCTTTTTATCAAACAATAAAATGTATGGGTTTTCTAATTCTGCAACCATCTTTTCAGAATCTGTTACAAAGTAAGGAGATAAGTAACCTCTATCAAATTGCATACCTTCTACAACGTCTACGTATGTATCTGTACCTTTAGCTTCTTCTACAGTAATAACCCCTTCTTTACCAACTTTACCAAAAGCTTGTGCTATTAACTCACCAATAGTTTCGTCGTTGTTAGCAGAGATAGATGCAACTTGTTTTATTTCATCAGAAGAATCACCAACTTTTTTAGTTTGCTTAGCAAGGTCTGCAACAATAGCCTCAACAGCTTTGTCTATACCTCTTTTTAAATCCATTGGATTAGCGCCAGCTGCAACGTTTTTAAGTCCTTCTTTTACTATTGCTTGTGCTAAAACAGTAGCAGTTGTAGTACCGTCACCAGCCAAATCATTAGTTTTAGAAGCAACTTCTTTAACCATTTGCGCACCCATATTCTCTAAAGGATCTGCAAGCTCTATTTCTTTAGCAACAGAAACACCATCTTTAGTTACTGTTGGAGCACCAAAAGATCTACTAATAATTACGTTTCTACCTTTTGGGCCTAATGTTACTTTTACTGCGTTTGCTAAAGCATCTACACCTCTTTTAAGGCCGTCTCTTGCTTCAATGTCAAATTTTATATCTTTTGCCATCTTTATATGTGTTTTTAAGTTTTGCCTTTAGTCTGTAACTAAGGGCTTAAGTTTGATTATTTTTAAGATCTAAAAGTCCAAGGACTAATAGCAAATAGCTGTTTTAGATAATTGCTAAAATGTCGCTCTCTCTCATCATTAAATAGTCAGAACCTTCTAACTTTAACTCTGTACCAGCGTATTTACCATAAAGTACGGTATCACCAATTGCTACAGTTATTTTTTCGTCTTTAGTTCCCGGGCCAACAGCAACTACTTTACCTTGTTGAGGTTTTTCTTTAGCAGTGTCTGGAATTATTAATCCAGAAGCCGTTTTAGTTTCTGCTGCCATCGGTTCAATTAGCACTCTATCTGCCAATGGTTTAATGTTAACTTTAGCCATATTTTATTATTTTTTAATATTAATTTTCTAGGGTTATATAGGCAGAAATTGTGCCATAGCACAAAACTGACAATTTATAAAACAAAAAATGCCAGCTTGTCATAAGCTGGCATTTTTAATATGTATGTTGTGCGTATTTCTACTACTTAATACTATCCATTAAGTTAGTGTCTGCCGCAGGAGCCTCCGTGTTTGTTGTAGTAGGAGCCTCTGTGTTTGTTTCTTGTAATAATTTAGAATCTCCGTTTCCAGATTTTCCTGGTAAAGCAATGTTAGACATTAAAATTAGTATAACCAATAAGGCCGCTAATGTCCAAGTACTCTTGTCTAGGAAATCCCCAGTCTTTTTAACACCACCAACTACTTGGCTACCACCGCCACCAAAAGAAGAAGATAATCCACCACCTTTAGGGTTCTGTACCATGATTACTAACATTAGTAAAAGAGATACTATAATAATAAGAACTAAAAATATTGTAAACGTAGTCATCTGTTATATGTTTTCTTTTTGAATTTTTTGTACCGATTTTATTCGGTTTGCAAAGAAACTACTTTTTTCTGGATATTTCAAACTTAAAATCTTATAAGCTTGTATTGCTTTTTTATATTTTTTTTGTTCTAAATAAACCTTTGCAAGTGTCTCGGTCATTAGTTCGTCCTTATTTAGCTTTACAGAGTTAGAAATGTCTACTTTCTTTTCTATGTTTTTAGCAGGCGAAATCTTAGGATTGTTTTTTATAAACTTGTCTATAAGATCGAACTTTGTACTTTTTCTAGGCCTTTTTTCTTCAGTTTTTTGTGGCTCTTCTAGTTTAATTTCTTCTGGTTCTTCTTCTCCTATAGGGTTTGCCAGCTCTAACCACTGCGCAAAAGAGTGTTTTTCTTTTTTTGTAAAATGTAAAGGTTCGCCAATATTTAGTTTCTCGCTTTCGGTTTTATCTTCAAGCGGTTTTTCCTCTTCATCTTCCTCCTCAATTTCATCTTCACCATCTTCTACCTTTTCTAAAGTAACAGGCTCTTTTGTTTCAAAGAGATCATCATTTAGGATTTTTTCTGCATCATCTAAATTTTGCGGTAAAGGTTTATCTGTGCTTTCTTCTAGCATATTTGGTGGAGATGCTACTTCTTCAGACGTTACATTTATTTCCTTGAGCTTTGCAAGCTCAGTTATTGCAGTAACTTTATTGGAGTTGTCTAAAAATTCCGGAGAGGTTATAAAATCGAATAAAACATCTCTGTTTGCAGTATGTGCAGCAGTAATTTTTAGGGCATTATTATACTTAAAGTTATTTGTGTTTTTTAAACCTTTTAAATGCACAGCGTGTGCAGCCTGAAAATAGGGGTAGTCCGTAATAATCTCTTCTAACTGATTTATTTTTGCTACAGAGCTAATGCTTTCTGGCTTTTGTAATAAATATGTAAAATCTGTTACTTTCATAAATCTACCAGTCTGCTAAAGATTTGCTAAAAATATCTTGTGTAATACGCTCAAAAAGTTCTGCATGTGCTTCAGATTTTACAGAAGCCAATAAAGAGTTTGCTGGATAATCATAGAAAAATGAAAAACGTTGCTCAAAATCTGAATCCTCTTTTGTTTTGTTGTAAAAACGTACATTAACGGCCATAGTTAATCTGTTCTGCGCTGCAGTCTGTGCGGCTGTAGCAGTCATAGGAGAAATTCTGTATTCTACAATTTCACCTTCGTACACCAAATCTGCGTTAGAGTTTGTTATTCCAAGGCTTGTTTGGCTACTTAATAGATCTTGTAGAGCGGTAGTGAAATCTCTGTCTAAGCCTGGCTCTACTGTAGAACCTGCGCTTTGCGAGGCATAGTTTTGAAAAAAGCTTACCTGAAAAGATTTTGCGTCACCAACGCTACCACCTGTAAAATTGTAACCAACACTTTTTAGTCCGCATGCCTGTATTGTAAAAGCAATAACAAGTAATGCAAGTATGTTTTTTATGTTTTTCATCTGCTATAAATCAAACTGTTTTATTTTTCTATATAAAGTACGTTCAGAAATGCCTAGTTCTGCAGCTGCAGCCTTTCTTTTTCCTCTGTTTCTTTCTAAAGATTTTTTTATAAGTTCTATTTCCTTGTCTTGTAAAGATAGGGTTTCTTCCTCTTCTATTTCTTCGGCAAAATGGTATTTGTCATCTTGTGGTGCAGTTGGAGAAATAATTTCTTCTCGTTCTCTATTAGGATTGGGTAAGTGTAGAATTTCTGAAGCTGCACTTTCTGCTTCTTCAAAATCTTCGTCATCATCGTCTCCATATATTTTCTGAATTAGATGTTCGTTTTCCTCTTGTACCTTTTCGCTATCATTATTTTTCATTAACTCTAGCGTCAGCTTTTTAAGGTCGTTAAGGTCTCCTTTCATATCAAAAAGAACTTTGTATAAAATTTCTCTTTCGTTGCTAAAGTCGCCCTCTTTTTTTTCTTTATTTACAACAGCGGGTAGGTTTTTGTTGCCGCCAATTGGTAGATAGGAGTGTAGTGTTGTTGCAGATATGTTACGTTCGGACTCTAGTACAGATATTTGTTCTGCTACGTTACGCAATTGTCTAATATTACCTGCCCAACGGTATTTTTGTAATAGCTGTACCGCTTCTTCAGACAAGCGTATAGTTGGCATTTTATATTTTTGACTAAAGTCTGATGCAAATTTTCTGAACAATAGGTGAATATCTTCTAAACGTTCGCGTAAAGGCGGAAGATTTATTTCTACAGTACTTAATCTGTAATATAAATCTTCTCTAAATCTATTTTTCTGTATCGCATCAAACATATGTACGTTGGTTGCAGCAACAATACGTACATTGGTTTTTTGTGGTTGCGAAGATCCTACTTTTAAAAACTCACCATTTTCTAATACACGTAGCAGACGTACTTGTGTTGTAAGAGGTAGTTCGCCTACTTCATCTAAAAAAATAGTACCACCATCTGCCACCTCAAAATAACCTTTTCTTGTGGTTGTAGCTCCTGTAAAGGCGCCTTTTTCGTGACCAAATAGTTCACTGTCTATTGTGCCTTCAGGTATTGCGCCACAGTTAACAGCAATGTATTTTGCGTGCTTTCGGTGAGATAAAGAGTGTATAATTTTTGGTATTGCTTCTTTACCAACCCCACTTTCACCTGTTACCAATACAGATATATCTGTAGGAGCAACTTGTATTGCTTTTTCTATAGCTCTATTGAGTTGTGTATCGTTACCAATAATCTCAAATCGTTGCTTAATTGCTTGTACAGATTCCATTTTGTTTAATTTTTTACAATACTACCTAAAAGGGTTCCTGTGGTGCAGTCTTCAACTTTTACATGTACAAATTGGCCCATTTTACTGTCTTCTTTAGGGAAAACAATTACGGCATTTTGCGAGTTTCTACCTCTCCAATGTGCTGTAGATCTTTTAGATTCTCCTTCAATTAAAACTTCATCAATTTTACCTAATCGCTGTTGTAATCTATAACCAGAATGTTCTCTTTGAGATGCTATAATTTCTGCTAGCCTTCTTTTTTTATCAGCTTCAGGAACATCGTCTTCTAATTTACGAGCAGCCATTGTTCCAGGTCTTTCAGAATAAGAATACATGTAGCCAAAATCGTATTTTACGTATTCTAATAAGGATAAAGTGTCTTTATGATCTTCTTCGGTTTCGGTTGGGAAACCAGCAATCATATCCTGAGAAATAGCACAATCTGGAATAATTTTTCTAATATTATCTATTAGTGTAAAGTATTCTTCTCTGGTATGTAAGCGGTTCATCGCTTTTAAAATTCTATTGCTTCCACTTTGTACAGGCAAATGTATGTGGTTGCAAATATTATTGTACTTGGCCATAGTTTTAACTACATCTAAAGTTAAATCTTGAGGGTTAGAAGTAGAGAAACGAATTCTCATTTCAGGTTGTGCAATAGCAGTCATTTCTAATAAAGTAGCAAAGTTAACAGCAGTTGCTTTTTGCATTTCGGTAGCTTCGCCAAAATCCTTTTTTAAGCCACCACCATACCATAAGTAACTATCTACATTTTGTCCTAAAAGTGTAATCTCTTTGTAACCTTTGTTCCAAAGATCGTTAACCTCTTCTAGTATAGATTGTGGTTCTCTACTGCGCTCTCTACCACGGGTAAATGGTACAACACAAAATGTACACATATTATCGCAGCCACGAGTAATAGATACGTATGCAGATATACCGTTTGTGTTTAAGCGTACGGGAGAAACATCTCCGTAAGTTTCATCTTTAGATAGGATAACGTTTATAGCGTTACGGCCTTCATCTATCTCTTTTATAAGGTTTGGTAAATCTTTGTAGGCATCTGGACCTACAACCATATCCACAATTTTTTCTTCTTCTAAAAACTGACTCTTTAAACGTTCTGCCATACAGCCCAGAACACCAACTTTTAAATGTGGTCTAGTTCTTTTTACTGCATTAAATTTTTCTAAACGTTTGCGAATAGTAAGTTCTGCTTTTTCTCTAATAGAGCAAGTATTAACTAATACAAGATCTGCATCTTCTAGCACTTGTGTGGTGTTAAAACCTTCTTTTGCTAATATAGAAGCTACAATTTCACTATCTGAAAAGTTCATAGCACACCCATAACTTTCTATATACAGTTTACGTGTGTTGTCTTTTTTGTTCTCTAGTGCTAAAGAATTTCCTTGTACTGCTTCGTCTATAACTTTCTCTTCTGCCATATCTAAATCTACTGCTAACTAATAAAAGGCAAAGATAGTACTAAATATAAAGAAGTGACAATATGACAGTTAATTTTAATAGTTTTTTAGTAATATAATCAAGCTTAAGTTTATTTTTGTGCCTCAAAATAAACAGAAATGGATTTTTACGGCGTAGAAGAGAAAATAAAATTAAGAGCACCTTTAGATTTTGGTGTTCTTTTTAGCAAAACAATAGAGTTGTTTAAACTTGTTTGGATGCAGGGCTTTGTAACATTGTTATTTAATGCGTTATCAGCGTTAGTGCTTTTGGTTATTTTGTATATCCCTCTAATAGCACTTGGTTTAATAGATCCTGTAGCATTTGAGAGTCAAGACCCACCTGCTATATATCCTTTTTTTGTGATGTTGTTAATGCCTATAATATTTGTGTGTATTAGCACGGTTTCTTTATTGCTTATGGCTGGTTTTTATAGAATATGTAAAATTAAAGATGAGAAGTTAACAGCAGCAGAAGGACATTTTTTTTATTTTAAAAAAGAATACATACGTAAGGCTTTTATATTGGCATTAATAACAATTGGGTTAGTCATAGTAGGTATGCTAACTTGTGGTTTTGGTTTAATTTATTTAGGAGTTCCTCTAGCGTTATTTCCTGTGTTTTTGGCTTTTGGTGAAGAATTATCTGCGATAGAAATAGTAAAGGCAAGTTTTGCTTTAGGAAACAAAAATTGGTTGGTATTATTTGGTTTATTGCTTGTTTTGGGTTTTATAGCACAATTAGGAGTGCTGCTTTGTTTTGTAGGGATATTTTTTACAGCAATGCTTTCTAGAGTTTCAATTTACTACGCCTATAAAGATGGAGTTGGCTTTACAGATAAAACAGAAGATAGACTAAAATCTCTTATGTCTGATTTTGAATAACCTACGCAACCTTTGTTTTTATTCTGTATCTAGTTTGTAACAACTAAACTATAATAAGAATGAAAAAACAATTTATTTTAATACTCATATTTGTTACAACACTTGTAGGTTGTACAGAAGATATAGATGATAGTAAATACGCAGATTACTTAGTAGCAAAACCTCTTAAAATTAGTTTGTCTGAGTTTGAGAGTGGTGGCCAAATTATTGCGCCAAAACCTATTGAAGAGTCGGGTAAAATATATGCGTACAACGATTATATTTTTATAAACGACAAATACAAAGGAATACACGTAATTGATAACAAAAATCCAAAAAACCCAGTTAAAATAGCTTTTATTAAAATAGCAGGGAATGTAGATATTTCTGTTAAAGATAATTATTTGTATGCAGATAGTTTAAAAGATTTATTGGTTTTTAATATCTCTAATAAAGACAATATTAAGCTTGTAAATAGGTTAAAAAATGTATTACAAGATAATATTGTTTGGCCAATAGCCGATATTTACGAATGGGAAAATGCAACTACACAAGATGAGATTTTAGTAGGTTGGGAAGTGGTGACCGAGCGTAGGTTAAAAGAAGAAACAACTAATTGGTTAGAAAATGGAGCTTTAAATAATACCGCAGATGTTGGTAATGTTGGTCAAGGAGGATCTTTAGCTCGTTTTAAAATTGTAAAAGATTATTTATACGCAGTAGATAATCATTCAATTAACGTTTTTAATATAGAAGATTTAGAAAACCCTAAAGATTTAGAAGATGTATATGCTGGGTTTGATATAGAGACTATTTTTAATAAAGACAATTATTTATTTTTAGGAAGTAAAAGTGGAATGTATATATATGATATATCTACACCGCAAACACCAACATTTGTTTCGGAATTTCAGCACGGTACAGCTTGCGACCCTGTTGTAGTAGATGGCGATTATGCTTATGTAACTTTACGTGGTGGTAATACTTGTGGAGCAACAGAAAGCGGATTGTTTATTATAGATATTAGTACAATTGCTAATCCCGTTTTACTAAAAAAATATGCATTAGATGGTCCTTATGGGCTTGGAATAAAGGGTAATACGCTTTTTGTGTGCGATGGTAATTCTGGATTAAAGGTCTATGATAAAACAGATGTAACTAATTTAAAAGAGATTAATCATTTTAAAGATATAGTAACTTTTGATGTTATACCAAGAGAAGAAAATTTACTAATGGTTGGCGATAATGTATTGTATCAATATAAATATTTAGAAAATAATATAAGCTTGTTAAGTAGCTTAAATCTAGATTAATTTGTTGCTAAAATGTACTAAAGATCGCCCTTAAAAGCGGTCTTTTTTTATTGGATTCTACCTTATAACGTATTAAATAAAAAAATTGCTATACTTTTGTACAACCAAAAACCATAAAATGGCGAAGAATTTAGTAATTGTAGAGTCACCTGCAAAAGCAAAAACAATAGAGAAGTTTTTAGGAAAAGATTATAAGGTAGAATCGAGCTTTGGACACATAGCAGATTTGCCATCTAAAGAATTAGGGGTAGATGTAGAAAATAACTTTACGCCCAAATATATAGTAGATAGCGAAAAGAAAAAACTTGTAAAAAAACTTAAAGATTTAGCAGACAAAGCAGAGATTATATGGCTTGCGAGTGATGAGGATCGCGAGGGTGAGGCTATTTCTTGGCATTTGGCTGAAGAATTAAAATTAGATAAATCTAAGACAAGAAGAATTGTTTTTAACTCTATTACAAAATCTGCCATACAAAAGGCAATAGAGAACCCGAGAGAAATTAATTACAACTTAGTAAATGCACAGCAGGCACGTAGAGTGCTAGATAGGTTGGTTGGTTACGAGTTGTCTCCCGTTCTTTGGAAAAAAATAAAGCCAGGCTTATCTGCAGGTCGTGTACAATCTGTAGCGGTTAGGTTAATTGTAGAGAGAGAAAGATCTATAGAAGCTTTTACGCCAGAAGCATCATTTAGAGTAGTTGCAGAATTTAAAACTGCATCAGGCAGTAGTTTTTCAGCAAAAATTAATAAAACATTCTCTAGCAAAAAAACAGCAGAAGACTTCTTAAATAAAAATATAGGAGCTAATTTTTCTATAGCGAACTTAGATAAAAAGCCAGCAAAGAAATCTCCAGCAGCACCTTTTACAACATCAACCTTACAACAAGAAGCAGCGCGTAAGTTGTACTTTTCTGTTGGTAAAACAATGCAGGTTGCACAACGTTTGTACGAGGCAGGTTTAATTACCTATATGAGAACAGATAGTGTAAACTTGTCTAAAGAAGCACTAGATGCGGCAAAAGAAGCTATTGTAGAAAGTTATGGAAAAGAATATAGTGAGGTTCGTAGTTTTGTAGGTAAAACAAAAGGGGCGCAAGAAGCTCACGAAGCAATTAGACCTACAGAGATGAAAAAGCAGTCTCCTTCTGTAGAGAGAGACCAAGCTAGATTATACGAGCTTATTTGGAAACGTACATTGGCATCGCAAATGAGTGATGCGCAATTAGAGCGTACCAATGTAAAAATACAAGCAGATAAACACAAGGAAGAATTTACTGCGAACGGTGAGGTTATTAAATTTGATGGTTTTCTAAAGGTTTATTTAGAAGGTCATGATGATGAAGAGACAGAAGAGCAAGAAGGAATGTTGCCTGCAATGAAAGTTGGAGAAACACTAGAGAACAGATTTATTACTGCAACAGAACGCTTCTCTAGAGCACCATATAGATTTACTGAAGCATCTCTAGTAAAAAAATTAGAAGAATTAGGAATAGGAAGACCGTCTACCTATGCACCAACAATTTCTACGATACAAAATAGAGGGTATGTAGAAAAAGGAACTATAGATGGAGTAGAAAGAAAATACACTCAATTAGTTTTAGAAGCTGGTAGCGTAAACGAAAAAGGATTAACAGAAACGGTTGGTTCAGATAAAGGTAAAATGGTACCTACAGATATAGGGATGATTGTGACTGACTTTTTAGTAAGTCATTTTGAAACTATACTAGATTACAACTTTACTGCTAAAGTAGAAGAAGACTTTGATGAAATTGCTGCTGGTGATGAGGATTGGAGTAAAGTAATGAAAAACTTTTACAAAGATTTTCACCCTAAGGTAGAAGACGTAGAGCAAAATGCAGAAAGAGCAAGTGGCGAACGTATATTAGGAACAGATCCAAAATCTGGAAGACAAGTCTCTGTGCGTTTAGGTAGGTTTGGACCAATGGTACAAATAGGAACGGCAGAAGAGGAAGAAAAACCAGAGTTTGCAAGTTTATTGCCAGAGCACTCTTTAGGTTCTATAACTTTTGAAGAGGCTATGGAACTCTTTAAATTACCAAGAGATTTAGGAGAATACGAAGGAGAAGAAGTATCTGCAAACGTAGGTAGATTTGGACCTTATGTAAAGTTTGGTAAAAAGTTTATTTCTATGGAAAAAGGCGAAAGCGCTTTAGATATAACCAAAGAAAGAGCAATAGAGTTAATAAAAGAAAAACAAATAGCAGATGCACCAGTAGCTTCTTATGAAGATTTAGAAGTAACTAAAGGTGTTGGGCGTTTTGGGCCATTTATAAAATGGAACGGAATGTTTATAAACGTAAATAAAAAGTACGATTTTGATACGCTTTCTTTTGAAGATATTGTAGAGCTTATAGAAGCTAAAAAGCAGAAGGAAATAGATAAGCTTATACAAGAATGGCCAGAAGAGGGTATACGTATAGAAAAAGCTAGATGGGGAAGATTCAATGTCTTAAAAGGAAAAATAAAGGTAGAATTAGCTAAAACAGTAGATGCTGCCAAAATTACTCTAGAAGAAGCACAGGCGATGATAGAGAAGAAAACTCCAAAGAAAAAGGCAAAAGCCAAACCTAAAGCAAAAGCAAAGGCGAAAGCAAAACCAAAGACAAAGAAGTAAATAAATATGGCGTTCGAATTTTTGGTTCCAGTGGCAGATAAAGTAATAGCTCATTGTGAGCTTCTACCGTCGCAATCATTAGGAAAGAAAATACACAAGCACACAAAAAAAGATGGTTTACCAGTATTAGCTATGGCTTCCATAGCTATTATTGGTGTTAACGAATCTAGAAATGCTTACGAGAAAAAAGCAGAAGCGTTAGATATCTCAGGAGTTAGACTGGAACTTTATAAATTAATGGTAGGTAATTGGAACTCTACCGTTCTAGATTTAGGAGACGTAGAACCAGGAGAAAGTGTTAGTGATACTTATTATGTAGTAAAAGAAATTGTAGCTTCACTTATAGAAGAAGATATACTACCTATAGTAATTGGTCCAACACAAGATTTAACTTATCCTTGTTATAGAGCATTTGACGGACTCAGAAATATGATTAATCTAGTAAACATAGATAATCGTTTTGATTTTGGAGACCAAGAAGAGCTTATATCATCTAACTCTTACATGAGTAAGATTATAACAGACCAACCAAATAATCTTTTTAATTTCTCAAACATTGGGTATCAAAGTTATTTTAACTCTCAAGAAGAAATAGACTTAATGCAGCGTCTTTTTTTTGATGCATACAGGTTAGGAGAAGTAACATCAGACATTACATTAGTAGAGCCTCTTCTACGAAATGCACATATTGTTAGTTTAGATGCACGGGCCATACGAGCTAGTGAAATGGGGATGTTAAATAATTTTTCACCAAACGGATTTACTGGAAGAGAAATTTGTGCTATTGCTAGATACGCAGGAATAAGCGAGAAATTAGCTGTTTTTGGTGTGTTTGAAAGTGAGAACTCTAACCAGTCTTTTCAGCTCATAGCCCAGATAATATGGTACTTTATAGAGGGCTATAACTTTAGAGTACAAGAGTTGCCTTATTTAAATAAAGAAGCGTTTACAAAGTATATAGTTCCTTCGGACTTAGAAGAACTAGTTTTTTATAAAAGTAATTTAACAGAAAGATGGTGGGTAGAAGTACCATCTATTTTAAATTCATATAATAAAAACGAAATGCCTGCGTTATTACCCTGCACCAAGGCGGATTATGTTGAGGCTACAAACCAAAATATACCTGAAAGGTGGTTTAAAGCTTTTAAAAAAGGACTTAATTAAAAAATTACTGTAAATAACGTGTCTTAATACAATATTTCATCTAAAACACAGTTTTAATGAATGAATATATGTGATTAAGAACTAAATATCTTAAATCGAAATTTAACCTATAATTATGAAGAAACTATTGTTAATGTCCATGGGATTTGTTCTTTTACTTGGCAGTTGCGGTAAGTCAGGGACAAAAGGAGAATTGGTAGGAGCCCAAGGAAAAAAATGGTATCCGGAAAAACCTTACGGAATGGAATTGATCCCTAGAGGGTCTTTTATCATGGGTAAGTCAGAAGAAGACCAAGCGCAGGTTTTAAACGCGCCTACTAAAACAGTTACAGTAACTTCTTTTTATATGGATGATACTGAAATAACAAATAGTGAGTATCGTCAGTTTGTAGAATGGGTTAAAGATTCTATTACAAGAACTAAATTGGCAATATTAGCAGATGAGTTAGGCTTAAGCCCAGAAGATGGTGGTATTGGTGAGTACGCGTTTAAAGATGCAGATACAACTAAAATGTCTGAGTATGATAAATATATGATGGATAACTACGGAGGTGGTGGCCCATTAGGATATGAAGGTAGAGCTCTAAATAAAGATGAAGATCTTGTTTGGAACACATCAGAATATCCAGATGAGTACTATGTAGAAGTTATGGATAAATTATATATCCCAGAAGATGAAGCATACAATGGCCAACGTACTATAGATGTTACGCAACTTAAATATAAGTATAGCTGGATGGATATAGATGCAGCTGCTAGGTCTAAGACAGGAAGTAGAAAAGATTTTATTAAGCAAACAGAATTGCCTATTTATCCAGATACTACTGTTTGGATTAAAGATTTTGAATACTCTTATAATGAGCCAATGCACAACGATTATTTTTGGCATGATGCTTATAGTGAGTACCCTGTAGTAGGTGTTACTTGGGACCAAGCAACGGCTTTTTGTAACTGGAGAACAAAATTAAAGAATGACGACCAAAAAAGTAGAGGTAAACAACCAGTAAATAAATTTAGATTGCCAACAGAAGCAGAATGGGAATATGCTGCAAGAGGTGGTATCGAAAGTGGTATGTATCCTTGGGGTGGTCCTTATGTAATTAGTGATACAGGTTGCTACATGGCAAACTTTAAACCACAAAGAGGAGATTACGCTGCAGATGCAGCATTATATACAGTAGAGGCTAAAGCTTATGAGCCTAACGACTTTAACTTGTATAATATGGCTGGTAACGTGTCTGAATGGACAAGCTCTAGCTACGATCCAAGTACTTACGATTTTGTTTCTACAATGAATCCTAACGGAGGAGATAGTGGTAACGCAAGAAGAGTAATACGTGGTGGTTCTTGGAAAGATGTTGCTTACTTCTTACAAGTATCTACAAGAGATTACGAATACAGAGATTCAGCTCGTAGTTATATTGGCTTTAGAACTGTACAAGATTACATGGGAGAAGAAGATTCTACCGATTAATTAACCGAATAAATTTAACCCTAAATACTTATAATTAATAAACCCAAATTAAAATTTAAATTATGGCACAATCAAAATCAACAAAGAAATTATTTAATATGGCCTATGGCCTAGGAGCGTCGATCGTTATTATTGGAGCGTTATTCAAAATTCTTCACTGGGAACTTGGACCTTTAAACGGTGGTGTTTTACTTGCAATTGGTCTTATTACAGAGGCACTTATTTTTGCAATTAGTGCATTTGAACCTCTAGATGACGAATTAGACTGGTCTCTAGTATATCCAGAATTAGCAGGTGGTGAAACATCAGTTAAAAAGAAAAATGATAGTTTAGAAGTAAAAGAAGCAGAAGCATCTTTATCTAAGAAATTAGATTCTATGTTAAAAGAAGCAGGTGTAGATGCAGAATTAATGGGAAGCTTAGGAAGTAGCATTAAGAACTTTGAAGGAGCTGCTAAAGGAATTGCACCAACAGTTGATGCAATGGAATCTACAAGAAAATATTCTGATGAAATGGTACAAGCTGCTTCACAAATGGAATCTTTAAATAGCTTATACAAAGTACAATTAGAAAGTGCTAGTAGACAAGCATCTATTAATGAAGAAGTAGTACAAAACTCTTCAGCATTAAAAGATCAAATGGAATCTTTAGCGACAAATTTATCTTCGTTAAACGGAGTTTACGGAGGTATGTTATCTGCAATGAGCAAAAACTAATTAGTTAATACTAATAACCCCAAATCTAATTATTAACTAAAATTTAGTAGAAAACATGGCAGGAGGAAAACAGTCACCACGTCAGAAAATGGTAAACTTAATGTACTTAGTGTTCATTTGTATGCTGGCGTTAAATATGAGTAAAGAAGTTCTAGCGGCATTCGGATTAATGAATGAGAAGATGGAAGTTTCTAACAAGAAATCAACAGATAATAACATGGCTTTCTTAGAAAGTCTTGGAACTAAGGCTTCAGAAGATGCGGCTAAATATGCTAAGGATTACAAAAATGCTCAAAAAGTACAACAGTTATCTCAAGAGTATTATGACTATTTAGAAGGTCTTAAAGCTGAGATGACTAAAGGAGTTGAAGATCCAACAGACTACCAGGTAATGGATAAGTCAGATTATTTAGATCAGAAATTCTTTAGTGGAGATAATTTAGCAGAAGGTGGTAAAGAATTCATGAAAAGAATTACAGATTACCGTTCTCAAATAGCTCAATTAGTACCAGAAAGATTAAAAGGAGCAGTTGTTGCTAGGTTTGAAACTGGTGATGCTAATGGTAAAGTAGTAAAGAAAGACAAAACAAAACAAGATTGGATTAATTACCAGTATGAAAGTTTTCCTTTAATAGCTTCTTTAACTAAGATTACTGCTTTACAATCTGATATTAAGTCTACAGAAGAAGATGCTTTAAAAGCAATGTTAGAAGGTAACTTAACTGATCAAGTTTCTTTAAAGAACTTTAAAACTTCTCTTTTTGGATCTAAAACAGCATTCTACTCAGGAGAAGCTTACGATGGTAAAATAGTTATTAGTAAAACTGATAATTCTTCTACTCCAATTAGAGCAGAATTAACTTTAGATGGTAGAAAATTAAAAGAAAATACAGATTACAAGCTTGAAGCAGGTGGAGTAAAAATGTTAATTAGCGCTGGTAATCCTGGAGATCACGTAGTTGCTGGTACACTTTTCTTTATGCAAGATGGTACAGAGGTTCCAGTTGAGGTGAACAATTCATTCGCAACTATTTCTAAGCCAAGTGCAGCTTTAATTGCAGCAGATAAGATGAACGTTGTTTATCGTGGTGTTCCTAATCCAATGACAATATCTATACCAGGTATACCAAACAATAAAGTAAGAGCTTCTGCTCCAGGTTTAAAGCCGGTAAGTGGTAGTAAATATGTTATGACGCCAGGTTCTGGTAGAACAGTTAAGATTACAGCTTCTGGTACATTGCCTGATGGTAAGCCGGTTAGTTCTTCTTCTGACTTCAGAATTAAAGATATTCCAAGTCCAACAGGTTCTATTAGAGGAGAAACTGGTAGCGTTAAAATGCCACGTGCAAACTTAGAAGTGTCTACAATAGGTGCAATATTAGATGATTTCGATTTCGATTTAAACATTGGAGTTAGCGGATTCAGCTTTAAAGTTCCTGGGCAACCAACAATAAGAGTTAATGGTAGAAAATTAGACGGAAGAGCTAAATCTGCATTAAAAAGAGCAAAAAGAGGTGATATGGTTCAGATATTTAATATCCAAGCTTATATTACAAATAACAAGAGTTACAGATTAAAGAAAGTTTCTAGTGTACTTGTAGAAATTACAAACTAGAATAAATGAAACTAAACAGTAAGTTGCTGTTGCAAAATGGCAACTTACTTATAGCTTCAAAATAAAATTATTTAAATGATGAATTGGAAAAACATTTTAGTAGTAGGATTTATGGCAGTGTCTTCATTATCTGCTATGGCGCAATCAAATGTATTGAATGCCAAAAACCCTGATGAAATCGGAATAAAAACCGAAGCACAAATTAAAAAAGATAATGACGGACCATTAAGATATGGTTATGTAGACGACAGAGATGTTTTATGGTCTACTACTATATGGGAAGTTATAGATTTAGATGAGCGTGTAAATTTTCCTTTATATTACCCAATAGATACTATAGACATAGGTAAAGACAGAAGATCTTTATACCATGTTTTAATGAAAGCTATTAAGAGTGGTGATTTAGAAGTTTATGCAGATTCTTATTTCACAGAAAAAAGAAAATTAAGTGATCTTAAAGCGTCTATGCAAAAAATAGATACTACAGATTACGGTTACGATCAGTACAACGCTGGTGAAACAGTATCTGAAGAGTACATTAACAAAAGAGATTTAGTAGCTGCGGATTTAGAAGAATACCTAATTAAAGGAATGTGGTATTTTGATAAAAGACAAGGTGAATTAAAATACCGTTTGTTAGGTATTGCTCCAGTAGCACCAGATGTTAACTTTATAGATGATGATTCTGTAGAGATGGATGGTAACAAAATTCCTCTTTTCTGGGTATGGTATCCAGATGCTAGAGAAATATTACACACAGCCAAAGTTTTTAACCAAAGAAACTCTGCAAGTCCAATTTCTTTTGATATGTTGTTGAACTCTAGAAGATTTCAGGCAGTAATTTACAAAGAAGAAAATGTACACGGAGATCGTAAAATTAAAGATTACATCTCGGATAATGCATTGTTCCAGTTGCTAGAATCTAAAAGAATCAAAGAGGTTATTAGAGACAGAGAACAAGATATGTGGAGCTATTAAATATGCTTTAGAATTCCAATTCAATAATATAAGCAGACTCCCTAGGATTTTTATCCTAGGGAGTTTTTTTATGCTATAAATTAAGCTACTTTATCTATTTTTGCCATATGGTAGATTATTTAGTTGTAGGCCTTGGTTTGGCTGGTATTTCTTTTTGTGAAACTCTAGAGCAGAACAATAAGAGTTTTAAAGTTGTTGTAGATAGCTCACAGACATCTTCTGTAGTTGCTGGCGGATTATATAACCCTGTTATTTTAAAACGATTTACACTAGCTTGGAACGCTAAAGAACAATTAGACCTAGCTTTACCATTTTATAAAGGTTTAGAAGAAAAACTACAAGTACAGCTAGATTATAAAATACCTGTAGTGCGTAGATTTGCATCTGTAGAAGAGCAAAATATGTGGTTTGAAGCTTTAGACAAGCCAAATCTTCATTATTTTTTATCACCTAAAATTCTTCAAAATAATAACGACAACATAGATGCGCCTTTTGGATACGGAAAGGTTTTAGATACCGGGAGAATTGATACAAAGAAACTTTTGTCAACCTATAAAAACTACCTAATAGATAAAGGTGTTTTACAGGAAGAAACCTTTGATTTTTCTGCATTAGAGATTAAAGAAAATAGTGTTTTTTATAAAGGTATTGCTGCCACTAATATTATATTTGCAACAGGTTTTGGATTAAAAAGTAATCCATTCTTTAATTATTTACCCCTTAATGGTACAAAAGGAGAGTTATTAACTATAAAAGCTCCAGATTTAAACGAAGATAAGGTTGTAAAATCATCTGTGTTTATTATTCCTATGGGGAACCATTTGTATAGAGTTGGTGCAACTTACAATAGAGACGATAAAACAAATATAGTATCTACTGCTGCTAAAGAAGAGCTTTTAACCAAGTTAAATACATTTTTAAAATGTGATTATGAGGTGGTAGACCACAAAGCAGGAGTTCGGCCAACAGTTGCAGATCGTAAACCATTGGTAGGCGAACATCCTAAACACAAAAATATGTATGTTTTAAATGGTTTTGGATCTAGAGGAGTTATGGCTGGGCCATATGCTGCCCAACAATTGTATAATTTTATAGAGAATAAGGAACCGTTAAGGTCAGAAATAGACTGTAAGCGTTTTATAAAAAGGTATCTTAAGTCTGTTTCTTAAATTTTTCGGCAGCATTTTTGTCATAATGAATAAACATATTTATCCAAATATTACGAGACAGTCTCATAATTACAGGCATAAAACCAACTAAAGTTGCTACTATGCAAATAAAACTAATTAGAAGACTAGTTTCTATAAGAATAAAAGAGATAAAAAAAGCAGCAACAGCAAATGCAATACCAACACCATAACTTACATACATTGCTCCGTAAAAAAAGGAAGGCTCCATTTGATATTTGGTGTTGCAATGAGAACAACGCTCGTGCATGTCATACACATTGGACAAATGATAAGGGTTTTTATCCTTATACATATTCTCTAATTGACATTTTGGACAAGTTCCTGTTAAAATACTGCTGAGTTTGTTTCCTTTTTTTAACATTTGCAAAAAGTTTTTACAAAAATACAATTTTCTATAATTTTCATCTGTAACATTAGTCACATTTTATGCTTAATATTCACAATTTATCTGTCTCATTTGGCGGAGAATTTTTATTCGAAGAAATTTCTTTTAGATTAAACCCGGGAAACCGAGTTGGACTTATCGGAAAAAATGGCGCAGGGAAGTCTACGTTGTTAAAACTGTTGTCTAAAGAAATGCCAATAGATAGCGGCATAATTGCATCAGATAAAGATGTAAAAATTGGTTTTTTAAAACAAGATATAGACTTTGTAGAAGGTAGATCTGTTTTAGACGAGTCTTACCAAGCCTTTGAAGAAATTAAATCATTAGAGCAAAAGTTAGATGAAATAAATCATCAATTAGCAGAACGTACAGATTACGAAAGTGAAAGTTACAGTCAGCTTATTATAGATTTAAATGATATAACACATCATTACGAAATTTTAGGAGGTTACAACTACCAAGGTGAAACAGAAAAAGTTTTACAAGGATTAGGTTTTAGCAGGGAAGATTTTGATAAAAAGACAGAGACTTTTTCTGGCGGATGGCGTATGCGTATAGAGCTAGCAAAGCTTTTACTACAAACCAACGATGTATTGTTGTTAGATGAGCCTACCAACCACTTAGATATAGAATCTATAATATGGTTAGAGCAATTTTTAAAAGGGTACACAGGAGCTGTGGTTATAGTATCGCATGATAAAATGTTTTTAGATAATGTAACCAACAGAACAATAGAAATTTCTTTAGGTCGAATTTACGATTACAATAAACCGTATTCAGAATACTTAGTGCAACGTAACGAGTTAAAGACACAACAGTTAAGCGCACAAAAAAATCAAGAAAAGCAAATACAGCAAACAGAGAAGTTAATAGAGAAGTTTAGAGCAAAAGCATCTAAAGCAACTATGGCGCAATCTCTAATTAAAAAGCTAGATAAAATAGACAGGATAGAAGTAGATGAAGATGACAATAGTGTTATGAATCTACGTTTTCCTATCTCTATAACACCAGGTAAAATTATTGCTGAGATAGAAGATTTATCTAAAAACTATGGCGATAAAAAAGTCTTAAATAATATAGATTTATTAATTGAGCGCGATAGCAAAACAGCTTTTGTTGGTCAAAACGGGCAAGGTAAATCTACTTTAGCCAAAATAATGGTGGGTGATATAGAGTATACAGGTCACTTAAAATTAGGACATAATGTGCAAATAGGATATTTTGCACAAAACCAAGCGGAGTATTTAGATGGTACAAAAACCATATTAGATACGATGATAGATGCTGCTAACGAAACAAATAGAAGTAAGGTTAGAGATATATTAGGTTCTTTTTTGTTTAGAGGAGACGATGTAGATAAATACGTAAGAGTATTGTCAGGTGGTGAGCGTAACCGTTTGGCGCTAGCTAAAATGTTATTGCAGCCTTTAAATGTGTTGGTAATGGATGAGCCTACCAACCACTTAGATATAAAATCTAAAAATGTTTTAAAGCAAGCTTTGCAGAATTTTGAAGGTACATTAATTCTTGTATCGCATGATAGAGACTTTTTACAAGGTTTAACCAATAAGGTATACGAGTTTAAAGATCAAAAAATTAGAGAGTATTTAGGTGATATAGATTATTACTTAAACCAACGTAAAGCAGAAAACTTTAGAGCAATAGAGAAAAAAACTAAAGTTAAAAAAGAGGTTAAGAAAGAAGAAGATAAAAAGGTTGATTACAAAGATCAGAAAAAAATAAAAGCTTTAAAAAATAAACTTAGTAACGTAGAAAGTGAAATTTCTTCTTTAGAAAGTGAAATTAAGAAGATAGATCAAGGCCTTTTATTGGAGTATGAAGCAACCATTGCTGAAGCAGATTTCTTTAGTAAATATGAAGCGAAAAAGAAGAAATTAAAACAACTAATGACTTCTTGGGAAGACTTAACTTTAAATTTAGAAGATTTGTAGGGTAAATTAATAGATGTAAGTGAATTAGCTAAACCACAAGAAAAGCGACTTTCACAACAAAAACGGGTTAACTACCTGTAGTTCATCTAATAATTTTGCCTATGGTCTATAATTAGCTTCTCTTTGTGTCATAATACTAGCTAATCAGTATAGACATGAGAAGGAATTTTACTTACACATTTATAGCATTTATAGCCATTGCAGTCCAGACAGTAGCAGGACAAGTGGCACCCAAGGAAAAAGAAATATTAGTAGATTTGTATAACGCTACTAATGGTAGTGAGTGGACAATTAAATGGGATCTAGATAAACCAGTTTCTACATGGAAAGGTGTAAAAGTTGAAGATAACCACATTGTGGGGATTAATTTATTTAGAAATAATTTAGAAGGAAACTTACCTAAAACTATAAATAAACTTAAAAGTTTACAAGATTTAAATTTAGCTTTTAATAAAATAGGAGGAGAAATACCTGCTACAATTACAAAGCTAAAGCAGTTAAAGAGCTTGCATTTAGAAATGAATAGGCTAACTGGTAAATTACCAGAAAAGTTAGGTGATTTAGAAAACTTAGAAACTTTAGTTCTTTTTAATAATCTTATAGATGGCGAAATTCCTAAAAGCGTAGGTAAATTAAACAACTTAAAAGTACTTAATGTATCAAGTAATAAATTAACCGGTATAATTCCAGATGAATTAGGAAGTTTATCTAAATTAGAAAGTTTAGGGCTTTTTGAAAATACACTAGTAGGTTTTGTACCTAAGGAATTAGGTAATCTAGTAGAGTTAAAAGAACTTGTTATAGCTAACAACCAATTAATGGGAGATATTCCTCAGGAATTTGGACAGTTGGTAAATTTACAGGTATTACAACTACAGAATAATAAATTTAATAGCTTTAATAGTTTGGAGTTTATGCAGTCTAAAGAAATCTTAGTTTTTGATTTTGATGGCAAAAAGCCAAGCCTAAAGTTTAGAGATATAAATACGACTAAAACTGGTGTTGCAGAAACAGAGTTTGAAGAAGATAAAGAAAATTAGTTAATTTTAAGTATCTAGTTGGTTAGTTAAAAAGAGTGCTTTTGGGCACTCTTTTTTTTGTTTAAAAATTAGATTATTAAGCATTAGGATAATTATCCGTCTGGTCTTCTACAGTTTCGTCCATACAAACAAAATCCTTTTCCACTAAAATAAAAATTTCTTTACCGGTTTTTCAGACTTACCAGAAAACTAAAGCTGCTCAGTTTGTGATGCTCCAAAATCTAATTACAAGAGTGTAGAATTAACAATTTTATAAGAACGCTAGTTCACTTTTAGGTATATTGTTTATGATACAATGCTTATCTTTATAGAGTAGAAAAGAATTTATTTTTTTGATTCTTTTTTAGTTATTGATAAACAGGTTATTGTAAATGAAGGAAGATAAAAAACCAGATAGTGTCGTTTTTAATACAGAAACACAAAAGTATGATGCGGCTTTAAAACCGTATGCTACATCTGTTGGTGCGCCAGTAATTACTACTACAGATAATATTGCTTGGAAAAACAGAAGCATAAATAAAGTAAACCATAAATTAGAAGCAAGATACTCTGAACTAAAAGCTGAGTACGATAGTATGATACAGCAGTTTGAATATAACAAAGTTATATTTGAAGCTAAATTTACTTTTGAGCCTATAATTGGTCAAACTTATCACTTGTACAAAAGAGAGAATAATGAAACCTTTTTGTCTATTATAAAGCCAGACGAATGTAACTTTAATTTTATGGGGAGTTTTTACTTAAATGTGGAACAAATTTGGGAGAAAGTATAAAAATAGCGTATTATGGAGTTATTTGAAGATGAATCTACTTTTTTTCCTACTACTATCGATGAAATTTACAAACGAGTAAGTCAAATAGATCCTATAAAATATGCATCTACAAGAAATTATGTTAATGGGGCTGTAACCTATTTATCACCTTATATTTCTAGAGGTGTTATTTCTACTAAATATATAGTAGACCAAGTATTAGCTAGAGGATACAAACCAGAGGCTATAGAAAAATTTATACAAGAATTAGCTTGGAGAGATTATTGGCAACAGGTTTGGATTAATAAAGGAGAAGAAATTAATTCAGATTTAAAACACCAACAATCACCTGTCTCTAACAAGCAAATGCCAAAGTCAATTGTAGATGCAAATACAGGAATATCTGCAATAGATACTGCAATAAAAAAATTAGAGGAAACAGGTTATATGCACAACCATTTACGTATGTATGTGGCTTCAGTATCTTGTAATATAGCTAAGAGTCACTGGTTAAAACCAGCACAATGGATGTACTATTATTTGTTAGATGCAGATTGGGCAAGTAATGCTTTAAGTTGGCAATGGGTGGCAGGCTCAAATTCCAATAAAAAATATTATGCCAATCAAGAAAATATTAATAGGTACTGTTTTACCACGCAAAGCAATACTTTTTTAGATGTTCCTTACAGTGCTTTTGAGTCATTAGAGATACCAGATGTGGTTAAAGAAACTAAAGATGTAATTCTAATAACTCCGCTGCCAAGTCAGGCTAAAATAAATTTAGAAAAAGGAATACCAATTTGTATTTATAATTTTTACAATTTAGATCCTATCTGGAGAAAAGAAGAAGTTGTAAATAGGGTTTTATTGTTAGAGCCTTCTCATTTTGCAAAATATCCAGTGTCTAAAAAAAGTATAGATTTTATGCTAAAATTAGCAGAGGATAATATTAGTAATGTACAAGTTTATATTGGTGAATTTTCAGATTTAGTTTCTGAGTATCAATTAAAAAAAATCTATTTTAAAGAACATCCAACTACAACACATTACCAAGGAGAGCAAGATGCAAGAGATTGGATGTTTACAGTTACCGGTTACTACCCATCTTTCTTTGCTTTTTGGAAAAAATGTAAAAAAGAATTCGCTTTTTGATAAAACAAACCGTAAATATCGTTTGGTTAAAGAGAGATATTCGCTCTCAGGATCACGAGCCTTTTCAAAAAGCAGAACAGGCTGGTATTCCTTATATAATTCTATATTTATTTGAGCCAGAATTCATCAATTATCCAGATACCAGTCTAAGGCATTTGCAATTTATTTATCACTCTATAAATGCATTAAATAATACATTAAAACCCTTTAATAAAAAGGTAATTGTATTTTATGCTGAAGCTTTAAAGGCGTTTCATTTTTTAAATGATGCTTATGAGGTTAAAAACATTTATAGTTATCAAGAAAGTGGAACCTTGGCTACCTGGAAGAGAGATAAAAAGGTTGCGAAATTTTGTAAAACAAATAATATTAAATGGCTAGAGTATCAAAGAGATGGTGTTTTAAGAGGTATTAAAAATAGATTAGACTGGAGTACGCAATGGCATAAAAAAATGCACTTGCCTGTAATTGTAAACACATATACTATAGCTAAAGAAGTTGAAATTTTAGATCATAATTTTTTGTTGCCAGATGAGTTTCTTAAAAAGATAAATAAGTATCCAAAACAATACCAACCCGCGGGTGAAATTAATGCGTGGCGCTATTTAAAATCGTTCACAGCAAAAAGAGGTTTTAACTATCAAAAACACATATCTAAACCAACAGAAAGTAGAACTGCTTGTAGTAGATTGTCTCCTTATTTAGCTTGGGGAAACATAAGTGTAAAACAAGCTTTTTATTTTATTGGTACGCACCCAAACGGCACAAAAAATAGCAAGGCATTTTCCGCAATGCTTACAAGATTGCATTGGCATTGTCATTTTATTCAGAAGTTTGAAGTAGAGTGCACTTATGAAACCTTGTGCGTTAATAAAGGGTACGAGATTTTAGAGCATCCTATAAACGATTCTTTTATTAAAGCTTGGAAAACAGGAACTACAGGATACCCTTTAGTAGATGCTTGTATGCGAGCAGTAGAAGAAACGGGTTGGATTAATTTTAGAATGCGTGCTATGCTGGTTTCGTTTTTAACATTAAACTTAGACCAAGATTGGCGAGAAGGTACGTATCATTTAGCACGGCAATTTTTAGATTATGAACCAGGTATACATTACCCACAGTTTCAAATGCAGGCAGGTACTACAGGTGTTAATACGGTACGTTTGTATAATCCTGTAAAAAACTCACAAGAACACGATCCACAAGGTGAATTTATAAAAAAATGGATTCCGGAATTGGGCAATGTGCCCTTAAGTTATATTCACGAGCCTTGGAAAATGAGTTTAATGGAGCAGACATTTTGTGGTGTTACTTTGGGAGTAGATTATCCTTTGCCAATTGTAGACTTACAACAAAGTGCAAAAGCGGCAAGAGACAAAATTTGGGGACATAAAAAGCACCCTGCAGTACAACAAGAAAAAAATAGAATACTAGCTACACACGTACATAAAAGAGAGTAGTATTTTTTAAAAGGATATTTTTACATTAAATAAGAAGTACTATGATATATGGTTTTGGATTTTTACTGTTAGTAGCTTTTGCTATTTATGGTTTTCTGTTAACTAAAAAGAAAAAAGCAGAAACTTTTCCTGCCAATTGGCACAATCTATTAATACAACATGTCCATTTTTATAAGGATTTGTCTGCTGCTGAACAAAAACGTTTTCAAAGTCGTATAATGTTGTTTTTAAGCGAAATAAATATAGAAAGTGTAGGTTTTGAACTGGAGGATTTAGATCGAATATTAATTGCGTCTAGTGCTGTTATTCCTGTCTTTAATTTTCCAGAGTGGTATTATAAAAACTTAAGTACAGTACTGGTATATCCAGATCATTTTAATGAAGATTTAGGTTTTGCTCAAAAAGATAAAAATAGAAATATTGCTGGTATGGTGGGTAGTGGACAATTTAAAAATCAAATGCTTTTGTCTAGAAAAGCACTACATAGTGGCTTTAAGAAAAAACCGCATGTTCACAATACAGGGATACACGAGTTTGTGCATTTAATAGATAAGCAAGATGGTGTAATAGATGGTGTGCCAGAGAGATTAATACAAGAGCCTTACGTTATTCCTTGGTTAAAAATTATACATAAAGAGATAGAAGCTATAAATGATAATGAATCTGATATTAGAAATTATGGAGGAACCAATGAGGCCGAATTTTTAGCAGTAGCGTCAGAATACTTTTTTGAGCAACCAGATGTAATGAAAAAAAATCATCCAGATCTATACCAGATGCTTAAAATTTGTTTTCGTGTAAAAAATTAATTTAAAAAATAGTTGTGTAATGCTACATTACCTAATTAGGTTGTAAAACTACTAATTGGGAAGAAAAAATAATAAAAATGAAAAAACAGCACCTACCACAAAAAATATGTATTGTTTGTGAACGCCCATTTACTTGGCGCAAAAAGTGGGAGAAAAATTGGGAAGAGGTTAAGTATTGTAGTGAACGTTGTAAAAGAAATAAATGAAAAGTATAAGTATTGTTTTTCCGCATCAATTATTTAAAGAATCTCCTTTAGTAGCAACGGGGGACTCGATATATATAATAGAAGAATATTTATTTTTTAAACAGTATTCTTTTCATAAACAAAAAATAGCTTTTCATAGAGCAACTATGAAGAGGTATAAAGATTTTTTAATTGAGGAACATAAATGTGATGTTACATATATAGCATCCATAGGAAAAACAGCCGATATTAGAACATTTATTCTTGAGTTACAAAAGGATAATATTGAGCATATAAATTATATAGACCCAACAGATAATTGGTTAAAAAAACGAATTGAAGAAAGTGCAGCAAAGGCAGGAATAAAAACGACAATACACACATCACCTTTATTTTTAAATACTGAAGAAGATTTAGCATCATTTTTTACCGCAGACAAAAAAAAATACCACCAAACTACTTTTTACAAAGAGCAGCGTAAAAAATTAGATATTCTTATTGATGAAAACGGAGAGCCAGAAGGTGGTAAGTGGACGTATGATACGGAGAATCGCAAAAAATATCCAACTAAAAAAACACCTCCGTCAATTCAGTTTCCAGATGTAGATGTATATTACCAAGAAGCTAAAACATATGTAGAAGAGCATTTTTTAGGGAACTTGGGTTCATTAACAGAACAATCTCTTTACCCTACTAGTTTTAGTGCAACAGAAGATTGGTTACAACAATTTTTTGATCAACGATTTATGGAGTTTGGTGTGTATGAAGATGCTATTGTGGCAGAGAACTCTATACTTAACCACAGTGTATTAACACCAATGTTAAATGTAGGTTTAATTACACCTAAAGAAATCGTAGATAAGGCGCTAGATTATGCAAGAGAGAATAATGTACCTATAAACTCTACAGAAGGTTTTGTGCGACAAATTATTGGTTGGCGAGAGTTTATAAGGGGAATGTATATTACAAGAGGCACAGAGGAGCGTACTGCTAATTATTGGGGTTTTAAACGTAAAATACCAGCGTCGTTTTATAACGGAACTACAGGTATACCCCCAATAGACCAAACGATTAAGAAATTGCTGCGAACGGGTTATTGTCACCACATAGAACGCTTAATGGTACTAAGTAATTTTATGTTGTTGTGCGAGTTTCATCCGGATGAGGTATACCAATGGTTTATGGAACTGTCTATAGACTCTTACGATTGGGTTATGGTGCCAAATGTGTATGGTATGAGTCAGTTTGCAGATGGCGGATTAATGGCAACCAAACCATATATAAGTGGTAGTAATTATGTAATGAAAATGAGTAATTATAAAAAAGGGGAGTGGCAAGACGTTTGGGACGGACTCTTCTGGAGATTTATGCACACGCATAGAGATTTTTTCTTGTCTAACCCTAGGTTGGGTATGTTAATACGTATGTACGATAAAATGCCTGAAGAGAAGCAAAATACACACCTTAAAAATGCCGAAGATTATATAGCTAAGTTAGATTTATAAAATAAGATTTTCTTCTTTGTCATCTAGTATGTCATCATCATTATCCCATTTGCTCACCCACTTGTTAGGACCAACTTTTTCCATTTTAGGCATTCCCTTTACAGATATCATTCTAAAATAACCCCAGGTTCCTAATGCTAGTCCTATAACAAAAAAGACTAATATGGCAGTAATAAATCTGGGCACAGGGTTTCCAAAGAAAATACCATATATAAGCATTAGGTTAAAACCAATTAGTAGTGCAGGGACAATTATTTTAAAGGCAAGTTCTTTACGTTTTACTTTAGAATAATATCCTTTCATTCTGTATCCTAGTGCGTATTTTAGAACACCTATAAAAATAAAAATAAGGAGAGAACAAAAAAGAAGGTTCCCAATTGTTGTAGCAATTAATCCGATTGGAAATTTAAGTTCCTCATCGTTTTTAACATCATAATAAACCGTATAGGTATCCCCTATTTTTATTCTAGATTTTTGAAAACTTAATTCTTTTTCAATAATATTACCCGTACTTGTTTTAAACTGTACTAAGGGTTTATATACAACGTTGAAATTACCACTAGAGTCGTCTTCTGCATCAGATGTATAACTAATAACTGTTGCTGTATATTTTTTATTCAAAAGTGTGATTTGAGACATTTCTTTAGCAGAAGAATACACTATCAATAATGAAAACAATAAACAGATATTTAATACAAGCATTAAAACAATGGTTGTAAAGAACGATAAGCAGCCTGGTTTATTGGCTCTTTTCACAAAATGAAAAGCCATAAATAAAGAAAAGACTAGCACTATTATTGTAGAAACTGTAAAAAAATGCATAAATAAAAACTAGTTTTCAAATTAATTAGTCGGTACTAAAACAAATCTTAGTAGTGTTGTTATTGTTGTAAATATTGCACATGTTATTCTAAGTGACTTTACCAGAAGTGTACTATAGTTAGATGTTAGTTTTTTCTTGTTTGTTTTGTGTTTCTTGATTTTTCATCCAGTTTATTAGGATTTTTCATTCCAGAGGTACTATTCATGTAGCCCCAGATTAGCATTGCTCCACCAAAAACAATTAAAATTATTATGTTATTAGGAAAGCCATCAGGATTTCTTGAAATAGAAATACCTACAAGAGCAATGATCATAAAAAAAAGTAGTATCAATGGAACACCAAATTTAAAAAATAAGTAAGAGAGGTTTTCTCTAGAATAATAGCCTTTCATTGGGTATCCTAGCGCATATTTAAAAATACCTATAAATAGAAAAGATAGTAATGTGCAAGCAAATATATTTATAGGTATTATGATATATATTAAAGGACTAAAAGCAATTACTGTATTCTTTTTTTCATTGTAGTATAGCCTATATGTGTCTCCTAACTTTGTTTTAGAGACCGTAAAGTTTAATTCTTTTGTAAGTTTATTGCCAGTATTAGTCGTAAATAAAACAAGAGGTGTATATTTTACGAAAGTCTTTTTTTTAGGGTCGTCACCATCTATGATTATGGAATCGTAGGCTATTACGGTTCCTATATACTTTTCTGATGTTGCAGTGGCAACATAAACATTAGAAGCAATTCTAGATAAATTAACCCAAGCATAAAAAGTAAGTACGTTTAAGCAGAGTATAATAAAAAATGTAACCATAAACGGTACGCAACCGGTTGTTTTAATTCTCTTTAAACCGTAAATAACAATTAAAAATGTTAATGCTAGAACAAGCAATATTATAATTAGGTTGTTATTCATTTGTGTAAATAGTATTGATTTAATTATTTATTTGGCAGTAATGCAAGTCTTAGCAATACTGTTATTACAGCAAATATGCCAAATGTAACTCTAATTACGTCTGTAACAAGACTCTTTATAGCTGCTCCGTAACCAACACCAAAACCAGAAGGGTCTCTGTGTACAGAAGCACTCGGAGCAGATGGAAAAAAAGATATAATAAATGGTATGGCTATTAGTATCGTTAATACTAAAAATATATAGTAGGCTTTTTTCATTTTTTAAAAATTTAAATTAAGGGGAATACTATTCCTGGATCTTTTAATGTTAAACGGTATTTTATGCGTATCTAATGTGTTTTTTATTATTTGTTGTTTATTCTGTTCCTTTAGTAAAAAAAGCATCTTTTATTTTAATTTTAATATATTCTATTTTCTCTTCTTGCTTGTTATAAAAAGCATTTCTATGTACAGGAGAAACTGCTTGTAGTATTATTGTATTGTTATTAACCCATCTAATTTTAGGATGATATTCTATAACCCAATACGGAAATTCAAAAGAATAAAGAGGTTCTATCTTTCCATTTTTAATTTTATTAAATTGAATAAAGGAGGTGTTATCATAAGCATTAGGCATTGCAGATATAATAATGTTGTTATTGGGAGATATATAAGGCTGTCCGTCTAAAGTAATTATTTCTTTTCCTGTAGTTTTACTAATAAGTTTGTTTACCGTATAATCTGGGTCGTTATATTCTATTATATATGCATCTAAAAAAGGAATTTCTCCATTGTACTTATTCCTCATAATATATTCTCCAAAACTGTCTTCTAATACAATTTTATAAGGTTCATTTTTAATAGGAAGTGCTAATGTGGTTTCTTCTTTTTTTATGTTTGCATCATACGTAATATTTTTTTTTTGCTTTTTATATGTATCAAACTCTAATTTACTGCTAAGTGTAATATCTAGTAAAGAATCTATTTTTATGTGTTTATCGTTAGCCTTAAAGTTTGCAACCACAGTTAATAAGCTTTCTTTAATTCGCATATCACTTTTTTTAATGTAGTCTGATTTTGGAGTAAAAACATATCCAAAATCTGTGTCGTAATTGGTGCTATATTGCTTAATAGAATCATAGCTTCTAATTTGAAAACTATTTTTATAGACATACCAATCTTTGTATAATGTAGGTTCATAAATAAATCTAGATTCATACAGAGCAAGTATTTTGGTTGGCCTGTTGTTTAGCCTATCATATTGATATTCTGGAAAAATAGAATCTTTATGTGGGTACCAGTAGAACCTGCTTCCGTTTGCATTGTTTACTATATATTCTTCACCAAGAGAGTCTTTAGTTTTTAGAGTCTTTCTCAATTCTTTTTTATAATATTTTTTAGTGATTTTTATATCTTCTTTTCTAAGGTATAAGTTTCCTTTAGGAGCTGTGTAAATTACGCAAGTAGAATCTTTGTAATTGTAATCTACATAGTGCAGTAATTGGTTTTTTCTTACAACCCAATCTTCATACCCTTTATAAACATATCCACCATAACTGCGCTCTTTGTTAGGGTACGTAATGTAAACAGATTCTTTATTGGGATAAGTGTATTGTGGCGTTGTAAGAGAGTCTTTAGGTTTAAACTCAAAATAATCTAACTGCATATCATTGGTAAAATGTATGTTAGGTTTAGATAGTTTTACATAACTAGCTTTAAAACCATTGTAATAAAGTGTATCCTTAGTTGTTTTTTTCTTGTCTATTGTAGGGTTGTCTTGTTTAGTGGTATCTGGAGCCAGTTTACAAGCAATTACAGAAAGAAGAATTAGAATAAGAAGTAATTTTTGTTTCATATTAATTCTTCAATTTATTTTTGAATAATGAGGCTAATTTTTCTCTCTCTTTCTCATTCTTCAATATGTTTTGCAACCATATCTGAGGTTGATCTGTTGCACTTGTAATTTTTTTACCATCGTATTCTTTAAAGTGGGCAAAGTTGTACCAGTTTATATCGTAAATATGCTGAAGAGCGTAAACAGCCATTTCACCATTTGTAGCATTAGAAAACGGACAGGTGTGCACAGCTGTTGTGGTTGTGTCTGCCAGTTTAGAGAGTAAAAAATTTGTTACTTCTGTTGTATCTCTTTTAGAAAAAGTTTTCCATTCTTTTTCGCTAAATACCATAGTAGGTATTTCTCTTTTAAAGTCTTTTATATGTTGCGTACCGCCCAAACAACCACCTTTTTTAAAAACCATAACATTCCATAATTCTGGAATAGGCATAGTTTGCGATATTCTAGGTTGTATAATTTGTGCTGCTTTAGCAATGGTTGGTTTTAGCTCTAATGTAGGTTTGTTTTCACAAGACAAAAAGCTTAGAGCCAGAAAAATTAAGATTATAAGTTGTTTCATTTTTGGGTTATTCATCAAAATAATATTCTTTAAAAGTCTTAATGTCTAACCAGCCTTGCTTTTCATTCTTTGTAATTTTATAAAATGATGTTGTTTTTTCATCAAACACAGAAAAACTAGTACTTATGAGGTTTGGGTACAGACCTATTTTGTTGTCCTTGTACAAGTATATAAGGCCTGTATTGGTATTTTGCTGAATTTGATTGTAAACTATAGGCAGTACTTCTTTAAACACTATGGTTCCTTTTTTATTAAAAAAGAATGGAGAATCTATTGGTTCAGGAACATAAATAGTATCTCTGGTCACTGTGTCAATAGTATAAATTTCTCTTTTTTTAGATTTTTGCTTTTTAGGGTAAATAACATCTTCAAGGTTATAGGTATATATTCCGTCTTTGCCATTTTTAGTTACTTTTATAAGCAACGGATGGGGGTTGTAATCGTTGTTAATACTTTTGGTTACGTAGGTTTTGTCATTTAAGAAACTTAATTCTTCTATGTTATCAGGAAGTCCTTTTAACTCTAATATTAGCGGCATGGTTGGAGCTCCAAAATCTCCTTTTTCTACGTTAAGACTGTATTTTTTTGTTTTACTATCTTGTTTAAGCCTGTATGTTTCTGAATAAACTGTACCGCATTTAAAAAGTTCTTCATACGGAAAATTATCAATTTCAGAAATGTCATTGTCGTAATATTGAGCTCCTTTTTTACTCAAAACCTCTAAACCATTTCTAAAAAAATAAGCTTCTTGTATATTGGGTAATTTTATTTTTTTTAATGTGCTACACCTATAAATTGTTATATCGTTGCCAATAACGGTTTTAATAAAATGTTCATTTTTAACAATAGTATCGTATTCTTTTTCTAGAACATCTCTCTTTCTGGGGTCTACTAATTTATACTTGCTGCCATCTTTAACAATTCTGTAATAGTATTCTGCATAAGAACCTTGGTGACGGCTTTGGTTGGCCTTAAATGATAATGAGTTTTGAGAATAAACTTCACTTGTAAATACAGAGAAGCCTAAAAACAATAACGTTAACCTAACTAATAGTATGTTGTTTGTTTTTTTCATTCTAAATTTTATTATTTTCTTAACCAACCAAAAATTCGGTCATTAGTAATAGTCCATTTATTGTCTTTGTTAACTAAAGTATATTTTTCTCTAGAACTTCCAAAAGGTCCAGGGTTTTGCTGTATAACTTCAATTTCACCATTCTCTACTGCGGCTATTATAGCAACGTGGCCATATTTATTAAGAAGTGTGCCAGAGTATACAACCAAGTCGCCTACTTTGGGCTTGTAATTACTGCCGTTTGTGTACTGCGTTAAGTTGCGTTCTTTGTTAATAGTACCGTCTTTAGTATTTAAATTAAAAAAATCTTTAGCGTGCCCGTAACTATTGGGCATTTTATGGTTTAACTCTTCAAGGTAATAACGTTTCACAAACTCTACACATTGGTATGTAAGTCCAATATTATATCCATCTTCAGATAGGTTTCTGCCATCAACATTGCCAACTCCACCATTGTAATAAACTACAACACCATTTAAACTATCAATTTTCTGTCCAACCTTATAATATGGATTAAGATTAACTTTTTTAGACAAGAAAAAACCAGCTATAAGTACAGCGAACACTCCGGCTATTGCTAAAATAATTTTTTTAGACTTACTCATACGCTATTATTTTAAGTGGTACAGAATTACATTTACAGTAGTGTTTACACAACTAATTAGTTCGCCTTTACTATTTCAAAATATAAATTAAAAGCATCATTAACCTCATATTCTAACGTAATATCTCTGTATGTATATTGGCCAGATTTTAAATTGTATGTCACAAAATAACTTTTGGTTAAAAAGGTTAAGTTTCCTTCTGAAATAAAAATGTTAGATAGTATTTTTTCTTTAGGCTGATTAATTTTTAACTGCTTGCCATCACTAGAGTTTAGAATAAAAAATGCGTTAGTATCTGCTTTTGTAAAACCAAAAATATAGTTGTTGTATTTGCTAAAGTACCTTACTTCTTTTTCATTACTATTTAAACTAGTTTTCCATATTAATTCTCCATTGTTGCTGTTTAAAGCTATCACATTTGAAATTTTACTTTCTGTATCAGCAGCAAAATAATATGTATCACCATCTAGTATCGTATTGTTATCTATGCTAGCATAGCTGTATTCTGTTTCGTATTCCCATGCTATAGACGCCATATCGTCAATATTTAGCGCGTATACTTTATTAGACTCACTAGCAACATAGGCTTTTTTATCATCAATTTGCATTAAAGAATACATAGGTGTATTGCCAAAACCTCGTTGCCAAATAGCCTGACCTGTTTGCGATTTAAAAGAATACACATAAGGAGCGTTAGGTATTACTAGATTGTCTTTGTTTAGAACAGGAGTGTAGTTATTGTATGGAAACTGTAGTTTGTAATTCCACACTTTGTCACCAGTATATTTATTAAATGCATAGAGTTGTTTGTTGTTAGATGCTAAAAAAATCAGGTTTCCTTGTATTGGTAAATGCTGTCCGTTTATGTCATACCTTCTTTCAACCTCATTATGCATCCCTATTTCTGTTTTCCAATACAGACTACCATCATTTACATTAGCCGCAATAATTTCTTTTTGTGTACTTGTAGCATATAATATAGCATTTTCAATTTTAAACTGATTATTCATTTTATTATTAGAACTATCTGTAAATTGAATATTCCATTTTTGATCTAGACTTTCTAAATCGTAAGAAGTTAACTCACCATCATTTTTTAAAACAACAATAAGGTCTTTCTCTACTTTTTCATCACCTAAAATATCTTTGTGGTTTGTGGTGTTTAGAATTTCTTTAATAGATGTAGCAATTT
Source organism: Cellulophaga sp. 20_2_10 (assembly GCF_023476645.1). GTDB lineage: Bacteria > Bacteroidota > Bacteroidia > Flavobacteriales > Flavobacteriaceae > Cellulophaga. The sequence continues at coordinate 67,188 of NZ_JAMCOJ010000007.1, forward strand.
GGTCATTGCTATATTGGTTGGTCTCGGTATCATCACTCCCAAGACTCATTGTTTGTGCAAAAGTGAAAGCACTAATTAGTGCCGTAAAAATTGTTGTTAGTAAAACTTTGTTTTTCATTTATATAAATTTTATTTGTTGATTAGTGCTTATTAGCTAAGTAAAGTAATTTTTAGGTATGCTGAAATACTTAGTTTTTTTTCGCTCTGTATCAGTATATATTCGTGTAGTAAAAAGTGAAAAGCCACAGGTTTATGAATAAACTTGTGGCTTTTTATAAAATTTGTAATCTATTATAATGACTTATTTTTTAAACCATTAACATATGCTACTATCTCTTTAACGGTTTGCTTTGCCGTTTTGCCAACACCATAAATTGTAGCAGACGCAAAACCTGTCCAGTTGCCATAGCCAACCAACCACAAACCAGTTATATCTGTAGCTTTAGTCCCTGTTGTGTTTATTTTATTGTTTTCTGTAATATGTAAAGAAGACAAGTGTTCTAAATTTGCTCTAAATCCAGTACACCAAATAATTACATCTACAGGCTCTTTAGTGTTGTCTTCCCAAATAACACCATCATCATAAAATGAGGTAAAAGGTCTATAGTCTTTAAAAACACCTCTTTTTAAAGCTTCTTGTACGCTTTTAACTTGTACAATATCGCTTAAAGAAACTTTCTCGGTATAGCTTTTTGTATCATTATTAACATAGCTTTCTGTGGCTTGCTTAAATAAATAACGGCCATCTATCTCCTTAGGTAAAAACTTAGGTTCTTTTAGTGTCACCCATTTTGTTTTAGCAACTTTAGATACTTCTGCTAAAATTTGAGCACCAGAGTTTCCGCCACCAACAACAATAACATTTTTTCCTTTTAAGTCGTTTGCATTTTTATAAGCAACAGAATGAATTTGTTTTCCTTTAAAAACTTCATCATTTGGGTATTTAGGTATAAAAGGGTTTTTAGCGGTACCTGTAGCGCTTACTAGTGTTTTGCTGTAAAAGTCACCTTTGTTTGTAGTTATTTTGTAAAAATTAGCTTCTTTAACTACTTCTAGAACAGTTGTTTTATGGTTTACAGGAAAATTATACCTTTTTTCATAAGCAGTAATATACTTAATAAACTCGTTTTTTGAGGGATATTCTTCTTCGGTATTGGGCATTTGCCAACCAGACAAAGAGCTATATGCTGCTGGCGAAAATAGTTTTAAACTATCCCAGGTTTTTAGCCAGGCACCACCAACGGTATCTTGTTCGTCCAAAATAAGATACTCTAATTTAGTTCTTCTAAAAAAATAACCAACAGATAAACCTGCTTGTCCGCAACCAATTATTATACAGTCGTATATTTTATGTTCAGAGTTGCTTTTCATTGGCACTAATTTTAGTAATTACAGACTAAAGTTACTCTTATTTTTTAAGCGGAAAAAGAACATTAATCATATTTAAAAACAACTGTCTAATTAAAAAAATAGAGTAGAGGCACCCACTTAAATTTAGCGCATAAAAAAAGCTTCACATTTCTGTGAAGCTTTTAAACTTTGTAGCGTGAACATCATAAGAAAGAACCAGTTTAAATATTTTTTTTTGGTTTTAGTGGTCTATTAGAATGAGTTCAACAACTCCTTGATGCGCATTAGCGAAAAAGCCAATACAACTATTAGAAGTGAGGTTGTTTTTTTATAAACAGGAATGATATATAAGCTCTAAAACTATTAATCTTAGAGCTTATTAACATTATTAAATCTTAGAGATTAGTCCATTACAAACTTGAAGCCTGCTGTAATTATACTAGAACTAAAAGAGGTATCTCTATCGTACTGATAAAACTTTAAGTCAATACTTTTTAGTCCAAATTGCCAAAGATGAGCTTTTGAGAAAATGTCTGTATAAGATACTCCAAAACCAAATTGGTTTGCGGAGTATTTAGAAAGGTCATAATCTGACGTGTAAAACTCATCCGTAGATAAAGCACTTTCGTAAGTGTTGAAATAGTCTGCTGCTGTTTGATTGTAGAATCTGTATGATGGATATAAGGTAAACTTATTCGTTATTTTAACAGGCATTTCAATACTCGCTGTATGTGAAGTAATACCCCAATCATCAAAATAATAACGATAAAAAGTACGTACAGTAACCGTTTCATTGAGATACCAATTTAAACGACCACCAACTGCCACTTTAAATCTAGAATCGGGTAAACTTTCAACTGCATCTGCCAGTTGAAAATTATCAATATATGAATCTGCTACATCACTGAAGTAAACTCTTTGGAAAGGCGTAGATAACAATCCGTCTTGTTGCACAAAATCTAGAGCTAATGATCCTTGTACCTTTTTGTGTAATATTTGTGAGAACCCAAAACCTAAGGAATAGGAGTTACGACCTTCACTATCAAATTCAGCAAATCTTGGGTTGTAGTTTGTGTTACCTGTAATTGTATTCTGAGTAAACAAACGATTACTTAAACCATTTCCTCCCTCTCCAAAAGGTCTTAACTCTGTTGGATAAATAGCTTTCCAACTATCTATATAAACATTACCATTTATGCTTACCTCAGTATTTTTTTCATTGAAAAGCTTGGTGTAACTACCGCCAACTCCCACAGAAAAATAATCGTACTCTGAAGATATTGCCACCTTAGTAGACCAAATATCGTTTCTATCATCCGAGCTATGGCTGTAACTTCCTGTTATATTTTTCCATAAATCACTGTTTGAAGCACCAGAAGATGCTTGAAATGGGTCTGCTAATCCATCATCAAAAGGATCAACGTTACTTGATGATGCCGAAGTGTATGCAGAAACGCCGGCATCAATGGTTAATACGTCATCATCATTTAATGGAATAGAAACTACAAAAGTTCCTGTAACATCAGTTAATTCTTCCGTACCTATTCCACCACTTACCGCAGCATTATCTCCATCTTGGGAATAATAACTTGTTAAGAAATCTACTTCAGTAGTTTCCAACACGCGTTTTTTATAGATTTTGGTTGAGTCTTGTCCTGTTTGCGAATATGATTTAGCAAAAGCAAATACGCAGAATATCAAAATTATTTTTTTCAAATCTCTTGTTTTATTAATTACAGCCACAGCCTCCTCCAGTTTTTCCTCCATTTGCTCCTACGGCTGCTTCTCTATATGAATGCATAGTGGAAACATTTCTGTCGCATTTTTTTTCTGTCAATGCCATATCTGGGTCATTTATATTTACTTTTTCGTATTCTTTAACCACAACACAACTACTAAAACAAGTTGTTATTAGAGCAACACATATTAACTTTTTAATCATAACCTATCTATTTCTATATTCTTTGATTTCGTAATATTTCCTTTATCATCTATGATGATACATTCTATTTTTGGTAATTGATTAATGCGGTCTAACCCAGCCTCTTTTCCCATAACAAATACTGAAGTTGCTAGAGCATCCGCAAGTTCTGCTTTTGGTGCAAAAACGGTTACACTAATAATTCCGGTTGAAGGATATCCAGTTCTTGGATCTATAATATGAGTGTATCGCTTACCGTTAAAGTTTACATACTTCTCATAATTACCTGAAGTTACTACTGCACCATTTGTTATAGGGAGTAACGCAAATACTTTATTCTTATTCATAGGGTTCGTAATAGCAACTTTCCACTCGCTCCCATCTGGTTGTTTCCCCCAAGTATTCATATCTCCAGAAGCATTTATAATTCCCGATGATACTCCTTTTTCTATAAGTAATGCTTTTGCTTTATCGGCAGCATATCCTTTGCCAATAGCACCAAAACCAATTTTCATTCCTACTAACTTCAAAAAGACTGTGTTATTTTCTTTATCAAGTACAATATTTTTAAAACCAACTTTTGATACGGATGCTGTAATTTCTGTTTCTGAAGGCATCTTTTTCATACTTCCATCAAACTTCCAAATTCTGTCCATTGATGCGTAGCTAATATCAAAAGCTCCATCGGTAAGTTTTGAAATTCGAATAGCTCTTTCAATTAAATTAAAAAGCTCCTTATCAACCTTTACGGGTTTTATTCCCGCATTTTTATTGATAGCAGAAGTTTGCGAATTGGAATCCCAAGAAGAAATAATTTTTTCGATTCTTGTGATTTCAGCAACAGCGGTATCTATGTGTTTGTTGGCTTGTATAGAGTCGTTTGCTACAACAGTAATATCAAACCGACTCCCCATTAATTTGAGTGTTCGCTTATAGGGTTGCTGTGCGGTACATACTATTGAAAATAGTAAGACGAATGAAGTGATGACTACTTTCAAATTATTTTGTAAAGGCATTTAATTCCTTGATATAATTTTCGGATGTAGTCTTTTTATAACTTGTCTCTCCTAACACTTTACCCTTAGAGTCTAGAACTACCACAAATGGGAAATAACCTTGTTTATTATATTTTTCGGCAAGAGCTGCATTTGCCTTAGTTTGAGTATCTGATAATGCATTATTTTTTCGTCTAGGAAAATCGGCCTGAAGCATTACATAATGTTCGCCTGCATACTTTTTAAACTTTTCCGTACTCCAAATTTCACGATCTAGCTTAATACATGGTGCACACCAATCGGACCCTTGAAAAACAAGAATTATAGGTTTACTTTCTTTTGCTGCGATAGCTTTTGCTTTTACAAAATCTGTCTGCCATTCTTGAGCACTTACTGTAGCAACAGAAGCAACAAAAATCATTGCTAATAATAAATTTTTTCTCATAGTTTTATAGTTAGGTAAATTTACTTTATTAATCGTAATTTAATTCCATAGCTTACATTGATATTTATCAATTTTGAGTGTAACATATGTAAAATGAATTAATTGAAATTAGATGCCTTTACAAGACCTTTATAGTCTTTAATGAATATGCTACTACCTTTAGTGGTAATAAGTTGTTCCTCTTTAAAATCTTTCAACATACGCACCAAAGACTCTTTTGCAGTACCTACCATACTCGCTAAATCACCTCGATTAATAATTATCACGGTATCATCTCTACTATCTTCTCTGAACTTACTCTCTAGGATTAATAAATTTAATGCAGCCCTTTCCCTAACTGTGTATTTTGCAAGTAATTTTAGAGCGTTAAGGAATACTCCAAACTCACGACTTATATTTTTTAATAAACGTTGGGCTAGCTCGTGCGACTTATCTACTGCTTTAAAAAAATCGCTTTTAGATATAAATTCAATCTCACAATCTGTAAGTGCCGTAGCTGAATCCGGATAAAAATCTTCACTTAAAACAGCGTGATATCCCAAGTATTCATTTTCTTTACAGACATAAAAGATATGCTCAGTTCCAAAATTTGTAGACGTAAACTTCTTTACCTTTCCTTTCTTGATTCTATAAATGCCTGTAGGTTCCTTACCTTCTATAAAAATGGAATCGCCGCATTTAAAATAGATTGTTATCCTATTTTTATGAATACTTTTACAAATAGCATCTGGTAATTCAGAAAGTAAATCCTGATTATCAAAACTATATCCTTTATGTAAAAAAAGATTATTCATCATAATATTCTAAAATTCGTTGAACTTTTTTTATATTTTCTTGCTTGCCTACTTCTAAAGCATTCTTTCCATATTCAGTTTTGAAATGAACGTTCTTTAAGAAATCAAGATTTAATTGATGCCATTTTTTATCTGTTGTCCTCTTTTTACAATTCATTTCCCATTCTCTTCTTAGAAGTAATTTTCGGTAATAAAAATGAGGTGTACTTATATGAAAAAAATCAGCATCACATAATATCGCAGCTAATACAGTTGTTGGGTTTTGTGGCATTTTAGTGGCATCAATACAAAGACAAATATTTTCTATCATTTCATTTCTTATACCTAATTCTAAAAGAAACTTTGTAGCGATCTTTTTACTTTCGTCTTCGTGCCCTTTATAGGTTTTTGAAAATCCTGTATCGTGAAACCAAGCTGAAACAATTAATAGTTCAGTATCTACATGATTAATATCCATCGCAGCGCATAGATATTTTACATTTTGAACAACCTCTTTAGTATGCTCAAGGTTATGAAATGGCAACTCCTTACATTTTGAAATCGTCAATAAATCTGTACAATATGCAGCAACGCTGCTACTCATATTCGTGTTCATCGTGTCCATCTAATTGAATTGCATTGGCATCACTTAGTATTTCTATGTGTGTGATTTTGCCACCGCTTGTTCCTGTATTTTTTGAAATAACTACAGAGGTTATTGAGAGTAGTAAAATCAGTACAAATCCATATTTAGAAAATGACAAGTTTTTATACTGTAAAAACATCGTAATTAGCGATACACTTCCTAAAATCAGCATCATCGTAAAAAACAGTTCTGAATATTCCTCGTGTTTGTGAATTAATGTTTCACTAATTCTAGGTGAATTTTCAATAATTTCTTCTGCACCTTCTCCTATTAAAAAAGCAGCAATAGCTGTTAAAGCACTAATAATAAATATACCTAATGCTGTATTTTTGATTTGAGGTTTTTTCATGATTAAACCTGCTAACAACATAAAAAAACCAATCAGTACGCCTACTATAGGCAGTTGATTGCCTACTAAATGAAAATGTGCGTCGTTCATAATTTTAATTTTTTAAGCAATATTTACATTAAATAAATACCCAACTAAGGCGGTTAGACCCATTGCAATTGTTCCCCAAAATGTAATTCGGGCAATTGCTTTCCCAATACTTGAACCTCCTGTTTTAGCTGCCAATGCTCCTAAAATAATTAGGAAGAGTAGCGCAAAACCATAAAGGGAATATTCCATACTATTTAGCGGAAGAAATAAGGTTACCAAAAAAGGAAGTAGGCCACCAACTGTAAATGCAGCACCAGAAGCTATTGCAGCCTGCATAGGTTTAGCTTGGTTAATTTCATTAATACCTAATTCATCCCTAATATGTGTACCTAAAACATCGTGTGCTGTTAATTCTTTAGCTACAATTAGTGCAGTTTCTTTTTTTAAACCTCTTTTTTCATAGATTTCTGCAAGGCGTTGTAACTCGATTTCAGGCATTTCTTGTAGCTCTTGTTTTTCGCGCTCAATATCTGCTTTTTCAACATCTGTTTGAGAGCTAACGGAAACGTATTCTCCTGCAGCCATAGACAAAGCTCCGGCAACAAGACCTGCCAGTGTTGCCAAAATAACAGGCTCTCGTGTAGCACTTGCCGCTGCAATACCTATGGCTATGCTGGCTGTGGATAAAATACCATCATTAGCACCAAGTACAGCTGCTCTTAACCAACTACTTTTGTGAATGTAATGGTTGTCTAAATATTTGTCTAGCTCTTCAGTTGTTTCTGCCATTTATTCTGTTATTAGATTAAAAGCACCTTTAGTCAAAAATTCTGTGTTTGGTGCAAAACTATCAGTATTTAATATTTGAATAAATCCATTAGTAGTTGCTCCTATTTTTACCAATACTCTTTTATAATTTGTTTCATTTTCTTTAACCAACACAAAGTAATCGTTATCAATGTTAGCAATCGCTTCTACAGGTAGTGCAGAATGCTCTTGAGTCGTCGTTAAAATTTCTCCTTCTATGTACATTCCTGGTGCAAATAGTTTGGCATCGTCTTCATTTATTAAATCACCGTGAATATCTACCGTTCTATCTTGGGTATTTATTGCTTTATTTACTAAATGTACTTTGCCTTGATACACCTTATTCATATCGTTTTGTAACCGCACATTTATTGGCAGACCCATTTTTACCATTGGTAAGTCTTTTTCAAAAATCTTGAGTTCTATGTGTAAATTATCTGTATTTGTAACTGTAATTGCAACATCAGATGGATTTAAGTACATCCCTTTTGTAGCATTAATTTTGGTAGCATAACCCTTTATTGGTGAAAGCACACTGATGACTGAACGAATGTTTTCTCCTGTTAAGGAATTTGGGTTAATATTCATTAAACTCAACCTCTTTTTAAGAGATTGATATTGCGCCAATGTCACAGTATATTCAGATTTTGCTTTTAGAAAGCTCTTTTTTGATGTCACATTATCTACCATCAATTCTTTTTGGCGCTCGTAGTCCGATTTTAAATAGTTCAAACGTCCTTTAGCTTCTAAAAAATCTTGCTGTACTTGCAGATACTCGGGATTTTCTATGGTGAATAAAGTCTGTCCTTTTTTAACAGAATCGCCTGGCAACAAACTAATATTCTTCACATATCCTGCAAAATAAGCACTAACATCTGCTTGATTCTCTGGTGGAACAGCAAACATACCGTTCGCTTTTACAACAGTACTAAATGGTTGTTTTGTTATTTTACCTATCTCCATGTTGCCAGATGTAAATTGATTTTCTGTAATAGTGATGACATCAACGTCTTCTGTTGTCTTGGTTGCATCTATAGTTACAACTTCAGGTTTTTCTTTTGAATTACAGGAAGCTAAAGCTAATATCACTACCAATAATAGACTCTTGAAGTAGATAGCATTAGGTGATTTATTGTTTGTATTTTTCATTATTAATTGGTTAAATAATTTAACTCTAAAACGGTATTGTTGTATTTATTTAGATTTTGTAAATAGTTAATTTCGATATTTTTTGCACTCTCTAAAAGTTGCACATATTGCAGAAAGTCTATCTCTCCACTTATAAATGCTTTAGAAGCTGTTATTGTTAGTTCCTTTGAGAGATTCTGTCCTGTATTTTCATAATAATCAACTGTTTCTTGATATTTTTTTAAATCGGAAAGTAAGCCATCATATTTTGACTGCAACTGTATTTTATAGTTTTGCAATTCATTGGCAACAATAAATGTTTCTGTTTTTGCGGCATTGATTTTTGATTTTTGTGCTCCAAACCATAAAGGCACAGCCACGCCTACTTGAAAGCCACTATAATTTTTTGCGTTTAGACCATTGTTTGTTCCTTTAAATACCGAAAATTGTAAATCTGGCAATAACCTTTGTCTTTCTAACGATAACGATGACTTTGCCAAAGTTTCGGCCGAATTATAATATAACAATCCTGGATGGTTTGCTATAGTAAATTCATCTAAGGTTAGTCTTGGTAGCACATCTTCTGTCACAGTATCCAATGAATCATACTGCACCCATTTGTGTAGCATTGTGTAGGCTTTAGAAACATCTGCGCGAGCTTGTGAAAGTGCAATCGCTACTTCTTTTTGCTTTGTTTCGGCGGTTAGTTTTTCCAATAAATTAGTTTCTCCAACATCATATCTTTTCTTAGCTGCTATTGCAAATTGACCATATAGACTATCTAAATACGTATATTTTTTAACAAGACTATTATTATAAACCACATTGTAATAGGCACTATAAACTTCTTTAGTCAATAGCCTTTTGTTTAATTTATATTGTTGCGTGCTTAATTCGATTTTTTGTTTTTCTACCCTGCGCTGCGCACCATAAATAGTTGGAAATTGAAGTGACTGACTCAAACCAAAAACTTGAATTGGCAAGCCATTTTCTCCAATATTGTTTTGGTCAGAATTATAATAAACCTGTGTTTTATCCAAATTATATGCACTACCCACTAATTGTTCAGATTGGTTGATTCTTTTCGCATACGCTTGAAGTGCGTTATTATTCTTTATAGCCAGTTGCACAGTTTGTTCTGCTTTTATAGGTTTTTGTTGTGCATTTCCAAAGAATGGTGCCAACAATAAAAGTATAATGCTTAACGGCTTTAAATTTACCTTTGTTTTCACTTTAGGATGATGTCCTTTTCTATCGAACATTGTATATAAAATTGGAAGTACTACAAGAGTCAATACAGTTGCAGTAATTAAACCACCTACCACTACGGTTGCTAAAGGCCGTTGTACTTCGGCACCAGCAGATGTTGAAATTGCCATAGGTAAAAAACCTAAAGCCGCTGCTGCCGCGGTTAATAATACGGGACGTAATCTGTTTTTTGTCCCCATTAAAACACGTTTATTGATATTGCTTACACCCTGTGCTTTCAATTCTTTAAATTCTTCAATCAATACAATACCATTAAGTACTGCGATACCAAAGAGTGCAATGAAACCAACACCGGCCGAAATACTGAATGGTAAACCTCGCATATAGAGAAGCATCACACCACCGATTGCAGATAAAGGAATTGCACTATAAATCATTAAAGCTTCTTTTACAGAATCGAAAGCGAAATACAGTAATACAAAAATTAAAATCAAGGCGATAGGTACAGCTACTTTTAATCTTGCTGTTGCTGTTCTTAGATTTTCAAATTGCCCACCATAGCTAATAGAATATCCTGTTGGCATCTTTACCTCTTTTTCAATTATTGCCTGTACATCTTTTACGACAGATTCTAAATCTCGGTTTCGCACATTTACACCTACTACAATTCTACGCTTGGTATTATCTCTTGAAATTTTAGTAGGCCCTTTAGTATACTTTATAGTTGCAAATTCGCTAAGTGGTAATTTTGAACCATTAGGTAAAGAAACGGAAGCTGTTTCCAAATTTTCAATATCCTTTCTGTGCGAGTCGTCAAACCGAATCATTAAATCGAATTGTTTTTCGCCTTCAAATACGGTTCCAGCTGGCATTCCTGCAAAACCCATTGTAATCACTTTATTTAAGTCTTCAATATTCATTCCATATTTACCAATTTTTTGTCGGTCATATTTTACTGACATTTGAGGTAAACCTGCTGTTTTTTCTATAGAAATATCCGCAGCTCCTTCCACATTTTGAATGGCTTTTTCTATTTCTAAAGCTTTTCTGTATAAGACGTCTAAATCTTCTCCAAAAACTTTAATTGCTAAATCTGCCCTAACACCAGTAATCAATTCATTAAATCGCATTTCTATAGGTTGGGTAAACTCAAAATCTACACCTGCAATTTCATTAGATAAGGCTTCTTTAAACTTATCTGCGAGTTCGTCTTTAGACCCAGCAGATGTCCATTCTCTTTTTGGTTTCAGTTTTATAATCACATCACTTTCTTCCATAGACATTGGGTCTGTTGGTACTTCTGCAGCACCAATGCGACTTACTACTTGTTCCACCTCTGGAAATTTCTTAAGTATTTTTTCGATTTTTGTTGTGGCTTCAATAGTTTTGCTTAAAGACATTCCTGTTTTTAATACAGGCTGAATTACAAAATCGCCTTCATCTAAAGTTGGCACAAACTCTCCACCCATTCTAGTAAATAGAAAACCGGTAAAAATTAACAAACCTGCAGCCATACTTAATACTAATTTCTTTTTACGCAATGCCCATGAAATAGTTGGTCTATATTTATCTTCTAAAAAAGCAATCAATCTGGATGATATGGTTTTCTTTTCTGTATTATTTGGTTTAATAAACAGAGATGCCATTACTGGTATATAGGTAAAACAGAATACCATTGCACCAATTAGAGCAAAACAAAATACCAATGCCATAGGGCGAAACATTTTTCCTTCTACGCCTACTAGAGACAGAATAGGTATAAAAACAATGATGATAATTAATTGTCCGAATACAGCGGAATTCATCATTTTTGTGGCTCCTTGATACGTAATTGTGTCTATTAAACCTTGCCTTTCATTTTTCGGGAGTGCTAATAATTTAGCACGCTGACTCGTAATTTTAAAGGCAATGAACTCAACTATAATTACTGCTCCATCAATGATAATTCCGAAGTCAATTGCCCCCAAACTCATTAAATTTGCATCTACACCAAAAATATACATTAGGGAAAGCGCAAAGAGAAGACATAATGGAATAACGGAAGCAACAACTAATCCTGAACGCCAGTTTCCTAAAAGTAAGACCACCACAAAAATTACAATCAAACACCCTAAAATTAGATTTTCGGCAATGGTAAAGGTAGTTTTACCAATAAGTTCGCCTCGCTCTAAAAATGGATTAATTGAAATACCAGGTGGTAATGAAGCCTCTATTTCTGATACACGCTGTTTTACTGCTTCAATAACTGCATTTGAATTGGCATCTTTAAGCATCATTACTTGCCCAAGTACTTTTTCGCCTTCGCCGTTTCCTGTGATAGCACCAAAACGGTTCGCGTGACCAAAGCCAACATTTGCAATATCTTTAACATAAACAGGAATTTCGCCTTTGTTGACAACAACTATGTCTTTAAGATCTTGAATAGAAGACACTAAACCTTCGCCTCTAATAAAGTAACTTTCATTAATTTTTTCAATATAACCGCCTCCAGCAACGCTGTTGTTTTTTTCAAGAGCTGTAAAAACATCAAAAATAGAAACGTCCATAGCTCGAAGTCGCTGCGGGTTTACAGCAACTTCATAGGTTTTTAAATAGCCTCCCCAAGTGTTTACTTCAACTACTCCTGGGATTCCAGAAAGCTGGCGTTTTACCACCCAATCTTGAATGGTACGCAGATCTGATAATGAGTATTGGTCTTTATGTTCGGCATCTACATCGATGACGTACTGATAGATTTCTCCAAGACCTGTTGAAACTGGCCCCATAAAAGGTTTACCAAAACCTGTGGGGATTTTTTCTTCCGCACTTTTAATTTTTTCGGCAATGAGCTGACGTGGTAAATACGTACCCATTTCATCACTAAACACTATCGTTACCACAGATAAACCAAACTTAGAAATGGAACGAATTTCTTTTACTCCTGGCAAGTTTGCCATTTCCAACTCTACAGGATACGTCAAGAATTTCTCAACATCTTCAGTTGCTAAATTCCTAGACGTTGTAATAACTTGTACTTGGTTATTGGTTACGTCAGGAACTGCTCCAATAGGAATATTGGAAAGAGAATACAAACCGAATCCAACAATTCCGGCAGTAAATAATAGCACAATGAGTTTATGATGGATACTGTACTGAATAATGCGTTCTAACATTTTTTAGGTGGTTTATAGAAAATAGTAATCAAATGTAAAATTGATATCTAATTGTATTCTAAGGCATTTCTTAAGATTAGCTTAAGAATATATGATTTGCTTTAAAATACGGCAAAGGCCTTGATAGTTCTCATGATCTTTGCACCTATTAACCAATAAACACCAACCAAAAAAAATATTGGTTAATGAGGGAATATTTTTTTTTCAAATAGTAATAGTGTGCTATTGCAAATTCTTATGTAAATGTAATTTGAGACAGTCAAAGGAATTTATTAAGATTGTTTTAAAATTGAACCGTAAAAGTTGTTCCTATACCTAAGTCACTTTCTGCGTAAATTTTAGCACTTATAGCATCCGCAGCTTTTTTAGCTATGGAAAGCCCCAAACCATTACCAGAAATATTTTTATGGTTTAGCGCATCTGATCTAAAGAAATTATTGAATAGTTTCTTTAGATCTTCTTTTTTTATGCCTATGCCTTCGTCCTTAACCTTGCAAATTATTTTAGAACCTGATTGGGTAATTGAAATATGAATGGTCGTGGCATCTTTAGCATATTTTATGGCATTATTAACGATGTTCTCGAATATAAGATTGCTAAAATATTGAGGCACTAAAGTTTCGTACTCAATGTCATTTTTGAAATTTATAGAAATTTTTTTAGCAGCTATTTGTTTGTTTTGTCTGGTAAGAATTTCGTCGATTATGGTGGCCAAAGGCATTGAGGACTCATTCAGTGTTTTTGAGCTTGAGTCTAATCTTGCTAATAGTAAAAGTTGCTCTAAGGTAGCAGTCATTCGGTCTATTTCCGTGAGACTAAACTTAATTTTATCTTCGTATTCCGCGCGTTCTCTTGGCTTACGAATTAATACTTCTAATGTGCCCTTTAAGGTAGCTAAAGGTGTACGCAATTCGTGAGAGGCGTCTGATGTAAATTGGCGTTCCCTTTCAAGAGCATTCTCGATACGTTGCAATAAGTCGTTTATTCCAGAAGATAAATCGAATAATTCATCCTTATTCTGCGGTAATGCAACACGTTCATTTAAGTTGTTACGGGTAATTCTATTGGTTGTTTCTGTTACATTTTTTACTGGTATAATACTTCTGCCAGCAATATATTTAGAAATAAAATAAAGGCTCGCCAAAAGCAGCAAATAGACTAATAGCAAAATATTTCTGAGGTTCAATAGTACCATTTGAGATGCTTCTAATGACATCGCAGCAATTATAAAGCCTTTTATTTTACCATTTTCTTCAATAGGTAACTGAACCTGTCTAATGGGCTTGTTATTAAGACTCTCATTATAGCTTCCGCCAAAATTAGCTTTTTCACTGAAATCGAGTTGGTTATCTTTTAGATTTGGGGATTTGTCCATAAATAGCCCGTTCTTATCTAAAATCTGAATAAAAACAGGATTTACTTGAACTTCTCTATGCTCGCGTTCTTCCCACTCTTTTCTATTTTTTATTTTGATACTGTCGCCAACAACTTTTATTTCTTCGGTATGTTTTTCAGCTTCAAAAGAAAGGTCGTTATCTATGTTTTGATACACCACGCCTTTCACTACAAAATAAACAGCTGTAAATGCTACCGCCATTATGATTGCAGTTGCTATCATATAATGTAGTGCTATCCTATTTTTAAAACTCAAATTCATAATTCCTTTGCAATGTAACCAACACTTCTAATCGTTTGGATGTAATTATCTTCTTTTCCTAATTTTAGTTTCTTACGAAGTGCGTTGATGAATACGTCAATAACGCCTGTGTTGTAATCAAAGTGAATATCCCAAACGTTTTCAATAATTCGAGATCTTCTGCACACTAAACCTTTGTTGCGCATTAAATATTCTAATAAGGCAAACTCTTTTTGGGTTAACGCTATTTCTTCTTCGGCCTTAAATACTTGGTGTGTAGACGTATTAAGTGTTATTTCTCCAAGTTTGAAGATAGAATGTTCGCCAGATTTTGGACGCAATTGCACCTTAATGCGTTCTAGAAGCTCTTCAAAATGAAATGGTTTTTTAATATAATCGTTGGCTCCAGATTGAAGTCCAAAAATAGTTTCGTCTAATGTGTCTTTAGCAGTTAGGAAGATAATAGGGGTTTCTTGAAATTCTTTTCTGAATTGGCGACATATTTCAATACCGCTTATGCCAGGCACCATCCAGTCTAACAACAACAAATTATACTCGCCTGAAAGTGCCATTTTAAGCCCTTTTTTCCCTTCTTCGGCGATGTCTACAGCATAAGATTCTTCCTCTAAACCTTGTTTAAGAAAGTTAAATATACCTGGTTCATCTTCTACTATTAAAATTCTCATCGCACAAAATTTACGATTTTTAATTAAAGTTAGATAATATTTCTCTTAAGATTCTCTTAAGAATCAATTAACAGCATAAGACTGATGTCAACTTTACAAGTTTAAAATATTTTTTTTGTAAATTATTAAAAAACAACAACGTAAAGATTGTCATATTAACTACAGAAGGAACTAGTGAAGGGATAGGATAAATGGGCATAAGGTAATAAAAGAAACAAATGTATCCATTGCCGATTTTCTAGAAAGTACAATTGTAGTTTTTCAATATGCAATTTAAAATAGCTTTAAACTATCCAAGGTTTTTAGCCAAGCACCACCAACGGTATCTTGCTCATCTAAAATAAGATACTCTAATTTAGTTCTTCTAAAAAAATAACCAACAGACATACCTGCTTGTCCGCCACCAATTATTATACAGTCGTATATTTTATGTTCAGAGTTGCTTTTCATTGGTACTAAATTTAGTAATTACAGACTAAAGTTACTCTTATTTTTTAAGTGGAAAAAGAATAGAAATCATATTTAAAACAGCTGTGTAATTAAAAAAATAGAGTAGAAGCATCCACTTAAATTTAGCGCATAAAAAAAGCTCATAGAACTTGTTTTAGAGTTTATGAGCTTACTATAATAAAGCCTTAAATTAATGAAGAATTTGTTTTTAGTTTAGTTCTTCTTAATAGTTATTTTGCTATTTCTATAGCTTTTTCTAATACTTCATCAATACCATTTTTTATTCCTTTAATAGTAGGTTTAACTTCAATATCTGGAACTATACCTATTCTTTGTGTTTCTCTACCATCAGGGTAAAAAATGCCTATGCCAGTAAAATACGTGTAAAAGTCTCCCGGTAGAGTTACATGATTTACATTGCCATCTGCACCAGCTGTTTGGCTACCTATTATTACTGCTTTTTTAGCTGTTTGTAATACCATTGTTGTAAATTCTCCATGGCTTTGAGTATCTTCATTTACTAAAATAATTACTTTTCCTTTGTAAGCTTTTGGATTATTTGTTCCGCAACTTATAGTTGACATCCACTTAAATTTTCCAGGGTAACTAAGATTTGGCACTAATGCTTTTACAAACTCTTTAGGTTTTTCTAATAAGAAGTTTGCAATAATATACATTGTTCCTCTGGGGTAGTTTCTAATGTCAAATATAATAGCCTTAGTATTTATTAAGGTATCCAATACTTTTTGTACATCATTTTTAGTAATTGCACCCATATTTATATAGCCAATATTACTATCAACTATTCTCCATTTTTCTTTTTTGTAAGTAGTTTTATTAAATTGCTTGTATTTTATTTTTTTGATACTTGTTTTACCGTTTCTCTCAAATTTAATTTTTAAAGAGTCACCTTCTCCGCTATAAATTTTACTGGCAGCATTTCTTAATTTTGCAGATGAGTTAGAACCATGTATATACTTATCAATATTCTTTAAAATAGATTTTATTTTTTTTCCATTTACCTCTAAAATAACATCACCTATTTTCCATTCATTATTAGTTTCAGATTCGTTATTCAAAAGCTGAGTAAGTACCACTTTGTTATTTATTATTTTGCTTTTTCCAGGTATTGCGTAAGATTTAAAGTATTTATTTGTAAGGTCTGTGTAAAAAAGAGCGTGAGTATCATTAGTATTGCTAAATAACTCCAATAATGCCAAGTGATAAGCTGTTTCTGTGCTAGGGCTTAAAAAATTTAAAACTGATTCTTCTAGAACAGTATCCCAGTCTTTATCCATTTGATATTTGTAGGGAAAAAAGTACTCTATATAATTCCAATACCTAAATAGGGTTAGTAATCTTAGATTTTGATCTTCCCAATTATAGCTTGGGTATTCTTTTTCATTATTAATAATTAGGTTTCCTATTCCTTCAATTGCAGATATATAATGGTGATCACCTTGGAATCTATTTTTTTCAATAAACTTAAGTTTTTCAATTAATTCTTGAGAAAATTGGTTTGTATCTTTTATCCAATCTAGATCAAAATTTTTACCAAAGTAATTTTCATTATCCACCAAAGTACAATTTTCACATATTTCAATTTCACCTAATGATGTGATCCAATTTATATAAATTTTAGAAAGTTCTTTTTTGTTTTTACTATTTTGTACTAGTGGTAATATATCTAAAAGTTCTTTATCCCAATCTATTTCTCCTTTTGCTACTTTTGGATGATAATATTTTAAAAACCCCCATATTTTAGCTGTAGAGCTTAGTTTGTTTATATTATTTTGTTTGGTTTGCGAACTACAAAGTATAGTAAAACTAGTAATAAATAAGAGTAAAAAATGTTTCATATTAATTTATGCGGTAGACTGCTTTTTAGATTTCCGTATGTAAAATCTCTTTTAAAAAGATGATTTTCTTACAATCTAAGATAGGAGTAAAAATAAAATATGAGAAGTAATTAGCTAATAATTAACATTGTAAAACTTAAGGTGTTGTTTCACAAACCTCCAACATAAGCTACTATCTCTTTAACGGTTTGCTTTGCCGTTTTGCCAACACCATAAATTGTAGCAGACGCAAAACCTGTCCAGTTGCCATAGCCAACCAACCACAAACCAGTTATCTCTGTAGCTTTAGTCCCTGTTGTGTTTATTTTATTGTTTTCTGTAATACGTAAAGAAGACAAATGTTCTAAATTTGCTCTAAATCCAGTACACCAAATAATTACATCTACAGGCTCTTTAGTGTTGTCTTCCCAAATAACACCATTTTCATAAAAAGATGTAAAAGGCCTATAGTCTTTAAAAACATCCCTTTTTAAAGCTTCTTGTACGCTTTTAATTTGTACAATATCACTTAAAGAAACTTTCTCGGTATAGCTTTTTGTGTCGTTAGTAACATAGCTTTCTGTGGCTTGCTTAAATAAATAACGGCCATCTATCTCCTTAGGTAAAAATTTAGGTTCTTTTAGTGTCACCCATTTTGTTTTAGCAACTTTAGATACTTCTGCTAAAATTTGAGCACCAGAGTTTCCGCCACCAACAACAATAACATTTTTTCCTTTTAAGTCGTTTGCATTTTTATAAGCAACAGAATGAATTTGTTTTCCTTTAAAAACTTCATCATTTGGGTATTTAGGTATAAAAGGGTTTTTAGCAGTACCTGTAGCGCTTACTATTGTTTTGCTGTAAAAGTCACCTTTGTTTGTAGTTATTTTGTAAAAATTAGCTTCTTTAACTACTTCTAGAACAGGTGCTTTATGGTTTACAGGAAAATTATACCTTTTTTTCCAATAAAAGTATAATCATTGGAAGGGCTATATGATTTTGCCTTAACTTCTATAAGTTTAATATTGCTGCCATGCTTAATTAAAATGTCCGTCCGCATAAATAGATTGTCTATTAAAAAAGCAGCTTCAAATAGGATTATATCTTCTTGTAAGAGTAATATTTTAGTTTGTTCTGCTAGTCTCTCATAATCCCAATCATTCCCTTCAATTAAAACTCCATTTGGGTAATGCATACGTGCCAGTTCTTCTACCTGGAATACACCTTGAGCCAAAGCTTGTAAAAATGTATCATCGGTTTTTTGATTTGAGTACTCAACTTTTCTAGTGTAGAATAGCTTATTGGGACATTCTAAACCTAATTTAAATCTAGATTTGGTGAGGACTCTCATAATTTTTACTCCAAAATAACTTTTCTAAATGTTAATGATATCCTTCGCTCACGGTTCCTTTTTGACTCATTAAATTTGTCAGATTTGCGAGAAGCAATACCATGTTCGTACAAATATCTAGATTCGTTACTAAATACTAACAACGACCTACGTTTAAGCAAAATACTAATCTTTTCTTTGGATTTAATATTTTTTATATCCATCACAGTGTCAGAAGCTAAGCTTAAAGATATAATTGTCTCACTAAAACAGGGCTCACAATCTACATGCATAGCTATACCTTGTCCAGGCTCATAATTATTGACAATAATTTGGTCAGGTATAAAATCAACAACACCTTTACTCAATAGCTTGTCACATAAACCCTTACTCCAATCTGGTAATTTTCCTAACCTAAAGTTTTGATTTATTTTCCTTGCTCGATAGTCATACTTATACCCATAGTGTTGAACTTTCCTTTTTAAATCATCCAACCAAGGTTGCTTATCAATAATATCGATAAGTGTTCTCTCTTCAGTTTCAGTAAGAAAATGCTCTTTATAAACTAGACCGTTTATTTGTGATACAAGTTCTTCATTAACCTCTTCATCCGTTTTATATGTTCCAAATAAATCCATTATAATTCTAATAATTCAAAATACACTTTTTCATCTTTCTCATACCTTGACATTTCGTTATTTTTGTATCTAACAACTTCTCGTCTACTTAATTTTGAATTATATGTTTTTAGTGTTCTTTTAAACACATTATAACTATGATTTCTCTTTTCCATAGCAGAATTCTGGAATAATATAGAGTACTTATTCAATGGAAATCTCTCAACTAATTGAT
Organism: Cellulophaga sp. 20_2_10; assembly: GCF_023476645.1. GTDB lineage: Bacteria > Bacteroidota > Bacteroidia > Flavobacteriales > Flavobacteriaceae > Cellulophaga. The sequence continues at coordinate 86,785 of NZ_JAMCOJ010000007.1, forward strand.
TAATAAACTCTGCTAATAGCTTAGCTTGTTCTGAGTTTATGTTTCCAAAAAAATAAGAGAAGTTAAAAATGCAAAGCTTTGTTTGCGATAGCATATCTTCAAATTGAGCTTCTTCAATATCAGAGAAATTTGTCACCAAATTATAATTAAAATTAGCTCCAAACATTGAAGATTGTAAAAATGATTCGGCCTTTTCTAACATTGCGGTTGAAATATCAATTCCAACATATTCAATCATAGCATTTTCTTGGGCAGTGTTTAAATATGACTGAAGTGCTATTCCAGCTGTACATGGTCCACATCCCCAATCGACAAAGACCATTTTCTTAGAATTGTTTTGTAATTCATTTTGGAATAACTCATCAAAGGATTTAAAAATAGCTAATTGAGAAAAATAATGTTTCCTCATATTGTAATAGCAATACAATAAGGTACGGTCTTTTGGCTCATGAGTAATGATAACTTCATCAAAATTAGCTCGTCCATAACCAATAACCGTTGTGCGGTTATATTCATTATCATATCCCAAAATACCTTGTGGATAATTAGGACTTCTATCTTTTATAGGATTCAAAACAAGCTCATTAAAAACCGAATTAAAAGAGGCGTCTGGTAGTTGTACTTCTTCTTCAGTAGAGGTCTTTTTCAAATCAAGTTCTTCATTAAAAGAGATGTCTCCAGATAACAAACCATCAACTCCTTCTTCAATTAAACCTCCTCTAGATTTAATAAACTGCGTTAATTTATAATAGATAGACACATTGGAAATGTAATAAGGATTCCCAATTAAAATAAGTTGCTCCTTCGCTCTGGTAAGAGCCACATTTAGCTTCCTGTCCACAAGTTCTCCTGTATCACTATCAACCGTTATATTTGCTGATAAAAACTCTAACTGAGCGAGTGAATTAACACACAAGCTCAAAATAATAATATCTTTTTGACTTCCCTGGTATCGTTCTACTGTATCCACAGCAATATCTTCCCAATTAGGGATTTCAGCTTTTTCTAACTCTTTTTTAATTAGTGCTATTTGGTTCCTGTAAGGCGTAATAATACCAATGGTTTTTTGTGATTGGTATTTAACTTCTCTAAACTCATTTTTATCAGTTAGTAAAGCACCTTCATTATTGTTGTATAAATCAATAATTTGTTGAACCAGTTTTGCTGCGGTTTGGGCTTCGAACTCATTTGTTTTTCTGTTACTAGACTCTGTAACTTTACTTGGAATATATAATAATCGTCTATTTCCTAAATATTTTTGGATGTCATTTTCGAAAGTTCTGAATGGCAATACTCCAGTTTGGTGACGTAAACCAGCTATCTTTAATTTATTTCCATAAAAACAGTGATTGGGAAATGTAGCAACATTTTTATGCATTCGTCCTTGGAAGCTCAACATATTAGAAGCATGTTTCCATCCTTTATCTTTTGATAATCGCAGCATTCTCTCAAAGTAAGACTCTCTCAAATCACCAATACCAATACTTTTTAAACTAGAATCAAATCTTTTTGCTTGTTCTTGACTTTGTAATGAAACTGCTGGTAACTGTTTATGGTCTCCAATAAGAATAAACTTTTTAAACCTTCCTAATAAACCAACCAATTGAGGTTCTAATATCTGTGAAGCTTCATCAATAATAACCGTATCGAATTTCTTGATTTTAAACAGTTCTGTTTTATTAATAATTGATGATACTGTTGAAACAAAAACACGGTGTTTTGATAAAACCTCCACTAGTTCAGCTCTATTGGTACAGCCTTCTGCAATGCCATCTAATAAGTTATGGTGATGTTCTGTAGCAGTTCCTAATCTTGAACCTATTCTAATAAAGTTTCTATCTGTTCGTCCAAAATTAATACGCCCATCATTTTGGTCTTCAAAATTTATAATAGCATTATTAATCGACTCACAAATCTCATCTACAGCGCGATTAGTGTATGCTAAAACCAAAATATTACCTTCTACAGAACTATGAAGCTGTCTTACCAAGTGCTTTAACATGATACTGGTTTTACCAGTTCCTGGAGGGCCAATTAATAGATAATAATCTTTTGCCGATAATGCTTCACTTAATATTTTATTTTGCTCTTTTCTTGATTCTGAGTTTTTATTTTCGTCTTCGGTAACATACTCTTTTAACTCACAATCAAACTCTTCTGGAGCTCGTTTTCCCAGTAATAAATCTCGTTTAGACCTATCTGTTTTGATAAACTTGAATAAGCTCTTAAACATGCTATGGAATGAATGGTCGAGACTATCGTGTTCTATACACCACGGTTTATCATTGTTGAAAATTTTATCTTTAGCTACTGCATTTTGCTTGTATCTAAAAACAACTTCCATACAACCATCGTTATCTATCTCTTTTGAAATAGAACACTTAAAAATCTGGCCCTGGGTAACAATAGCATCCTTTTCGGCTTTTTGGTAGAGTACACAAATATCACCTCGTCTAAAATTAAATGCATCGGAATCTAAAAGAGCAGTATGTTTTAGTATTAATCTTGGATTTACCTCATCATCACTATAGTTATTCTCAATTTTTAAAGGCTCTATTGCATCACTTTCATCATTTTCACTAACATCTTCCTTATTCCAAAGTGCAGCATGACCTTTAGAATATTTACCATCGCCTATTTTAGAAAGCATTAGTTCTTGAGCAACAAATTGATAAAAAGCTAAAAAATATTGTAACTCATCATTATCTAATTTTCTTAAAGCGTCTTGGATAGCATCAAAATCTCTTCTAAACCACTCTAATTTAGGATGCAAATCGATTCCTAGTTTTTCAAATCCTAATTCACTGAAAAACTGACTTATAATATCACTGCTCTCAGCAGAAACTACAGCTCTTTCCCTACTAACAATAACGTTTCTAGTATTTAGTATTCTTTTATCAAAATCGACATATTTAGGTACCCATCTTATATTCTCACCTTGGATAGTAGCTGAGGAATAACAAATAGCAGCTTCAATATTGTTATCTGGCATATTGTATACCTGTCGTAACATCATACGATACATTCTTGCTTGCGCTGCATGATTGACGCTAACTTTTGTAGGCGAATTATCTCTTGACCATGGTAAACGTCCAGATTTTAATTCTATAATTTTTGCTGCTTGATTAGATTTGTCCAACACATCTAAACGTCCTTGTAATCCTATTTTTTCGTTTATGAAAGCGGGTTCTAAAACTGTACTATCTTTATTTATATCAACTCCATCACTTTCAAAATCTAACTGTACTACACGTTTTAAATTATCGAATTGCTCTCTTGTTTTTTGTATAAAACTTTTTAGTTCCTGGTCATCTTTAAATAACACTGTGTATTGAAAAGGACTATTCTTAAAAGTTTCTTTTATGAGGTTGCTAAATAAAGGTTGATTGTCTCTAGGAGCATATACTAACTCATCCATAAAATAGTTAGAAACATTTCCCTTTAATAAGGCAGCCGAAGCTTCCACTTCAATCATTCGTTTAATAAAAAACAGTTGCCATGGTGCTATTTCATTACCTCCAATGTTTTGAAAACATTCTGCTACAGCCGAAATATCAATTAAATAATCTGGTTGATATACAATATGTAATGGCAAACAATTGTCATTCTCATCAATTTTAACTTCTAATAAGGATAGTTTATCACCTACTTGAATTATATCCAGCGTATCGGCATATTCTTTTAATAGATAATCATCTAGTAATGGTATTTTAAACTGATTCCCATCATCAGTATCTACAATAATATGGTTACTTGTTTTATCCCAAACGTACCCAATTAAGGCATTATAATGCGCTTTGGCTTTTGGTGGGTCATAAGTGTCGTATGTTGCTTTATCTGTAATACCAACAAACCAATTTGGTATTGGACTAGATGTTAGCTTCTCTATAAATTTACCTACAGTTAGTAAATATCCATAAAAGTGCCCTTCATCTATTTGGTTAATGGTATCATTTGTTTTAGTATGAAACCTCAAAGCACCTAGATTCTTCTCAAGGTTTCCAGTTAACTGTTCTTTTCTGTATATAAAATCTAATCTGGCATACAAACTTGGGAATTGTATGGAGGTTTCAGTAGTATAGTCTGAAGCAATTAATTGAAGAATACGTTTTAATTCTTTAACACGATATGGTAAAGTCTTATTGTTTTCCTCTGCTATTTCAAATAGTAAATCGTAATATGCGGTGCTGTTTATATTCATACAATTTCTTTAATTTTTAATTCCAATAAATAAATTATCTAAACTAGGTCCAGACCCCATAACAAGTTCATAGCAAATAATGTCTTTTGAATCCTTAGATTCCAATTGAATAAAATCAATTAAGTCATCTTCATAGGCTTCTTTGACCCAATCCTTCTGAAACTCGAATTCGCCATCGTAATAAATAAATTCAGTAGCACTTGAAGCCTCATTGCTTATTTCATTTTCCTCATCAAGTATAACTTCTCCTGTCACTGGACATTCAAAATACAATGGGCTATCTAAAAGTACTATTTCTTTTTTCATGTGTTACTTTTTACATCTTCTACAATAATTTCAGAAAAACACATAGCAATAGTTTCTTTATCCAACTCATCAAGAAATATCTTTACATTTTCTGTTATTTCATTCTGAGGATTAAACATACTAGGGTTTATTATATCTGACACTTCTATAAAATTATCGTCAGCAATTATATCTAAGTTTTCTAAATATAGTTTTTCTATATCATCATTGAACTGTGACATTATAAAACAGTCCTTTTCTGATTGTAATATTTTTACAGATTTTAAATTCGGGTTAATAGAATTACCATATTTATCTATTAAATCGCTTAATATTTCTATCTTTTTATAAATCATTCCTTAGTGGTATTTATATTGAAAATAATAGTTTTTACTTCATCATAGCTTCATTAGTAACATCTTCCATATTAGCAGCAACTATCATTTCTGTATCTAGAGCTGTAAAATGTTTTTTACCACAATCAATTTTTCCTTGTTCTTTTGGTCTTAAATCAAATAGTCCAGTACTACCTTTAGATTCTACTACAAAGAATAGCTTTTCTTCATTTTCATCTTTCCAAAGGATAGCCCAATCTGGATTGTATGTTCCAAGAGGTGTATCAATCTTAAACCAGTTTGGTAGTTTCGCATACACAGAAATATTTTTACTTTCTTCAAAATCGTTTGCTAGGGTCGATTCTATACCCGAATCATAAACCACATAATCGTAAGGTGACTTAGTACTCTCTTTTAAGTTGTTCTTTAAATATCCGAAAAGTTCTTCATTCTCAAACAGTTCTTGACTATAGTATTCTGTTTTATCAATTTTCTTGTATTGGATGCCATCAATAATGTGCATTCTCATTTGCTCATTAATAATATCTATACAGCCTTCAATAAATTTTTGAGGGTTAATTTTAAAATAGGGTAACCTCGTTGTTCCAGTAAGTATCTCTACTATAGATTTTCTGGTCAGCTGTGTTTCATTTTGAAGGTAACCAACAATATCTGGAAGTACTTCTACTTCTTCATGTAAAGTTTCTGTTCTAACACTATTATTTTGTATTTCAGCTTGAACACCTCCAATATCAATAGATACAGATGCTTTACTGTAATGTAGTTTGCCTCTAGTAATTTTTAATCTATTATCTAAAGCATTGATACATTCCTTTATTAAACTAGCAGAATCAAAATCTACAGAAAAAGTTGTTTTGTACTTTACACGTTCCCAAAGTTCTTTAAATTCTGGACTATCTAAAACACGTTTATTTACTTTTACTCTTTTCTTTTCGTCTTTATTTTTAATTTCAAGTTTACCAGCAGCATCTTTTAAATTGCTTAACACTTGTTTTAAAACGTGTTTGTTTTCGGTAATTTCTTCTGGTAACTTAACGTTATCATTTTTTAGGTCGGTTCTTAATTCGTCTTGCACTTTTCCTCTAGCATCAATATAACCTTGTGTTAATAAATGCTTGAATAATTCTTCAGATTTTTTTTGACCTAAATACACTGGTGTTTCGTCCTCAATAGCTAATACTACATTAGCAAAACTATGAGACTCTAATATTCCGAAACGGATACCAGTATCTGATTCTACTTCTTTTTGAAAGTTACTTACAAAATCGCTATAAGATTCTGTAGCCATTACTGTAAGTGTATTTACTTCATGACCATAAATACGTTCTCCATCTTGGTTAACGCATAAACGTAATCCTCTACCAATTTCTTGTCTTCTTTTTATTTCTGAATTACCAGCATCTTTAAGTGTACAGATTTGAAATACATTAGGATTATCCCATCCTTCTTTTAACGCTGAATGCGAAAAGATAAAGCGTAATTTAGACTTAAAGCTTAACAGCATTTCTTTGTCTCGCATAATTAGACTGTACGTGTCTTCATCTGCTTTTACGTTACCAGAAGTATCTTTAAAATACTCGAACTTATCTTTTTTATTACTGGATTTACTCTTTTTATCTATTGAGAAATATCCATTATGAACAGCCGAAGCATCTTTTTCATCATCGGTAATTTCTTCAAATAGACTTACGTATTTTGGTTTAGTAATTAATTTTAAATATTCTTTTTCAAATATCTCGGCATACTCACCATTTTCAGCATTTCCTTCTTCATCATACACACGGTATTTACCTACTGAATCAATAAAAAATAAACTCAAGACTTTAATTCCTTGAGGGTTTAGAACCAGTTCTTTGTCTAAATGCTCTTCAATAGTCTTACTTATTAAAGCCGTTTTTACTTGCTTTTCATCTACAGCACCAATTGACTGACCTAAACGAATAACATCTTCTTTACTAGTGAAGTCTATATACTCATTACCAGCTACTGCATGAATATCTTTTATAATATAACCTTCATATTCAATTCTATCTGTAAGCTGTTCTAAATCTTCATTTTGCTTTACAGTGTAGGTTTTTCTGGTGATACTACCATTTTTAAAAGCATCCACTTCTACTTTAGCTACTGGAAATCCTTTACTAACTTTTACACTAACTAATTTAATATAAGCTTGATTGTTTACACCTTCGGTTTGTACAGAACCAACTTCTATTTGTTTTACTAGCTTTCTGTCATAAGCATCAATAGCATCTAACTTATACATTAGGTTTACTTTTTCCTTATGTGTAGCAGAATATCTTACTATAGATAAAGGATGTAAACTTTTCACTGCCTTTTTACGAATAGGCGTACTCATGGTGCTTTGCGGCTCATCTATAAACACTACTGGATTTGTGTTTTTAATAAGGTCTAAAGGTTTGTATCCTAAACTATCGTTATACCTGTGTATAATATTGGTTTTGTTGTCTTTTTTAGGGTCTACAAAACTTTTAGAAAAGGCATCAATATTTATAACCATAATCTCCAGACCATCATTAGTAGAGAAATCACGGACTTCGTTTAATTTACTACTATCGTATATAAAGAAGTTATAATTAATGTTATCGTACAACTGCTTAAAATGTTCTTTAGTAATTTCTAAAGATTTGTAAACACCTTCCTTAATAGGAATGGAAGGCACTACAATAATATGTTTAGAAAACCCATATTTACGGTACAGCTCCATAATAGAACGTAAATACACATAAGTTTTACCCGTACCAGTTTCCATTTCTATCGTGAAGTCTAAATGGTTTCGGTTAACTTCTTTACGTTCTGAAGGTTTTAATCCATTAGCTAATTGAATGTTTTGTACATTCTCCAGTAACTTACCCTCACTTAACGTTAAACGATTTCCATAACCAATTTCGTTAAAAGCAAAGTTTTGTTGTTTTGCTAAAAACTCTGGAGAATACACCGTAAAATTAGCTTCACAAACTTCTTGACCTTGAAATATATCTACTATAGCGTTTATACCTTCTTGTTGGTAATCTAACGCAGCATCAAATTGAATTTTCATACGTTATATACTTTTTATCTCTGTGATACCAAAACGCTTTAATGTTTGTACAGAATTTGTTTTTTCTACATCGGTAAAGCCAGTATCTTTAAAAATAACACGACACATTTCAGGAGCCAATTCTTCTTTCCATTGACCAATACCTTCTGCTACTTTGCTTGTTAAATTATCTCCTAAACAAATAAATAAAGCACCAAAACCTACATTAAAAACCGTTTTACCTTCAATAACTTTTTCTTCTATCGGTAATGTTAGGTCTAAACCGTATTTTAGTAATATCTCATACAATACATCTTCTTCTGTTCTGTCTTTTTTAATATTACTTACAGCATCCCACAAGTTAGTTTCTAGCTCTTCTGGATTACCATCCCAACCTTTTATATTGCTACTATCTAGTTTAAAAACTTTGAAACCTAAATCTAAATCTTTAGCTTTTTCTGGGTTTTCTTCTGCTATTTTTTGTGCTGCTCTTCGGATGCGTTCTTTTGCAACTTCTGTGATAACTTGATAGTTATTTTTAAAGGCTTCGCTTTTAGGATTTGTCTTTTCAGGTAACTGAACTTGTATAAATTTCCTTTTTCCTTCATCTTGCGAATTTAGATTCATCACTGCTTGAGCAGAGGATGAGGAACCAGCAAAAAAATCTAAAATAATACTTTCTTTATCAGCTCCTATTTTTATTAGGTTTGCTAACATTGAAGTGGGTTTAGGAAAATCAAAAACTCTTTTTCCGAAAAGCTCTTCAATTTCCGAACTAGCTCTTTGATTTGTGCCGAATTCAATACCCCAAAAATCATTTGGAATTTGTCCTTTCGATTTATGTAAATAAATCTTACCATAAGGCTGTTCTTCTCCTCCTGAAGTCCAATATATAGCATCTTCAGAGTCTAATTTTTTAAAATCTTCTTCATTTATCATCCAAGGACCTTTAAGTATATTACCTGATTTTGTTTTTACATCAAAAAAGTGTCTGCCTCTGGTTTTGTGTAGAAGAATGGCTCTTCTAAATTGACCTATATTATCAGAGTATCTATATTCTTTTTTAGCCTTGTCAGTTAATGGCATTTTAAACATTGTTAGGTCATCTTTCTTTTTTGCATAACCTAAAATATACTCTTTGACTCTCGCTATCTGACCAATATTTGCTTGATTATCAGATTTTCTCCAAGCTACTTGAACTACAAAATTTGACTCACCAAAGACTTCTTCCATTGCTTTATTCAAGTTATGAACTTCATTATCATCGATACTTGCGAAAATAATTCCATCATCGCTTAATAAATTACGAGCCAATCGCAAACGGGGATACATCATATTTAACCAATTAGAGTGAAAACGTCCGTCACTATCGCTATTGGTACTTAATTTATTACCATCACTATCTACTTGCCCAGTTACTTCTTGGTAATTTTTAAGATTGTCTTTGTAGTTATCCTTATAAACGAAGTCCTTACCCGTATTGTATGGTGGGTCTATGTAAATCATTTTTACTTTACCAGCATAACTTTTTTGTAGAAGTTTTAATACTTCAAGATTGTCACCTTCAATGTAAAGATTTTCGGTAGTATCCCAATCTACACTATCTTCTTTAGCTGGTCTTAATGTACCCGTACTTGGTTTATGTGCTTCTCGTCTGGCTTGTGCTTTACCAGCCCACGTAAAACGATAGTATTCATCTTCTTCTTCAATATCTTCGCCTAAAACATCTTGTAATACTTTAAAGTCAATTTTTCCTTCCGTAACAATTTCTGGAAACAGTTGTTTTAACTTTTCTATATTATCTGCTACTAAATCTTTGCTTTGCGTTAGGGTATCGCCTTGTTGTATTTTATCTATGCTCATATTGTAGTGAGTTGGTGTTTAATGCGTTGTATGTGTTGTCGCTTTTTCTGTATAGCTACATTTAAAGCTACTTTATTATTGAGTTGTTTTTCTTTGCTTAACTGGCTTTTTAGGCTAGTTATTTCTACTTCTATGTTTTCTATGGCTAATAAATTAGCCATATCTTCTTCTGTACGTTTCTGGCTTCTTTTATTAAAACTACCTGTACTGTTTGCTACTTGGTATTGTACTACTGCTTGTAAGTAACTTTTGTATGTGGTTTCTAGATTGGTTTTATCTAACGTATTAAAATCTAAAGCTTTAAAAAAGGCTTCGGTTTGTTCGTTTTTATAAAGTTTAGATATTACTGAGGTGTTAAACTGTTGGTCTACTACCAGTTTATTATTGTCTACTTGATTAATGCGTTTTTCGGCTACATTAATAACAAAATCGTCACCGTCTTCAATTACCAAAACCACTTGGTGTGCTATATATTTTTGTATGAATTGCGTACAACTATCTGTATACTTTTCTAACTGGTTATTATTAATACTACACGTAATTATTAAAATATTCTCGTAGCTATCGGTTTCCGTTACTACTACTGGAATGTTTGTTTTCTCTAGATTAACTTGTCCCAATATTTCCATAGCGACAATAGTATTGTTTAGCAACTTTTTTTCAGCAGTGGATAAGCTGAAATTCCGAAGAAAAAAAGCTTTTGTTAACCGCTGCGCTACCAGACTACGGTCTGGTATTTTAAATATGCTATTAAACTGGTTACTCATTTACTTAATAATTAAATAACTGACTAATTGTAATGTATCATCGTTACCTATATTTTTGTTTAGTAAGTTGATAGCTCCACGGGTGGCTAACATATCTAAACCAACTTCTTCTTGTACACCAACCACATCTTTTAACGATGCTTTTAGTAGTTGGGTATAGGCTTTCATTTTTTTAGTAGCTTTGGTTTCTTTATCAAACTCTGCTACTAAATCTGGCAGCACTTTATCGTTACCCATGCATAGTTTTCTAAAATAATCTAAAGCTATTTTGGTTTGCGAAGCTGTAACGGTGTCTTCACCATCTAAACTAGCGTATACTAAGAAATAGGGATATAAGATGTTGTTTTTGAGTTTGTCGCTTATATCGTTACTAGTATCTTTTAAACAGAAAATAACACCTTCTTTTACGCTAGATAAGTTAGACTTTACAATAGCGTAGGATGCTGGTGGAATTTCGTTTAAGGCTTCTATTTGTGCATCGCTACTTTTTTCTAAATCGATTTTAAAATCGTTAAACGTCATATCTGTAATAGAAATATTACCATTAATATCTTCTAAATCTAGTACTTGGTCTTGTAACTGCTTTAATTGACGTTTACGATAGTCCAAATCTTGCATTTCCTTACTGTTTCTAGAAATGATATTGTCTTCTCCAGTTGCCGACACATCCAACATTACCATTTTTCCTTGAACTCTAGCTACTAAATCAATAAAACTATCGAGCTCCATACTTGGAAAAAAGTTTACTAATTGAATTTGCTTGTTAATAGAGCCAATACGGTCTATACGTCCAAAACGCTGAATGATACGTACTGGATTCCAGTGAATATCGTAGTTTACTAGATAATCGCAATCTTGTAAGTTTTGACCTTCTGAAATACAATCTGTACAGAACAACACGTCAATTTCACTAGTTGCTTCTGGATAAATATCTTTACGTTTTTTTGATAGCGGTGAAAAATGCGTTAAGATGGAATTAAGGTCATTACGGCAATCCTTCATGTTGGTTTTGTTGTGACCAGAACCCGTTATCAAAGCAGCATTTAATCCTTTGTCTTTTTTAAGCCAGTCATTTAACTCATGATACATGTAATTTGCTGTATCAGCAAAGGCTGTAAATACAATTACTTTTTTATTGTTACCGTTTAGAGGATTTTCAATTTTTCCTTCTATAAGCTTTTTAAGCTTTAAGAGCTTTGCATCACGGTTCACATCTATGAGCTTAATACTTGCAAGTAAACTGTTTAAAACGTCCTTATCGTGTCTTAAATCTTGCTTCCAGCGTATGCTATCAATATCTTGCAGCAGCACTTTTGTTTTACCTCCAATTAATAAGTCTTCTAAATCAGTATCATCTAAATCTATATCTGTAATATTAATATCTAAATCTATATTACCATTTTGATGTTGTTCCAGTTGTTTTAAGTTGGAATTTACTAAACCGATAAGTTTTTCTACCGTTAGCTTAAAAGAGTGAATTGAACTTTCTAAACGTTTTAAAAGGTTTACGCGCATTAAGTATATTAAACTCTGCTCTCTATCCACTTGTTTAAACACACTACCAGTATGTGTTTGCATATCGTATTTCTCCTCGTAAAAATCACGTTTATGAGGCATTACATAGCCTAAGGGCGTATAAGAAGCTAGAGTTAGTGTACTAATTTCATCGTAAATTTGCTCTATATCTTTAAACTGCTTTTTTGTGTCTATTTCTGGAGTTACGGTAATAGGCTTTAAACGGTCTGGAAACTCACCAATATCTTTGGTATCATAATATTTTTCTATGTGTTTTCTTGACCTTGCTATTGTTAGCATATCTAGTATTCTGAAGTATGCACCATCCAAATGCTGCATTAATTCATTAACATCTAAATTATCTGGGTCTCCATCTCTAAACCAATTAGTAAATCTACGCTGAGAATCTTTCATTACTTGAGATACACTGTTGATTCCATGTGAAGCAAAAGCAGCATCATCACCTTCTGTAATAAAAGCAATTTGGTTTTTAAGGTCATTCATTTTATTGTTAACTGGTGTAGCAGATAACATTAAAACTTTAGTTCTTATATTCGACTTGATAACATCGTTCATTAAACGCTTATATCTAGTCATACCTCTTTTAGTGGGATTATTTCTGAAATTATGAGATTCATCAATCACAACTAAATCATAATTACCCCAATTAATAGTTTCTAAATCTACATCTCCAGACTTACCACGTTCTCTAGATAAATCTGTGTGATTTAAAACAGTGTAACTTAATCTATCTTCCGTTAAAACATTTCTCTTATCATTTAATGTATAAATAGTCCAGTTTTCTCTAAGTTTTTTTGGAGCTAAAACTAATATTTTTTCATTTCTCAAAGAATAATATTGAATTACTCCTAAAGCCTCAAAAGTCTTACCTAAACCAACACTATCAGCAATGATACAACCTCCATAAGTCTCTATTTTTTCGATAGCACCAATTACCGCATCCTTCTGGAAATTATAAAGCATACTCCATATTTTTGAGTCTTTAAGCCCTACTTTTTCCAATTTTGCATCTGCTCGTTCGTTTATGGTAGAGTAATGAAAAATTTCACGGATACAATATTTATAAATAGCTTCTCCAGTAAAATTTGAAGTCCCTTTTTGAAGTTCTTCAACTACCATATCGTTTAAAGATTGACTACTGCTTTCCCATGAATTATTAAATAAACCTAAAAAAGTATTATTAGTATCTTCTAATGCGTTTATAAGCACGGGAAACTGAGAAGGTATAAGACCTAAACTAACAGAATCTAAATTTAATGGTGTTAATGTAAAGCATATAGAGTTATCCTCATTTTCTATAATAAGAATATTTTGGTTTGCAGTATTCCCTTTTCTAAACTGGATTTTATCTTCTATTAAACCAATAACTTGATTTATTTTATATTTTCTATCTAATGCTAGGTTTAATTTTTGCTCAGCATCATTCTGGATAAATTGAAAGTCTACTTCTGATTTTAAATCTAATAAAATACTGACTTGACTAGACTTTTTTAGTGTTTCAATTAACTCAAAAACAGCAAAAGCAGTAAAGAAATTACAGCTTATATAAACTTTAGATTTTTCGTTAATTAAACTTTTAATTTCATCGATTAATAAGGTGTCTTGATTGTTGATTAATTTCATTTAACGGCTTGGTTATCAATTAATAGGTCTTTCACACTAACGTTTAGAAGTTCTGCAATTTCAAATAATACTTGAACACGAGGTTGTCTTCGATTAGCAGCATAACTATTAACCATATTATAGCTTTTACCCAGTCTTTCAGCAAGTAATGATTGCTTCATACCTTTTTCGTGTAGTACTTCTTTAATACGATTCATAATGTGAAAATTTAAAAAAATAAATATAGAATTATTATCTCATAAAATGATATAAATCTTTCAAGAAAATGGTCTTTTAAGTTGCAGCTGCATATTTGTAAATAAAGATAATTATGAAACAAAAAAACTATTACGAATTCAAGCATATAATTGAATTAACTGGTATATCTGAGCGTACTTTTAGATACCGTATGAAAGTGATTAAAGAAAAGTATAAAGACCAACCAGAACTACTATTTAAGAAAAGGCATAGCTGGAGAATACACCACAGTTTACTTTTTGAATTCAATCACAAGTACCAAATAAATAATACCAATAAAAACTAAAACATATGGAATCTATTATAAAAAACATTGAATTAATGTGCACTCCGTACACTAAAGAATTATTAATAAAATACGTTAGCTTACAATATGAAGAAGATGCTGACTGTAGCGATGAAAGTCTAAAAACCGAACTCCTTTGGTTATATGAAAATAATGAGCTTGACCGCTTGATACTTGCAGAATACTTAAACTCTGATGCTGTAAAAATGACTATTGCTAATAAAGTACAAACTATATGGTAGGATGTACGGAAGTTTTGTTCCTTTAATTATTCTGTCTGTGTTTTAAGAAAAACTTCTTTTTCTTAATTTTCAACACAATGTAAAACTATTTTTTTGTGTTCAATTACGGATATGTGTAATTGGATAAGATTTACTTATAAATGGTATACAATTAGTTATGGGTAACCTTTCTTATACTATGTAAAGAAGAAAGCGCATGTAGAACAGATGTGTAGAAATATAAAATGGGAGTAGACGCACCCACTTAAATTTAGCGCATAAAAAAAGCTCATAGTACTAGTTTTAGAATCTATGAGCTTGTTCCTATAATGTTTAAACTTCACAAAGAATTTGCTTGTTACCTTGGTTCTTTGTCTTGTAAGTTAAAAAATATGTTACTTAATCTTTAAACCAAATATTGCCTCCGTAAGAAGTAGCAACAAACTTTCCGTTCTTATTGTTTAGATGTACTCTCCAACAATCATCACCAGCACCAACTTTACCATAGTAAGCAATATCTGTATATCCATCGCTGTTGAAATCGCCAGCAATTGGAGCGTTAATTGGTTCATCGCCTTCAAACCACATATTGCCTCCATAAGAAGTAGCAACAAATTGTCCGTTCTTATTGTTTAGATGCACCCTCCAACAATCATCACCATCACCAACTTTTCCGTAATAAGCAATGTCTGTATAACCGTCATTGTTAAAATCGCCAACAACAGGAGTATTTATTGGTTTGTCTCCTTCAAACCACATATTACCTCCATAGGAAGTAGCGACAAATTTTCCATTCTTATCGTTTAGGTGTACTCTCCAGCAATCATCACCATTACCCACTTTTCCGTAATAAGCAATATCTGTATAACCATCATTGTTAAAATCACCAGCAACAGGAGTATTTATTGGTTTATCCCCTTCAAACCAAATGTTTCCGCCGTAGGTAGTGGCGGTAAATTTTCCATTCTTATCGTTTAGATGCACTCTCCAACAATTATCACCACCACCAACTTTTCCGTAGTAGGCAATGTCTGTATAACCATCATTATTGAAATCACCAGCAACAGGAGTATTTATTGGTTTATCTCCTTCAAACCACATATTTCCACCGTAAGAAGTGGTTGTAAATTTCCCGTTTTTATCGTTTAGATGTACCCTCCAAGAATCGTCACCACCACCAACTTTACCGTAATAAGCAATATCTGTATAACCATCTTTATTAAAATCACCAGCAACAGGAGTATTTATTGGTTTTTCACCTTGAAACCACATATCTCCGCCGTAAGACGTAGTAGTGAATTTTCCGTTTTTATCGTTTATATGTGCGCGCCAACAATCGTTACCATCACCACATTTTCCATAATAAATTATATCTGAATAATCCTTTCTTAGTAACTCGGTCATTACGGTACTATTATTAGCTACAGTTTTAGCACCTTTGGTTAAACTCTTACTTACATTTTTTTTAGCAACAGCAACATTTTTTGTGTTGGTTAATACAGCTTCTTTTTTAACTGCCTTTTTTTCAAGACCTTTTTCTTTTTCAAGTTTTGCATAATCAGCATTAAAATTGCCAACCATAGGTTTCGTATGATAAGAATATACTTTTTCTAAGATTATCTCATCCATCCCATAAATAATATGCTGATAACCTACTTCTACAGTTTTTTGTAAATAAGCATCAGAAAAATTTCCGCCCATTTCTTCATGTTCCATATTGAGCCACCATTCTTTGTACCAAGTGGGGTTTTTAGTATCTACTCCAGTCCAAGCAAAAGCACGAATACTTTCATGTATATCTTTACTAACCATAGCTCCACCATGTAAATTTAAAACTTTTAAATTTTCCCTTTTGCTCGGAGGAAATGTAACATTCATATCAACTTTCCAGCAATAATCATCATGATCATGAGGGTTTATAAGTTTATCATTTTCACTATTTATAGGAAGGTATTCTTCAAGTGCTGTAGCTGGTGTCCTTACTAAAAGAGCGGCAAGAACTTTTTGAGAAACTATCCTCCTTTTTACCAAAACTGGATTTGTAGCTACTGGATCATACCCTTGTACAATTAACGGTATTTTGTCATATGCCGAATTACTTCTTAAACGACTTCCAAGACGGAACATAAGGGCGCCGCTTCTACTTTGTCCTGAAAGCACAATCAGTTCTACTTTTGATGCGTCAAATTTGGATGTTAAAAAACTGAAAAAAGCATTTTCTCTACGTTTTTTTTTGGGCTCATCTCTAAAATAGCCGAATCTTGTATCGAAACCTAAAACAAATAAAGTTGATTCCTTTGGAAATTTTCCTGAATTTATTAACCTGGATGCTAAAGATTTAGAATTTAAAGTTCTTGTTCCTTCTAGGTTATTTGTTTTTCTAATACCTTGTTTGTAATTGTCTGGCTGGCCCGTAAGAACATTAGTATACCCATCAGCGAACCGGCCTGAAAAAAAGTGGTCATCACCAAACGGATTATCACTTTGTTGGCCTGCAGCTATAAAAACAACTCGCTTTACCTTGTCTTTTGCTGGTTCACTAATAATAGATATGTATGTATCTTGCCTACCTGTTAGGCTAACGCCTGCATTTTTCCACTGCGGTAAATCAGGGTGGTTTGTTCCCGATTTGTTCGCTACTGACATAAGTTTAACTTCCTGTGCATTTATATTTATAGAGTTTAAGGCTAATATTAAAATAAATAATAAGGTTTGGTTCTTCATAATATCTGGTTTTTTTAAACATTGTGTGTTACAATTTAAAGATTTTTTTATACTAAAATTACCAAGATGTGTAATTGGGAGCGTATTGCTTATAATTGGTATACAATTAGTTATGAGTAACCTTTCTTATATTATTTAATGAAGAAAGAGTATGTAGAACAGATGTGAAGAAATATTAAATGAGCGTAGAGGCACTCACTTAAATTTAGCGCATAAAAAAAGCTTCACATTTCTGTGAAGCTTTTAAACTTTGTAGCGGGAACTGGACTCGAACCAGTGACCTTCGGGTTATGAGCCCGACGAGCTACCTACTGCTCTATCCCGCGATTTGCGTTTCCAAAATAAACAACTTAGCTCTTAACTTTCAGATCATAACTGCTGACCGTTATATTTCGGACTGCAAATATACGCCCTTTTTTGGAACTGGCAAGCAAAAAATAAAAAAATTTATAATCGCGATTTAAAAATGCGTAAATTACCATCTTTTATAAGATTTTATATTTTTCTATGGACAAGATTAATGACGTGTTAAAGAGTGTTTTACCCTATACCGAATGGCCCATGATTGTGTTATTAATAGGTGGCGGTTTATTTTTAATAATTTATTCAAAATTTGTTCCTTTTCGCTTTTTTGGTCACGCTATTGCAATTACAGCAGGTAAATACGATAGTAAAGATGCTAAGGGAGAAGTAAGTTCTTTTCAGGCACTTTCTTCAGCAGTTGCAGCAACTGTTGGTTTGGGTAATATTTCTGGAGTCGCCATTGCAATTCACGACGGTGGCCCTGGTGTGGTATTTTGGATTTGGGTAACAGCAATTCTTGGTATGGCAATTAAATTTTATTCTTGTACACTAGCTGTAATGTATAGAGGTACAGATTCTGAGGGGAATTTACAAGGAGGCCCAATGTATTATATTACACAAGGGCTTGGTAAAAAAGCAAAACCATTGGCAATTTTCTTTTGTATTTGTGGGCTGTTTGGTTTTTTAGGTGTCTTTACAGCAAACCAATTTACAGAAACGTTTATGATGGTTGTAAAACCAACAGATACTATTTATGCACTAGAAGCAGAAACTTGGAAATGGACTATAGGCGCCGTTCTTGCAATAATAACCTCCTTTGTTATTTTTGGTGGTTTGTCTAAAATAGCTAAAGTGTCTTCTGCAGTGGTGCCTTTTATGGTGTTTGTATATTTAATGGCGGTAATTCTTGTTATGATTATGAATGCATCAGAAGTGCTACCCGCTTTAAAACTTATAATTACAGAAGCTTGGAACTTTAAAACCGTAGTTACTGGTGGGTTCTGGGGATTGGTAATTATTGGTGTGCGTAGAGCAATGTTTTCTAATGAAGCTGGTTTGGGTAGTGCACCAATGTATCACGGACAATCTAAAACAGATAGTCCAGTAAAAGAAGGTTTAGTCGCAATGCTAGGTCCTTTTATAGACACTATAATGGTTTGTACTTTTACGGCAATTGTAATAATTTTAAGTGGCGCTTATAAAGAAGATACTAGTGGTATATTAATGACTTTAGATGCTTTTGATAGAACATTGTTTGGTTATGGCGATATTTTATTAATGATTATTGTAACAGCATTTTCTTTATCTACACTATTTACGTACTCATATTACGGTGTAAAAAGCCTTAGTTTCTTAACTAATGCTAGAATAGGTAAATTATATAATGTCTACTTTGTAATAATGATTATTTTTGCAGCTGTAGCGTCTTTAGATTTAGTGAAGAATTTAATAGATCTATCTTACGCGTTAATGGTAGTTCCTAATATGATAGCAGTTTTATTATTGGCTCCAAAAGTAAATGTTGCCGCTGCGGCGTATTTTAAAAAATTGAAGAATGAAAGAGCATAAAGCCGGATTTGTAAATATTATAGGAAACCCAAATGTGGGTAAATCTACTTTAATGAATGCCTTTGTGGGCGAAAAATTATCTATTATCACCTCTAAAGCACAAACTACAAGACACCGTATTTTGGGTATTGTAAATGGTGATGATTTTCAGGTAATACTTTCTGATACTCCGGGTATTATAAAACCAGCATACGAACTACAAAGTTCTATGATGGATTTTGTGAAGACTGCTTTTGAAGATGCTGATATTCTTATCTATATGGTAGAGATAGGAGAAAGAGCATTAAAAGATGAAGCATTCTTTAACAAGTTGAAGAATACAAAAATTCCGGTACTATTATTATTAAATAAGATTGATGCCTCTGAACAAGAGAAGTTAGAGGAGCAAGTACAATACTGGCAAGAACAATTGCCAACAGCAGAAATACACCCAATCTCTGCATTAATGAACTTTAATGTAAAAGAAGTTTTTCTTAGAATTATAGAATTGCTTCCGGCATCTCATCCATACTACCCTAAAGATCAATTAACAGATAAGCCAGAACGCTTTTTTGTAAACGAGACTATTAGAGAGAAAATCCTTCAGTTTTATAAAAAAGAAGTTCCTTATGCGGTAGAAATAGATACCGAAGAATTTTTTGAAGACGAAGAAATTATTAGAATGCGTGCTGTAATTATGGTAGAAAGAGACTCGCAAAAAGGTATTATTATTGGTCACAAAGGGTCTGCTTTAAAAAGAGTAGGTGTAGAGGCGCGTAAAGACTTAGAAAAGTTTTTTGACAAGCAAGTACACTTAGAGCTTTACGTTAAAGTAAATAAAAATTGGCGTAGCAATGCAAACCAGTTAAAACGTTTTGGTTACAATAAAGGCTAAAACCTAACCTTTCTTTATTTTTAAGTTTACAATAAAGTTATATAACATCATCATTTTTGGCATAACTATATAAATGACCAAAAATGAAAAAATATGTATTAAGCGCAGCATTATTTGTTGCGCTATTTGTTTCTTGTGATAAAGACGACAACAGTGGTGGTGAAACTCCAATAGACACATCTGCTTTAACCTTTAACAGAATTGGCCGTTTTACTAACGGTACAGGAGATGAAGGCTTTGCTGAAATTAGTGCTTATGACAAGGCTTCTAAAAAGTTATTTGTTGTAAACCCCAAAGAGAATGAGGTGTCGGTTTGGGATTTATCCTCACCAGAATCACCATTAAAATTAACTTCTATTACTTTAAATGGCACACCTAATAGCGTAGCTACTTATAACGGCTTGTTGGCGGTTGCTGTAGAAAACGCAAACAAACAGGCAAACGGACAAATTGCAACCTATAATACAGATACACAAGTTCTGGAGCAATCTTATGCTGCCGGTGCTTTACCAGATATGGTAACTTTTAGTCCAGATGGTAAGTACATAATTTCTGCCAATGAAGGTGAACCTAATGACGACTATACGGTAGACCCAGAGGGATCAATTACTGTAGTAGATTTAAATAAAAAAGAAGTTGTACAATTAAGCTTTTCAGGTTTTAATAGTCAAGAAGTAGGGAATAACTTTAGAGTGTTTGGTCCTGGAGCAACAGTTGCACAGGATATAGAGCCAGAGTATGTTGCGGTTTCTAAAGACAGCAGGTTTGCCTATGTTTCTTTGCAAGAAAACAACGGTATGGCAGTTGTTAATTTAGTTTCTAAAAGCATTACGCAAGTTTTTGGTTTGGGTGTTAAAGATCATATGTTGTCTGATAATATGTTAGATGCTAGTAATAAAGATGACATTGTTGGTAATTTTAAAAACTGGCCAATTAAAGGTTTTTATATGCCAGATGCTATAACGTATGCCTCTATAAACGGAACTGGTTATATTATTTCTGCAAACGAGGGTGACTCTAGAGATTATGATGGCTATTCTGAAGAAGAACGTGTTAAAGATGTAACGTTAGATCCTTCAGTTTTTCCTAATGCTGCGGACCTTCAATTAAATGAAAATTTAGGTCGACTTAAAATTACTACGGCAAATGGTGATATAGATAATGATGGTGATTTTGACGAGTTGTATTCATACGGAGCAAGATCTTTTACAATTTGGAATACAGACGGTTCTTTAGTTTTTGATAGTGGTGACGCCATAGGAAGAAAAACATTAGAAGTTAATCCTGCTTATTTTAATGCAGATGAAGGTGAAGCAGATGGCAGAAGTGATGATAAAGGAGCGGAGCCAGAATCTGTAGCAACTTTAAAAATAGGAGACGCAACATTATTGTTTGTAGGCTTAGAACGTACAGGTGGTGTGTTGGTTTACGATATTAGTAATCCTGCTGCACCGGAGTACATACATTGGATTTTTAGTGCGGAAGACATTGCACCAGAAGGACTCTTAACTGTAGCTGCTGAAGATAGTCCGTCTGGAGAAAACTTAGTTATTGTTACCAACGAAGTCTCTAATACTGTTTCTATTTACGAGATTAAATAAATTTTATACGGAGTACAGGTACAAATCCTTAATTTCTACGTAAAGTAGATTTTAAGGATTTTTTGTTTTATTGTGTTAATTTACTGTAAGTTACCAGTACCTTTGTAATTAAGTAATATGATTATAGTTGCTTAACGAGCAAATGTAGCAAGTCCTTTTTTATACAGAACACTCACTAATGGTTTGTTTCATAAACAAATAAAGTTCATTCATTTGTGGTTTTCCTTTTTGTTTTCCAATGCGGCCAAAAGCATATAAAGACACCCATATAAGTGTCATAAAAAGCATAAAAGAAAGCTGTAAAAAATAAGGCCTGTGCAAAGACCAGTTAGTATATCCCCAAATAGCAAAGACTAGAAATGTTATGGCTATTGCAAAATGGATAAACATAAAAAAGGTCCATAGTGATGGGTTAGGACCAAAGACACCATATAATTTACAAGATTTAGAATCTATAATATCTAGTTCTAAATGAAGTTGAGGAGACCAAAAATGAATATCTTTTGGCTTAATCTTTAAAAATATATGTTCGTCTAATCGCTTACAAGTGATAGAATTGTTGTTAGTTTTTTCAAATTGATCAAGAATTATCTTGCTTGGTTGGTCCAATTTTAGCTGAAATCTAGGCCTTAAAACGATATCGTTAGGTAGTGTTTTCATAATGTAAATAGATAGTAAACAAAAAGATACTGTTTTTCTTCAGATATTAATAGTACTTTTGCAAAAAAATAAAAGAATGAGTGCTATTGTTGCCATAGTAGGAAGACCAAATGTAGGGAAGTCTACTTTTTTTAATAGATTAATTCAACGTAGAGAAGCTATTGTAGACGCCGTTAGTGGTGTTACAAGAGATCGTCACTACGGAAAAAGTGATTGGAATGGGGTCGAGTTTTCTTTAATAGATACTGGTGGATACGTATTAGGAAGTGATGATGTTTTTGAAGCAGAGATAGATAAGCAGGTAGAACTTGCTATAGACGAAGCAGATGCAATTATCTTTATGGTAGACGTAGAGTCTGGCGTAACCGGTATGGATGAAGATGTTGCTGATTTGTTACGTAGAGTAGATAAACCAATATTCTTAGTAATAAACAAAGTAGATAATGCAAAAAGAGCACAAGATGCTGTAGAGTTTTATTCACTAGGTTTAGGAGAATACTTTACTATTGCCAGTATAAATGGTAGTGGTACAGGAGATTTATTAGATGCCGTTGTTAAAGTACTTCCAGAGAAAGAAATGGAGCAAGATGATTTACCTAGGTTTGCCGTAGTTGGTAGACCAAATGCAGGTAAATCTTCATTTATAAATGCTTTAATTGGCGAAGAAAGATATATTGTAACAGATATTGCAGGTACTACTAGAGATAGTATAGATACCAAATACAATAGATTTGGATTTGAGTTTAACTTAGTAGATACTGCGGGTATACGTAGAAAAGCGAAGGTAAAAGAAGATTTAGAATTCTATTCTGTAATGCGTTCTGTTAGAGCAATAGAACATGCAGATGTTTGTATTTTAATGCTAGATGCTACGCGTGGTTTTGATGGACAAGTAGAAAACATTTTCTGGTTGGCACAACGTAATAATAAAGGTGTAGTGATATTAGTAAACAAATGGGATTTGGTTGAAGATAAAGAAACCAATACTATTAAAAAGTATACTACGCGTATTAAGCAAGCGATAGAGCCTTTTACAGATGTGCCAATTATATTTGTATCTGTGCTTACGAAACAACGTATTTTTAAAGCTATAGAAACTGCTGTTGAGGTGTACAACAACAGAGCAAGAAAAGTACAGACACGTAAGTTTAATGACGTTATGTTACCTATTATAGAGAATAATCCGCCACCAGCGTATAAAGGTAAATATGTAAAAATTAAATTTTGTACACAATTGCCAACGCCTTATCCGCAATTTGCGTTTTTCTGTAATTTACCACAGTATGTGCGTGATCCTTATATGCGTTTCTTAGAAAATAAACTTAGAGAGAACTTTAATTTTGAAGGAGTTCCTATCTCTGTATTTATGCGTAAGAAGTAATTTTATATACTTTAAATACTATTTAGTTGTTAGTGCTTTATCCTTTAAAGGTAGATGCTCTAACAACTAAATTTGTTTTTATCTCTATTGTTTTTGTAACTAAATCCTCTACGGGATTTTGTATTTCTTTAATTAAATAAGTGGTTGCGGTTCTACCCAAACGCTCTCCAGGTTGATCTACAGTGGTTAAACTGGGTGTAATAATTGTAGCGCTTGCAGAATTACTAAAGCCTACCACAGCTATTTCTTCGGGTATTTTTATAGAAAATTTGTTTAATGTTTGTATTGCCCCAATTGCTGCATTGTCTGTAATTGCAAAAATGGCATCTGGCCTTTTCTTTAGACTAAGTAAAACGTTGGTTAACCTTTTACCATTAATAAGAGAAATATCTTCTGTACTTAAAACTAATTTTTCTTTAAGCGGTAAGTTATTCGCTTCTAAAGCTCGTTTGTAGCCCGCAAATCTTTTTTCGGAGTTATAAGAGTTTTCAGTTTCTTTTAAAATAGCAATTCTTTCTTTGCCTAAACCTATCAAATGCTGTACTGCATTATAGGCAGCCTCTTCTTCATCTATTACAATTTGTGTACACGGTATTTTGTCAGATACTTTATCAAATAAAACCAAAGGCACGCGCTGTAACATACTTAGAATTTTATTTACCGAAGATGTTTTTTTTGCCAAAGACATTAAAATACCATCTGCGCCAAACTGTATCATAGTTTGCAACATTTCTACTTGTTTTGTTTCATCGTTCTTAGACTCAGAAATAATTACTCTATAACCAGATAATTCGGCTTCATCCAAAATACCCTTTAAAATTGTAGTTGTGTACATATGACTAACATTTGGTACAATTACGCCAAGTATATTCGTTTTCTTGGTTCTAAAGCCTTTTGCAAAAAGATTAGGGACGTAGTTTAATTCGTTTGCTAATTTTTTAACTCTATCTACAGTATTGGGACTTATATCTGGATGATCATTTAAAGCTCTAGAAACTGTTGATATAGAAATATTTAGCTTTTTGGAAAGCTCTTTTAGGGTTACAATGTGGTTTTTAGCCATTTTAAGATACTTTTTGTAGGTCAATATACATAAAAAAAATACATTGCAAACGTTACCGCAAACGTTTGCATAGTTTTATGCTAATAAAATCACTAAATAATTACATTAATCTCCATAAATTTATATAATAATTACAAATTACGTAATAGCAACCAACAAACTTAATATTAATAAAAATCAAGAAAATGAAAAACTTAATTTTTGCAATTGCATTAGTTTTTAGCAGTACGGGAGTGTTTGGGCAAACCGACATTTCTGGTACAGTTAAAGATTCGGACGGAGTTCCAGTAGATGGTGCCAATATTATTATAAAGGGCACAACAGAAGGTACAACATCAGATTTTGATGGTAATTATACATTGTCAACTAGTTTAAGTGGGTCTCAAATTGTAAGAGTATCTTATATAGGATACACTACAATAGAAAAAACAATAAACTTATCTGGTGGCAAAGCAGTTTTAAATATTGTGTTAAGCACAGATGGTCAGCAGTTAGATGAGGTTTTGTTAACAGCAACATCAACAAGAAGGTCTCAGAAAGAAACACCTTTGTCTGTTACTTCTTTAGGCGCAAAGCAGTTGGCAAAAGTAAATACAAGTAGCCAAGCAGATGTGTTACGTAGTGTACCGGGTATTACCGCAGAAGGTGGTGGTGGTGAGGTTGCATCTAATATTTTTGTAAGAGGTTTGCCTTCTGGTGGGCAATATCAATTTAACCCATTACAAATAGATGGTATGCCGGTGTTAAGTACATTTGGGTTAAACTCATCTGCTCATGATGTATATTTTAGAAACGATATTGGTATAAAGAGTTTGGAGTTTGTACGTGGTGGTTCTTCTATATTATATGGTGTAGGTTCTGTTGCGGGTATTATTAACTATACGAGTATTACAGGTACAGTAGATCAAAAAACAACATTAAGAACAGAAGTTGGTAGCAATTCTAGATATAAAGCAGATTTTGTTACAAGTGGTCCTTTAGGAGGCGAAGATTCTAATACGTTTTATGCGCTTTCTGGTTTTTATAGATATGATGAGGGTCCAATTATTACGGGTTTGCCAACAGAAGGTTTTCAGTTAAGAGGTAATATTAAACACGTAACAGAAAAAGGATCATTTACACTTTCTGGTCAATATATAGACGATCAAGTACAATTTTTCTTGCCTTACCCATTAGAAGGTGGTTCTAGAAAAAGACCAACAGGTAATAATGGTGATGAGATTTTTACATTACAAACAGCAGATGCACAAGATATATCTTACCAAACTCCAAACGGAGTGTATACTTCTCCTATAGAAGATGGTGTGTCTACCAAAGGGTCTTACATTATGGCCGACTTTAAACACAGGTTTGATGATGATTTAAAATTAGATGCAAAATTACGTTACTCTAAATACGAGCATCAATTTAATTTATTTTTAGACGGAAGTGGAGTAGGCGGAGCAAAAGTAGTAGAAACACAACAAGAGTATTTAGATGCAAGAGGTTTGGCAAGTGGAGATTTTACATATTTAAACGGTCAGCCTTTAGCAGCAGATGCATTACTTTTTGAAAACAGAATTTTAGATAGAGATAGACCATTAAAAGAGTTAATGGCAGATATTAAATTAACAAAATCTGTAGGGGTGCACAACCTTACTTTAGGTACTTTTTTATCTAGATCAGAAGCAGGAGATTTTAATGTAATTACTAGGTATTTAGGAGAATACAATAACAGGCCTAGTTTGGTAAATGTTTCGGATTATAGTGTAAACGGGGTTACAAACAGAGGTTTAGCGTATACAAACAGAAATATTTCTAGTAATAAAGTAGCTGTTTTTCTTGCAGATGAAATTAAGTTAGATCGTTGGAATTTAGATTTTGGTATTAGATATGAAAGAGCATCAGGAGATATAGAAAACGAAGGAACAGATTCTTACTTGGTTGATAATACAGGTATAGCAGGTCTAGATAATGTAGCTTGGGGTAACGGTAGTTACACAAGAGGTCACGTTTATGCAGATGATTTTGCAGTGGCACTAGCTGCTTTGTATAAGGTAAATGATGATTTAAGTGTCTATGGTAACTTTTCTAGAGGCTATTTTTTCCCAGAATTAAGAGGTACAAAGTTCGATAATTTTGGAAATCCTTCTTCTTACGATACAGAAGAAATTCTTCAAGGAGAATTAGGTGTTAAGTATGGTATTCCTGGTTTTTCTGCAACAGCAGCATTGTATAATGTTGGTTTAAAGGATAGAAGGTCTGTAAGTTTTATAAATGCACCAGGTGGTGGTTTTATAGAAGATGTAGATAAGCAAGATACGAATACGTATGGTATAGAAGGTACTTGGAACTGGGGCTTTGCAGATAATTTTGCCTTTACAGGATCTTTTACATATCAAAATCACGAAATAACAAAATCAGAGAACGATCCAACTATAGAAGGTAACGAACTAAGAAGACAGCCAAAAGTAATAAGCGCTTTAGGTATTAGTTTTGATGACTCTAAGCTAGATGCTAATTTTGATTACAACTACACGGGTAAAAAATTCTCTAACGAGACAAATACAATAGAATTAGATGCTATAGGTATAGCAAACTTTAATTTAGGGTATACTTTTAGTTTAAGTGAAGACGGAGAAACGTTACGAATAGGTACACAGGTATTTAATCTTTTTGATTCTGACGGAATTACAGAAGGTTCTCCAAGGTTGGGTAACAACCAAACAGATGAAGAGTTCTTTGTTGGTCGTCCTGTATTGCCAACAAGAGTGTTCTTTAACGCAACATTCAATTTTTAAGTTAGTAGTTTTTTTGTTTATAATTATGACAAACACATTAGCGGAGGTCAGTGCCGCTAGTGTGTTTAATACAACAGTTTTATGAAAGAGAAGTTAATATTACAAGCCATTAGAGTATTAGAAGATAATTTCCAAGAAGGAGGTTTTACGATACCTTGTAAAGGATTGTATCCTTTTCAATGGAAGTGGGATAGTGGTTTTATAGCTATAGGGCAGGCATATTATGATGCCTCAAAAGCAAAGCAAGAAATAGCAACCTTGTTAGATGCACAATGGGATAATGGTTTTATACCGCATATTGTTTTTCATAACGAAAGCGATACCTATTTTCCAGGGGCAGATGTACATAGGTCAGATTTAAGTCCGGTTGCATCAAAAAAATATAAATCTACAGGGATGACACAACCCCCTGTAACGGGTTTTGTGTTAGAAAAAATGTACAGTATTGCAGATGATAAAAAAGATATGTTTGCATTTGTAAAATCTCAAATAGATAAGGTTTATGAAAACCACAACTATTTTTACAAAAATAGAGACGTAAATAATGAAGGTTTGGTGTTTATATATCACAATTGGGAATCTGGCACAGATAATTCACCTATTTGGGATGATATCTGGACAACAATGAATCCGCCAGAATATACTTTTGAGCGCAGAGATACAACTCACGTAGATGCTTCTCAGAGGCCTAGTAAAAGAGAATATGATCATTACCTCTACATTATAGAAATAGCTAAGGAGAACAACTATAACGATGCTAAAATAGCAGAGTTATCTCCTTTTTTAGTTATAGATCCGTTGTTTAATGCAATGTTAATTAAATCGAACCAAGCTTTAATTAATTTATACATCCGTATTGGTGGTAACGAGGATAAAATTGCCCAATTAAAAAAATGGCAAGCAAAAAGTATAGCAAGCTTTAATTCTAAATTGTGGGATGATAAGTTAGGAGCTTATGTGCATTACGATTTAAGAAAAGATGCGCCTATTAGTTTTGTAAGTTCTTCTTCTTTTGCGCCTTTATATGCAAACATACCTAGCCAAGAAAGAGCAGATGTGTTAGTGCAAACAATGATGACTAAGTTTGGAGGAGAAGATAAGTATTTATGTGCTTCTTTTGATCCGGAAAGCGATCGTTTTGATCCTAAAAAATATTGGAGAGGACCTGTTTGGATTAATATGAATTGGATATTATTCTACGGATTAAAAAATTACGGACACACAGATATTGCAAATCGTGTTAAAGAAGATTCTATAGAACTTATAGAGAAATATGGTTTTTATGAGTACTTTAATTGTAAAAAAGGAACAGAGAATGCTGGCTATGGTGGAGATGATTTTTCTTGGAGTGCAGCATTGCTAATAGACTTACTAAATAACTAAACCAAATATAATGAACTATATAGATTATATAATTGTTGGGCTTTACCTTTTTGGTTTCTTGGCGATGGGCTATTTTTTTAAGGAAAATAAAAACTCTAAAGATTATTTCTTAGGCGGAAAAAGTTTAGGGTGGTTTCCTTTAAGTCTGTCTACAATGGCAACACAATTATCTGCTATTAGTTTTATATCTGCTCCTGCTTTTGTTGGTTTAAAATTAAATGGAGGGATGAAATGGCTTACGTTCGAGTTTGCTGTTCCGTTAGCTATGATTTTTATTATGGTTATTATAGTACCTCCCTTATTTAGGTCAGGAGTTGTTAGCATATACGAGTTTGTAGAAAGACGTTTTCACTCATCTACCAGATTAATATTAAGTATAGTATTCTTAATTAGTAGAGCACTTGCAACTGGTGTTATGGTGTATACCATTTCTATAATATTACAAGCCGTTTTAGATATAGATTATGTTTATACGGTATTAATTATTAGTGTAATAACCATTATCTATTCCTGGCAAGGGGGTATGAAAGCAGTTGTCTGGGGAGATGCAATACAAATGATAATTTTATTTATAGGGTTAATCGTTTGTTTATATTACGGTTGGTCTTTACTAGATGCAACTCCAGGTGTTACAGAAAGTTTTTCGCCAGAAAGATTACAAGTAATAGACTTTAATTGGGGTGTAGGAGAAAATCAAGAATATGGCTTTTGGCCAATGTTAATAGGTGGTTTCTTTTTATATGTTTCTTATTAT
The DNA here is from genome assembly GCF_023476645.1 of Cellulophaga sp. 20_2_10. Lineage (GTDB taxonomy): Bacteria > Bacteroidota > Bacteroidia > Flavobacteriales > Flavobacteriaceae > Cellulophaga. The sequence goes on from NZ_JAMCOJ010000007.1 coordinate 116,289, forward strand.
GGATGTGACCAAACCCAGGCACAACGTTTATTATCTGCAAAAGATGAGGGTACAATACGTAAGCTGTTATTAGCTAACGGCTTATTGCGTTTTCCTGTGGTTCTTTTGTACTGTACAATTGGTTTGGTAATTGGTACACTGGTTGTAAAAGCACCAGATTTTTTAAATGACATTGCCGTAATGACACAAAAGTATTTTCCAGAAGAATATGCAGCTACTGGCGCCAAAGCAGATTTAATGATTCCTATTTTTATTACTAAATATTTACCCCACGGGTTAATTGGTTTGTTAATGGTTGGGATACTGTCTGCGGCAATGTCTACTTTAAGCTCTACCGTAAACTCTTTGTCAGCAGTAACTGTTGAAGATTTTTTTAATAGGGGAGATAAAAAACTATCATCTAAAAAATATATGATAATTTCTAAAGTCTCTGTAGTTTTTTGGGGACTTGTATGCATGGCTAGCTCATTCTTGTTTGGAGGTAGTAAAAGTGCCGTAATTGAAATTATTAATGCCATTGGTTCTGTATTTTACGGACCAGTTTTAGTAACCTTTTTGTTAGCAATGTTTTCTAAGAAGGTAAATTATAAAGGTATAAATGCAGGTATTTTAGTAGCAGTTTTAGTAAATCTGATTTTTTCTAAAACAATGCAGAATATGGTTGGGATTGACTTAGGAATACATATCTTTTGGATATGGCTAAACTTTACAGGAGTTCTTTTAACCTTGGGTGTTAGTTATTTTGTGAGTTACTTAACAGGTTGGCAAAAAGAGAAATCTAATGTTCTGATAAATGTGTTTCCAAAAAAATCAGATTTTTTAATAAAAGAAGTATATATCTTATTAAGCTTCTTTGTTGTAATACTTATTTTAAGTTTTCTAATCCCCCAAATATATAGTTAGGATGAATTATTTAGTTATTCCAGATAAGTTTAAAGGCTCATTAACAGCTAAAGAAGTAATAGAATCAATTACTAACGGTTTGGAGCGTGCAGATAAATTCTCGTCTATAGATACTGTAATAGCCTCAGACGGAGGAGATGGTTTCTTAGATGCCGTTGCTACAAATATTGTGGCAGAAGAAATAATAGTGGATACATTAGATCCTTTAGGAAATAAAATTTTTGCTAGTTACTTGTTTAAAGAAGAAACAAAAACGGCATACGTAGAACTTGCAAAAGCTTCTGGTTTAGAGTTGTTAAAAGAAAAGGACCGTTGTGCAAAATCTACATCTACGTATGGTACAGGTATTTTAATAAAAAATGCAATAAAAAAAGGAGCAACTAAAATATACGTAGGTCTTGGCGGTAGTGCTACTAATGACGCAGGTATGGGCATAGCTGCTGCTCTGGGCTATTCTTTTTTAGATGAAGACGGAATTGTTCTTAACCCTATAGGAGATAACTTATCTAAAGTTTTTAAAATTGAACGTAATGCTACAGCCTCTATTTTAAACAGAATACAATTTTTTGCAGTTAATGACGTGGATAATCCTTTATTTGGGCCTCATGGGGCTGCTTATGTTTATGCAAAACAAAAAGGAGCTTGTGAAGAGGATATTGTAAAATTAGATGATGCTTTAGAGTATTTTAACTCTGTTATTAAGCACAGTTTAGTTGTAGATAATTCTCTATTACCTGGTGCGGGTGCTGCAGGTGGTACTGCCTATGGTTTAAAAACTTTTTTTAATGCAGAGTTTATAAGTGGAGTTAATTTTTTGCTAGAATTGGCTCAGGTTTCAACTATTTTTAAAAATAAAAAAATTGATTATATAGTTACAGGGGAAGGTAAAATAGACAATCAAACTAGTAACGGAAAACTAATAAAAGGAGTTGTAGATCTTGCTAAAGAATACAATGTGCCTGTGGTAGCTATTTGTGGTAAATTAGATGCAAATGAAGAAGAGTTACAAAAAATTGGATTAAAAAGTGCATTAGAAATTTACAATCCCAAAAAAGGAGTGGATTATAGTATGAGAAATGCAGCATTGCTTGTGGAAGAAATTGTATATCAGTTTTTTAAAAAAGGTAGATGTAAACCACAAAAAAAAGTTAACGTAAGTAAAATCCTGTCAATATTTAATATATTTTAAGATTAATTGTGGGTTTTTTAAGATTTTATTAAGAAGTATCGTTTTTGTTAAAATTACATTTGCTAAAAACAAACTAAGCCAATTTTAATGAAATATTTTTTAATGCTAGTATTAATGCTAACCACATTAACTAGTTTCTCACAAACCAAGCAGAAACAATTTAATGTTTCAGGAATTTTGTTTACTTCAGATGATAATCAACCGTTAGAATCAGCCACGGTTTATCTACAAAGAGTAAAAGATAGCTCTTTGGTTACCTACACCATTACAGATCAAAAAGGAGCCTTCACACTAGAAGGTAAAACCTATGATACTACTTTAAATATGTTTATATCTTACATAGGCTATAAAACCTATGCTAAAAAAATAACCGTATCAAAAGAAAAAATAGATTTAGGACAAGTAAATTTATTGGTAGATGAAAACTTACTAGATGAGGTTATTGTTAAAGCTACAGCGCCAGTTACAGTAAAAAAAGATACATTAGAGTTTAATGTTAATTCTTTTAATACAAAAAAAGACGCAAATGTTGAGGATTTACTTAAAAAATTGCCAGGTGTAGAGGTAGATGAAGCTGGTAAAATTACCGTAAATGGTAAAGATGTAAGTAATATTTTTGTAAACGGAAAACCCTTTTTTGGTGATGACCCAACAATTACAACTCGTAATTTAACCAAAGATATTATAGAAAAAGTACAGATTATGGATACTAAAACCAAATCTCAAGCTTTTACGGGTGAAGAATCCGAGTCTGAAAATAAAACGATAAACTTAACGATTAAAGAAGATAAGAACAAGGGTGTTTTTGGGAAAGCTTCCGTTGGTGGAGGTACAGATGAGAGGTATGAGGCAGCGGGTATGGTTAACCTTTTTGACAATGACCAAAGGTTAAGTGTACTGTTTGGTGGTAATAACATTAATTCTGCAGGCTTTAGCTTTGGAGATTTAAGTAATATGTTTAGCGTAGTCGGTGGCGGTGGTGCAGGTAGTGGAATAACAACCTCTAAAAATGCGGGACTTAATTACACAGATAAGTTAAATGATAAAATAGACCTTTCTGCAGATTATTTTTATAGTGATAGTAATACGGAGAATGACAACGCAAGTCAGCGAGAAAACATTTTGCCAGACTCTAGGTACTTTACAGATTCAAGATCAAATTCTGTTGTAGATAATTTTAAACACGAAGCGAATTTAGAATTAGAAGTAGAGTTAGATTCTACTTTGCGTATAGATATTGAGCCCTCTTTTTCTTATGGTGAAAACAAAAGTTCTAACACAAGTAAAGAAGCATCTAGAGATGAAGATAATCTTTTAACTAACGAATCTTCTTCTAATTCTTTTGCAGAAGGTACATCTAATGATTTTAAGAATGATTTAGATATTACTAAAAAATTAGGCACTAAGGGTTCTTTTTTACGTGTAAGTATTACCAATGGTGTTAGAGAATCAAACACAGAAAATTTTCTGAATTCACAGACAGAAATATACGGTGATAATGCAGCTTCTATAACCAGAGACCAGTTTACAGATGGGAAGCAAAAAACAACAAGCTTAAATACGGGACTTACGTATAGAATTCCATTAATTAAAGATGCACTTTCTTTAGATCTTAAGTATGATTACAGGTCAGACAAGGATGAAGATGTAAAAAGTACTTTTGATTTAAATAATGTATCACAAGAATTTACAAATTTTAACGAGGCGCTAAGTACAGATTTTGAATATAAAAATGATAGGAGTACTCCTGGTCTTCGTTTAAATTATAAAAAAGATAAATTAAGTCTTAATTTTAGAGGTAGTTATATATACAGAACCCTAGAAAATAAAGATGCTTTAAGACCAGAACTTAACTTAAAACGTAATTTTGAAGCCTTGGAGTTGTCTTCTAGATTTACGTATAGGTTTAGTCCAAAATCACGTTTCTCATTACGTTATTCTTTAGATAATAACACGCCAAGTTTAAATCAGTTGCAGCCTTTTGAAGATGTTAGTAATCCACTAAATACAGTAGTGGGTAACCCAAGCTTAGAGCCCACAACTTCACATCGTTTAAATTTTGGATTTAGTAATCATGATTTTCAAAAAGGATTAACAATTTGGTCTTATGCTGGTTTTAATATTGATAAAGATCAAGTTGTGGCTAAGACTACTATTAATGATGACTTTGTACGAAGAACAACGTATGCAAACGTTAATGGTGGTTATAGCGGTAGAGGTAGTTTTTTTGTAAGTAAGACAAAAAGGCTAGATACCTTAAGAACATTAAAGTTTGGTGTTAGTTTATCAGGTGGAGTAAATAAATCTATCAATTTTAATAACGATGTTAAATACAGTGCAACAAATACTTCTTTAAATCCTTCTCTGGAGCTTACGTTTAATTGGAAAGATGTTATGGAGATTATACCAAATTACTCTATTTCATTTACTAAAAATAAGTTCGATCTAGATCAGTTTAGCAATCAAGATTTTAATTATCAGACTTTAGGTATTAGAACGGCTACTTTTGTGCCTAAGAAGCTAGAGTGGCGTAATGACGTTAACTATACATACAACCCCAACGTAGGTCCTGGTTTTCAAAAAAGTGCTTGGTTTTGGAATACAACACTTGCTTATTCTATTTTAAAAGACAATGGTACAATTTCTTTAAAGGCGTATGATTTGCTGAATCAGAATACAAATGCAAGGCGTATAGCAACGGGTAATTACATACAAGATAGTCAAGGTACCGTATTGCAACGTTATTTTATGCTAAGCTTTAGTTGGAAATTTAATAGCCTCGGAAGTGGAGAAATGCCACAACAACGAGGAAGAAGAGGGTCTTACCGACACTACGGATAATAGACATTAAATGATAGAAAAAAATAGAAAAAAAATAGAAAAAGAATAGAAAAAGAATAGAAAAAGCACAACAAAAAAACTCCCTTAACTAGCAATTAGTTAAGGGAGTTTTTTGTTTCTTAAGTGTGGTTACCAACCTCCAGAAGCACCGCCGCCGCCAAAGCCGCCGCCACCAAAGCCGCCACCAAAACCTCCAGAGCCACCTCCGCCAAAGCTTCCACCTCCGCCAAAGCCACCAGATCCTCCACGACCAAGATTACTTAGTATTATAATGTCTAATAAGTCAATACCAGTAGATCCTCTTCCTCCATTTTTGCCGCCATTTCCATTGTTTCTCTTTTTATTTATCAATATTAAAATGATAATAAAGAAAATTATAAAAGGGAAAAAGGATTGTAATCGCAAATTATTTGGATTTCTATCTTCTTTAAATTCACCTTTTAACGCGCTAAAAATAGCATCTGCTCCGTAGTTTAAGCCGCTGTAGTAGTCCCCGTTTTTAAACTGGGGTATAATTACATTGTTTATTATTTGGTGTGCTGTAATGTCTGGTAATCTTCCTTCTACGCCGTAACCTGTGTTTATGGCAATTTTTCTATCGTTCTTAGCTAATAGAACTAATATGCCATTGTCTTTTCCTTTTTGACCAAGACCCCATTTTTGTCCCCATTGTGCACCTAAAAAGTTAATATTTTCACCTTCTGTACTTGGTATAATAGCAATAACTATTTGTGTAGATGTACTATCAGAATAACTAATAAGTTTGCGTTCCAAACTGCTTTTATCAGTAGGCGATAAAAGATTAGCGTAGTCATATACACTAGTTTCTAGATTGGGTTTTTCGGGTATTTTATATTGTGCTAAACTTAAATTAGCAGCTAATAAAATGAATAAAAATAGGCTAGCCTTTAGATATTTCATTACTAAGTTCATTGGCATCTGTGTGTAGCCAAGGAAAATGAGTTTCTAACTCTTTGCCGGCTTTTAAAACACCATTAATAATTCCTTGTTTAAAATTTCCTTTGGTAAATTCAGCTTGAATAGCGTCTTTCGTCGTGTCCCAAAAATCTTTAGGTACAGCATTGTTTATACCCTTGTCGCCATAAATGACAAATTTTTTATCATGTACGGCAATGTAAAGTAATACACCATTTTCTGCTTTGGTGTTATCCATTTTTAAATAATGAAAAACCTCTTGAGCTCTTTTGTAGTGTTCTATTTTACTATTGGCTTCAATATGTACTCTAATTTCGCCAGAAGTATTTTTCTCTGCAGCTACAATGGCAGCTACAATTTCTTGTTCTTCTGTTGCGGTTAAAAATTCCTCGACTTTAGACATAGAATTATTTATTTAAAGTCAAAACTTGCATCTGGTGCTTTTTCTGAGCCTTCATCTGCACTAAATAATGCCATAGGTTCAAAATTAGCTATAGAAGCAATAATGTTTGTAGGTATTTTTTTAATATGAATATTGTAGTCTCCTGCAGCATCATTAAACCTGTTGCGTTCTACATTAATTCTGTTTTCTGTGCCTTCTATTTGTGTTTGTAGTTCTAAAAAGTTTTTGTTAGATTTTAGATCAGGATAACGTTCAACAGAGACTAATAACTTACTAAGAGCGCCACTTAATCCGCTTTGCACTTTGCTAAATTGTGCTATTTGTTGTGGAGACATGTTAGATGGGTCTATGTTTACAGATGTTGCTTTAGCCCTTGCATTTATAACGTCTGTTAATGTACTTTTTTCAAAATCGGCAGCGCCCTGTACTGTTTTTACTAAATTGCCAATAAGGTCACTTCTTCTTTGGTAAGAGCTTTCTACATTTGCCCATTGTTTTACGGCTTGTCCTTTCATGTCTACTAGCGTATTGTTAGCGCTAACATACCAGCCACCCAATGCAAGTATTAGTACAACAATAAAAGCAAGTACAATTAATAATTTTTTCATAGTTAGGTTTTTAGTGTTTAGTTTATATGGAATTAATGGTTATAATTGATCTTTAATTTTTAAAAGTTCTGATTTAACATTCTCTAATTTCTGAATAATATCAAAATTAGAAAGTGTTTTTTTCTTTTCTTCTTTTAAATGAGTTTTAGCACCATCTAGTGTAAAGCCTCTTTCTTTTACCAAGTGGTAAATTAACTGCAAGTTTTTTATGTCTTGCGGTGTAAATTTACGATTGCCTTTGGCGTTTTTTTTTGGTTTTAAAACATCAAACTCCTTTTCCCAAAAACGTATTAATGACGTGTTTACGTTAAAGGCCTTAGCTACTTCGCCAATACCATAATATCTTTTTTCTGGAAGTTGTATATGCATTAATCCAATGATTGATTTTCTTGTGATGCGTGTTTTAGTAAGTTTTCAAACTCTAAAGCAGAAAGGTTACCGTAGTAGAAATTAATAGGATTAATTCTGTCGCCATCTTTCCAAACTTCATAATGCAAGTGTGGCGCTTCAGACCTACCTGTGCTACCCACAAAACCAATAAGGTCACCTCTTTTTACTTTTTGCCCAGCAGTAACGTTATACTTGCTCATGTGTGCATAAAGTGTTAAGTACCCATAACCATGGTCTATACGGATGTGCTTACCATAGCCTGTAGAACTAGCATCTGCTCTAGTAACTTTACCATTACCAGATGCGTAAATTGGTGTTCCTCTAGGAGAGGTAAAATCCATTCCCCAGTGCATTTTGCGTACTTTGGTAAATGGGTCAGATCGCCAGCCGTAACCAGAAGCCATACGAGTTAGGTCTTCATTACTAATTGGTTGTATAGCAGGTATTGCTTCTAAAAACTTCTCTTTTTCTTCAGCAAGTTTAGTAATCTCATCTAAAGATTTAGACTGTATTACCATTTGTTTTTGTATAATTTCTAAACGTTTAGTAGCATCAATAATCATATCAGAATTATTAAATCCTTCTAAAGATTTGTATCGGTTTACACCACCAAAGCCAGCACGTCTTTGTTCTTCTGGTATTGGGTTTGCTTCAAAATACAAACGATAAATATTGTTATCTCTATCTTCAATATTACCAAGTACTTGTTCCATTTGTTCCATTTTTTTGTCTAATAACTGAAACTGAAACTCGTAATTATGTAGTTCTCTTTGTAGAGATAGTTCTTTAGGTGTGTTTACTAAATTGGTATTTAATAGGAGTAACAAACCTAAAAAACCTAATATGGCAGCACCTAAAAATAGTAACGCTACGTTGCGAAATTTTTTGGACTTTTTATGCTCTATCTTTCTGTAAGATAGAGTGTCTGGATCATAATAATATTTAACTTGAGACATAAAGGGAATTTATCCTATTTTTGCACTTTTAATTTATCAAAACAAACAAATATAAAAATTGTTTTGCAGAAATAGTTAATTTTATCAAAAGCTTACCATTTTAAGGTGTGTAAGCCGTGTAAAATTAAGTTATTTGCGTTAAATATAACGTTTTTTAATAAACTATAGCTGCCAATTAAATATACAAAATAGCAACGGATGAAATCTCAAGAAATAAGATCTCAATTTTTAGAATTTTTTCAGAATAAAGGACATAAAATTGTTTCTTCTGCCCCAATGGTCATTAAAGATGATCCTACTCTTATGTTCACTAATGCTGGAATGAACCAGTTTAAAGAATTTTTTCTTGGAAATACCGAAGCCAAAAACACTAGAGTTGTAGATACACAAAAGTGTTTGCGTGTAAGTGGTAAGCATAACGATTTAGAAGAAGTAGGCAAAGATACGTACCACCATACAATGTTTGAGATGTTGGGCAACTGGAGCTTTGGAGATTACTTTAAAGAAGAGGCTATTAATTGGGCTTGGGAGTTGTTAACAGATGTTTTAAAGATTGATAAAAGTACGCTGTACGTTACTGTTTTTGAAGGTAGCAAGGATAAGGATAATCTAGGTATGGACCAAGAGGCTCTTGATTTATGGAAAAAGATTATTCCAGAATCTCAAATTCTTTTTGGGAATAAAAAAGATAACTTTTGGGAAATGGGAGATCAGGGACCATGTGGACCTTGTTCAGAAATACACGTAGATATTAGATCTGCAGAAGACAGAGCAAAAGTTTCTGGTGTAGATTTAGTGAATATGGATCACCCGCAAGTTGTAGAGGTATGGAACTTGGTTTTTATGCAGTACAACCGTAAAGCTAACGGAGATTTAGAAAACTTACCTGCTAAACACGTAGATACAGGTATGGGATTTGAGCGTTTGTGTATGGTTATGCAAGGTGTACAATCTAATTACGATACAGATGTATTTACTCCAATTATTAGGGAGATAGAAACTATTACAAATTCGACTTATAATAAAGACGAAGAAATAAATATTGCAATACGTGTTATTGCAGATCATATAAGAGCCGTAGCTTTTTCTATTGCAGACGGACAATTGCCAAGTAATACTGGTGCTGGTTATGTAATACGTAGAATTTTAAGAAGAGCTATACGCTACGGATTTACTTTTTTAAATACCAAAGAGCCGTTTATGTACAGGTTGGTAAATGTGCTTACCCAAACAATGGGTAGTGCTTTTCCAGAATTAAAAGAACAAAAACAACTTATTGAAAATGTGATAAAAGAGGAGGAGCACTCTTTCTTAAAAACATTAGATCAAGGTTTGGTGTTGTTAGATAGCGTAATTGCAAACGCAACAACTAAAACTGTAGATGGTAGAAAAGCTTTTGAGTTGTATGACACCTATGGGTTTCCTATAGATTTAACCGCTTTAATTTTAAGTGAACGCGGGTTGGCTTTAGATGAAAAAGGTTTTGATGAAGCGATGCAAGAACAGAAAAAACGTTCTAGGTCTGCTTCTGAAGTGTCTAAAGAAGACTGGGAAGTTTTATTGCAAGATGCCGAACAAGAATTTGTTGGATACGATGCTTTAGAAACGAATGTACGTTTGGTAAAATACAGAAAAGTAACTTCTAAAAAAGATGGTGAGCAATTCCAGTTGGTGTTTAATTTAACTCCGTTTTACGCTGAAGGAGGCGGACAAGTAGGGGATAAAGGATATTTAGAAGCACCTAACGGAGATGTTGTTTATATTTTAGATACGAAGAAAGAAAATAATGAAATTTTTCATTTAGCTAAAAACTTACCTAAAAACACTGCAGATACATTTAGAGCTGTTGTAGATAGCAAACAACGTCAAAGAACAGCAAGTAACCATACGGCAACACACTTATTGCACCAGGCATTAAGAGAGGTTTTAGGAATGCACGTAGAACAAAAAGGTTCTGCTGTGCATTCTAAATATTTACGTTTCGATTTTTCTCATTTCTCTAAAGTAACTACAGAGCAGTTAAGGGAGGTTGAAGATTTTGTAAATGCAAGAATAGAAGGTAATTTACCTTTAGAAGAAAAACGTAACATACCAATGCAAGAAGCTTTAGATGCTGGTGCAATGGCATTGTTTGGAGAAAAATACGGTGACACGGTTAGACTTATACGTTTTGGGCAGTCTGTAGAGCTTTGTGGAGGTACACACGTACAAAACACAGGAGATATTTGGCATTTTAAAATTAAGTCTGAAGGTGCTGTAGCATCTGGAATACGCAGAATAGAGGCTATTACTTCTGATGCTGTTAAGGATTTTTACGCTACTAATAGTGTAATCTTAACAGATATAAAAGATGTATTAAATAATGCTAAAGATCCAATAAAAGCTGTAGTTTCTTTACAAGAAGAAAACAGTAAGCTTAAAAAGGAAATAGAGCAACTATTAAAAGATAAAGCTAAAAACTTAAAAGGTGATTTAGTTAATGAGCTACAAGAAGTAAACGGTGTTCAGTTTTTGGCTAAGAAAATAGATTTAGATCCAGCAGGAATTAAAGATTTATGTTTTGAAATGGGTGCTAATGCTAAAAATATGTTCTTGCTTTTTGGAGCAGAGAATAATGGTAAAGCAACATTGTCTTGTTACATTTCTAAAGAATTAGCGGGCGAGAAAGATTTAAATGCAGGTACTATTGTGCGCGAACTAGGAAAGTATATTCAAGGTGGCGGTGGCGGACAGCCATTTTTTGCAACCGCAGGAGGTAAAAACCCTGGCGGAATAGCAGAGGCTTTAGAAAAAGCAGTATCTTATATAAATTAAAACATAGTGTATGGAACTGCAAACTAAAGTACCACTTAAGCCAAGTACGTTTCAAATAGACTATTCTAGTAAGCTATTGTTGTTAGGTTCTTGCTTTGCAGAACATATTGGCAATAAGTTTACGTATTATAAATTGCAAGCCGTAACCAATCCATTTGGTATTTTGTTTCATCCAAAAGCAATAACGCAGTTGGTGCAGAATGCAGTTTTAGAAGAAAAATACACAAAAAAAGATATATTTAACCAAAATGAGCGTTGGCATAGTTTCAATGCTCATTCTGTTTTAAGTACAACATCACAACAAGAATTACTACAAAATTTAAATAGTGCGGTAACAGAAACTAAGTCTACTTTAGATACTGCAACACACCTGGTAATTACTTTAGGAACGGCTTGGGTGTATAAACATTTGGAGTTAAATAAAGTAGTTGCAAATTGTCATAAAGTGCCACAAAAAGCCTTTAAAAAGCAATTGTTAACGGTTACAGAGATAGAGGCTAGTTTACAAGAGCTTATTGCATTGGTAAAAAGTGTAAATGCCAATGCCAAGTTTATTTTTACGGTATCTCCTGTTAGGCATATAAAAGACGGTTTTGTAGAAAACCAGCGTAGTAAATCTCATTTACTAACCGCCATACATAATGTTATAGAGTCTAAAGAAAATGAGGCAGATGCTTTTTATTTTCCCAGTTATGAAATTATGATGGATGAGTTACGCGATTATCGTTTCTATAAAAATGATATGGTGCATCCTAGTGGTTTGGCTGTAGATTATATTTGGGAGAAGTTTCGTAATGTTTGGCTAACTAAAAAAGCTTTAGAAACAACAGAAAAAGTAGGTGCTGTGCAAAGAGGTCTGGAGCATAGACCTTTTAATTCTGAATCAGATGAGCATCAGAAATTTTTAAAATCTATTCAAGAAAAAATTGCGTATCTTCAAAAAGAACATCCTTTTATTAGTTTTTAATTATGAAAAGAATCCTTGTAGGAATTATTATTGTTTTAGCGGCATTGCTTTTATTTAAAACGTGCTCAGATAAAAAAGAAGAACAATCTATTCTACAAGAAAACTCTATGCTTATTCAGCAGCAAATACAAAATGTATCTAAGTTAATAGTTACAGAAGGTCATTTTGCAGAGGTGTACAATTACAAAGATTCGCAACAGCTTTTTGGGCCTTTAATTACGGCAGAAAAGAAAGCATTAGTAGTTGTAAATGCAGATGTTACTGTGGCTTATGATTTAAGTAAGATAGATTTTGAGGTTGATGAAGAAAACAAAATATTAATACTTAAAAGTATCCCGGAGCCAGAAATTAAGGTGCATCCAGATTACGAGTATTATGATGTTACCGCAGATTTTTTAAATCAGTTTGATGCTAATGACTACAATAAAATAAAGAAAAACGTAAAAGCATCATTACTTAAAAAGGTTGAAAAATCAACCTTAAAAACAAATGCAAAAAATAGACTTTTAAGTGAGCTTTCTAAATTTTATGTATTAACAAATTCTTTAGGCTGGACATTACAGTACAATGAAACGCCTATAAAAAATATAGAGGAATTAAATGAGATCAAAATCTTAGACTAGTGTTGCAGTTAAGCAACTAAGCTTTTGTCTACTAGTTCCAATCCATCATCAATTAAATGTCCTACTTTAGGATTATTTTGTTTTACCGTTTCTAGATGATCTACAATTTCTTTAGCAAAATCATTGTCGTTATTAGCTTTTGCTAATTCATACAACTCAACTGGTAATAGCCAATCTGTTGGGTAATTACTTTTTACTTCCTGAAAAACTTTGTTTCTGGAAATTGTGGTGTTAACACCTTCTCTAAACTCACGTACTTGTTTGTATAGTTTTTCAAGCTCTGTATTGGCTTCTGTTTGTTTTGCTTTTATAGTTTCTTCTGTAATGCTGTGTGTAATTAAATCAAAACTACTTAAATCAGCAGGACCATTAAAAGCAGATACAATGTTTTCGCCAACGGCCATATGGTATAAGCCCCATTCTGGACTAAACAATACAGTTTCTCCTTTAGTTACTGTGCATTTATCAAATGTAATAAGTACAATTTCACCTTTAAGGTTACGTGTACCTGTTATAATGCTTCCTTCTACTTTAATACCACCTTCAAATTCTAAAGAAACAGTTTCAGATTCATAAATATTGTACGCTTTTAAATCGCGCGGACTCATATCTTCTATGGCCAAATTTATACCTTTAAGTTTACCTATAGGAGAGCCAAAGCCATCTGCGTGGTGTTTTGTGCTATGGCCAACTAATTCTTTTTCTCTATAAGATAAAGCAGTTTTGCCTGTTGTTTGTATGTAGCTAGGTTTTCCTTTGTGTGTTAATACATTAGTGAAAACGCCAGAAATTTGTAAACCGGTGCTTAGTTCTATGGTTCCTAGAGCATTGGAGTCTATAAGTTTGTTTACGCCATCTAGACCGCCAGTACGCAAAGCCATTGTGTTTGCAAATTCTTCTAAAACCTGACTTAAAAATGCAAAGTCTGGAGTTACAAAAAGCTGTGGTTGGGGTTTGGTGATATCAAAAGATTTATGAGCAGCTTCACTAGAGTAGTTCAGTTTTTTTACTTCATTTGTCATACACCAAGCACTTTCTCCGATAGAAGAAAGCAAACCTGCCCCATATATTTTAGGGTTTTCAGTAGTGCCAATTAGGCCGTACTCAACAGTCCACCAGTGTAAATTACGAATCAACGCCATTTCACTAGGTTCACCCATATTCTGTTGTAAATCTTCAACGTGTTTTTCTGCTTTTTCTATTTCTTTTTCATCAAAACCAGCAGCCTCCTTTATAATAGATAGGTGTCTAACAGCCTCATACAATTCGTAATCTTTACCGCTGGAGATAGCTTTGCATCCTATTTCTCCAAATCGTCTTAAATATTCGGCATATTCTGGGTTAGCAATAATAGGGGCGTGACCAGCACCTTCGTGAATAATGTCTGGAGCAGGTGTATATTCTATATTTCCTAGTTGTCTAATATCAGAAGCTATAACTAAAACATTATATGCTTGGAATTCCATAAAGGCAGATGGAGGTATAAAACCATCTACAGCAACGGCTGCCCAGCCTATTTCTTCCAAAATACGGTTCATACCATACATATTTGGAATATTCTCTATTGAGATACCTGTTTTTTTTAATCCGTCTATATAAGATGTGTGTGCAACTTTACTTAAATAATCTACGTTTTTACGCATTACATAACGCCAAACAGCCTGGTTAATAGGTGTATAATCCTCATAGTCTTGAGGTTTTATATACTGTTTTAAGTGTGTAGGTAGTTTATCTAATATGTAATTACTTGTATAAGACATTGCACGTTATGTTAGGTATTAACTTAATGGCAATAAAGATACAAAATTGGAAAATGATTATAGTTTTTATTTAGTTGAAATAAACGATTATAACGAAGATTAGTTTTAAGTTTAAAGCAAAAAAAACCGCTATAAATAGCGGTTGTGATTTTTTATTTAGAGGCTAACTCTGGCGGATACGCTTCAAGTATTTGAGAAACAAATTCTCTAATACGTTGTTCTTTCTTTTCTATGTTGCTAGTATTGTTTAAAGTGCCAATACCGCGACCTTGCCAAACCAACTCTTTGTTTTTAGAATCTATAAGATCTATATATAAAGATCCTTCTGTACTTGTAGAAACATTATTTCTGTTAAAACCATTACCGTAGTAGTAAGGATTCCAGCCCCAACCAAAACCACCACCCCAGTAGTTGTTGTAAATATCTACGCGTTCTTTTTCTTTGGTAAAAATGCTTACCAGTATATCTGGTGTTGCAGATTTTACAAAACCTCTAGAACTCATTTCTGAATCAATAGCCTTTAAAATTCTTTTTTTATCAAGATCAGATATTTGTGCTTTATCTATGCCTGTTTTATAAAAAGCATATGTTTTGTAGGTATCAAAGCTTGCTTCTTTATCATAATCAGACAATACACGTACAGATGTACAAGAGCTAAAAAGAACCAGAGCAAGAACTGGTACGAGTGCTAATTTTAATGCTTTCATATTTTTGATGTTTTAGTTTATAAAAATAACACAAAAACTGTGCCGTTACTTTGTAGATATCTAGCAGTAAGCTGTTTTTAATTTATTTTTGGGTATTTGTCTTTGCGTTATAACCGTAAGGACAATGTCTACAGCCGCTTTCACAACAATAACCTCTTCTTGTGTGGTATTGCTCTGTAAAGACTCTGTATCCTTCTTCAGATAAATAATAATCGCCCTCTATAGGTTGAAGTATTTTTTTCATACTTGTAAAATTACGTGTTTTTGCATTAAGTACGCAAAAACGCAATTGTTAAAAAAGAAAAATAGTTGGTAATCGGTATTTTTTAGTGCTTGAACGTTTTGTGTCTTAAAAATGGTATAATTTATGTTCTAACCTATTAAATTTGACATTGTTAATTAATCCCAAATTATGATTTTAGTTTCAAAACTTTTTTTTAGAAAAAATTATGTAGGCCTATCATTATGGCCTTTTATAATTTTAAAGAGTGATGCGCTACGAGATGATGACTCTTTAATTAATCATGAAAAAATACATTTAAGACAACAACTAGAGCTTTTAGTCTTGCCTTTTTACATTTTGTATTTATCAGAATTTGCAATACGTTGTTTGGTTTATAGGGATAGTTATAAGGCATATCAAAATCTTAGCTTTGAGAGAGAGGCCTATTTTAATGAAGATAATCCTAATTATTTAAATGAACGTAGACCCTTCAGTTTTATTAAATATCTTTGGCGCTGAAAAATATAAAACGTGAAAGTTTTAAATCAGCAAGTACAACTTCCTATTCTATCAGAAAAAAAGATATCGCTCTATATTAAAAGAGAAGATACGCTACACCCTTTTATCTCCGGAAATAAGTTTAGAAAATTAAAATATAATTTACTACAAGCGCAAAAATTAAATGCTAAATCTATACTTACGTTTGGTGGTGCATTCTCTAATCATATAGCGGCAACTGCCTATGCAGGTAAAGAAAATGGGATAAAAACTATTGGCGTAATAAGAGGTGAGGAGTTAGCTAGTAAATGGCAGCACAACCCAACGCTTTCTTTTGCTAAAGACAACGGAATGGAATTTAAATTTATAAGTAGAGAAGCTTATAGAGAAAAGAATAGCCCTGACTTTTTAGCCAGTTTAGAAACCGAATTTCCTAATAGTTTTATGTTGCCAGAAGGTGGGGCTAATGACCTAGCTGTAAAAGGTTGTGAGGAAATTTTAACCACTGATGATCGTATGTTTAATATTATTTGTAGTGCTGTGGGTACTGGAGGTACAATAGCAGGGATTATAAATTCTACTAGTAAAAACCAGCGAGTTTTAGGTTTTCCTGCGTTAAAAGGTGATTTTTTAAAAGAAGATATTTGTAAATTTGCTCAAAATACAAATTGGGAGTTGTTAAAAGACTATCATTTTGGTGGTTATGCAAAAGTATCGCAAGAATTAATAGCTTTTATAAATTACTTTAAAAGAGAAACAAACATATCTTTAGATCCTGTGTATACAGGTAAAATGTTATTTGGTATTTTAGACCTTGTGCATAAAGATTATTTTGCGCCTGGCACTAAAATTGTTGCAATACATACTGGCGGATTACAAGGAATAAAAGGAATGAATAGTTTGTTAAAAAAGAAAAAATTACCACTTATTAATGAGTAATAGTACATATAAAAATAGTTTAAGGTTAGCTTCGAAGTTGGGCATAGCTGTATTGTTGGTTTTTTTTGCTAGTTGTAAAGCAAAAAGGAGCACTACTAAAAAGAATCATAAAAAAGTTGTTTCTGTATCACCTAGAGGAGATGTTAAAACAACAGGAGAACCATTAGGATTACCAAAAGACGATGGTCGTTTTGTTAGTTTTGCTATAGAAAATACAGACGATTATATAAATACATTTGCGGCAATAGCCCAAGATGAAATGAAATCTTACGGTATACCAGCAAGTATTACTATAGCACAAGGAATTTTAGAAAGTGGCTCCGGAAAAGGTGAGTTGGCTCGTAAAACAAATAATCATTTTGGAATAAAATGCCATACTGGTTGGGAGGGTGATTATGATTATCATGATGATGATGAAAAGGGAGAGTGTTTTAGAAAGTACAATCATCCAATGTATTCTTTTAGAGATCATAGCTTATTTTTAACAACAAGAGGTAGGTATGCTTCTTTGTTTGATTTGCACGCTAATGACTATAAAGGTTGGGCAAAAGGTTTACGCAAGGCCGGCTATGCAACAGATCCTAAATACCCGCAAAAATTAATTTATTTAATTGAAAAATACAATCTTCATAAGTTTGATGGGAAGCATAAAGCAGAGCCTAGAAGTCCAAAAGAGTACGTAGTAAAAAAACATAAGGTAGAAGCAGGTGAAACACTATATGCCATTTCTAAAATGTACTTTATGGGAGTTCCGGAGTTAATGGAGTTAAATAATTTAAAAAATACAAACCTACACGTAGGTCAAGAACTTATTGTAAAATATACTAAAAATTAAATCTTAAAAATGATTTATAAGAGAAGCAGTGAACTTTTTAACGAAGCAAAAAAATACATTCCTGGTGGTGTAAACTCTCCGGTCAGGGCTTTTAACGCTGTTGGTGGCGAACCAATTTTTGTAAAGGAAGCAAAAGGCGCCTATTTGTATGATGAGGACGGAAATAAAATTATAGATTATATAGCATCATGGGGGCCATTAATTTTAGGTCACGCTTATGATCCTGTTATTAATGCTGTAATAGAAAAAGCCAAAAAAGGAACTTCTTTTGGTATGCCAACAGAGATAGAGACAGAGTTAGCAAAGTTAGCTGTGTCTATGGTTCCTAATATTGATAAAATTAGATTTGTAAATAGCGGGACAGAAGCTTGTATGAGTGCTGTGCGTTTAGCAAGAGGTTTTAAAGGAAAAGATAAAATCATAAAATTTGCAGGTTGTTACCATGGCCATTCAGATTCTTTTTTAATACAAGCGGGTAGTGGAGCGGTTACTTTTGGTAGTCCAAACAGTCCTGGTGTTACAAAAGGTACAGCTAAAGATACTTTGTTGGCAAATTATAATAATTTAGCAAGTGTTACAGCGTTAGTAGCTGCTAATAAGGGAGAAATTGCAGCAATTATAATTGAGCCTGTTGCAGGTAATATGGGGTGTATAATACCTTCTAAGGAATTTATTACAGGTTTAAGAGAAGTTTGTACTAAAGAAGGAATTTTGCTAATTTTTGATGAGGTTATGACTGGCTTTCGTTTAGGAAGAGGAGGAGCACAGGAAATTTTAGGTATAGATGCAGATATTGTAACTTTTGGTAAGGTTATAGGTGGCGGATTACCTGTTGGCGCTTTTGCTGCACGTGATGAAATTATGGATTATTTAGCGCCAAACGGACCTGTTTACCAAGCAGGAACCTTAAGTGGTAACCCATTAGCTATGAGCGCAGGTTTGGCTATGTTGACAGAGTTAAATAATAATCCTGATATTTTCAGAAGCTTAGCAGATAAAACGGAATACTTACATAAAGGTTTAGAAAAGGCTTTAGATAAAAAGGGAATAGCGTACCAAATAAATAGATTTGGAAGTATGATTTCTGTACATTTTACTGATGAACCAGTTGTAGATTTTGCTTCTTCAGCGAAAGGAAATAACGATACTTTTAAAAAGTATTTTCACGGAATGCTAGACAAAGGTGTTTACTTACCGCCAAGTGCTTTTGAAAGTTATTTTTTAAACGATGCATTATCGTATAAAGATTTAGATGATACTATTGCGGCTTTAGAAAGTTTAGAGTTGTAGTACTTAATTTGAATAAATAAAAAAAGGAGCCATATTTGGCTCCTTTTTAGTTTTAAGACTTCATTGTCTTTTCTCTTTTTTCCATTCTGTCGTCCCTATTTATCCTAGTTCTTTTATCTTGAGCATTCTGCGTACCTCTTTTTTTTAGAGAGTGAGACTTTCTTTTGTGCATTTTACTCCATTGTGCATATTGATCTTTGGATAAGATTTTTTGCAATGCTCTTTTATGCTTTATTTGATGATCTAATTTTGCATTCGCTTGGGCATACTTTTTCTCTGGAGATAATTTAGAATGTTCTTTTTTATCTTTTCTTTCTTCTCTTTTTTGTTGAATTAATTCAGCGTTTTTTAGATTTAGCATTTCAATTTTAGATTGCTGCGCATCTGATAAATCTAAAGCAAGTGTCATTCTTTTAGTCTGCAAAACAGCTATTTGCTCTGGCGTAAATTTTGCCATTTTATGCATTCCTTTTTTGCCGCCTTTTTTTCTATGCGTTTTATGTTTTGTGTCTTTAGAATCTCTTTGTTTTTCTTGTGCAGAAATAGTTAAAATGCCTAGCATTAAAACCATTATAAATGTTATTTTTTTCATACTACTATTTTTTATAGTTCTCTATTTTGACATTAGATTTTTAAAATAGTTTAATAGCAATGTGCCTTTTAGTATGAATTTAACATTAATTATAAGACATAAAAAAAGTCTGAAACCCTAAAGTTTCAGACTTTTTTTTACTTTTTCAATACGCCTATTCTTCTTCAGTTAACTGAACAATTAAGTCATTATTGTTTGTACTCTCTTCTAGGTTGTGAAGTTGAGCAGTGTTACCTTTTTCATCTAAAACATTTTCACTATCCATTGCTCCGTAAGCAATAATAGCAAGAACTAAACAAGAAAAATAAACTAAGCTTTTTAATTTATATGACATAAGATTTGGGGTTTTTATATCGGTTCTATATCAAAGATACCTAGGTTAATTAATAATTAAAAACTCTTGTTGTAAAACATCCATATAATAGTTGTGAAACATCAATATTATGTGGTTTACTCTCTGCAATATATTAAAAAAAATGAATAAACAGGATAAAGTGCAAAGTTAAATAGATGAAATACACATATTTGGTCTATTTAATATAAAAATAGTGGTGAAGCTGTTGTAAAAGTGTAGCAAAATTGTTGTGTAGCCTAGGAGTTTGTTTATGAGTTTGTTACAAAAAAAAAGGCTGCAATGTATGTAACATTGCAGCCTTTAGGATAAGGTGTTTTGCCTGTTTTATTTAGGGTCTAAAATAGCACCTATTCTTTCTTGTATATCTTTTAAGTGAGCTCTTCTAATTCCTGAAGAGTTGGCAGCTGCAGATTTTACAGAACGCTCTAACGTTTGTAATTCTGCTCTAACAACCGCTCTAATATCAGACTGACTCACATTTACAGCGGTACCAAACCTTGAAGATTTAGGATCAGTTGTCATTAAGTATTCCATACGGTCTACATAAGCACGTTGTAAATTACGTCTATAGGTGTCAATAGATTTTCCTGTACTAAGTTCTTTCCAGATGCCTTTTCTTACATCTGACATCATTGTAGTAAGGTTGTATGCTTCAGAACCGTTTAAGGCTTCGTTTTCTATCATACGAGCCATTCTGCCAGTATCTAAAAGATTGCTTAACGTTCTAGACTGTGTGCTTCTAATACGCTCTACAGCGCCAGCATTTTCTATTTTATTAAGTATGTTGTTGTCCAGTAACCAAGTTGGTGTTGTAAACAATTGCTTGTGTAAAAATTGAACTGCTCTTTTTTGCTTTTCTTTTGCTACGTGAGAGTAAACATCGCCTTCTTGATCGTATGTTTTATAATTTTCATACACACCACCTACGTTATTAGAAACGTGTCCCATATATCTGTTGTACTGTCCTAGTACTTGACCGTATAACTCATCTAGATCGTCATAAGATTTACCATCTTCTGCAGTCCATTTAATTAAGTTAGGAACAATTCTTTTTAAGTTAGCGATACCATAATCACTAGCTTTCATTGCATCATCACCTAAATCTTCGGTTTGTGAACTAGGGTCTATAACACCAAATTGTTGTTTTCCAAAACGGTAAAGAGGATCGCCGGCGTGCTTTAAAATCCAGCTATCTAAAGTTTTCTTTTCATCTTTAGCAGATTTATCCATAATAGGACGGTAACCCCAGCTAATAGAATATTTATCATAGATACCAATATTTGGCATTAAAGCAACACCTTCATCACCAGGTTGTGCTACGTAATTAAAACGAGCATAATCCATAATTGATGGAGCAGTACTATATTTTTTTGTAAAAGATGCAGAACGTAAAGAATCTACAGGGTACGCAGAACTACTTCCCATGTTATGAGGTAAGCCTAAAGTATGACCAACTTCATGAGAAGATACAAAACGTATTAATCTACCCATAACTTCTGTTTTAAACTCAACACCTCTAGCATCTGGGTTAATAGCTGCAGTTTGTATAAAGTACCAGTTGCGTAACAAAGTCATTACGTTATGGTACCAGTTAATATCTGACTCTAATATTTCTCCAGTTCTTGGATCACTTACGTGAGGGCCATTTGCATTAGGAATTGGAGAAGCTAAATACCTAACAACAGAATATCTAACATCTTCTGCAGACCACTCAGGATCTTCTTCTGGAGTAGGAGGTGTTTTTGCAACAATTGCATTTTTAAAACCAGCAGCTTCAAAAGCAACTTGCCAATCTTCTATACCTTGCTTAATAAAAGGAACCCATTCTTCTGGTGTAGCCCTGTCTATGTAATAAACAATTTGTTTTTTAGGTTCTACAAGTTCCCCTTTTTTAAATTTTTCAAGATCTTCATCTTTAACTTCTAATCTCCATCTATCTAAATAGGTAACAGATTTACTTTTTTGTGCATCTAAACCATAATCTACTTGACTGCGAGCAAACCAACCAACACGTTCATCAAAATAACGTCTTTTCATAGGGTTATTAGGAAGTAAAATCATAGAGTTGTTAATCTCTAATGTAATAGATCCTAAGGCAGAGTTAGATGGTGGGTTACCAGCAAAATATGTTTTTACGTGTCTAGCTTCAATATTTAAAGGGTAGCTTTTTACACTTTCAATATAACTTCTACTATCGTCTAAACGGCTAACTTTGTATTGTTTTCTGTTACGCTCCGGTAAGCCTAGTGTTTTTACATCTTTTTCAAAAAAATCATTAATTTCTATTACCGTTGTAGGGTTAATAGAATCTTTTTTTAATGCTTTAATATCAAAAGAATATAAAACTGGTTCTAGGTTAGAGTTCATAACCGCTTCGTGTACAGGAAGTTTTTCGTCTGCAACAATGCTGGTAGACATAATACGTAGAAGGACTTTTTTGTCTTTCTTCTCCCAGCGTAACATCTGCGTGTTAATTTTACCACCACCAAATCCTAGTCCGGTTGCTGTTTTTGATATTCTACTAACCATTAACATTTCTTTGTTTAACAAAGAATCTGGAATTTCGTAATAGCGTTTATCATCTACAGTATGTACTTTAAAAAGACCTTCGTCTGTTACGGCGTCTTTAGTAATTACTTTACTGTAAGGTAAAATGTCTCCTTTTTTTGGTTTAGCAGCGGGAGTTTCTGTTTTAGCATTTTTCTTGCTTTTCTTGTTTTTCTTTTTAGACTGAGCTTCTATTGTGGTTAATGAACCAAATAAAAAAACAGCTAATAGAAGTTTGGTGAGTAAACTTTTAATCATTGTTAGTTTGAGTTTAATTTTTTGAATGAAACAAATAAAAGTAAAATATTCTTAATTCTATGTTAAGGATATCATAACAAAAAAATGCTTAGTATCAATTTTAAGGCTACTTAAGATTTTGGTTCTAAGGTTTTTATAATTTATTTAACACATCTTAACATTTGTTAAAAAAAATGATATTTAACTGTAATTATGTTAAAATTTTAGTTTTATTGTAACTTTTCGATTTATTATTCGTCTATTTAAGTAACAATCAACAACAAAAAGCATTATAAGATTCTCTTTGTAAGATTGAATTAGTCGATTGAATAGCCTCTGCAATGCAGGGGCTATTCTATTTGTACTTTTTTATTAAAAAGGAATATAGTGTAAATGTGTACATTAGAATTAAAGCGCGCAAAAGCTAGTACGTTAGGAGGTGTTGCCGTTAAGCATAAAAGCAGGGCTACTTGCCATTGGTACAACTAATATATTTGCGAGCATAGTAGAACGTAATAACAAGTCAGTTTTTATTAATTTTCTCTCGCAAGTTGTACTAATTCTAAAGTTGTTTGGTAAAGAGGTTTGTTCTCCATTTTACTTTTTAGCCAAGCATAAAAGCTCATTACAAAAATATCTTCTTTTTCTTTCCCTACCCATTCAAAAGAGCTTTGTACCTTGTTTTTAAACTCAGCTGTTTGTATAAACGGGGGGTCTTTGTAATATGCTTCTATAAAAGATAGGTATGTTATTGCTCGTTGCTGTTTAATTTGCTTTAGGTAACTAAAGTAATTTCTTTTAAAGCTAAGTAATCTAGATTCTACTAAGTTTATATTGTCTAGTTCTATGTGTAGAATAATTTCGATTAAGTTTTTTTTAATAACCCATTCCTTACCTGCTTTACTTTCGTAATAATTATCTGTGTGGTAAAATTTAGAGAAAATACCGTGTGCGTCTTTATATCTTTTGGCTTGTATATAAAACATAATTAAACTTAAGTGTATTTTTAAGAGCGAATCTAAATCTTCATGCTTGGTATTTGTATGCTGTTCTAATATTTCTATGGCTGTTTTTTGTTGATTAGAATAGTTTGCATTTAAGGCTAGTAAAAACTGATGTTTTAGTTTAAAAGTAGTGTAGTGCTTTTTTCTATTTAGGAGCATTTGGGTTTCCATTTGCTCTAGGTAATTTAAAGATTCTTTAAATTTCTTATTTCTAAATAAGGTATTTGCAATTAAAAAAAGAACTTGAATATGGTAGTATAATTGCTTGCTCTGACTTTTGTGTGTTTTTAAAATAGAGTAGGTTTCTATTATAAAAGGTTCTGTTTTTAAATAATCATTAGTTACAAATGCTGGTATGGTTACCAAAGTAATTAATTGATATAAAGATTTAAAAGACATAGATTCGGTTACAGAAATATGGTGATCTTGCAATGTGGTCTTTAATAATGTTTCTATATCTATAATATCTCCTTTGTAGGTAATGTTGTGTAGTGTTTGTCGCATTTTTGCATACACAATGTTTAGTTGGTCTTCTATAAAAAGGTTTTTTTGGTTGGCTTTAAATGTTTTAATAAGACTATTAATCTCTATTTCTGGATTTGCATATGCATACTGAATTTTTGTATGGTAAATTTCATTAAGGATGGAAAATAAGTAGTGTGCCTCTGCTAATGCTTCTGCTTTGTCTAAAATTTT
This sequence comes from Cellulophaga sp. 20_2_10, assembly GCF_023476645.1. Classification (GTDB taxonomy): domain Bacteria; phylum Bacteroidota; class Bacteroidia; order Flavobacteriales; family Flavobacteriaceae; genus Cellulophaga. The sequence goes on from NZ_JAMCOJ010000007.1 coordinate 140,602, forward strand.
ATAAGCCAGTTTGTATTGCTGGTTGTGTAAAAAAGAACGAGAGGCAAGTATGTATTTAATGACTTGCATATCTACTGAGTTTTCTTCCTCTAAGTTTATATTGGCAATAAAATCTATTAAAGATTGATAAACCCGTTTTCTTAAGGCGTGGTACGCATTCTTTTTATTTGAGTTATATAGGGCGAGGCAAATTTCTGATGAAGACAATTCGTTTTGCTGCAATAGCTTAAATAGTTGAATGTTTTTAATGTCATTTCTTTTGTTCTTTTTCTTCAAATAAGTAACAAATTGTTGTTGTTCTTCAATAGTGAGTGTAGAAATAATTAAGTTTAAATCGGTCATTTAGTCGTCAGTTATTTTTGGTGTAGAATATATAAATATAATGTATTTTGATGGTTTAATGTAAAATATATCGTCAGTTTTACGTAAAACTTGTGTTGCTGTAACCTTAAAAGCGTTACATCTTTGCATCATAATCAAAACAAAAAATATTATGGATTATCAAACAAATGTTTCAGTAGATAAAGAGTCAAAATTAAAAAAGAAAAAAGTTAAAAAGGTATACGATCAAAGACCAACACCGGCATTTATTGGAGCCGCATGGACATCTTTATGTGTGGGTATGGTTGCTTTCTGTATTGGCTTATGGAATGCAGAAATGTTACTAAATGAAAAAGGATATTACTTTACAATTCTTCTTTTTGGCTTGTTCTCTGTTATATCTCTACAAAAGGCAGTTAGAGATAAGTTAGAAGGGGTGCAGGTAACAGATATTTATTACGGTATAAGTTGGTTTGCTGCAACAGCATCTATTGTGTTATTAGTTGTTGGTTTATGGAATGCCGATTTGTTATTAAGTGAAAAAGGATTTTACGGGATGTCTTATTTGCTATGTCTTTTTTCTGCTATCGCCGTACAGAAAAACACAAGAGATATTAAGTATATAGAAGATAATGATAAAAATGAAGAGTAGTTTAAAAACTATTTAAAGAGTTAAAACAAACACAAGCTATTTGTTTTGATGAAGGTTATTAGTTTAACCAAAAACAGCGTTACTAAAAAGTAACGCTGTTTTAAATTTATATGGTTTTGTAGTCTAGTTACGCAAGTTCTACAAATAAGCCTTCTTCTGTTTTTGCTACTTTAGCAGCATTGTTTTTGGTCAATTCTTTAATGGTTTTATCCCATTTTTTATTGCTTAAACCAGAAGCAACCTTTAATTCTTCTAAAGGTAGTTTATTAGATTTTTTAAGAATGTTTAATACCGCTTTTCCTTCATCACTTAAGGCAACAGCTTTACGCTCCGGTCTCATTTGTGGAAAGAAAAGAACCTCTTGTATAGATTGGTTGTTGGTTAAAAACATAATTAATCTGTCCATTCCAATTCCCATTCCAGATGTTGGTGGCATACCATATTCTAAAGCACGTAAAAAGTCTTCGTCAATAAATTCGGTAGCTTCATCATCACCTTTGGCAGCAAGTTTTAATTGGTGCTCAAAACGCTCTCTTTGGTCTATTGGGTCGTTAAGCTCAGAATAAGCATTTGCAATTTCTTTACCACAAACCATAAGCTCAAAACGCTCTGTTAATTCAGGGTTATCTCTATGTTCCTTGCAAAGCGGACTCATTTCTTTAGGGTAATCGGTAATAAAGGTAGGCTGTATATAGTTTCCTTCACATTTTTCCCCAAAAATTTCATCAATAAGTTTTCCTTTACCCATTGTTTCATCAACCTCTATTCCTAAACCTTTAGCAGCTTCAAAAATTTCGGTTTCAGTTTTACCTGTAATATCAAAACCGGTAAAGTGCTTTATAGAATCTGCCATTGTTACACGTGCATAAGGCGCTTTAAAATTAATTTTATGCTCACCAAATGTAGCTTCACTTGTACCGTTCACAGCAATTGCACAATGTTCTAGTAATTTCTCACAGAAATCCATCATCCAATTATAATCTTTATAAGACACATAAATTTCCATAGCTGTAAACTCTGGATTATGTGTTTTGTCCATTCCTTCGTTTCTAAAGTTTTTAGAAAACTCGTAAACACCATCAAAACCACCAACAATTAAACGCTTTAAATAAAGCTCGTTAGCAATTCTCATGTACAACGGAATATCTAAACTGTTGTGGTGTGTAATAAACGGTCTGGCCGCTGCACCACCAGGTATAGGTTGTAGTATTGGTGTTTCAACTTCAAAATAACCAGAGTCATTAAAAAAGTTACGCATTGCGTTAAATAACTTGGTACGCTTAATAAACACCTCTTTTACGTGCGGGTTTACAACTAAATCTGCGTAACGACGGCGGTAACGCATTTCTGGGTCGTTAAACTCATCAAAAACTTTACCATCTGCATCTACTTTTGGTAAAGGTAATGGACGTAAAGATTTACTAAGTAGTGTAAAGTTTTTTACCATTACTGTTTTTTCACCAACTTGTGTTGTAAACAAATCGCCTTCTATACCAATAATATCACCAATATCTAGTAATTTTTTGTAAACATCGTTGTACAATGTTTTATCGTCACCAGTACAAATCTCGTCACGATTAAAGTATACTTGTATTTTTCCTTCGCTATCTTGTAGTTCTGCAAAAGAAGCTTTTCCTTGTATTCTACGAGACATTAATCTACCAGAAATAACCACCTGTTTACCCTCTTCAAAATTCTCTTTAACTTGTTTAGAGGTCGTATTTACTGGATATAGGTCTGCTGGATATGGGTTTATCCCTATTTCTCTAAGCTTGCCTAATTTTTCCCTTCTGATGATTTCTTGTTCCGAAAGCTGCATATATCTATATTAAGGCTGCAAATATAGTTACAAAGTGGTAATCTATCAAAGTAGAATGTGTAATAGAATAAAAAGGCTTTGTAATTTTTACAATTTGATGTAAGTATGTTGTAAATCATCAATCTAAAAACAATTAAATTTTATAATAATACGGTCTTTATTTTTAAGTTTGATGTTTTTATTGGTTGTTAAAAATTTGATTTTATCAATCTATAAAAGCGTGAAAAATATGCTGTTTTTAGTGAAGTTGAAGAAAAAGAGTAACAAAGATGTGTTTTGTTCGTCTTATAAGTACATCAATCAAAATAATAATAAATGAGTTTTTGGAGAGTAGTATTGGCTATTTTTTGTCCGCCTTTGGCTGTAATCGGTAAAGGGTGCGGATCTATCGTAATTGTGTTTTTACTTTGGCTATGCGGTTGGGTGCCTGGTACAATTGCAGCGCTTATAATATTGAATAATCCGGACAGATAATTGTATCTTTGTAGAATGAATAAAGAAGTATTTCTACAAGATTTAGGACAAAAAGATTATAAAGAAACTTGGGACTACCAAGAAGATCTTTTTAAAGAAACTTTAGATATAAAGATTAAGAACAGGCGAGAAGATGCTGGTTTAAAAACACCAAATCACTTTTTGTTTGTAGAGCATCCGCACGTGTATACCTTAGGTAAAAGTGGTAATATGTCTAACTTGTTAATTGATGAAGAACAATTGGCAAAAAAGAATGCAACCTTTTATAAAATTAATAGAGGAGGAGATATAACATATCACGGACCAGGACAAATAGTAGGCTACCCAATAATAGATTTAGATAACTTTTTTACAGACATACATAAGTATTTGCGTTTGCTAGAAGAGATGGTGATTTTAACCCTGGCAGAGTATGGTTTAAAAGCCGAAAGATCTAAAGGAGAAACTGGAGTTTGGTTAGATGTAGGTACGCCATTTGCGCGTAAAATTTGTGCAATGGGTGTACGCGCTAGCAGATGGGTAACTATGCACGGTTTTGCTTTAAATGTAAATGCAGATTTAGGGTATTTTGATTTAATGATACCTTGTGGCATAAAAGATAAAGCAGTAACCTCTTTAAACGTTGAACTGGGTAAAAGAGAAGTAAATGTTACAGAAGTAAAGGAAAAGCTACTGAAGCATTTTACAACGCTTTTTGAGGCTAAAATAACGGTCAAGTAATTTAGTTTATTTTATATACAATTATAGAGTTATCTAAGTCCTTAGATACAAGCTCTAATTTTTTATCGTTATCTATATCTGCAATATCTATAACAGAACTTCCGTAGACCGGAAAGTTTTGTATTGGTTCTGCATTACTGTCAAACAAATAAATTTTCTGGTTTTGTAAATCGGTAACACTAATGTATATTTTATTGTTGATATAAAATATTTTTGGTTTGCTATACATACCTAAGTCAAGAGTTACTTTTTTTCCTTTTATAGTAATTGTATTTTGGTCCATTAGAACCAATGTATTGCTTGTAGCGTCTAAACCGTGATCTTTAATTAGGTTAAACTTGGTTGCAGACGTTTTACCATTTATCGCTATTTGGTGTAGAATTGCTGTTGTGTCTGTTACTGTAAACTTATCTTTATACAAGACAACGTCATTGGCAGAAAAGGCTATTTTTTTATGAGTCTTAACACGTACTTTACCAACTCTATTTAAGATTTTAAGAGAGCCATCTTCTAGCATAAAAACCAAGTAATCTTTAGAGCCAACAGTAAAGTGTTTTGGTTTTTTTATAATAGCACTAATCGCTTTAGTGTAGGTGAAACCAGAAACTATATTTGCTTTGGTATTGTACATAAACACGTTGTCTCCTTGTGTTACCACAAACCTGTATTTTTTATTGTTTTCATAATCAAAAACAGCAAGCGCATTTAAATTACCTCCTTTATAGGTAAAAGAAAAAGGTTCTACAGACTTTCCATCTCTGTCTAAAATTAAAAACTGATTGTTAGTTGTAAAAGCAAATTGTAATCTTCCGTTCTTATATAAGTCTACTTGTGCTATTTCTCCCTGTATTTTGCCTTCTAATTGTTTTTTCCATAAGACCTTGCCATCAGTAGAAATTAAATAAAGGTTGTTTGTTATATCTTGAACTATGACCTCTTTTTTGTTAGTTCTGTGGTTTTTTACAAACTGAGGATTGGTTGCAAGGTCATTATCTAACTGTACAGTAAAAATAGGGGACGTAGTATTAGATGCTGTCTCTGTATTTATTTTCTGAATGGTAAAATTTGTGTGATAAAAATTTGCATCTGCAACAAGCTGACCTGCAAAAAAGTAATTTTCTAAATCGATACCCTTATAGTTATCTGAAACAATAGCGACTAAATCTTGTTTTAGTTTTTTAGCATCCACAATTCGTAGTATTGAAGATTGTTTTGCCATGGTCTCTGTAGCAGACTTGTGAAAAGGTGTTTTATTAAACGTTGTGCCATTTTTGTAATTGCTAATAATGTCTTGTAACGTATTTAAATCTTCAGAAAAAATAAAAGCATTACCTATTATAGTGTAGTAGTTAGATTTAAACCCTTCTACCAACGGACTAAATACCTGAGTTAGTATAGTGTTTTTGTTTAACTCCTTAATTTCACTGTCTTTAAAGTTGCTCTCGGCTTTCTTAAAGGTATTCAGGTATTCATCTATATTATCTGCGCCAAAGGTTTGTAGTAAAACTGCTTTTTTAGAATTTATAGTAATTAAAGCAACTTCTTCTACAGTATTAAAAATAGAATCTTGCAGACTGTCTTTAGCTAAAAAGTTAATTCTGTTTTTGGCAAAAGTATTATAGTCTGTAAAAGTATAAGAGCTAATTGCCTCTGTATTTTCTGGAGCATAATCTTGCACCCTGTTGGTTACAGCAGTTGTATTTTTAAACAGACTTAAAATTGATAAAACAGAATCGTTAGTAACGGTTATACCAGCTAAGTTTAATTGGGTTTGCTTGGTGTTAATGTCAAGCGACATCCAATCCGTGATTTTGGTGTCTGCAATTGTATCTTTTGGTAGTGTACTTTTAAGAAAAAAGTTGTTTTGAGTATGTAAAAACAAAGTTCCAGACTTATTGTTGCCAGCTGCTTTGTATAGTTTTTGTATGGTATTGCTGTTTCGTCTAGTTTCTACAGTATTATTAATAGTGTTTTCTATTAAGTTTTTAGAGCTAGATAAAATGGTGTATTCGTTTTCTTTATAACTGTAATAAGCAATGCTGTCTAGCGTAATTTTAGTGTAAGTAGTGTTTTTATAATCTAAAACACTCTGGGTTGTATTTAAGCTATCTAATCTGTTTAGGTTTATGGAGTCCTTGGATATAAAAAAGAAGTCAGTGGTATCATTTGTTTTGGCAAAAGCAAGCAAGCCTTTTGCGTTAGGTTCTACATAATGTAATAAGGTAGTAGATTGCTGATACGTGCTAAAAAGGTTCGTTTTTTTAAGACTAGTTAAAAAATCGTTGTTTTTAATCTCGCTAGTTAAACTATTGTAATCGTTAATTTTTAGTAGCGTAGTAGTGTTAATAGGAACATAATCTAGAATAGATGTCTTGGTTTGTTGGTTGGTAGTGCAACTCATACAAACTAATAATAGTACTACTGCAATAATTTTAAATTTCATAGAAAACAGCTTAGAAAACAAAGTTAGATTAATTTAATTTTAAAGGAAGCTTTAATTGCTCGGGTAATTGTTTAAAACTTTTACGGTGGTATTTAGTTATTCCAAATTCTCTAATTGCTTCTCGGTGTTCTTTGGTGGGGTAGCCTTTGTTTTTTTTCCAATTGTACATGGGGTACTCTAGGTGTATTTTTTCCATATACGCATCTCTATAAGTTTTAGCAAGTATAGATGCAGCAGCAATACTCATAAACTTAGAGTCACCTTTAATAATACACTCGTATGCAATTTTTTTATAAGGCTTAAATCGGTTGCCATCTACAATTATAAAATCGGGTTTCGTTGTAAGCTTGCCTATGCTTTTGTGCATTGCAAGTATAGAGGCATTTAAGATGTTTATTTCGTCTATTTTTTTAGGGTATATATGTGTTACGCCAAAGCAAATAGCCTCTTCCTCTATAATAGGTCTTAGAAGTTCTCTTTTTTTTTCTGATAATTGCTTGGAATCATTTAGAATATCATTTTTAAAACCTTCAGGTAAAATAATTGCAGCAGCTGTAACTGGGCCAGCTAAACACCCACGACCAGCTTCATCTGTTCCTGTTTCATTAATAGAGTTGTAAAATAATTCTAACATTGATTATCTAATTTTTATAGAATGTAAAATTAGGGTTATTTAAGAAAATCTTTTAATGATTAGTAAAATAAGTGGATGTCTACGCTTAAAAGCTAAATTGTCAAAAAAGGTGAATTAGTTTTTATTTAACATAAAGTTTTAGTTTAAATATGACGTATTGGTAACTTAAAATTAACAATGGATACCTATTTTTTTTACTAGTGATAACCTTTTATGAATTTATACGTTTTTTTATTTTTTTATTTTTTTATTTGAGTGTTTATTTTTTATTTTTTTAGCCAAAAAAACGATTTAAATTGACTTTTTTTTGAGAAAAACAAAGGAATATTTAATAGTGATTTAGTTTTTAACATATCGTCTTTCGTTAACAAAAATTTCTTGCAATCTTAACCGTTAATTAAGAGTTTTGTGAGGTACTAACTCAAAAATTTTTAATAAATGAGAACGAAAGTAGCGTGGATTTTAACACCTTTACTGGTGTTATTAATGAGTTTCTCTTACGGACAAGAGAAAACAATTACCGGTAATGTTACAGACCATGAAGGTCTGCCATTACCAGGGGTTTCTGTATTAGTTGTGGGTACAACAACAGGAACACAATCAGATTTTGATGGTAACTATACCATTAAAGCAAGTGTAGGGCAAGTTTTGCGTTACAGTTATGTTGGTCAAAAAACAACGGATAGAAAAGTTGGATCAGCAAACACAGTTAGCCTTCAAATGGAGGAAGATGCGGAGGCTTTAGATGAGGTTGTAGTGGTAGGTTATAGTACTTCTACAAAACAAGCTTTTACGGGTACTGCGAAAGTGATTAAAGCAGATATTTTAGAGGCTAAAAGTTTCTCTAATGTTTCGCAAGCTTTAACAGGCGAAGTTGCTGGTGTAAATGTTATTAATACATCAGGTCAGCCAGGTACTGTTGCAACAATACGTATTAGAGGTTTTGGTTCGGTTAATGGTAACAGAGATCCTTTATACGTTGTAGATGGTGTTCCTTTTTCTGGGTCAATAAACTCAATAAATCCTTCAGATATAGCTTCTACAACTGTATTGAAAGATGCTACGGCAACTGCAATTTATGGTGCGCGTGGAGCAAATGGAGTTATTTTGCTTACTACAAAAATGGGTAAAAGAGGGAGTACATCTATTGAGGTAGATGTTAAAACGGGTGTAAACTTCCAAGCAATTCCTAGGTATGATGTAATTAATTCTGCAGATGAATATACAGAATTAGCATGGATGGCTATGGGTAATAGAACATTAAGTTTTGACCCTACAAATGACAATGTTGCTTATGCAAATGCATTTTTGTATTCATCAAGAGGGATAAACCCAAACTTTAATCAATATGATACAAACGATGTTTCTCAGATAATAGATCCTGCTACAGGTAAAGTGAGAGCTGGTGTTGGTCGTAGATATACTCCAGAAAATTGGGAAGATGCGGCATTTCAAAGCTCTGTAAGAACAGAAGCAAACCTTAAGATGAGTGGCGGTAATGACAAGACAAGATATTTTTCTTCTTTTGGTTATTTAGATGAAGAAGGATATATTAAAAACTCTAATTATAAGCGTTATTCAACAAGATTAAACGTTGTTCACAATCCAAAAGAATGGTTAACTGCAACTGCTAACTTAGGGTATACTTATGATGAAACAAGATCTAATGGACAGTCTGAAGATTCAGGTAGTGTGTTCTGGTTTGTAGATAATATTCCATCTATTTATCCATTGTATTTAAGAGATGCAGCTGGTAATACAATCCCAGATACTAAATATGGCGGAAATCAATATGATTACGGTTCTGGTAGAGGATTTGGAGGTTTAACAAATGCTATTGCAGATTCTGAGTATAACTTAGATTCAAATAAACGTCATTCTGTTAATGCAAGTTTTTCTTTAAAGTTTGATATTACTAAAAACTTAACTTACGAAACTAAATATGGTTTACAGTATTATACAAGAACAAGAAATGCTATAAACAACCCTTTTTATGGTTCTGCAGCAGGTCAAGATGGTAGTATTTACAAACAATTTGATGATGCTTTAACTCAGAACATGTTAAATATGTTCAGATATTCAAAATCTTTCGGATCTCATACTATTGAAGCGATTGCAGCACATGAAACGAATAAAAGAGATTATGAGATTACATCTATTAATAAAAGTGGTATAGTTAATCTTCAAAATGGCTCGGATCAATTAAATAATTATGTTGTCAGTACTTCTCCTCCAGGAGGGTATAATTTAAGAAGATCATTAGAAAGTTATTTTGCTCAAGTAAACTATAACTTTGATAACAAATACTATTTAACGGGTTCTATCAGACGAGATGGTTCTTCTAGGTTTGCTAATGATAAATGGGGAACTTTTGGTTCTGTAGGTGCTTCTTGGGTAATTAATCAAGAAGATTTTATGAGTAATGTAGACTTTATCGATTTCCTTAAATTAAAAGCTAGTTATGGTTTAGTAGGGGATGAAGCAGGTGCAGCGCACTATAGCGGTCAAAATGCTTATGATATTCAGAATCTAGGAGGAGAAATTGCTTTAAGTATAAGAGCAATTCAATATGAGCAATTAACATGGGAGACCTCAAAGATGTTTCAAACTGGTCTAGAATTTACAGCTTTTAATAACGTATTAGAAGGTGCTGTTGATTACTATGTTAAGACTACGGATGATTTAGTTTTTGATAAACGTTTAGCGCCTTCTACATCAAATGGTCTAATTACTGTTAATGATGGTACTTTAGAGAATAAAGGTCTTGAATTTGATTTAACAGCACACATAATTAAAAGTAAAGATTATGCATTAAATTTCTCTATTAATGGAGAAATACTAGATAATAAGCTAACTAAAATGCCTACAGAACTTGCTACAGGTGATGCAAAAATTTTAGACATTAGTGGGAACTATGGTAGGTCTAAAGGTCATAGCTTGTACGACTTTTATTTAAGAGAGTGGGCTGGAGTTGATACAGATAATGGAAATCCTTTATGGAACTTGTACTATAATGATGCTAACAATAATGGAGCAGTAGATGCAGGAGAAAGTATTGCTAGTTTAACAGAATATAAAATAGCAAATCCTAATGCCGTTGTTAGTAAAACAACTACTAGTGAATATGCAGATGCTACGCAGAAGTATGTTAATAAATCTGTAATACCAACTATTAGAGGTGCGTTTAGATTGGCAGGTAGAGTTAAGAATTTTGATATTTCAACTCAATTTGCATATAGTTTAGGTGGATACGCTTATGATGGAGCTTATGCTGGCTTAATGAGTAACGATCAAATAGGGTCGGGTAACTACCACGTAGATATAAGAGATAGTTGGAAACAACCAGGTGATGTAACAGATGTTCCTAAATTAATTAGTAACGTAAATACACAAGTAAATTCTGCTTCATCTCGTTTTATTAGATCTACAGATTACTTTGCTTTAAATAATGTAAGATTAGGGTATACATTACCTTCTAAATTTTTAGAAAAATCTGGATTGTCAGGAGTAAATCTATGGGTTTCAGGAGATAACTTATTTTTATTAAGCTCAAAGAAGGGCTTTAATCCTATGTCTTCAGAAACAGGGGTTAGTAGTGTTTATAGATATGCACCATTGTCTACTGTAACAGCAGGAATTCGTCTTAAGTTTTAATTTAAAAAATACTTTAATGAAAAATATATATAAAAAATCAATATTAATGTTTTCTATTGCAGCTACATTGGTAGGTTGTAATGAAGATTTTCTAGAAGAAACCCCTACTGAGTTTGTTTCTGCGGATGATGTTGCCCAAACTGGCGAAATTTATCCAGAAATTTTAGAGGGAACTTTAAGAGGTGTTTATGCAATGATGTATACTACAGGTACTGGAGGAACAACTAGACATGAAGATTTTGGACAAAAGGGATATGATGTAAATTCTGATTTATTGTCAGGAGATATGGCCTTAACGCAAAACTCTTATAGTAGGTATGTAAATGTAGCTCAGTTATTAGTTACAACGGATTATACTCAAACACAAGCAAATTATACTACTTGGAGGTATTATTACAGAATTATTGGTTCTGCTAATAATATTATTGCTGCTTCTGGTGGTAATGACGCTGTTATTACAGATGAAAACAAACATACAATTGGACAGGCAAAAGCTTTAAGGGCATATGCTTACTTTTATTTAACTCAGTTTTTTATCCCAGAATATACACCTGATTCTAAAATTTTGCCACTTTATATTACTGATACTAAAGGGGTGGCAGTTGAGCAAAGTAGAACAGAGGATGTATATAACCAAATAATATCAGATTTAAATGAAGCTATTACTTTGTTAGGTGATTTTGGAAGAGTTTCTAAGTATGAGATAGATCAAAATATAGCAAAAGGTTTATTGGCTTATGTTTACGGATCTATGGGTACTAGCGACGCTAACCTAAAAGCTAAGGATTTAGCTGAAGAAGTTATTGCTGGCACAGGTGCACCTTTAACAAGTTACAAGCAGACTAGTTATGTTGCTAGAGATGATTACGAAAATGAAAGTGAAGTTAATTTAGTTGGTGGTTTTAATGATGTTAATTCTTCTAGTTGGATTTGGGGAGTAGATATTACATTAGATGCTGGCCTTGATTTAATTTCTTGGTGGGGTCAAATGGATATATTTACTTATAGTTATCAAAGTGCTGGTGATATTAAGGGTATTGATCAAGGTTTGTTTAATCAAATTAATGATAAGGATATAAGAAAAACACAATTCTTAAACGACCCTACAGATGAGAATAACTTAATACCTTATAATAAGTTTTATAATGCAGGTAGAGAAAGAGATGGTCAAAGAAACATAGAAGATGATTATATCTATATGAGAGTTGATGAATTCTACTTGTTATCTGCGGAAATGTCTGCCAAAGAAGGTATGGATGTGGATGCAAGAAACAGATTGAAGGATATTCTTAAATTAAGATTTACGGAAGAAGACGCGGCTGAATATGCATATGTAGACGGCTTAACTGGTCAAGATTTAATTGACGAAATTTACTTGCAAACTCGTATCGAATTTTGGGGAGAAGGTAAAAGTTATTTAGCTTTAAAGAGAAATAAAGGAACTGTAGTTAGGGGTGATAATCATTTATTTGAAGTTGGGGTTCCGACGTTGTATAATGATGATAAGCTTACTTTAGAGATTCCACAAAGTGAAGTTCAAAATAATCCTTTTATTAATTAAGGAAATATATAGGTTCTTATTGAAGTAAGCTACCATATGTAAGTATTGTCAAAAGGCCACCCTAGGGGTGGCCTTTTTTTTGTTTAACTATAGCTTTTAATTAAAAAAAGGAGTATTAAGTTTAATATATGTTGTTTTTTACCGTTAAGCTTATTTTTTTTTAAATATTTTTATGCTCTCTTTAATACTCAAATTTTTATTTTTTTTTAGCTTAAAATAAGATTAAAAATAAGATCTGTTATGTAGTTTCCATTTTTTTTTAACAAGTCTATTCTTTAAATTTAAAACTAATTGCGTCAATGTTAATTATTTTTTAATAAATTGATAGCAAGTACATTATTTTTGTTTTTTTTATTCTGTGTCAGATTTTAGCTCTCAAAATCATTTTAAATTAATAAACGATCATTTAATAACTGTATTTGTTCATTTGTAGTGTTCACAGAACAACATAAAGCACAACTTTAAAAGCTAATTAATTAACTAATTTTATCATTTTTTAACATTTATTTTATATATTAACTCTTTATGTTTGGTGTTTTAACTTAAAATTGTGATTTTTGCTGAATACTAACTCAAAAACAAAAATAAATGAGAACAAAGGTAGCGTGGATTTTAACACCCTTACTGGTGTTATTAATGAGTTTCTCTTACGGACAGGAGAAAACAATTACGGGTAATGTTACGGATCATGAAGGTTTGCCATTACCAGGCGTTTCTGTATTAGTTGTTGGTACAATTAATGGAACACAAACAGACTTTAATGGTAAGTATACTATTAAGGCAAAAGTGGGGCAAGTATTGCGCTACAGTTATGTTGGACAGAAAACAGCAGAAAGAACTGTTGGTTCGTCAAGCACAATTAGTTTACAATTAGAGGAAGATGCAGAAGCATTAGAAGAAGTAGTAGTGGTAGGTTACGGTTCTGGAAAGAAATTAGGATCTGTAGTAGGGTCAGTTGTACAGGTTTCAGCAGATCAACTAGAAGCAAAGCCTTCTGCTAACGTTTTAGATGCAATGCAAGGTAAAGTTGCAGGTCTTCAAATTTTTTCAAGTTCAGGTGAGCCATCGGCAACTCAATCTATTAGATTGCATGGTGTTGGTTCTTTAAGTGGTAGTTCTACTCCTTTATTTGTATTAGATGGAATTCCATTAGCTAGTGGGTCGTTAGTGTCTTTAAACTCTAGAGATTTTGCAAGTGTAACTGTTTTAAAAGATGCATCAGCAACTTCAATTTACGGTTCTAGAGCAGCAAATGGTGTAATTTATATTACAACAAAAAAAGGTAAAAAAGGCGAATCAGTTATTAATATATCAACTCAATACGGATATACTAAACTAGCTAATACAGATTTTTTTGAAAGTGTAATGAATAGGGAAGAATTTTTAAGTTTTAACTTAGAAAATGGTACATATAGTCAAGCAAACGTTGACTTTATTAATGATGAATACCCTAATACAGATACACAATGGTATAAAACCTATTATAAAGATTACGCACCGTCATTACAAACAGATATTTCTATTTCTGGTGGTAGTGAAAATGGAAAAAACACGTACTTCATTTCAGGTAGTTTATTCCAACAAGAAGGTTTAGCGTATCGTTCAGATTTTGATAGATATACTTTACGTTCTAATGTAACTTCTCAAGTTAAAGATTGGTTAAAATTAGGTTTAAACTTGTCTTTAGGGTATGATACAAGACAAGTTAACCCTTATGGTTCTAATAGTACTAACAGAGGTTTAGGATTGTTGGCACAGCCATTCTATTCTCCTGTAGATGAAAATGGTGATATATACGAAGATGAACGTATACCAGGATGGAATCGTTACCACCCTAACTATTTAGCAGATAAATTACCAAATGAATTTAATAACCTTCAATTAAATCCATCTGGATACTTAACTATTACACCTGTAAAAGATGTAACATTTAAGTCTCAAATGGGATTAGAATTGTTTGATGGAAGAAGATCAAGTAAGACATTACCATCTTATGTAGCTTCATTAGGTGATGGTGCAGCTGCTGAAAGTTTTGTAAGAGGAGTTACACAGACCATTACAAATACACTTGAATATAAATTTGATTTTTCAGATGTTCATAATTTTACAGCTTTAGTTGGTCAAGAATATGTTAGATATGATCAAGAGGCATTTGGAGCATCATCTGGAGGTCAGTCAGACGATAGATTAACATTATTAGAAGCAGGTATAGATCCAGCCCAAAGAGGTAATACTCATTCTAAAACTGAGTACGCTTTTGATTCTTATTTTGGTAGATTAGAATATAACTTTGATAACAAGTACTTTTTAGATGGTTCTGTACGTAGAGATGGTTCTTCTAGATTTGGAGCAGATAATAGATATGCAAATTTCTGGTCAGCTGGTGCTATGTGGAAAGTATCAAAAGAAGCATTTTTAGCAGATGTTAATTGGTTAGACGATTTATCATTAAGAGCAAGTACGGGTACTAGTGGTAATTCTTCAGGAATAGGCAACTACCAGTCTTTAGCTTTAGCTGGTAATGGGCAATATGATACAGCTTCTACAGCATTTATTTCTACTGCAGGTAACAATGAATTATCTTGGGAAAGTCAGAAAAAAACAACAATAGGTTTAAAAGTTGGTTTGTTTGATAAAGTTCGTTTAGATATGGAATATTACAATAGAGTTACTACTGACATGTTAGTTAGTGTTCCTGTACCATTTACAACTGGTTTCTCAGACATAACTTCTAATGTTGGTTCATTACAGAACAGAGGTATAGATGTTGCTATAGATTTTGATTTAGTAAAAGGGGATGATTTTTTCATTACACCTTACGTAAACTTAAACTATAACCAAAATAAAGTTACAGAGTTATTTCAAGGAAGAGATTATTGGATAGTTCCAAATACAGGTGTTGCTTGGGCTGTAGGTAAAGAATTAACATATTTATATCCTGTTTTTCATGATGTTAATACTCAGACTGGTCAGCCAGAATGGTATGTTCCAAATGCTGAAGAAGGAGATAGAGTTAACTCTAATTTTGATGAGAATAACGTAACGTCTACTTTCTCTCCTACAGATTTACAACAAAATACAGGTAAAGATCGTTACCCTCCGTTAAATGGTGGTTTTGGTTTAAACGCAGGTTACAAAGGTTTTTCTTTACAAGTTGATTTTGCTTTTTCAAGTGGTAAATATTTAATAAATAATGATAGATACTTTTATGAAAACCCTAATGTTTTTGGAGGATTTAATACAGCTAAAGTTTCTAATGATTATTGGAGAAACCCAGGAGATGAAACACAATTTCCAGCATGGGATTATCAGTTCACTCAATTTGATTCTCGTTTAATTGAAGATGCATCATTTATTAGAATGAAAAATATATCGTTAGGGTATTCTTTACCTCAAGATATTATTGAAAAGGTTGGTTTTGTAAAAGGAGTTAAGTTTTATGTAGTTGGTCGTAACTTACTAACATGGACAAAGTTTACTGGACCAGATCCAGAAGTAGATTCTAACCTTACTTTAGGAACAAACCCTAATACTAAGCAGTTTACTTTTGGTGTAGATATTAAACTTTAAGTAATAGATCAGATATAAATTTGAAAGATATAAACTTATGAAAAAAAATATATTTAAAAAAATACTACCGTTAGCAGTCATTATTACTACTGTTATGTCGTGTAGTGATGACCTAGAACGTAACCCTTATGATACTATAGGGGTTGATCAATCTTTTGTGACTTTTGCTGATGCTCAAAACTGGAACAATGGATTTTATCAAAGCATAAGAGGAACAGTAAGTGGTTACACACAATTCTCAACAGATTTACAAGCAGATCAGTTAAATGCAACAACAGATTTTGGAAACAGAAATGGATTTGTACATAGATGGGAAGGTTTTTTAGCTGCTGATGGAGGTATCTCTAGTGTTTGGCAAAATTATTATTCAAGAATTACGGATATTAACATAGCCTTAGAAGGTTTTAATAACTTTAACTTCGAAGATGCTGCAGAAATAGCTGACTTGAATAAATTTAGAGCAAATGCTCATTTTGGTAGAGCTTTTTATTACTTTGGATTAGTTAACAGATATGCTAAACCTTATAACCCAAGTACTGCAGCAAGTGATTTAGGAGTGCCTGTAGTTTTAGTTTATGATGTTAATGCGCAGCCTTCAAGAAGTACAGTAAAAGAGGTTTACGATCAAATATTAGCAGATTTACAGGTTGCTAAATCAACTTTATCGGGTGTTCCTGGTATACAAGGTGCAACTACTTTTAATAGGGATGTTGTACTAGCTCTTGAAGCTAGAGTAAAATTAAATATGCAAGACTGGGCAGGAGCAAAATCTGCTGCTGATCAATTAATTGGTTCAGGAACATACCCTTTAATTACAACAGAAGTTGGGTTACAAGATATGTGGACAAATGATTTTGCTCAAGAGGTTATTTTTATGCCTTTTGTAAGTGCTCCAGATGAATTAACTGCCAATACGGGTGGTATATATTTAGGTTATGATGGAGGTTCGGATACTTACTCTCCAGATTTTTTACCTTCTCAATGGGTTGTAGATATGTATGATGCTGCAGATTACAGAAAGAATGTATACTTTACGCAGCCTAGTACTATTCGTTTACAGAACGGAGATTTTACTGGAATAACTGTAGTTAATAAATTCCCTGGTAATCCAGCTTTATTTACTGGTCCTTTTACAAATTACCAACATGCTCCAAAAGTCTTTAGAATTGCAGAGATGTATTTAATTTCTGCTGAAGCAGCTTTAAATATTCCAGGTGCAGATGCGGCAACTCCTTTAAACGCTTTAAGAGCGGCAAGGAATGTAGCAACTATACCAGCTCCTACAATGCAAGATTTAAAAGATGAAAGGTTTAGAGAATTGGCATTTGAAGGATTTAGATTGGATGATTTAAAAAGATGGGGAGAAGGTTTTACTCGTAGAGCTCCTCAAAATACAAGTACTATTAATACAGGATCTGGTTATGAAGGTTTAAGTCAACCAGCTGGTGCTGATAAATTTATTTGGGCAATTCCGGCTAGAGATTTAACAGTTAATCCAGGACTTAAAGATCAACAGAATCCAGGTTGGTAAAAAGTTGTCTTATCTATTAAGGAACAAATAAAAATAATTTAGCCTGAATAGCACAATTGTGTTATTCAGGCTTTTATTTTCCTAACTAATACCTTTAGAATAAATTAATATTTAATCGCCAAGAGCCTTGCTCTTGGCGGTTTTTTTATGGACCATTTCTTTTGTTAAGTAAAACCTTGCTACTTAGCAAACATAAACTACGTGTTAAAAAAGCACGCCTTTATCTTACGGGCCAAATCCTATTTTATTTACTTTTACTTCTTTTGTATTATTAATTTAGCAAGAAAACAACTCTTTTTTTGATTTATATTTAATAAAACGTCTCTTTTTTTTAAATTAATTGTAATTAACAAATCTTTAGCGCGACAAAGCTTCTCATAGATACTTTTTAAGTTACTGATTTTCTTATTTATGAAGTTTTTTGGGTAGTACTAATTCTTTGTAAGACAATGAATTTACTAAGTATCTATATTTTTTATTAAATAATTTTCAGTCTATCTCTATTGTTTGTTAATCACATTAAAAGATTAATTAAATGTTAATCTCTTACTTGTTCTTTTAACAAATAGTTTAGGAAAAAGCTGAAGCTAACTCAAAACTAAATTAAATGAGAAAAAAAGTAACTTGGATTTTAACACCCTTGTTGGTGTTACTAATGAGTTTCTCTTACGCACAAGAGAAAACAATTACGGGTAGTGTTGCAGATCAAGATGGTTTGCCATTACCAGGTGTTTCTGTTCTAGTTGTTGGTACAACAATAGGGACGCAATCAGATTTTGATGGTAATTACGCTATTAAGGCAAGTACAGGTCAAATATTACGTTACAGTTATATTGGACAAAAAACAACGCAAAGAACTGTTGGTGCTTCTAGTGTAATTAATTTGCAGCTAGAAGAAGATGCAGAAGCTTTGGAAGAAGTTGTAGTAACGGCTTATGGTGTTCAGAAAAAAGAATCACTTACAGGATCAATAGCAGAAATAAAATCAGAAGAAATAGCAAAAGTGGCTTCTGGTAATGCTGTTACAGGTTTAACGGGTAAAGTGTCCGGAGTTCAAATTTTTTCAGGATCAGGGCAACCAGGTTCAGCACCTATCGTGCGGTTTAGAGGTATTGGTTCTTTAAATGGATCTTCTGCTCCTTTGTATGTTGTAGATGGTGTTCCTTATAATGAATCTATTACATCTTTAAACCCAAATGATATTGAAACAATTTCATTTTTAAAAGATGCTGCCGCTGCTGCTTTATATGGAAATAGGGGAGCTAATGGTGTTATTATTGTAACTACTAAAAAGGGTAAAGCGGGTAAAGTAAGTGTAAATTTAGATGTAAGAACTAGTTTTACTAGTAGAGCAACTAAAGATTATGACGTATTTAACGATGCTGGTGAATACTTACAAGCATACCATAAAATGCTAAAAAGTAATGATATTGTTGAGAATGGTACAGATGTAGCTACTGCAGGTTTAAATGCTTCTGCTAATTTATTTGATGGTACCCAAGGTTTGGTTTATAATCCATTTGGCGGAGATAGAACTACAGTTGTAGATCCTACTACTGGTATTTTAAGATCTGGAAATCAATTATGGACATCTGACTGGGAAGACGAGTTATTTAATGACGGCAGCGGAATACAAACTTTGTATGCTAGTGTTGCAGGTGGAACAGAAAAGGCAACTTATTTCTTTTCTGTAGGTAACGAAGACAACACGGGTTATAATGTTAATACAGGATTTAAAAGATTAACATTAAATATGAATATGAGTTCTCAAATTAATGATAACATTAAAATGGGAGTATCTGCTAACTATGCAAACAGAGAGCAAACCGGTACCTTAACTAATAATATTACAGGTAATTTTGCGTGGGTAAGAAACATAGCGCCTATTTATCCTGTTTTTGCAGTAGACCATGCAACAGGAGCAACAGTTTTAGATGATAAAGGAAATCAACTTTGGGATTGGGCAGATGTAACTTCTCCAAATGCAACTGCAGGCAGACCGTTTAATGGGTTTTCTAACCCACACGCATTACAAACTTTAAACGTAAACAAGTCTGTAAGAGACAATCTTACGTCTAGAGCTTTTACTGAAATTAAATTTTTAAAGGATTTTGTCTTTACATATAATTTTGGTTTAGATCTTGCATTTTATAATACGACCAATTATACGAATAAAATTGTGGGTAGTTCTGCATCTTCAGACGTTAATGGTAGGTTATCAGAACAATTTGGAAGAGGTACAACATATACAAACCAACAATTACTAGGTTGGAAAAAAACAATTGGAGAGAATCATAACTTAGATATTTTGTTAGGTCATGAGAACTCAGATTACAATTTTAAGTTTTTAGACGCTAATAAAAAGAATCAATTTATTTCTAATGATATATCCGCTAGTCTTTTTGCAGAGAATGATGGTGCTGGTAATGTAACTGGTGGTCCAACAGAATATCTTTTAGAAGGTTTCTTTGCTAGAATGTTATACGATTTTGATAGCAAGTACTACATAAACGGAAGTTTTCGTAGAGACGGTTCATCTGTTTTTTCTGAAGACAATAGATGGGGTAACTTCTGGGGTGCTGGTGTAGCTTGGAGAATATCTAAAGAGTCTTTTATGGATAATGTAAACTGGATTAATGAGTTAAAACTAAAATCTAGTATTGGTCAACAAGGAAACGATTATGTAGGTTACCCAGACAATACAGCGGTAAGAAATTATGCTCCTTATTTAGATCAGTGGGATGTTACATCTGATGGCGAAGAGTTTAATTTAAATAAAACCGTTTTAGGTAATGAAAATTTAAAATGGGAGACATCTACTAATTTTAATGCCGGTTTTGAACTAAATATGTTCGAAAATAGACTAAGAATAGAATCTGAATATTTTCAACGTAAGATTACAGATTTAATTTTTAACAGACCATTGCCAAATTCTTCTGGTTTACCATCTATTCCAGAAAACGTAATGGATATGCAAAATGTTGGTGTAGAAGCAAGTATTTCTTATGATATTATTAGAAATCAGAATTTAAACTGGACAGTAGATCTTAATGCTACACATTATAAAAACGAGATTACAAGATTAGCTCCAGGGAGAGATTTTATAGATCCAGGAACAGTTTACAGATGGGAAAAGGGTAGTAGTGCTTTTGATTATTACATTCGTGATTTTGTAGGTGTAAACCCAACTAATGGTAATGCTATATGGTATACTTCTAGTGAGTTTGAAGCTGATGGTACAACGCCAATAGTAAACAACCAAACAGAAGATTACTCAGTCGCGTCCGAAACTAATTTAGGGAAATCTGCTTTGCCAGATGTTAATGGTGGTTTTACATCATCACTTACCTATAAGAATTTAGATTTTAGCTTTGCGCTTTCTTACCAATTTGGAGGTTATGCTTTTGATGCTATCTATAATGATGCCTTTGGTGGTGGAATTGGAGAAAATCTAAGTAAAGATTTTTACAATACTTGGACGTATGACAATACAACGGCAAGTTTACCAAGAGTTATAGATGGTTCTAGAAATTACAATACATCAGATTTACTTTTGCAAAAATCAGATTTTATTAGTCTTAATGATGTTTCTATAGGGTATACTTTACCTAGTGACGTTGTAGAGAAAATTGGTTTATCTAAAGTTAGAATATACGGCTTAGGTAACAACTTAGCTTTATGGACTGCTTCTGGTAGACAAGGTTTTGACCCAAGAGCAAGTGTTACTGGTGGTAATAATTCTGTTAGGTATGCAACGTTAAAGACGTTTACATTAGGTTTAAATGTTAATTTTTAAAAGTATAAAAATGAAAAAGATATTATTTATTACTACAGTACTAGCTGTTTTGGTTAGTTGTAGTGAAGATCAGTTAGAGTCTGATCTAGAAAATATAGTTACAGATGCTACTATTTCAGAATTAGCAGAAGAATCTCCTGAAGCATTACTGTCTACGGCAAGTTCTTTTGATACAGGTACCATAAACAACATGCGTACGTTTGATGTTGCTGGTACAGGAGGTAACCATAATGATTACGGACAAAAATCTATTGATGTAATGATGGATATAATGTCTAATGATATGTTAGATTCTAATAACGGTTGGTGGTACGATGATTTGTATAAATACATTGGTAGAACACAAGAGTCTGGTACAGAAACTAATCTTATTTGGGATTATTACTATGAAATTATTAAAGGAGCTAACCAAACAATTACTCTTATAGGTGAGCTAGATGAGTCCGTTTTAACTGCAGATTTATCTTATGTACTATCTAGATCTAAAGTTGTTAGAGGTTTAGCATATTTAGAGTTGATACAGATATACCAAAAAGGACAGCCTGCAATGTCAGATCCAGGTGTGCCACTTATAGATCCTACGGCAGATTTAATTAATGGGCCGGGTTTTGGTAGATTAACTGTGCAAGATGCTTACAACCAAATTGAAGCAGATTTAAAAGATGGTTATGATGGGTTAGAGGGTTTTTCTAGACCAGATAAAACTGTAATTAACCAAAATATTGCAGCAGGTTATTTAGCTCGTTTTTATTTATTGTCTAAAGATTACACTAAAGCGGTACAGTTTGCAGAAATTGCAAAATCTGAAGGAGCTTTGGCAGCAGATCAATTGTTAGATGGTTTTCAATTTATCTCTAATTCAGAGTGGTTATGGGGAGCAGATATAAATGGAGATACATCTTCTCTTTTTGCATCGTTCTTTTCCCAAATGCAATCGTATTCTCCAGTGCAGAAAGCAGCAGGTGGAGTTACTCCAGGATATACTGGTCAATTAGGACATCATAGAACAGTAGATGTTCGGTTATTTAATGCCGTATCTCCTACAGATATTCGTAGCAATTGGTTTGGTCCAGATAATGGATTAATAGATCAGCCAAAACCAGGACAGATTTATAATTATAAATTTTATGACGATACTTTTTTTGAAGCAGATTACGTGTATATGAGAGTTTCAGAAATGTATTTAATCATTGCAGAGGCTAAAGCGGCTAATGGTGATGATGGTGGAGCAGCTCAGGAATTATACGAGTTAATTTCAACCAGAGATCCAAATTATACCTTATCTATGAATTCTGGTTCTAGTCTAATGGATGAAATTAGATTGCATAGACGTATAGAATTATGGGGAGAAGGATTTGGTTTGTTAGATATGAAAAGGTGGAATGTTGGTTTGGTTCGTGATTTTGAAGGAACAACACATCCTAATAATCCAGCTTCTTTTTATAACATACCTGCAGGTGATGCAAGGTTTACATTTCAGATACCTGAAACAGAGATTAACTTAAATGATGCTATTACTCCTGCAGATCAAAATCAGTAGAAGATATAATACTATCATTGAGAGTTTAATTAAGATTAAATTTAGCCTGAACAATTATTTTGTTCAGGCTTTTTTTGTGAGTTGTTTGCAAATAAAAAACGCTCTTAGATGTAAATCTAAGAGCGTTTCTGTACTTTATAGGTAAGTAGTTTATTCTACCTTAAACTCAAATACTTCCGAATTAGAAGTGTTGTTCTGACTGTCTTTTGTAACTACTTTCCAATAATATACGGTATTAGAAGTAACAGTAGCATCTATAGTAATATTAGTAGTTGTGCCAATGCTTGTAGTTGGGTTATTAGTAGTGTCTAAAAATATTTCGTATTCCTCAATATCATCATCAACATCTGCACCAGACCATCTTAAAGATGCTGTAGTAGTCGTTACAATTGTAGCACCTCTCGCAGGACTAACAGCTTCTGCCGGAAACGGAGCATAGTTTTCTATACCTACACCTTGATTGTAAAATTTCCAAACAGCACTTGTAGCGGTTTCTGTTGTTCCGATTGCTTTAGAGGTTACAAACCATTCGTAAGGGGTTCCGCGATCAATAGTTATAATTTCTGCAGTCGTATTTACAGTTGTTTTAGTACTGTTACCGGTTGCTAAGTTTTTAATGTTTATTTCATAACTATCTGTGTCCTGGGCAGCATTCCAGCTAAATTCTACAGAACTACGTGTATCACTTATTATAGTTCCTTCATTACACTCTGTATTGTTAACGGGGAATACTAAAGTTGTTGCCTTAGGTGAAGCAACAGGATCTGGAGTGTCACCTCCATCATCACTACCGCCACCACAAGACACTAATAAGAAAGTGCTAATACAGGTTAATTTATAGGCTATTTTCATTTTTATCAATTTATTTTCTAATTATTTTATACGTAAGTAATGTTTCGTCGGTTTTAATGTTTAGAACATATATACCTCTTGCTAATGCGTCTACATTAAATTTTATGGCACTATTGTTTGTAGGGTAGTCCTTTTTAAAAACACGTTTACCGTTAATAGAGAATAAAGAAACCTCTACTTTTAGAAGTTCTGGTTTGTTTAATTCTATGGTTAAATCGCCACTAGAAACAGGATTTGGATATATAAAAATATCAGCACTAGATATTATACGTTCTTGGTATAGACCTTGACAGTCTTTATCCGTTTTAATACTAATGTTATTTTCAATTTTCCCCAAAGGAAGAGTGATCTCATTTTTTGTGGTAGTGTAAACTTTATCGTTTATATGAATAGTATAAACGGTTCCGCCAGATAAATTAAATGTTACTTTATTAGAAACAGAATTTACTTTTGAAGATACAGACAAAGCTTCTGGTTCAGAAATAGAAACAGTGAAACAATTCTCATAATCAGTTTGTCCTTCTACAGTGATACAAATAGTATATGTACCTAGTGGTAAATCACTAAAAGAAACAACATCTGTAAATTGTGTAGTCTCATTTTTAGCACCACTAATAACAGCAGTGTAGTTATAAGTTTCCTCTGCGGTAATTTCTATTGATCCATTATTGCTAGAAATACAACTTTCTCCAGTTGTTTTTATTCTAAAATTAGATGTTGGCAACGAAAATACAGCACAACCATTAACATCTACTACAGTGTTTGGCGCTGTAGTTGGGCATATGTCTACGCTGTCTAAAACACCATCATTATCATTGTCATCATCACAAACATCTCCAATAGTATCGTTGTCTAAATCCGCCTGGTCTATGTTTGCTATTAATTTGCAATTATCATTTACATCTAATATTCCATCATCATCATCATCTGTATCACAAACATCACCTATGCCGTCTCCGTCTGTGTCTAACTGGTCAGCGTTTGCAATAGTAGGACAATTATCATCTACATCTAGAATACCATCATTGTCATCATCGTCATCATCTTGCTCACCATCTAAAATGAAATCGTCTATAACAACACCTTCTTGAGATACACCTGGATCTGAATGAAAAACTATTCTAAATATAATTTCATCTTCTAGTGCTAAATTAGTTTCTCCTAAAGCAGCATTTGTATTAAAATCGTACGCATACTCTGTAAATGTAGCATTGGTTCCTGTCCATTGCTTTCCTGGACAATTCTGACAGTCATCGGCAACTCCAGATGAAGAATTGGTTCTATCGCTATTATACCAATTTGGCTGGCTATTTATACTTCCAAGGGTACTCCATTCTTTTCCTTGATTTGTAGAGTATTCTACATAAACTATATCCCAATTTTCTTCTAAGTCATATGCCATTTTAAATTTAAGTACTGGATTTGCTATTGTAGAAATGTCATAACAATTACTCATTAAAAATGCTTTTGTATTGTTTGGGTATTCACCAACTAGGTTTGTAGCATATACCTCAGTTCCTGAACTGGCACTATTTAGTAGTGTGCCTGAAGGAATTCCTTTCTCCCAGAGACTATTACTGCTTGCATCATTATAGGTTACAAGTGCATCTTCCGTATTATCAAAAGTATTCATGACAGATCCGGCACCTTCTTTATTTATGTAAATTACGGTAGATTTAGTATTGTTTGTTTCAAATGTATCGCCAGGAACAGTTACAGAAATATCTAAAGAAGCTTTGCCAAATATAGTAGGTGTAATAGTTGGTAATGTTATGGTTGTAGATTCGTTAAAATTTAAAGTTCCATTCCATACAAAAGTTTCGTCTGTGTTATTTAAACCATATGTAATATTTACCTCATTAATAGGATTAGTTCCAATATTCTTTATTTCTATATCCGTAGAAACATCTCCACATAAAATAGAATTTAAAGGTAATGAGATAGATTTTAGGCTAACATCGTTTTCTGGATCCCTAATAGGTATAGGAGATTGCCAAACACCTCTACCATAAGTTGCGGCAGTTAAAATGTTTTCATTTAAATTGATGTCTAAATCACCAATTGCAACACTTGGTAAGCTGGTATCGTACTCTTCCCATTCTGTTAAAGTATCATCAAGCCTAAAAACACCTAAACTTGTGCCAACATAGATTGGGTTATCTTCATGTAGTCCTTGATGTACAATACTAAAGAATGCCTGATCATTTGGTAAGTTTAGTGTAATATCTTCTTGAGTTACAACTGTGCCGTCAGAAGTTATTTTGTAAACTCCACGTGAAGATGATTGTCCAGATAATGCAATTCCTATTCTGTTAGATGTTGTTGCATATACTATAGAACTATTAGAGACGTTTACGGCTAAATCAGAAATAAACCCTGGCAGTATAATATGGCTACTAAAAGTTATGCCTTTATCTATACTTTTGTAAATAGTTCTATTCTTTACGGCATATATTGTGTTAGCATCATTAGGATCTGTTTCTAAGTCATCAATATTTCCAGAGCCTAAATTTGTAGAGATTTTACTCCAACTTGCCCCTTCTAATTTATATACTGCTTCAAAACCAGCAAATACATCTCCGTTGCTGTTAATTGCAAGTGGTGTAATCCAGTTTCCTTCAATGTCTTCGTCTGCCGAATCTTTCGGTGGTCCAATTTGGCCTATTGTTTCTCCCGAATTGGTTGAAATATTTAATGATCCTCCATATTGAGTAAAGCCATAAACTAGGTTATTGTTGTTTGGATCTATAACATTATCCATACCATCACCACCATGGTAATTACTCCATTGGTTGTTATTAAAAATGTTACCTCCATTATCTTGTAATCCTCCAATCATTTTAGAAGCATCATCTTCTGCAACACTTATTCTGTAGAATTGTCCTATAGACATACCATTTGTAACATCTGTAAATGTTGTGCCATTATTACCTGAGACATATAAACCACCATCACTACCACAAAAAAGATTAGAGCCAAACATTTTTAAGGTATGTATATCTGCATGGGTATAAGAATTGTTGTTAGAGCTCCAGTTATTACGTCTGTTAAAGCTATTACCTCCATTTGTACTTCTCCAAATATTTAAGCAGCCAGTAAAAATTGTATTTTCATCTGTAGGAGAAACTTCTAAAGCTAAGTCAAACCAGGCTTGGTTAGACTCTAAAACATCTACAGTGTTAGATGTTTTTGTAAAAGTTGTTCCGCTATTGGTCGATTTGTAAAAACCTTGAAAAGAATAATCTGTAGCAGCGCTTAAGACATAAACAATATCATTGTTTGCAGGTGTAACACCTAAAACTAATCTTCCAGATGAAGTTGGTAGGTTGCTGGTGATGGTATTAAAAGTATTTCCGCCATCAGTAGACTTGTAAAAGGCATTAAAAGAAACGGCATAAATAGTATTACTGTCTCCGGGTTTTAATTTAAAATCTGTTATGTTGTCAGATAGTTTATTGGTCCAAGTAGTACCTCCGTCTATAGTTTGGTATAGCCCAGCGCTAGAGCCAACCCATACAATATTACTATTCGAAGGGTCTATAGTAATCTCATTAGTTAAAAAATTAATTCCACTATCAATTGTTGTCGTATTTAAGCCAGTTTCATTCCATGTTGTTCCGCCGTCTGTAGATTTAAATACGCCAATACTATAGGAGTCTGCTGCATCATCATCGCCTGTAGAAATGTATATAATATCAGAATTATTAGGATCAACGGCAATACCAGATACTCCAATTTGTAAAAAATCAGAAAATAAGCTTGTCCAGCTACTTCCTGCGTTGGTAGATTTCCATATGCCACCTGCAGGTGCGCCGGCATACCAAATATCTGCATTATTTGGGTCCACAGTTATTGCGTTAATTCTACCGTTTCCAGGTAGTCTTCCTGCAAAGGCATTACTTGTAGATGGTCCTACATTTGTCCAGTTGCTGGTTGGGTTAATTTTACCAGCTCTATTTTCTTTAGCTTGCCATGAATCCCATATTTGTTTAGAAGAAGGAATGTTTCCATTACTGTTTTCAAAGTTTATCCAGTAATTATGCCACCTCATAAAAGGTTTATGACCACTCCCTTTAGCGTCTTTGTTTTTTATTTTCCAATAATCGTCAAAAGAAACTTTAATTTCTTCAATAGAAAAAGATGAGTTTGCGCTTTTGGATGCAGTATTTCTTTTTTCTTTTTTTAATTTCTTTATCCAAGGAGCTGCTTCATTAAATTGAGCAAAAGAAAAAGAACAAGTTAATAAAAGGAGTAATAGTAGTTTTTTATTCATTTTGATATGTTTGGTAGGGATACTTATAATTTTAAATGCTAAATAATTATTTAACATTTAATTAAGATTTTTGCCGTAAATATCTTAATTAAAGAGGTTATTTACAAGGTAAATTTCATTTATTGTTAATTTCATCTTAAAAAATAGAATTGAGAGCTATGTTTAGTATAGTCTCCAAAAGCTAACAAAACTTTCACAGCTAGTTAAATGTAAAAAAATTACCTTTGCTTATATTTTTTTTATAAATGAGATATATAGTATTTGTAATATTTTTGTGGAGTGCAATTGCTTTTGCACAAGATCCGGCAGGTTCTAAAAAAGGTTTAGATCCTAAGGGACCTAAGAAACCAGCTAAGGTTTTAAAAGAAGGGGAAGAGGAAAAGCCTAGTGTAGAAGAATATAAAATTTTCACTATTAAAAGAGACACTGTCTTTTTAGATACTACGCTTAGTATCCAAAAAGAGTATAAGTATAATTATTTAAGAAAAGATGGTTTTGAACTAATGCCTTTTTCAAATATAGGTAAACCCTCAAATGCTCTTGGGCTAGATTTAAATAATTCTAGTATGTATCCCTCTCTAGGAGCTTCTGCTTTGGGAGGTAATTATAGGGAGGTAGAGGATATTAAATATTACAATGTTCCAACACCTTTAACGGAGTTAATGTTTAAAACAACAATGGAACAAGGACAATTGCTAGATGCAATGCTAACATTTAATATGTCTCCAGAGTTAAACGTTTCTTTAGGGTATAAAGGCTTTAGGTCTTTAGGGAAATACAATTACAATCAGTCTGAGTCTGGCAACTTTACTGTAACTACAAATTATAATTCTAAAAATAAGAGATATCAAATGCTAGCCCATATAGCAGTTCAAGATGTTGTTTTTGAAGAAAATGGGGGCTTAATAGATGGAGAAACCCAGTTTGAATCTGGAGATACGGAATTTTCTAGTAGGGATAGACTAGATGTAGCTTTTATAGATGCTGAAAGCGAAATTTTAGGAAAGAGGTATTTTTTAGATCATCAATACAGGCTAATTAATAAAGCAGAAGACTCAACAAGTAGCGCTATTGCTACTTCTATAGCAGTAGGGCATCAGTTTAATTATGAGACTAAATTTTCTAAGTTTAATCAGACCGAACAATCAGATTATTTTGGAAATTCTTTTTTAGCAGAAACAGAAGATAAAGCCCAGTTGCAATCAACCTATAATCAGCTAAACGCAACTTTTTCAAATAGATTATTAGGTAAGTTAAAAGGCTACGTGGGTATTTATAATTACAATTACTTTTTCAAGAGCCTTCTAATAACACCTACGGGTACAATAGATAGTCAATATAAAGGAACCGATATTTCATTAGGGGCAGAGTATAGTAAAAGAATAGGTCAGTTTAATCTGCGCGGAGACGCAGCTTATAACTTATCAGGAGATTTAGGTGGTAGTTTAATTAATGCAGAAGCAACATATATATATAAGGACAAGCATAAGTTTGTTGCATCTCTGCATAACGAATCTAGGATGCCAAATTTTAACTTCTTGCTTTATCAGAGTAATTACGAAAATTACAACTGGCAAAATACAAGTAATTTTGATAAGCAAAACATAAACAGTTTGGCTTTTGAATATAGTTCAAATGCTTATGGTACAATCGCAGCAAAATATACCAATATAGATAAGTATACCTATTTTGGGTCTACAGCTACTCAAGAACAGATAGATGGTGGAGAGGAAAATGCATATGTAAAACCGTTTCAAGAAAGTGCGTCTGTTGGTTATTTAAAGGTAAAGTATAATAAAGAGTTTAAATTTGGTCGTTGGGCATTAGACAATACTATAATGTATCAAAACGTTTCTCAATCTAATCAAGTGCTAAATCTGCCAGATTTAGTAACAAGGAATACCCTTTATTTTTCTAAGAAAGTATTTAAAGGAGCAATGTTTATGCAAACCGGAGTTACTTTTAAGTACTTTACGGCTTATAATATGAATGCTTACAACCCTGCTTTAGGAGAATTCTATACTCAAAACCAGCAGGAGTTAGGTGCGTATCCAATGCTAGACTTCTTTATCAATGCTAAAGTAAAGCAGACACGGATCTATTTAAAAGCGGAGCACTTCAATTCATCCTTTACTGGTTACGACTATTATTCAGCTCCAAACTACCCCTATCGCGACTTTGTAGTTAGGTTTGGACTAGTGTGGAACTTTTTTTCGTAATTAAAAAAAGGATGCAAGGATAATAGTAGCACACTTCTCTATACATATATGGTATACATCTTTTCTTTATATATAGGTTGATAATAGCCTTGACTAAGGCAAAGAACCTGCGATAAAGTGTGTGGTTTTGGGAGGGTTTGTTATTTTGTTTAAAACGGGTTAAAAAAGATGCTTGTTTAAGG
>NZ_JAMCOJ010000008.1 GCF_023476645.1 Cellulophaga sp. 20_2_10
CCCTTTTCTAAATCTTTTTTAAAAGTATTTCTAAATACACCTTTACAAGCCTATTTATCAACACCTTAAACAAGCATCTTTTTTAACCCTTTTTAAACAAATTAACAAACCCTCCCAAAACCACACAGTTTATCCCAGGTTCTTTGTCGTAGCCAAGGCTATTATCAACCTATAGATATAAAAGAATACACTAGAAAAACACCATACCTATATATAAGATAGCGCGACTTGTTACAAAACAAACAAGCTTATTCCTATATAGTATGAAAATATCTACATTATTATTGTTAAGGTGATAACAACATATTATCTTTGTGTCCTATATATTAATAATAGGTATGATTAAAATTACTTTACCAGACGGTACTTTAAAAGAATTTTCCAAGGGGAGCACTCCTATGGACGTTGCTAAAAGCATTAGCGAAGGATTTGCAAGAAATGTTATTTCTGCTAAATTTAATGATACCACGGTAGAAACCGTTACCCCACTAACCGAAGATGGTTCTCTAGTTTTATACACTTGGAATGATACTGAAGGTAAGCAAGCTTTTTGGCATTCGTCCTCGCACATTGTTGCGCAGGCTATTGAACAACTATACCCTGGGGTTAAGTTAACAATTGGCCCATCTATAGAAAATGGTTTTTATTACGATATTGATTTAGGTGATAGATCTATATCTGACAAAGATTTCCCTGCTATAGAAAAGAAGGCTATTGAAATTGCTAGAGGTAAGCACGATTTTAAAATGAGAGCTGTTACTAAGGCTGAAGCTTTATCCTTATATAAGGAACAAGGTAATGAATACAAGACCGAGTTAATTGAAAACTTAGAGGACGGTACCATTACTTTTTGCGACCATGATACGTTTACGGATTTATGTAGAGGCGGACACATACCAAATACTGGTATTGTAAAAGCTATAAAAATATTAAGTGTTGCTGGCGCTTACTGGAGAGGTGACGAAAACAAAACACAACTTACACGTTTGTACGGTATCTCTTTTCCTAAACAAAAGGAATTAACAGAGTATCTAGAGCTATTAGAACAAGCAAAGCAAAGAGACCATAGAAAATTAGGGAAGGAACTAGAGTTGTTTACTTTTTCTCAAAAAGTTGGCGCAGGTCTGCCCCTATGGCTACCAAAAGGTGCTGCCTTAAGAGAACGTTTAGAGAACTTTTTGAAAAAAGCCCAGAAGAAGGCTGGTTACGAAATGGTTGTTACACCACATATAGGACAAAAGGAACTTTATGTTACTTCTGGACATTATGCAAAATACGGAGAGGATAGTTTTCAGCCAATTAAAACTCCTAAAATGGATGAGGAGTTTTTATTAAAGCCTATGAACTGCCCACACCATTGTGAAGTTTATAACTTTAAACCACATTCTTATAAAGATCTACCTAAGCGTTTTGCTGAATTTGGTACCGTGTATAGATACGAACAAAGTGGAGAACTACACGGTTTAACACGTGTTCGTGGTTTTACACAAGATGATGCACATATTTTTTGTACACCAGATCAATTAGACGAAGAGTTTAGAAATGTAATAGACTTATCTTTATATGTATTAAATTCTTTAGGATTTGATAACTTTAGAGCGCAAGTATCTGTAAGGGACTTAAATACTCCCGACAAATACATAGGTAGTGTTGAAAACTGGGAAAAAGCTGAAAATGCGATTATAAATGCAGCTAAAGAAAAAGGTTTGGATTACGTTATAGAAAGTGGTGAAGCTGCTTTTTATGGACCTAAACTAGATTTTATGGTAAAAGATGCTCTAGGAAGAAATTGGCAACTTGGTACTATACAAGTTGATTATAACTTACCAGAACGTTTTGATCTTACCTATAAAGGAAGTGATAACGAGAATCACAGACCAGTGATGATTCACCGTGCTCCTTTTGGAAGTATGGAACGTTTTATAGCGCTATTACTAGAACATACAGGTGGTAATTTTCCATTATGGCTAACACCAGAACAAGTAATTATACTACCAGTTAGCGAGAAATATGAGAAATATGCGAAAAAAGTTTTAAATTCATTAGAAAATAACGAAATTCGCGCCCTGCTAGACAACAGAAACGAAACAGTTGGTAAGAAAATTAGGGAAGCAGAAATGAATAAAATCCCTTTTATGATTATCATTGGCGAGAATGAAGAGGCTACAAACACTATTTCTGTACGTAAACACGGAGGTGATGATTTAGGCTCTATCTCAATAAAAGATTTTAGTGACTTGGTAACTAGCGAAATAAATAGTACCTTAAAGTCGTTTTAAAAAAATAGAAGTTTAATCTAAAAATTATCAGTTATAGCAATTAGAAAGAGATTTAGGCCACAGCCGAGGAGAGAGAATAAAAACCCGCATAATATTAACAGCGATATAAAAGTACCAAATGTACGTTTAGTTGGAGATAATATTGAGGTTGGTGTTTACACGACTAAAGTGGCGTTAGCAAAAGCAGAGGAGTTAGAATTAGATTTGGTAGAAATCTCACCAAAAGCAGACCCTCCTGTGTGTAAAATTATAGACTACAAAAAGTTTTTGTACGAACAAAAGAAGCGTGAAAAGGTGATGAAAGCCAAAGCGTCTAAAGTAGTGGTTAAAGAAATTCGTTTTGGACCACAAACAGATGATCACGATTATGAGTTTAAAAAGAAACATGCAGAGAAATTTTTAAAAGAAGGTGCTAAATTAAAAGCATACGTATTTTTTAAAGGTAGATCTATTGTCTATAAAGATCAAGGAGAAATATTGTTGTTACGTCTTGCCCAAGAACTAGAAGAACTTGGTAAGGTAGAACAGATGCCTAAATTAGAAGGCAAAAGAATGACAATGTTTTTAGCTCCTAAGACAAAGAAGTAACAATACTTACTAGTAAGTATTCGTAAAATAAATCAGGTCTAGACTTGGTTCACTAAGCGAGAGATGCCGTAAGTTTTTTACGGTATTTAATTTATTAAATAGGAACAAATGCCTAAAATGAAAACAAAATCCAGTGCTAAAAAGCGTTTCAAGCTTACAGGTTCTGGTAAAATAAAAAGAAAGCACGCTTTTAAGAGTCACATTTTGACAAAAAAATCTAAAAAGCGTAAGCTAGCATTGACTCACAGTACTTTAGTACACAAAGCCGATGTGAATAGTATAAAAGAACAATTACGTTTAAAGTAATAGATTCTTTTCGGTAATTATTATTAACCATGGAGTTAGGCTTAAAAATAAAGTGTCTCAATTTAGAGTCCGCCTACTACAAAAAAAATTAAAATTATGCCAAGATCAGTAAATTCAGTTGCTTCACGAGCTAGAAGAAAAAAAGTGATGAAGCAAGCCAAAGGGTACTTTGGAAGACGTAAAAACGTTTGGACAGTAGCCAAAAATGCGGTTGAAAAAGCAATGCAATATGCTTATAGAGACCGTAGAGTTAAGAAAAGAAATTTCCGTGCTTTATGGATCACTCGTATTAATGCAGGTGCTAGATTACATGGATTATCTTATTCTCAATTCATGGGTAAAGTAAAAGCTAATAACATAGAGCTTAACCGTAAGGTTTTAGCAGATTTAGCTATGAACCACCCAGAAGCTTTTAAAGCTATTGTAAACAAGGTAAAATAAAAATAACTCATCTCGCTTAGATGAATGAACCTACTCTTTTAGAGTAGGTTTTTTTTTACCATAACTTTAATAGACACTAGGCAATAACTACACCTTTTAGTGGTTATAAAATACACGTATCTCTATAGGGCTCAAAGCAACCTTTTACAGCTTTTTGCATCTCCTAAAGAGAATAAGATATTATTTAATTAAAAAAGAACATGACAGGAGAACTTGCAGAGATGACAGAGTTTTTAATTAACCTAACTGAAAAAAAACCATATACTTTTATTTCCATTTGTATACTAATAACAGTATTTTTAACGCTTTATGAACTGCGTAAAAAACGACACAACAAAAGCCAATGACAAATATTGATTTACAAGAAGACTACAGTTCTATATCCTTAATGCATTACTCGCAGCTCCTTAATTTTTTAGGACCGTTTGGCATAATTATACCTATTGTCATGTGGTCATCTAAAAAAGAAAACATAAAGGATATGGATATACACGGAAAGGCTGTCGTTAATTTCCAGATTAGTCTTTTAATATATTCCATTACATTTTTTGTACTACTATTTATATCGCTTATTTTAACTGCTATCTTAATAGGTTTTATATTTTTAATTCTATTAATTGCCGTAGGTATTGCATTAGCATTACTTATGATTATACCACCTATAATGGGTGGGATGGCTGCATCAGAAAAAAGATTATACAAATACCCGTTGAGTATAAAATTCTTTTAATAACGTACATACAATACACTCATTATCTTTTACAAAATGATGAACTAATCTTCATCTATTTTTAAGAAGATAAAGATATATTTACATCGTATAATTAGCATAGCATATGGATTTATCTAAAGTAAAAATGGTTGTTACCGATATGGACGGTACATTACTAAACTCTAAACACGAGGTTAGCGAAAAATTCTTTAAACAATTTAAAGCATTAAGAGAAAACAACATCCTATTTGTTGCTGCTAGTGGTAGACAGTACCATAGCATTATAGATAAATTACATACTATTAAAGATGATATCTTGGTTATTGCAGAGAATGGTGCGATTGCTAAAGATAAAGACATAGAGCTATTACAAACCGGCTTAGATAGAGAAACAATTCTAGAACTTTTAGATTTAATTTCTACTATTGATGGTGTTTACCCTGTACTTTGTGGTAAAAAGAAAGCGTATATCTCATCTAACTCTGAAGAATTCGTTATAAAGTTTAAGGAGTATTATGCGGAATATGCACTTTTAGACAACTTACGTGAATACGAAGATGAGATTTTAAAAATAGCTATTTTTCATTTTGAGAGTTCTGAAACCTTTATATACCCCAAAGTAAAACACTTAGAATCTAAATTAAAGGTAAAAGTATCTGGAGAAAACTGGCTAGATCTATCTCACAATAATGCACATAAAGGTCACGCTTTAAAAAAACTACAAGATATGTTTAATGTTTCTTCTTCAGAAACTATGGTTTTTGGTGATTTTAATAACGATTTAGAAATGCTTGCTCTTGCAGATTTTAGTTTTGCAATGGCCAATGCACACCCTAACGTAACTAAAGCTGCCAATTACACAACAAAAAGTAATGATGAATATGGGGTTGAAACTATTTTAGACCTGCTTCTAAAAAGTTAAAGACTTAGGTCTTCTTCTTCTTTTTACGCGCAGCAGGGAACAATACATTATTTAATATTAACCTGTATCCTGGAGAAGTTGGGTGTAATTCTAATTCTGTTTTAGGGTCCCCTACTCTATGTTGGTAATCTTCTGGATCGTGACCACCGTAAAAAGTAAAAAAACCTTTTCCTTTTATACCGTGAATGTATCTAGCTTCACTATTTATTTTATTTTCACCTAAAACTAAAACTGTAGATTTTAATTGTTTTCTATTAAAAGCAGTTGTTTGCCCCATAAACCCTTTTACCAAAGAAGTATGGTTTTGGCAAAGCATTGTTGGCACAGGATCCCATTTAGCCGAAAAATCCATTAAAGAAAAATAATCCGAATCTTTAGACAGTTGCCTGGTCCTAGTCATATCTATAGTAGAAAACTCGTATACGGTTGGGTTACGTTCTAATGTAAAATCTGTAAAGGCAAATGTTTTTTTATAGTCAATTTTTGACTGATAATTTGGTTCCGATGCATCACCATCGAACATAGGTTCACAAATATCTACCCCTTCTGCCGCTAAAGCAATATCAAAACTATCGGTAGCAGAACACATAGCAAACATAAATCCACCACCAATAACGTAATTTCTTATTTTTAAAGCAACATCTCTTTTTTCTTCAGACACTTTGCTATACCCTAGTTTCTTTGCTAAAATTTCTGAATTCTCTTTACTTTCTATATACCAAGGCGCTGCTTTATAGCTGCCATAAAACTTACCATATTGACCCGTAAAATCTTCATGATGTAAATGCAACCAATCATACAAAGCTAATTTATCACTTAAAACTTCTTCATCATAAATAGTAACATATGGAATTTCCGCATACGTAAGTACCATTGTAACAGCATCGTCCCATGGATGATTTCCTGAAGGAGAATATACTGCAATTTTAGGTGCTTTTTCTAGAATAACAGCATCTTGATTTTTGGATGGACTACTTATGTCTGCCAAAATACTTTCTGCTTGTGCTGTAGACAAAACCTCAAAAGAAACACCTCTAATTTGACATTCTTTACGAATAGCATCACCATCTGGCAATAAAAAAGAACCACCTCTATAGTTTAATAGCCAATGTACCTTTTGTTGCTTTGCTAAAACCCAATACGTAATTCCGTACGCTTTTAAATGATTTTTTTGACTTTCTGCATCCATAGGAATTAGGATATTAGAAGCCATAAGACTCATTGAAAAATAAAAAAAAGAAAGAAGTAATAAATATTTACGCATTATAAATGATCATTATTTTAGCCTTTTAAAGGTAATTAAATCTCATTTTATATTACTACGTATATCTTAAAAAGTGAAAGAATTTTACTCTATGCTTAAATAACATAGAGTAAAATATAGATTTTAATTAAAAAGGAACGTCATTATCTCCTTCTGATGATACACTACCTTCCATAGAATCATTTAAAGCTTCATTTTTACTCATATTTGATTTAAACTCAAAAGGATTACTAAAATCCTCCAAGTCCTCAAATTTCCCCTTACTTTCAGTAAACTTAAGCCGTATATTTTCTAATCTTCCATTTCTATTTTTTGCAACAATTAATTCAGCTTGGCCCTGTGTCGGCGAATGCTCATCATCATCCCATTCATCAATTTTATAATATTCAGGACGATACAAAAAACAAACTAAATCTGAGTCATCTTCTATAGCTCCAGATTCCCGTAAATCACATAAAATTGGACGTTTACTTCCTCCTCTAGTTTCTAAAGTTCGAGATAACTGAGAGAATAACACAATGGGAATATCATAGTTTTTTGCTAATGCCTTCAACTTTCTTACAATAATAGAAACATATTGTTCTCTATTTGAAGCCATCGAATTTTTGCCAGAAATTGTAATAAGTTGTAGATAATCAACAATTACAACCTTTACATTATCATTCTTTACAGCATTTTCTATTCGAGATTCAATTAATTCAATTGATATCTCCCCTGAATCATCAATATAAAAAGGGGCTTTTTTTAGAGATTCGGTTTTTGTATTTAAAATTTCCCATTCATAGTTTTCTAACACACCGTTCCTTAGCTTAGATAAAGAAAGCCCTGTTTCAGCCGAAATCAATTTAAGAATTATATTATTAATCTTAGCTTCCAAAGAAAAAAACAAAACAGGCTTGTCACTATGAACCGAGATATTCTTAGCAAGGTTAAGTGCCATAGATGTTTTTCCAATTGAAGGACGGGAACCAATTGTAATTAAATCCCCTTTTTGCAAACCAGATGTTAACTCATCAAATTTACAAAAACCTGTATTTATATAACAATCATTATCTCCTATTGTCATATCTTCAATTCTAACTATTGAATCTGAAATTAAGTTATTCACTTTTCTCATAAAATACAATTATTAAAAAGGAACGTCATTATCTCCTTCTGGCGGTAAACCGTCGTTCATAGAACTACCAAAAGCTTCATTAGCATCTGGAAGACCTTGAGTTAAAAATGGATTCTGTTCGTTTTCATTCATTTTAGATTGAAATTCAACTGGAGAATCAAAATCATCAAGGTTATCAAACTTACCTTGACTACCAATAAATTTAAGTCTGATACTTTCTAATCCACCATTCCTGTGTTTTGCAACAATAAATTCACCTTGTCCTTGCGTTGGTGAATGCTCATCATCATCCCATTCATCAATTTTATAGTATTCTGGTCTATAAATAAATGATACAATATCGGCATCTTGCTCAATTGCTCCAGATTCACGTAAATCTGATAGTATTGGCCTTTTACTACCACCACGCGTTTCTACAGCCCTTGATAACTGAGAAAGTGCAATTACAGGAACATTAAGTTCTTTTGCTAAGGCTTTTAAGTTTCTAGAAATTGTAGAAATTTCTTGTTCCCTGTTTCCTCCTTTTTGAGTACCACCCGCAGTCATTAACTGCAAATAATCAATCATAATCATTTTTATACCATGTTGAGATGCCAATCTTCGACATTTAGCTCTAAGGTCAAAAATAGAAAGTGATGGTGTATCATCTATAAATAACGGTGCAGATTCTAATGTTTTTACTTTTACGTTTAATTGTTCCCACTCGTGTTTCTCTAATTTACCTGTACGTAATTTTTCTGATGACAAACCTGTTTCTGAAGAAATTAGTCTTGTAATTAACTGTACAGATGACATCTCCAGAGAGAAGAAAGCAACTGGCATATTAGATTGCACTGCCATGTTACGTGCCATAGATAATGTAAATGCCGTTTTACCCATACCTGGACGAGCAGCTACAATAATTAAATCACTCGGTTGCCAACCAGAAGTTAACTCATCTAATTTATGAAAACCAGACGGCACACCACTTAAACCTTCTTTACCAGATATTTCTTCTATCCTTTTCTTTGCTTGTATTACTAAGTTTTGTGCTGTTTCTGCAGAACGTTTTAAATTTCCTTGCGTAACATCATACAACTTAGATTCTGCTGCATCTAACAAATCAAATACATCAGTAGCATCTTCATATGCCTCTTGTATAATTTCATTAGAAATTTTTATCAAACTCCTTTGTATAAATTTTTGAAGTATAATTCTTGCATGAAACTCAATATGCGCCGAAGAAGTTACTTTTTGGGTAAGTCTAATAAGGTAAAAATCTCCACCTACAACTTCTAACTTTCCATCTTGCTTTAATTGTGTTGAAACGGTTAATAAATCTATTGGCTCTGAAGATTCAAATAACTTAAAAATTGCCTCGTAAATGTGTTTGTGTGCTTCTTTGTAAAAAACATCTGGATGTAAAATATCTATAACCTCATCTACACCTTTTTTATCTATCATCATTGCGCCGATGACAACCTCTTCTAAATCAACAGCTTGCGGAGGTATTTTACCCCTCTCTAAACTAATAATTGTAGATTTATCTATCTTATGTCCTACTACTGGGCTTGGCTTATCCATATCTGCTAAAGTATGCAATTAACGTTTAGTTAACTTAAAAAATGGGGGTCGTGATATTCACTATTGATTAACAATTGACCTGTTGATAAGTTACGAATTTGTGTTCATAACCAAAAAAAATCCAAAGACTTACGCTTTGGATTTCTACTATTTTTACTAAAAATGCCTGTTAGCCGTTAAAGACTCCCATATTTGCATATTTATCCATTCTAGTTTCTACCAATTCTTTTGGTGATAACTTTTTAAGCTCTTCAAAATGAGAAATAATTTTGTTTTTTACAATAGTAAAATTCTTTTCTCTGTTTGCATGTGCTCCTCCTGCAGGTTCACGTACAATTTCATCAATAAGCTTTAATTTCTTCATGTCTGTTGCTGTAAGTTTTAATGCTTCAGCAGCTTGCTCTTTATATTCCCAACTTCTCCATAAAATTGAAGAACAAGATTCTGGAGATATTACAGAGTACCATGTGTTTTCTAACATTAATACTTTATCACCAACACCAATACCTAATGCACCACCAGAAGCTCCCTCGCCTATTATTACAACAATAATTGGCACTTTTAGTCGTGTCATTTCTAATATATTACGAGCAATAGCTTCTCCTTGTCCGCGTTCTTCTGCTTCTATACCTGGGTAAGCACCAGGAGTATCTATAAGACATACTACAGGAACATTAAATTTCTCTGCAGATTTCATTAAACGTAATGCTTTACGGTAACCCTCTGGGTTTGCCATTCCAAAATTACGATATTGTCTTGTTTTTGTATTGTATCCTTTTTGTTGACCAATAAACATAAAACTTTGGTCGCCTATTTTACCAAGGCCTCCAATCATTGCTTTATCATCTTTTACAGTACGGTCTCCGTGCAATTCTAAAAAAGTTTCTCCACAGATTGCATTAATGTAATCTAATGTATAAGGTCTGTTAGGGTGTCTAGATAATTGTACCCTTTGCCAAGGTGTAAGATTTTTATATATATCTTTTCTAGTCTCTGTTAATTTTTTCTCTATCTGCTTGCAAGTTTCAGATACATCTACATCACTCTCCTTGCCAATAATCTGACACTTATCTAACTGCTCTTCTAGTTCTTTGATAGGGAGTTCAAAGTCTAAATATTCCATATTTTCAAATAGGTTTGATTTATATCAATAAACAAAGATAGGATATTAAAGTAATTCACCTATTAGACTAGTATAAAAATCCTGAAAATATACAAAAAAAACAATTTCAACTCATGTAAAACTATTCCGTAAATAAGAGCTCTCTATACTTAGTTAATGGCCATAACTCATTATCTATCAACTGTTCTAACTTATCACTATTGTATCTGATTTCTTCAAAATAAGGCTTAACACTATCACAGTATGCAAATGCTTTTTTAGTCAAATCTTTTAAGTTATTTGCGTCTCTACGTGCTTGCGTCATTTCATCTACTTTAGATTTTATAGCATTAACATACGTTGCAATTTCTTCTATTATTGTTAATTGCGCTGCAGCCATTGTTTTATACGAATCTCCATAAATATCTTTTAGACCCATTACCGTTTTTAATAATTTATTTTGATAAGCCAAAGCTGCTGGCAGTATATGCCCGTAAACCAACTCGTTAAAAACTCTACCTTCTATTTGCAAGTGCATAATATAAGTTTCTAGTTCTATTTCTTGTCTAGCAGTAATCTCTACTTCGCTCATTACCTTCATAGACTTAAAAAGTTCTAAGCTATCTTTAGACGTTAATACCTGTAAAGCTTCTGGTGTCGTTTTATTATTACTTAGTTTGCGTTTTTTAGCTTCTTTCTCCCATTCCTTGCTATAACCATCACCATCAAACCTAATTCGTTTAGATGTTTTAATATACTCACGTAAAACATTAAAAACGGCCTCATCTTTCTTAAGACTTTTTTTATCTATAAGCTCATCTACTTCTTTTTTAAATTCTATTAATTGTTTGGCAACTATAGTATTTAAAACAGTCATTGGCTTAGAGCAGTTTGCTTTAGAACCTACTCCACGCATCTCAAACTTATTACCTGTAAAAGCAAAAGGAGATGTTCTATTCCTGTCTGTATTGTCTAATAGTATTTCTGGTATTTTACCAACTACATTTAATTTAAGTTCCGTTTTTTCTTCTGGTGATAATTTACCTTTAGAAACCCCCTCTAACTCATCTAAAACACTACTAAGTTGTGTTCCTATAAAAATTGAAAAAATTGCAGGCGGAGCTTCATTAGCCCCTAGCCTATGATCGTTACTCGCAGATGCTATTGATGATCTTAACAACTCCTCGTATGTATCTACTGCTTTTATGGTATTAATAAAGAACGTTAAAAACTGAAGATTCTTCATTGGTGTAGATCCAGGACTTAATAAGTTGGTACCTGTATCTGTTGCTAACGACCAGTTATTATGTTTTCCAGAGCCATTTACGTGTGCAAACGGTTTTTCATGGAACAATACCTTTAAATTATGCTTGTCTGCTATTTTATCCATAACATCCATTAATAATAGGTTATGGTCTACAGCTAAGTTTGCCTCTTCAAAAACTGGAGCAAGCTCAAACTGATTAGGAGCAACCTCGTTATGTCTCGTTTTAACAGGTATCCCTAATTTAATACACTCTATCTCTAGCTCTTTCATAAAGTTAAGTACTCTGGCCGGTATTACGCCAAAATAGTGATCGTCTAACTGTTGCCCTTTTGCAGCATGGTGCCCAACTAAAGTTCTACCAGTTAATAGTATATCTGGTCTAGAATATGCTAAAGACTTATCTATTAAAAAATATTCTTGTTCCCAGCCTAAAGTTGCATTTACTTTGGTCACGTTTTTATCAAAATACTTGGCTACGGCTGTTGCAGCCTCATCTACCGCAGATAATGCACGTAAAAGTGGCGCTTTATTATCTAAAGCTTCTCCTGTGTATGATACAAATATGGTAGGTATACATAACGTTTTATCATATATAAAAGCTGCCGAAGTAGGGTCCCAAGCAGTGTAACCTCTTGCTTCAAATGTATTTCTTATTCCGCCACTAGGAAAACTAGATGCATCTGGCTCTTGCTGTACCAATTGGCCACCTCCAAATTTCTCTAATGCTCTACCATCAGATAAAATATCAAAAAAGGCATCATGTTTTTCAGCCGTACTACCCGTTAGTGGCTGAAACCAATGTGTGTAATGCGTAGCTCCTAAAGATATTGCCCATGACTTTATACCTTCTGCTACTTGGTCTGCAATTTTTCTATCAATCTTAGCACCAGAAAAAATAGCAGATTTTACCGTAGCTAATGCATCTTTAGTTAAAAACTGCAACATTCGCTCTTCATTAAAAACTTGGTTACCAAACTTTTTAGATCTGATCCCTTTTTCATTTATAACAAAATTTGGTCTTGAAAGACTTTCTTTAACAGCATTGAACCTTACTAAAGACATATTTATAGTTTTAAAAGTGGTATGAATTGCAAAATTAGTAATTAAACTGATAAAA
Source organism: Cellulophaga sp. 20_2_10 (assembly GCF_023476645.1). Classification (GTDB taxonomy): domain Bacteria; phylum Bacteroidota; class Bacteroidia; order Flavobacteriales; family Flavobacteriaceae; genus Cellulophaga. The sequence continues at coordinate 12,679 of NZ_JAMCOJ010000008.1, forward strand.
AATATAAAATTTTTAATTAACCCCTAAAAAAATAAGGGTATCACGAATTTCATCTAGTATTTTAGCAATTACCCCTATAAAAATTATGGAGATACAATGAAAAAAATTACTTTTGCCTCATCTTTAATGAAATTACAACAATCAACATTATGAGCAAATCTAAATTAGAGTATATCTGGCTTGATGGATACAAGCCAACTCAAAACATGAGAAGTAAAACTAAAGTAGTAGAAGACTTTAGTGGAAAACTAGAAGATTGTGAAATCTGGTCTTTTGATGGTTCATCAACAAGACAAGCTTCTGGTGGAGCTTCTGACTGTTTATTAAAACCTGTTGCTATATATCCAGATCCTGCACGTAAGGATGGTTTTTTAGTAATGACAGAGGTTTTAAATGCAGATGGTACACCTCACGAATCTAACGGAAGAGCTACAATCGATGATAACGACAATGATTTCTGGTTCGGTTTTGAGCAAGAATACTTTATTATGGATACGCAAACACAATTGCCTTTAGGATTTCCTATTGGTGGCTACCCTGCTCCACAAGGTATGTACTACTGCTCTGTTGGTGGTAAACATACTCACGGTAGAGAATTAGTTGAAGAGCACGCAGATCTATGTATTGAAGCTGGTTTAAACTTTGAAGGTATTAACCAAGAAGTTGCAAGCGGACAGTGGGAATATCAATTATTTGCTAAAGGAGCTAAAAAAGCTGGTGATGAGATCTGGGTATCTCGTTACTTATTAGATAGATTAACAGAACAATATGGTTACTATATAGAATACCACCCAAAACCATTAGGTAAAGATATGGACTGGAATGGTTCTGGTATGCACGCTAACTTCTCTAACACTACTTTAAGAACTTGTGGTTCTCAAGAAGTTTACGAGAAAATATGCGAAGCATTTAGACCTGTAGTAAAAGAGCATATTGCCATTTACGGTGAGTTTAACGACCAACGTTTAACTGGTGAGCATGAAACTGCATCTATTCACGATTTCAGCTATGGTATTTCAGATAGAGGCGCTTCTATTCGTATTCCAATTATTACAGTAGAAAAAGGCTGGAAAGGTTGGTTAGAAGACAGAAGACCTGCATCTAACGGAGATCCTTACAAAATTGCTGGAAGAATTATTAAGACTGTAAAATCTGCAAAGATTTAAGTTTATAATTAAATTGATATAAAAAACGCCTAAGATTTTATCTTAGGCGTTTTTGTTTTATATAAAGTTTGGTTTGTTTTAAATGGTAAAATAGATAAAGGCCGCATACCCTGCTAAAAGTATAATACCATCTCGCCAACCTAAACGTAATCCCTTAGGAATAAATACGAGCGGCAATATTATAAAAGCAAAGCCTAACATCCATAAAATATCATTACTAAGTAGCGTTTGGTCTACAACCTTAAGAGGTGTAATCATTGCTGTAATACCCAAAACTGCAAAAATGTTAAAAATATTAGATCCTATTAAGTTTCCTAAAGATATTGCTTTCTCTTTTTTAATTACCGCTATTACAGATGCTGCTAATTCTGGTATACTTGTACCTATAGAGACCACTGTTACCCCAATAACTCTTTCACTTACATTATAAAACCTAGCTAAACCAGTTGCTCCATTAACCAATAGCTCTGATCCTCCCCATAAACCTAAGCCTCCTAAAACTAAAAATAATATCATTTTAGAGACTGGTAAAGGTTCGTCATCTTCTGGCGACTCATCTTCTACTGCCGTCTTCTGAAACTTTATTAAGTATACTATATATACAATTAACAAGGCAACCATTATAAGACCTTCGTAGAATTCTATAACACCATCAAAGTAGATAAATCCAAAAAAGATTAAAGATGCAACTATTAAAATAGGCCAGTCTGTTGTGTAAAAACTTTTACGTACATCTATAGAACCCAACATTACAATTACACCTAAAACCAAACCTAAATTGGCAATATTAGAACCTACAACGTTACCCAAGGCTAAATCCGGAGAGCCATCTAAGGCAGCTTTAATACTCACAATTAATTCTGGTGCAGAGGTCGCAAAAGAAACAACCGTCATCCCAACTACAATTTTTGGTATTTGTAATCTTAAAGAAAGTGCTACAGACGATTTTAATAACCAGTTACCACCCATTATTAAAAAAACCAAACCAATAACTATGTACACTATATTTAACATCTACTATTTTTTTGAACAAATATAAGAATTAGAATGTGACAATTATTTCTCGAAATTCAATATTTTTTTTTTATAAAATAAGAAGGCTTAAACTGAAATAAACTACAGCAACTTTTTATGAAACAAGCTAAAATGATGTTTTAAATAATGAAAAGCTCCTTGCTTATACATTTTACATCAAAAATGCCCCTACAATAATTACATATAATAACAATAATTATATTTTAACATTACAAATTAAAACAATACTGAAGATTAATATAGAAATATTAAAATAAATAAGACTTAAACACTTTCAATAGTGTATTCAACTGCATTAATAATGATCTACTTATTTGGACGTGAACATTTTTTCTTATTATATTGATTTAACAATCGATTGTTTACAACTAATTATTAACCTTAAAAACCACACAACTATGATTATTCTATCAGAAATTTTATTTAGCTACACTATTCTACTTGTTATACTGCTATTCTAAGAATAATTATATAGGCCTATATAAATGTAAAGGTTGCTATTAGCAACCTTTATTCTTTTTAGTAATATCATATATTTGCAAAAATAACTTTTATGAAGAAATCTATATTTATGTTTTTAGCAAAAATAAATAGAACTCTATTACCATCTTACAGCAAAAAACAGCTAGACCTATCTAAAGCCACAAAGTTACAAATGGCTATTATTGGTTGGCGTTATTTTGTAACCACTAATGCAATAGACTAATAATGTAGTAAAGAAGCAACTGTATACTGTGCAATTTTATCTTTACCATTTAAAAAGTCTAACTCTATTAAAAAATTACATTGCACTACCTCGCCTCCTAATTCTTCAATTAGCTCACAAACAGCTTTGGCTGTGCCACCAGTAGCCAACACATCATCATGTATTAATACTCTATCTCCCTTTTTAATAGCATCTGTGTGTATTTCTAAAGCATCTTCTCCATACTCCAAAGAGTAAGGTTTAGACAACACGCTAAAAGGTAATTTTCCTTTTTTGCGTACAGGCACAAAACCTGCATTTAATTTGGTTGCTAAAAGTGTAGCAAAGAAGAAACCACGACTCTCCATACCCACAACTTTGTCTATTTTTTGGTCTTTTACCAAATTTAAGAGCGCATTTGCTGTTTTCTCTAAAATTTCTGCATTATTTAACAAAGGTGTAATGTCCTTAAAAACAATACCTTGCTTAGGAAAATCTTTTACATCTCTAATGTATTCTTTAAAATTCATATATTTCTCTTCAGTAATTTTGTTGTAAAAGTAAAAAGAAATATATTTGCAGCCCTGTTAAAGGGAAACTAATTAAAATGGCCTCGTGGCGCAACTGAATAGCGCACTTGATTACGGCTCAAGAGGTTACTGGTTTGAATCCAGTCGAGGTCACTAAAAGCTTGCAAAATCTATGATTTTGCAAGCTTTTTTCTTTTTACAACAATATGAGTTATTACCTCTAGGGCTTACTAAAAATTATGCAATCTGTACAACCTTACAATTTTTACCAACTACGTTGTCTTTTAAAAATGGCGTAATTTTATTTAATAAATATTCATACTCTCTTTCTCCATAAAAATACAATGCAATCTGATTTGTGTTTTCACTATGACTAGGTGTTAATGCACCATTATTTCCCAGAATATTAATAAGAGAGTTGTACAATTCTATAACAGTATCTACTTCTATTTGTTGGCCCTCTAAAACTTTTGTGTCTATATACACTCCTAAACCTGCCAATTTACCAATTGGACATTCTACATTAAATTCTTGATTAACATTTTCATTTTTTGCATAGTATTTTAACTTAGAACCATTTGCTATTTCTAAATTCTTTGCAATGGAGATTACGTTATTTTTCATTTCTTCAGAATACGAAACCAAATCAATCTCTATATCACAAGATTCAGGTTCTCCATTTTTTCCAATTGATGTACCACCTCCACTAACGCAGCCCCATTTTTTTAAACGAAGCATATAATCTAAAGAATCTTCTATATGAGCACGGTACTTTGGCTGAAGTCTCATATTTAGATTTATTTGTGCATAAGCTTCAGGAACAAACGTAAACTCTTCTTCATGAGATTTATTATCCTGCACATTATCATCTAAAAAAGACCTAGCTTCTAATAGCAATTCATAAGTAGAAGGGTAATCGTCCCCTAATGCTATGGCTTTTTCAAAATAAGGTATAGATTCCGTTTCTCTACCATCTATATAAAATAACGAATATCCTACACGAAATTGCCAATCTCTATCTTCTTTTCCTTGCTCACTAACACTTTGCAACAAGCCTAAAGCTTCTTCATAAAGATTAAGGTTATTTAATGCTCTAGCCAAAAGATTGGTTAATAAATAAGACTCACTAGTTTTAGAAAACGCTTTTAATTCTAATACTACTTTTAGGTGATTGCCTGTATTATGCCATTCCTTTAATTTACTTATAAGCTCTTGTGAGATGTTTTCCTCTGTTTTCATATGTATCACTCTTTTCTATCTTATTACCCGTAATTATTGCAAACCTTTTAAGCAAACGTATAATTGTACTTGGCGTATACATAAAAAGTTTTTATAAATACTAACCCTATTTTATTATAAAAATATTGGAATAGTATTGAAAATCTAATCTTAAATATATAAATGTAGAAGTTGAGTCTATATTTGATACTATGTAACCAAATTTCGCCTAAAAAGTGTCATTATGATTGTTTAATGATAAAGGCTTATATCCATTTTTATATAAACAAAAAAAGATCTCCTAATCAACCTACGTAATTAAAAAACGCTTAAGTTAATTATAATCAGAAGTGACATTAGCAAACTCTACAGAAAAATCATCTTCAATTATAAACTCAAAATCAACAACCTCATTAACCTCCCAACGTTCATATGGATCTTCTACCAACTTATTATCTTTAATACGTATTGTTAGCGTTTTTTTTGTGTAATTAAAGAAAATAATTAACTCATCTGTATCTTCAATTTTCATACCTCCCGTATCATCATACATCCAAAGTCCTTCCACATCTGCAGGCACGGAAAAAGTAAGCTTATTAGATTTTGTAACATCGTTAACTTTTATGCTCTTAATGAATTTCTTTAGTATTGGATAATATTTTTTATATTCATTAGAAAAATTAAGGTTATTTTGATACTTCTTTTTTAAACTATTTATAGCGCCTACAGCCCTATCAATACGTTGTTGCTCATACATTTTTATTAGGCGTACATTTTCTTCTTCTATATCATTTAAAGTAATCTCTATACCTTCTTGTGGTTGATACCAACCTTCTTTATCAAAATAATCTTTTATATCTCCATCCTTAAAAAGAAAACCTTTTCTTGCAAAAATCTCATTACGCAATAATGAAAGTCCCCATCTACTTTTAGTTTTTAAATACGACTCTGGAATTACTTTAGTATCTAGTTTATTATGAATAAGAAGTTCATTTTTACTGGGACTGTATGCATTGTCAGAAAACCACAAGTCTCTATCTGTTTTAGATGTAATAAACTGCTCACTTAAAGCATTATAATCTACAAGTTTGCTGTTACCTGTGATATCTAATAATTTTTTAACATACACTAAATTCTCTAAACCATTTAATGATTTTAGTTCGCTATTATCGTGAAAATCCAACTCTTCATTAACTCTCTCTAAACTACTAAATCCTGTTAAATCTTCTAACGAATAGTTTTCTCTCAAGTATATTTTATTTGAACTCTTTAAGTTACTAAAACCACTTAAATCTGCTAACTTCTTATTATCATCTACCCATAGGTAGTTTATAAATTCTAAACTTTTAAATCCTCTAATACTTACCAGAACAGGGTTGTCTTCTATAGAAAATCTTTCATTTATTGTTTTTAAGCTATTAAAACCTTCTACAGCAGTAAGCGTAATATTGTCTTCTATTTTTATACCTCCTCTTATTGTTTTAAGACCATTAAAACCCTGCAAAGAAATTAACTTTTCATTTCCTGTAACAACAATATTTTCTATATCTACTAGCGCATCAGGACCACTAAAGTGTTCCAGTGTCTTTGTGCTACGTATGTAAAAATTATTATTTACATGTGTCAGTTTTTCAAAAGAGTTTCTTAAATCTACCACAATTATCTTTGTGCCAATTCCCATATTTTTACCAACCTTCGTAAGGTTGCTAAACATATTCATTTCTTTAACTTGATTTAAGTTTATGCTAAAATTTCCTCCTATATACTTAATACTACTAAAGCCTGTACCCTTATTTAAAACATCTATAGAAAGTACAACATCTTCTTTAACAACCTTAATATTATTTAGGCCAGTAAGCTCTGTTAAAGATTCATTTTTATAAATAGCAATTCTGTTAATTGAATCTTTAACTGTATTAACACCACTAATATCACTTAACAAAGGGTTTTGTGTAATACTTAAATCTCCTTTTATTGTTGTTAACTTTTTTAAACCATTTAAGCTTTTTAATGCTTTATTTCCTGTGATTGAAAAGTCTTCCCCTATACTTTTTAATGAGGATAAACCCTCTAAGTTTTTTAGTTTATCATTGTTTTTAATATGAAGAAACTTTTTAATTTCTGTAATTTTTTCTAGACCTGTTAGCTCTTCTATCTCTGGGTTTAATCTTATTTGGACCTCTCCGTCTACCTTACTTAAGCTACGCAAACCTTTTAAGTCTTTTAGGTAGTTATTACTAACAATTTGTATATGACAATCTATGGTGGTTTTAATATTATGTAACCCTTCTAAACTTTGAAGCGATAAATTAGAAGTAATTGCTATATATTCTCCTACGCTAGTGATGCCAGACAATTGAGAAATATTTTGTAATCTTTTGTTTTTATTAATTTCCAATCCGTTTGGCATACTGCCCGAAACGCTGTTAAGTCCTTCTAGACTTGTAAGTATTGGATTTTGAGCAATATTTAATTTACCAACCTTTTTTAACTTTTTTAAGGCTGTTAAATCGGTTAGTAACTTATTTTCATGAATTTCTAATTCACCAGAAATTTCTTTTAAGTTATTTAAACCGTTTAAAGAGGTGATGTACTTGTTCCCTTCCTCTAACTTACTTTTATAATCATTAATACCAATATATACATTACCGTTTACAGATTTTAAGGACTTAAGTTGTGCTAGGTCTATAATTTTTGAACCATAAACTTTTAAATCTCCATTTAAAGAAGTGTATGCGCCAGATTTAAAATTATCAAAATCTTTAGGAAATAAATCTCCTTCCCAAACACTAGGTTCTTGAGCCTTTAGATTAAATATGCATACTAAAGATGCTAATAAAAATATTAAACTATTTTTCATAACGTAAGATTTTAACAAGAGAAACATAACTCTTTAAACTTTAGAGCTGAGCATTTTTTATTTTGCAAACTCATTATAGATGGGTTGTAACCGTTATCTAGAGTTTCAATTTTTTCAATAATACCTTTTGTAATCTCGACTCCTTTTATTCCTGCTGAAATAAGTTCTTTTTGAAGAGCGCAATAACTATATAATTCGGCGTTTTCTAAAATTGAAAAACTTCCTCCTACTTCTTTTAAATTCTCTAACCCTTTTAATGATTCTAACTTTTTATTATCACTTATAATGATATTACCAGAACACTTTTCTAGTGTTTTCAAGACAGTTAAATCTACACCTTCATATTCTTCTATAGTAATAGCACCTTCAACTTCTGTATACGCTCCTGAAGCAAAATCTTGTAGGTGTTCTGTTAACAAATCTCCCTTCCAAATTTTTTGAGCTTGAGTCTTAACTACACCCATCGTAATTGTTAGTACTAGTAAAAAAATGAGTTTATTTAATTGCATTTTTAGTAGTTTATAAAATATGTATTGATTAAAAATTTCGGCGTTTAAATTAATGCTATTAAAAATAACACACGTAAGCCTAAACAATAGTAGTTCTAAGTACGTAGTAAATAAAGTTTCAATTTATATTTGATAGGATGCAGTATATATTTGCAATTGCTTTACTGGGCAAGTAATAAATGAGGATCTTTTGTTTACCTAGAAAGATATTTACGTATGCATTAGAGATTTTTATCAGCTAATGAAAAATATTTTTTTTTTATAAAAATTGAAAATCCTAAATACTACTCCAAATTAGCTATTTTATTGTCTTTAATTACAAGATAAAAGCGATTACCTGCAGAAACATTCTGCTTTGTCTTTTTAGAGTAAGCAGGAATCATCTTAGGCAAACCACTAATAGTTTGTAACGCAATTTCTTGCAATTGACTATTATTAGATGTTATATCACTAACCCAGGGTTTTACGGTCCCATTTATGTCTACCAGAAATCCTATTTTTATTGTACCGCTATTTATAATTAATTTTTCTCCATTTATGTTTTTGAGTATTAATTCTCTAACGCTATTGCGCAAACAAACTCCTTTCTCTACACTGTTTTCGCAACCAGGATAAATGGGGTCTTTACCACTTACAATAGGGTGCTCTATATTTGGTATTTCTTTTCTATCTCTTTTTATCAACTCCTTACCTGTATAGGCAGGCCTATCTGTTATATTTGTTGCTACCATACTCACAACAACCTTATGCGTAGGGAACTCTCCTGTTTCTTTATTGTAGTTGTTAGACATTGTAATACTTAACTTTATCAATGCGTTCTCTAAATTCCAAATTATACTTTTATAATAAGTATTGTTCTCTGTAATTTCTAAAGGCATACTCCCTTCTATAGTACCATCACCCATAGAAGCTATCATTGCGTTTTCTCCTTTTAAATAAAAACTAAGCATATTTTTTCTAAACTCTAAATCCTTTTTATTATTTAATTTTTTGTTATGATTGGCTACATCCCACTCATTAATTAATTCTAGAATAAGACTATCTTTTTTATAATAAATATACCTTGCAACTATATCTACATCAGCAATATCATTATCTTTTCTTATAAATGAAAGCAACCCCAAATCATCAGAAACAGTATGGTAATCTGAATTTAATATTTGACCTCCAGGAAAATTATTTTCTGCTTCTAGGTATGTTGAAAGCGGAAATTTATTTAAATCTAGATTTGATACTTGACAGAAACCTGTAGTGACAACTAACAAAACAAGAAGTGTAATTAGTTTTTTCATTTAAGCATATTTAATATTAAAATTCTAGTTTTAGTTTTAGATAAAAAAACTATCCTATTTTTCTCATCCTTAGCTCACTCTTTAAAACTAGACTAATAGATTCTTCAACCTCAGTTACATTAAAGTTCTCATCTCCCAACTTTATAATTTTAAACGTAGTTTTATTTTTTATACTACCGCGTTTTTCATCTTTCCAACCATGAGAAAAAACAATTCCTTCGTCTGTTAACTCCCAGCTACAATTGTGTGTTTTTTTAGGGTCATAAAATTTAACGTCACAGGTTCCGTCTTCATAAAACATAATCCAACTATTGTTTGGGTCTAACTTAAAGGCTTTCGCTGCTAATTCTGGGTTAGACTCTACAGCATCTGGATGAACGTCTAAATAATCTGGTTTGTAATAATACATTCCCCATTTAATATTACAAAAAAGTTTTATTTTTTGCTTTTTAAGAGCCTCTTCTTCCTTTTGTTTCTGCTCTTCAAGATTACTTTTTCGTTTTGCTAAAGTATCGTTCCATCTTTCTTGACCGTTGGCCAGCATCTCTTGGTATCTTTTACCAGATAAATCTTCTTTAATAGATTTTAAAAAAGAAAGTTGCCACTTAAGTACCTTGTAATCATACACCTTTATCTCTTTTCTTATTGCGAGCAAGTCTTCAGCTTCACTAGCTTTATCATATTTTTTTTCAATTGGCTTAGAACAGCCTATAAAAATTAACAAAAGCGGAATTACTATGATTTTCTTCATCTATATTTTCTGTTATTTTACAATAGCAATAGTAATGCTACTAGCCCATCAAAGAAAGTACTAATTTATATCTGTAAGCATATAATACATATTTGTACCGTTGTACAAAGCGGTACAATTTAAAACGTAATATTTTCCGTTCTATTCGCCATCATAACGTTGGGGTACTTGAGGGTCGTACAACGGACAGTTATACGTAACCATCACTTCAATTATTTGGTTCATATCTTCACCCTCCATCCCGTAACAATCGAACCTAACAAATTGTTTTGTTGTAGATATCCCAAAAGCTCCTTTACCATCTGGGTTTTCAAAATCGATAGTACTTCCTTCCATTTTCCAATTGGCAAATTTTTGCTGAACATCTTTAATAATTGCTTCAATTGGCAAATCTTCTAGTCCGTCTACAAGTTCTTCCTCAGAACACTTTATATACGTATCTTGATGCTCTAAATAAACATCTTTTTTATATTTCCAGAAATTTAAATCGTATCCCATTTTATCTATGTTCTTGGATATTAATTTGCGAATTAAAATAGTCTTTTACTATTTAACCGCGTTCTTCTTTTACTGTTGCTGCATTCAAAATTGAAAGTACATTGGCATTTGCGATGGTAATTATAGCATCAATTTCGTTCTCAAAATGAGATACAAACACAATAGCAGATTTTACTTTATACAAACTATACTTTGTTACATCTATCTTTAGCTCTAAAAACTTACGCTCTATAACTTCTAAATTATAGTTTTTACTACGCACTAATTCCAAATAAAACAGTTCTGGATCTTTTTTCATTGTAAAAACATTATTTTTTTAATGACTTAGCATAATCTACTACTTTAGTAATAATTTTATTTGGATCATTTTTTCTAAAATTGATATACAAATCTATCTCTTCATTTAAGTCTATAAATCTAATATTTTTAGTTTTCGAAAATTTAAATGAAGAAGGTAAAATAGAAATTCCAAGTTCTTTAGATACAAGATTTAAAATCATTCCTCCAAAGTCCGACTCAATTATTGTTTTTGGTTTAAAATTATTCTTTTCAAAAAAGCTTCTTAAAAGAGATGCAAAAAAAGTTGTTTTATACAACCCAGAAATAATAAATTTCTCATCTTTTAACTCGTTTAAGTTCTTTAAAGAATCGGTTGTTAACCAATGATTTTTTGGCACCACTAAACATATTGGCTCAGAAAATAATTTAAAGGAAGCTATGTTTATATTTTTTATTTCATCTCTACTAAATGCAATATCTGTACTGTAATTAAGCAACAATTGCTCGTGGTTTTCATCTGTTGGCTCTACCAATTCTAATTTTAAGTCGGGCAGGTTTAAATTTAAAACCTCAAGAAAATTGGGTAAAAATTTAAATGCAATAGAACCCGGATAACTAAAGGAAACAAAACCAGATGTACCCTCATCTATCTTTTTTGCCTGTTGCACAACTTGCTCAAAATCATTAATGGTAACTGTCCATTTTTCTTGCAAAAACTTACCTGCATCAGTAAGCTTTACGTTTCTTTTATCTCTCTCAAAAAGGAGTATCCCCATTTCATCTTCCAACGACTGTATTTGCCTACTTAGTGCCGACTGAGATATAAATACCTTCTCTGCTGTTCTCCAAAAATGAAGTTCGTTAGAAAGGGCTAAAAAATATTTTATTTGCTGAATAGTCATATCTAATGCGTTTTTTGCATTAATCAAACAAAAATAAGAATTTTTAAACGCACTACATAATGGTTTCTTTGCTCTATAATTTAGTGTAATCCTTAAAATTAAAGAAACAATGGGTATAGAAAATTTTATCACATTTTTGTTTACTGCTTTCATTTTTATTATAACCCCAGGCATTGATACTGTTTTTGTATTAAACAAGTCTATAGTACAGGGTAAAAAATCTGGGATATACGCTACATTAGGCATAAATACAGGTATTTTAGCTCACACTCTTTTTGCTGCCTTAGGTCTATCTGTACTGCTATCTAAGTCAGAACATGCATTTACAACAATAAAATATGCAGGATTTATTTACTTAATTATTTTAGGGATTTCTAAACTAAAAAATAGTAAAAAAACAGTGAAATTTAAAGAAAGCAAAGAACCAAAAAAAGGTAAAAACGATTTTTGGTCTGGTTTTTTTACCAATACATTAAACCCAAAAGTTGCATTATTCGTTTTAGCCTTTTTCCCTCAATTTATAAATCCCACAGAAATTAAAAACCCAATACCATTTATAGTACTTGGTATTTCTTTTGCGGTAATGGGTACACTTTGGTATATAGCTCTTACATTTTTTGCAAGTAGTTTTACGCAAAAGATTAATAACAACCCAAATTTTAACCTTTGGTTAAACAGATTAAGTGGTGTAGCCTTTATACTTATGGGAATTTCTATAGTACTGGTTAAAAAATAGAACTGCCTTTTTATTGAAGATTAACAGGCTATAAACTTATATAAAATATCACGTATTAAAGTACTCGTACCCTATTGCATTAACAGCTTGTTTTACTTTTTTAGTGTCTTTTATTTTATGAATTAAGATTACATACTCGTCACTATTCGTATTAATAAACCCTATTTGAAAATCGATATGTACTAAGGGCTTGTTGTAATCTTTAAATACAGCATCATGAGCAACAGAAGCATTTGGCCCATAACTTTCTGGAATGGGTAAATCTACAGATAAATTAAAATTATCCTGCAAAGCTCTTTCTATTCTCCAATCTAAAGTCTCAATATCTTGTTTCCAATCTAAACTCATAATAAAAAACAGCTCATTATCATCAAGGTATTCCATTACTCTATTTAAGGTAGTTGTATACTCATCTTCATTATTATAACTATTTAAAGTGTTTAAGAAAAGACTTAATTTATTCTGAGTATCTATAGAGCAACATAGTTTTGCTAACTTTATATACCCCTGAATTTCAGCAGGAGTTACATTTATAGTTGGATAAACAAATTGTTGTTGTTTTTGTTGTTGTTGTTTTGTAGCTGACTTTAGAGCCGGTATACCTTTGTTTAAAACTCTTTTTTTTGATATAAAGTCATTTCTATTCCAAAGATAAAAAACTATGCTGCCTATTGAAAACAGAAGATACCTAAAAGAAAAATTAAATAAATAACCAGCTGCTATTAATACAATTATTAGGACGACACATAGTATATAGTAGGTTTTTGCTTTCACTATCGATTTTTTATAACACTATAGCATTAATAATTAGTTCATAGGCATACTCATTACTAACCTATTTTCTCGTAAACCTCTTCAAAAATAGGGTTTTCTACTACTTTGTATAGCTTAATATTAAGCTCTTTAATTTTAGATATCTTTTTCTTTATCTGGGATAAAAGCACCCCTCTTGTTTTTATTAAATCGTGAATAAAGCCTACTCTACGGCCGCCAACAAACCATAAAAAACTTCTTTCTTTTCTCTGTCTAGATATAAATAATTCAATTTCTGAAACCCGTAACGTAGGATAATCACCAATACATTTCTTTATAAAAATAGATTGCCTCTCAAAACCTAAATCCGCTAGCATTTTAATGTTCCTATTATGAATTTCTAAAAATTCGGAAGAAGAATTAACCATTTCTACCCGTTCATAAAAATCTATTATAACATTAAGTGACTTCTTTAAAATTTGGATCTCAGATTCTCTCATTCTTTCTCTTATAAATAACACACATTAATTAAAGCAATAATAGCTATAGTACTCTAAAAAAAATAAGAGTAATCTATATTTGCTAGTGTACAATGTATATTTGTAACAGACTTTACAAACAAGCAGTACTTTATTGTTATGGGGCCAGTTAGCCCTTTGTGTTAGATATTAGAAAATGTTATGTAGAGGTAATTCTTCTATAGGTAGGCAAAAACCATAAATTAAATTATAAGATCTATCCTTTAGTGAGATGTACGCTTTTCTATGGCACCCCATTTAGTCTAGTTTATTCTTATTTTTTTTCAGATTTATACTGGCTTATGTGCTATCTACTTACATATACATAAACCTTATTATTAGCTATAGTGTATAAACTTTTATCACTAGATACTTTTTTTTATAGGGCGCCGCCATCTGGCCAATTTGTCCAATGATTATTTGGTGGTACGCTTTAATGATGGTTTCTATTCGGTTTTGTTAAAAAGGTATTGAAATAAATCTATTTTGTAATTTTCCTTTTTCAATTATCCAAATTACAGCATAACTTCCGGCACCATCGCTATTCCTGGATTGTATGTATACAATATTCTTCTTTTCGTTATAATTGACACTAGTATACTCTAAATTTGGTTCATATAAATTTTGAATAGATTTTTTAGGCAACTCAATTTTAACTTTAGCTACACAAAAAAATTAACCAACCGTTTAAAATATTTAAGTGTTTGTTAAGGTAATCTTTGTAGAATCAATTTTATCTGTCCTAAGTGGTGTGCTTGATGTTCCATCACATGAAACCAAGACCAATGATTGTCCTTAGTCCACCAATCATCATTTCTATTCTTGAATTCTTTTAACGTATTTTTTCTAACTTTTTTATAAATATCTAAATAATATTTTATCGGTTTTTCTTTAAGTATTTCCTTAGTTTTATCTAGATCAAGACTCATTTCTAAGATATCCTGTTCTTCTTTCTCATATTCATTAAGTATATTTTCTCTAAATGAAGATTTTTGATATCCTACCTCTACAGCAGCTAAATGTAAAACAATAGCTCCTATTGAATTTGCTTGCTCGTCAAATTGGTAGTCTGTTTCAGATTGATTAAGTCCTCGTGTAGACGAAATTACATCGCTTTTTAAATTTTCTAGCATATAAACCATAACTCCTATCTGAGTATCATATCCTTTTTTACTATTTATGTCTTGAGCATTGGCTCTACTAGAACAGAATAGAAATGCAATTAAAATTAGAAGATGTACTAAATGTGTTTTGTTATATATATTTTTCATTCCTTTCTTGTTTTATTGTACCAAATGGTCCTGTACATGGTTTAGTCCGCAATTAAGTTACTAAGTTACTACTATAGATAGATACTGGAAATAAAACCCACTAAAACTATCACAAGCAACTTATAACCAATTAATTACACATAGTATTATAAGCAATCTTAATTACCGTTATCAGTTTCTATATCTTTTTACTTTTTAAAGAAGGTTCTTTTCTTACTTTTAAACCTAATTCAGCAGTTACACTACATTCGTGTGAAAACAAATTAAATGTTGTTAGCAGTAAAATTATGGCTGTTATATGTTTGACTTTCATTAAAGTTTTTCTCTTATTTATTAGAAGGGTTGTGTATAAGAATAGTTGCGTTGTTTAAGCAACTAATTTAGCAAATAATTACTAACCAAGAAAGTCCGTGAGTCCCGACGCTTCGGGATTCGTAAGTAGACGAGAACAAGCAATTACTTATAGCCATTGTTGTATGCTGGCTTTTTTTTATTCAACTTTATTTCGAATTTCGGTTGTTAAGGTTTTTATATAGATTACTAATTCAATAGCATCTTTTTCTTTTACTACAATTCTTTGTCCCGACTTATATTTGTTGTCAAAAGATTTAGCGATATACTTTTCGTCTACTATACCCTCAGTATGTTGAAGTAGATGTCTGCGTTGAAATAAAATATTTAATCTTTTAAATTCTGTTTCAGTCAGCCAATCTTTATAGGATTCGTTGAAAAGTTCATTCCACAAATCTCCACCAACATCAAGTTTTTGAAATGCGTTAAAAGGAATTTTTGATTTCGAATTCTTATGTTTTGAATACATTATATCACAATACCTTTGGAATGCAACCACAGAATCGAGAAGACATTTTTCAATTAATGTTTGACAAGTATTTTCTGATTGGTCTTTACTAATTTCGTTTAATGCTTTTCTTATTGTGGGAATATTATTTATTGAACTCTCAATCTTATTAATTGTATTATTAAAGGTTTGTTCAACTGAATTATGTCCACAACAAGGACAAAAGAAAGCACTACCAATTACAGAATATCTTGATTCACACTTTTCGCATTTAATTTTTTGTTCAAAAATTTCCTGTGATGGTATTGGCATTATTATTTTTTGAGGTGTATGTCCCTTAACACTCATATTCATAGATATGAATCCTCCTTTGGGTTGTCGGCTATTGAAGTTTCTGGCATCATCCTTCATTGCTTTATGGATTTTACCTTCAATATATTCTCCCGCCTGTTTTTGAGCATTATTAACCTGTTCGGTTGTCCAAAAAGTATCGCTTGTTGATTCATTACCGCACATTGGGCAGAAAACAGATTCGTCTTTAAAATTATTTTTCCAATCTTCTTCGTGAACCTTAAATTCGAACATACACTCTTCGTCAGGACATTCTCTATCAAAGAACCCATTTTCGTCCGTTTCAATCGGAATCGAAACTTTAATTCCTTCCATTTGTTTTAATTCTCTCAGAAGTTTTTCGAACATATTCTGTTTCTTTTAGCTTGCATACAACGTTTAGTATAAGGAACGTAGGGCAGTTAATAAGCGCTTTCGTTTCGGTTTATTACTTAGCTAAATATAAATATTTTGCTTTTATCGTTTTTTCTATAAATGCCAAATTTTATATTTAGCGGACTTTGTTAATATGTACAGAACTTTCGGTTTAACACAAATGCCCTATGTTTTTTATACCGTGTTAGGCACAGTATTTTACATATCAGGATTAAATAAAATAATTTCTGAATTGATAGATTTACAAAATTTTGATAATTTATTCAGTTTTTCCAATTCTTCAATTGTTTCATTATGATAATCGGTTAGGTTATTTTGTTTTAAGTATTCTAACAAATTTGAAGTAATTAATAATAAATTTTCAGGATTAATACAATCCCAATCAAGCATTTCTTCCTTCTGTATTGCAAAACGATAAAGTTTGTCACCTGCATAATCATAGAATGAAAGTGACTTTATTTCGCTTTCTGATAAGTATTGTTCATAAGGAATTTTATTGTCATCTTTTTCTGATATATTTTCTCCGAAACTAAATTGATTATTTAATAAATTATAAGTGGGATAATAAAATATTTCCATTTGGTAAGTTTCTACATTATCTCCCCATTCATTTGGTTTTAAAAAGGACGAAACTTCTTTAAATTCAGGTTTGCTTTCGTATTCTGCTTTTTCTGTGTCAATTATCACTAAAAATTTTTCGTATCTATTCATAAATGGTTATAATTTGTTATCAAATCTTTTTTTGAGATTAAGGGTATAATTTTATTTTCAAAACTGAATTTTTCGCAATTCTCAAATACTTTTTCAGTATTCAATCCATCTAATTTTGGGAGAATATCAATAGAAAAAGGAAAAACTTGAATTTTAATTATTCTATTCTTTTTCAAATCATCAATTATTTGATATTTACTAACGTTCAAGTCTAACACAAATTGTTTTAAGGCTTTAAGATTCTCCTCTTGAATTGAAACTAAAATGTCTAAATCCATAGTGGATTTTTTTTCATTCCTTAATAATTTAGCAACTCCTCCAGTAATTACAAATTTCACATTGTTCTTTTCTAGGACACCTATAATTCTATTTATGTACTCCTTTGTCATATTCTGACTAACGTTTTTTTTAATGTTCTGAAAATCAGCTGTTAGTGATTCTGTTTTTCAGTTATATTTTCTTCTTTATCAACTAATTAAACGTTAGCATAAAGTAATTATTTGTTTTTCCTACAAAAGGAGGAATTGTGCCTAACTAATTAGTAAACGCAAATCATTGTGTTTATTAATCCCTATTGGAGTAATAAACGCAATTATCTCTTTTTAACGTTTAATATACTCACAATGTAAAACTATTTTCTGTACTACAATTACGGATATGTGTAATTGTATGTAATAACTTTATAAATGGTAGTAATTAGCTGTTAATTTACATTTTAACCTAAGAAAACAGCCTCTTTAAAATTCTATATGAGTTGCCTATTTTATGTGTTAAAGGAGCATTTAACGAAACAATCTAATACGTGGTTATTCATAAGAAAATATAAAAATGCAACTACCATTTTGCAGAACAGGTTTTATTTAAAGTTTAAGACCGTATCTTATTTTATCTTTGTAACAAAGTTATTTACAAAATGCAGATTTTAAAAACTCATTACCACCCTGAGGTAAAAACACTAGAAAATAAAGCGGTTTATACTAGGCTCGCTACTAGAAGCATAGCTGTTAAAGGAACTACTATTTTACTGCTTTATACAGAAAGGTACGAGGATTATAGTTTACCTGGTGGCGGTTTAGATACGGGTGAAGACCAAATAAAAGGGATGATACGTGAGCTTATTGAAGAAACTGGAGCTAAAGACATTACAGATATTAAACCTTTTGGCGCCTATGAAGAATACAGACCTTGGTATAAGCAAGATTATGATATTCAGCATATGATATCTTATTGCTACACCTGTACTATTAATATTGAGTTGGGTGATACTAAAATGGAATCTTACGAGATTAAAAATGGTATGTCTGCAAAATGGATTAATATTTTTGATGCCATTAAACACAACGAAAAAACAATGGCTTCTAGCGCTAAAAAAGGAATGTCTATAGAGCGCGAAACATTTTTACTTAAGCATATTGCTGCACAACTAATTTAGTATTCTGCACCTACTCGTTTATTGTTTTACAACTTACCTAACCTAAATGTAAAACTGTACGTATTTGCTACTATAAGTGCTAAGCTATAACGCAAAAAAATAATTTTATTTAAAATATTAAAATTTGATAATGGGTATAATCAGTTTAATTTTTGAGAAAAAGAAAGTTATTAATCATCCTTATTTAGGTGCTTTTATTCGTAGACCAGGAACACAAGTATATCCGCTAGCTCCAAAACCAGAAATAAAAGAAAATAATTTAAAACTAATTGCCGATAAACTTATCGCTTTAAAATAAAAACCTATGAATAAATTAGAAAACAAAGTCATAATTGTAACTGGTTCATCTAAAGGAATTGGTAAGGAAGTGGCTATTTTATTAGCAAAAAATGGTGCTAAAATAATTGTAAATCATTCTAACAGTACAAAAGAAGCTGAAGCTACTGCAACAGAAATTAAAAATAATGGCGGAGAAGCAATTGTTGTAAAAGCAGATGTAAGCAACAAAGACCAAGTAACACAGCTATTTGACAAAGCTATTGAGACTTTTGGAAAAATTGATGTTTTGATAAATAATGCTGGCACTATGATTTCAAAGAAATTAAAAGATGCTACTGAAGACGATTTTACAAAACAATTTAATGTGAATGTAAAAGGTGTTTTTAATACATTACAAGAAGCAGACAGCAAGTTGGCAGATAATGGTATTATTATTAATTTTTCTTCTAGCACAACAAAATTAATGCTACCAACTTATGCTATTTATTCGGCTACAAAAGCTGCTGTAGAACAAATGACAAAAGTATTCTCTAAAGAAATAGGAAGAGGAATTTCTGTAAATGCTATTGCACCCGGAGCTACAGAAACAGAATTATTCTTAGATGGTAAGTCACAAGAACAGATAGAAAAATTAAGTGCTATGAACGCCTTTAACAGATTGGCAAAACCAATAGATATTGCAAAAGTTGTATTGTTTTTAGCTAGTGACGATTCTAAATGGATTTCTGGACAGGTAATTGGCGCCAATGGTGCTCTTGTATAATTAATAGTTAACTGCTATTCTACAAAGGTTATGAGTTTATGTGTAACACGTGTTTGTTTAAATTTAACAAACTTAAGAGCTAAATAAAAAGTACTGTTAAACGTAAGCCAAAATAGAACAATAGGTCTTATAAGGTTTACTAAATAAATCTAATTAATGTAAATTGCCAATCTATATAAAGGTTAAATTATGGAAGACAATAAAATGCTGAATTATATTAAAGATGTACTAGACAATATGCCAACAGATTGGTTAAATCTAACAACGCATAGACTCGATATTTATGATGAAAAATTGGCTAAAATTCAATTTTTAGATCAGTTTAAAGCATTGTTTAACAACAATAATTCTAAACCAACTGCACTTAATCAGTTGCCTACGGCTTATGACTATATAAGGTTAGGGCATCCATTATCTTGTGTTTTAGAATGGGGAATTGCGAACTTACATCATCTAAAATCTGAGAACGTAATTAGTTTTTCATCTAGGACAATTCCCGTTTTAGCTATTTTAAGAAAAAACTTATTTGATCAGAAAAACACTCAGATTCTTTATACTGATGAATTGCCAGACTTTTTTGATGCTGACGTATTAAAAAGCGTTTACGGTTATAAATTTGAATTAAAAAAAGTTGATGGGGTATCAAACGTCTCAGACTTTAACGGTAGTACCGTTTTTATTTCTCAACAAAATAAATTTAATACTACAGCGCTTAACGCTACAATTGACTTTTATATTAATTGTTATGCGCACCTTGGTAGTGTACTACTAGTTAATGGTGAAGAGAATGCAAGTTATATCTCGGACATACAACACGTACGTAGAAGAGAAACTATTGCAATGACTCCAGAAAATGCTCTTACGGCACTAAAAGCACTTACAGAGCAATCTTCTATTGCTGCTTTAAACAGTTCTAAAGAGATAAATAAACCACTTGTTTTAAACGCAATTAAAGACATTACAGGTTCTACAACAAAACCTTTAGTAGCATCTAGTGGCTTGTCTATACAATATGCTATTATGATGGGCTTGGTGCATGATGCATTAGAAAACCATAAAGGAAAAGCTATTAAATTTGTTGTTCCTCCTAATTGTTATGGTGGCACAAACGACCAAGCCAGGCGTGTTGCTGCTTGCATTAGTAATGTAGAAATAGTAGACTTGCTTGTAGATGGCGATAACGATATGGTTAAAAGTATTGACGCTGTTTTAGCCGATATTGCGAATGAAGATGCTATACCATACATAATTGCAGAAATACCAACAAACCCAAGAGTAGAAGTTCCAGATCTAGAACAGTTAAAAGCTGTTTTAAGCAAAGAGCGTAAAACTGCAGCGGGTACAATAGCTATAGATCCTGTTTTTATTTTAGACCAAACATTTTGTCCTAATGTTCACTTTCTAGGTGAAGGCGAAATATTATCTACCGTTAGAACAATTTCGTTTGCGAGTGGTTCTAAATTTCCAAGTGGCGGACAATGTACTGCTGGCTATTGTGTAGGTAATGCAAAAACTGAAACCTTAATTGAAAAAATAGAAAAGCATTTAATACTTTGTGATAACGAGGCTACAGAGCTTCAATACAAAATATTAGCAAAGCAGCTACCCTCTATGAATAATAGAATTATAGAGGCTTATAAAAATACACGTGAGTTTGTAAACTTTATACAAGAAACGCTGCCAGAAGCAAAAATCAATTTTGTGTCAGAAGAATTAGCTGCCCAAGATTTTACACCTTCAGTTTTTTCTTTAGACCTACCAACAAAAGGGAACACTGCTCAAGAAAAAGAAGACTACAAAAGGGCATTAAATCTTAAGTTAATTAATTTAATGATTACAGAAATCCCTACCGAAAGTAAGTACTGTGTAAGTTACGGACAATTAAAAGGTTGTTACTGGACAATACCTGCTACATCTACACAAGGAACAACAAAAGAAGGCGATAAAGATTATATTGTACGTGCATCGCTTTCTCCTAATCTAGATCTAGAACTACATAAAAAAGTGTTTTTAGATTTTGCTAAAAGCATTTAAAAACACCTATACTCTACGGATATTCAATAGTAAAAAGCACACTGTAAAAGTTGTGCTTTTTTTCGTTTTAGATAAACTTGGGTTTAAGTAAAAAATCGGCTAACTTGGAAAACCATAAAGATGTACGTATCGTTTTTACATAAAGCTACATATGTTCTTTTAAAGATGAGTACTAACTATAGCCAAAACGTTATATTTTATTCTAGAAATTTTGAACGAAATAAAAAAACCAATAGACCGCAGCAAACTAAGACAAAAACTAGGGAAAGAGTACTTTATTCTTAAAAGAAGATGGAGTTGGATTTTTACAGATCGCACCTATTCTAAAGCTAAAACTACGGTAAATTTTAAACATCCTGTATTTAAACACAGATCGCTTATTCTAAGGCCTCTAAAAGATGTAGATATGTACCTACAAGAGAATAAAAGAACAAACCTTGCAATAGCTATAAAACACCTTAATGAAATTGAAATTAAACCCAATGAATATTTTTCACTTTGGAAACTTGTTGGCCGCCCAACAAAAAGAAAAGGGTATTTAGAAGGCCTAGTTTTAAAAAATGGCGAAATAGACAGAGATACTGGTGGTGGACTTTGCCAATTAGGAAACTTACTTTTTTGGGTTTTTGCACATAGTCCGTTAAGCGTTAAAGAAAGATATAGACACGGTTTTGATGTTTTCCCTGATGTGAATAGAAAAGTACCCTTTGGAGCTGGCGCAACTTTATCTTACAACTACATAGATTTACAGATAAAAAATGAAACTAATACTAGTTTTGTAATTAAGCTTTGGCTAGATGATACTCACTTAAATGGGGAATTACTATCTAACATTAAAATAGAAGAGTCTTATAAGGTTGAGGAAAGAAACCATATTATTAAACAACAGTCTTGGGGAGGTTACTCTAGACACAATCAAATATTTAAAGTAATTACTAGAGATGACTTAGAAACTGAAAAAATGATTGTAGAAAATCACGCTATTATGATGTACAATCCTTTTCTTCAAAATACTAAAAAGTCAGAATGAAAAAGCATTTAAATAGAACAACCCTACATAAATCTAAATTAGTAATTCTTTTATTTTTACTATCAAACTCAATAATAGCACAAGTCGAATCAGATATTACACAGTTTGATGACGTTCTAAATGATTATAGTAATGTTAGAGATTTTTGTATTTCTAAAGATGGTAACGATGCCTATTTTACTATGCAAAGTCCGGATCAAAACATTTCTCAAATAGTCCATATAAAAAAAGAAAATAACAAATGGACAGAACCAGAGTTGCTTCCGTTTTGCGATTCTTATATGTATTTAGAACCTTTTTTATCTTATGATGAAGATAGGTTATTTTTTGTTTCTGACAGACCATTAAATGACACCATAAGCATTAAAAAAGATTTTGATATTTGGTATGTAGAAAAAGATATTAAAAATGGTAAATGGTCTAAACCTAAAAATTTGGGCGCGCCAGTTAATTCTAACCTAGACGAATTTTACCCATCTGTTAGTAAAAACAACAATTTATACTTTACTATGGTTTCGCCTAACGGTTACGGTAAAGATGACATATATGTTAGTATATGGGACAAAAATAAATACGAAAAACCAATTCTATTAGACAAAAACATAAATAGTGAAGGTTATGAGTTTAACGCTTTTATTTCTTTGGATGAAGATTTTTTACTGTTCTCTAAATACAACGAAGAAGACGGACAAGGAAGTGGAGATTTATACATCTCTAAAAAAAATGCGAATGGAGAATGGCAAAAAGCCACAAATATTGGTACTCCTATGAATACAAAATATATGGAGTATTGTCCTTTTTACGACCAAAAAAACGAGACCCTATATTTTACAAGTAAACGCTTAACTATTACATCTAAAAAATTTATTTCTATTCTAGATTTTAAAAATTATGTACAAGGAAGTAAAAACGGTTTAAGTAAAATATATAAAACTGTATTAAAAATTGAATAAATCTATTCGTAGAACATTTAAATGTTAAGAATGTAACACCTTTGACCAAAATTTATTTTTGATTTAAACAATTATAGTATTTTCGCAAAAAAGGAATCAAAACTATGGAACTTAAAAGGTTGTCTTATAAACACAAGAATAATAAACTCTTGTATTATTCTAAAAATTACTTTAGACAACTTATCCCTTCTAAATTTTATCAATCTAAATTAGATGCTAGGTTAAAACAAATAGATATTCTTAGCACTATAGAATTAGAACAAATAACATCTAGAGTGCATTACTATAATAAGTTAGAATCTAATTTTAACCTGTCATCAGAATCTAAAAGTTTAAACGAATTAGAATTAAAAAAGGGTAAAAAAGAGTATTTTTTTGATCTATATGAGTATGGTCGATATTTTAAACAAAGTTTAAGAGGTCATTTTTTATTTGGTGACATAACAAAGGTTTATAAAGAACCTGCTTTTGTAAAAAGTAGACCCATTAATGATGAAAATGAAAATTCAATTTTATTAAAATGGAATAAGGTTAGGCACTTTATGTTTGTTAAGAACGATAAAGTTCCTTTTTCATCTAAGAAAGATATCTTAATAAGTCGCGGCCAAATATATGCTTATCAACCACACAGAATTAAGTTTTTAGAACTATACTTTAACCATCCAATGTGCAATATTGGTATGGTGAACACCAAGGACATAGTTCCCAAATGGAAAGTAGATAGAATGACTATTTCTGAAAAATTACACTATAAATTTATTCTTTGTTTAGAAGGAAATGATGTTTCAAGTAATTTAAAATGGGTAATGTCTTCTGGTTCTTTAGCAGTAATGCCAAAGCCTAAATACGAAACTTGGTTTATGGAAGGCACACTTATTCCTGATTACCACTACGTAGCAATAAAAAATGATTATTCGGATTTAGAAACAAAACTACAATACTATATAGATCATCCAGAGAAGGCACAAGAAATTGTTAAAAACGCTAATGACTATATAACTCAATTTAAAAACAAAAAGACGGAGGATTTAATCTCTTTGTTAGTTCTAAAAAAATATTTTAACAAAACAAATCAATACTAAACCATTACTATAAAATGAATAATTATAAGGTATTTGAAACTGATAGACTACATTTAAAACCTACTACAGAAGAAGATGCCAAATTTATTTTTGATCTTTTAAATTCTCCTAAATGGTTAAAAAATATTGGAGACCGAAATATACATACCTTACTAGACGCTCAAGAATACATCAAGACTAAAATGCTACCGCAACTTAAGCAATTGGGCTTTTCCAATTATACCATTATCAGAAAAGAGGATAAGGTTAAAATTGGCTCTTGTGGTTTATATAACAGGGATGGTTTAGAGGGTATAGATATAGGCTTTGCTTTTTTACCTGAATATGAAAAAAAAGGATATGCTTACGAAGCAGCCAATAAACTAAAAGAAGCTGCTTTTAAAATATTTGACCTTAAAAAGATTAGCGCAATAACATCAAAAAACAATATAGAATCTCAAAATCTGCTACTAAAGTTAGGGCTAAAATTAGTAGAAACTATAACATTACCTAATGATACCGAGGAGTTATTACTTTTTAAAATTGATAAGGAATAACTAGCTAAAAAGTATCTAAACTCAATAAATTAGATAAATTACATTGTATCTATAGATTTATAGTGCTAATTTCGCCAGCTAATTCCTGTACTAATCTTGCTTACTACTAACGTAAATTGGTAAGTAAAAAAATTAGTATTATTAACTAATACACACCACAAGTTATGCGTTTAGGTTTTATACTACTATTACTTTTATGTTCTTTTACTGGTTCTGCTCAGCAATTAAACAGACCTACAGATAGCACCACTATCTGGAAAACCTTTAAGTATGATGCTAACTCATCATGGCGTGGTATAAAACACTCTATAACAAGACCATTACATTGGAAAGGTAAGGACTTTGCTAAGTTTGGAAGCCTATTTGTTGGTACTGCTATAATTGCTACCGCAGACAGGCAAACAAGCGACTTTTTTATAAATCAAGAACAACAGTTACCTCACGCCGTAAAAGAATTTGGTTTTTACTTTGCCAAACCTCAGTACTATTTTGCATTGAATGCAGGTGTTTATGGAGTTGGTTTATTTACCAAAAACGAACAAGTACGTAAAACCGGTGTACTAATCATTTCTTCATCTATTACCGCTGGATATTTACAAATTATGGCTCGTTCTGCTTTTGGACGTGCAAGACCATATTCTGGTAAAGACCCTTATACCTTTAAACCTTTTGAAGGATCAGAAGAATACTTTTCTTTTCCGTCTGGACATACCGTGTTAGGTATGACCGTAGCGCATTCTATCGCAAAACAGTTTGATAACACTTGGGCTAAAGTAGGTATTTACTCTGTTGGTAGTCTTCCCGCTATTTCTAGAATGGTAAATGGATCTCATTGGTTAAGCGATGTTGCTTTTGGTGCTGCTTTTAGCATACTTGTTGTAGATGGAATAGATAAATTTTTGTTTAAAGAAAAGTTATACGACTATCCTACAAAACCAAAACTTGTTACTTGGAATTTAAAATTTTCTGGTAGTCAAATTGGTATTGTTGGTACTTTTTAAAATCTACAATCTTTTTAGTATTTAACCCAGAATTAGGGTGTAAAATACACCTGAATATAGGGATTAGACTTCTTAAACAGAACTATATCTTTGGTATAACCTAAAAAAGTAATATGCCACAAGAGAACAATAATAGCAACCAAGATAAAAGAAACTACGGTTTGCTAAAATTTGCAATGATAGCGGGTTTAATATTGTTTTACGTAGTACAATGGTTTGGACCTGGGCTTATTAAAAATTACAAACAGAATAAGGAATTTCAGAACATACATTATGGTGGAGACCAGTCTGCACTAGATGCTTCTGTAGAAAGGTACAACCAGGCCATTATGGACATTAGGCACTATACAGATAGTATTACAAACAAAAATAGCAGTTTACACATTTATACCAATGATACTACAGAATTGACTGCTTCAATTAGACCTAATATAAACTATGATGTTTTTAATGAATATGGTTTTCCAAGACCCGTTATTCAAAAAAACAATGCCATCACAGCAGAGCTAAATAGGTTTTTAAAAAACAGAGATAGCCTAGGTTACAACATAATTTTAAACACAAAAAAAGGTGGCTTTTATTTAAAGCGACTTGTGAACAACAATAAAGAAACAGAGTACGTTACTTTTTCTACCTACTATTATAATAGCAAAGAAAAAGATCATTTAAAAGAATTAATCAATAAAAAGAATAACTACACTTCTATATTACAATCAAAAGAAGAAAAAATTAGAGAGTTAGATTCTTTACAAAAAGCGAAAATAATTTTTACAGAAACCGAGTTAGATAATCAGAAAATAAAGTCTGGTTTAAAGCTTATTATGGGCCCAAGAATTAAATTAAAAGATAGTACGCACCTATTCTACTTTACTGCCTATAGCAACTCTATAACAAAAGAACATTTAAAGACTAAACTCCAAAATTTTGTTCCTTTATTCTTAAAAAAACAAGACACGACCAACTGCTTTATTAAAGAGGTTACCATTATAAGACCTACTTATGATGATGATGAATAAACTTAATTACGCAACCTTTTATCGGGCAAATATGTTAAATAATCTTAAATATTTTCCTATATCAAAGCAAGTGCTTAGTTTTGTCCTGTAGTTAATTAATAATGGCACGTAAAAAACAATATATCGAAGAGGAAGTAATAGAAAAGGCAATGGGTCTTTTTTGGCGCAATGGTTACGAAGCTACTTCTGTTCGTATGTTAGAAAAAGAAATGGGTATTAATCAATTCTCTATCTACGCTAGTTTTAAAAATAAACAGGGTGTTTTTTTAGAAAGTGTTAAGTATTACAAGACTCAAATAAATACCATTAAAGAAAAACTAAGAACATCTAATAACGGTGTTATTGGTCTTAAGCAATATTTTTATGATTTTATTGAGTTCTCATCAGAAGGCAATTTAAGAAAAGGCTGTTTGGTGACTAACACGGTAAATGAGATTAAAGAAGATGTTGAGCCTATTGTAATGGACGAACTTAAAAAGTTTGCAAATGAAATTAGAGATTTATTTGTAAGTAATTTAAAACAGGACGACAAAAAGGAAAATGCTTTAATAGAAAAGCAAGCAGATTTTTTAATGAATACCATTTTAGGTTTATCAATTGCATCTAAAGTGTTTCATAAAAATCAATTAGAAAATATAATAGAAGTTACATTTACAAACCTGTAACATTTTTTTTACAATATAACTAAGCGTTTGCTTAGATTTAAATTAAAACAAATATTAATAACATAAAATTAAAAATTATGACAACTTTAAAAATACACAACATTGAATCTGCACCAGAAGCTGCAAAACCATTATTAGAAGCTTCTAAAAAAGCCTATGGAATGATTCCTGGTTTGCACGGTGTTTTAGCAGGATCTCCAGGATTATTAAAAGCATACCAAGATTTGCATCAATTATTTACAGAAACATCTTTTAATAATGATGAACTTACTGTAGTATGGCAAACAATTAACGTAGAGCACGCTTGTCATTACTGTGTGCCAGCGCATACAGGTATTGCAAAAATGATGAAGGTTGATGATGCAATTATTAATGCTTTACGTGATGAAACTCCACTTGCTGATGCTAAATTAGAAGCATTACGTACTATGACTTTATCTTTAACTCGTAATCGTGGTAATGTTTCTCAAGAAGATTTAGAAGCTTTTTATGCAGCTGGATACGGTGAGCAACAAGTATTAGAAATTATTTTAGGTTTATCACAAAAAGTAATTAGCAACTATACAAACCATATTGCTAATACTCCGGTTGATGCAGGTTTCCAAAAATTTGCTTGGTCTAAAAAATAAAAAACTGTCGCAAAAGTAGTTTGGCTATGAAGAGGATAGCGACATATAACCTTCCGTGCCATCCACGGAAGGTTTTTTTTTAGTACCAATAGAAAAACCTAAAGAAAACATAAATGAACACTTATACATGTGTACAGTACGTAAATTTGTGTAAGATTGCTTTCTTGTCTTTGAAATAATTTTTAAAAACAATAATATGATAAAAGTATCTGTAATGTACCCAAACGGTAAAGACGTTAAGTTTGATGCCGATTATTATAAAACGAAACATTTACCAATGATCGTAGAAGCTCTTGGTAGTGCTTTAAAAGGGCTAGAGCTAGACTTAGGATTCGCTAGTAGAATTCCTGGAGAACCCGCTCCTTATGTAGCTATTGCTCATTTAAAGTTTGATGATGTTGCAGCGTTCCAATCTTCATTTGGCCCACACGCAGAAGTCTTTGCTGCAGATATAAAAAACTACAGCAATGTACAAGGAGAGTTGCAAATTAGTGAATTGGTTACGTTTTAATAAAAACAGTACCTAACGTAACTATTTGTTCTAAGAAGTAAAATTAAACTAGAATGAAGGTAAAAGATAAGAGCATAAATAGTATTGCCAAAACTTGTATAGATCTCGTTTTTAGATCAGATACAATTACCCCTGGCTTTGTACATTTAGACTTTGGAAAAAACCTGACTTCCTTAGCGTTTAGGTCTATTATGGTTGATTTAAAGAATGAACTTTCTAAGTTTACGCTAAAAACATATCATAAACCATTAACGTACCATTGGCTCGTTAGATTTAATCAGCAGGTGAATACACCTTTTCACTTAGACAATGCAAAGGACACATCGTTTTTAATGTTAGGCTATGAACCTAGTAAAGTAGAAAGTGAATTATACCTAGCAGATTACGCAAAATATATAGCAGAGAGTAAAGATCATTTAAAAGGCGATATAGACAAAATTATTCCTGTTTTTAAAAATGATATATCACTACTTTCTCCATACATATCTAAGGTAAAATCCTTTACTAAAGAAAATTATAGTATTGTACTAATTAACAATAGTAGTCTAAAGTCTCACCTAAATATGCTAGGTGTGCTACACAAAGTAACTATTCCAAAGCAGGATCTTACCAAAAGTAGAATTGTAAATTCTATGATTATTAATTTATTATCTACAGGGGAAAGTAACGAGAATGAGCCTAATGAAAAAGATTTTTTAAACACTAGTATTATTAGCGAGTAGCTAATTCTAGTATGTAATTAAAATAAAAATTATGACAGAAAAAATAAAGATTGATGTTGTTTCTGATGTTGTTTGTCCATGGTGTGCCATTGGATACAAACGTTTAGAACAAGCAATTAAAGAACTTGGTGTTGAAGATAAGATAGAATTAGAATGGCAACCGTTCCAGTTAAATCCAAATATGCCTGCTGAAGGTCAGGATGTAGAAGAACATATTACAGAAAAATATGGTTCTACTCCAGAGCAGCAGAAAGAATCGCAAGAGCGTATGACAGATTTTGGCGCTGAACTTGACTTTAAATTCGATTATTTTAAGGGTATGCGTATGGTTAATACGTTTGACGCTCACGTACTTTTAGAGTATGCTAAAGAACAAGGCAAACAAACAGAACTCAAATTGCGTTTAATGAACTCATTTTTTGGAGAGCGTAAGGATGTGTCTAACAGAGAAATTCTTAAACAAGAATTAGAAGCTATTGGTTTAAACGCTACAGAAGCTTTTGCTTTATTAGATCATGAAGAAGCAAGAACAAAAGTAAGGTCCGAAGAAGAGTACTGGAAAAGTTTAGGAGTAAACTCTGTACCTACCGTTGTTTTTAACCGTAAAAGTGCATTAACTGGTGCACAACCAGTGGACACTTACAAACAAGTAGTAACGGAATTACTAGCAGAACAACAATCTGTTTAATTTAACAAATTGTTTAAAACACAACAAATGGATAACAATAAAAATACTGGAGAATTAGATACTTTGCTAGATAAAGTACGCCAAACAGGTGCTGCTAAATTCACAGACGAAAAGAAACAGATTTATGCAAATGGTATTTCTAGTGTTAAAAACTCTGGCATACTAGAAAAGGCTTTAAATGTGGGAGATAAAGCTCATAATTTCACCTTAAAAAATGCTTTAAATGAGTTGGTTACTTTATACGACGAATTAAAAAACGGCCCTGTAGTTTTAACGTGGTACAGAGGTGGTTGGTGCCCGTATTGTAACATTACATTACATGCTTTACAAGAAAAGTTACCTGAATTTAAAAACGAAGGTGCAACACTTTTAGCTTTAACTCCAGAATTGCCAGATAACTCTTTAAGTACATCAGAAAAAAACAATTTAGAATTCGCTATTTTAAGTGATTTAGGAAATACTATAGGAAAAGAATATGGTGTAGTTTATACGTTAACAGACGATGTGGCTACTGTATATAATGCTGGTTTTGGATTAAATAATGTAAATGGAGATACTAGTAATGAATTGCCTTTAGCTGCAACCTATGTTATAGATACTAACGGAATAATTACGTATGCTTTTTTAGATGCAGATTATACCGTACGTGCAGAACCTTCAGAAATATTGGCTGCTTTACAAAAGTTAAAATAATCTATTTTAAGTAAGAAAAACGAATCAATGAAAAATTTAAGCTATATAATTATCCTTTCTATTTTATTTATTTCTTGTAAAGAAAAAACAGCTAACAAAACAGAATCGACACCTGTAGTCATACAGACTGAAACTCCAAAAATTACCCAAATAGCATCTTTTAAGGGGCAGCAAGTAACGGGAGTATCTGTGAGTAATGAGGGTCGTATTTTTGTAAATTTTCCTAGATGGAGAAATGGAGTTAACAATTCTGTGGTTGAAGTTGAAGTCGGTAGCAACAACCACTCCCCTTTTCCTAACAAAGAATGGAACTCTTGGGAAATTGGAGACAAGGTAGAAGCTACTAAATTTATTGGTGTACAATCTGTAGTTGTTTATGATAATCTTATTTATGTTTTAGATACAAGAAGTCCGCTTTTTCAAGAAGTTTTAGATGCACCTAGAGTCTTTGTGTTTAATATAAACACAAAACAATTAGAGCATACTTATATTTTAAGTGAAGGCACTTATCACGCTAATTCTTATATAAACGATTTACGACTTGATAAAAAGAATAACAAAATATACTTTACAGACTCTGGCAATTCTGGTTTGGTAATTTTAGATTTAAAAACTGAAAAATTTACTAGAGTTCTAGACAATCATCCCTCAACAGCTGCAGAGGTTCAGTTTTTAACTTTTGATCATAAGAAATGGACAAATACAGTAAATTCTGATGGTATTGCTTTAGATACTAAAAATGATAAATTATACTACCACTCACTTACAGGCTATAGTTTATACAGTATACCTACAAAGGCCTTGGCTTTAACTAATGAAAAAGAGGTTGAAAATGCAGTAACTTTTGAAGCTAAAACATCTGCGCCAGACGGAATGATTTTTGACGAAAACGGAAACCTATATTATGCAGATCTAGAACACAATAAAATTATGTATCGCAAAACAGACGGTAGCATACATACTTTAATTGAAGGTGATATCGTAAAATGGGCAGACACTTTTAGCATTTACAATGGATATTTATATTATACCAACTCTAGAATTAATGAGGTAACTGCAGATATTTCTGATATGGAGTTTACCATTAATAAAATTGAATTAGCAAAAAACTAATTATGAAATACACCTTAGCTTTTGACGTTTATGGCACACTTATAAATACGTCTGCCGTACTCACTTCGTTAGAGAAACTAATTGGCAAAGATGCTGCAAAACCATTTATGGATACGTGGCGAGATAAGCAATTGGAGTATTCTTTTAGACGTGGCTTAATGGATAAGTACACAGATTTTTCAATATGTACAGACAATGCACTTAGTTATGCGTGTAAAAAATTTGCTATAGATTTAAGTTGTGAACAAAAAGAAGCATTGCTAAACGAGTATAAAGTATTACCCGTTTTTGATGACGTTGCTAATGGTTTAGAAGAACTAAAAAATGCTGGTCATCGTTTGTTTGCTTTTTCTAACGGAAGTAAAGAAGCGGTTACAAAACTACTAACTACAGCTACTATTATTCACTATTTTGAGGCTGTAATTAGCGTAGAAAATGTAGAAATGTTTAAGCCTAGCCCTATTGTATACGACTACTTTTTAGAAACTGCAAATGCAAAAAAAGAGGAAAGCTGGTTAATATCTAGTAATAATTTTGATGTTATTGGTTCTAAAATGTTTGGCATGCATTCTGCTTGGGTACAACGTACTCCAGATGCTATTATGGATCCTTGGGGAATAGAGCCTACAACAGTAATACATAAGTTAACAGATTTAGCTAAAAATTTATAGCTTTTTAACAGCTATGGCTTTAAAATTTACTGTTATTTTACACCCTTAATTTTTTAGGTATGATACATAAAACAATAGGTATAGTTGGCGATGTTGGCAGCTATGCTGGTATAGATTTAATTAAAAAGGTGTACGACCTTACAGAGGCAAAATCTGACCAAGAGCATTTACCTGTTTCCATGTTATCCGTGCCACACAAAATTATAGATCGTACGAAGTACCTATTAGGCGAGACAACTATAAATCCGGGTATTGCTATATCAGAAATTATAGCATCGTTAATTGCTAGCGGTTCTAGTATTATAGGTATTCCTTGTAATACGGCACACGCAAAACCTATTTTAAGTTTAATTGAAAAAAGTATCCCAGAGTCTTGTGTGCTTGTAAATCTTATTGAAGAAGTAGGCTTACACATTTCTACTAAATATCCAGAAATTACAAAAGTTGGAGTTTTAGGTACTACAGGTACTATTTTAGCTAAAGTATATCCAGATGTTTTAGCTAAATATAATATTGAAGTAATTCAGCCATCAGAAGATATTCAAGATTTGTTTGTACACCCTTCTATTTATGATGCTAGCTACGGCATTAAAGCATTTTCTAACCCTGTGAACCAAAAAGCAAAAGAAAACCTAAGTATGGCGGCAACTTATTTATCTAGAAAAGGCGCACAAGCTGTAATTTTAGGCTGTACAGAAATTCCGCTTGCCATACAATATGAAAAGATTGAAGACAGTTTAATTATAGATGCAACAACCGTTTTAGCAAGTGCTCTTATTAGAGAATCTAGAAAAATGGAAGAAGAGCGGCTAAATTAATTTTAGTCTTACTCTTAAACCTAATAATTTATTGCATTTTAATTAACGTCAAGGTCAAATTTGCTAAAAAACAATTAGACTATCTTTGCCTACAATGCAGAAAAAGATTACCACGTACTTAAAAACCATTGAGCTCTTTTTAAAAGGGTCTGCCTTCTACAGAGGTATTGTACTTACTATATCTGTGGTTATTCCTTTGGTTTTTTTTTATTCGATTGGACAAATGGAGTATGCACCATCAATTGTTTTAGGTGCTTTTTTAAATGCTCCTAGTGATGTTCCTGGCAGTCTAAAACGTAAAATAAATGGTATTCTAATTGGTATAGGACTAACAATGTTGGTTACTAGTGTAATTCTATTTACTAAACCATTTTTTATAGTACTACTAATTGCCATTGCTGTTTTAAGTTTTATAATAGCATTAATTTCTGCGTATGGTTTTAGAGCTTCATTAGTTTCCTTTTCTGGTTTACTAGCTATTGTTTTAGGATTAGCTGTTAAAAAACCTGAAGCTACAGAAATTTGGCAACACGTTGGTTTAATAGGTATTGGTGGTTTATGGTATTTAATTGTATCATTAATTTCTGGTTGGATTTCGCCTAAAAAAGATGTAGACCAGTTATTGTCTGACACATCTGCACTTACCGGTAAGTACCTAAAAATAAGAGCTAAACTATTAAGTAAACCTGCTAAAAGAGATAAATTCTCTACCAAAGCACTTATTATACAAACCCAAATAAGTGAAAAGCACGAAACACTAAGAGAACTCTTATTAAAAGACCGTAAGCGTTCTGGTAGATCTATATCCAACGAAAAAAGATTACTGATTTTTATTTCTCTAGTAGATATTTTTGAGCTCGCTCTTGCAAATAATTTAGACTATTCTAAAATAGATTCACTTTTTGAACTTCAAAAACACCATATTAAGTCGTTCAAAAAAATGAATAAAGTAATGGGGAATCACCTTATTATGTTATCAGAATTACTGCTTAAAAAAGACAAGTTACCAGATATATCTATCCTAAATAAGACTTTTGAAGAATGTAATACTTCTATAGGTGCCTTTGTTGCCGAAGTTACCTTACCTAAAGCCAGAGATGGTGCAATTACACTACGTAATTTACACGATTACCAAAAGCAACTTTTATCAGAAATAAAAGCTATTAGACGCGTATTAAGCAATTCTGAAAATACAGCTAAGGTTTTACCAAAAACACAGGAATCTAAACAATTTTTAACCCTGCAAGAATATAAATTTAATATTCTTTTACAACATTTTAGCCTAAAATCTCCAATGCTTAGACACGCATTACGCTTGTCTTTAGCCATTGTTTTTGGATTTCTAATTGGTAGTATTTTAGATTTAAAAAATGCGTATTGGATTGTACTTACTATCATAGTAATTATGAGACCTAATTATGGTTTAACAAAAGAGCGTTCTAAAAACAGAATTATAGGTACTATAATTGGTGCTGTAATTGCCACAATTATAATTCTTATTACACAAAACACCATCGTTTATATGGTATTAGCTGTAATCTCTTTAACCTTTGCGTTTTCATTAATACAACAAAGTTATAAGGCTGGTGCTGCATTTATTACATTAAACATTGTTTTTGTTTATGCTTTATTAGACCCCAATGCTTTTTCCGTAATTCAATACCGCGTAATAGATACTGTTATTGGCGCTGCTATTGCTTTGCTTGCTAATTATGTAGTTTTTCCTAGTTGGGAGTACAAGAATTTAGACACTGTAATTTTAAAAGTAATACTAAGTAATAGAGATTATTTAGAAGCTACAAAAAAATTATATCAAAATAAAGAAACCAATACCTTAGAGTATAAAGTATATAGAAAAGAAGCTTTTTTAGCTATGAGTAATTTAAATGCAGCTTTTCAGCGTTTAACACAAGACCCAAAATCTAAACAAAAAGAGTCTGTTTTAATATACGATATAGTAACCCTTAACCACACTATGTTATCTGCAATTGCATCTATAGGTAGTTATATTTTAAACCACAAGACAACACCTGCTTCTAAAGAGTTTGATATTATAGTTTCTAGTATAAACACTTCTTTAAAAAAATCTGCTTTAACGCTAGAAAAAGTAAACTTTACAGCAGATGAAGAAGAGGTACACGTAGATAAAGCACAGCAAAAACTTAGCAAAGATTTTGATGCTTTAGCCTTAGCAAGAGATAAAGATATTGAAGCTGGTAAAACAGAAATAGATAAAGACACGCTACTAAATTTACAAGAGTCGCACTTGATATCTAACCAGTTAATTTGGTTAAAAACGCTGTCAGAAAACCTACGAAAAGTAACGGTTAAGTACACAGATGTTTTTAATAAATAATTTTTCATTTTTATAGATATAGCAATATAAAAAAAGAAACTAATAATAGATATTTTAGGTTGGTATGGCTCTGCTATAATTATTTTGGCATACGCACTTACTCTTGTAGAAAATAAGAAGTATTTAGAATGCGGTAAGTACCTTAATTTAATAGACGGACTTTTTATTGCTTTAAATTGTTTCTATTACAATGCTATTCCGCATTTGTAACAAATTTATTGTGGAGCATCATAGCTACATTAACAATCTATAAAAACCGAAAAAACAATACACCTAGACAAAAAAGAAATGTATAATTCTAAAATATATTGATATGAAAATTTTAATTATCGGAGGCAACGGAACAATTGGTAAAAAAGTAACAGCACATTTTAAAAATGAAGCAGAAGTACTTGTAGCTGGCAGAACAAGCGGAGATGTAACTGTTGATATTGCCAATAGCAACTCTATAAAAGAAATGTTTGATAAAACAGGAAAACTAGATGCCATAATATCTATTGCGGGTGAAGCCAAATGGGACACATTTAATAACTTAACAGAAGAAGATTACCATATTGGACTTAATAGCAAACTAATGGGCCAAGTAAATCTTGTACGTATTGGCCAAAACTATTTAAATAAAAATGGCTCTATAACCTTATCTACTGGTATTTTAGCAGATGATCCTGTTGTAAAAACTACAAGTGCTGCGATGGTTAATGGTGCTGTGCATAGTTTTGTAATGGCAGTTGCATTAGAAATAGAAAATGGTATTAGGGTTAATGCTGTATCCTCTAACGTAGTAGAAGATGCATACGATAAATACAAAGATTTATTTCTTGGCAATATGCCAATACCAATGAATAAACTAATTGGTGCTTATGTTAGGAGCGTAAAAGGCAAACGTAGTGGCGAAATTATAAGACTTTATAATTAAGGTTAAAAAAAGACTAAAAACACCATAAAACTCAAGGCTTTTGTTACTTTTGCACTACCTTAATTAGGTATAACACAAACACAAACCATTATAGTATGAAAAAGTTACTTTTAGTCCTTGTAATATTTAGTTTTATAAGTTGCGCAGAACTACAACAAGTAGTAAACCAATTGCCACAAAGCGGTGCTGTACTAAGCAATCAAGAAATTGCAAACGGATTAACAGCTGCCCTTAACCAAGGTATTCAAAAACAAGTGAGCAAGCTTACTCTAAAAGATGGCTACTACAAAAATGAGTTGGTAAAAATTATTTTGCCAGAAGAATTGCAAAAAGTAGATAAAACATTACGTAGCATTGGCTTAAGTAGTTTAGCCGATCAAGGATTAAAAGCTATCAACAGAGCTGCAGAAGATGCGGTTGGTGAAGCTACTCCTATCTTTGTAGATGCTATTAAAAATATGTCTTTCGCAGATGCTAAAAATATTTTAGTTGGGTCGGACAATGCAGCTACACAGTATTTAACAGCAAACACAGAAACTGCTTTATACAGTAAATTTAACCCTGTAATTAAAAAGTCTTTTTCTAAAGTTGGTGCAGATAAAATATGGGCTCAACTTATTACAAAATACAATAGCTTACCACTTACAAATAATGTAAACCCAGACTTAACAGACTATGTTACACAAGAAGCCTTAGAAGGTGTGTTTACTATGATTGCTGTTGAGGAAAAAGAGATTAGAAATAAAGTTTCTTCTAGATCTACAGATCTTTTAAAGAAAGTATTTGCCTTACAAGATTAAAAATATTACTAATTTCTCTTACATTTTACAATAATCTAAAAATAAGGACGTTATGTAAATATGAAACGTGTTATCTAACTTATTATTAATGTTAAGTTAACCGTGAATATTACAAAATTTTCGATTTTTGTAAAAAAATTGAGTTAGTATTTTTTTGAGTTAGTTAGTTTAAAACCGGTGGGAGCACCGGTTTTTATTTTTTGTAGTATTTTGTGTTTAAAACGATGCGATATACTTTATAACCTTTTCATTAAAAACGTCTGGTTGCTCCACATTTACTACGTGTCCGCAATCTTCTATTACCACTAACTCTGATGCTTCATGCTGTTGCACAACTTTTCTTATAGAAGGTAAAAACATATAATCTTCTTGTCCCATAATATATAAAGCAGGAATTTTTATATCCTTTGTTCTAAAAAAACGAAGTAATGGATTTATATCTGCAGTAAGCTTAAACCAACGTATAAACTCTTTCTGGTATAACTTCTTAGCTTCACGTACAAAAAGAGATCTAGACTCTTTATGGTTCTTATTTGGCATTATTACAAATGCAAAAAACTTATACAACCATAAATAAGGTACAACAGATTTAAAAATGGTTCCTAAACGCATTAAAACCTGTGATCTAAAGTTTAATTTTAGTATTGCTCCACCTAAAACCATACTCTCTACTTTCTGAGGGTAGTTTTCTGCTAAATTTCTAATTAAGATTGTCCCTAATGATATACCAATAAAATGAGATTTTTCTACGTTCTCAAATTCTAAAACTTGTACAATATCTTCAGTTAAGAAATTAAAGGTATACTTCTTATCATAAACATCTTTAAAACTGTGTTTAGATCCACCGTGACCTCTAAGATCTATAAGTAGTATATTAAACTCACTCCTAAATGCTCTTACTTGTTTAAACCAGATAGAAGAACTACCTCCTGCTCCGTGAATAAACGTAACCCATTTTTCAGAAGTTTTATGTCTATAAGTTGTATAATTAAGCAATATATTTTTGTGTTGATTGATGATGCTTTAAGCGCGTAAAAATAGGAATTATATATGTTGTTTGTATCACAATGTTAGGATTTTCAGAAATTAAAGTTAAAAAAAAGATAAATTACCTATTTATTGGTCATACGTCACTCTTCTGATGAACCAAAACCCCTGTTTGAAACGTATCTTTGTAAAGAACAAAACATTAGCTATGAAAAATCAATATTGCAAAGTAGGTACTACCACTCCTTTAACTAACGAAGAGAATATGATTTCTCTATTAGAACGCAGATATAACTCTTTTATTGAGATGGCTGCACAAATAGGAAATAGCAACACAAAATTGGCTGAATTTTTACAATTTAAAGCTGTAAAAACAAGAAGAACTTTAGAAAAACTAGCTTAGTTTCTCTAGCTCTATTTTCATTTGCTGTTGTAAGTCTTGAGCTTTTTGCGCTGCCGCTTTAGCAAAGTCTAAATCGTTGCTTGCATAAATTATGCCTCTAGATGAGTTTATTAATAAACCTACATTAGAACTCATACCATATGTACAAACATCAGCAAGATTACCTCCTTGTGCCCCAACCCCTGGCACTAATAAAAAGCTATTGGGTATTATTTGTCTAATTTCAGATAAATACTCGGCTTTTGTAGCTCCTACAACATACATTAAGTTTTTAGACCCTTTATACGTTTTAGAGGTCTCTAAAACTTGTTTATATAACTCTTTGCCGTCTACAAGCTTTGTTTGGTAGTCAAAAGCACCAGCATTAGATGTTAAGGCTAAAAGTATTGTATGCTTGTCTGTAAAGGCTAAGAAAGGCTCTACAGAGTCTTTACCCATATAAGGAGCAATAGTTACCGAGTCAAACCCCAAGTCGTCAAAAAAGGCTTTAGCATACATTGTAGAGGTATTACCTATATCTCCACGTTTAGCATCTGCAATTGTAAAAATCTCTGGATAATTAGCATTAAGGTATTTTATAGTCTTTTCTAAAGAAACCCATCCTTTTATACCATACGCTTCATAAAAAGCAGTATTTGGCTTATAAGCAACACATAAATGG
Source organism: Cellulophaga sp. 20_2_10 (assembly GCF_023476645.1). Taxonomy (GTDB): domain Bacteria; phylum Bacteroidota; class Bacteroidia; order Flavobacteriales; family Flavobacteriaceae; genus Cellulophaga. The sequence continues at coordinate 52,677 of NZ_JAMCOJ010000008.1, forward strand.
TGCGTAGCATCTATAATTTCTTTGTTAAAAGCAAAAATAGGATCTTCTTCTTTTAGTAAATGCTGTGGAATTTTAGTTAGGTCTACATCTAAACCTATGCACAAAAAAGATTGTTTCTTATGTATTTGTGCTACTAACTGTTCTGTTGTCATTCTATACTATGTTTTGACTTTGTTATATAAAAAAAGATTTTGCAATTGATGTATTTTGAACCTGAACTTCTTCAATCTTCAATTTATCAACCTACAAAATCTTTCATTTTTTTTTTAGAATCTACGTATTCCCTAGAAAATTTCAGATGCTTCTTTTAGTTTCTCTGTATTTTCAACAAGCATTAACTCATCTAAAATTCTTTGAATATCTCCATTTATTATATTCTGCAAATCGTAAAGTGTTAAACCAATTCTATGGTCTGTTACCCTACCCTGCGGATAATTATATGTTCTAATTTTAGCAGAACGGTCACCACTACTTACTTGTGAATTACGTTTTGCGGCATCTTCTTCTTGCTTTTTAGCTAATTCCTGATCGTACAATCTAGAACGTAATACTTTAAATGCCTTTTCCTTATTTTTATGTTGAGATTTTTGATCCTGACACTGTGCTACTAATCCTGTAGGTAAGTGAGTTAAACGCACTGCAGAGTACGTTGTGTTTACAGACTGTCCACCTGGTCCAGAAGAACAGAAAAAATCTACACGAACATCTTTAGGTTCTATTTGTACATCAAAGTCTTCTGCTTCTGGCAATACCATAACCGTTGCAGCACTTGTATGTACTCTACCTTGTGTTTCTGTTTGTGGTACTCTTTGTACACGGTGCACTCCAGCTTCAAACTTTAAGGTACCGTAAACATCATCACCTGTAACTTCAAACTGAATTTCTTTGTAACCACCACTTGTACCTTCACTTAAATCTATCACGTTGGTTTTCCAACCTCTAGATTCACAATACTTAGTGTACATTCTAAATAAATCACCTGCAAAAATACTAGCTTCATCTCCACCAGTACCTCCTCTTACCTCTACCACAACATTCTTAGAATCTTCTGGATCTTTAGGTATAAGTAATAATTTAATTTCTTCTTCTAACTTAGGCAATGCAGTTTTAGCTTCATCTAATTGCATTTTAGCCATATCTACCATTTCTGCATCGCTACCGTCAGAAATAATTTCGTTAGCCTCTTCTATATTGTTCGTAAACTCAAGATATAAATCTCTTTTGTCACATAACTTCTTAAGATCTTTATATTCTTTGTTTAGCTCTACATAACGCTTTTGATCTGTAATAATATCTGGTTGGATAATTAAATCCGAAACCTCATCAAAACGTTGTTTTACTATATTTAATTTGTCAATCATAATCCGTGCTTCGCTTGGACTGCGAATTTACGATATTTTTGTATATTTATTTAAATAATTTAAAGACAAGAATATTTGATGAAATCATTTTTAAAAATACAGACATACAAGCTTTGCTTTATTTTTTACGTAACTTATATGTTTTTGTCTCCAATAGTTACATTGTATCTAATTTTTAGATCAATATCCATTATTCAATTATTTACAATAAAAACTGTTTTATTTGGCTTGTTATATATTCAATTTATTTCTAATGTTAAACTAAATCAAAAGTTAACTTTTTATCAAAATTTTGGACTCTCGAGGATAAAAATTTTTTCTTTTTTATATTTAATCGATAGTATACTCACATTATTAGCTTTTAAAACAATCTCCTTATTTTGATAGTAGAAATAGACAATGTAGAGTATTTTTTTGGTAAAAATAAAATTCTATCAGGAATTTACATAAAAGGAGAAACTGGCACGGTAACTGGTATTCTTGGAAAAAACGGTTGTGGAAAAACATCATTATTAAAAATCCTATTTGGCAATTTATCTCCAAAAAGCAAAAATATTAGAATAGATGGTAAACATCAAAAAAAAGCTTTGTTTAGTACATGTCTTATTGCATATTTACCACAACATTCCCTTATTCCTAAAAATTTAACGACGTCAAGAATATTTAATTTATTTAAAGTTTCATGGATAGATTTTGTAGCTGAGTTTGACACTTTTTCTTTATACGAAAAAACTAAAATCAATAAACTTTCTAGTGGTGAAATAAGAGTTATTGAAACATATTTAATCTTAAAGTCTAGAAAAAAGATAATTCTATTAGATGAACCATTTTCTTTTATTTCTCCTATTCACATTGAAAAAATCAAAAACATAATCAACACACAGAAAAAAGAAAGTGTAATTATTATAACAGATCACTATTATAATGATATTTTGGAAATTAGTGACACTCTCTTTTTTTTTAAAAATGGATATTCTAAACCTATCGACTCAAAAGAAGATTTAAAAAACGAAGGCTATATTTAGTTTCTAATTATCTGACATTTACAAAAGTAGCTCCCAAACTTACTATAAAAGAGTCTAATCCGTTGTCTCTATTGTACATTGTTCCCCTAACGTCTATCGTTTTTAAACCAAAACCAAAAACTCTTTGCTTGGCAAAAATATCTTTGTAGCGTAGACCTGCTCCGTATTGATGAGATATAAACTCACTTAAATCATAATCAGATGTGTAATAGTCCAAAATAGACACTGCTCCTTCTTTCTCATAAAAATATTCAGATTCTGATTGATTGTAAAACCTATATGTAGGGTATAATGTAAAAACATTATTTAATTTAATAGGAACCTCTATACTAGCCGTATTAGACGTAATTCCCCAATCATCTGTATAAAAACGATAATAGGTACGTAACACAAAAGTATCATTAAGATAATAGTTTAAGCGACCTCCTATTGGAATTTTAACTCGGTTATCTGGCAATATTTCTACTCCGTCTGCTAATTGAAAATCATCAATAAAAAAATCGTTCATATCTCCAAAGTATACACGCTGAAAAGGTGTACTTAATAATCCGCTCTGTACAATAACATCTGCAAATAAAGATCCTTGCACCTTTTTACCTAATATCTGTGACAAGCCTAAAGACACTGAATATGTATTTCTATTTTTGTTAGTAAACTCAGTAAAATTAGGGTTATACGTTCCTGTTCCTGAAACTCTACTATCAAAAAAACCTTGCCTTAACTCTATTGGGTATTGCGGCTTCCATTTGTCTAAAAATACTTGTCCAGAAATAGACAATTCTGTGTTTTTCTCATTAAACAAGTATGTATAACTAGCTCCTATACCCACAGAACTATAATCGTACTCCTTTGCGGAATATAAACTAGCTCCTATAATTTTATTTCTATCTTCTGAGCTGTGCTCGTAACCCGCTTTAAAATGAATTAGCTTATCACTTTTAGAAGCTCCTGAAGACGCATTAAAAGGGTTAACTCTCTTGCTAAAATCTCCATCTAATGGGTTTACATTACTAGACGATGCAGATGTGTACGCAGATATACCAACATCTACAGTAAGTACATCATCATTATTTAAAGGTATTTTTACAACGATGGTAGATGTTACATCTGTTAACTCTTGCGTACCCTCACCTCCAGATACAGCTGCATTATCTCCATCTTGATCGTAGTAACTAAAAAGCAGGTCTACTTCTGCATCTTCTAAAACTCGTTTGCTATAAGTAGCTTCTTCTTGTCCGTAGATTAGAACAGAAAATAACAAAGCTATTGGTATAAGAACCTTTTGCATTATTTTAATTATTTATTTTTAATTACAACCGCAACCACCACCTGTTTTACCTCCGTTTGCTCCTGAAGCTGATTCTCTGTAAACCTGAAAATTGGTTTCGTAACGTTCTATGTTTTTTGCTGCTAGGGTCATCTCCTCATCATTAAGGTACACCTTATCATACCCCTTTACAGCTACGCAAGATGTAGCTGTAACAGCCAAGCAGAAAAGAATAATTAAATTTCTCATACTTTAAATTTAGTAATTATTTTGGAACGTAATGCCTTTACTTTTATGTATTTGGTTGTTTTGATCTACTATTATAACCTCAACTCCTTTTAATTGCGCTACAACAGACAACCCAGTCTCTACACCCATTACAAAGATAGACGTTGCAAGCGCATCACATAATTCTGCTTTTTTAGCAAAAATGGAAACACTTTTTACACCTTTAGAAGGCCAACCTGTTCTAGGGTCTATGATATGTGAGTATTTTTCTCCTTTAAAAATGATATATTTTTCATAATTACCAGAAGTTGCTACAGATGAATCTACTATAGGCAACCAAGAAAATATTTTTTCTGCATCTAGAGGATTGCTTATGCCTACCATCCATTTTTTGCCACTTACCTGAGTGCCCCAAGTGGTTAAATCACCTGATGCGTTTATAATACCTCCGATTACACCTTTACTAATCATTAATTGCTTTACCTGGTCGGCAGCAAAACCTTTCCCTATTGCCCCAAAGCCTATTTTCATCCCTTTATTTGGTAAAAAAACAGTCTGCTTTTCTTTATCTAGAATAATATTTTTATAACCTACGTTTGCAATTGAGTTTGCAACCTGAGCATCTGTAGGCAAATAATCCATATGTATATTAAACTTCCATACATTATCTAGAGCTGCATAAGTAATATCAAAAGCACCATCTGTTACTTTAGATATTTGTATAGCACGTTCTATTAGTCCAAAAAGTTCTGGAGCTACTTGCACAGGAGCAACACCTGCATTTTTATTAATTTCTGAAGTTTGAGAATTTTTATCCCAAGAAGATATTATTTTTTCTATGCGCTTTACCTCTGCAATGCATTCCTCTATATAAGCATTTGCTGTTGCTGTTTCTTTAGCAACTATAGTAAAATCGAATCTATTGCCCATTAACTTTACAGTTTTATGGGCGGTAATGTGTTTTTCTTGAGCAACTGAAAACAAAAAGAAAAAACAAAACAGGGGGGACAGTAATTTTTTCACTTCACAAAAGTACTCAAATCCTTAATATATTCTGATGGTGAACTATTTTTATATCCTGTTTTACTTAAAATATTTTTATCCTTATCTAAAAGTAGTACAAACGGAAAATAACCTTGTTGATTATATGTATTAGCTAACTCTCTGTTTGCTAATTCTAAGTCGCTTGGTAATCTATTTTTCTTTTTCCTTGGAAAGTCTGCCTTATAAAGTACTAAATTCTTTTCTGCGTATTTTTTAAATTCTGATGATTGCCATATTTCTTGATCTAACTTTATGCAAGGAGCACACCAGTCCGACCCAGAAAAAACCAATAATAGGTGTTTATCCTGCTCTTTTGCCTTAGTAACTGCATCAGAAAAACTACTACTCCATTCTTGTGCTGTTATTGTAAAAGAAAATAACAAACATATTATTACAACTAATTTTTTCATAGCACACGAAATTCAAAAATATTACCAAACTATTCAAACACACGTAACATAGTACCTGTTAGTGTCGTATTATATACTTTTAAAGGCTTGGCAGCTTTACTATCTACTTGGTTTAAAGGCGTACCTGTTTGACTAAAACGAGAACCGTGAACATCACAATAAAAAATACCTCCGTCTACATTTGCAAAACGTACTTGGTCATAGTTTTCGTGACTACAAATTTGAGTGGCAGCAACAAACTCCCCCTCTAGATTTTTAACCACAACAACATCATTCTTAAGAATAAAACCACCATTGGCTTGTAGTTTAGATGCCTCGTCTGACTCTAAATCTATAGTAAAATCTACATTAGTGGGCACTTCTTTTTTATCACCTTCTTCACTATCGCTATCACTAGAACACCCGCCTAAACAAGGAAAAGTTAACGCAAAAGCTGCACCCACTCCTAAAGTCCTTAAAAACTGTTTTCTTTCCATAATTAGTTGTTTTATAAGTACAACGATTAAAAGGTGAAAATTGTTGTTAGTTAATATTCAAAAGTTCCGTACGCACTAGTAATTGTTAGTTTTTTAGTAGCACTTGCTTCTACTCTACCAACTATTTTAGCAGCTACACCAAAACCTTTAGAGATAGCAATTAACTCTTCTGCCACTGCAGGGTTAACATACAACTCCATACGGTGACCACAGTTAAAAACTTGGTACATCTCTTTCCAATCTGTTTTAGACTGTTCTTGTATTAACTTAAACAATGGTGGCACAGGAAAAAGATTGTCCTTTACAATATGTAAATCACCTACAAAGTGAAGAATTTTTGTTTGTGCACCTCCACTACAGTGTACCATACCATGTATGTCTGTGCTGTTATATTTTTCTAATATTCTCTTAATAATTGGTGCGTAGGTCCTTGTTGGTGACAATACCAACTTACCTGCATTTAAAGGAGAATCTGTAACCTCATCTGTTAGTTTAACACCTCCAGAGTACACTAAGTCTTCTGGTACTGCTGCATCAAAACTTTCTGGATATTTATTTGCTAAATATTTAGAAAACACATCGTGTCTTGCAGATGTAAGTCCGTTACTACCCATTCCGCCATTGTACTCGCTCTCGTAAGTAGCTTGCCCAAAAGATTCTAAACCAACAATTACATCGCCAGCTTTAATATTAGCATTATCAATAACATCCTTTTTATTAAGTCTAGCTGTTACAGTAGAATCTACAATTATGGTACGTACCAAATCACCAACATCTGCAGTTTCACCACCAGTAGAATGTATAACAATACCGTGGCTCTTTAAATCTTCAATAAGTTCTTCTGTACCATTAATAATAGCAGATAAGACTTCACCCGGAATTAAATTTTTATTTCTTCCTATGGTAGAAGACAACATAATGTTATCTGTTGCTCCAACACAGATTAAGTCATCAATATTCATTATTAAAGCATCTTGTGCTATACCCTTCCAAACAGAAACATCTCCTGTTTCTTTCCAGTACATGTATGCTAAAGACGATTTAGTGCCAGCACCATCTGCGTGCATTACCAAGCAGTAATCTTTGTCACCAGTTAAGTAGTCTGGAACTATTTTACAGAATGCCTTAGGAAAAAGACCTTTGTCTATATTTTTAATGGCATTGTGCACATCTTCTTTAGATGCTGAAACTCCTCTTTGGTTATACCTTTCGCTATTAGATGAACTCATACTTTTTTACTTTGACGCAAAAATAATGTAATCCATAAAATTAGCAGCAATAAACTTTGGTAGATATCAACAATGATGGTTTATAACCGTGAAAAAATTAAATAACCGCCTGTTTCTTTAATGCTTTCTGGTTCTTTTTCTCTGTTCTGCTTTTTAGAATACCATTAGCAATTACAGTAATTAGAATAATAAAAGCACCTAAATAAAACATAGGGTCCATTTTTTCACTATCACCAAAAATAATAAAGGCCAATAAAATACCATAAACGGGCTCTAAGTTTGTCGTAAGCATTACCGTATATGGACTTAAAAATTTCATTATTTTAACCGATGCAATAAAAGCATAAGCTGTACAGAAAGATGCCAAAACTAAGATATACATCCAATCTGAAGTAGAAAGCTGAAAATTTATCTGGGTAAAATTACCTTGAAAAAGCATATAGATTGATAAAAAGACTACTCCTGCTCCTAGTTCGTAAAAAGAAATTATTGAAGGCTTGTGTTCTTTAATTAGTTTACCGTTCATTAAAGAAAAGACTGTTGCTAAAAATGCTGAAATTAAGGCGAGTATAATACCTTCCTTGTATGATGCTTCTATATTAAAAATAAGTCCAAGACCACCTATAACAATAAGTCCAAAAACAATCTCGTACCAAATAACTTTACGTTTATACCAAATTGGCTCTAATATAGCTGCAAAAAATGCTCCCGAAGATATTGTTGCTAAAGCTACAGATACATTAGATACTTTTATTGCAGAGAAAAATGTTACCCAATGCAAAGCTATAACAACACCTGTGCCCAGTAACAAAAATAAAGTTTTACGAGTTACTTTTAAGCTATTCTTGCGCAAGACAATAAAAAGTAGCACAAAAATAGCCGCCCAGAACATTCTATACCAAACTAGCGGTAAAGCATCTATAGTTATTAGCTTTCCTAGAACAGCAGTAAATCCCCAAACAAATACTATAAAATGTAAATGAAGATAATTTTTAAATTTATCGCTTAGCATTTTTTAACAAGTATAGGCCAATGGCTGCAAATATTGCATTAGGAATTATGATAGCCATTAATGGAGAAAAACCAGCTTGCTCTGCTAAAATAGCAAAAACTCTGTCAAAAAAGATATATATAAAAGCTATTACAATACCAAAAGCCAAATTAACACCCATACCTCCTCTACGTTTTATTGAAGACACAGAGACAGCAATAAGTGTAAGTATAAATGCAGAAACTGGCAAAGCCCAACGTTTATATTTAGCCATTACATACGTATTTATGTTAGATGCTCCTTTTTTACGTTGGTCTTCTATAAACTTATTAAGTTCAAAAATATTTTTAGTTTCTGCCACATAACTAACTGGAGTTAAATCATCTATTTTAAAATCAAAAATAGTGTCCAACCTAGTTTGTTTTTCAATAACCTCTACATTCCCTTTAACGGTTCTAGAAGTAAAACCTGTTAATCTATATATAGTATCTGTTGGTACCCACCTAATACTAGAAGCGGTAAGTTTATATGTTAATTTATCATCATTATCAAAATGTTCTAACACAAAGTTAGTACCCCGCTGCCTGTTGGGATCAAAACTACTTATATAAAGAAATTCGTTTTCGTTTAACTGATTGTATATATTACTAGTTTCCTGAAACTTTTTACCCTTTTTTAAATACTTAAATATAAACTCATGATAGTCTAAACTTGCTTTGGGCACAATAAACATAGCCATAAAAAACATAAGTATAGCTATAATGGTTGCTCCTATAAAATAAGGCCTTAAAAAACGCCCAAAAGAGATTCCAGAACTTAAAATAGCGACAATTTCTGTATTGGCCGCAAGCTTAGAAGTAAAAAAGATAATAGATAAAAACAGAAAAATAGGAAATAGAAGACTCCCAATATATATGATAAAGTTCATATAATATTCTAGCACTTCTAAAAGCGGAGCTTCATTCGCTACTATTTTACCTATTTTTTCTGCCAAATCTAGCATTACACCAATTGGCACAAACAACAAGATCATTACCGAAAAGGTAAGCAAATAACGTTTTAATATATATTTATCTAGAATACTCAATTACTACAATCTTTTATCCATTTGTTTTACCATCATATTTTTCCACTCAGTAAAATCGCCAGCTTTTATATGCTTTCTAGCTTCACGAGTTAACCATAGATAAAAACCAAGGTTGTGTATGGTTGCTATTTGCTTTCCTAAATACTCATTAGCAGCAAATAAATGACGTAAATATGCTTTAGAATATTCTGTATCTACAAAGGTCATTGCCATTTCATCAATAGGAGAAAAATCTGCTTCCCATTTTTTATTTTTAATGTTTATAGTCCCATGCGCAGTAAACAACATTCCGTTACGGGCGTTACGTGTTGGCATAACACAATCAAACATATCTACACCTAAAGCTATATTTTCTAAAATATTAATAGGTGTACCTACACCCATTAAGTATCTAGGCTTGTCTTCTGGCAGAATGTCACAAACAACTTCTGTCATTGCGTACATTTCTTCTGCCGGCTCACCTACAGATAAACCACCTATAGCATTACCTTGCGCTCCTGCATTAGCAATGTATTCTGCAGATTGTTTACGTAAATCCTTGTATGTTGACCCTTGTACAATAGGGAAAAAAGTTTGCTCGTAACCGTATTTAAACGGTAACGTTTCTAAATGATTCATACAACGGTCTAACCAACGGTGCGTCATATGCATAGAGCGCTTTGCATAGTTATAATCGCACGGGTAAGGGGTACACTCATCAAACGCCATAATAATATCAGCACCAATAGTACGCTGAGTTTCCATTACGTTTTCTGGTGTAAAAAAATGAAAAGAACCATCTATATGAGATTTAAACTTAACACCTTCTTCCTTAATTTTTCTATTTGCTGATAAAGAATAGACTTGGTAACCGCCACTATCTGTTAAAATATTACGATCCCAACCCATAAATTTATGCAAACCACCGGCTGCTTCCAGAATATCTAATTTAGGGCGCAAATACAAATGGTAGGTGTTTCCTAAAATAATATCTGGGTTTATTTCTTCTTTTAATTCTCTTTGATGAACCCCTTTTACAGATGCAACTGTACCAACTGGCATAAAAATAGGTGTCTCTATAACACCATGATCTGTAACCATTGTTGCGGCACGTGCCTTACTCTGCGCGTCTTTTTTTTCTATTGTAAATTTCAAAAACTATCGTATTTATAACCGCAAATATAATCAACTCAGCTACAAAAAATTGCTAACAAAAAAATAAAGTTGCCTATTAATTGTAAAGTAGTTAATAAATTATAATAACTAGCCTTGTACAAGCAAAAGATAGACCTTATTTTTACACGCGAATTAACAACATATAAAAATGCCAAGACTGGAAGAATTACAAGATTTGACCACGCAAGTGAGAAGGGATATTTTAAGAATGGTGCACAAAGTTAACTCTGGCCATCCAGGTGGTTCTTTAGGTTGTGCAGAATTTTTTGTAGCCCTGTACAATGAATTAATGGAATTAAACGAAGGATTTGACATGGATGGTAAAGGTGAAGACCTTTTCTTTTTATCTAACGGTCATATTTCTCCTGTTTATTATAGTGTTTTAGCACGTAGTGGATATTTTCCAGTAGATGAGCTTAACACTTTTAGACTAATTAATTCTAGATTACAAGGACACCCAACTACGCATGAAGGGTTACCTGGAATCCGCATTGCATCAGGTTCATTAGGACAAGGAATGTCTGTAGCAATTGGTGCTGCATTAGCTAAAAAGTTAAACAAAGACAGTAATCTTGTATATAGTTTACACGGAGACGGTGAATTACAAGAAGGTCAAAACTGGGAAGCTATGATGTATGCTTCTGCTAATAAAGTTGATAATTTAATATCTACTATAGATTTAAACGGACAACAAATTGACGGTTCTACTGATACCGTTTTAGCAATGGGTAGCATTAAAGCTAAATTTGAAGCTTTTGGATGGGATGTTTTAGACATAAAAGAAGGTAACAATCTTGAAGCTGTTATAGCTGGTCTTAAAAAGGCAAAAACTATGACTGGCAAAGGAAAACCTGTTTGTGTATTATTACATACAGTTATGGGTAATGGTGTAGATTTTATGATGCACACACACGCTTGGCACGGTAAAGCTCCTAATGATGAGCAACTAGAGATAGCATTAGCACAAAACCCTGAAACTTTAGGAGACTACTAATAAAAATTAAATCTACCTTCTCTTACAAAAGAGAAAAATCATAAAGGATATGAAAAAATACATAGATCAAGGAAAAAACGATACTAGAAGTGGTTTTGGTGCAGGTTTAACAGAGTTAGGAAGAACAAACCCTAATGTTGTTGCATTATGTGCAGATTTAATTGGCTCTCTTAAAATGGATCAATTTATTGAAGAAAATCCAGAGAGATTCTTTCAGATAGGTATTGCAGAAGCTAACATGATGTGTATTGCTGCTGGTTTAACTATTGGTGGTAAAATACCATTTACAGGTACTTTTGCTAACTTTTCTACAGGAAGAGTATATGACCAAATACGCCAATCTATAGCATATTCTGGTAAAAACGTAAAAATTTGTGCTTCTCACGCTGGTGTTACATTAGGTGAAGATGGTGCAACGCACCAAATATTAGAAGACATAGGATTAATGAAAATGTTACCAGGAATGGTAGTTATTAACCCTTGTGACTACAACCAAACAAAAGCTGCTACTATTGCTATTGCTGATTATGAAGGTCCTGTTTACTTGCGATTTGGAAGACCAAAAGTAGCAAACTTTACTCCTGCAGATCAGAAATTTGAAATAGGTAAAGCTTTACATTTAACAGAAGGTACAGATGTTACTATTGTAGCAACTGGACATCTAGTTTGGGAAGCTTTAATAGCTGCCGAAAACCTAGAGAGTCAAGGTATCTCTGCAGAAGTAATTAATATACACACTATAAAACCATTAGATGCTAACGCAATTATTAACTCTGTTAAAAAAACAGGTTGTATAGTAACTGCAGAAGAACATAATGTTTTAGGAGGTTTAGGAGAAAGTGTTGCGCGTGTTTTAGCAACAAGCCAACCAACACCGCAAGAGTTCATTGGTACTAATGATACTTTTGGAGAAAGTGGTACTCCTGCGCAATTAATGGAAAAATATGGTTTAGACAATAAAGCGATAGAAAAAGCCGTTATAAAAGTTATAGAACGCAAGTAAGAGAATGGTATCGTTATTGATACTTAACTTACATATTAATTAATAACATATTGAGAGTGATTGTTTTTTTACAGTCGCTCTCTTTTTGTTTAAAACACTTTTAAAATGAAAAAAACACTTTTAGTAATTACATTGGCTTTAGCTAGTTTAGCTACTTATGCCCAAACCGATGCTGGTTTTGGTATAAAAGGAGGTTTAAACTACGGTGGTAACGGAGATTATTATGATTCGGCAAAGGATGCATATAATAATCCTGACAAAAATGTAGGATACCATATTGGTATTTATGCAAAAACAGCTGGCAACTTATACATTAGACCAGAATTGATGTACACCTCTTTAAAATCTGGTTATGCCGAAGATTTTAAAATGCAAAAACTAGATTTACCAGTTTTAGTTGGCGCAAAAGTATTTGGCCCTATAAACGTATTTGCAGGTCCTGCTTTTCAATATATTTTAGACACAGATTATGATGGCTTTACCATTGGCGATGTAAAGAATGATTTTACCGTAGGTCTTAACGTAGGTGTAGGAGTTAATTTAGGTAAACTAGGAGTTGATGTTAGATACGAAAGAGGATTTAGCAATAATGAAGTTGATATTATTAACGCTGACCTTACATCTGTTAGAAAAGACAAAATAGACACAAGACCAGATCAATTGATATTAAGTGTATCTTTAAGTCTATAATTATTAGAAAACTAATTACTTAGTAATATTAAAATTAGTGATTAAACAAAAGAGCCCTAGAAATTAAATTCTAGGGCTCTTTTTATATTTTTTAATAGTACCGTTATACTAGCTATTTGGATCCAAGTAATCTGGAGTACCATCGTTATTAGAATCTGGATAAGGGAAGATTATATTTCCATCAGCATCGCTAATTTCATCTCTAGTTAATTTACCATCGTTATCATCATCATTATCTAAGTAATCTGGCACAGTAGAAATGGATGAAGACCCTTCTTCTGATGCTAAATCTGTGTTATCATCAAACAAATATCCATTATCATTTAAATCTTCTAAATAAGAAGGTACACCATCATTATCATGATCAGCTTCGTTAACAGCCATTAAATCAATCTTAAAAATTAATGGACTATACTCCGCTATAAGCCCAGTCGCATTGTTATAATAACCAAGAGCTGAAGGAAAAATCACAAGTCCAACTCCATAATCAGTGATTTCAAAAGTACCATCTTCATTAATGATTGGTGCTCCACCTGCTTTTAAGAATTTAGCACCTTCAGAAAAACCTCTTGCTCCTTGACCAGGGGCTTGAATTGTTGCTAAATCAAACCATAAAGGAGTAGCTGTAGAAGCATCAAAAACTGTGTTATCTAACAACAAACCTTCGTAACGAACATAAGTAGAATCCATTGCAGTGGCCTGATCACCGACACCCTGCCTAGCTACTAAGTAATAATAGGTATGCTCTACCTCTTTATTATTACTTAAACCAATTTCAGAAGACCTAACAGTAGTTTTCACTGCTGTCATCATATCTATTAAAGGGGTTTTCCCTGCATTATCACCTTCAATTTCACCTAAAACAATTTTATAATCAAAATCTGCTGGAGGATTCGCAAACTCTTCATAGTTGTAAAAATGAGTCTCTAAATATTGAACTATAGAGTCTTTGTCTTGGTCTACTATCTCACTCAAAGCTTTAGGAGGAACTACAGTAAAGCCATTATCATCACTACCACAAGACCATACTAAAATGGCTAGTAAAACAAATATAAGTACGTTTTTAAATTTCATCTATTTTAATTTATGAGTCGCAAGATACAATTTTCCCCTATTTTTGCGGAAGTAGTTAACAAAGATTTTGGATAGATTATGAGGATAGACAAATATTTATGGTGTACACGATATTTTAAAACAAGAAGTATTGCTACGGAAGCCTGTAAAAAAGGACATATTAAGATAAATGAAAAGGCCGTTAAACCATCTAGAGATGTTTTCCCTACGGACAAAATCGAGGTTCGAAAAAACCAAATTAACTATAAACTTACCGTATTAGATGTGCCTCCAAACAGAATTGGCGCTAAATTAGTAGATATGTACCGCAAGGATACTACTCCTAAAGAAGCTTTTGAACATTCTGATCTTCTAAAATACTCTAAAGATTATTATAGAAAAAAAGGAGTTGGAAGACCTACTAAAAAAGACAGAAGAGAAATAGACGATTATACGACTAATTCTACGGAAGAAGAATAAGACTTAAAAAGTCTTTACTATCTTTGATACATCTAAAATTACAGTACAAATGCAGAACAAAATATTATCTCACGACCAAATTCAGCATAAAATAAAGCGTATTGCCTATCAAATTTACGAAGCTAATGTTAATGAAACAGAGATTGTAATTGCTGGTATAGAAGGTGGTGGCTTAAAATTTGCGAAAAAATTAAGCACTGTTTTAGAGGATATCACCGAAGCCAAAATTACACTATGCACTGTAAAAATGGATAAGAAAAATCCATTAAAAAGCGGTGTTACAACTTCTATCGCTACGGAAGATTACACCAATAAATCTGTTGTTTTAGTAGACGATGTTTTAAACTCTGGCTCCACCCTAATCTATGGCGTGTTTCACTTTTTAAAAGTTCCGTTACGCCAATTAAAAACAGCTGTATTAGTGAACAGAAACCATAAAAAGTACCCTGTTAAAGCAGATTACAAAGGAATTTCTTTATCTACTTCCCTACAAGAACATATAGAAGTTGAGTTTAAGCCTAAAAATGATGCTGTTTACCTAAACTAACGCACCTATTATCTCATTTACGACTGTGGCACTATCTTTTTGCTTTACCAATATGGTATGGTGCGCCTTTGTATAAAAATAACTTCTCTCAAACAAATGTGTACCAATAAACTCTGGAAGCTCGTTTTCTGGAATATTAGCTATTAAAGGTCTATGTGCTTTCTCCTTCACCAATCTTTTAATTAATTCTGGTATTGGCACATTTAAGTAAAACACATTATTAGTACCGTTGGTCATTACGTTAATATTATCTCCATAACAAGGAGTACCACCACCGGTAGAGAGTACAAAATCTTCATTTGAAGCAAAAATTTCTTTTAAACACAAAATTTCTACTTTTCTAAAAAAAATCTCTCCTTTGGTCGAAAACAGCTCTGGAATTGACATCTTATATTTTGCTTCAATATAAGTGTCTAAATCCAAGAAATTGATTTTCAAACGCTTGGAAAGCTCTTTCCCCACAGTAGATTTACCACTACCCATATAACCAACCAATACTATTTGCATCTATTTTTTTATACAAAGATGCTCTATTTTTAAGCGAAATAAAAAAAAACGAAAAAAAATAAAAAAGTCCTTGTCAAACTAAATAAAGGTCATATATTTGCACCCGCTAACAGCAATATGCTTAGGCGATGGAATAATGACCTGGTAGCTCAGTTGGTAGAGCATCTCCCTTTTAAGGAGAGGGTCCTGGGTTCGAGCCCCAGCCCGGTCACAATTAAAGAAATCCGAAAACATTATGTTTTTGGATTTTTTTTTGCACTAAACTGAACTCCCCCTTTTTACAGTTTAAAATTCAATTATCACACAAATCCGCAGCTTGAATTCTACTTTTAAAAGAGTTTTTTTCTATCAATTAAAAAAAAATAAAACTCTAATTAAATCTAACACAGGGGGTTTAGCCGTAGCTTTTGTTTTACTTATTATTTTATTACAAAAAGTCCTTGTCAAATAAAATAAAGGTCATATATTTGCACCCGCTAACAGCAATACGCTTAAGCGATGGAATAATGACCTGGTAGCTCAGTTGGTAGAGCATCTCCCTTTTAAGGAGAGGGTCCTGGGTTCGAGCCCCAGCCCGGTCACAAACAAAAAAACCGAAAACATTATGTTTTCGGTTTTTTTTTGCTTTATACTTAAACTACGATATTCTGTCTCGCAATATACTTATTAACTCACCGGGATTAGAAACATAAATTGTTCTATCCTCAAAATATTTAGTTTCTAAATTTACAGGATTACCAGAAACAAGAAGATCTGCAGTAGTCTGACTTAATACAGCTTCTATTTTTTCCTTTATTCTATCTGGTACTGTAGTTACAAACATTGTCAATAACAGATTAGGCTTTACTATGCTCTGCACAGATTCTATATTACTAATAGGCACGTGCTGTCCTAAATAAAACACATTCCACCCTAGATCTTTTGCTATATACTGCGCCAACAAAAGCCCTATTTCATGGTGTTCATTTTCTGGTAAAAATAAAATAATCCTAGGCGCATTGGTTTCGGGCAAAGGCAATGCATTAATTGCAGCAATTACTTTTTGTCTAATTAAATTAGATATAAAATGTTCTTGCGCTGGCATCACCTTATCAATACCCCACAAAACACCAATCTGATTTAAAAAAGGATAAATTAAATCTGTAACGGCGTTTAACAACCCTTTACTTGCTATGTGTGCGTCTATAATTTTTATAAACTCGCGCTCGTTCATCTCTAACAAACCCAACATAAGTGCCGTAAGCTCGTCACCCTCTATAGGCTTAAGTAAAACTTCTGTTACGTTAGTGTGCAACTCTTCATTAGACATCTTATCTATCTTAGATATCTTAAATCCATTACGCTGTAAAATACTTACATTAAGAAGCTTTCTTAATAACTCATCTGTATAAAATCTAATATTAGTATCTGTCCGTTCTGGCTCTATAAAGCTATACCTACTCTCCCACTTTCTTAATGTATGTGCATTAATACCAGTAAGTGTAGCTACTTGCGACATTGAATAACTACCCATTTTTAATCGTTTTTATAATAACAAATGTAGTATAAAAAATAGGCAAGAAGATAGTTTTGTCTAATTTTTTTGAAATTTACCTAGACAATTTAAAATATTTTAATACATTTGTCCAACAATGAACCTATAAAAGTTAGACATTATGAAAATGAAAATTTATTTATCCGCTTTAATTTTGTTCGTATTCGCTTTTACATCTTGTAATGACGATGATGACAGTACTGCTCCAGAACAAACACAATTAAATATTGTAGAGACAGCTTCTAGTACAGATGCGCTTAGTTCTTTAGTTGCTGCCTTAGCTAAATCTGATGAGAGTCCAAACTCTGATCTTATTACAGCTTTAAGTGGTACAGGACCTTTTACAGTTTTTGCCCCTACAAATGATGCATTTACTGCTTTATTTAATAGTTTAGATGGCTATTCTTCGCTTGCAGATTTTGATACTGAAGAAGAGCAAGCTTTACTTGCTACAATTTTAAAATACCACGTTATTGCTGGAGCTGCTGTGGCATCTAGCGATTTAACAGACGGCCAAGTAGTTACTACGCTACAAGGAGAAGAAATTACAATTAACCTTAACAATGGTGTATTTATTACAGATGCATCTGAGGTAGATGCACAAGTTATTTCTGCAGATGTAGAAGCAACAAATGGTATTGTACACGTAATTAATAAAGTATTACTACCACAAACAGTAATAGATGCAATAAACCTAGGAACACTTGTAGATGTAGTTGTTGCTAGCGATGCACTTACCGTTTTAGAAGCTGCTGTTATTAAAGCAGGCTTAGTAGACACACTTAGTTCAGATGGTCCTTTTACAGTTTTTGCTCCTACAGATGCTGCTTTTGTAGCCTTATTAGATATGCTAGGCGATGATTATAACTCTTTAGAAGATTTTGATACTGAAGGAGAATTAGAGTTACTTAAAAACATTTTACTTTACCACGTTATACCTGCAAAGGTTTTGTCTACAGATTTAGCTGCAGGCGAAGTAGGTACTGCTTTAGCAGACAACTCTATAGAAGTTGTAGATAACGATGGCACATTTGTTCTATCAGATGCCTCTGATGTTAATGCAACTATTTCAGCTGTAGATATTATGGCATCTAATGGTATTGCACACGTTATTGATAAAGTTTTATTACCACAAGCCGCTGTAGACTTTATAGCTTCTCAACAACCTACTATAGTTGAATTAGCTATAGCAACAAATGATTTATCTATATTAGTTGGCGCACTACAACAGGCAGACGCTGGACTAGTAGATTTATTGGGAACAGAAGGACCTTTTACCGTTTTTGCCCCTACAAATGATGCTTTTGCTGCTTTGTTAGATGAATTAGGAGACGATTATAATGAGCTTGCAGATTTTGATACTGAAGATGAAAAAGAAATGTTAGCTACCATTTTAAAATACCATGTAATAGCTGGTACTGCAGCTTACTCTACAGATTTATCTAACAACCAAATGATAACTACTGCACAAGGAGAAGATGTAACAGTTAACTTAACAGGAGGCGTTTTTATACAAGATGCTACTGATACAGACGCAGCAGTAACAACTGCAGATGTTATGGCTAAAAATGGGGTTGTGCATATTATAGACAAAGTATTATTACCACAAGAAATTGTAGATGCTTTACAACCTAATATCGTAGAACTTGCTATTGCTACAGATGATTTATCTTTATTAGTAACAGCTTTACAACAAGCTGATGCTGGCTTAGTAGCGTTACTAGGAACTGAAGGACCTTTTACTGTATTTGCTCCAACAAATGATGCTTTTGCTGCGTTATTAAATGATTTAGGTGAGGATTACACAAGCCTAGCAGATTTTGACACTGAAGAAGAAAAAACTTTATTAGCAAATATTCTTAAATACCATGTTGTTTCTGGAGCTGCTGTTATGTCTACAGACTTAACAGATGGCCAAGTTGTTGCAACAGCATTAGAACAAAACATTACAATTAATTTAACTGGCGGAGTTTTTATTACCGACGCCACAGGTAATAACGCACAAGTTACAACCGCAGATGTTGCTGCAAGTAACGGTGTTGTTCACATAATAGACAGCGTATTAATGCCAGATACTCATTAGAATTATATTAGATTAACCTGTTGGTTGGGTTAATTTGGTTGTTGTGCCGGTGATGTAAAAATCACCGGTTTTTAACATTATTTAAAAAACATATAGTATCTTTCGGAAGATACGTGTTAACACTTTATGAAAAAGATTATAATTATTGGCTCGGGGTTTTCTTCACTATCTGCTAGTTGCTACTTGGCCAAAGCAGGTTACGACGTTACCATACTAGAAAAAAACACAACTACGGGCGGTAGAGCAAGACAATTAAAAACCAACGGTTTTGTTTTTGATATTGGCCCTTCATTTTATTGGATGCCAGATGTGTTTGATAAATTCTTTGCCGACTTCAACAAAAAAACAAGTGATTATTATCATCTAGACCAACTAAACCCTGCTTATCAAATATATTTTGATAAAAATGATTCTATTTCTATTTCTGAAGATTTTAACGAAACCAGAGATACATTTGAAAAAATTGAACCAGGTAGTGGCAAACAATTAGAACGCTTTATTAACAAAGCAAAAATTAACTATGATATTGCTATAAAAAATTTAGTTTACAATCCTGGCGAAACTATTTTTGAGATTATAAACAGAAAAACAATAAGCAAGTTATACGAATTTATACTAACCATAAAAAATCAAGTTTCTGGTTACGTAAAAAACAACAAACTACGTAAAGTACTAGAGTTCCCTGTATTGTTTTTAGGAGCAAAACCTAGCAATACACCATCATTCTATAACTTTATGAATTATGCAGATCTTAAATTAGGTACATGGCATCCACAAGGAGGTATGTACAAAGTTGTAGAAGGTATGCAAGCACTAGCACAAAGTTTAGGCGTTAAAACCATAACAGATAGTCCTGTGTTAAAAATTGACATACAAGATGGCGTTGTTAAAGGTGTAGATAGTAAAAGTGGCTATTTAGAATGCGATATTCTTTTAAGTGGTGCAGACTACCACCATACAGAAACTTTGCTGCCGCAGCAATACAGACAATATTCAGAAAAATATTGGGATAAAAAAATATTTGCTCC
Organism: Cellulophaga sp. 20_2_10; assembly: GCF_023476645.1. Classification (GTDB taxonomy): domain Bacteria; phylum Bacteroidota; class Bacteroidia; order Flavobacteriales; family Flavobacteriaceae; genus Cellulophaga. The sequence continues at coordinate 72,869 of NZ_JAMCOJ010000008.1, forward strand.
TTCTGCCCTATTATTCTTTGTTGGGTTTGATAAAAAAATAGAGAACGTAAATCACCATACTTTATTTTTTGACACTGATTTTGAAGAGCACGCAAAAACAATTTACGACACCAAAGAATGGCCTAACAAACCGTTATTTTATGCAAGTTTCCCTAGTAAAACAGATAAAACTTGTGCTCCAGAAAACAAAGAATCCGCTGTGTTTTTAGTGCCAATTGCACCGGACATAGAAGATACAGAAGAATTAAGAGAACACTACTTTAATCAAATTATAGAAAGAGTAGAAGAAATTACAGATCAAAAAATAAAAGACGCTATACTTTTTAAAGAATCTTATTGTGTAGACAACTTTAAGGATGATTATAACTCCTATAAAGGTAATGCGTATGGCATGGCAAACACATTGTTGCAAACCCATATACTAAGACCTAAATTAAAAAGTAAAAAAGTAGATAATTTATATTTCTGTGGACAATTAACTGTTCCAGGACCTGGTGTACCACCATCATTAATCTCTGGTAAAGTCGTAAGTGAACTAATTTTAAAGCACAGTAAATTATGAAAGCTCTGTTTGATTCTTCAAGTGTTAACTGCAGTAAGTTAATTACGAAAACCTATAGCACATCATTCTCTTTAGGTATTAAACTTTTTGCACCCTCTATAAGACCAGCAATATATGCTATATATGGTTTTGTTAGATATGCGGACGAGATTGTAGATTCTTTTCATGATTATGAACAAGAAACACTATTAAACGAGTTTGAGGAAGAGTATAGAAAGTCACTTAAAAGAAAAATTAGTCTAAATCCTATTATAAATTCTTTTCAAGAAATTGTTTTAAAGTACGACTTACACCAATACGTAGATGCATTTTTAACAAGTATGCGCCACGATCTGGACAAAACAGAATACAATACCAAAGAAGAGTATGATGATTATATCTACGGTTCTGCTGATGTGGTAGGTCTTATGTGTTTACGTGTTTTTGTAAATAACGACAATGAAAAATTTAACCACTTAAAAGAATCTGCTCAATATCTAGGTTCTGCTTTTCAGAAGGTGAATTTTTTAAGAGATTTTAAGGATGACATTAATGACTTAGGGAGATCTTATTTTCCAGAGCTAGAAACCAACACTTTAACTAAAAGTGCTAAAGAAAGTATTTTAGAAGATATAGAAAACGATTTTGCTGAAGCCTACAAAGGCATTATACAATTACCTTTAGAAAGTAGATTAGGCGTTTTTGTTGCGTATAAGTATTACTCCAAACTACTTAAAAAACTAAAGAGAGCCGATACTACTAGCATCATGAATAGCAGAATACGTATTTCTAATCCGTTAAAATTTTTAATTTTAACCAAAGCATATATCAGATTTAAATTCAACATTATTTAAGCTAAAACGTGTAACTTTATAGTTAAATTAGATTTACCTTAAACTTGTTTAATGAAATTAGTATTCTCGCTTTTAGTTCTCATATTCAATCTATCTACAGATTGTACAAATTTAGAAAAAGTTAGAGATCAATTTCATACCATAAAAACAAAAGAGGATTTAAAAAAATTTATAGCTAACACTAAAGAAACTAGTTGCTCTAGAGCAACACCATATATAGCTTCTTGCACAATGAAAAAAGCAGAATATACTATATGGCCTTTTAAAAAACTAGCCTATTTTAATGAGGGTAAAAAGTCATTGGAAGATTACATTAAGCAACACCCCAAAGATATAGAAGCTAAATATGTACGTTTACTGGTACAAACTAACATACCAGATTTTCTAGGTTACAATACAAGAATTGCTGCAGATAAAAAGTTTATAAACGAGAATATAGCTGCTGCAGATTTGCCTGAAAATTACAAAAAAACAATTTTACAAAATATTAATAATATAAGTCCCAACTAATGAAAATAGCACTTTTTATACTAACTACAATTGCAACGTTTGCTGTTATGGAAGTTATAACTTGGCTAACGCACAAGTTTGTAATGCATGGTTTTTTGTGGATTCTACACGCGGATCATCATCAACCTAAATATCCACATCCTTTTGAGAAAAACGATCTATTTTTTGTACTATTTGCGATACCAAGTATTGCTTTATTTTATTTTGGCATACATCCAGAATTAAACTTTATGTTTTTTATTGGACTAGGTATTTTATTTTACGGTATCGCTTATTTTTTGATACATGATGTTTTAATTCATCAGCGATTTAAGTGGTTTAAAAAGACTAAAAACAACTATTTAATTGGCTTACGTAAAGCTCACAAAGTGCACCACAAACATTTAGGAAAAGCACATGGAGAATGTTTTGGAATGTTGTTTGTTCCAAAAAAGTACCATACTCAATACAAATCGTAATGAAACCTTACTATTACCTACTTATAGACCTTGCATGCATTAGCGTTCCGTTTATTGCAAGTTTTTACCCAAAGCACGCTTTTTTTAAAAAATGGGGTTCTTTTTTCAAAGCTACGATACCCGTAGCACTATTCTTTATAATTTGGGATTATTGGTTTACTGCAACTGGAGTCTGGGGGTTTAACAAAGATTACCTAAGCGGACTTTTTATTGGTGAATTACCAATAGAAGAGATTCTATTTTTTATAGCAATACCGTACGCTTGTGTATTTACGTATTTTGCTCTTTTGCATTTGGTAAAAAACAATCCACTACAAAAAATTGAAAGTTATATTACATTTATACTAACTGTTGTATTTATACTTATAGCAATACTCTTTTACAACAAACTATATACATTTACCACTGCAGTTTTAGGCACTATTTTTCTTTCTTATTTAAGTTATAAAAAAGTAAACCTAAGCTACCATTACCTAACTTATCTATTAATAATTCCCTTTTTTTTAGCTAGCAATGGTATCCTTACTGGAAGTTTTTTAGAATCTCCTATTGTATGGTATAACAATGCTGAAAACATAGGTTTTAGAATAGGTACCATACCTGTAGAAGATTGCTTTTACGGCTTAATACTTATTTTTATGAATATTGAATTGTTTCGTTATTTTAATAAGAAGAAACAATTAAGTAATTAATTTTCAATCCCCTCTTTATATATTTTTAAAGCGCGTTCCCTAGCAGTTTTGTGATCTACCATAGGATCGGGATAATCAAAACCATCAAATTCCGGAATCCATTTTCTAACGTACTTAAAATCTTTATCAAACTTTTTAAGCTGTGTTATAGGGTTAAATATTCTAAAATAAGGAGCTGCATCACACCCTGTACCTGCTGCCCACTGCCAGTTACCGTTATTAGAAGCCAACTCGTAATCTAGTAATTTTTTAGCAAAATAAGCCTCTCCCCACTGCCAATCTATTAGCAAGTGCTTGCATAAAAACCCAGCAGTAATCATACGTACTCTATTGTGCATATACCCAGTTTGGTTTAATTGTCGCATTCCCGCATCTACCATTGGGTAGCCCGTAGTACCAGTACACCATTTTTCAAAATCCTCTTGGTTGTTACGCCATTTTATACCATCGTATTTAGCTCTAAAATTTTGAGTAACTACTTTTGGGTAATGATATAATATTTGAGTGAAAAATTCTCTCCACACCAATTCACTTAAAAAAACACTTTCTAAACCTTCTAAACCACGTATTAGTTTGCGCACACTTACCGTTCCAAAACGCAAATGCGGACCCAGGTATGTCGTTATATCATCTGACGGAAAATCCCTTTTATCTGCATAAACATCTAAATGCTCTAAATTATAGGGCATAACTTCTATACTAGAAGCCCTAAAACCTAAATCTTTTAATGATAAAAAAGCAGCAGAAAACGCTACTAAATTCTTACTTAAATCACATTTTTGTTCTTCTATTAATTCGGCCTTAAACAAAGACAACCACTTGTTTTTATAAGGCGTATACACCGTATATGCTCCGCCATCATTTTTTAGAACATCATTTTCTTCAAAAACAACACTATCCTTATACGATTTTACATTTATATTATTTTCTTCTAAAAGAGCAGTAATTTTCTCATCTCTTTCTTTAGCGTAAGGTTCGTAATCTTTGTTATAAAAAACATTCTCTATAGCGTACTTACTCATCAATTCTTTCCAAGCTTTCTCTGGCGTTGTATGCAAACAAAGTACACCGCTATTACAGTTTTTTAAAGTAGTATTCATAGCTGATATAGTCTGATGTATAAATGTTACTCTTGCATCATCTTTATCTAGTTCATTTAGAATATTTTCATCAAAAATAAAAATAGGAAGCACAGGTTTACCTGAAGAAAGAGCTAAAGATAATGCTGTATTATCCTCTAATCTTAAATCTCTTCTAAACCAGAAAATTGATATTTTATCACTCATAAAAAATGTGTTTTCAATTAAATCAAAAATAAGGCCTATTGAGTAAAAATGCTATTCTTACTACACCTATTCCTCTTATATATTGAATAAAATATCAAATTAAAAAGTTTATATATCTATAACACATAGTTATATTTGTGGTCGGTACTAATTTAACTATGGCCACGTGGCGGAATTGGTAGACGTGCTACCTTGAGGGGGTAGTGTTCTTATGGACGTGCTGGTTCGACTCCAGTCGTGGTCACAAAAAAAGCGCTTTAGACAAAGCGCTTTTTTTTATAAGTAAGATTCGTATTTATTCTTTTAGTAAACTCTCTATTAAATCTCTTGTTTTAGCACTATTCCAATCTTTAGCTCCCGTTTCATTAACTACAATTTTACCCTCTTTATTTAAGATATAGGTTGTAGGTATTACTTTAGAAACCAATTCTTTTGGCGTGTTAGACTTGGCATAAAATACCTGAAAATTAAATTCGTTTTCCTTTAAATATGTATTCACTTTAGCTACTTTATCTTCTGCAACTAATACAAACACAACCTTGTCTTTATAATCTGTGTATAGTTTTTGTAAACTTGGCATTTCTGCCACACAAGGCGGACACCAAGTAGCCCAAAAATTCACAAGAATTACTTTTCCTTTATGATCTTTTAAATTGAAATTATCGCCAGACGCATCAATCAAATTCCAATTATAACTCTGCAAAGAAATTTGCTCTTCTATAGTAACTGAGGATGCACTACCAGAAAAAATTCTGTTTGCATATACTTTTACTTTAAATCCCAAAGGCGTAAATAATACAGCTGCAATTAGCGCATAGAAAATAAAATTTAGTATTTTTCTCCTATTAAAAGTCATTACTATTCTGCTATAAGCTGATCTACAATTTCATAAACCGTATCATTATCCCAACTAGATATTCCTTTTTCGTATATAACTATATTTCCACTCTTGTCTATAATATAGCTAGAAGGCACTTTTTCTGTATTTACGGCGTGTTTAGCATCAATAATTAAATAAGAAACAGGAAACGTAAATTTTTTTAACGTCATAAACTCATCTACAACCTCTTTTTCTTCATTAGTTATAATGTAAAAATCAACCTTGCCCTTATAGTCATTATAAAATTTCTGAATAGATTGTAATTCTGCTTCACAATGAACTTTCCAAGAAGCCCAGTTATTAATAAAAATAACATTCCCTTTAGATTTTGAAAAATTAAATAAAGTATGATTTTCATCTTTTAAAACCCAATCATAATCTGTTACTTTTTGCTGCTTTTCTTTCGCAATTACAGATGGTGATGTTGCCACTATTTTGTTTAAAAATATTTTACCCATATGGCCAAGAGGCGTCCAAAAAAATGCTGCTATTACAAGCATTAATAAAAGGGTCAAAATTGTTTTCTTCTTCATTTTTAATATATAATTAGCCCTAAAGTAGGAAGATAAATTCATATAAAAAGAAAAACTCCCGAATTACTTCGGGAGTTTAATTTTATTAAAAGAAAATTAGCTTATGCCACGTTTTCTTTTTTAATAACATTTAAAGCAGAACCTTCTCTGTACCAATCTATTTGAGGTTGATTGTATGTGTGGTTAAGCTTAATTACATCTTTACTACCATCTGCATGAACCAACTCTAACGTTAATTGTTTTTCTGGAGCAAAATCTGCTATATCTACAAAGTTAAATGTATCATCTTCTTTTACAAGATCGTAATCTGCTTCATTAGCAAACGTTAAACCTAACATACCTTGTTTTTTAAGGTTTGTTTCATGAATACGAGCAAAAGATTTTACTATTACTGCTGCAACACCTAAATGTCTTGGCTCCATAGCTGCATGTTCACGAGAAGAACCTTCTCCATAGTTATGATCACCAACAACAATAGATCTTATACCTGCTGCTTTGTATGCACGTGCAGTATCTGGAACACCAGCAAATTCACCCGTTAATTGATTTTTAACAAAGTTGGTCTTTTTACCAAAAGCGTTAACAGCACCAATTAAACAGTTGTTAGAAATATTATCTAAATGACCACGGAAACGCAACCAAGGACCAGCCATAGAAATGTGGTCTGTTGTACATTTACCAAAAGCTTTAATTAACAATTTAGCTCCCATTAGACTTTCGTCTTTTATTGGAGTAAATGGCTCTAACAATTGTAATCTTTCAGAATCTAAAGCAACCTTTACCTCTACACCAGAACCGTCTGCATCTGGAGCTAAGTAACCAGCATCTTCAACAGCAAAACCTTGTGGAGGCAATTCTATACCTAATGGCATATCTAATTTAACCTCTTCACCATCTTCGTTAATTAACGTATCGTTCATTGGATCAAAATCCAAACGACCAGATATTGCTATTGCAGCAACCATCTCTGGCGAACCAACAAATGCATGCGTATTAGGGTTACCATCTGCTCTTTTAGAGAAGTTACGGTTAAACGAGTGTACAATAGTGTTTTTCTCATCTCCTTTTGCATCACTCCTATCCCATTGTCCTATACAAGGACCACAAGCATTTGTAAATATTGTAGCTCCAAGGTTTTCAAAAATCTCTAAAATACCATCTCTCTCTGCAGTAAAACGAATAGTTTCAGAACCTGGATTGATACCAAAATCTGATTTTGGTTTAATTTTTTTATCAACAGCTTGTTTAGCTATAGACGCAGCTCTAGTTAAATCCTCGTAAGATGAGTTGGTACAAGAACCAATTAATCCCCAATCTACTTTTAACGGCCAGTCATTAGCTTTAGCCTTTTCTCCTAGTTCACCTACTGGTGTAGCTAAATCTGGAGTAAAAGGTCCGTTTAAATGAGGTCTTAACTCATCTAAATTAATTTCTATAACCTCATCAAAATATTGCTCTGGATTAGCATATACCTCTGCATCTGCAGTTAAGTGTTCTTTTACTTGGTTAGCAGCATCTGCAACATCACTACGATCTGTAGCACGTAAGTAACGCTCCATAGACTCATCATAACCAAATGTAGACGTAGTAGCACCTACTTCTGCACCCATATTACAAATAGTACCTTTACCAGTACAAGAAAGGTTTTTAGCACCTTCTCCAAAATATTCTACAATTGCTCCTGTACCACCTTTTACAGTTAAGATACCAGCAACTTTTAAAATAACATCCTTAGCAGAAGTCCACCCAGAAATATTACCTGTTAATTTAACTCCTATTAGTTTTGGGAATTTAAGTTCCCAAGCCATACCTGCCATAACATCTACAGCATCTGCGCCACCAACACCAATAGCAACCATACCTAAACCACCAGCGTTAACTGTATGCGAATCGGTACCAATCATCATTCCACCTGGGAATGCATAATTTTCTAAAACTACTTGGTGAATAATACCAGCTCCCGGTTTCCAGAAACCAATACCATATTTATTAGAAACAGACTCTAAAAAGTTAAATACCTCTGCACTTGTAGAGTTCGCTACTTTTAAATCTGTAACAGCACCACTTTTTGCCTGAATTAAGTGATCACAGTGAACTGTTGTAGGAACGGCAACTTTAGGCTTACCAGCTTGCATAAACTGTAATAATGCCATTTGTGCTGTTGCATCTTGACACGCAATACGATCTGGAGCAAAATCTACATAATCCTTACCTCTTTTAAATTCGGTATTAGGATTACCATCCCATAAGTGAGAATATAATATTTTTTCTGAAAGTGTAAGTGGCTTTCCTACTATTTCACGAGCTTTATCTACTCGTTCAGCCATACGGGCATAAACCCCCTTTATCATATCAATGTCAAATGCCATTCCTTTTAGTTTTGAGTTTAATTTATTGCAATTCCACAAAATTAATAAAATCTAAAGGGTAAACGAAAGAATTATGCAACGATTACTATTATTTTGATGAAAAAACAAAAAAAAGCACCTCTAAAAATGAATGCCTCATTTTTTACTTAAATTTTTATCAAATTGATCACGAAAACGTTTGAAATTTATTTTCGTACTAAAGTAATTTACCTATAATTTGCTCTTCAGATATACCTTCTGCTTCTGCTTTGTAGTTTTTTATTATTCTGTGTCTTAATATACCAATAGCTACTGCTTGCACATCTTCTATATCTGGTGAAAATTTACCGCGTATAGCTGCATTTGCTTTAGCTGCCAAAATTAAGTTTTGTGAAGCTCTTGGACCTGCTCCCCAATCTATATATTGCTTTACATAGTCTTGCGCAGTATCTAAATTTGGTCTTGTACTGTTAACCAATTTTACAGCATACTCTACAACATTATCTGGCACAGGTATTCTACGCACTAAACGCTGTACTGCTACAATTTCTTCTGCACTAAATAGTGCATTAATAGTTGCTTTATTGTCTGATGTTGTACGTTTTACAACCTCTATTTCTTCTGCTATAGACGGGTATTGCAATTCTATTGCAAACATAAACCTATCTAATTGAGCTTCTGGTAATGGGTATGTACCTTCTTGTTCTATTGGGTTTTGCGTAGCCAATACAAAATAAGGTAATTCTAATTTATAGTTATGACCAGCTATAGTTACAGATCTCTCTTGCATTGCCTCTAATAAAGCTGCTTGCGTTTTAGGTGGAGTTCTATTTATTTCATCAGCTAAAATAATATTAGAAAATATAGGACCTTTTATAAACTTAAAATTTCTATTCTGATCTAATATTTCGCTGCCTAAAATATCACTAGGCATTAAATCTGGCGTAAACTGTATTCTTTTAAAATCTAAACCTAGCGTTTGTGCAATTGTATTAACCATTAATGTTTTTGCTAATCCTGGAACTCCTATTAACAAGGAGTGACCACCTGTGTAGATCGATAATAATATCTGATCTATTACCACATCTTGACCAACAATTACTTTGGCTATTTCTTGCTTTAACGTTTGGTGTTTGCTTACTAGATTTTTAATAGCAGTTACGTCTGACATATAGTTCTACTATTTTTTAAACCAGTTATTAGAAAACTCACAATCTTCGTTACCCTTGTTTATACTAACGTATGTATCTTCAATATGCTTTTTCATCCATTTCTGAATAGCATCTATACGTTTTTGAGTTAATGCTAATTCTTGGATTTTTACATAATCCTGAGCAAAATCTGCCACGTGCTCATCATACCTATTGGTAATCTTCATTATTTTATATTTCTTAGCACCACCACTTTCTTCAACCTCTAAAATAGGCATAGAAATTTCGTTATCCTTAATGTCTCTTACTTGGTTATACAACTCTGGCTGCATTTTAGTAAGCTCAAATTTAGAACTAAAATCTTGTGGGTTTCTTAATTGGCCGCCTTCAAACTTTGTTTCTTTCTGATCAGAAAAATTAAGTGCAGCTTCTGCAAACGTAAATTCCCCATCTATAATTTTTTGCCTTACTTCTTCTAATTCTTTTCTTGCTTCTTCTAATCTTTCATCAGAAACTTTAGGCGACATAAGAATGTGTCTAACGTCTCTTTCTTGTCCTCTAATCTTTTCAACAAAAATAATATGATACCCAAACTGAGTTTCAAAAGGCTCAGAAACTTCACCCTCTTTTAAGCTAAAGGCAACATCTTTAAACTCTTTTACAAAATTGGTTTCTTTAGTAAGCTTATAAAAACCACCATTAGACCTAGATCCTTCATCTTCAGAAGAAATAATAGCTTTAATTCTAAAGCTAGAACCACCTTCTAAAACATCTTCTCTAATTTTATTTAACTTGTCTATTACCTTTTGCTTTTCTTCTTCACTAGCTTCTGGTTGCTTTACAATTTGTGCAATCTCTAACTGTGCTCCAAAAACTGGTCTTTCGTCTTTTGGTATTTCTTTATAAAACTGTCTTACCTCTTCTGGTGTAATTTCTAATTCCGCAATAATGCTTTGTTGCATTTTTTCAGACAGCATTTTTAGCTTATTAATTTTAAAAAGATCTTCTCTTAAAGATTCTTGAGAATCCTTCTTGTAAAACTTAAGCAATTTATCCATAGACCCTATTTGTGCAACTAAACCTTGGATTTGTCTTTCACTAGCCGAGTTTACCTGATCATCAGAAACCAACAAACTATCTTGTACCGCTTGGTGTGCATACAAACGATCTTCCATTAGTTTGCCTAACAAACCACATCTAGAAACTTCTTCTTCAGAAACACCTTGACTACGTAAATCGATAAGTGTCTTTTCTATATCAGAATCTAATATTACATAATCACCAACTACAGCAGAAACACCGTCTAACTTTATTCTTTTAAAATTAGATTTTATAGTGTCTTGTACAACCTGTACAATATCTTCTTGCTCTAATTCTTCATCTTGCATAGCATTAACTGTACACGGCACAACTAATAACAATGCTAATAAAAACAATATTGTATTACTCTTGTTTTTCATATATCTCAAATTCCTTATTTTTAATAGCTTCATCTATAATATCTACTTCTAATTTTCTTAAATATTCTAATCTTCTACGGTTTAATAAAACACGCTTAATTGTTGGCGTAATGTATTGTAAAGGAGCAGCTTCGTTTTTATCTAACATATCTACAACCTTGGTCAAATATACCCCTAATGAATCTTGCATTTCAAAAAATTGTGATTTTTTTAAGTACAACTGTTCATTTTCACTTGTAAGCGGTGGTATCTCATTTATTAGTCTTGACGCCTCTACCCAAACAGAATCGTTAAAGTTTACTTTTCTAAATTGCACATTAATAGAATCTAAATACATACGGTCCTTATCAGAAAAACCTTTTAGTTTATCTATTACTGCTTTCTTATTTAAAAACTGAGGAGGAAGTTCTACATAACGTACACGTAGTAATTTTTCGCTAAGTTTAAAGTTCTCTTTTTCTTTTTGATAAAAAGCCTCTAGCTCTTCTTTGCTTATAATGGTGTCTTGTTCTTTTTGCACCAAAGCTTCTTTATAGGCCCCTGTATACAAATCTGTTTTGTAGTTTGCCACAAGCCTATCAAACTCAGCCAATTGATCTTCAGATAAGTTTACCTTAGATTTAGACATTAGTAATTGCTTAGATGCCCAATTATTAATATAACTGGTAACTAATGTTATACTATCTTCCTTTGCTACATTTTTACCTACTAAGTCTTCTAAGTCTTCTTTATACAGAAAGTTTTCTCCTACTCTAGCTACTACTTCCTTTTCCTTATCACTAACAAAAACACCTTGACAAGAGCTCAGCGTCACTGTCATATATAGTATCCCTAACAAGAAAATTAATTTATTTGTATGTTGCATAAATTGGTGCATCTAGCAAAAATAACAATTTGATGTTGCGATACAAGATATATTGTAAAATGATTAACACTTTTAGCAACAAAAAGAAGAAAATTTACTGTTAAACACTTAAAAACTCTTTTGTTATACTAGAAAAAGTAATTATTTAGTACCAACAGAATTTACCTTAATTGATAAAGAAATGGTAATTTTACTTTTTTAACACCAAATTACGTTAGTTAAATGTCTAAAAAAATAAAATTAATATGGGATTTTAGAGGTCCTGCTGCAGAAAAGACGGCAGAACATCATGAAATACATTTAAAAGAATTTATAACATCAGAAAATCTAGAACTTAACATCACTGGCTTTACTGTTTTAACGGATATGCACAGTATTGCCTACTTAGTGGTTAATGAGGCAGAAATGATTACTGTTAGAGATGCTTTAAAACCACATAGAGGAGAAATATACAACGCGTAATGAAATATTTTATAGTCACCATACTTACATTAGCGCTACTTTTTTCTTGTAAAGAGAAACCGAAAAGCAAAAAAAATCCGATAGACTATTTTTTAGCATCTAAAAGCGAAAATGTAAAAAGGGTTTTAGACAGTATATCTGGATACGAAATGCAATTTATATATACCGAAATAAATAAAAAAAACGGAGTATATATAGGTAGAAACTACGAATTTTACACAAACCCTAAAAACTATTTTTATCCTGCAAGCTCTGTTAAACTGCCAATTGCTATTTTAACTTTAGAAAAAATACACGAGAGTGAAGATTATACTAAGGATACCGAGTTTTTTATTGAAGGAGACTCTCTAAAAACAACATTTGCTAAGGAAATTATTAAAATCTTTGCCGTAAGTGATAATGATGCATACAATAGGTTATTTGAGTTCTTGGGACAGGATTACATCAACAAAAAACTAGAAGAAAAAGGTCTTAAAAATGTTAGAATAGCGCATAGATTATCTACTGATGCCGCTGATAATGTAACCACAAAGCCTCTGGTTATTTATGTAAATGATAGCACAACAATAAATACCAAAGCCATAATTAATAGTCCTATACTACCATTGCAGCTTGATAAAATAAAAAAAGGTGTTGCTTATATTGATGAAGAAGGGATAGTACAAAAAGAGCCTTTTGATTTTAGTATGAAGAATTACTATAGTATTGGAGATCAACAACTAGTTTTACAACGTATTATGTACCCAGAATCCTTTACCAAAGCTCAGCAGTTTAATGTAGGCTTAGATGATTTACTGTTTTTAAAAAAAGCAATGGGGAATACTCCTAAAGAAGCTGGTTATAGCAGTGATGCGTATTATGATAGTTATGTAAAATTCTTTATGTACGGCGACACAAAAAAACCCATACCAAGCAACATAAAAATATACAATAAAGTTGGTTACGCATATGGCACATTAACAGATTGTGCTTTTATTGAAGACACCGAAAATGATATTAGCTTTATGCTCACAGCAACTATTCTGGTAAATAAAAATGGTGTTTTTAATGATGACAACTATGAGTATGAAACTGTAGGAATTCCTTTTTTAGCAGAATTAGGTCGGGAATTTTACAACTACAACTTGCAACAAAAACAGAACTAAGAACTGCCTCCGATACTATTTAACACTAAAACTTGTTATAGTATACAAACAATTAATATTGTAAACTGTTATATTTCACGGTTTACGGGGTACAAACCAACCTATAGTTATCGCTACATTGCGTGCTACTATAACAATACGTAATTTTTTTTAGGAATCAGCTTATGGCAAACAACCAAGAATATCTAAATAACCTAACCAAGCAGTTTGAAATTCTTTTAAATAAGCAAGAGCACTTTGCCAAAGAGCTTATGGTGCTACACAAAGAAATTGAGCGACTTAAAAAAGAGGGGATTCCTAAACAAATAAGCAGCGAGAAGCCTACGCTCATTGCTACTCCCCAAGCTAAACCTATTGTAGAACCAATAAAAGCCCCTGTAACGGAAGCTGTAAAGGAGGTTAAAAAAGAACCAATTAATGCTCCACAAGCTACAGCAGCACAACCTAGACAAGACATACAACCTAGAGAACGTCGCGTTTCTAAACCAAAAGGGAAATCTAATATTGAAAAATTTATTGGAGAAAACCTATTAAATAAAATTGGTATACTTATTCTAATCTTTGGCGTTGCTATTGGTGCAAAATATTCTATTGAAAACAACTTAATTAGCCCATTAACTAGAATAATCCTAGGTTACTTAACCGGTTTAGGCTTACTTGGTTTTGGTATTAAATTAAAAGAAAAATACGTAAGTTATAGTGCTGTTCTAGTAAGTGGCGCCATAGCAATACTCTATTTTATAACATTTGCAGCTTATAGTTTTTATGACATTTTTCCGCAAATACCGGCATTTGCCATAATGGTATTACTAACTGTATTTACTGTTATTACGGCTGTAAATTACAATAAACAAGCAATTGCACATATAGGTTTAGTTGGCGCATATGCTGTTCCTTTTTTACTTAGTAGTGGCTCTGGACAAGTTGGTATTTTGTTTTCATATATGTCTATAATTAACGTAGGTATATTAGTCTTGTCATTTAAAAAAGATTGGAAAGGCTTATTTTATTCTGCATTTGGATTTACGTGGGTCATATACACTTCTTGGGTTTTAGGTAGTGACACAGATGATTATTTTACAGAAGCAGTTACATTTTTATTTATTTTCTTCTTATTGTTCTACACTACCTTTATTGTAAACAAAATTAAAAAGAAAGAAGCTTTTAATACGAGCTCTATCCTTATACTATTAGTAAACTCTTTTTTATTCTTTGGTTTAGGTTTCTTCTTATTAGAATTAAATGACGACTACAGAGGATACACAGGCTTATTTACCGTATTTAATGCCGTATTGCATTTTATAGCAGGTACAATTCTTTACAAACAAAAACTAGCAAACAACAACCTACTTTATTTTGTATTAGGAATGGTATTTGTTTTTATTACCATAGCTGTACCTATACAACTAGATGGTAATTATGTAACATTATTATGGGTCGCTATTGCCGCATTATTATTCTGGATTGGAACCACCAAAGACGCTTCAATCTTAAAGAAATTATCGTACCCATTATTAGCTTTATCAATACTAAGCCTAATACAAGATTGGGATTCCTATGTAATAAGCTACAGCTACTACATAGATAACACAGATAACTTTTTAACTCCAATATTTAACATTAATCTATTAAGCACTATCATATGCATAGCTTCGGTATATTTTATATATAGAACAAACCAAAAACACAACACCAATAAAAAAAGCAAATTATCATATGTAGCCCCTATTATACTTATACTACTTGCTTACGTAGGTTTATTTCTTGAGATAGTTAACTATTTTGAAACTCTCTTAATGGAATCTAAAGTTATTATTAACAAAACAGATATTTATTCTAATCCGGTTAATTATTCTATATCTGATTTTAAAATAATTTGGCTAGTAATATATACACTATTCTTCTTAGGAATTTTAAGCCTTATCAATATTAAAAAGATAAAAAATAAAGCTCTTGGTTTTGCTAATATTACACTTAACGCCATTGCTTTACTTATTTCTTTAACCATTGGTTTATTTACGTTAAGCACGCTTAGATATGACCATATAAATCCTTCTGAATATTACAATTCTGGTATATTTCATTTAGGTATTAGATATGTATTATATGTTTTTATAGCTGGTATCATTTATAGTATTTACAGTTACAACAAACAGAGCTTTATGCTTCCTAAGTTTAAAATTTTATTCTCTATAATACTAAACATTACAGCATTATGGCTTCTTAGTAGTGAGCTCATCAATTGGATGGATTTATCAGGTACCGAACAAACTTATGGCTTAGGTCTTTCAATCTTATGGGGACTATACTCTTTCTTCTTAGTTGCTAAAGGCATCTGGAAAAAAACAAAGTACATCCGTATTGGTGGTATCATCTTATTTGGAATTACCATTCTTAAGTTGTTCTTCTTAGATTTAGCATCTTTAGACACAATACGCAAAACTCTTGTTCTAGTTATTTTAGGACTATTAATAATGGGAGTTTCATTTTTATACAACAAGTACAAAAACAAAATTTTTGATGAGACAAAAACTGAGTAAATTTATATTCTTTTTTCTTTTAATATCTACGGTATCCTATGGTCAAATGCAAAGCTATGATCATAAAATAGAGCTTACCAATATTACTGATACGTGGCATAATATTACGCTATCTAGCACTGTTTTTTCTAGCACATTAGAAAATCTAAGTGACATTCGTATATACGGGATAACTGCTGACAATGATACTATTGAAGCGCCATATCTGTTAAATTACGTATCACCCAAACTAAAAACAAAAACTGTAGATTACAAACTTTTAAATGCTAGCACCAAAGACGGTGTGTATTATTTTACATTAAAAGTACCATCTAAAGATGCTGTTAACCATATAAATTTGAATTTTGAGAATAAAAATTTTGATTGGAAAACACTAGTACAGGCAAGTCATAATCAAAAAGATTGGTTTACAATTTATAAAGATTACAGAATTGTAGCTATTAAAAACGATCAAACAAATTACAGTTTTACAGATATTACTTTTCCTGGAGCAGAATACACCTATTTTAGAATTGGTATTAAGAGTGATGATGAACCTACTTTAAGAAGAGCTACGCTACAATACAAGCAAACACAATCTAAAGCCAATACTGTAGATAGAAAAATTAAATCTTTTACTGTTTCTGATAACAAAAATACCAAGCAAACTATAGTACATATAGAGCTTGATAAAAAAGCACCAACACACCAAGTAACAATAAACGTAAATGACAAAATAGACTACTATAGACCTATACAAATTGAAGAGTTAATAGATAGTATAAAAACTGAAAAAGGGTTTATATACAATTACGAAACATTAAATTACGGTACACTATCATCTATAGAACAAAACAAATTTACATTTAACAATACATTTGCTAAAAAATTAAGAATTACAATTTCTAATTTTGACAATGAGCCTTTACAGGTAACTAGTGCCACATCAAAAGGATACAAATACCAACTTACAGCGCGTTTTACCAAACCCGCAACGTATTACTTAACATATGGAAACAAAAGAGCTTACGCTCCTAATTATGATATTGCCAAGCTAAATTTAAAAATGCCTGACATTATTAATCAACTTACTTTAGGCAACCAACAAACTATTGCTAAAAAAGAAAAAGCAGTACAAGAACCTCTTTTTGAAAACAAGCTCTGGTTATGGGGCATTATGGCTGTTATAATGGTCATAATTGGTTGGTTCTCTTATAAAATGTTAAGCAAAAAACCTGAATAGAACCAATTACAACTGCTAATTATTTTTTTTGTAACTTGGGAATCCCCTCATTTTACAACATACTTTCTTACACTTTGTTATGGTATTAAACACTTATTAACCATTAACAAGTAAAAAATGAAAAAATTAGTAGCAGAATTTATTGGTACACTTTGGCTAGTCCTGGGTGGTTGTGGTAGCGCTGTATTAGCAGCTGGCTATCCAGAATTAGGAATTGGCTTTATGGGAGTAGCATTAGCCTTTGGACTTACCGTAGTTACAATGGCATATGCAATAGGACATATTTCTGGTTGCCACTTAAACCCCGCAGTATCTATTGGACTATGTATTGGTGGCAGGTTTGACAAAAAAGATTTACTTCCTTATATTATTGCCCAAGTTATGGGCGGCATTGCAGGCGCAGCAATCTTGTACGCTATTGTAAGCGGCAAAGAAGGCTTTAGCATAGGTAGCTTTGCTGCTAATGGTTACGGAGAGCATTCTCCTGACGGTTACAGTATGGCATCTGCTTTAATCACTGAAATTGTAATGACCTTTATGTTCTTAATTATTATACTAGGAGCTACACACTCTAAAGCCCCTAAAGGAATGGCTGGTTTAGCCATTGGTCTTGGACTTACATTAATTCACTTAATAAGCATACCTGTAACCAACACCTCTGTAAACCCCGCACGTAGTACTAGTCAGGCTTTATTTGCACAAACAGATTGGGCTATACCACAATTATGGCTATTTTGGATAGCCCCTATAATTGGTGCTATTTTAGCTGGTATAACCTATAAATATTTATCTCCAGAAGAAAAAGGATAAATCTTAAAAAGCAAAAAGCCCTAGAATATATATTCTAGGGCTTTTTTGTTTCTTATAACAAACAATTAAACTGGGTCACCGTACAGATCAAAATCTTCAGCTTGTGTTATTTTAATATTTGTGTATTCTCCTTGCTTTAGGTAATGCTTAGTAGCATCTATTAAAACTTCGTTATCAACATCAGGAGAATCAAACTCAGTTCTACCTACAAAATAGTTTCCTTCTTTTCTATCTATTATACATTTAAATGTTTCTCCTATTTTTTCTTGATTTAGTTCCCAAGAAATTTGAGATTGAATCTCCATAATCTGGTTCGCTCTATCTTGCTTTACCTCTTCTGGAACATTATCATCTAAATTATATGCATGCGTATTTTCTTCATGACTGTATGTAAAACAACCCAAACGCTCAAAACGCATATCTGTAACCCATTGTTTTAGAGTTTCAAAATCTTCTTCTGTTTCACCAGGATAACCAACAATTAAAGTTGTTCTAATTGTCATCCCCGGAACTACAGTTCTAAAGTCTTGCAACAACTTCGTTGTTTTTGCTTGCGTAGTACCACGACGCATACTTTTTAGAATAGAATCTGAAATATGTTGTAATGGTATATCTAAATAATTACAAATCTTAGGTTCTTTATTCATAAGATCCAAAACATCCATAGGAAAACCAGTAGGAAAAGCATAATGCAAACGTATCCACTCTATACCCTCTACCTTAACTAAAGACTCTAAAAGCTCTGCTAAATTTCTTTTTTTATATAAATCTAACCCGTAGTACGTTAAATCTTGAGCAATAAGAATAAGTTCTTTTACACCTTTTGCCGCCAATTTTTCTGACTCAGTAACCAAGTCTTCAATTGGAGTACTTTTATGCTTACCGCGCATTAATGGTATTGCGCAAAAAGAACAAGGTCTATCACAACCTTCAGCTATTTTTAGATAGGCATAGTTTTTTGGTGTTGTAGTAACACGCTCTCCAATTAACTCATGCTTATAATCTGCTCCCAAAGCTTTTAACAAACTTGGCAACTGGCTCGTTCCAAAATACTCATCTACATTAGGAATTTCTTTTAGCAAGTCTGGCTTATAACGCTCACTTAAACATCCTGTTACAAAAACTTTATCTACCTCGCCAGCTTCTTTCTTCTGTACAAAATCTAAAATAGTGTTTACACTCTCTTCTTTTGCATTGTCTATAAAGCCGCATGTATTAATTACAACAATATTACCTTCCTCTTCATGAGCCACCTCTTTGCCGTTAGCTTTTAACTGCCCCATAAGTACTTCTGAATCGTACACGTTTTTAGAGCAACCTAAAGTAACTACATTAATTTTATTTGTTTTGAGTGATTTTGTGCGCATAATCTATTAAAATTGGCTGCAAAAATACAACTTGCTTAAGGATTGACACCTATGAAGAACTAATTTTATGACTTTTACGGTAAAGCAACAAGAGCTAAGGCCCTTTTTATCGACATACAACAAAAGACAGCTTAGCTTTTTAAATCTTAGAACAATTTAAGGTGACACCCTAATTATATCCTTTTGGAGCTTTTCTTACTTTAGAGACCGCTTCAAAGCCTGATGCATAACGCAATAAATCTGCCTCTTTAAATTGCTTTGCTATAAAAGTAAGACTAATAGGCTCACCGGTTTCTTTATAGCCCATTGGCACCGTAAGAGCCGGATATTTAGCAACAGCTGCATAACCCGCATCGTAATTATTGATAGATAAAATTGAATCTAAATTATGAGAATCTATGGCATCATCAAAATAACGCCTTCCGCTCTTTTCTAAATCATGACGAATAACAGCCAATTCCTCAACAGTAGTTGTATCTGCAACAATACCTCTAAAAAGTGCTTGTCCGTATGGTATTCTTGTCACTGAATCTATAGCATTATAAGCAATTGCCGACGGCACATCTTTAATTGGCAATATCTTTTTAGTTCGATTTTTTAAGTACGCTGGTAAATCGTGTTTCATATCAATATTTAAAATACTAATAAATCCCTTCATTGAAACTTTAGGTGGAGTAATCTCTACAATTACACACCCTTCTTCTCTTAACTTATCTATTGCGTTCTTATAAATAGCATTTGTTTCAAACAACCTTTTTAGAACTCCAAAACGCATTCCTTTTAAACCATTTTCTGTTAATGGAGCAGCAAGAACCCCTATATCAATAGCTACAGATTTACTATCCGCAGTGTCTTTACCCATCATTGCGTCTAACAAAATAGCAGCATCACGCACGTTTTTAGCCATTGGACCAGGAGTATCTAACGTACTAGAAATTGGCACAATACCAGTTCTACTTAACAAGCCCATTGTAGGTTTTAAACCAACAACTGAGTTTTGACTAGACGGAGACAATATAGAGCCCGAAGTCTCTGTGCCTACAGCTGCCACAGCATAATTTGCAGCTACTGCTGTACCACTACCCGCACTAGAACCTCCAGTTTCAAAAACTTTTCTACCATAAGGATTTAATGTTTGCCCACCTACAGCGCTATAACCAACAGGGCAACCAGTACATAAAAAATAAGCCCATTCACTTAAATTAACCTTACCTAAAATAAGAGCTCCGTTTTCTTTTAATCGCTTAACAATAAATGCATCATCTGTAACATTACCTTTTAAAGCAATTGAACCCGCAGTAGTAGGCATTTCTTTGGTATTAATATTATCTTTTAAAAGAATAGGCATACCATAAATAGGATGTTTAACACCAGATTCATTACCATTTTTCTTTAATTCATCTAATTTACGAGCTTGGTCTACTACATCCTTATTTAAAGTTATAATAGTATTTAACGTAGTGGTAGTATCCAACTCATACTTATAAATACGATACAGGTAAAAAAGAACTAATTTCTCATAGGTTAGTTCGCCAATATCTAAATGATGACGTATAGTGAGTATATTCTGTTCTAGAATAAGTGGCTTTAAAGTTCTATATTCTTGTTCCGATAATTTTTGAACCTCCGGATACAAGGGAAGAAAAACAGCATTTTTATCTAATACTTTAGATTGTATTAGCTTGTAACGCATTCTTGGGTTTGCATGATCTGCATTTAACGCTACATCTAAAGAATCGCTATATGGTGGCCACAAAACAATCTCATCCTTAGTATCTGCTACCTTATTTTTACAAGCAACACTTAGCAACACCAATACACCAAGAATTATTCTTTTCATTACCAATAGCTTTAAAACAAAAAAACCTCCATAAGGAGGTTTTTTATTATTTTTTTAAATTGAAGAAAGAGTCTACAAACTCGAACTTATTAAAAACTTGCAAGTCTTCAATACCTTCTCCCACTCCTATATATTTTACAGGAATCTTAAATTGATCTGATATACCAATTACAACTCCTCCTTTTGCCGTACCATCTAATTTAGTAACTGCTAAAGATGTTACCTCTGTAGCCTTAGTAAATTCTTTAGCTTGCTCAAATGCGTTCTGACCAGTAGAGCCATCTAAAACCAACATTACTTCGTGTGGTGTATTCTCTACTACTTTATGCATAACTCGCTTTACCTTGGTAAGCTCGTTCATTAAATTTACCTTATTATGCAAACGACCCGCTGTATCTATAATCACAACATCTGCTCCTTGCGTAACTGCAGAGCTTAACGTATCAAAAGCAACAGAAGCAGGATCACTACCCATTTTTTGCTTAACAATAGGTATATCTACACGATCTGCCCAAACTTGCAATTGATCTATTGCAGCAGCTCTAAAAGTATCTGCAGCTCCTAAAACAACTTTTAAGCCTTCTTTTTTAAATTGATAAGCCATTTTACCAATAGTTGTAGTTTTACCCACACCATTAACACCAACAACCATAATTACATAAGGCTTAACACCTTTAGGAACCGTAAACTCTGTTGCGTTACCTGTATTTGTTTCAGATAAGAGTCCGGCTATTTCTTCTCGTAAAATAACATTAAGTTCATCTGTACCTAAATATTTATCTTTAGAAACACGAGCTTCTATTCGACTAATAATTTTCAAGGTTGTCTCTACACCAACATCAGAAGTTACTAAAATCTCTTCTAAATTATCTAGTACATCCTCGTCTACCTTTGCTTTACCAGCTACAGCCTTACTTAATTTAGAAAAAAAGCTTGCTTTACTTTTTTCTAAACCTTTATCTAGAGTTTCCTTCTTTTTAGAAGAAAAAATATTTTTAAATAAACTCATTTTTTATCCTGTAATTTTACCAAAGATATAAAAATAAAAAAAGCTACTTTCTAATGAAAGTAGCTTTTTTAATCAATACTGTATATTGATATTATTTTTTAGCTAACCACTCGCTTACTAATTCTGGAGCCATAACTGATTCCACAAATGTATAAGCACCTGATTTAGGAGATTTTACCATCTTAATGGCTTTAGTTAATCTCTTTGAGCTGGTCTGTAAACTTGCTACTGTTTTCTTTGCCATAACTTGTTAGTTTAACAATTTCCTCACTAGAGGAAATATAAATTATTTTATTTCTTTATGAACAGTCATCTTCTTTAAAATTGGGTTAAATTTCTTTAACTCAATTCTATCTGGAGTGTTCTTCTTATTTTTAGTGGTAATGTACCTAGAAGTACCTGGTTGCCCTGACTCTTTGTGCTCTGTACACTCTAAAATAACTTGTATTCTGTTACCTTTCTTTGCCATCTTAATTCTTTTTAGAAGAGATTATTTAATTATCCCTTGTGCTTTAGCCTCTTTTAATACTTCAGAGATTCCTTTTTTATTGATACTCTTAAGAGCTCTTGTAGATACTTTCAAAGTAATCCAACGATCTTCCTCTGGAATGTAAAAACGTTTCTTAGAAAGGTTTACATCAAACCTTCTTCTTGTCTTATTAATAGAGAAAGACACGTTGTTCCCAAACATTGCTTTCTTCCCAGTGATTTCACAAACTTTTGACATTATGCTAGATTTTGTGTTATTTTAAACAGGCTGCAAATTTATGTCTTTTTTTTGGGTAGACAAAATTCTTTTCAGCAATTTTTTAAATTTATTTTAATCCTTAACAAAAAGAAGCATATTAATGCTCTAAAATTTCTTTATATAACAGCTCTAAAGCCCTGTTTACGGACCTATTAACTATTCTTTCTCGCTGCCCTCCTAATTGTTCTTTTATTGCAAAAATTTTGGTTGGCGTAGCTATACCAATAAAAACAGTACCAACATCTGCATCAGAATCTCCTTTTGTAGGCCCCGCATTCCCTGTTGTTGAAATTGCGAAATCTGATTTAAGAAGTTTTTGTACATTCTTTGCCATTGCCATAGCTACTTGCTCACTAACTACAGAATGTTCTTTAATTACATTCTCTGGCACGTTTAGCACATTAATTTTTACTTCTGTAGCATAACTAACCACACTACCCTTAAAATATTGAGATGCCCCAGGGTTAGACGTTAACATTTCTGCTATTTTACCTCCCGTAAAGCTTTCTGCTGTAGCTAATGTTTTTGATTTCTCTGTTAACAGCCGTGCCACAACAACTTCTAGATTATCCTCTCCTTCTTCACCATAAATTAGATCGCCTATTAGTTGCAATAATCTAGCACTCTCTATTTTTACAGCTCCTTCTAATTCCTCTTTATTTTCACCTTTTCCAGACAAACGTAAACGTACAGAACCCAAACTTGGTAAATATGCCAAATTCAAATTATCCGGCAACTCATCTTCCCATTGCTCTATTAACTCTGCCAAAGCACTCTCTCCAATACCATAGGTTACAAATGTCTTATGTATAATATGAGGCCTATTAAACGCTTTAACTATTCGTGGCACAACTTCTTCCGTAATTAAATAACGCATTTCAAAAGGGACACCTGGCATAGATACAAAGACTGTATTATTGTCTTTAATCCACATTCCTGGTGCGGTACCTTTTGTATTGTGTAAAACAGTAGCTTTAGACAAAACTAATGCTTGCTGCTTATTTATGTCTGAAATTGGATTGTCTGAGTATTTTTTAAATAACTCTTTTACGTGTAGCAACACCTCATCATTCTGCACTAATGTATCGTTAAAATACTCGCACAAGGTGTGTTTGGTAATATCGTCTTTAGTTGGCCCTAAGCCACCAGTAATTAAAACAACATCTACTCTTTTAGCCGCTTCTTTTAAAGCAGAAAGGATATGCTGTTTATCATCTTGTACAGATGTTATTTGATAAACAGACACCCCAATTTTATTTAATTCTTTTCCTATAAAAGCCGAGTTAGTATCTACAACCTGTCCAATAAGTAACTCGTCTCCTATGGTTATTATTTCTGCAAACATTACAAATTAAAATCGTTCTTTAATTCCGAAACCACTTGTTGTATATCAATTTTCAACAATTTAAAAGTCTCCTTAATCTTAACAAAATCTCCTTTTTCTTTTCCTAGAGTTTCTATCTCAAAAGCAGCAGCTCTTGTTTGCTCCATACCCAACAAGTCTACATTTGGCTTAATTTTATGCGCCAATTGATACGTAGGCTCATACTCTTTACCCTCAATTGCTTTTTCTAACAAACCTAAATCCTCTGGAACTTCTTCCAAAAAAACAGATACAACCGAATTGATAAATTCCGTATCACCCTCAGCCATTTCATTTAATTTATCAAGACTATATATCATTTATTTAATATTTAAAGTAAACATTTCCTCATCTTCTAAAGTACCGCAAAGGTAATCATTAACATCTACCCTACCTACACCTGCTGGTGTACCTGTAAATATGATATCTCCTTTTTTTAATGTAAAATATTGAGAAACATACGAAATTAACTCATCTATTTTCCATAACATTAGGTTTGTATTTCCTTTTTGTACAATTTCTTCATTTTTTAATAATGAAAAATTAATATTGTCCACAGATTGAAACTTACTCTTAGGCAGCCATTTACCAATAACAGCAGCACCATCAAAACCCTTGGCTTTTTCCCAAGGCAATCCTTTTTCTTTTAATTTAGATTGAAGATCACGAGCTGTAAAGTCTATTCCTAAGCCAATTTCATCATAATAATTAGCTGCAAAATTTTTATCAATATGCTTACCAACTTTCTTTATTTTAACCAAAACTTCAACTTCGTAATGTATATCTTCAGAAAATTCTGGAATATAAAAATCTTGTTCTTTTGGTAAAACAGCAGAATCTGGCTTAATAAAAACAACCGGATCTGTTGGGCGCTCGTTATTTAATTCTTTAATATGATCTGTATAATTACGACCAATGCAAATTATTTTCATATCAAACTATCTATTTTTATTGCTTTTCTTTTGACAACTTTAAGCTAACAGCAGGTATTAGATGTTTTGTATTGTCTTTAGATTTCACTTTAAAATCTGTCCAATCCCCCATACCATAAACCATAACTTTAAAATTTTGGTTTTTATTGTAAATACCTCCAAATGTAGGTGCAAATCTATCTTCTAAGGTTAACTCATTACTAATAGGATCCTTACCTTTTAGTGCATACCAATTGTAAGGCACAAATAACCACTCTAAACCAATATAAATACCTTCTCTAGGCATTTTTATATTAAATGCAGATAAGTCTATTGACACAAAATCGTTTTCTGCAAACGCCTCCAAAATTATGCTTTTACGAAGTAAATCGGTTTTTGGTTTTTTTGTTTCTGGATCCACATTGTAGACACGAATCCTGAATTTAGATGCCTTTCTTTTAAAACTATCGTCTTTCTGAAAAAACACCGTAACCTTATTAATGTATTTTTTTTGAGCTCCTATGTTTGGGTAATATGTTGCCAAAACCCAAGGTGTAGAAGAAGATGCAAATCCGCTTTTTAAATCATAACTAGCAATAGGGTTTAAAACAAAAGAATCTCCTAAAGACTTAGCCACAATAACCTCATCTAACTCAAAAGACTCTTGCTCCATATAGAATTTTTTATCTGTTACTATTTGTTTAACCGCAACAATAGTATCCTTATAACCCAAAGAAGACAAGTATACTTTTTTCTCTAAAAAAGCAGAGGGAACATCTATAAAAAAATATCCTTTTTCATCTGTAGATGCCCCTTTTAAAGTATTTAAAAAGCTGACACTTACATAAGGCACTGTCTCCTGGGTCTTAGAGTCGTATATAGTCCCATCTATTAACACCTCTTGGGCAGTTATCGTAAACACAAAGAAAAAGAACAATAAAAAAAATCTCATTTTTTAACCTAACTTATTATTTAACTTACTAAGCTTAATTTGCGTTAGTACTTTTTTAGTGTAAAGAGGAAAATCTGCATTTAAAATCCAACCAAAATAACCAGGTTCTTTTTCTAAAACAGCATCTACCTTTTTACCCTTGTGTTTCCCAAAAGAAAAAGCAGCATCACCATCAGCATCTACTATAATAAAACCAGCAAAATCTACAAACTTTCTACGTGTAGTAAATTCTGATAATTTCTTAATGTCATTTTCTAATTCTGGGTAACGATCTAATTGAGATTTTAAAACCTCGTATGTTGCATTAGTATCTGCCGCAGCACTGTGCGCATTGGTTAAATCCTTATCACAATAAAATTTATAAGCAGCTTCTAGTGTTCTTTTTTCCATTTTAAAAAAAATAGTCTGCACATCTACAGAAACTGTATTTTTCATATCAAAATCTACATCTGCACGTAACATTTCTTCTGCTAAAAGTGGAATATCAAATCGATCCGAATTGTAACCTCCTAAATCGCAATCTTTAATCATTGCATAAATTTCTTTAGACAACTCAGTAAAAGTTGGCTCATTAGCAACTTTCTCATTTGTAATACCGTGTACCGCTATTACCTCTTCTGGAATTTGCATTTCTGGATTTACCAACCACGTTTTGCTTTCTTTATTTCCGTTAGGATATACTTTTAAAATGGAAATCTCTACCACTCTATCTTTAGCCACGTTTATTCCTGTTGTTTCTAAATCGAAAAAACACATTGGTCGTGTTAACTTTAAATCCATTTTATTTCTATTTTACCACAAATATAGCTGAATAGCTACTTTTACGAAAAGGAAAATAAGTATAAAAAAAAATGCTCTGTAAAAAACAGAGCATTTCTATACTATTAAAGCAATTATATGCTTTTTAAACTTCTCTATTTACATCCCAAGCTTCAAGATAATCTGCTACAGTTTTAATAAACATACCACCTAAAGCACCATTTACAACACGGTGATCATAACTGTGCGATAAAAACATTTTAGAACGTATGCCAATAAAGTCTCCTTCCGGAGTTTCTATAACAGAAGGCACTTTACGTATTGCTCCTAATGCTAAAATAGCAACTTGTGGCTGGTTAATAATTGGCGTTCCAAACACACTACCAAATGTACCAACATTTGTTACTGTGTAGGTTCCCCCTTGAATATCGTCTGGCTTTAAAGCATTGTTTCTAGATCTGTTTGCCAAATCGTTTACCACTTTTGCCATACCAACTAAGTTTAATTGATCTGCATTTTTAATCACAGGTACAATTAAATTACCATCTGGTAAAGCTGCTGCCATACCTATATTAATATTCTTCTTTTTAATTACAGAATCGCCATCAAAAGAAATATTTATTAACGGAAATTTTTTAAGCGCAAAAGCCACTGCTTCCATAAAAATTGGAGTAAACGTTAGTTTTTCTCCTTCTCTTTGCTGAAAACTATTTTTATTTTTATTTCTCCAATTTACAAGATTGGTAACATCTACCTCTATAAAACTCTGTACGTGTGCAGATGTAGCTATACTAGCCGTCATATGCTGCGCAATTAATTTACCCATACGAGATAAAGGAACAACATCATCTCCTGCAGACGCAACAACTGGTGCTGCTTTTGGAGCTTGTGCTTTTACCGGAGCAGACTGCGGTGTTGGTGCACTTTTTGGTGCTGCAACAACACTACCATTATTACTAGGCGCTGTTCTATTTTCTACATAATCTAATATGTCTGTCTTTGTTACCCTACCTTCTTTACCTGTACCAACTATTGCGTCTAATTCCGCAACAGAAATACCTTCTTCTTTAGCTATATTTTTAACTAAAGGAGAGTAAAATTTTTCTGTATCACTAAAATCTTGTGATACTGCAACTGTTTCTTTAGCAACCGCAATAGAGTTTTCTATAGCAGCAACTTCAGGTGTTGCTTCAACTTTATCTTCAGCCTTAGCAGCATTAGCATCTGCTGCAACAGTAGTTCCTGCTTCTCCAGAAACTTCTATTATAGCAACAGTCTGACCAACTTGTACTATATCATCTACATTAAAAAGCATTTCAACCAACACACCTTCTACTTCAGAGGGTACTTCAGAATCTACTTTATCTGTGGCAATTTCAAAAACAGCCTCATCCATCTCAATGGTATCTCCTACTTGCTTTAACCAAGTCGTTAATGTTGCTTCTGCAACACTTTCACCCATCTGAGGTAATTTTAATTCAAACTTTGACATATTACTATTTTAAAAGCAAATTATATACTTAATTTTGCAAAAATAACAATTAAAACGCCATTTAACTGTATTTAGTGCATTTATTTTAATTCAAACTATTACAATTTTAAAGAATTCTCAAAAGGAACCCTGTTTAAAATACTTCTACCTAGTGTAACCTCATCTGCATATTCTAGTTCATCACCAACTGCTATACCACGCGCTATAGTAGATGTTTTTACATCCAAACTTTCTATTTGTTTGTAAATATAGAAGTTGGTTGTATCCCCTTCCATTGTAGAACTTAAAGCAAAAATAAGTTCTTTTATAATACCTTCTTTAGATTTACTAACCAAAGAATTTATTGTTAAGTTTTGCGGACCTACACCTTCCATTGGCGATATTCTACCTCCTAAAACGTGATATAACCCTCGGTATTGCCCAGTATTTTCTATCGCCATTACATCTCTAATATCTTCTACTACGCAAACCAAAGACTCGTCTCGCTTAGGGTTTGCGCAAATTTCGCATAAAGCAACATCAGATATGTTATGACAGTTAGTGCAAAACTTAATCTCTTCTCGTAATTTTAATAAACTAGAAGACAGTGCTGTAGTTTGGTCTTTAGGTTGTTTTAATAAATGCAATGCCAAACGCAAAGCTGTACGCTTGCCAATTCCCGGCAACTGAGAAATTTCATACACTGCATTTTCTAACAACTTAGAAGAGAATTCCATTCAATTATTTTTCTAAACAAATTTACAATTTATTCTTGTTATTTATGAAGGATTAATACCTATGATGATATTTTTTCTTTTTGTACTTTGCACCCGTAATTTTTACTTTATGACATCTACACATATCCTAATTCTTATAGGTTGTTACTTTTTAGTATTACTGTTTATATCTTACTTAACCGGAAAAAACGATTCTAACGAAGACTTTTTTAAAGCAGGAAAACAATCTCCTTGGTATATTGTAGCATTTGGTATGGTCGGTGCCTCTTTATCTGGGGTTACATTTATATCTGTACCCGGATGGGTCCAAGGCTCACAGTTTAGCTATATGCAAGTTGTTTTTGGTTATTTAGTAGGCTATTTTGTTATAGCATACCTATTAATGCCTATTTACTATAAACTTAACGTAACCTCTATTTACGAGTACCTAAAAGAACGTTTTGGTATTGTTAGTTACAAAACAGGAGCTTTCTTTTTCTTTATATCTAGAGTCCTAGGTGCCTCTTTTAGGTTATTTTTAGTCGCATTAGTATTACAGCAATTTGTTTTTGATGACCTAAACATTCCTTTTGAAATTACCGTAACCCTTTCTATATTACTTATATGGATCTATACTTTTAAAGGCGGAATAAAAACTATTGTCTGGACAGATACATTACAAACACTTTTTATGTTAGTGTCTGTTGGTTTATCTATCTATTTTATTACTGATAAACTAGATATGAGTTTAGGCAGTTTACTAGCGTCTGAAGAACTACAGCAATACAATAAAATATTTTTTACTGACAACTTCCTTGCTAAAAACCATTTTATAAAATCATTTTTCGGAGGTATGTTTATTGCCATTTGTATGACAGGATTAGACCAAGATATGATGCAAAAAAACTTAAGTTGTAAAACATTAAAAGATGCACAAAAAAATATGGTTTCTTTTAGTCTAGTACTGGTCGTTGTTAACTTTATATTTTTACTATTAGGAGCTCTTTTATTTATCTACGCTAATAAATTTAATATTGTTACACCTTCTCTTGGTGGTGTGGGCGAACCTAAAACAGATTTACTTTTTCCTGAAATTGCCCTAAATAGCGGATTAGGAATTACAATAGCCATAACATTTATGCTAGGTTTAATAGCCGCAGCTTACAGTAGTGCAGATAGCGCACTTACCTCTTTAACAACTTCTTTTTGTGTAGATTTCTTAGGGATTGAAAAAAAGCCAGAGAAAGAACAAAAGAAACTCCGCAAGCTTACACATATAGGAATGAGCATTTTACTTATTATTGTTATAATAATTTTTAAAAACATTCTAGACCGTAACGTAATAGATAGCTTGCTTACAGTTGCAACCTATACATACGGACCGCTACTTGGCTTATTTGCATTTGGTATTTTTACAAAACATAAAATAAAAGACAAATGGTCTTGGTTAGTTGCAATTGTACCCGTAATCTTAATTTTATTAATTTCTAACATACCAGCAGAAAAACTTGGCGGATACATTGTTGGGTACGAATTATTACCAATTAACGGTTTACTAACCTTTTTTGGTCTTTGGTTGATACGTAAAAAGGGATACAATCAATTTTAAAAATCTTAACAAAAAGTTAAATATTTATTATTTGTAATATTTTTTAACTCGTAATATATTTTTCAGTTTAATATTGATTTGTAGCTAATAAAACTAAAGTACAAGCTACCACAACTTCTATATTATTCTTTTTCAATATGTTGTAAAACTCAGGATTCTCTGTTCCTGGATTAAATATTACTCGCTTTGGCTGCAATTTTACTATTGAATTGTAATATTCTACCTGCCTAAATGGGTTTAAATATAAAGTAACTGTATTTATATTTTGAAAATCCGTTAAATTATCTTTAATTTGGAGCTGTAGAATAGTCCCTAAATTTTTACCAAACGCTACTGTTGTTATTTTCTTTTCTAATAGTTTCTTTACAGCAAGATAACTATACCGATTCGGATTCAACGAAGCACCAAAAACAAGGGTTTTAGACATTTTTTGAAAATTTAATGTTAAATTTTGTTAACTAATGTAACTTTATTGTAAATATTACGTCTTATAACTATATATAGTTATTTATAAAGACATTTTAAGATAAGGTCATTGATAACGCTGTATTTTTATAGTTAATGGTTAGTGTTTAGTATAGCCTATCGATGACAAAGAAGCCCAGAGTTTTATAACTCTGGGCTTTGTGTTTTTATAAAGGTTAGGTATTGGTTACCATTTAATTACCACACTACCCCAAGTAAACCCACTACCAAAGGCTGCTAAAACTACCAAGTCACCTTTTTTAACTTTACCTTGCTCCCAAGCCTCTGTTAATGCTATTGGTATAGAAGCTGCCGTTGTATTACCATATTTCATGATATTATTAAATACCTGATCATCGTTTAACTTAAACTTCTTCTGTATAAACTGAGAAATTCTAAGGTTTGCCTGATGTGGCACTAACATATCAATATCAGATACTTCCAAATTATTAGCTTGTAACCCTTCCATAATTACCTCACTAAAACGAACTACTGCATTTTTAAAAACAAATTGCCCATTCATATACGGGAAATAAGATTCGTCATTAGGATCGTTATCTTCTATAATATCTGTAACCCAGCGCTTACCCATACCTGGAGCAATTAAAGATAATTCTTCTGCGTGTTGCCCTTCAGAATGTAAATGCGTAGATAATATACCTGTATCTGTACCTTCTGCTCTACTTAATACTGCTGCTCCTGCTCCATCACCAAAAATTACAGAGACACCTCTACCACGTGTAGACATATCTAAACCGTGAGAATGCAATTCAGATCCAATTACCAGAACATTTTTATACATTCCGCTTTTTATATACTGGTCTGCCACAGAAATAGCGTAAACAAAACCAGAACACTGGTTTCTTACATCTAAAGCACCAACCGTTTTAATTCCCAAATCTCTTTGTACTAAAACACCTGGTCCTGGAAAATAGTAATCTGGACTTAGCGTAGCAAAAACAATAAAATCAATATCATCCTTATCTATACCAGCACGTTCTATAGCAATTTTGGCAGCTTTAACTCCCATTGTTGTGGTAGTGTCGCCATCGCCTTTTACTACGTGTCTTCTTTCTTTAATACCTGTACGTTCTTGTATCCAAGCGTCATTGGTATCCATCACTTTAGACAAATCATCGTTTGTAACCACGTTTTCTGGTACATAATGACCTAAGCCTGTTATTTTTGAATTATACATATTTTCTACTTTAAAATCTTATTTCTTGAGAGCAAAACCCTATTTAAGCCTGCAATATATAAATAATGATACCTTTTATTTACAATAGATTGAAGATAACCAAAAAAACTGATAATTAACACAAGGTGTGTCAGTTTGTCATAGTAACCTTAATTGGTATTTTATTTGCCATAGTAATAATAGAATTAAAAATAATAATCAGTTTCCCTCTTAGGGATTAAAAAAAATACAATTTAATTATGGCGACAGGTAAGATTAATGTATCCGTAGAGAATATTTTTCCGCTTATTAAGAAGTTTCTTTACAGCGATCACGAGATATTTTTACGTGAATTAATATCTAATGCTACAGATGCAACATTAAAATTAAAGCATTTAACTTCTATAGGTGAAGCTAAAGTAGAATATGGTAATCCAGTTATCGAAATAAAAGTAGATAAAGAAGGAAAAAAAATACATATTATAGATCAAGGTCTAGGTATGTCTGCAGACGAGGTTGAAAAATACATTAACCAAGTTGCTTTTTCTGGTGCGGAAGAATTTTTAGACAAATACAAAGATTCTGCTAAAGACTCTGGTATTATTGGTCATTTTGGTCTTGGTTTTTACTCTGCTTTTATGGTTGCAGAAAAAGTAGAAATTATTACTAAAAGTTTTAAAGACGAACCTGCTGCACATTGGACTTGTGATGGCTCTCCTAATTTTACATTAGAAGCTTCTGACAAGACAGATCGTGGAACAGAAATTATTTTACATGTTGCTGATGATTCTACCGAATTTTTAGAAGAAGGTAAAATAAGTGAACTTTTAAACAAGTACAACAAATTTATGCCGGTACCAATTAAATTTGGTATGCGTACAGAAACTTTGCCTAAGCCAGAAGACGCTAAGGAAGAAGATGCTGCACCAACACAAGAGGTAGACAATATTATAAACAACCCTAACCCGGCTTGGACAAAAGCTCCTGCCGATTTAAAAGATGAAGACTATAAAGGTTTTTACAGAGAGTTATACCCAATGCAATTTGAGGAGCCTTTGTTTCACATACACCTTAATGTAGACTATCCTTTTAACTTAACGGGTATTTTATATTTCCCGAAGTTAACAAACGACTTAAACGTACAAAAAGACCGCATACAACTATACCAAAACCAAGTATTTGTCACAGACAATGTAGAAGGTATTGTTCCAGAGTTTTTAACTATGTTACGTGGTGTTATAGATTCTCCAGATATACCATTAAATGTATCTAGATCTTACCTACAAGCAGATGGTGCTGTTAAAAAGATATCATCTTACATCTCTAAAAAAGTAGCAGATAAATTAGCTTCTTTATACAAGAATAACAGAGAAGATTTTGAAGCTAAGTGGAATGACATTAAAATTGTTATTGAATACGGAATGCTTTCTGATGATAAATTCTTTGACAAGGCTGACAAATTTGCGTTGTACCCAACTGTAGATGGTGCTTTCTATACGTTTGAAGAATTACAAGAAAAATTAAAAGCGACACAGACTGACAAAGACAACAAATTAGTT
The DNA here is from genome assembly GCF_023476645.1 of Cellulophaga sp. 20_2_10. Lineage (GTDB taxonomy): Bacteria > Bacteroidota > Bacteroidia > Flavobacteriales > Flavobacteriaceae > Cellulophaga. The sequence continues at coordinate 106,572 of NZ_JAMCOJ010000008.1, forward strand.
CTTTTATACGCGTCTGATAAAGAAGCACAACACAGTTATATTGAAGCTGCAAAAGCTAAAGGATACGAGGTTTTATTATTAGATTCTCCTATTATTAGTCACTTAATGCAAAAATTAGAAACTTCTAAAGAGAATATTTCTTTTGCAAGAGTAGATGCAGACCACATAGACAATCTTATTAAGAAAGACGAAGAACAAATATCTAAACTTTCTGAAGAAGAAAAAGAAGCTCTTAAAAAAGAACTAGAAGAAACAATTACAAACAAAAGCTTTACTGTACAATTAGAAGCTATGGATAGTGCTGCTTCTCCTTTTACAATTACAGAGCCAGAGTTTATGCGTAGAATGAAAGAAATGCAACAAAGCGGCGGTGGCGGTGGTATGTTTGGTATGGGTAATATGCCAGAAATGTACAACCTAATTGTTAACACAAACCACGATTTAGTTTCGGAAATTTTAAATGCAGATACTCCAGAAACTAAAAAACGTTTGATAAACCAATCGTTAGACTTAGCACGTTTATCTAAAGGTTTATTAAAAGGTGAAGAGCTTACAAACTTTATTAAAAGAAGTTACGAAATGGTAAAGTAACATTTACTATTAGGCTTAAAAATAGAAAATCCGCATCAATTACTTGATGCGGATTTTTTTATACTACTACTCTATTTTTAGTTATGGTAATAAATTAAACCATTAGCTACTTTTAAATTTATATTCTGGTCCTCTAACGTAAAGTTTGCTGCAGGATTTGAACCTTCTTTAACTTTAGATGTAAAGGCATTTATAAGATTATTATTTTCTCCCTTACCATATATGTTTAATTTAGAGTAATCTGAATCTAAATTAAAACTCGCATTATTATTTAAATTGTAAAACCAAAAGACACCATTATAATCATTAATTTTTACATTCTCTTTTAGTTCTGCAATTTCCACTTTTGAAAAGTCATTTTCTATAGTTGCGTTTTTAATGCTCCCAATTAAACCTTTATAAACATCGTTAAAATAAAATTGAGCTCCTTCAATTTCTGCTGCATAAAAATAACCATCCTTTATATGAAATCTACTTTTGCTATTTGTTATTTTATCTAAAATTACACCGCCTCTTTTAATTTTTAATTCAGTCTGGTTTTCTATTTTATTAAATTTAATTTGACTACTAGAACCATTAACTTTTAAAATAACACCCTCAGGAACTTTAATAACAAACTTAGGCCTTACTCCCTTAGATTTCTCATAACTATACTTCGCCTTATTCGGCTTAACTTTAATAGATTTTAAATATGGCTTGTAACCAGCATACATTTCTTTAACTATAGAATCTTTTGTTTTTCTTATATTTACAGTGTCTCTACTTCTTAAATAAAGGGCCATTTTATCCGATGTTATAATTTCAAAAAAACGATATTTCGAATTTTTCCCTCTACTCGTTATTGCCAGATTACCGCCTTCTTTCTCTGTTGTCACTTTAATAGCTTCTACATAATTTTGCATCTGCCTTTTTGAGTATTTCGTAAAAGAAACTGAATAATCCACGTGTACTTTATTATCTATAGACTTCTCTATTAAGACTTCATCAGTAAATAGATTAAGAGTTACTTTACCTTCTTTATTTACTTCAAAATCCTTTTTATACACAACTACCTCTTGCGCGCTAACTACTCCTGTTGTAATTAAGATTAATAATAGTAAAATTTTATATGGCTGTTTCATTTTGATCTTTTTTAGCGTTTAATATTTTTATATGTTTTTGTATATCTTTTAGCAAACTTAGGCGCGTTTGCAGATTTCTAATTAAATCTTCTACCACAAAAAGATTGTTTTTGTCGGCTTTAAATTCTTTAGAAATTTGCTTGTAATCCGCATCTAACTGTGTTAGCTTTTGTTTATACCTGCGTATTAGTTTTTCATCTGTGGCCACAGCTAAAAAATTCTTCCATTCTGTATCTATATTAGCTAAATACTCTGTTTCTACTTTTTTAAGTTCTTTCGTAATTTGCACTGTATTTACTTCGTCTTCATCATCTGTAGCATTCTGCTGCACAAATACAAATGCCAACCCTACAAGTAAAACAAATACTGCCGCAATCTTCATCAACCTATAATTATACTTTTTTTTAGATGGCAGTTTGCTTAACTTTTCTAAAAACTCATCTTTATGTGTTACTGGTAATTCTTTTTTAGGAAAATCATCTTCAGTAAAACTGTTTCTCAAATTTTTCATCTCCTTTATTTTTGCTGAATAATTTCTTTATTCGTTTTTACTTTGGTTTCACTTAACAATTCTTGCAACTGCATTCTCCCTCTTCTTAAATGTGTTCTAGAGGTTTTTATTGGCAACTGTAAAATCTGTGATATCTCTTCGTGATCATACCCCTCTATTAAGTACAATTGCACTACTAGCTTATATTTATAGGACAAAGATTCCATTGCTTTTAGGACATCTTTTTTTTGTATTTCATCATTAAAATACCAATCAGATTCTTCTTCAAACTCATACACAACATCATCTAAATCCTCAAAAATTAACTTTTGCTTTTTTAATACGTCTAAACATTGGTTAATTACAATTCGTTTTAGCCAAGCTCCTATTGTGTATGTTGACTCGTAATTATTAATTTTACCAAAAGCCTTTATAAAGCTCTCCTGCATTGCATCTTTTGCATCTTCTTGGTTCTTTAAATACCTACAAGCAATGGCAAACATTGCGTCACAATAATTTGTATACAACTGTAGCTGAGATTTTTTATCTCCTTTTTTACAGCCTGCAATTATTTGGTTGGTGGTTTGTTGCATAAATCTTTGTAAGTATTCTATCTTAAAAACGATTACTTTTTTAAAGGGTTTCATTTTTAACAAAAAAAACCATCACTAAATTTTAGTGATGGCTTAAAAATAAGTAAGTTTTAAGGTATTTATACCTGAAATTTATTTTTGTAATAATTTTTATAAATAGGGACCTGTATTAAAGTCATTAACGCAAGAGCCACTATACCATATATCAAACTACTATTTAAATGTATATTTTTAAATACAGATGTTAATGCATTATAATTTGCACTTGGCAACCAACTTGAATTTTCTGCTGTTCCAAAGAATGATAGGTACACGCATAAACCACTTATTAGCACAAAAATAAGTACCCAAACTGGCTTAGATATTAAAGATGTATAGGTTGTTACTGTAGACGGTTTTTCTACTGCTATTTTAGACATAATTAGATCTGTAAAATCTACAGATGTTTTCTCTACGGGCAAAGACTGCATTGCTTTGCTAATAAACTCGTCTATATTTTTTTGTTCCTTATCCATATATATTTATTATTTCTGGAGAGACCTTAGTTTCTATTATTGTTGCTAATTTTTTTCTACTCCTAAACAATTTAACTTTTAAGTTATTTACAGATGTTGCTGTTACTTTTGCTATTTCTTTAAGCGATAGCTCATCAAAATAAAACAAGGTTAATAAAGCACTTTCATCTGCTGGTAATAATGCTATGCATTCTTGTATTGCCGCTGTACGCTCTTTATCTTGCATCTGCTCTAAAGCATTGTCTATTGTCTGTAAACTTCTTTCAGTTACATTTTCTATAGGCACAACCAAAGCATCTTTTTTTAGTTTTTTTATTCGGTCTAAACTTGTATTGTAAACCACTTTATATAGCCAAGTAGAAAATTTAGCATCTCCTTTAAACTTGTCTAGTTTTGTATATGCTTTTACAAATGCATCTTGTGCCACCTCTTCTGCTTCTTCCTTATTACGCAACATTCTAATGGCCAATGTAAAAACCATATCCTTATACTTATTTACAAGAAATGTATAGGCTTGCGCATCACCGGCAAGTATTTTAGTTATATAATGTTGGTCGTTTGTATTAGTCATTTGTAGGTTAGACGACTTTATAATTGGTTTGGTTACCAAAGTAGCTAAAAAATATTTTTTTGATAAACTTGTAACCATAATTTTAAAACTGTCGTCTTACCATAAGAACAAAATAAAATTAATCAATTTAAATTACATAACTATGGGACCAGAAGTACTAATTGTAGCATTAATATTTGCATCTATCTTTGGCGTATTTTACTTATTCTTTTCTACACGTAACAAAGAACGCTTAGCTTTAATAGAAAAAGGTGTAGACGCAGGTATATTTGTTAAAGGCAAACAAGACAAAGCAGCGCCAATTTGGAAAATACTTACACTAAATTTTTCTTTACTTGTAATAGGTATTGGCTTAGGTATATTATTAGGTAATATTTTTATAAATATGGGCTTAGACGAAGCTGTTGCTGTAGGCACAACTTTTATAACAGCAGGTACCGCTTTGTTAATCGGCTTTTTTATGGTAAAAAAAATGGACAAGGAAGAGCTATAGTTACTCCTTAACCAAAACTACTTAATGAAAACCATTGTATTTATATGCAATGGTTTTTTATCTTTATAGAATGAAAGTAGTAGCAACAAACCTTGGAAAACCTACCAAAATACTATGGAATGGTAAAGAAGAAGTAACAGGAATTTACAAATATCCTACAACCAACCCTTTACATCTAAAAAGTACAGATGTTGTAAATGATACTGTAATAGACCGGAAACACCATGGTGGCATATACAAAGCTTGTTATTTATTTTCCGCTGATGTGTATGAGTATTGGAAAAGCTTATACCCTACTTTAGATTGGGATTGGGGAATGTTTGGAGAAAACTTAACCATAGAAGGTTTAAATGAAGCTACACTTAGAATAGGAGACATTTACAAAATTGGATCTGCAGTTGTACAAATATCGCAACCTAGAGAACCTTGTTATAAACTAGGAATACGTTTTGGAAATCAAGAAGTATTAAAACAGTTTATTGCTCACAATCGTCCCGGGACCTATATTCGTATCCTAGAAGAGGGTAATGTGCAAACCGGAGACTCTTTAACATTAATAGAACAATCTAACAACTCACTTACGACACAAGACTTTTACAAGCTTCTATATTCCAAAGAAAAAAAATTAGAGCACGTAAAATTAGCGGTTAACAATACTGCTCTACCAGAGAAAAAAAGAGAACGTTTAGCTAAATACTTATAAAAATATGATTTATCCTTGGCATTTATACCTAATGGCTTTGCTCTATATTTTTGCTGGTTTTATGCATTTTATAAAGCCTAATATATATATGCGTATTATGCCTAGATATTTACCCAAACACTTATCTCTAGTCTATGTTAGCGGTATAGTAGAAGTTTTTATTGGTTTTGGCTTGTGCTTTGCCTCTTCTAAAAACTATGCCATTTACGCATTAGTAGCAATGCTCACTGTTTTTTTATTGGTGCATTTCTATATGCTCACTAGCAAAAAGGCCGCTGCTGGCATACCTTTTTACATATTAGTTTTGCGTATACCTTTACAGTTTGCCTTAATGTATTGGGCGTACTGGTATTTGCAATTTTAAAACAAAAAAAAAGAGGCTATAAATAGCCTCTTTTTTATCAACAATACTCAATTATAACTAGTCTAAACTTACTAATTTACTGTACTTACCTTTGTTTACTTCTACAACAAATCTAAATTCTTCTTCTGCAAAATTTGTAAATCTAAAGGCTTTCTCTACTCGTAATTTATTATTAAAAGTTTCTTCGTATACTTCGTTCCCTTCTAAATCATATACAGAAACAACAACTTTACCTTTCTTTTTATTTAAGAAACTCATTAGTACTAAGTCTCCTCTTTTCTGAAAAATTGGTTTTGCCTCTTCTATTTTTTCATCTACAATAACATTACCATTTTTAATGTGTATTGCATATGAAACCTTCTTTAACATATTTTCTACGTTTAAAAAGTAATGTCCATCTTCTAAATTCATTACATTGAATTTTTTAGAATAAACGGCTTCATTTTCTATTTCTTCCGAATAAAATACCCCCGAATATTGATCTTCGAATTTTATTACTGTTTGAAGATTTTTTGCCTCAAATTTAAAGACTAAATCTTTAGAGTCTTTTTTAGTAACTAATTCTAGTGAAGATTCATCTGCAAAACTTGCAGTTGACACAAACAAAAATAGAACTAGGGTCGAGAATTTAAAAATTGTTTTCATAGGTTTACTTTTTTAGGATTATTCTTTTTGTTTTGATTGCTAAATAATTACACTGCAAATATATGTGGGGTATTCGGTTAATTTTACCTCTATATTTTCCAATATCTATGCTATATTAACCACAATACTACGACAACACTTACTTAATGTTAATTTAACATACAAAATGAACCTTAAAATGTTTTTAAAAACATATAGTTATTCTATTTTTGTATTTAAATTTATTTATAATGTCGAACCAAAAACCCATTTTTGAAGCTATTGCACCAGACTTTGGTCATTCGTTTACATATCAGAAGTTTGATGAGGCTACAAATAACAAAAACAACACCTGGCATTATCATCCAGAGATAGAACTGGTTTATGTTAATGGCGGCTCTGGAAAAAGACAAATAGGGAGTCACATATCTTATTACACAGATGGCGATTTAATTTTAATAGATGGTAATTTACCTCATTGTGGACTTACAGATGTACTAACAAAAAACAAAAGCGAAACGGTTGTACAAATGTTACCCGATTTTTTAGGGGCTAATTTTTTTAACCTACCAGAACTAAGAAATATTAAATCTTTATTAGATACCTGTAAAGGTGGTATTGCTTTTCATGGCAACACCAAGTTAAAAATTGGAGATAAAATTGAAGTATTAGAGTACCAAACCGATTTTCAACGTTTAATATCAATCTTAAACATATTAAACGAGCTTGGTAAGTCTAAAGAATACACCTTATTAAATGCAGAAGGTTTTTCTATGAAAACTGAAGTTAAAGACAACGACCGTATTAATGTTATCTTTAATTATGTAAAAACTAACTTTAGAGAAGAGATTACCTTAGACAGTATTGCGTCTTTAGTTAATATGACGGTACCCTCTTTTTGTAGGTACTTTAAAAAAATAACCAACAAAACCTTTATTCAGTTTACCAATGAATATAGATTGGTACACGCATCTAAATTATTGGCAGAGCAAAAGATGAGTATTACAGAGGTTTGTTTTGAGTGTGGTTTTAATAACTTTTCTCACTTTAATAAATCGTTTAAAAAATTTACTGGGCAAAACCCGTCTGAATACAGAAACGAGCTTAAAACTATTGTAGCGTAAATAACGATACTGCATCCAATTTAAAAATAGAGCAAAAAAAAAGGTCTTTAGTATATAAAGACCTTTTTTTTTATGTTATCCTAGTTTCATTGTGAGTTACATACTGCCTTTAATAAGATTGGATTTGGCTTACTAATATCCTCATACGCAACTACACTATGTAATTTTCAATAATTATGCCAAAAACCAAAATAAGTTAGGCATAGCTTCAAAATAATCGTTAAAATTATTTATATAAGTCATTTAAGACCTTAGCCAAACGCAAACCACCTTTTAATAATTGTCCACGTAATTGATCCATATGAAGATAACTGTATCTGTATCCTAATTTTTCTCCAACCTCAGCAGACTTATAAACTTCTTCTGCTAAATCCTGAGATTCTTCAATCCAGTCGTAAACAGTACCATCTTGTATTTTTGCAACCTCTTTTTTATTTAGCTTAGGTAAAGCACCCGCTAACTCCGTATAACTCATACCATAAGAGTTTATCATATCAGAATCCCAAACACGGTGCAAGTTTGTTCCGTCATTAAACCAACGTACTTGTATATCGTTACCACCTTTGTCTTCTGCGTGGCCAGCGTGTAAAGGCTGGTGCATATCTCCAATTAAGTGAATTAACATTTTTAAATGAAAAGATTTATCTTTTTTAGAGCTGTTCTTATCTTTTAAAACAGACAAACATTTTTCTATACCAACCATTAAATCTCCTTCTGGTGGTGGTGTGATGTCTGTATATTTTTTATCTGCAGGAAAGTTAACGTAGTGCCAAGGAGAATACGCCTTAAAAGTTCTATCAGATTTTATATCATCTGCGTGGTTAGATGCAAAAGCCAAATCTTGGCCATCTAACAATTCTTTAATTGCCTTTTTAGCTTTTCTACTTAGTTCTTTTTGCGCAACTTCGCCAACTGTTCTATGTCCTGTTTTACCCCAAAATACATTGTTAGCAAAAGAAACCTGAACTGCTAAAAAAAGCAGTATACATATGTTTTTCATTCTCGTTATTTTTTGACAAAAATAGAAAATTGTATTTTAAACTATTGTTATTTTTTAGTTGGTTTTATTTTTTTAACTTATCCTTATACCCTAAAACAGACTATTTTGATTTTAAAAAAAATAAAGAACCCGTATTTAAGATATAGTGTCATAGCTCTACTTGGCCTTATTTGTATAGGTATACTATTTATTACCAGCGTATACACTGGACTTTGGGGAAAATTACCAAGTAAAGAGGAGTTAACATCACTTAAATACCAACAAGCATCAGAAGTATACTCTGCAGATAGTGTTTTAATAGGTAAATACTACTTATTAGATAGGCAACCTATTGCATATGCAGAATTCCCTAAACACTTAACAGAAGCATTAGTAGCCATTGAAGATGAGCGTTTTTATGACCATAGTGGTATAGACTATAAAAGTATGCTTAGAGTTGCTTTTAAAAGCATTTTATTACGAGATAAATCTTCTGGTGGCGGTAGTACAATTAGTCAACAACTGGCAAAAAAACTATATCCAAGAACTAAAAGTGGCACATTAAACTTGGCCGTTTCTAAAATTAAAGAGATGTTTATTGCTCGCAAGTTAGAAAGCATCTACAATAAGGAAGAGATTCTTTCTTATTATTTAAATCAGGTTTCTTTTGGCGATAATACTTTTGGTATCGAAAGTGCCTCCTTAAAATTCTTTAACAAACACACTAAAAATTTAAGTATACCAGAAGCTGCTACATTGGTAGGTATGTTAAAAGCAACCTATGGTTATAACCCAAGAGTTTTTCCTGAAAAAAGTAAAGGCAGAAGAAACCTCGTTATGCAAGCTATGCATACAAATAACTACATAGACCAAAAACTAAAAGACAGCCTCATTAAAACACCTTTAGAATTAGACTATAGAGATTTTAATTATAACGATGGTGTTGCTCCTTATTTTAGAGAAGAAGTTAGAAAACAGCTTTTAAAATGGGTAAAAGATAAGAATGATGCTGGGAGTGATTTAAACATTTATACCTCTGGCTTAAAAATATACACCACACTAGATTATAAGATGCAAGTTTTAGCAGAAGAAGCTATGCAGGAGCATATGAAAGGTTTACAATCTAGTTTTGAAAAAAGTTATGGCAAAAATGCTCCTTGGCTAACAAACAAAAGCATTATTAACAAAGCTATAAAACAATCTTTACCGTATAAAAAACTAAAGGAATTAGGTTTAGCAGAAGCGCAAATACTAGATTCTTTAAACAAAAAAAAGACAATGACATTATCTAACTGGGATAAAGATTCCACTTTACAAGCTAGTACTATAGATAGTATTAAGCACTATAGTAAATTTTTAAACATTGGTTCATTGGCTCTAGATCCAGAAAACGGAGAGGTAAAAGTGTGGATTGGTGGTATTGACTTTAAACAATATAAGTACGACCACATATCACAAAGTAAAAGACAAGTTGGCTCTACTTTTAAACCTATAGTATATACTACAGCTTTAGAACAAGGCATTGGCCCTTGTACATATTTTTCTGCTGAAGAAGTCGAATATAAAAATTTAAAACAATGGAGTCCATCTAATACTGGTTCCAAAGACGAGACCTTTCTTAATTATTCAATGAAAGAAGCTTTAAGTAATTCTGTAAATACTGTTGCCGTAAAAGTATTAGAAAAAGCAGGCATACCTAATACCATAGCCCAAGCTAAAAAAATGGGAATTACAGCAGAGCTTCCCAATTTACCTTCTTTAGCTTTAGGAACAGCAGAGGTAAAAATAAGCGAACTAGCTACAGCCTATACAAGCTACGTAAACAATGGCAAACACAGTACACCAATACTTATTAAACACATTACCAATAGTAAAGACTCTATTATGGAATCTTTTAAACCCACTACTTCTAAAGAGCCAGCTTTTTCACCAGAAACTAATATGATTATGATAGAGCTTATGAAAGCTACTATAAATACAGGTACTGCAGCCAGAATAAGAAATTCCTATAAGTTAACTAACGATATTGCTGGTAAAACAGGAACAACACAAAATAATAAAGATGCTTGGTTTGTTGGCGTAACACCTAAACTAGTTAGTGTTACTTGGGTTGGTTTAGATAATCATGAAATAGGCTTTAAAAGTACAGGTCTTGGTCAAGGTGCTAATGCTGCATTACCCGCTTTTGCATTGTTACTGCAGAAAATGAATAAAAATTCAGATTTTGATTACATCACTAAAGCAAAATTTAAAAAACCTACAGATGCAGTTTTACAGTCGTTAGACTGCCAACCTTCTAAAAAAGATGGCTTTTTAAAACGTCTATTTAAAAACCCTAATAAGAAAAAAAGTAAAGATTTCAAAAGCAATTAAAATAAAATTGATATATTTATGATATCATTTTAATATCATAAAAAACCAAACATCATGTCAAAAGAAAAAACTACCACACCATTAAGCGGTTATATTGTCTTAATTATATTTATTGCGTTAGCCTTATTAAGTTTCTATATGCTTATTACTAAAGACAGTCCTATTTATGTATTAGGCATTATTTTAGCCGCAGCTTTATTTCCTGGATTTGTACTAGTAAATCCTAATAGTTCTAAAGTTTTATTACTATTTGGTAAGTATGTAGGTACAATTAAAGAAAATGGTTTCTACTGGGTTCTGCCTTTTTACTCCAAAAAATCTATTTCTTTAAGAGCTAGTAACTTTGATAGTGAACGATTAAAAGTAAATGATAAACTAGGTAACCCAATAATGATTAGTACCATTTTAGTATGGCGAGTTACCGATACTTTTATGGCTGCTTTTGAGGTGGATGATTACAAAAATTTTGTTCGCGTACAGACTGATGCTGCAGTACGTAAACTTGCTAGTATGTATCCTTATGATAATTTTGCAGACGAAGGGCACACAGAAGATATAACACTTAGATCTAGTGTAAACGAGGTTAGTGTTGCCTTAGAGAAAGAAGTACAAGAAAGACTTTCTATGGCTGGTATTGAAGTCTTAGAAGCTCGTATTGGTTATTTAGCCTATGCACAAGAAATTGCTAATGCAATGCTTAAAAGGCAACAAGCTACAGCTATTGTTGCTGCAAGACATAAAATTGTAGAAGGTGCAGTTAGTATGGTAGAAATGGCCATAGACCAACTAGGTAAAAAAAACATAGTAGATTTGGACGATGAACGTAAGGCCGCAATGGTAAGCAATTTAATGGTTGTTTTGTGTTCAGATAAAGATGCTTCTCCTATTGTTAATGCCGGAACTTTAAATCACTAAGAAAATGAAAGAATACAAAATTATAAAACAAAAAGCCAAACTAAGAAATTCAGATGGTGATTTTGAAGATGAACTAAACTCTCTTGCAAGAGAGGGCTGGATTGTAAAATCTTCTGTTGCTATAAATGGTTCTAGCTACTTTAAAGTAATTTTAGAACGCGATAAAAACAGATAACTATGAAAAATTTTCTACTGCTATGTATGTTACTCCCTACTCTAATTTGGGCTCAAGAAGTAAAAACTGAAGAGTTACATTTAAAAAATGGAGATATTAGTTTACCTGGCACTTTAACCATACCTGCTGCAAAAAAGAAAACTCCTCTTATCATTTTTATTCAAGGTTCCGGAAATCCAGATCGTAATGGAAACCAAGCTGGTACTATGATACAAATTGGGTATATAAAAACACTAAGAGATAGCTTAAATGCAAAAGGATTCTCTTTTTATAGTTATGATAAAAGATCTGCTACATTAAGTAACATTAAGCAATTATCAAAAATTACATTTGCTAGTTTTACAGATGATGCAAATGTTGCTGTAGATAACTTTAAAGGCGATAACCGGTTTAGTAGCATCCATTTAATAGGACATAGCCAAGGTTCTTTGGTGGGTATGTTAGCTATTAACAATCGGAAAGACAAGGTAATATCTTCTTTTATTTCTATTGCTGGCGCAGGTAAAACCATAGATAAAATAATAGTAGAACAGCTAACAAATCAGAATCCAGGTTTAGGTAAAATGGCTAAAGAACAATTTACAGAGCTTATGACAACAGATACTATTAAAGAGGTTAATCCGCTTTTAATAAGTGTTTTTCAGCCTGTATATCAAAAATTTATAAAGCAATGGGCAAAAATAGATCCTGCTGCAGAAATTAAAAAATTGCACATTCCTGCTTTAATTTTAAATGGTGATTCGGACCTTCAAGTTAGTACAGACGATGCACAATTATTAAAAGATGCATATCCAAAAGCTACTTTAAAAATTATTCCTAAAATGAATCACGTTTTAAAGGTTGTAAATTCAGTTACTGAAAATCAAGAATCATATACTTCATCAAACTTTAATATCTCTAAAGAACTTTTAAACGTAATTGAAGATTTTATTAGACACTAAGAAATGAGTAAAAAAAAGGCATTTGCACTACGGTTAAATGAAGATATGTTAAAGGCGATTGAAAAATGGGCTTCTGACGAATTTCGTAGCACCAATGGGCAAATAGAATGGATGTTGATGAAAAGCTTAAAAGAAGCTAAAAGAGAGCCAAAAAAGAAAGAAGAAGAATAATTTAGTTTGCTATAAAATGACGTATAAAATTTTATGTTCTGATTTAGACGGAACCTTATTAACTACAAAGAATGATGTTTCTGACGTTACCATATCAGAAATAAATAGGATAAAAAAACACATTAAAGTAATTTTAGTTTCCGCAAGAATGCCAAAATCTATGCGCTATTTACAAGAAAGACTTGGTATAGAAAATTTACCTATTATTTGTTACAATGGTGCTTTGGTTTTAGACAGTAACAAAGAACTGTTTTCTACTTTTATTGACAGCAAGGAATTACAAACCATACACAAAATCGCAGAACAACACTCTGTAAAACTAGGCTTGTATTATATGGATGAGTGGTATGTGCCGGAAGATTCTGAGCGTGTACAAAAAGAAATACACCACACTAAAGCAGAACCCATTTTTGAAGACACACAAACAACCTTAACCAATTGGGAAAAGAGAGGCGTTGGCGCTCATAAAATAATGCTAATGGGCACTAAGGAAACTACAGATGCTATTTTTAATGAACTATCTAACTTATTAGCAGATACCCTTCATTTTTACAGGTCTAACGATACACTTATAGAAGTTGCACCTAAAACCATATCTAAACTATCTGCCATAGAATTACTTTTAAAAGATGAAACTTTAGAAGATGTAATTGCTTTTGGTGACAACTACAACGATATGGAAATGCTTGCACATGTTGGTTGCGGTGTTGCTGTTGGTAATGGGCGAGATGAGGTTAAAAAAATTGCCAAACACACCACCTTAAAAAACACAGAAAACGGAGTTGCACATTTTATTAAGCAAAACATCTTAATTTAAGTATATTTGAGGAAACTCACATTTTAGTATCGCTATTCTATGATAGAACCTTTAATTACAGATGATAAAGTTGTTTTTGGATTATTAACCCTTTGTCTAGGTTTTGTATTTTACACCTCAGCAAAAGGAACAGGATTTTGGAAAAAATTCTACACTTTTGTTCCTAGTATTTTACTTTGTTATTTATTACCAGCAATTTTAACTTCTACTGGTGTTATTGCCGAAATTTGGGAAACTACAGATAAAACTGGAGTTGTTACGGAGCACGAATCTAACTTGTATTATATGGCTAGTAGGTATTTGCTACCTGCTGCCTTGGTTTTAATGACGTTAAGCATAGATTTAAAAGCGATAAAGAGTTTAGGATCTAAAGCATTGGTTATGTTTTTAACCGGTTCTGTTGGTATTATTATTGGCGGACCAATTGCTATACTTATTGTATCTATATTTTCTCCTGAAACAGTTGGCGGTAACGATTTTGATGCCATCTGGAGAGGATTATCTACTATTGCTGGTAGTTGGATAGGTGGAGGAGCAAACCAAGCTGCTATGCTAGAAATTTTTCAGTATAACCCAGAAAAATATGGTGGTATGGTACTTATAGATGTTGTGGTTGCCAATATTTGGATGGCCGTAATTCTATATGGTGTAGGTAAAACTACTAAAATAGATAAATGGTTAAATGCAGATGCTTCTGCCATAGAAACTTTAAAAGCAAAAGTTACAGCTTTTACAGATAAAATTACGAGAACACCAACAACTCAAGATTATATGATGTTGCTTTTCTTTGCTTTTACTGCCGTTGGTTTAGCTCACTTTTTAGGAGAAAATATTAGTACGTATCTTATAGATAATGTTGCTGCTGTAGCAGATAAAAAAAGCTTTTTATCGTTTCTAGGATCTAGCTTTTTCTGGATGGTAGTTATCGCTACAGTTGTTGGTATATCATTATCTTTTACAAAAGCCAAAAATTATGAAGGTGCTGGCGCTAGTAAAATAGGCGGTGTCTTTATTTACATATTAGTAGCTACTATTGGTATGAAAATGGACTTACTTAAAGTTTTTGAAAATCCTGGTTTAATTGTTATTGGACTTATTTGGATTGCCATACACGCTGGTTTATTAATAGTCGTTGCAAAACTTATAAAGGCTCCTTATTTCTTTTTAGCCGTAGGTAGCCAAGCTAATGTTGGTGGTGCTGCTTCTGCGCCTATTGTAGCAGCCGAGTTTCACCCTTCTTTAACATCTGTAGGGGTGTTATTAGCCGTTTTTGGTTATGTAGTAGGCACAGGAGGTGCATTACTATGTGCATACCTTATGGAAGTTGCCTCTGGTTTGTAATTAAAAAGTTATACACAAAATAAAAAGCTTTAACGATTCTTTAAGAAAAATTAATGATATTTGTCGCACTTAAAAAAATACAAAAATGAATAGATTTTTTCTTTTATTTCTTCTTGGCTTAAGCATTATTGCTTGTAACTCTACAACAGAAAACACTATGGTTGTTTCTGGTAATGTAAAAGGCTTAAAGAAAGGAACACTATACCTACAAAAGGTAAACGATACTGTTTTAGTTACAGTTGATTCTTTAAAAATTGATGGCGATGGTCATTTTAACCTTTCTACAGAATTAGAAAGCCCAGAGATATTTTATTTATACTTAGACAAGTCTGATAATTCTGAGTTTAACGATAGAATTACATTTTTTGGGGTGCCAGGAAATATTACTATAAACACAGCTTGGAATACATTTGCGCTAAATGCAAAAATTAATGGTTCTAATGCACAAACAAAGCTTGAAGAATTTAGAAAAAATTCATCTAGATTTAACGCAGAAGCTTTAAGAATAGCACAAACTGCACAATTACCAGGAATACAAGGGAACGAGCAAGCTATTGACTCTTTAAATAAACTATTATCTAAAAATAATTTACGCAGCTATTTATACGCATTAAATTATTCTTTGAACCATAAAGAATCTTACGTAGCCCCTTATTTAGCATTAACAGAAGTACCAGATGTTAACGTAAAATATTTAGACTCTATATACAATTCTTTACCAGATAGTATATCTACTTCTAAATACGGAAAAGAACTAAAATTACATATTAGCAAAGTAAAAGCTGCTAACAAATAGACATAAAAAAACATCCACCAATGGTGGATGTTTTTATTTTGTATAAATAGTAAAAATTAACCTAATTTGTTAACGTCTGCTATTAATTCTGTAGCTTTAGTTTCTAATTCTTTACGAACAGCTGCTAAGTGCTTACTTCTACTTTCTACATCTTTTTTATTCACCTTCGCGATTAAATCATCAAAAGTAACAATTGCAGAATCTATAATTTTAGAACCTTCGTTAGAATCTTTTGATTTAGAAGTTGCTTCCCAAAAGTATACTGCTTCAATAATATCTCCTAAAACAAAATTGATATCCTTTTTTAAATCTTTTATGCTTGCCATCTGTATTATTTTTTTTTGCAAAAATACATATTTAACTCATACAAAGAGGTTTCTTACCTCTAATATATTACTTAAAGCCTGTAAATAGTTATATAGTTACCTCTAATAGCTTTGCGCCATTAGACGCTATACTTACCGTTTTAGATAAAGCAGGAACAAGAATGGTTTCTCCTTTTACAATACTTGCTTCTCCAAACTCATTTTTTATAGTAGCAGAACCTCCAACGCACATATAAATAGTAAAAGAATCTCTACTACTAATATCTTGTTGTAAATTTTGTGTAAGTTCTATAAAATTTGTTTTAAAATAAGGACAATCTACCATTGTATTTACGGTATTATCTTGTGTCTTATAATCTACTACAAAATCGTCTTTCTTAGTATAATCTATAGCATCCAAGGCTTGCTCTGTGTGTAATTCTCTTAAGTTTCCGTTTTTATCTTTACGATTAAAATCAAAAACTCTATACGTAACATCAGATGTTTGCTGAATTTCCGCTAATAAAACACCTGCGCCAATTGCGTGTATTTTACCCGTATTTATAAAAAAAGTATCGCCTTCTTTTACCTTTTCATAGTTTAATAAATCTAATAAGGTATCGTTTTCTATACTAGCTGCATATTCTTCTTTTGCTACATCCTTATTAAAACCTACAATAAGTTCTGCATCTTGGTCAGCATCCATAACATACCACATCTCTGTTTTACCAAAAGAGTTATGTCTTTTTTTAGCAAGCTCATCATTAGGGTGCAGTTGTATAGATAGGTCTTGTTTGGCATCTATAAATTTAATTAGAATAGGAAATTCTTTTCCAAAACGCTCTGCAACACTTTTACCTAAAAGGTCGTTTGTCTGCGTATTAATTAAATCTTGTAAAGATGTACCAGCTAAATCACCATTATACACAACAGAAACATCTCCTTTTACAGTAGACAATTCCCAGCTTTCTCCTGTAATATCTGTTTCTATTGGTTTGTGTAAAACATCTCTTAACTTAGTGCCTCCCCAAAGTCTTTCTTTTAAAATAGGATTAAATTTTAACGGATACATATGTGTTGTTTTAATTTGATATTTTTAGTGTTATTCGCCCGAGTACGTTACATAATTACGTGGTGTCTCGTACAATACAATTTCTAATTCTTTTGAAGCATCAATTTCTGATCTTAATTTATTCCATATAACAACAGCAATATTCTCTGCCGTAGGATTAAGTTCTTTAAATTCTGGCACTTCTACATTTAAGTTTTTATGATCTAAAGCATTCTCTATTTTTTCTTTAATAAGATCTTTTAAAACTTTCATATCCATAACAAAACCAGTTTCTGGATCTATTTCTCCGGCTACACTAACTATAAGTTCATAATTATGTCCATGGTAATTTGGATTGCTACACAATCCAAAAACAGCTTTATTTTTTTCTGTATCCCAGCTCTTATTATGCAATCTATGAGCTGCATTAAAATGTGCTTTTCTACTTACTTTAACCTTCATACTAGTATTGGTTTTGTAGTGTATAGTTATGAAAACGGTCAAAAATAATTTTAAACCATTCTGTATAATTCTGTGGATTCTCTGTAATGTCTGCTTTAATATCATCTAAAGCTACCCATTTCCAGTTTTCTACTTCTTCTTTGTTTATGGCCGGCAAGTCGTTATACTTACCAATCATTACATGATCTAGTTCATGTTCTGTTAAGCCGTTATCAAAAGGAGCTTTATATATAAAAGAAAACAACTCTGTAAGCTCTGTTACAAAACCCATTTCTTCTTGTAATCTTCTTTTGCCAGCTTGTATATTAGATTCGCCTACTCGTTGGTGACTACAGCAGGTGTTTGTCCACAATAAAGGCGAATGATATTTACCTGCAGCACGTTGTTGCAACATTGTCTCTCCTTTATCATTCATTACAAAAACAGAAAATGCTCTATGTAAAAGCGCTTTTTCATGTGCTTCCATCTTTGCCATTGTACCAATTTGGAGGTCCTGCTCGTTAACTAATATTACCTGTTCTTCAATCATAGTCTTACAAAAATAAGACCTTTATGTTATTTATGAGCACTATAAAAAGAAAAAACACCTTTACAAGTAAAAGTGTTTTTAAGGTCTATAAAATTAAGATTGTATGTTTTAAAAGAATCTAGGCGATTTTAAGTTTTTCTTGGTTTTAATAAAATCATATCGCAACATAAGTTCAAAAGAACCATCGTTAAAAGATGTATTACCTAATTCTGTTGTTTCTTTATCATAAGCCAATCCAATTAGCAAATCTTCGGATACTTGAAACCCGAACATACCACTAAATGCAGCACTCCAACGGTAAGCTCCACCTATAATAAATTTATCATTAAGCATAAAATTCGCAGATAAATCTACTTGTAATGGTGCTCCTTTTACGCCTTTAGTTAAAATGGTTGGTTTAAATTTTAATGATTCGTTTAAATCAAAAACATAACCAGTCATTAAGTACAAATGCATTTGTTCATTTGCTACAGTTGGGTTTGCTCCTTCTTCAAAGTGTTTAGTTTCTAAAATTCTTGGAGCAGACAGACCTGCATAAAATTTTTCTGTGTGATAATATACACCCGCTCCTATATTAGGTGAAAATCTATTATCTACGTCTGTTTGCAACGTAGGGTCTAAACCACCACTAGTATCTTGGTTTAATTCTGAAAATCTAATATCTAATAAATGAGCACTCGCTTTTAGTCCAAATGATAATTTACCTTCTAAAGAGGTATGTATTGTGTATGAAAAATCGGCATCAAAATATGTTTCTGAAGTTGGACCTATAACATCATTAACAACAGAAAAACCAACACCTACACCTCTGTACCCTACTGGTGTATGAAAATTAAATGTTTGCGTTTTTGGCGCGCCATCTAAACCTACCCATTGTGACCTATGTAATAAACCAACACTTAAATTACCACGAGAACCGGCATAAGCAGGGTTAATACTTATGGTATTATACATATACTGCGTATACTGAGCATCTTGCTGAGACCATACTGATACGGTACCTAATGCAAATAACAGCACTGACACTACTAATAGTCTAATATGTTTTTTTAATATAATCATAAACTTAATTATGCTATTTGTTTAAATAAATATAGCCGCTAAGCTGTTTTGTTTTTCCTGCTGGTGTTGTGTAATCTAATACATAGAAATACGTACCTACTGGAAGTTTCTTATCTGTATTAACAGTAACTCTTCCGTGAGATGTACCATCAAAATAATTGCTTTGTGTATTGTAAGACTTGGTTACAAATACTTGAACACCCCATCTATTATAAATTCTAATAGTATTATTTGGGAATCTCTCTAGTCCTGTAATTTTAAGTACATCATGTATACCATCACCGTTTGGCGTTACCACATTAAATATTTCTATACCATCTTCTTCAGAATCTGGAAAATCT
Organism: Cellulophaga sp. 20_2_10; assembly: GCF_023476645.1. Classification (GTDB taxonomy): domain Bacteria; phylum Bacteroidota; class Bacteroidia; order Flavobacteriales; family Flavobacteriaceae; genus Cellulophaga. The sequence continues at coordinate 126,019 of NZ_JAMCOJ010000008.1, forward strand.
AAGTAATCTGGAATACCATCGCCATCTGCATCATCATTAGCAAAGTTTCCATCTTTGTTTATATCTTCATCTATAGTTGGTATACCATCACCATCATCATCTGTATCTCTATAATCAGATTCGCCATCACCATCCGAGTTAGGTAAATCATTTAAAGGATCATCTATTTCATCATTCTTATCATCATCAATAGAAGTCGCTCCTTCAAAACCATCATCTAAACCATCGTTATCCTTATCAGAACCCGCAAATGTATTATCCGGAATACCATTACTATCTGTGTCGTTAGCCTCTATTACATCTGGAACACCATCGTTATCACTATCTTCATCCAAGTAATCTGGCAAGCTATCTCCATCAGTATCTACAGGGAATATTCCTAAATTACCATCAGTCTCATAAGCATCATCTAAACCATTACCGTTTTCATCTAAACCACTTGGCTGTATATAATCTGCCGTTGTTTGTGCTTCTACATTATCTGGAATACCATCATCATCTGAATCTATATCTAAATAATCTGGAATACCATCACCATCTGTATCTGTTGCATCTGTTGCTGGATCGTTATCTCCATCTAAATTAAGATCTTCAAAACTATCTAAAATACCATCGTTATCTGCATCTAAATCTGTCATAGCAGCTTCATTTACTATAACCGTAATAGTAGATGTACTACAATTACTTAAAGTATCGCAAATTGTATATGTAAAGGTATCTTGACCTATATAACCTGGATTAGGCGTGTATGTAATAATATCGTCAGACGGGTCGTTTGGCGTACCATTATCGTCTACGACAATTGTACCGTTAGTTGGGTTCGTTGTTGTAAACGTGCCATCTGTTGGTAAATCGTTATCGTTTAAATCCCAATTATCTATTACAATTGTTTCATCTTCATTAGTTGCAACAACATCATCTTGTGTATCTAAAATAGGTACTACTGTTACAGCTACTGTTGCTGTACTACAATCTCCATAACTGTTACATATAGTATATGTAAAAGAATCTGGACCATTATAATCTGCATCTGGAACATAGGTAATAATATCATCAGATGGGTCGTTTGGAGTACCATTATCATCAATAGTAACAGTTCCGTTTACCGGGTCTGATGTTGTTAGTGTTCCTGGATTTGGCAATCCGTTATCGTTAGCAAAAACATCTACAATTATTGAAGTGTCTTCATCTAACGTAACAATATCGTCTTCTAAATCACTAGCTTCACTCATACAAACTACCTTAAAACTTGGGAGTTGAACCGAGTTACCTGCTTTAAGTAATGTTGCCACGTATTTTATAACATCTTTAGTTGCTAATACTTGTGGTGCTGTTTGGTCTCCCGTTAAAATAGGCGACCAACTAACTGTTGCTCCTGCTGGTACATTAGGAGAAACATCTAATGTTACCTCGTTATCTGGAGTGTTACAGTCCGTTAATATAAAATATGTACTTGCGTTTTTACCACACAAAGTACCATCATATGTAGCAAAGTATACTCCAGGCTGACTCACCTCATAGAAGAAGTCGGTACCTAGAACAGTACTTGTGTCTGCTGCATTATACCATTTATAATTGTTTTCGTCTGTACTATTTGGTGCCTGCAATAAAAATTGAGCACTAACTACGTTAGCACAAAACAAGGCCACTAGTACAGCGAATAAAAATTTATATGTGTTAATTGATCTCAAATTTCTAGGATAAGTTTTTATTCGCTTTAGCTTACTTTACTACAAATACAACGTTAATTAACGTGTTATAGTCTGTAGGTTGATTAGTTACTGTGTATGTTAACACTCCGTTTGCATTAATAGACATTGTGCCTGTATTAAATACTGCAGGATCTGCATACGTTACATAATAATACAATTCTGCTCTAGTATATGTTGGTAAAGCTGATGGTGCACCTGCACTACCAATAGTTGGTGTACCATATTGCTTAATATACTCGTCATATAAATCTAATGTTTTAGTACCATTTGTTGCAACATCTACTTCTACAGAAGGCGGGTAAAATATACGTGCTGCTTTAGATGTAATAGGTGCAATTGCTTGTATTACTTCTTGTACATTAGTTTCTGTTGTAGGTGAAGATTCACCACCCTCATCAACATCAATTGGAGTTCTTAGTAAAACCTCGTCATCATATTGATCATCTGTATTAGCTAATGAAGCTAAACTAACCGTTTGAGAAGAACCATCTTCTATGCCAACAGTTAATGTTGTTCCTGATAAACCTAAATTACGTATACTTTGATTATCTGCTAATGCTGCCAAACTTACTGTCTGAGAAGAACCATCTTCTATACCTACAGTTAATGTTGTACCTGAGAAACCTAAATTACGTATACTTTGGTTATCTGTGTCAATACTACCAATATCAATTGTATTACCATCTGAAATGGTTAAGTTGGTTCCAGATAAACTTAAAGTTTGATCATCTGTTGTTGGATCTCCTGGTGCTCCTTGTGGACCAACAGGTCCTTGATCTCCTATTGCTCCTTTGTCGCCTGTCTCTCCTTTATCTCCATCTAACCCTTTATTTCCTCTTGCTCCTTTATTTCCATTAGGACCTTGATCTCCTGGCGCTCCTTTATCTCCATCAGCACCTTTTGCACCAGTATCACCCGTTGCTCCTTTGTTTCCAACTAATCCTTGTGGACCTTGATCACCAATAACTCCTTTGTCTCCAGTTGAGCCTTTATCTCCGTCAGCTCCTTTTGCACCAGTATCACCCGTTGCTCCTTTGTCCCCTGTTAAGCCTTTATCGCCATCTAATCCTTGTGGACCTTGATCTCCAATAACTCCTTTATTTCCAGTTTCACCTTTATTTCCAGTTTCACCTTTATCTCCGTCAGCTCCTTTTGCACCAGTATCACCTGTTGCTCCTTTGTCACCAGTTTCACCTTTATCTCCATCAGCACCTTTTGCACCAGTATCACCTGTTGCGCCTTTGTCTCCTGTTAAGCCTTTATCTCCATCAGGACCCTTTGCACCAGTATCACCTGTTGCTCCTTTGTTTCCAACTAAGCCTTGTGGACCTTGATCTCCAATAACTCCTTTATCTCCATCTAATCCTTGTGGACCTTGATCACCAATAACTCCTTTGTCACCAGTTTCACCTTTATCTCCATCAGCACCTTTTGCACCAGTATCACCCGTTGCTCCTTTGTCTCCTGTTAAGCCTTTATCGCCATCTAATCCTTGTGGACCTTGATCACCAATAACTCCTTTGTCTCCAGTTGCTCCTTTATCTCCGTCAGGACCCTTTGCTCCAGTATCACCTGTTGCACCTTTGTCTCCTGTTAAGCCTTTATCACCATCTAATCCTTGTGGACCTTGATCACCAATAACTCCTTTATCTCCAGTTTCACCTTTATCTCCATCAGGACCCTTTGCACCAGTATCACCTGTTGCTCCTTTGTCTCCTGTTAAGCCTTTATCGCCATCTAATCCTTGTGGACCTTGATCACCAATAACTCCTTTGTCACCAGTTTCACCTTTATCTCCATCAGCACCTTTTGCACCAGTATCACCCGTTGCTCCTTTGTCACCAACTAAGCCTTTATCTCCATCTAATCCTTGTGGACCTTGATCTCCAATAACTCCTTTATCTCCATCAGCACCTTTATCTCCGTCAGCACCTTTTGCACCAGTATCACCCGTTGCTCCTTTGTCTCCTGTTAAGCCTTTATCGCCATCTAATCCTTGTGGACCTTGATCACCAATAACTCCTTTATCTCCAGTTTCACCTTTATCTCCATCAGGACCCTTTGCACCAGTATCACCTGTTGCGCCTTTGTCTCCTGTTAAGCCTTTATCGCCATCAGCACCTTTTGCACCAGTATCACCCGTTGCTCCTTTATCACCCGTTGCTCCTTTATCACCTGTTAAGCCTTTATCGCCATCTAATCCTTGTGGACCTTGATCTCCAATAACTCCTTTGTCTCCAGTTTCACCTTTATCTCCATCAGC
>NZ_JAMCOJ010000009.1 GCF_023476645.1 Cellulophaga sp. 20_2_10
TTGGAAATTATTTTTGCCAAAATGAGTAATCCTAACTTGTCGCTGGCTTGTACTCTTTCTTATCTATTACCATTTTAGCAATAATCTCTCTCAAGATTTCACTAGTACCACCACCAATTGGGCCTAGCCTACTATCTCTAAGCAATCTAGCCATAGGATAATCCTCCATATAACCATAACCTCCTAAAAACTGCAAACAGTCATAAATAACTTCATCAGCCATTTTTGTAGACTTCAACTTAGATATAGTCGCTTCTTTAACAACATATTCTCCCTTGTTTAATCTATACGCTACAGAATAGTTATACTCTCTGCATATTTCCATATCTGCATATAGATCTGCATACTTATGTCTTAATGCCTGGTATTTGTCTATTGTTTTTCCAAACGTTGTACGCTCAGACATATATTGACGTGCATAATCCAAAGCGTACTCCGCTCTAGCATGCGCATTAACACCCATTATTAATCGCTCTAAAGCAAAATGCTGCATTATATAAGAGAAACCCTTATCTTCTTCACCCATTAAGTTAGACGCCGGTATCGTAACGTTATCAAATGCTATTTCTGCAGTATCAGAGGCTCTCCATCCTAATTTGTTAAGCTTAGAAGCAGAAACACCTAAAGTATCTTTATCTACCATAAAGATACTAATCCCTTTATTTCCCAACTCAGGACTAGTCTTTGCTGCAACGACCATATAATCACAATATACTCCGTTTGTAATAAATGTTTTAGAACCATTAATTACATATGTATCTCCTTTTTTAACAGCAGTTGTACGCATACCAGCAACATCACTACCTCCAAAAGGCTCTGTAACACATAAACAACCAATTTTTTCACCAGCTATACTAGGTGCCAAATAGTCCTGTTTAATAGCGTCATCTCCTTCTTTTGTAACGTGTGTCATTGCCAAATAAGCATGTGCCCACATTGCAGCAGCAAAACCACCAGAATTAATTTTTTGTAATTCCTCTAAAAAGATAATTGTATAAAAAAGATCCAAATCTAATCCTCCGTACGCTTCTGGAGAAGCAAGACCAAAATAGCCCATATCCCCAAATTTTTTCCAGATAGAACGATCAATAGTTCCTGATTCTTCCCACTTGTCTACATTAGGAACAACTTCCTTTTTTAAAAATTCTTTTAGACTTTCTCTAAATAACTGATGCTCTTCTGTGAAGTACATACCTTCCATACCTGTTTCATTTTTTATCGATGCTCAAATATAGTTTAATTCTATCAATCTTATTCGCAGGAAATCCTTCAATATTTGATAAATCAGCAAAAGAAGTGAAACCTCCGTTTTCCTGTCTATATTCAACCATGCGCTTAGCAAGATCATATCTAATATAAATTAATTTAGAAATCTCATACGCCGTAGCGCTATTAATATCAATTAATACAACCTTAGGCCTGCTTATAACCTTATAACGCTCTAAAAGACGCGCAACCACTTCCGGTGATAAACCATAAACATCTAACAACTGGTCATTTGCCAAAAAACCACCCAGCCTATCTCTAAATTTAATTATCCTTGCAGATAACTTTTCTCCGATTCCGTTTATTCCCTGAAGTTCTTCTGCTGTTGCGGTATTAATATCTACAACATCATAAGCAACAGAGATTATTGGCTTTTTAACAAAACCAACACTCGCTTTCTTCTTATTCTTCTTGGTCCAATCTGGAAATTTAAAGTAGGGAGACAAAACGTCTAATAGCGAATCTGAGACTTTAGTAACTTCTTTAAAATCTGCCGTAGAGTTTACATATTTATTTAAAGCCCTATAATTATGCAATCGATCTATTTCCTCTGTAGACATACCTAATGTATACCCTTTATAATCCGAAATGTAATTTGGATTATAAGGATAGATTTTAAATGTGTTCTTTTCTATAGATTGATTTTTTAAAGAGTCTATTTTAGTTTGAAGTTCGGTATTATGAGTTAAGTCATTTGTAGAAGATGCAAATACTCCATTACGAACCAAAAAATAAACAACTTGCAGAATTATGATAAATAACAATAAAAAGAAAATCCCACTTTGCTGTTCTTTACTGAACTGAAAGTGGGACTTAAACTTTTTCATTATTTTAATATTACTTCTTTATCGTCTGCTTTGTATGCAGCTGACCAGATTTTAACTTCTTAAAGTATTCCGCTAAGTCTTTTTTAACTTCACCAGACATTATATACAAACCTATTATATTAGGAAAGGACATCGCCAAGATCATCATATCTGAAAAATCTAATACAGCACCTAAACTAACAGAAGCACCTATTACAACAAATACCAAGAAGAACATTTTGTAAACAAACTCAGTTCTTTTACTTTTTCCAAATAAGTATGTCCAAGCACGCATACCGTAGTAAGACCAAGATATCATTGTAGAAAAAGCAAATAAGAAAACAGCCAATGCCAAAACATAAGGGAACCAAGAAATTTGACTACCAAAAGCATCTGATGTTAACTGCGCTCCAGCCATACCTTCTACCTCATGCATACCGGTAAATATTAATACCAATGCAGTTAATGTACAAACTACTACTGTATCTATAAACGGCTCTAAAAGCGCAACAAAACCTTCTGATGGAGGATTATTTGTTTTTGCTGTACTGTGTGCAATTGCAGCAGAACCAACACCAGCTTCGTTAGAGAATGCCGCTCTTTGGAAACCAACAACTAAAACACCTACAATACCACCTTTTAAAGCAGACGGACTAAATGCACCATCTACAATTGCAGAAAATGCAGGGCCTATATTTTGTATATTCATTACAATAACTGCTAATGCAGCTACCACATAAATAGATGCCATAACTGGTACAATTTTACCTGTTACTTTGGCAATACTATTAATGCCTCCTATAATTACAACACCTACTAAAACTGCTGTTACTACACCAAACCAAAATCCGTTACCAGCAAGTGCAGGAAACTGACCTGCTAATTGCTCAAAAGATTGATTTGCCTGGAACATGTTACCACCTCCAAAAGAAGCTCCAACAGCTAATACTGCAAAACCTCCTGCAAGTACTTTACCTAATCCTTTCATATTTCTTTTCTCTAGACCATAACGCAAATAGTTCATTGGACCACCAAACACTCTACCATCAGGTAAAATATCTCTGTATTTTACACCTAACGTACACTCTACAAATTTTGAAGACATTCCTAACAACCCACAAACGATCATCCAAAAAGTAGCACCTGCACCACCTAATGACACAGCTACTGCCACACCCGCAATGTTCCCTAGACCAACAGTACCAGATACTGCTGTAGCCAACGCTTGAAAATGTGTTACTTGACCTGGAGCATCTGGATCATCATATTTACCTCTTGCAAGATCTAATGCATGTTTAAATCCACGAATATTGATAAAGCCCATTCTTATTGTAAAGAAAGTTGCTCCTAACACCAACCAGATCACAATAAATGAAATTGGTTTAGTTAACGGATCTCCGTTTGGATGTGTTAAAACTACAGGATCATCATAATTAATTTCGGCAAAGTAATGTGCACCTTGCTCTATAACGTGCTCTTTATTCTCTGAGTTATAGACAACCTTGCCCGCTGCTGTTAAATGGCTTAATGTACCATTCGCTAAAGAAACTATGTTCTGGTCTTCACCTGCTGCGTTTGTAAGAACTGCTATATTCTCACCTTGCTTAACTTTTTCTCCATCTTTTTTAAGCCACGTTTTTAACGTAAACTTATCTTCTAATTCAGGAGACCAGTTAGGCACACCTATTCTTTTAGAATCTGCATATACTACAGGATCGTAAATACCTATTGCTGCAAAAGGGTCCCAAAACAAAACAGACCCCAAAGCGCTTACTGCCGGAGTCATAGTACCGTTAAAAATTTCGGCAATTGCATCTGATTCTACCGTAAATACTTTGGTTACACTTTTTCCGTTAGAATCTGTAATTATACAGGTGTAAGGGATACCTTCTACTAAACCTGTTGCTTTATTTGAGCTTAAGGGAGTGTTTTGATTACTCCACTTATAGGTATAAGGGGCTTCTCCTCCACTTACCTCTAACTTAATCACTCCATCATTAATAGAATTTGAGGGATTAAAAACTTTTCCTTCTACGCTAAAGTCTTGAGCAAAAACAGACATAGACATAATAAAAGAAAGAAAATATAGGTATTTCTTCATCGTTGATTGATTTTTTTGAGTTTGTTAGGGCAGCAATATCCAAAAAATAATCAACTCAATCAAGGAATTTTCATTAAATTATCAATCAATATGGAAGATTTCATTCAATTTCATAATTTGCTCAGGTCTACCTAAAACAATAACCTTGCTTTTAGATTCTAATTGCAAATTAGCTTCTGGATTAATAATATATTCACCTTCGGGAGAAATGTAACCTATTATAGTACACCCCGTTCTTTTCCTTAAATCTAAATCTTTAATAGAATTACTTGTCGTATTGTCTGTTAAATCTTCTATTGCAATTTCTTCTAAGGTTGTGGTGTGTTTGCCTTCTGTAGACAGCTTATCTAAAAAACTAATTAAATCTGGCATTACAACTAAAGATGCCATATGGTCGCCACCAATTTTATCTGGCATTATAACTTTATCTGCACCTGCTAGAATTAATTTACGTTCAGAATTCACCAAAGAAGCTCTACTTATTATAAACAGTTCTTTATTTAACTGCCTACTAGATAAAACTACAAACAAGTTTGATGCATCATCTGGCATTGCCGTAATTAAATATTTTGCATTAGCAACTCCTGCCTCAATTAAAGACTCATCATCCGTAGCATCTCCTTCTATAAAAAGCACATCTTCTTCATACTTTTCTATAACTTCTTTATCCTTTTCTATAACTACAAATGGTCTTTTATAACTACTAAGTCGTTCTGCTGCTTGCGCACCGTTTCTTCCGTATCCACAGATAATAATATGACCAGACAAGTCTTTAATTTTATTTTTCACTCGTTTTTTCTTTAATAGTTGCACTGAATTTTTACCCAAAACATATTCCGTAACAACAGATATAGCGTAGGCGACAATAAAAACACTAGAGATTATAAAAAATATAGTAAAAATTTTAGATGCAGTATCTAATGGTTTAACCTCCGAAAAACCAACGGTAGCCATAGTGATAACAGTCATATAAACTGCCTCCATCCAACTGTAACCCGAAATATACCTATACCCTAAAATACCTATTGCCAAAATAGATACAATTAACAATTCTGCTAAGTATATTTTTGATCTGAATAATTTTAAAAGCTTCACCTATAAATGGTATTTTAGTACTGATTAAAGCATTTCTAGGAACAGAAACACGCTTTATAATAGCATATTAATTATTACAAATCAAAGACTGAGGTTCTCTTGGTATACAGTAAATCCTTAATTTTTAACCAAAATGCTAAAAATAAATACAAAGCAAATCCAAATCCTAACGTGGCAAAAGTTAAGTAAATAAAAGAAGTACGCACTATCCTAGCCCTTATGCCAAAACGCTCTGCTATACGTCTACAAACCTCAAAACCGCGCTTTTGAAAATAGTATAAAATGTTATAGAAAAATTTCATACTATAAAATTAACCATTTCTACTTAATAAACTACTACCAACAACACATTGCAAGCATTTATTTTTTGAACAATACGCTTTATACAATTGTAAAACCGCCTGACTATCTTTTGCGTTCTCTACAGTAACTTTTATCGTTTTAAAGCCAGACACAACATTATTTTGCTCTTTAGCTAAAGTTGTACTCATTTCTAAAATAGTCTCATTGTCATCTTTACCCACATACTTAGAGTAACAAAAACGTAAAGGCAAAATAGTATTTATAACCAGTAAATCTATGAAGGATTTGGTTAGCTTCTTTTTACTTTTTTTTGATTCTTTAGCAAACGTAAAATGATTATCCCAATACGTACTCGCCATAACATTGCAAACAGTATATATTTCTGTTACACTTTTAGCCTGCATTAATTTAGCAAACAATGCTTGATGTTCTACATATAAAGCAGACAGCTGAGACAAACGGATGGTAGGGAAATTAGTAGGCCTTAATTTAAAAAAAGCAACGGAGACCTCATCATCAACAGTAAGGTTGAATTTATTCTGCAAAAAAGCATATTCTTTTTTTAATTCTAAATAATAGGTATCTAAAACTTCATCACTCTTTAACAAACCAGACATACCAAACAAAAGACTTTCTGCCTGTAACGGTTTTACACATACTTTTTTGAAAATACTAAAATCTATGTTTTTTGCGAGTTGCAAAAATGAGTCTCCATTTATGGTCGAGCCAAAATTTTTCATCAACAAAACAAAAAGAACGTGTTCCCAATTGTTATTAGAATCTACTAAAAGTTGGTTTACAAGAACGGCTTTTTGTTCTAAGCGTTCAAAATACAAACGGTCTATCCAATTTTGCATTAAAAAAGAATCTACAGAAGCTATGTCTTTTTCGCAATTGATAAATTTTTGTTTCTCCGAAGAAAATAATTGGCTGTAATTCTCTAAAACATGTAAGGGAATGTAGTCTTTTAATACAAGCGTGGGAATCTCAGAATTATCTGGTCTAAAAACGGTTGCGTCATCTTCCCAAACTACATGTAGTATTACATTATTATAATTTTTATCTTGCTCATGATTATGCGCATACCAATGAGACGCATTTAAATGCATTTCTACATTACCAGCCCACAACTGGTCTCCTATTTTAACTTGAGCATTAAAAAAATCTGGCCCTTCGTTATAGTTATGCGTGCCAGCAGACACAATTGTTATGGCATCTCCGTGGGTTGTTTGCAAACCTTTTAACTGTAATTTTTTATATTTCCATATAAAATGTAAAAGGTCTTCGCGCATAACTATACTAAAGGTTGTTTGCTTACTAAAGTAAACAAAAAGAATTTTATATGTAACGTTACTCTTTTACATCACCTTCCCAGTTCATAAAACCGCCTTCTAAATTGTAAGCGTTTTCAAAACCAAGACTATTCATTATAGCACAAGCCTGTCCACTACGGTTTCCAGATCTACAATACACGTAATAGGTCTTTGTTTTATCTAGCTTTTCTAATTCGTCTATGAAGCCCTGTCCTTTGTAAATATCAACATTTACAGCATTAGGTATGTACCCTTCTGCAATCTCATCTTCAGTCCTTACATCTAATATAAAAGCGTTAGCATCCTCTGCTAATTTTGCACTCCATTCTTCTTGTGTTAAATCCATCTTAAATATTTTTTTTCAAAAGTAATTAAAATAATTTTTACATACATTTGTATATACAATTATTGTAGCAACATGGATGTGAACAAAATTTTAAAATCGAATAAGCCTTTAGCACTAGAAAGCAAGACTATTATTCACTTAATGTTAGTACACCAAAGTATATCGGAACATACAACAGAAGCTTTAAAACCTTTTGATGTTTCTATACAGCAGTTTAATGTTTTACGTATATTAAAAGGACAAAACGGAAAAGCCGCTAACCTTAGCACCTTAAACGATAGAATGGTGTCTAAAATGAGTAATACGACTAGATTGGTAGATAAACTAATTTTGAAAGATTTTGTAAAACGTACAGTTTGCGAGGAAAATAGGAGGAAAATTGAAATTTTTATCACTAAAAAAGGAAAAGAAGAGCTTTTAAAAATGAGCAACGCTATGCTTGTTATGGAAAAAGAACTTCTAAAAGATGTAGATACGGAAGACTTAATTACTTTAAATAAATTATTAGACAAATTAAACACAGACAAATAAAACAACAATTATGAAAAAATTATCAGTAAGTATTTTAGCATTAGTTTTTTCTGTTGCAGCATTAACAGCTCAAGAGAAAAAAATTAACACAGAAACAAGTAGTATTACTTGGAAAGGATATAAAGTAACAGGTTCTCATGAAGGTTCTTTAGAGTTTAAAGAAGGTTCTTTAGTTTTTAAGAACGATAAATTATCTGCAGGTGAATTTGTAGTAGACATGACTACATTAGCTGTTACAGATTTAGAAGGCGGAATGAAAGGTAAATTAGAAGGCCACTTAAAGTCTGATGATTTCTTTAGCACTGAAAAAAATACAACTTCTAAATTAGTTTTTACCGTTGGTAAAGCTACAGGGAAAAATGCTTACGCAGCAAAAGGTAAATTAACTATAAAAGGTATTACTAAGCCAGTAGACTTTACAATATCTGTATACGGTAGTAAAGCAACAGCAAGCTTAAAAATAGACAGAACTGAGTTTAATATTAAATACCAGTCTGGTAGTTTCATAGAAAACTTAGGAGATAAAGCTATTTATGATGATTTTGATCTTGTTGTAGATTTACAATTCTAAAACATACTTTAAGATTGTTTTAAACCTCACTTTTGTGAGGTTTTTTATTTTTTATGAAACTCTAGTTGGGTATTATAAAATTCCTTTATATATTTGACCTAATGAAAATAACAACTAACATATGGTGGTGGAACAACTTACGTCAAACGTCGTGAGCAAAGCATCATTGTAATCATATACATAAAAGGCTTGTCTATCACGACAAGCCTTTTTTTTATTTAAAAATTTAAAGTTTAAGATGAAATATAATCTAACATCACACTACAAAAAAATATTAGCAGACACTATTACACCTGTTAGTATGTACTTAAAAATTAGAGATAAGTTTCCTAATAGCATTTTATTAGAAAGTAGCGACTACCACGCCAATAATAATAGTTTTTCTTATATCTGTTGCAATCCTATTGCTTCTATTAAAATAGAGAATGAAACAATCCTAGAAAGCTACCCAGATGGTACTAGTCAAATTACTACTATAGATGAAACTGTAGATGTTGCCACTGTGCTACACAACTTTAGCACTAAGTTTAGCTCTAGCAATAACGACTTTAAGTTTATAAACAATGGTCTTTTTGGCTATATGGCTTACGATTCTGTTCGTTATTTTGAAGATGTAAACATTACCAAAAAAGACAACTCTGTTACTATACCAGATATGTATTATGCGGTATATAAAAATGTAATTGCTGTTGATCATTTTAAAAATGAAGCATACATATTTGCACATACTTATAACACAGAAAACAACATTCCAGAAATAGAACAATTATTAAACGTAAGAGATTTTGCTACTTACAATTTTTCTAAAACAGGAGAAGCAACATCTAACTTAACAGATAACGATTTTTTAGAACAGGTAGATTTAGCTAAAAAACATTGCCAACGTGGAGACGTTTTTCAATTGGTATTGTCTAGAAGGTTCTCTCAAGAGTTTAAAGGGGACGAATTTAATGTATACCGTGCCTTACGCTCTGTAAACCCATCTCCTTACCTATTTTATTTTGATTATGGTGATTTTAAAATATTTGGTAGTTCACCAGAAGCACAAATTATTGTAAAAGACGGCAAAGCAGAAATACACCCAATTGCTGGCACATTTAAACGTACTGGTAACGACGAAAAAGATGCTATTCTTGCTAAAGAATTAACAGAGGACGACAAAGAAAATAGCGAACATGTAATGCTAGTAGACTTGGCTAGAAACGATTTAAGCAGAAATGGGAATACGGTTACTGTAGAAAACTACAGAGAGGTTCAGTTTTTCTCTCATGTAATTCACTTAGTATCTAAAGTTACAGGAATAAAGAAAAAAAACATACCTACAATGAAAGTTGTTGCAGATACCTTCCCTGCAGGTACACTTAGTGGGGCGCCAAAACATATGGCTATGCAACTTATAGAAAAATACGAAAAAACTAGTCGTGGTTACTATGGTGGTGCAATTGGTTTTATGGATTTTAGCGGAAATTTTAATCACGCTATAATGATTAGAACTTTTCTTAGTAAAAACCATCAACTACATTACCAAGCTGGTGCTGGTTTAGTTGCTGCATCTAATCCAAAAGACGAACTACAAGAAACATACAACAAATTAGGAGCACTAACCAAAGCTTTAGAAATAGCTGAGAATATTTAAGACGATGAAAAAAATACTAGTTATAGATAATTACGACAGTTTTACATACAATTTAGTGCACTACCTAGAAGATTTGGATTGTGATGTTACTGTAAAACGAAATGACCAACTTACACTTGAAGAAGTAGATGCTTTTGAAAAAATAGTACTCTCTCCAGGTCCTGGCATTCCGGATGAAGCAGGATTATTAAAAGAAATTATTGCTACATATGCACCTACTAAAACTATTTTGGGTGTTTGCTTAGGACAACAAGCCATTGGTGAAGTTTTTGGAGGATCTTTAATAAACCTAGAGCAAGTTTACCACGGTATTGCGACTACTATTACGGTTATTAAAGATGATGTCTTGTTTGCTGGTTTAGGCAAAGAATTAAAAGTTGGTCGTTACCATTCTTGGGTTGTTAATCCAGATTTACCAGAAGTTCTAGAAGCTACTTCTGTTGATGAAAACGGACAAATAATGTCTTTACGCCATAAGGTTTATGATGTTAACGCAGTACAGTTTCACCCAGAGTCTGTATTAACTCCAGAAGGCAAAAAAATGCTAAAAAATTGGGTAAATAAGTAAAATAGATCGATATCAAAAATTTACGTATTTATTAAAAATATTAAAGATGAAAACAATATTAAATAGATTAATTAATCACGAAATTCTTGGAAAAGAAGATGCCAAAAATGTATTAGTAAACATTGCTAAGGGTGATTATAACACAAGTCAGATTGCAGCTTTCTTAACTGTTTATATGATGCGTAGCGTTACTATTGAAGAGTTAGAAGGTTTTAGAGATGCATTGCTAGACCTTTGCTTAGCCGTAGATTTATCTGCATATAATCCAGTAGATTTATGTGGTACTGGTGGCGATGGTAAAGACACTTTTAATATTTCTACACTTGCCTCTTTTGTTACTGCTGGCGCTGGCATTAAAGTTACCAAACATGGTAACTACGGTGTCTCTAGCAAATGTGGCAGTAGCAATGTAATGGAATCTTTAGGAATAAAATTTAGTAGCGATGCTGGTTTCTTAGAAAAAACAATAGACCAAGCTGGTATTTGCGTATTACACGCTCCCCTTTTTCACCCAGCTATGAAAAATGTTGCACCAATACGTAAAGAGTTGGCTGTAAAAACATTCTTTAACATGTTAGGACCTATGGTAAACCCTGCCTTTCCTAAAAACCAAATGGTAGGTGTTTTCAATTTAGAGTTGGCTAGGATGTATGGGTATCTTTATCAAAATACAGATAAAAACTTTACTGTTTTACACGCCTTAGATGGGTATGATGAAATTAGCTTAACAGGGAACACAAAGACAATCTCTCGTTTATCAGAAAGTATGCTTAAACCAGAAGATTTTGGAGTGCAGCAAATAAAACAATCAGATATTGTTGGCGGTGATACTATTGATGCTTCTGCTAAAATATTTGTAGACATCTTAAGTGGTAAAGGCACAGAACCACAAAATAATGTTGTTTGTGCTAATGCAGGTATTGCAATTGCTACAGTAGAAAACATAAGCCCAAGAGAAGGCTTTTTAAAAGCACAAGAATCTTTGCGTAGCGGTAAAGGATTAGAAGCATTAAAAAAATTACAAAAGCTAAGTGCATAAATGGATATCTTAGAAAAAATAGTACGCGACAAACGCAAGGAGGTAGATTTAAGAAAATCACTTATTCCTGTTTCTCAATTAGAGGCTTCTGTTTTATTTAACAGACAAACAAGTTCTTTAGCTACGGCATTAAAAAATAGTAGTTCTGGTATTATTGCCGAGCACAAAAGAAGGTCGCCTTCTAAAGCCGTAATAAATAACAGTCTGTCTGTGCAAGATGTAGCTACAGGTTACCAAGGTGCAGGTGTTTGTGGTATGTCAGTTTTAACAGATGGCAAATATTTTGGTGGTTCTTTAGACGACTTACTAACCGCAAGAGCAGCTGTAAAAATGCCGCTATTGCGTAAAGAGTTTATTATAGATGAATATCAAATACTAGAAGCTAAAGCCTACGGTGCAGATGTTATTTTATTAATTGCAGCCATACTTACTAGAGACGAAATAAAACAGTTTTCTGAGTTTGCTAAAAGTTTAAATTTAGATGTTTTATTAGAGGTACACAACGAGGAAGAATTGCACAAATCTATTATGCCTAGTTTAGATATGCTAGGTGTAAACAACCGTAACCTAAAAACATTTACAGTAAGTTTAGATACTAGTAAATCTTTATCTTCTTTAATACCAAACGACTTTGTAAAGGTTTCTGAAAGTGGTATTAGCAGTATTGAAGCAATTAAAGAATTACAACCTTATGGTTACAAAGGTTTTTTAATAGGTGAAAATTTTATGAAAACTGATAATCCTGGCGATAGTGCTACCAATTTTATTACATCTTTATCCTAATGAAACTAAAAGTTTGTGGTATGAAGTACCTTGAAAATATGGAAGCCGTTGCTGCATTGCAACCAGACTATCTAGGTTTTATATTTTGGGAACCTTCTTCTCGATTTTTTAATGGCAAAATGGGTAACATTCCTAAAAACATTAAAAAAGTTGGTGTTTTTGTTGATGCTGATTTGGATTATGTTGTAAATCGTATTAACGAGTATAATTTAGATGCCGTACAATTACACGGTAAAGAGTCTCCGGAGTTTTGTAAAGGATTACGAAATTCTAGCCTTGGATTAAAAGGGAAGCAACCGCAAATAATAAAAGTTTTTTCTATTAAAGATAGTTTTGACTTTAGCAGTCTTAGTCCTTTTGAAAAAGTGTGCGACTACTTTTTATTTGATACAAAAGGAAAATTGCCTGGTGGAAATGGATACACTTTTAACTGGTCTGTTTTAGAAAACTACCCATCTACCAAACCCTACTTTTTAAGTGGTGGTATTGGCATTAAGGATGTAGATAAGGTGAAAGACTTTTTAAAGACTACTGCTTCTAAATACTGCGTTGCTTTAGATGTAAATAGCAGTTTTGAAATAGAACCAGGATTAAAGAATATTGAAAAATTAAACGAATTTAAAACAGCATTAAGTATCTAAATCAAGTGCTTAAAACTTAATACTAATTCAGATGAATTATAATGTAACAGAAAAAGGATATTACGGAACATTTGGCGGTGCCTATATTCCAGAAATGTTATATCCTAACGTAGAAAATCTACGCCAAAATTACCTTAAAGTTATGGCAGAGCCAGACTTTAAAGCAGAGTTCGATCAGCTTTTAAAAGATTACGTAGGCAGGCCGTCTCCTTTGTACTTTGCAAAAAGATTGTCTGAGAAGTACAATACAAAAGTATACTTAAAAAGAGAAGATCTTAACCACACCGGTGCACACAAGATTAACAATACTATTGGTCAAATTTTAATGGCCAAAAAGTTAGGTAAACACCGTATTATTGCAGAGACTGGTGCTGGTCAGCATGGTGTTGCTACAGCTACTGTTTGTGCTCTAATGGGTATGGATTGCGTAGTGTATATGGGTGAAATTGATATTGCCCGCCAAGCACCAAACGTTGCTCGCATGAAAATGTTAGGCGCAGAGGTTAGACCTGCACTTTCTGGTAGTAAAACACTTAAAGATGCAACTAATGAGGCTATTCGCGATTGGATTAACAATCCTGTAGATACCCATTACATTATTGGTTCTGCTATTGGGCCACATCCTTATCCAGATATGGTTACTAGATTTCAATCGATTATATCAGAAGAAATAAAATGGCAGCTAAAAGAAAAAGAAGGTCGTGAAAATCCTGATTACGTAGTTGCATGTATTGGTGGTGGCAGTAATGCTGCTGGTGCTTATTATCACTTTTTACACGAAGAAGAAGTTGGCATTATTGCTGTAGAAGCTGCTGGTAAAGGCATTAATTCTGGAGAAAGTGCTGCTACGTCTGCACTTGGTAAAGAGGGTGTTATACACGGTTGTAAAACATTACTAATGCAAACGCAAGACGGACAAATTACAGAGCCCTACTCTATTTCTGCCGGCTTAGATTACCCTGGAGTTGGACCATTACACGCTCATTTATACAAAACAGGAAGAGGAGAGTTTTATTCCGCTACAGATGATGAGGCTATGCAATCTGGTTTAGAGTTAACAAAATTAGAAGGCATTATCCCAGCCATAGAAAGTAGCCACGCTCTAGCCATTTTTAAACATAAAACTTTTAAACCAGAGGATGTGGTTGTACTAAGTTTATCTGGTCGTGGTGATAAAGATTTAGATAATTATATTAAATATTTCAACTTATAAAATTGTATAATGAATAGAATTAATCAAAAAATGCAAGAAGACAAAAAACTTCTTTCATTGTACTTTACAGCAGGTTACCCAGAGCTTAACAATACAGTTAAAATAATTGAAGATTTAGAAGCTAGTGGTATAGATATGATTGAAATAGGATTGCCTTTTAGTGATCCGTTAGCAGATGGTCCAACCATACAGAATAGCTCTACTATTGCACTTAAAAATGGTATGACCACCAATTTACTTTTTGAGCAATTAAAAGATATACGCAAAACAGTTTCTATTCCTTTAATTGTAATGGGGTATTTTAACCCAATGTTACAATACGGCGTTGAAGCCTTTTGTGCAAAATGCGCAGAAGTTGGTATAGATGGTTTAATTATGCCAGATTTACCTTTGGCTGTTTACCAAGATGAATACGAGTCTATTTTTAAAAAATACAACCTAAAAAACATCTTTTTAATTACACCACAAACTAGCGATGAGCGTATTAAACAAATAGATGATGCATCTGACGCCTTTATTTATATGGTAAGTTCCGCTAGTGTTACAGGTTCTAAATCTGGTTTTGGAGATGAGCAAACTGCGTATTTTAAACGTATTGCTACTATGAAACTTAAAAACCCACAAGTAATAGGTTTCGGTATAAACAATAACGAAACATACACCCAAGCTACAGAAAGCGCAAAAGGTGCAATTATTGGCTCAGCCTTTATAAAACATCTTACAGAAAATGGTGTAAATACCATTAAAGAGTTTGTACAAAAAATAAGATAAGAACTTATTTTTAGATCATAAAAAACTTTTAAAGAATTAAAAAAACAGCTACTTACAAGAGTGTTTCTTGTAAATTACTAAACCAAACAAAAGCTATCTATTTATTTAGGTAGCTTTTTGTATTTTTAGCACGTTAGTAATACTAATACTACATAGTTATTTTGTAATTTTACTACAGAAAAAACAATGAAATTTTGAGAAAAACAATAATATTAATTATTATAATATTGTCATTTAGTTGTGGTAATAATAGAAATAAACATTTAGAAGTAAAAAAAGAAAATCAACAACTTAATGAAAAAAACGGAAAAATATATTATGTACATTATAATTTAAATTCCAATTTTGAAATTATTTTTAATGGAGTTTCATTAGTAAGAAATAATAAAATTGGAGTTGTTGATAATTATCAATATCTCAATCCATATATAAATAAAAAGGGTGTTCAAACACTAAGTTTAAAAATAAAACCTCACGAAAAGGATGAATTATTAACAGAAAATTATCTCAAGAACATAAGTATTGATATCTACTATTCTGAAAATGATGAAAATCCACCATTTAAATTAGTGAAAAAATGCGAGTTAAAATCGATTGAAAAACCAATAAAGATTTTTATTGATTCTTGGACATTTGAAGCAAAGGTTCCATATAGCTTAGTTGGACTTGAAAATTCTCAATCTTTTTTAGATAAAGACCAAAATAAATTATTAGAAAAAGTAATTGAAAAATACTCTAATGTTAAAAACATTATTAATAATGGGGATGCTTTGAAATACTTAGAAGTTTATAAAAAATCTAGACAAAGAGAAATAAATTCTATGTATTATGACGTAAATAAACAAAAAGAATATTTAAATAATATAGCAAAGAGAGTTCAAGCCTCAAAAGGGTTTATGCAGCCTATTTCTGATTACAAACTTTTTATACATCCAAACGGTAAACTAGTCCAATTGGTTAATTCCAATGGTTCTACGCCTTTATATTCAATTGATGATAAAGGCAAAAGAAAATCTTATGGATTAATACTTCATCAATTAAAAGGGGCAAATGAATTAGAAGTCTATTAAATGGTTAAAACGAAACATATTATGGCGAAAGTAATGGTGCTAAAGTGGGATGGGAATTAGAAGGACGCATTAAGGCAAAGAAATAAAACGAGAATACAAACAGCTAGCCAAAGAGTAAAACCTCAATTGTTACTTATTATTAATACCTCAACACCCCTATATAAGCGCATAAAAAAAGCTGTTTCATAATTGAAACAGCTTTTAGTTTTTTGGTTATTTACGGTTATTATTTTCTGTATTGTATTGCCTTGTTAGGGTAATCTGTAATTAAACCATCTACTCCCATTGCTAGTAGCTTTTCCATATCAGTCTCATTATTAACTGTCCAAGGAATAACTTTCATATTGTTTGAGTGAAGATCTGCTATTACTTCTTTAGTTAGCATACTATGCAACGGACTATAAATTTGTGGTACAAACCCTATTGCCTGCAAATTAGTTTTTACATCGTCTTTATACACCAAAGCAGCCAATGTGTACTCTGGATAATTTTGATGTAAATATTGCAACACTCTAAAATCAAAACTTTGTAGTACTACATTTTCAACAGCAATTTTATCTTTAATAGTTGCTATAACTAAATCAGAAAAATCTTTTGGGTTAGGATGATACAAGTCGTCGCCCTCTGGCAAACTCTTAATTTCTATATTGTACTTAATTGGTGTAGCATTACCTGCTGTTAAAGAATCTGCAAGTTTAATAACATCTAACAATAAAGGTTTTGTTACGTACTGTTTTTGTTGCTCAGGAAAATTAACATTTCCCATACTACCACAATCGTATTTTTGAGTTTGCTTGTAGGTATGCTCATAAATATTTAACGCAACAGAATCGTTTTTAGCAATAGTTTTACCTGTAGAATCTTTACAAAAAAGCGGATTAAAATAAGGCTCGTGAGATACCAAAACTTGTTTATCTTTTGTTACTGCAAGGTCTAACTCAATAGTATTTACACCAAGTTTTATTGCTGTTGTAAATGCTGGTATGCTATTCTCGGGCATTAAGCCTCTAGCACCACGGTGTCCTTCTAAATCAAAACTATAAGTCACCACTGTTTCTTCAATCGGAGCAGCTTCTTCTTTTACTTCTTTCTTTTTATCGCTCTGCTTGCAAGCCATAAAACCTAGGCCTATAAGGCCGCAAATAGCTATTTTTAATTTCATTTTATAATTTTGTTTAAAAATGCAACTGTATTTACATAAACACCTTGCCAGTCTTTAGACCTAATATCACTTGCAATTACGTGATTTCCGCTTTCTGGAAAAGCTACCTTTATTTTATTTTCTTCTGGTGTACCAAGAGCGTCAAACATTACTTGCATTGCTGGTACAGAAACCACATTGTCTTGCTCTTCTTCATTTTTATAATAATACCCTAAAAAAACAGGACAAGTAACTTTAGAAAAAGTCGCTGTTGTCATTGTATTTGTTAGCATTGTAATTAAAGAAACATAACCATTTATGTGGTAGTTAGTAGACCAATATTTCGCTTCTAATTCCGGACGTTCTTGCACTTGCATTGTGCCTCCTAAAACTTTCATAAACTGCTCTCTACCTCCTGGCTTTATTATAGATTTCATTGCAGGATTAAGTAAATCTATAAACGGAGAATATAAAACCAACGCTTTAATATCTTTATCTTCTGCTGCTATTGCTAAGCTTAATGTACCACCGGTAGATGTACTAATTACAATAACCTCTTCGCCTATTTGCTTTCCATATTCTATAGCCTTCTTTGCAGAAGCAATGTAATTTTCTGGAGTCAAATTCTCGAACGTATTATCTCTATAAATTCCGTGCTCTTCTAAACGAGCCATATATGTATTTGCTTTAAAGTTTGCCGAAAGCTGAGACATTACGGGCTCACCTTCTGCACTACTAGCACCAAAACCATGTAAATACACAAAAGCAATAGGTGATTTTTTATACTTATAATCGTCTGCCCAAATGATACGTGCTTCGTTATCTGCCTTAATTCCGACTACATTACTCTCCGCTACTTGTATATTTTTCTCTAACTCTTTTAAACTTTGCATTTTCACTGCTTTTTGTGCGGTTACAAAAGAAGCAATTACTAGAAACAAAGAAAGGATATATGTCTTTTTATTTTTCATTTTATTGTTTTTTAATAATTTATCTTAAAACTTTACAGACAATTGCAGTCCATAAAATGCCGGAGGACCTGCAATAAATGTAGGAAT
Source organism: Cellulophaga sp. 20_2_10 (assembly GCF_023476645.1). Classification (GTDB taxonomy): domain Bacteria; phylum Bacteroidota; class Bacteroidia; order Flavobacteriales; family Flavobacteriaceae; genus Cellulophaga. Next base: position 18,253 of record NZ_JAMCOJ010000009.1, read on the forward strand.
ACCAAAAGCACCTCCTGTATTACCAGCATCTATAATAAATTCCTCATCTAAAACATTAGTTGCAAATAAACTAATCTCGTACCTATCTTCTATAGTAACGCCTGTTCTAATATTTAACAATCCATAACCGTCTTGAGATATGTTCGGTAAATTAGTTTCCTCAAAAAACACTTTAGACTTATATGTATATGTTGGTCTTAAAAATACAGCTACTTTTTCACTTAAAGTAGGATTGATATTAAATCCTACTGAAAAAGAGTGCTCTGGTGTTAACCTAAATGTATTACCTGCCAATTGTTGTGCATTTCCGTCTGAATCTTTAGCATCAAAAGAAGCATCTATATACCCATAATTAGCAAAGAAAGAGCTACTTTTTGCAAATTGATATTGCATCGCTGCTTCAAAACCAAAAGCTGTAGCACTACCACTATCGTTAGGAAGTATAACCAAACCATCTGTTTCATCTAGACGTGCAATTGTTGTTTGAAAATTATTGTAATCGTAATAATATCCATTAATATCAAACTGTAATTTATTATCTAACAGTAATGATTTTAATCCCAACTCATAAGACCAAACAGTTTCGTCTGACAATACATTTACTTCTGTAGCCGATACATTAATTACATTTGGTCTTCTACCGCGTGCAACATTACCAAAAACAGTTACCACATCACTTAAATCATAATTTACAGCAAACCTACCTACTGCAGATGTAAAAGTTTCACTTGCCGAAATTCTACCGTTTGTTGGTGTAAATAAGTTGTTAGGGAAAGCGCCTAAAAAGTTACCTAACAATCCTGGGGTATCTGCATTTATAACCTCTAAACCAGCATTACTATTTTCTAAGGTTGCTCTTAACCCTAATGTAAAAGTTAATTTATCTGTAACATCATAAGATGCATCTGCAAAAATATCTCCTGAATAATTTTCGCCATAGTTAATAGAGTTTTCTTTATTAATAGACAATAAAGGAGCGCCAGCCAATGGTCCAAAACTAGCCGGGTCATTAGGTAGGTTAGGAAACAATGTTGGTATACCGTTTACAACCAAAGCATCTGTAGCGACTAAAAGAACAAAGTAACTTTGCTCATTCACCTCAAAAGGAACTGCTTGCGAGCCATTCTCATAAAAGAAATTAGCTCCAAAGAAACCAGAAAACTTATCATCATTATCAAAATTAAATCGTACTTCTTGACTAAATTGTTCGCCTTCTGCAATCTCTCTAAAAAATAAAACTGGTGCTGCAGTACCGTCTGCATCAAAAGCTTCATCAGAGTCAAATTTTCTGTAAGCTGTAGTAGCTGTTAAATCCCAATTATCATTTAAATTAGATTTTAAAATACCTGTTATACCATATACTTTACGGTTTAATCCTAATTCTTTACCGCGCTCTAAATCTGCAAAAGAGTTCGGATTTAAATCTCCTCCTAAAGGTGCAAATGTTCCACTTTTAAAAGACGTTCCTGGAGGCGTGTCTTGCTGCCAGTTTCCAATTAAATCTAAGGTCGTATTATCATTAATCATATATTTTAAAGAGCCTCTAAGTGCTAAAGTTTCTTTACCGTTAAGGTCTCCGCCAGAAAGGTTTTCTATATACCCATCTCTTCTATTATAAATGGCAGCAAAACGAGCAAATAACTTATCTTTTACTATTGGTGTATTTACAAAGCCATTTACTAAAAACTGATTGTAATTACCAACACCCGTTTTTAAAGACGCAGAAGTCTCGTTCTTTGCCTTTTTTTGTATAATATGCATTGCACCAATTTGTGCTCCTCTACCAAAAAGAGTTCCTTGCGGGCCTTTTAGCACCTCTACTCGTTCAATATCAAACAACTCTACAACAGAACCACGAGATTTACTAATGGATACTCCGTCTTGAAAAACAGAAACTCTTGGCTCTACTCTAGAGTCACCACTATCACTAGTAATACCTCTTACCACAATACCTGGGTTGTTTACACTTTGAATTTGGATTTGTAAACCTGGCACATAATCTGAAAAAGTATCGTACTCAAACGTGCCTTGGTTGTTAATAAACTCACTACCGTAAGATGTTATAGCAATTGGTACATCTTTATTTAATTGTTCTCTTTTTTGTGCTGTAACCACCAAACCGTCTAATTGAAAAGAAGGCTCTTTTAAATTAAAGTTTACCCTAGTCTGTGGTGTAGAAATATCTACCGTTTTTTTTATGCTCTTGTATCCTAAATAAGATACTGTAACCGTATACGTTTTATAACTTAAGTCATCAATTTTGTATAAGCCAGATTCATCTGTAACTGCACCCCTAGAAATGCTTTGTATAATAACATTGGCTCCAATTACAGGAGTCCCTGTTTCATCTACTACTTGTCCGTTAAGACTCCCTTTGTTTTGTGCAGCAACAGTACATACTGTTAGTAATAATAAAATTAAATAGTACTTCTTTTTCATCGTGTTTTTTTAAGTTGCCCAAAACTATGTAGCTACTGTTAAGCTAAAAGTCTCGCTACTTTATAATAATGTTAGGCAAACATTAACACGTATTACGTAAGCATTAATACGGAGATCCTTTTGTTAAGCGAAGTTTAAAATAATTACTTAAACAACTACTTGTCAGCCTACTAACACAAAAAACAATTAAACAGAATAATTGCGCAGATATTTAATTTAAACAATAAAAAAGTACTTGTAGTATTCTTTTTTTTAGTGCGATGAAAATCTAAGAACAAAACCAATCTTAAAATTTTCATAAAATTAAATTAAACAAACGTTTAATTTAAACATTTGTTTAATTTTACAGCCTCAAAATTAACAATCATCACATGGAGTGGAATGATAAACAGAAAAAAATACTTGATATAGCTGAAGAATTATTTGCAATAAATGGTTTTGATGGTACTTCTATTAGACAAATATCAAAGGCTGCCGATATAAATGTAGCAATGATCTCCTATTACTTTGGTTCTAAACAAAAGTTATTACAAGCAATTGTAGCGTATAGAAACACTGGTTTTAGAGAAGAGTTTGAAGATATAATTGTTACAGAATTAAGCTACCTAGAAAAGTTAGATCAAATAGTTTCCTTAGTAATTAGTAGAATACACAAGAACAGAAGAATTTATAAAATTATTCACTTTCTACATAGTAACAATGAACATAATTTTGATTTTGAAATCTATAATGCCCAGAAAAAAGAAAATTTTAAAACATTAAAAGACTTTATAACTAATGGGCAAAAAGAAGGTTCGTTTGTAGAAGGTGTAGATTATTTACTCTTTGCAAGTAATCTAAGAGGAGCATACTTTAGTTTATACTTTAACAAATCTCTTTTTATGTCCGTCTTAGATCTTAAAGATGATACTGGTTTTGAAAAATACATATTTTCTAATTTAATACCACACGTACAAAGAACAGCTAGAGCCGTATTAACCTATAATCCAAAAAAAAATAAAAAATAAAATCTTATCCATTTAATACATCTAATAAATACTAAAAAAATGAAAACCCCAATAGTTTTAATGCTATTATTTGTTTTAACAATTAGTAATATAACTGCTCAAGAAAAAACAAATTTAACGCTACAAGAGGCTGTAAAACTTGCCACTACAAAAAGTAATATCTCCAAAATTGCTGATACAAAAGTAAACACAGCAAAAGAAGAATTAACATCTATAAAAAACAATAGGTACCCCGACTTTAATATCTCTGGGCAGTATTCTTATTTAACAAGTCCCAATATAGATTTAAAGTTAAATACTGGCAGTGGTGATGGTACAACAACAGAAGCACCAGATGTAAACTCTTTTGCTCTAGGACAAGCAAACATAACCCTACCCCTATTCTCTGGCTTTAAAATTAAAAATAGTATCTCTGCTGGTGAAAATCACTACAATTCTACTATTTACCAAGCAAAAAACACCAAAGAAGTGGCCACTTTAAATACCATTAATGCGTATGCCAACCTATATATGGCAAAACAAAATGTAGCATTAATAAAAGAAAATTTAGCCCAGGTGCAGCAAAGAGTTAAGGACTTTAGTCAAATGGAGAAAAATGGATTACTAGCTAAAAACGATTTACTAAAAGCTACTATACAACAATCTAATATTGAAATTTCTTTAGAAAATGCAAAAAAAGATGTTCGCATTCTTAATTACAGGTTAGCGACCAATTTAAAGTTACCCGAAAATACGGTAATTGAATTAAATGATGCTGATTTTGATACACGTACTATTACTAATAAAAATATTGAAGAAGAAAGTTTAGAAGAGCGTAATGACATACAAGCGTTACAGTTTGAAGAAATGGCGGCTAAAAATCAAATAAAAGTAGCCAAAGCAAACTATTACCCTTCCATTGGTTTAGTTAGTGGCTATACAGCTTTAGACCTAAATAACGCCTTAACAATTACAAATGCCATAAATATTGGTGTAAGTGTATCCTACAACGTTTCTGATATTTTTAAAAACAAAAGTAAAGTAAAAGCAGCAGAAAGTAGAGCTAAAGAAGTTGCTTATACTTTGGATATGGCTCTAGATAACAATAAGGTACAGTTAGCAAGTACAAAGGAAGAATACCTTTTAGCGCTTCATAAATTTACGGTATACACTACATCTGTAGCGCAAGCTGTAGAAAACTACCGAATTGTTAAAGACAAATATGATAATGGACTGGTAGACACAAACGATTTGTTAGAAGCAGATGTAGAACAGCTTCAAGCTAAAATTAATCTTGCTTTTTCAAAAGCCGAAATAACTAAAAAATATTACGAATTACTTGCTGCAAAAGGGCAGTTAGCAAACAAATTTTCTATTTAATAATACATAAACCCCATGGAAAAAAATAAAAAAACAAACAATAAGTTTATCATCATAGTATCAGTTTTAGTAACTATTGGTGTTGTTTACGGGCTATATAAGTATATACATTCACTTTCTCATGAAGAAACGGATGATGCACAAATCTCTGCAAATATGAGTCCTATTATACCTCATGTTAGTGGTTACATTAAAAAGGTTTATGTAAATGATCATCAAAAAGTAAAAAAAGGAGATACACTTTTTATAATAGACAATAGAGATTACAAAGTACAATTAGAGCAAGCCAAAGCTGGTTTAGCGGCTGCCGAAAGTCAGCTTACTGTATCTAAAGCTAGTATTGGATCTTCAGTAGCCAATGCAGCAGCATCTAACTCACAGGTTAATTCTGTTAAAGGAAATATAGAAAGTGCAAAAGTTAGACTTTGGAGAGCAAAAAACGACTTTGAACGTTACAAAAACTTATACGAAAATCATTCTATTACAACGCAACAATACGAGCAGGCACTAGCTGCAAAACAAGAAGCTGAAAGTCAGTTAAACGTTTTAGAAAATCAACAAAAAGCATCCGCTAGCCAACATAATGCTGCTGTATCACAAACAGAAATTACAAAAAAACAAACCAATGTTGCAGAGGCTAATATAAAAAGTGCTGAAGCAGTTTTAGACGCTGCAAAATTAAATATGGCATATACGATTGTTACTGCTCCTATAGACGGACAATTATCTGAGGTAAATTTACAACCTGGTCAATTTGTATCACAAGGTCAGTCTTTAATTTATTTGGTACAAACAGCAGAAAAATGGGTGATTGCCAATTTTAAAGAAACCCAACTAGAAAAAATGGAATTAGGTCAAAAAGTATCTATAGAAGTAGATGCATACCCAAATGAAGAGTTTTTAGGTAAAATAACTGCTTTTTCACCAGCTACTGGTGCTCGTTTTTCATTATTACCACCAGATAATGCTACAGGTAACTTTGTAAAAACAGTACAAAGGTTACCAGTTAAAATTGATTTTTCTTCTGACAATGAAGCTCACAAACTTTCTAAACTACGTTCTGGGATGAACGTTCTTGTAGATGTTCATTTAGATTAATTATGCAAGAAGTAGACGAAAACAGCCTAGTTGAATACGGCTACAGAAGGGTAATTATTACCATTACTGCGGTATTATGTGCTTTATTAGAAATAGTAGATACTACTATAGTAAACGTAGCATTAAATGATATGCGCGGTAGTCTTGGCGCTACATTAACAGATGTGGCCTGGGTAGTAACGGCTTACGCTATTGCTAATGTTATTATTATACCAATGACTAGTTGGCTGGCCAAGCAATTTGGTCGTAGAAATTACTTTGCCGTTTCTATAATCATATTTACGGTGGCCTCTTTTTTATGTGGTAATGCTACAAATATTTGGGAACTGGTTGCCTTTAGGTTTATACAAGGCTTGGGTGGTGGTGCTTTACTAGTAACTGCACAAACTATTATTACAGAAAGTTACCCTGCTGCAAAAAGAGGTATGGCACAAGCCATTTATGGTATGGGTATTATTGTTGGCCCTACTTTAGGTCCGCCTTTAGGTGGTTATTTGGTAGATAATTTTTCTTGGCCTTATATCTTTTACATTAATATTCCATTAGGTATTATAGCCGTATTCTTAACCATATTTTATGTGAAAAGTCCTAAATACGGAGAAAAATTAAAAGCTAACCAGGTAGATTGGTGGGGTATTATTTTACTTGCTACGTTTATAGGTTCTTTACAATTTGTGTTAGAACATGGTCAACAAGATGACTGGTTCCAAGATCCTATAATTGTAACACTAACGGTATCTGCCTTTTTTGGTTTTATATTATTTATATGGCGACAATTAGTATATAAACATCCAATAGTTAATTTAAAGGCTTTAAAAGATAGCAACTTAAGAGTTGGTACTATTATGACGTTTATTTTAGGTTTTGGACTCTATGGCTCTACTTTTATTATTCCAATTTATACGCAGTCTATACTTGGTTGGACAGCAACAGATGCCGGACTATTATTAATTCCGAGTTCTATAACTACAGGTATAATGATGCCAATTGTAGGTAAATTAATAGAACGCGGCATCTCTCAAAAATATCTTGTAGCACTGGGTTTCACCATCTTTTTTGCTTACAGTTTTTGGATGCATCTACTAATTACACCAGACACCAGTTCCGAGGCTATGTTTTGGCCACTAGTAACCAGAGGTATTGGCTTAGGACTATTATTTGTGCCTATTACAACCTTATCTTTATCTACATTAAAAGGAAAAGATATTGGAGATGGCGCTGCTTTTACAGGAATGATGAGACAATTAGGAGGTTCTTTTGGTATTGCTATAATTACTACAATGCTGTCTAGATTAAACCAACAACACCGCGTAGATCTTATTCCTAATATTAGTTCTATAGCAACCAACGTACAAGAACGTATTGCGACTTACAAACAGCTATTTATATCAAAAGGATTTAGTCCTGATGAGGCTTTATCTAGAGCTTATGCTTTAATAGATGGTTCTGTTAATAAACAAGCTGCAATTTTATCTTATATGGATATATTTTTATACCTGGGCGTACTTTTTCTTATCTGTGTTCCTTTTGTATTGCTAATTAAAAAAGGTGCAGGTAAGGTTGATGCTTCTGCAATGCATTAAATAAAAAAATCTTCAACACAACTAGCTATATATCTAGTTGTGTTGAAGATTTAATAATTACCTCAAAAATTTATTTTTACTTTTTTAGGTCGATATCTTTTATATTTTTAATCTTATTACGTTCTAAAAAAGCATCAATAGTTTCAAAATGCTCTATAACACGTTGATCTTTAAATTCAAACACTTTTTCTGCCAAACCTTGTAAAAAATCACGGTCGTGAGATACTAGTATTAATGTACCATCAAAATCTAGTAACGCTTCTTTTAAAACATCTTTAGACTTTAAATCTAAGTGATTTGTAGGCTCATCTAATATTAAAAGGTTTACAGGCTCTAACAATAGTTTTACCATTGCTAGTCTGGTTTTTTCTCCACCAGATAATACGCTTACTTTTTTATCTACATCATCGCCTTTAAACATAAAACGACCCAAGATATTTTTTATTTGCGTACGCACATCTCCTTTTGCTACCTCATCTACGGTTTGAAAAATAGTTAAATCTGGGTCTAGCAATGATGCTTGGTTCTGGGCAAAATAACCTACTTGTACATTATGACCTAAACTACATTTACCATCGTATTCAATTTCTCCTAAGATAGATTTTATCATAGTAGATTTACCTTCACCGTTTCTACCAACAAAAGAGACCTTTTCTCCTCTAGAGATAGACATATTGGCATTTTTAAATACGGTATGATCTCCGTAAGTTTTGGTTAAATCTTCAACCGAAATTGGATAATCTCCAGAACGTTGTGCTGCCGGAAACGATAATCTTAAGGCTGAGTTATCTACCTCATCAATCTCAATAATATCCAATTTTTCTAACATACGTTCTCTAGAGGTAACCTGATTTGTTTTGGAATACGTTCCTTTAAATCGCTCTATAAAACGCATATTGTCCTCTATAAACTTCTGCTGTTCTTCGTAGGCTTTAATTTGATGCGCTCTACGGTCTTCTCTTAATTGTAAGTAATGTGTATAATTTGCTTTGTAGTCGTAAATTTTACCCATAGTAACCTCTATAGTTCTGTTGGTAATATTATCTATAAATGCTCTATCATGCGATATTACCATTACAGCTTTTGCTTTGTTTACCAAAAAGTCTTCTAACCAAATTACAGACTCTATATCGATGTGGTTTGTTGGCTCATCTAACAAAATTAAATCAGGTTTTTGCAGTAGTATTTTAGCTAGCTCAATACGCATACGCCAACCGCCACTAAACTCACTCGTAAGTCTATTAAAATCTTCTGATCTAAAACCTAAGCCTTTTAATGCTTTTTCTACCTCAGCATCATAATTTACATCTTCTAAAGCGTAATATTGCTCCCCAAGCTCAGATACCTCTTCTATAATTTTCATATAGGCATCACTCTCATAATCTGTTCTTGTTTCTAGCTCCTTGTTTAAAAAAGCCATACGATCTCTCATTGTAAAAACGTGACTAAAAGCTTTAGACGCTTCTTCTACTACTGTGCAATTATCTTCCGCTAACAAATGCTGTGGCAAATAAGCAATTACAGTGTCTTTAGGGCAACTAACTTTACCCTTGGTTGCCTTTTGTTTTCCGGCAACAATTTTCATCATTGTAGATTTACCAGCACCATTTTTACCCATAAGTGCTATTTTGTCATTTTCATTAATAACAAAATTTACACCACTAAATAAGGTTGTTCCGCTAAATTCTACTGCAATATTATCTACTGTAATCATCTGTATATTTTAAAGACTGCAAAACTAACAAAAAGTAAAGGATGTAATACGTGGTTTAAATAGTTTAGTGAAAAAAAATTAAAAAACCATTTAACACTCATTAACAAAGACTTACAAGTCTATTAACTAAAACATTACGAGTTATCTTGTATCTTGAAGATGAACCTAAAAAAAGAAATGATATGGGAATTATTGATGATAAGAGATTAAAAAGAAAAGTAAAACAAACAAATCCTACAAATCCCACAGGGAATACTACTATAAACACGAATACGTTCGACATTGACTCTGAAACCATTAAGGGTCAGCAAAATAAAAAATAACCCCACAAGCTTTTATATGCAAAAGCCCTGAAATTATTATAATTTCAGGGCTTTTCTTTTTATCAACTTAACAATTTCATAATTTTTAATTTTTGTATACAATTTAAAAGTAATTGTATACTTGCAATAAATTCCTACAAGAGGCGTTTTATTTCGATAACTAAAAATAAATAATGAAAAAACAAATCTTACTACTTACTACGTTCTTATCTGTTACGTGTTTTACGTATGCACAAGAATTAGAACCTACCGAACAAACCAACAATGAAGAACAGTCTATTTTAGAGTATCAAGACAAAAAAAACATTGCAAAACTTAGTGTAACAAGTTTAGTTTTTAGAAACTTTCAATTTCAATATGAACGAGTTTTAAACAAAACTTTTTCTGTAGCCTTATCTTATGGTACAATACCTGAAGGTGGTATTCCTTTTGGAAGTTCTTTTGTTGATGAAGATGATGATGATGACTTAGCAAATATTGTACACGATGGCAAAATGAGCTACTCTAGTTTTACACCAGAAGTACGTATTTACACTGGAAAAAAAGGATATGGAAAAGGGTTTTATATAGCTCCATTTTTTAGAGCTTCTAAATACACTTTTAAAAACATAAACTTTAGCTATGATTTAGATGGCGGAGGAACCGAGTCTTTAAGTACTAGTGGTACTATAAAAGGAAACACTTTTGGTTTGTTATTTGGATCTCAGTTTAACTTAGGAAGCAACCTTGTTTTAGACTGGTGGATTGCTGGTCCACATATTGGAACTAGCAACGGAAATTTAAAAGGTGTTTCTTCTAGATTATTATCTCAGAACGAGCAAAATGCCTTATTAGAAACTTTAGAAGATACTGATATTCCTTTAGTAGATACGGAGTATAAAGTTGATGCTAATGGTGCTGAAATAGATTTAGATGGTCCTTGGGCTGGTGTACGTGCTGGTTTAAGTATTGGATATAGATTTTAGATCTTAACTTACAGATTAGAAAACCCCTAAAACCAAAATGGTTTTAGGGGTTTTCCTTTTTACAAAAAAAGTACAACCAATTACGATTGTACTTTTCTCATTATAAACTTAAACTAACTTATTAAAATCTGTAAGTTAGTACTCCTGCAAAATTTCTTGGATCTGTTTGGTTAATGTAACGTGTTCTGTATGCATTGTAACCTACTTTATCAAACATATTGTTTACTAAAAAACGTAAGCTCCACTGACTGTTAAGTTCATAAGAAACTTGTGCGTTTGTTTGTGTGTAAGACGCCACATAAAAAGGTTTTTGGTTTGGCACAATACCTTCATGTGTTACAGCACCTGCACTCCAGTCGTTAATTGGTCTTTCTCCTGTATAGTACACTCCTGCTCCTACAGACAAACCTTTTAATTTTTGTTTAAAGCTATAGTTTGCATACACATTAAAAGTATGTTTTGGTGTATTTAAAGGTGCAGATCCATATACATAAGAAGTGTGCTCTTTGTACTGCGCATCTATATAACTATATCCTGTTATTACTTCTAGGTTATCCAAAATACGACCACTTAATTCTACCTCTATACCTTTACGCTCATCATTACCTCCTTTTTGGTAAAAACCAGTAGCAACCCAGTTTTCATCATAAACAGGTAGATTAATATTTTTATTATTAATTTTAAAATAAGTGAAATTAAAACGCAAACGGCTGTCTAACCAATTTGTTTTTATACCAGCTTCTAACTGATCGAAACGTTCATTACCTAACTGATTTCCGTTTACATCTAATCTTGTACCTGTTCTAGGGTAAGAGCTATTTGTGTATGATGCAAAAACATTTACATTCTCTATTGGAGTAATAATTAGTCCGGCTAACGGATTAAAAGCATCACTCTCTGTTGTTTCTGTAGCTGCATCTGTTAAAGTTTTACTGTAACGTATACCTATAAAAGATTTTAACCATTTGTTATATGTAATAACGTCTTGCGCAACTACACCTAAAGATCTAGATTCTGACTCTCCCAAGTTTACATCTCCAAAACCTAAATCTGCTGGTAATGTTGATGAGTTAGCAGATGGATTAAAAACGTCTACAATATCTAAATTTGCCCCACTTTGACTAGTTGTACTATATGCACTTGTTCTGTAGTCAAAACCAACTTGGAAAGTGTGTGCTATTTTTCCTGTTTGTACTTCATCACCAATTAAATCTATTTGCAATACACTGTTTTTATCATTACGAGTAGAAATAGCATAACCACGGTTTCTTTGATTGTATACAGGATTGTCATCTACGTCTGTAATAACATTACCCAAACTAGCTCCTTTATCGTCTAAATCTAATGTAGAAGAAAAGTAAGCTGCTTTAATAGTTAATTTATCATTTATCTCTCTATCAAAACGAAGAGAATAAGTTGCGTTTTTTGTTAGTGCTTTATCATTAGCATACCCTAAAAATATATTATCTGGCAAATCGTAAATTGCATTTACATCATTCTCACCTAAATTTACAGTACCAACATCTGGAGTTCTACTGTCATCTAGGTAATCCATTTCTGCTGTAATAGTAGTTTTATCATCTATTCTCCATTCTAAAGACGGATTGATGTAAAAACGGTCTGACGATACGCCCTTTCTATAACTATCAGATCTTTCTAGAGCACCATTAATTCTAAATGCTAAATTTTTAGCATTATCTAAAGGTCCGTACACATCAAAAGTAGCACGAGTTTGTCCAAAACTGCCAACACGTAGAGATGCAGAACCACCAGAATAGTACTTTGGTGTTTTAGTAACAATATTAATTACACCTCCTGGACTACCCAAATCTGTAGCAACACCCTGAGTAATAGATGCAGCACCTTTTAAAACCTGAATATTATCTACACCTTGCATATCTGTTAATATACCCTGACCTCTAAAATCTGAGTGTACACGTACTCCATTTTTTAATATAGGAATACCTCTAAAACCACGAGAAGACATACTCTCTCTTTTATTACCATAAGTAGCAAAAGTATATACACCAGGTACGTTTTTAGTTGCATCAGAAATTGTAAGGTTTCCTTGTTGCTCTATTAATTTATCAGAAATAATAGAAATACTCTGTATTTGCTCGTAAGGCGCCAGTGGCAAACGTGTTAATGCTTCTATTTTATCTGGATGCTCAAATCGGTTGCCAAAAACTTCAACCTCATCTAGCTTTAAGTTATCTACCAACTTAAAAGTAAGTTTTAGTATTTCATTTTCTATTATTGATACTTCCTTAACAACACCATAATAACCAACATAAGATACTTTTACATTGTAGGTACCTTCTTTTAAATTAGAAATGGTGAAAAAACCGCTTTCATCAGTTGTTGTTCCAATTTTTGTCCCCGACAAAAATACATTGGCATAGCTCACTGGTTCATTGTTAGCATCTGTAACATAACCCTCTATTTGTGACTGAGCAAAAGACAACTGAATTGCCAATACAAATAGCAGACATAATTTCTTATACATAATTCTTATTTAGATTTATTTAAAATAAAGGAGCAAATGTAAAACCCAAAATAATAACAACAAAACTATTTAGACTAAATATAAACAAAAAGATAAATAATTCTATAACTTATTATTTTCCAATCTTTTAACAGATACACAAACAGTAAACAAAGGTTCGTTTAGCAATTAACATTTTGTAATAAAAGATTAGAATGAAGAAGAAAATCATTTTATTTTGATTCATCATTAATGGAAAAACCAAAACTAACATTGAAGAAAACGCACAAAAAAACACCATTCCTCTACAATAAGAAGAATGGTGTTTACTATTTTAAATAGTTGGTATATAGCGCTATTTAAGCACCAATACTAAATCATCAGAATTTACTAAAGAACCTCCAGATAATTGTATTTTATCTACAACACCTTCCGCTGTTGCAGTTACGGTAGTTTCCATTTTCATAGCTTCAATTATAAACAAAGGCTGATTCTTTTTAACTGCTTCCCCTTTTTTAACCAAAACATTAGATAATAAGCCTTGCAACGGCGCTCCTATTTCTTTACCATTTTCTTTATCTGCTTTTATGTTCTGGGCCTTAACAACTTTTATTGCTTTATCCTTAACCATTACATTACGTAACTGTCCGTTAATTTTAAAGAAGATGCTAACATATCCGTTTTCGTCTGGCTCACCTTTTAGCATTAGCGATACTAGTACGTTTTTACCACGATCTAACTCTACTATAATTTCTTCGCCAACATCCATACCATAAAAGAAATTCTTTGTTGGTATATTCATAACATTACCATACTTAACGTGGTTGGTATACGCGTCTGTAAATACTTTTGGATATAGTTTGTAAGATAAGAAATCTGTAATCTCTAAATCTCTACCCATACCCTTGGCAAATTTTCGTTTAAAAGACTTAAATTCTTTTTCAAAATCTATAGGTTCTAAATGTGCATTTGGCCTGTCTGTATAAGCTACTTGATCTTTTAATATTATCTTTTGTAGTTCTTTAGGAAATCCGCCCACAGGTTGTCCTAAGTCGCCCTTAAAAAAACTAATGACCGACTGAGGAAAAGAAATTGAATCTCCCTTTTCTAAAACATCTTGTACAGTTAAACTATTGCTAATCATATACTGCGCCATATCACCTACTACTTTAGAGCTAGGTGTTACTTTAATAATATCTCCAAAAAGTTGATTTACCTCTCCGTACATTTTTGTTACCTCTGGGAACTTATCTTCTAAACCAAGTGCAATTGCCTGTCCTTTTAAGTTAGAATATTGTCCACCTGGAATCTCGTGTTTGTACACTTCTCCTGTGCCAGATTTTAATCCAGACTCAAACGTGTAATAGTAATTACGTACGGTTTCCCAGTAATTAGAGTATTCTGCAAGTTTATCTGTGTTTAATTTATTTTCTCTTTCGTGAAAACGTAACATTTCTACAAGAGAATTAAAATTTGGTTGTGATGTTAAGCCAGACAATCCGCCAAGTGCTACATCTACAACATCTACACCTGCTTCTATGGCTTTTAAATACATTGCTCCTTGTATAGAAGATGTATCATGCGTATGCAAATGTATGGGTATGTTTATTTCTGATTTTAAGGCTGATATAAGCTCAAAGGCAGCATTTGGTTTTAATAAACCAGCCATATCTTTTACTCCTAAAATATGTGCACCTGCATTTTCTATATCCTTTGCGAGTTGAATGTAATATTTAAGATCATATTTTGTTTTCTTAGGATCTAAAATATCACCCGTATAACAAAGAGAACCTTCTGCTAAACCACCTGTTCTTTTACGAACATGCTCTATAGTTGGCGCAATAGATTTCATCCAGTTTAAAGAATCAAAAATACGGAATACATCTACCCCTGTTTCCCAAGATTTTTCTACAAATTTTTCAATTAAATTATCTGGATAGGCAGTATAGCCAACACCGTTAGAACCACGCAGAAGCATTTGTAACAATACATTTGGCATCGATTTACGCAATAGCGCTAAACGTTCCCAAGGATTTTCTTGTAAAAAACGCAAGCAAACATCAAACGTTGCACCTCCCCAAACTTCCATACTAAATATTTCCGGAAAATTTTTTGCATACCCTTCAGAGACCTTAAGCATATCTGTAGTTCGCATACGAGTTGCCAATAAACTTTGGTGCCCATCTCGCATTGTAGTATCTGTAAAATGTACTTTTTTCTCCTTCTTTAACCACGAAGCAAAGCCTTCTGGGCCTAGCTCTGTTAACAAGTCTTTAGTTCCTTTAGGAAAAGGACCTCTTTTATCAAAAGAAGGTACTTTTGGTTTAGAAAAAACGTGATTAGGATCTTTCTTTTTTACATCCGGATTACCATTTACTATAGTTTCCCCAAGATATTCTATTAATTTATTAGCACGATTTCTTGGCTCTACAAACTCGAACAAAGAAGGTTCGTTTTTAATAAAATTAACTGTAACCTTACCGTCTCTAAATGTTTGGTGTTTTAAAATATTATCTAAAAACGCCATGTTACTTTCTACACCTCTAATACGAAACTCTGCTAATGCTCTTCGCATTTTACGACAAGAACCATCTAAAGTTCTACTAATTGCAGAAACCTTTACCAACATAGAATCAAAAAACGGCGAAATACGCACACCTTGATAAATACTACCAGCATCTAATCTAATACCAAAACCAGAAGCACTTCTATAGGTAGTAACCACGCCATAATCTGGCTTAAAATCATTTGCAGGATCTTCTGTTGTAATTCTACACTGCAAAGCATAACCAGTAATTTTTACAGATTCTTGATCTTGAATTTTTATTTGCTGATCAGATAGTTTGTAACCACCTGCAATAAACAGTTGTGCTTTTACCAAATCTATATTGGTAATCATTTCGGTTACCGTATGCTCTACTTGTATTCTTGGATTTACTTCTATAAAGTAAATACTACCATCATCATCTACCAAGAACTCTACGGTCCCTATATTATTATAATTTACAGCTTTACAAATATCTAACGCATATTTATACAAACTATCTCTAGTTTCTTGCGGTAGGCCAATAGATGGAGCAAATTCTATTACTTTTTGATAGCGTCTTTGTACAGAGCAATCTCGCTCGTACAAATGCACCATGTTACCATGCATATCTGCAACAATTTGCACTTCTATATGTTTTGGGTTTTCTACAAATTTTTCAAGAAAAACGGTATCATCCCCAAAGGCATTTAAAGATTCTCTTCTAGCTTCAGGGAAAGCCTTTTCTAGTTCTTCTTCGGTACGTATAACTCGCATACCACGACCACCACCACCAGAAGCAGCTTTTAGCATTAACGGGTATCCTATACGTTTTGCTTCATCTATAGCAATACGAACATCTACAAGATCTTTATCACTACTTTGTATAATTGGGATATTATTAGCAACCGCAACTTCCTTAGCCGTTATTTTATCGCCTAAAGATTTTAATACGGATACCTTAGGGCCAACAAAAATTATATCATTGTCTGCACATTTCTGCGCAAATTCTGCATTCTCTGATAAAAACCCATAACCAGGATGTATCGCATCTACATCATTATCTTTTGCTACCTGTATTATAGCATCTATATTTAAATACGGTTTTAAAGGTTCATGATCTTCTCCAATTTGGTAACATTCATCTGCCTTATATCTGTGCAAAGAGTAACGATCTTCATAGGTATATATACCAACGGTCTTAATACCTATTTCTACACATGCTCTAAAAATACGGATTGCAATCTCCCCTCTATTTGCAACTAAAACCTTGTTAATTTTCATTTACTCTATTTTTGTTAGTATTTACTACCAAGATGCAATTATTTTGCCAAATTAAATGCTAATCAACAATATCAATTAACATAATTACCTCTTTTTATTCTACTTCTCAAAGGTACTTCATTTAACCGTTTTTATCAATATTAAAATTTTACAAAACAACCTTATTTCGTATCATATTGTTACTATTTTACCTATATTACATTTATTTAATAAGTAATTTAAGTATATTACTAGACATTCAATTTTTAAAACATCAAGAAATAAGCTTGACATTGATCTTAAAAATTATTACCTTTTAGGAAAATTATATGATATATGGGAAAAGGAGATATAAAATCGAAGAGAGGGAAAATCATAAACGGCACGTATGGAGCCAAAAGGAAGCGAAAAATTAAAAGAAAACCCACTTTACAAGAAAAGATTAATCCAGAAAAAAAGAAATAAAACCAACCATTTTATGCTTTTTATCTAAAAAACCAACCACTTAAACCGATAAAAATAGGTTCTACACCACAAATTTGACTGTGTTTACCACATTCCTTTTTAATTAACCTAAAAATAGACCAAGTTTGTACTACCAAATTGCAAACATAACCAACTCCCCAAACACTATGCTTAAAAGTACTTTTGTTATTTTTTCTCTTCTAATAACTAATACGTTTACAAATACATCTAGTTGTGACAATGCTTATTCTGCAACTTCTTACGCACTTAACTACGCAAAAAAGTCTTTGAAAGCGGATAATTTTGATCATCAAAAATTTTATGCCAATAAAGCATATACTGCTCTAGAGAAGAGTAATAAGCTTATGAAGCAATGTGATTGCCTTAAAGCTAAAACTACTGTCTTAAGCGGTTTAGAAAATATAGATAAAGCTAGCAAGCCTAAAGATTGGGACTTAGGAAGACATTATGCTAAACTAGCACTTATAGATGTAGAAGATACAATTACGGCTTTAGATGTTTTTACGCAAAATGGCATAAACACAGTTTCTTCAGTAGCCGAACTAAAAGACAACTCTTTATTATTAGAAGCTGTTGAGCTAGAGAAGCAACGTGTAAGTCTAGAAGCTGAAATAGAAAAGCTAATTAGTAAAAAAAGAGTTTTAGCTATTAGAATTGCTGAAAACATACAAAAACAAAGACAAAACTAATTTACTTAGTCTACCACTAAGGTAAGTTCTACGCCATTACTTTCTTCTATAATATTTAACTCGTACGTGTAAAAACCTAAAGGCAAAGGTGTCTCACCCACATAATCTATAGGTTGTAATGTATATGTTTGTCCGTCTGCCTCTATTATGATAGATGCATAATTATAGGCCGTCTCATATTCTAAATACTCAGAAAAAGCATCAGGTGCAATAGCTGTATGTTGCATATCTGCTTCTCCTACTTGTACTGTATCATAAGTTAAACTACTCGTGTTTTTTATTCTAATATTTACGGCTTCAAGATTATCATCTCTATCGTCACAACTAAAACAAAAGCTCAACAATAAAATTACAATAGGTAAAAACAGTTTATTTTTCATAGCACACATATTTAATTGTATACTATAAAAACGATGTTTTACACATATTATTATCTAATAAAAACCGGCATATTTTCTTTTTCCGTATACTCTTGGCTATAAGCATAGCCATCTATAGTAAACTTCTTAATATCGTCTAAAGTTTCTGCATTGGTATCTATAATATAACGCACCATAGAACCTCTAGCTTTTTTAGCGTAAAAACTAATTACCTTTAACTTATCATTCTTCCAATCTTTAAAAATGGGAGTAACAATAGGTGACTTTAAACTTTTCTTGTCTACCGCACCAAAATACTCGTTACTGGCTAGATTTACAAAAACCTCATTTTCTTTAAGTTCTGAGTTTAGTGAAGCTGTTACATCTTTTTTCCAGAACTCGTGTAAGTTCTTATTGTTACCTACAGGCATTTTTGTTCCCATTTCTAAACGGTAAGCCATCATCAAATCTAAAGGCTTAAGAATGCCATACAAACCAGATAAGATTCTTAGTTTATCTTGCAAAGCTCCAAGCTTAGCTTCTGATAAAGAATATGCATCTAAGCCCTGGTACACATCACCATTAAAAGCAAAAACAGCTGGTCTCGCATTTTTTGTAGTAAACGGTATAGTAAAATCTTGATTGCGTTGCCAGTTTAATTGCGCTAGATTATCTGAAATACTCATAAGCTGAGATATTGCTTTTGGCGATTTCATTTTAAGAACCTCATTTAGCTTTTTAGCTTGTTTTAAAAACTGAGGTTCTGTAAATTTTTTAGTTGGCAACTTGGTTTCAAAATCTAATGACTTTGCTGGCGAAATAACAATCTTCATCTTTTATTTAATTTGATATAAAATTAAGAATCCTTTTTACAATTTCACCTATACTCTAAAAGAGTTTTTAAATACCACTATTGCAAAAACTAATGCTATTGAGCGTGCTTAGCGTAATGCCTCCACTTCTCTATAACACTTGCCATATCTTCTGGTATTTCTGAGTTAAATCGCATTAATTCTTTAGTAACAGGATGCACAAAACCAAGAGTTTTAGCGTGTAATGCTTGTCTTGGTAATATTTTAAACGCATTATCTACAAACTGTTTGTATTTTGTAAATGTTGTGCCTTTTAAAATACGTTCTCCTCCATAGCGCTCATCATTAAATAATGTATGCCCTATATATTTCATATGCACTCTAATCTGGTGCGTTCTACCTGTTTCTAATTTACAAGAAACTACAGTAACATACCCCAAACGCTCTATTACTTTATAATGCGTTACCGCTTCTTTCCCCTCGTCTCCTTCAGGAAAAACATGCATTTGCAATCTGTTTTTTGGATGACGACCTAAATGACCTTCTATAGTACCTTCATCATCCTCTACATTACCCCAAACAATAGCAATATATTCTCTTTCTGATGTTTTATCAAAAAACTGCTTAGACAAGAAAGTCATAGCCGCTTCTGTTTTAGCAACTACTAAAAGTCCAGATGTATCTTTATCTATTCTATGCACCAACCCTGGTCTATCACTTGTATTGTTAGGCAACTCGTCCTTACAATGGTGCAATAATGCATTTATTAAGGTTCCAGAATAATTCCCATGACCTGGATGCACAACCATTCCTGGTTCTTTGTTTACTACCAAAAGAACATCATCCTCATAGACAATATCTAAAGGTATATCTTCTGGCTGTAATAAAAACTCGTATGGTGGATGCGTAAACATAACGCGTATCTCATCACCTGCTTTTACTTTATAATTTTGCTTTACCACCACATTATTTACCCAAATGTGACCGTCTTTTGCTGCTTTTTGTATTTGACTACGTGTTGCGTTTTCAATAAAATTCATTAAAAACTTATCTATACGTAGCGGCTCTTGGCCTTTAGAAGCTATTACCTTATGATGTTCATAAAGTTCCTCCTCATTGGCTTGTGGTCCAAATTCTTCACTCATAAAATATGTAGCTTACTGTTGTTATTAGTGGTTACCGTTACCACAAACCAATTCAACCTTAGATGTTTTTGGTAATTTTTCTCCGGCTTTAATTTCTTTTCCTTTGTACTTAATTTTAAGTACCATATCCTCGCCAATATTATCTACATAAGATACTTTTTGTACATCTAAACCAACAGCACGTAACATAGATGTTGCGTTTCTCTTCGTTTTTTGTATAACCTGTGGCACAGATACTTTTTTGTATCCAGAAGGATTTACTGTGAAATATATTTTTCTATTCTTTTTTACTTTGTTTCCTGCTGGTGGATTTTGCTCTATAATAGAAAACCTTGGGAAGTTTGGATTGTAATTAGCAGAATCTAAAACCTGAGATCGCAATCCAACTTTATCTATTTCGTGTTTCATTTGTGAAACTGCCATTCTAGAAAAATCTGGCACTTCTACAAACTCACCATGATTTGTAGTTGATTTTAACCATTGTAAAACTCCAAAAACCAATAATACGACCACTACCAAGGCAATACCAAGTTGAATAATTAATGTTTTACTTTTTAAAAAGTTGAAAAAATTTCGCATAACTATAATAATATCGCACAAATATATAAAACCCAATGCTTTTTTCTTTAATTTAAAAAAATGATATTTGTTATTACCATTTAAGATTTCTATAAATACCATGAAAAAAAATATTGCCATCATTATGGGAGGCTACTCCAAGGAGTACAAAATATCCCTAAAAAGCGGAAACGTTGTCTACAAACACCTAGACACCAGCAAGTTTAACACGTACAGAATTCACATTCTAAAAGATAAATGGGTTTATGTAGATGCAAACGATCAAGAGAGCCCTGTAGATAAAAGTGACTTTTCTATTATAGAAAATAATGAAAAAATAAATTTTGATTGTGTTTTTAATGCAATTCACGGTACACCAGGAGAAGATGGTTACTTACAAGCCTATTTTAATTTAGTGGGTATAACCCAAACTGCCTGCGATTTTTATCAAGCTGCGCTTACATTTAATAAGAGAGACTTACTTAGCGTCCTAAAACCTTATGGTATTAAATCTGCAGATTCTTATTACCTTAATAAAGGGGATACCGTAAATGAAGGTGAAATTATAAATAAAGTTGGTTTACCATGTTTTGTAAAAGCGAATAAGGCAGGTAGTAGCTTTGGTATTTCTAAGGTTCATAAAAAGGAAGACTTAGCAAAAGCTATAGAAAATGCTTATTTAGCCGATGATGAAATTATTATTGAAGCTTTTTTAGATGGCACAGAAGTATCTGTAGGTGTAATTATGTACAACGGAAAACCTACCGTTTTACCAATTACAGAAATAACTACAGAGAACGACTTTTTTGACTACGAAGCTAAGTACGAGGGCAAATCACAAGAGATTACTCCTGCAAGAATTTCTAAAGAACAAGAAGAGAAAGTAAGCGAGATAGCTGCAAGAGTTTATAAAATTTTAAAAATGAAAGGATACTCCAGAAGCGAATTTATTTTTGTAGATAATGAACCTTTTATGCTAGAAATGAATACAACTCCTGGATTAACAGAAGAAAGTATTTTGCCACAACAAGCTGCTGTTGCAGGAATATCTCTTTCTGAGTTATTTGAAAGTGCTATAATAGAGGCTTTAAAATAATTTAGTTCTTTACTAGGGTGTATTAGAGTATGTAATACACTTATTTTTTTTACAAAATAAAACACAATTATATGAAACGTGCCATATTCCCCGGATCTTTTGACCCACTTACATTAGGACACACAGATATTATTAATAGAGGTATTACTCTTTTTGATGAAGTAATTATCGCCATTGGTATTAATGCTGAAAAAAACTATATGTTTACTCTAGAACAGCGTATGCATTTTATTACCGAAGCTTTTAAAAACGAGCCAAAAATAAAAGTAATGACCTACAAGGGCCTTACCGTAGACTTCTGTAAAGAAGTAGATGCTCACTTTATTTTACGTGGATTACGTAACCCGGGTGATTTTGAATTTGAAAAAGCTATTGCACACACAAACAGAAAGTTATCAGAAATTGAAACCGTATTTTTACTAACTTCATCTGGCAAGTCTTACATTAGCTCTTCTATTGTACGCGATGTAATTAGAAACAATGGTGATTATACTAGCTTGGTACCAGACACAGTTAGAGTTTCATAAACACAAACCAATTGTATTTTAACAAAATTGAAAACTACCAAAATGAAAAAAATTATAGGTCTTTTTAGTCTATTATGCATAATTGCTTGTAGCGAAAAACCAGAAGACAAAGAAAAAGATTTTCAAACTTTTTTTGAAACCAGCAACGGACTAGAAACTCCTACATACACAGAAGTTATTGACTTTTACATTAAACTTGCTAAAGAGTTTCCGCAAATAAATGTGCTTACTATTGGGGAAACAGATAGCGGCCTGCCATTGCATTTGGTAACCTATAATCCAGATGGTGAATTTAACTTTAACAAGCTAGAAGACAAAACCGTAATTTTAATAAACAACGGCATACACCCAGGAGAGAGTGATGGTATTGATGCTACTATGCTTTTGTTTAGAGATTTAGTGGTAAACAAAATTGGAGCACCAAGAAATACGGTACTAACTACTATTTCTATTTATAACGTTGGCGGTGCATTAAATCGTAATTCAACGTCTAGAACCAACCAAAATGGCCCTAAAGAATATGGATTTAGAGGTAATGCGCAAAATTATGATCTAAATAGAGATTTTATAAAGAACGATACCAAAAACGCAAGATCTTTTGCTGAGATCTTCCACTTAACAAAACCAGAAATCTTTATAGACAACCACGTTAGTAATGGTGCAGATTACCAGTACTCTTTAACGCACCTCTTTACACAACACAATAAATTGGGTGGCGATTTAGGGAACTATTTACATACAGAAATGATGCCTACACTAGAAACATCATTAGAAGAAATAAACTGGCCAATTACGCCCTACGTTAACGTTTTTAATACTGTTCCTGAAAAAGGATTTTCTCAATTTATGGATTACCCCAGATACTCTACCGGCTACACAACTCTATGGAATACCTTAGGTTTAATGGTAGAAACGCATATGCTTAAACCTTATAAAAAACGAGTTATGGGGACGTACTATCTAATGCAGAAAATGATAGACATATCTGAAAAAGATGGTGAAAAAATTAAAGAATTAAGAGCTAATGCTTTCGCAGCAGATCAAGAAAAAGCAACTTACCCTATACAATACACCATAGACACTACTAAAACATCTACTTTAAACTTTAAAGGGTATGAGGCAGATTTTATAGAGAGTGAAGTTACTGGACTTACTAGACTAAAGTACGACAGGTCTAGACCGTTTACAAAAAAGGTAGAATACAAAAATTACATAAAGCCTACTAAATTTGTTACCATACCAGAAGCATACATTATTCCTAAAGGATGGAAAAAAGTGATTCCGTTTTTAGAGGTTAACAAAATAAATTATACCCAACTAGAAAAAGACACCGTTATAAACGTAGCATCTTACAGAATTAAAGATTACCAAACGCGTAAATCTGCTTATGAAGGTCACTACCCTCATAACAACACAACTGTTACTAGCAGTATGCAAAATGTACAATTTTTAAAGGGCGATTATTATGTACCTACAAACCAACCAGGTTTACGTTACATATTAGAAACACTAGAGCCAGAAGCTATTGACTCATTTTTTAATTGGAACTTTTTTGACACAATTCTACAACAGAAAGAAGGCTTTTCTCCTTATGTTTTTGAAGACGTTGCTGCACAGCTATTAAAAAATAACCCTGCTCTTAAAGCAGAATTTGATCTTAAAAAATCTGAAGACGAAAGTTTTGCTAGTAGCTGGTACGCACAGTTAGATTGGCTGCACAAAAAATCTCCTAATTATGAAAAAGCACACTTACAATATCCTATATACAGAGTATTGAAGAGTAACTAATTACTCTTCAAACAAAATTTTAATGTTAGCATAAGAATTCTCTAAGGCCTTGGCAATTTTCCCAGGGCCTTTCCATTTCACCTTCTCTATACCCTCCTCTTTTTGTCCAGTAAGCTCTCCTTCATAAGAGGTATTCATAGCAAACCAATGCACCTCCTTTAGTTTATATTTACCATTACGCTTAAAAATATGGTAGGTAATTTTTAACAAGTTTTCAATTTTTAAGCCTTGCACACCCGTCTCCTCCTCTACTTCTCTAATAGCGCAATCCTCAATAGTTTCGCCTTTATCTAGTTTTCCTTTAGGCAAATCCCACTTATCATTTCTATAAATAAAAAGTACTTTACCCGCATCATTTGTTACCACGCCACCGCCAGCAACAACAATAGGAATATTCTTGGCAAATTTCTTTAAAATCTCCTCTTTATTAGGATGATAGATGTATGCCTTAGGCAATTTATTCTTAGACAAGGCTTTTATAGCCTCATTAATTGCCTCCCCATTTAATAAAAAATATTTATTATCTGCGATATCTGACAGTTTATTTGTCAAAATCAAGGGCAATTCATTCACAAAAACTTTATACATTTGCGGTATGGTTTTAAATAAAGACACTGCAAAAAAAACAGCCGAACTTCTATTGCAAATTAATGCAATTAAGTTGAAACCAGAAAATCCTTTTACATGGGCTTCTGGATGGCAATCTCCAATCTATTGTGATAATAGAATTATTCTGTCATATCCTATTATTCGCAACTACGTTCGCGAAGAAATGGCTAAACAGGTAGAAGCTCTATACGGCAAACCAGATGTTATTGCTGGTGTAGCTACTGGTGCCATTGGTATTGGTATGCTTGTTGCAGAGTATTTAGGACTTCCGTTTGTATACGTTAGACCAGAAGCAAAATCGCACGGCAGACAAAACCAAATAGAAGGCCATCTATCTCCGAACCAAAACGTTGTGGTAATAGAAGATCTAATTAGCACAGGAAAAAGTAGTTTAAATGCTGTAAAGGCTCTTAAAGAAGCTGGCGCCAACATTAAAGGCATGGTTGCCATTTTTACTTACGGTTTTGATGTTGCTGAAGAAAATTTTAAAAGCGAAGATATAGAATTACATACATTAAGTGACTACCCTAACTTAATACAACAGGCGTCTGACACTAACTATGTTCAAGAAAAACAATTAAACACACTACTGCAATGGAAAAGTAATCCAGCAGTATGGAAACCAGAATAATATGCATATAGAAGCACCAAAAAAAACAGTAGCTAAAAGCGATAAAGAGGTTTTTGATTTCTTAATTGATATTAAAAATTTTGAAAAACTAATGCCAGATAACATTAGTAAGTTTGAAGTATTAAGTGAAGATAAATTTCTTTTTGCCCTTAAGGGGATGCCAGAAATCGTTTTAAAATTAAAAGAACAATATCCTAACAATAAAATAATATTAGGAGCTGCTAGCGAAAAATTACCTTTTACATTAACAGCAGACATTACTAGTCTTTCCGCAACAGAAACTGAAGTTACTTTAAGTTTTGAAGGCGAATTTAACGCTATGATGGCAATGATGATCAAAGGCCCTATCACTAAATTTATAGATACATTATCAGAAAACCTACAGGTTATCTAATATAACAACTGTATTTCTTTTAAGTTATATTCTTTAAAAATATTATCCTCTAGTAGAACTATTAGTTTTCCGCTAGAGGATACTCCTTTTATAAAGCCCATAAACAACTCTCCTGCATTATCTTTAAATGTTGATGGCTTATTTACTCTAAACATAATTTCTTGGTACAAGGCTCTTAATGCATCAGGATTCTCCAAAAAATCTTTTGTTACGTATTTTTTTAATTTCTGAAGTATACTATTTAAAACTTCATCCAAATTAAAAGTTTCTCCTTTTAATAATTTTAAAGAGGAGACATTTGGCAAATTATTGAACAATAATTGATTTACATTTAGCCCTATCCCTATAATTGAAGATTGTATTTTACTGCCAATCAATATATTTTCAATTAAAATACCACAAATTTTAGAGTTAGCTGACAGAATGTCGTTTGGCCACTTTACAGCCAAACTAGGTATATTTAACTGTTGCAGAGCTTCGTACATCGCCAAAGAAACACACATATTTAACAAAAACTGATCTGCAACCTCCAAACCTCCTCCCTTCTTCAATACACTAAAAGTCAAGTTTTTACCGGGCTCAGCCAACCATTGCGTACCCATTTGCCCACGTCCTTGCAATTGATTTTCGGTCACAACTACAGTAAAATCGTCTACATTAGCAGAGACAATTAACTGCTTTAAATACTCGTTTGTAGAGTTGGTGGCATTAAGTTTGATTATGTGCATATGTGGATTATTATAATATTCTGCAATCTTATGTTAAAAACAATAGTTAAAAAAACAAAAAAACAATAACTTTGTATAATCTAAAATTTTTGAATGCAAAAAAATACAACTAGTGCAGACGAACTAATCGCTTTAATTTTACAAGGGATTGATGATGTTAAAGGGCACGATATAAATTTACTTGATCTTAGGGATATAGACAACACTGTTTGCGACTATTTTATAGTTTGCAATGGTACCTCTAATACGCATGTTAATGCAATAGTAGGTTCAGTACAAAAAACCGTTAGTAAAGCAATTCACGACAAACCTTGGCACGTAGAAGGATCAGACAATTCTGAGTGGGTTTTACTTGACTACATAAATGTTGTAGTACACGTTTTCCAAAAACAAATAAGAGAGTTCTATGATATAGAAGGACTTTGGGGAGACGCAAAAATTACCGCAATAGAAAGTAGTTTTAACCAGTAAAAAAAAATAATGGCAAAAGATAATAGCACAAAACCTACTAAACCTAAATTCAACTCTTGGTGGATCTACGGTATTTTAGTAGTCTTAATCATAGGATTTCAGTTTTTAAGCAGTGATGGTTTATCATCAACTAGCAAAAAAACCACATCAGAACTATTAGAATACATCAAAAATGGAGATGTAAACAAGGTTATTGTAATTACGAATGCTAAGTATGCTAAAGTATACCTTACTAAAGAAGCATTAGAAAAAGATACCCACAAAACTGTTGCTAAACCTAGTTTTTCTCTAAACCCTACAGAATCTCCTAGTTACATTGTGAACTATGGTGATTTACAGAATTTTGAGAACGAGTTAAAGAAAGTAAAAAGTGAAAATAGCTTAGATACCAAAATAGAATATGGTACTGAGTCTAACACGTTTGAAAATCTTTTATTTACGCTATTGCCATTTGTACTAATCATAGGTATCTGGATATTTATGATGCGTAGAATGTCTGGTGGTGGCGCTGGTGGTGGCGGTGGCCAAATATTTAACATTGGTAAATCTAAAGCCAAGTTATTTGACGAAAAAACAGATACACGTACTTCTTTTAAAGATGTTGCTGGTTTAGAAGGTGCAAAAGAAGAAATAGAAGAAATTGTTGAGTTCTTAAAAAACCCAGAAAAATATACATCTTTAGGTGGTAAAATACCTAAAGGAGCTTTATTAGTAGGCCCTCCAGGTACGGGTAAAACATTACTTGCTAAGGCAGTTGCTGGTGAAGCTAAGGTTCCTTTCTTCTCTTTATCTGGTTCTGACTTTGTAGAGATGTTTGTAGGTGTTGGTGCTTCTAGAGTACGTGACTTATTTAAACAAGCAAAAGATAAATCTCCTGCAATTATTTTTATAGATGAAATAGATGCTATTGGTAGAGCTCGTGGCAAAAACAACGCTACAGGATCTAACGACGAAAGAGAAAACACATTAAATCAATTGCTAACAGAGATGGATGGTTTTGGAACCAACACTAATGTTATTGTTTTGGCTGCCACTAACCGTGCAGATGTTTTAGATAAGGCATTAATGAGAGCTGGTCGTTTTGACAGACAAATTTATGTAGACCTACCAGACATTAGAGAACGTAAAGAAATTTTTGAAGTACATGTGAAGCCAATTAAAACAGCTGAAACATTAGATTTAGATTTTTTAGCAAAACAAACTCCTGGTTTTTCCGGAGCAGATATAGCTAACGTTTGTAATGAAGCGGCATTAATTGCTGCTCGTAAAGAGAAAAAATCTGTAAACAAACAAGATTTCTTAGATGCCGTTGACAGAATTGTTGGTGGTCTTGAAAAGAAAAATAAAATAATTACCCCTAAAGAAAAGAAAACTATTGCTTATCATGAAGCTGGTCATGCAACCGTAAGTTGGATGCTAGAACACGCTGCGCCATTAGTAAAAGTTACTATTGTACCTAGAGGACAGTCTTTAGGAGCAGCTTGGTACTTACCAGAAGAGCGTCAAATTGTTCATACAGAACAAATGTTAGACGAAATGTGTGCTACCCTTGGTGGCCGTGCTGCAGAGAAAGTTATTTTTGATAAAATCTCTACTGGTGCACTAAGTGACTTAGAAAAAGTGACGAAGCAAGCAAGAGGTATGGTTACTGTTTATGGTTTAAATGACAAAATAGGAAACCTTACGTATTACGATTCTTCAGGACAAGATTCTTATGGTTTCTCTAAGCCTTACAGTGAAGAAACTGCTCGTGTTATTGATGAAGAGATTTCTAAGTTAATTGAAGAGCAATACGTAAGAGCTATTGAGCTTTTAGACAATAACAAAGACAAGCTTACAGAACTAGCTGAACGTTTACTAGAAAAAGAGGTTATCTTTAAAGATGATTTAGAAAAGATTTTTGGAAAAAGACCTTTTGATAAAGACGTTAGAGAAAACGCTGAAGAAGAAGCTAAGAAAGACGCAGCTGCTAATTCTTCTGAGGAAGAATAGTACATATAGATTACAAATTTTAAAGATTTTAATGAGCATATTTGGTAAACTTTTTGGAGGTAGTAAAAAAAAGAGTTCTGATGTACCCGCAGAAAACCGCGGAGTGCATATGCCAGAACTAGACTTACCTATAGACGAAAAGTTTACCATCTATTTTAAAAAGAATGGCGGTAAATTTATCTATTGCGATTCTGAAGATGAAGTTTCATTAGCTCTAAAAAACATAGTAGAAGAAAATAACTGGCAAGACAGTTCTTTTTTTCATTTAGATGATAGATTAGAAAGAAAATTTGCAAGTGAGCATTTAAAATTTTCTAAATCTGCACAACAAAGCACCGTGTTTTTTACAACTTGCGAGCATCTTATTGCTCAAAATGGTTCAATCTTAATTTCTTCTAATCAATTAAAAGAAAGAAAAATGAACGAACTTCCTGATAATTTTATTGTTTACGCAACTACCAGTCAGCTTACACCAAGTTTAGGTGACGGTTTAAAAAGCATAAAAAGTAAGTACCAAGGAAGCATCCCTGCCAATATTACAACCATAAAACACTTTCAATCTAACATAAAAGAAGAAGATTTTTTATCTTATGGTAGTACATCTAAGAACTTATATCTTATCTTAATGGAAGATTTATAAGTATGAAAGAGATCTTAAAAAGGGGAATAACAGGTATTGTTTACGTATTACTTTTATTATCGGCTGTATTCTTAAATTCAGATGCATTCGATTTTTTATTTATGGCTTTTGGCTTAGCTTGTTTGTTTGAGTACAAACGTATTGTTAAACTAAAAGGCTATTATGTATTTGTAGCATACCTAGCCTTATGGTGGGCCTATATTTACCTTATTAAAAGTGATTGGATTATAAACGTACTCCTTATTGCTACGCTACTTATAGACTTCTTTTTACTTTATTTCTTATTTTCCAAAAAAGAAATAAGCTTTAAACCTTTTCATAAATTTTTAATCGCACTATTTTTTCTAGGAGGCGGTTGTATTTTTTTAACTATGATACCTTATAGAGGTGGTGGCTTTGAAAAAATATTAATTATGGGAATTTTTATTTTGATCTGGGTAAACGATAGTTTTGCTTATTTAGTAGGCCGTAAATTAGGGCGTACAAAACTTTTTCCATCAGTATCACCAAAAAAAACAATAGAAGGCGCAGCAGGAGGTTTAATTTTTGCTTTAATTGCTGCATATATTATTTCTATATTTGAAACAAACTTAAGTATTATACAATGGTTTATATTAGCCACTGTAATTGTAGTAACAGGGAATTTAGGCGATTTAATAGAGTCTAAATTCAAAAGAAAAGCTAACGTAAAAGATAGCGGAGCAATTTTACCAGGGCACGGAGGCATTTGGGACCGTTTAGACAGCCTTGTTTTTGCTGCACCATTTGCATTTTTAACTTTAATTATATTTTCACATGTTTCATAAAGAGGGACAAAAAATTATCATTATTACATTTATATTAGTAACCGCTGCCGTAATAGCTGCCGATTACTTTGTAACCCTAAATTGGCTAAAACTAGCTTTACAACTTACTGCTTTAGTATTCTTAATATTGATATTACAATTTTTTAGAAACCCTAAAAGAAAAGTAGTAAAAAGCTTTGATGACATTCTTGCTCCTGTAGATGGCAAAGTTGTAGTTATTGAAGAAGTTGAAGAACCAGAATATTTTAAAGGAAAACGTAAACAAATTTCTATTTTTATGTCTCCTATAAATGTACACGTTACAAGATACGCCGCTTCTGGCTCTGTAAAGTACTCTAAATATCACCCAGGTAAATATTTAGTTGCATGGCACCCTAAAGCAAGTACGGAGAACGAACGTACAACGGTTGTTATTAACACTCCAAAGTTTGGAGACATCTTATACAGACAAATTGCTGGTGCATTAGCAAAAAGGATTGTAAATTACGCTAAAGTTGGCGATAGTGTTCACCAAGGTGAAGATGCCGGTTTTATAAAATTTGGATCTAGAGTAGATATTTACCTACCTTTAGATACTGTTGTAACCGTAAAACTTAACCAAAAAGTAACTGGCGCTAAAACTTGTATTGCAACCTTACCTAATAAAGATGACTAATGATAAGCTACATAAAGAGTTTCTAGAATCTGTGGAATATGTAAACAATTACGTAAACCCTTTGCCTGCAGACTTACTTTTAAAATTATATGCATACTACCGTATTGCACATAAGAACTTTGACAATCCCGGCAGTACAACACCACTTATAAATGCTTTTAAAGCTAATGCCTTAATACAAGCCAAAAACCAAAGCACAGATGAGGCCATGCAAAACTATATAGACCTGGTTGATAAGGAAATTAGAAGCAACAAGAACTAAAGACGTATAATACTATATAAAAAAAGACCGCTTTTAAAGCGGTCTTTTTTTATTCTATAATAGTTCAATTATTTTTTGCACAACAGTATCGCTATCCCAATTCTCTTCTATATTAGGTAGCTTCATTATTTGCTGCATAATAGCTTCTTGCTCGTCTCCTAAAGCTAAAGCTTCTGCATAAGGTCTATTACTAAAAGTTACTCTAGAGTACACTGGTAGCCATTTTTCTGGGTAGGCTGTTGCAAATTTTTTCTCAATTTTTTTCTGTATCAGAAATAAAGGATCAGCAGTTTTGCTACTCATCTCTACAAAATTTCTATAACTAAGCTCTGCTATAGCATCTGCATTAGGCTTGCGTTCTTTTTGATACTCTTCAAAAGCTAGCTTCCAATTATCTGGGTATTTTTCTAACATATTTGTTAGCACAAAAATATCTTCAAAACCAGCGTTCATTCCTTGACCATAAAAAGGAACTATTGCGTGTGCAGAATCACCAACCAAAGCTGCTTTATCCCAGTATGTCCAAGGAAAACATTTCATTGTTACCATTGCACTTGTTGGATTTTTAAAGAAATCATCAATAAGGTTATCTAAGTCTAACATAACATTGGGAAAATGTGTAGAGAAGAACTCCCTAGCTTGTTCCTTTGTGTTTATACTTTCAAATGACGTATCTCCTTCAAAAGGCATAAAAAGCGTACAGGTAAAGCTCCCATCTATATTAGGCATTGCTATAAGCATAAACTTACCACGCGGCCATATATGAAAAGAATGTTTATCTAACTTATGTGTACCATCTTCATTAGGGAGAATAGACAACTCCTTGTAACCTACTTTTATAAATTCTTGCGAATAATCAAAGCCACTACGTCTTTGCATTTTATGACGTACTCTAGAAAAAGCACCATCACATCCAAAAACACAGTCGAACTTATACTCTTCCCAGACTCCTTTTTCAGATTCCCCTGTAAATATTTTTGCTTCAGGCAAATCTACATCCCATACTTTTTCAGAAAAACGAAACTCTGTCCCTTCGGCTTCTGCCAAATCTATCATTTTCCTATTTAAAAGTCCTCTAGAAGTAGACCAAATAGCTTCCTCTTCTTTACCATATTTTTGAAAATACAAAGGCACGCCATCTACGTGCATTGCCCTTTGGTACAATGGTATTGCTATTTTTTTAATTTCATCTTCTAAACCTACCTGCTTTAGAGCGTTCCAACCTCTATTACTCATTGCTAAGTTTATAGAGCGCCCAGAAAACTCTACGGTACGTATATCTGGTCTTCTGTCAAAAACAGTAACCTTATGCCCTTCTTTTCTTAAGTAAATGGCCAATAAAGAACCTACTAATCCGGAGCCGACTATGGCAATGTCTTTTGGAGATTGTGACATATTTTATGTGTGTAAAGAAATTAAGCAAAATGTTAAAATTATACTAGAAAGACATCTAAATACAGCCTAATACTCGTATATATTACACATCCGCGTTATGCGTCTATATATAAAAAAGTCCTTCACAATTTTATTTTTATGAAGGACTTTTTCTTTTAACAAATCTTATTCTAATATTCCGTCTACTATTCCGTAGGCTACAGATTCTTCTGCGTTCATCCAGTAATCTCTATCAAAATCTTTCATTACTTTTTCAAAATCTTGACCACAATTATCTGCTAAGATTTGTGCACTTAATTCTCTGGTTTTTATAATTTCTTCTGCTTGTATTTGTATGTTAGATGCCTGACCTCTTGCTCCTCCACTTGGTTGGTGAATCATTACTTGAGCGTGTGGTTGTATAAAACGTCTTCCTTTAGCACCTACAGATAACAATATAGAACCCATAGAAGCTGCCAAACCAGAACAAACTGTAGAAACAGGACTTTTTAAAGACTTAATAGTATCATAAATAGCAAAACCTGAAGTTACATAACCTCCTGGGCTGTTTATAACAAACTGAATTTCTTCACTTCCCTGTAAATCTAAATACAACAAACGATCTATAACGTGCTTTGCAGAGTCATCATCTACCATACCCCATAAAAACACTTTTCTTTCATTCAACAACTTTTCATCAATTGCTTCTTGAACTTTACCTTTTTTTGAACTCATTGCCTATTTTATTTACATCAAAAATAATCAATTTATTTATAAAGTACGCAGCTACATTTCATCAATCTAAAAAACATACTACAAAACACAGTATCTTTGTTAAAAATTAAACTTTATGCGTAAAATATTCACTTTTATTTTAGTTGCCTCTCTGCTTACCTCTTGTAAAGAAACTAAAAAAGAGGACACTACAACACCTACAAAAACACAAGAACCAGCAAAAAAAGAGCTTACTATATTAGACAGCGTAGCTAATGCTCACGGTTTTGAAAACTGGAAAAACATTACACAATTACAATTTACCTTTAATGTAGACCGAGACGGCAACCATTTTGAGCGTACTTGGAACTGGCGCACAAAAAGCAATGATGTTTTAGCAATGACTGCCCAGGATACCCTTGCTTACAATAGAGCTAGTATGGATTCTATTGCTAAAAAAACAAATGCTGGTTTTATAAATGACAAATATTGGTTATTAGCTCCTTTTAACCTGGTTTGGGATAAGGACAATATTACATTTACCACAGCTAAAAATACAGAAGCTCCAATTAGCAAAAAGTCAATGCAAAAATTAACGATTGTATATGGCAACAATGGTGGTTACACTCCAGGAGATGCGTACGATTTTTATTTTGAAGACGATTACTTACTTAAAGAATGGGTTTACAGAAAAGAAAATGCTGCAGAACCATCTATGAGTACTACTTGGGAAAATTACACAGAACAAAACGGATTAAAAATTGCCTTAGACCATAAGAATGCCGAAGGCAATTTTAAATTATATTTTACAGATGTAAAAAGTATTCGCAAGTAACTATTGCTTTTGCAAAATACCCTCTTTTAAAATTTGTCCAAAACGGTACATATCTTCAAAAGAACAGTAAAATGGTGCAGGAGCTAAACGTATTACGTTTGGCTCTCTCCAATCTGTTATTACTCCGTTTTTCATTAAGTAATTAAACAATTCTTTTCCTTGGCCGTGTAATAACACAGACAATTGTGTACCTCTTTCTTTAGGTGTAATTACCTCAAAACTGGCTGCCTCTACCTCTTTATCTATTTCTTGTAACACAAACTCTAAGTAGCTAACAATTATATCTCTTTTCTTAATTAAAGCAGGCATACCAACCTCTGCAAACATTTCTAAAGATGCTAAATATGGTGCCATTGCCAATACTGGAGGATTACTTACTTGCCAAGAATCTGCTGTGTAACTAGATTCAAATTCTGGTTTCATTAAAAAACGAGTCTCTTTCTTAGAACCCCACCAACCTTCTAGTCTAGGAATAGTATCGTCTGCCAAATGTTGTTCGTTTACATATATACCAGATGCATTTCCTGGCCCACTATTTATATATTTATAACTACACCAAGATGCAAAATCTACATTCCACTCATTTAATTTAAGTTCTACATTACCTGCTCCGTGCGCTAAATCCCAACCTACAAAAGCACCAGCATCTTGTCCTGCTTTTGTTATTGTCTGCATATCAAAAACCTGGCCGTTGTAATAGTTTACCCCACCAATTAAAACTAATGCAAGCTCATCTCCTACTTCGTTAATTTTTGCAACAATGTCTTCTGTACGCCAAAAATGCTCTCCGTCTCTTTTTTTAACCTCAACAATAGTATCCTTAGGATCGTAACCGTGAAACTTAACCTGACTAGTTAACATATACTGGTCTGATGGAAACGCTTTTTCTTCGCAAATAATTTTAAATCGTTTTGCTGTTGGTCTATAAAAAGAAGCCATTAAAAAATGTAAGTTTACGGTTAACGTATTCATTACACTCACTTCTTTTGTTTTTGCTCCTAACAATGCTGCCATTGGTGGCGCTAAACGTTCGTGATAGTCCCACCATGATTTTTCCGCATAAAAATGGCCCTCTACACCTAACTGCGCCCAATCTTGCATTACATCGTCTACAAACTTTTGCGCTGTCTTTGGTTGTAAGCCTAAAGAGTTTCCTGTAAAATAAATAGCATCCTTACCATTAATTTTAGGAAAATAAAACTGATCTCTATATCCTTTTAATGCATCATTAGCATCTAACTCTTTAGCAAACTCTAAGGTATTTTTAAACTGCATCTATTTAAATTTTATTCAAAAATAAGAAATCAAAATAACTATTTTTGCAAAAACTTTTTTATGCATTTTTTATCGTCCGTACTAGAAAACTATATTGCCAATAACTCCGAGAATGAACCTGAAGTTTTAAAAGAGCTTACCAGAGAAACACATTTAAAGGTTATACAACCTAGAATGCTTACGGGGCATTTTCAAGGCCGTGTACTTAGTATGCTATCTAAAATTATATCACCAATACATATTTTAGAAATTGGCACGTATACTGGGTATTCTGCTATTTGTTTAGCTGAAGGACTGCGAAAAAATGGAAAACTACACACTATAGATGTGAACGAAGAACTGAGCCATATACAACGAAAGTATTTTGAGAAAAGTGGTTTTGCTGATAAGATTGATGCACACGTTGGCGATGCTTTGGATATTATACCAAAATTAGATGTTACTTTTGATTTGGTTTTTATTGACGCCGAAAAAAGAAGTTATCCTGCTTATTTTGAAGCTGCTCTTAAAAAAACAAGACCTGGAGGCATTATTTTGTCAGACAATGTACTTTGGTCTGGTAAGGTTATAGAGCCATTAAACCCTAAAGATGTTGCGACTAAAGTATTACTAGACTATAACAAAAATTTAAAAGATGATCCTAGGGTAGAAACTGTTTTACTGCCAATTAGAGACGGACTTACGTTAAGTAGGGTGCTGTAACCTTTTTACTAATCTTATACAATACAAAAGCAGAAATTATACCTACCAATGCCCCAACAGTAATATCTAAGGGGTAATGCACACCAACGTATATTCTACTTGTACAAAATAGTATTGGCCATAGATAAGCTAAATAAATCCACTTGTATTTATTGCGCAAAACAAGAACCACAATTGTTGTTAAAGAAAATGATGAAGATGCGTGTCCAGAGAAAAAACTGTACCCTTTAGCCTTTACCACTACGCGTATAAGATCTCCTAAAGCAGTATCGCTACTTGGCCTTACTCTAGCCACAAAATCTTTAGTTAAATTGGTTAGCAACATTACAAAAAGAAAAACAGCAACTATAGTAAAAAAATCTACTAAAGCTTGTTTCTTGGGTCGCTTGTAAAAAACTAGAATAAGAAAAAAAACATAAATAGGAATCCAAGTTGTTATATTGGTTACTATAGACCAAAAATAATCATACTCTTCTAAACCAAGATTGTTTAAATAGATAAAAGTATCCTTATCCCATTGCAAGAGTTTATCTAACATAAAATTACTTTCTCTTAATTACGCCAGTAATGTCTTTTACATCTTCCTTTACCTTAGTAACACTGTCTTTAATGTCTTTGGTAAAGCTAGTATCTATACCTTGCTTTTCTGCGCTTTTAGTAATTTCTTGTTTAATATCTTCGGTAGCATCTTTAAGTTGACGCATACCTTTACCCAAGCCCTTTGCGATATCAGGAACTTTATCTGCACCAAAGACCATCACTACGATAAACATAATGAAAAAAATTTCGCCTCCGCTAATAAATAAGATAAACGTTGAATACATACTACAAATATAATCAGAAGTTTGATTGCACCATAAAAAAAGTCCCACATCTTGAATAATTAACAAGTGTGGGACTTTCTATTTTTTTAGGAATGAAACTATTGCTTCACATTTCCTTTAAATTTATCAAAACCTGACTTCACCTCTTTAGCTGGCCAAGAGTTGTTTGATGTATCAATATCAGCAGTTTCTGCTTTAGGATCAACAACTATACCTACTAATTCTTTCTGAGAAGAGATTACTTTTTTAATCTCTTTATCACTCATTCTCCAAACTTCCGCTGGGTAAGTAACATTTTCTTTAGAACCGTCTGCATAACTATATTCTACTATTAAAGGCATTGGTATACCACCTGGCTTGTTAAAAGTAACTTCGTAAAAGAATTTTGGTTCTTTTACAGCTGCTCTTTCTGCTGCAGTTAAGTTATCCATCATGTATTCTTTTAATGTTTTAGAAACATCAGATGGGTTTTTACCTTTTAAGTTAGCGTCATAATCATCACCATCCATATCAGCTAAGAAAACTAATGGTGGCAAGTCACTTAATTTTAAGTTTCTTTGCTCCATTACATCTCTAATTTGCTTTGGCGGGTTGTTAGACACTTGGTATTTTTTAACTTCTTTAACTCCCATATCTACATAATCTGTAGTATAGAACCAACCTCTCCAGAAATAATCTAAATCTACTGCAGATGCATCTTCCATAGTACGGAAGAAATCTTCTGGTGTTGGGTGTTTAAACATCCAACGGTGAGAATATGTTTTAAATGCATGATCAAATAACTCTTTTCCCATAACAGTCTCTCTTAAAATATTTAAGGCTGTTGCAGGTTTACCGTAAGCGTTAGATCCTAATTGGAAAACATTTTCTGGGTTAGACATTATAGGAGTCATAAAATTCTGATCTCCTGCCATGTAAGGTACTATTTTAGCAGGCTCACCTCTTTGAGATGGGTATTTAGCATTTGGAGCAATTGCTTCTGGAAATTCTTCTCCAAATTCTTGCTCTGCCATATACTGCATAAAAGTATCTAAACCTTCATCCATCCAACCCCACTGACGTTCGTCAGAGTTTACAATCATAGGGAAAAAGTTATGACCAACTTCATGGATAATTACGCTAATCATTCCGTATTTAGTTCTATCAGCATACGAACCATCTTCATTTGGTCTTCCGTAATTCCAGCAAATCATTGGGTATTCCATACCTTGTTGTTTTGCGTGTACAGAGATCGCTTTAGGATAAGGATAATCAAAAGTATGACTAGAGTAAGAACGTAATGTATGTGCTACTGCTTTAGTAGAATACTCTTCCCATAATGGGTTACCTTCTTTTGGGTATAAAGAAACTGCCATTGCTGTTTTACCACTTGGCAATTTAACATTTTGCATATCCCAGATAAATTTACGTGATGTTGCAAAACCGTAATCTCTTACGTTCTTTGCTATAAATTTCCACGTTTTCTTGTCTTTAGAGAAACCTTTTTCTGCAGCTTCTGCTTCTTTTTGTGTCACTATAACTACTGGCTTATCAAAAGACTTAACAGCCTTTTCATAACGCTTCATCATATCTTTAGAGAATACCTCTTTTCTGTTCTGTAATTCCCCTGTTCCATCTAATACGTGATCTGCAGGTACTGTAATGTTTACTTCGTAATCTCCAAAAGGTAAAGCAAACTCGCCACTACCCCAGAACTGATGGTTTTGCCATCCTTCTACATCACTATAAACTGCCATTCTTGGGAAGAACTGAGCAATTACATATGCTTTGTTACCGTCTTTAGGAAAAGACTCGTATCCAGATCTTGCTCTACTTACTGTATGGTCTGGTATGTTGTACCACCATTTAATAGAAAAAGAGATTTGATCTTGACTTTTTAATGCTGTAGGCAAATCTACACGCATCATAGTTTGGTTAATTGTATAAGGTAAATCTTTACCGTTTGAACCTTTTACATGCTGAATTTTAAATCCACCATCAAATTCTGCACCTTTCATATGCGCTCCTGCAAATTGACCTACTGGCACTGCACCTTGTAAAGCAGAACTGTTTCTTAACGCAGACTTATTTCCTTTTTCACGTACGTTCTGATCTAACTGAACCCATAAAAATTCTAAATCGTCTGGAGAATTGTTGATGTAAGTAATTGTTTCTTCACCGTATATTTTTGAGTCTTTATCATCCAACTCAATATCCATTTTATAATTGGCTTGTTGTTGGTAATATGCTGGTCCCGGAGCTCCAGATGCAGACCTATATGCGTTAGGAGTAGAAAACTCTTGGTACATTTGTCTAAATTTGCTCTGGTTGGTATGGCCAGCTTGTCTTTCTGTTTGTTCTTGTTCTTGTGCTTGCACCATTACAGTGGCAAACATAAATAGAACAGCAGCTAAATAGTAGTTAATTTTGTTCATTTTCTATGGTTTTATGTAGGCGAAAATTAACACTTTTTTAGCGATTTGTTAAAGCAACTCTAAAACTTTAACATTCCTTTATTATTTCCACGCGTTAGAACAACACTTTTCTTAATTTTTGGAAACTTAAAATGTACTATGTTTTTTTGTTCTTCATATATATCAGTCAGTATGGTACTTTCTGCTTCAATAGATCTAAGTTCTTCTAATTTAACATTTTGAACCTCTAAGTATATTATTATATTATCTACATCGTATTCTCTACCTATATAATTAACGGCAACTTCTTTTCCGTTTAAAGAAATATGGAATTTTTGTTTTACATATTTCTTTATATAATCTTCAGCTTGTTTGTTCTCGTTTTTAGTAGCTAAATTAGATTTTATGTCATACCGTTGTTTTAACAACTCATCAAAATCATCTATAAAAACTCTAGATGTTATTTGTAATGTATGTTCTTTATCAGAATAGTTAACACTAGTTACGCTTACATAGTATTTATGTAATGCAACAAAAGCAAAAAGGGGCAACACTAATAATAAGAATCTTTTTTTAAACATAATATGTAATTTATAGTCACCAAAAGTACGCAATTGGCGTGCCAAATATATGGTGTAGTTTATTTATTTAATTTGATTTAATACCTATTTTTTTGTTTTAAACTCCACACTTCTTTCGCGCAAATACCCCTATATTTTTAGTTGGTCTTTGGTATTTATTACAACCTGAAAATCATCTCTATACTCACAGTACAACATAAACAAATCTATATTGTCTTTTTCTATCTCTAATTCATTTACAAATAAAGAATCTGCATAAAATCTTTTAACACGCATTGTACGGGCGTACCTATAGTTACGTTTTACTCTTTCTTTTAATCGTTTGGTCTCTCCGTTTAATGCATTTATTAACGATAAAATTGGTCCGCCAGACATTGATGAATACAATTCGCGTTCATCAGATGTAAGTGCTTTTACATTTTGATTAGGCAACCCCAATGACCTACCATCAACAACGGGTTCTAAAGTCAAACTATTTAAGTCTGTAGCTATATTACCAGATAAATAAAATGGCTTTACTACTACCTCTTTTAACTCTGTTAATGCTACTTCTAAAGCTACAACCCAATTATTCTGTTGTAAAATAGCAGTAGTAATTACTATTTTTTTATTTGCAAACTGTACTGCAGAAAACTCAATAGTATCTTTTTCTTGCGCCGGAATAGAAAAATACCCGTTTAAATTTGTAATTGTAGCTTTATTACTCGTAAACACCAACAACTTCTTCTGTTGTGCTCGTTACCGTACCTTCTATATCTATACTTTTATTTTGCGCTACACCAGCCTGCACAAATAAGACTACCATTAACAAACAAAATAGTTTTTGCATATTATTTTTTTTCTTTTAAAAATGACTTAGCCTTCATTTTAAAGAATGCTTTTACAAACACATCGTTGGGTTGCGACATAAAAGCATCAAAATCCTCATCTTGTTCACAATACAATACAAATTCTTGAAGTTTTGCTTCTGGTATTTTTAGCTTAGTAAGAGTTATAGAATCCAAATACTTCTGCTGCATTTTTTGGCCTGTTGTATAGCGTTTATCTCTTGCTACACGCTCTTTTAACATTTTTGTACGGCCGCTTAAGTAATTTATAACTGGGTCTAATGAATTTTTAATCCCA
Source organism: Cellulophaga sp. 20_2_10 (assembly GCF_023476645.1). GTDB lineage: Bacteria > Bacteroidota > Bacteroidia > Flavobacteriales > Flavobacteriaceae > Cellulophaga. Next base: position 59,484 of record NZ_JAMCOJ010000009.1, read on the forward strand.
TCAAAAGACATAGTTGTGCCAGAAATCAACTCCCTTTCTGCTAATTCTAATGTTTTTACGTTTGCATGAACTAAACCTAAGCTCATTGCGGTTACTTGCGTTCTTTGGTCCAGAACAACCTCGTCTAACTCCTCTAAGGTTTCGTCTAAATTAATAATGTAACTTTTAAGATCTAATATTTTTTGTGTGATAATAATCTGCTTATTTTTAAACTGCACGGCAGAAAACTCTATCGTATCTTTTAAACGAACTGGAATAGAAAAAGAACCATTTTCATTTGTTACAGCACCTTTATTGTTTGTTCTATTTAAAACATACACACCAACAACTTCTTGAACAGTACTACTTACAGCACCCTTTAATTGTACAACCTTATCTTGTGCAGTAGTGAACTGAGTAACCAGAACTAAAAACAAGAAAAATTGCAATTTCTTCATTTTTACTCTTCCTTAAATTTTAAAAACAACTCACTTTTCTGTCGTAAAAAATCCCAAACCACAAGTTCATTTTTCGCTTTAAAAATGCCATCAAATCTTTTATCATACTCGCAATACAACATAAACTCATCTATGCGATCTATAGGAATATCTAAACTTTTTGAAAAAATTGAATCTACATAACTACTTCGCAACTCCTTACTGTGCGCATAACTTTGGTCTCTAGAAGCACGTTCTTTTAACATTTTAGTACGACCGCTTAAAAAGTTTAAAAAAGGATCTATACCAACCTTATTATTCGTGATCCATTTAGTAGCCGTAACAACTTCTCTTTCTGCCAGTGGCAAGGTTTTTACATCTGCATTTGGCAAGCCTAAACTTTTAGCCGTTATAAATGTTCTGTTATCCAAAACAACCTCATCTAACTCCTCTAAGGTTTCGTCTAAATTAATAATGTAACTTTTAAGATCTAGTATTTTTTGGGTGATGATAATCTCCCTATTTTTAAACTGTACAGCAGAAAACAATAAGGTATCTTGCAAAGCTACTTTTAGGGTAAAATATCCTTTAGGATCCGTAATAGTTGCCTTTTTCGCAGATTTATTTAAGACATAGACACCCACAACTTCTTGCTCTTTACTAACTACGCGCCCTTCTAATGTTTCTACTTTTTGCTCTTGTGCTATAGCAAGCTGAGTTAGCACTATAAAAAACAATAAAAGTTGAAAACGCGTCATCCTTAATCTTCTTTAAAATTTAAAAATAATTCACTTTTCTGTCGTAAAAAATCCCAAACCACAAGTTCATTTTTAGTATTTGATATCCCTTTAAATCTTGGGTCGTACTCACAATACAACATAAACTCATCTATCCTATCTACTGGTATTTTTAAATTATTAAAGAATATAGAATCTACGTATCTTGAACGCAACTCTTTACTACGCGCATAAAGATCATCTCTTTTTATACGGTCTTTAAGCATTTTAGTACGCCCACTTAAAAAGTTTATTAAGGGATCTAAACTCATATAATTGTCACCATTATTGGCCGAAAATAATTCTCTTTCCGCCAAAGGCAATACTTCTACATCTGCATTTGGCAAACCCAAACTTTTAGCCGTTATAAATGTTCTATTATCCAAAACAACCTCATCTAACTCCTCTAAGGTTTCGTCTAAATTAATAATGTAACTTTTAAGATCTAGTATTTTTTGGGTGATACTAATCTCCCTATTTTTAAACTGTATTGCAGAAAATTCTATAGTATCTTGTAAGCGAACTGGAATAGAAAAACTTCCGCTTTTGGTTGTAATTGTTCCTTTTTTAGTTGATTTATTTAAAACATATACGCCAAGTACTTCTTGCTCCTGGGCTACAACAATTCCTTTTAACTGCACTATTTTTTCTTGTGCCGTGCTTACTTGCGTTAGCACAGTTAAAAACAAAAAAAAGTACAATTTTCTCATCGTTATTTTCCCTCTATTGTATTTTTATCTTCCTTTAAAAAGACCAAGCTTTTACGTACTAAAAAGTCCCAAATAATAAAATCGTTTTTTTCTCTAGCAAGCGAATTAAACTCGGGATCTAGCTCGCAATACAATATAAATTCTTCTATACGATCTTTAGGTATGTTTAAATCTTTTATAAAAACAGAATCTGCATAAGAATTTCGCATTTCCTGACTACGGGCATAGCGCTGGTCTCTTGCAACACGCTTTTTAAGCATTTTAGTACGACCATTAATTGCGTTTAAAAGCTTGTTCATATTTATGCTTAAACCACCAAACATAGGTCCGTGGTCTGCATCATGTAACAAACGTTCGCTCTGCGGCAATACAATAGCATCTGCATTTGGCAAGCCCAAACTTTTTGCAGACACAAAGGTTCTTTGGTCTAAAACAACCTCGTTTAGTTCCTCTAAAGTTTCTTCTAAAACTATAATGTTGTTTTTACTTTCCAACATTTTTCTGGTTACTATAATATCTTTTTTCTTAAACTGTACAGCAGAAAAAATTATAGTATCCGTCTCATTGGCCGGCATAACAAAAAAACCATTAGCATTGGCTATTGTAGCCTGTCCGCTAGTTGTGTTTATTACATATACACCAATCACTTCTTCTGCGGTACTCATAATAGTACCTTTTACAGCCTTATAAAGAACAACCTGCCCGTTTGCAAAGAAACAGGCGCTTATAAAGATTAAAAAAAGTAGATTTTTCTTCAACCGTTATAGTTTTTTATATTCCTTACTATGGGTTACAAGAAAATCTATAAGCTGAAATTCGTTAGACTTTTTTAATAAAGTTTGCGATGGTATTTTATCATCACAATACTGTAAAAAATTATCTATTTTATCTTGAGCTATTCCTAAATCGGTTACAAAAAAGTCATCTTCGTATACCTGTCTTAAAACCCTACTTATCTTAATTTCTGGTACTTTTGCTTTTTCATCTTTTTTCTTTTTAGACTTTGTTAAGGCCTTAAAAAGATTTATAAAATTAATCCCATTTTGCAACCCTCCGTTTTGAATATCACTATTTGCAACGTTATTTACAATGGTAGTACGGTCTACATCATACTCTACCTGCTTAAACTCTTCGTTCTTAAGCTCTATAAACTTCTCTTGATCTTCTGGACTTACAACAACCTCATCTAATTCTGTAACTTTTTCGTTTACATCTATAATCAAACGATTTTTCTTTAAAATAGCCTCAGTAATAAATACTATTTTAATTTTATAATTCATAGCTGTAAAAGCCAATTGGTCACCTAGTTTTACGTTTATAGTAAAATCACCATCTTGATCTGTAACTACAGCATCTTCTGCTGTAACATTTATAACATCTAAATCTGGTACATTTATATCTCTATAGATAACAGTACCGCGCAATAGTGTGCGCTCTGCATCTTGCGCAAAAACTGTAACAGTGATTAGTAAAAAAAATAATGCGAGTAAATTGTTTTTCATAGTGGTTAGTTTTTAGTGCTTAGAAAATTATTTTCTAAGTATCACTTAAATATAATGAAATGCAATTTACATTCAAAAAAAATAGAGTACCATTAAACTTTTGTTAATTTGTAAAATTGAATTTTAAGAATCTTTTAAAAATATAATGCATGAAAAAGTTATTATTAGCCAGTACATCTACCCTTTTTGGAGAACGCTATTTAGAATACATATTACCAGACGTTGCTTTATTTTTTAAAGATATAGATACTGTAACTTTTATACCTTTTGCCAGACCAGGCGGCATAAGTCACGACGACTACACAGAAATTGCAACTAAAGCATTTGCTAAAATTAATAAAAAAGTAATAGGACTACACACCTACAAAAACCATAAAGATGGTATAGACCAAGCGCAAGCTTTTTTCTGTGGTGGCGGCAATACATTTGTTTTAGTACAAGAACTATACAGCCAAGATGCCATGCCGTATTTAAAAGAAAGTATTGCAAACGGCAAACCATATATGGGTACAAGTGCAGGTAGTAATATTGCTGGTATTACTATGAAAACAACTAATGACATGCCTATTGTGTATCCTCCTAGTTTTGATACTATGCACCTGGTAAACTTTAACATTAACGCCCATTACCTAGATCCAGACCCAAATAGTAAGCACAATGGCGAAACCAGAGAAACTAGACTAAAAGAATTCCATGCATATAACACTACACCCGTAGTTGGTTTAAGAGAAGGTAGTTTTTTACTTGTAACAGCCAATACAATAGAACTTAAAGGCGAGCATACCGCACGTATTTTTGAAGCAAATAAAATACCATACGAAAGCAAAACCATAGATTTTTAAAATACGAACGTACCATAGGTGTTATTTAACGGATACCAATTACATTTTAACCACTGTTTTAGGTGAATACATTTCTTTATTTTATTTTTGTTTGCAATGCGTAATTGCATTTTTAAAACACCCCTATCGTATGAAAAAATTAGTTTTTGGATTATTTTTAAGTACCTGCCTGTTTACCAGCCTACAAGCACAAGTTAAAATTGGCGAAAATCCACAAAACCTAGACGCTAACTCAGTTTTAGAATTAGAAAGCACTACTAAAGCTTTGGTAATTACTAGACTTAGTACGTTACAAATGGATGCAATGACTCCGTTAAACGGAGCATTAATTTACAACACAGATACCAACTGTGTACATTATTACAATGGCACCATTTGGATTAACTTATGTGAAGCAGAAAATGCAGGCGATATCAACTTGGTAGAAAGTCCTGCCAATACGTTTACGTTTACAAATGCTGCTGGTGATGATATTACGTTTGAGACTCCAGAATTTACAGATAACTATACGGGAACTGTTGCTGGTTTACCAAGCGGCATAAGAGTAACAGACGATGGCAATACGGTTAATATTGAAATAAGAAATTTTCCAGGAAGATTGATTAATGAAAATTCTATAAATGCTGATAGACTTACAGATCGTGCAGTAACTAATCTTAAATTAGGAGATGGTAGTGTATCTGAAATTAAAATACAAGATGAAGCAGTTACTACTACTAAAATACGACCAGGCACTAATAACCAGGTTTTAAAAACAGTTGGCTCCAATGTAGAATGGGGAACTTTAGATGCTGCAAGTATTGCAGGTCAAGATTTAACCGTTGATGCTACTTTAGAATTTACTGGTAGTACAACTGGCGTTGGCGCTCTTATTGAAACTGTTGGTATTTCTGTTGCTGATGGCGGAATTACGAATGCAAAATTAGCTCCAGATGCGGTTACTTCTGATAAAATAATAAATGCAACAATAGTAAGTGATGATCTTGCTGATAACGCAGTAATTACTTCTAAAATAACAGATGCAAACGTTACTGCTAGTAAGATTGCTGCAGATGCAATAGACAATACAAAATTAGCTGATGCCGCAGTACAAACTGAAAACATTTTAGATGGCAGAATTGCAACACTAGATATTGCAGATGATGCCGTAACTGCTGATAAAATTGGAAGCGCAGGTGCTGCAGATGCAAACAAAATTCTTGGAACCTCTGCTGCTGGAGATCCAGAATGGCAAAACGCTAGTCAAATTGCTGCTAGTCTAGGCGAAGATGTAATTTCTAGCAATGGCTCTATTTCTGGGGTTGCTGTAAATGCAGCTTTAGCTGCTATGGATTTAGAAGTAAATGTAGATGATACAACTATTGAAGTTGACGCTACAAACGGCTTGCAAATTGTTGCAGGTTCTATTGATAACACCAAGTTAACTAACGACGCAGTAACAGGTGCTAAAATTTTAGACGCATCTATAGAAAGTAATGATATTGCTGATAAAAATATCACGCTATCAAAATTAGCCGATGGTACTACACTAGGACAATTAATGCAATGGGATGGTACAAATTGGGTTTTAGTTGATGCTGCTACCTTAACAGCAGATGGATTAATTGGTAACGAAGTTACCGGACCAACAGATGCAACGCTTCAACTAAATGGTGCTGGAACCCTAGCGGATCCATTAACACTAGATGTTAGTACAGGCGGAATTAATACAGCAGAACTAGCTACAGATGCAGTTACTACAGATAAACTTACTGATGCAAATGTTACTAGGGATAAAATTGCTGATTTAGCAATTAACGATGCTAAACTAGACAAAACAACTATTTCTTTAACTGGTTTTGCCGTTCCAACAGCTGACTTATCTATAGGCTCACAAAAACTAACCAATGTTTTAAACCCTACTGATGCACAAGATGCAGCAACAAAGTTTTATGTAGATGCAGCAGTTACAGCAGGAACCACTGCTTTAGCCTTAAAAGAAAATAGCGCAAATAAATCTAATGACGGTACTTTAGTTGATAACTCTGTAACTGATTTCCCAACAGAACAAGCCGTAAAAACATATGTAGATAGTAAAACTGTTAGTGGCACAACAGGTTCTATCTTTTTTGCTGATGCAACAGGCCAAGCAACAGAAAACAATAGTCAATTATTTTGGGATAACCCAAACAATAGATTAGGAATTGGAAGAACAAACCCTCAAGACAAATTGGATGTCGAGGGACAAATTAGAGCAAGAGATGGATTCGCTGCAACTGGAGGAACAGTTGGCCAACCATCTTATGGTTTTTATACCAATGGAGATACAAATACTGGAATGTTTAGAATTGCTGAAGACCAAATTGGTTTTTCTGTTGGAGGCACACAAGCTCTCAAAATTGAAGAAGATTCAGGCGAAACAAACGTTACTGTAAACGGTGCTTTTTCAACACGAATTAAAAGTATTAATTCAGGAACAACAGCTATTCTTGAGGTTGATGAACACACCGTTATTTTATCAGGAGCTGTAACGAATGTTACTTTTCCTACATCTGCAAGTTTAGGTCAAGTATTAATTCTGAAAAACATTACAATCACCCCATTAACAGCAAGCATAAATTTTATAAATGATATAGGAGCTTCTACTTCTAGTCTTCCTATTGGTGTAACTCAACTACAATATGACGGTGCTAACTGGCAACAAATAAACTAGTATGAAAAACTTACTTTACATATTATTATGTTGTAGTTCTGTTGCCGTAGCACAAAATGCTATGTACAACAACGGTAGCATACGCATACACGATACGGGTACACTTGGGTTGCACACCAACCTTATTAACGATGCTACGTTTGACCAAAATTTGGGAACAGCAGGGTTTTACGGTCAGGTTACCACAAGTGTTACTGGTGCTTTTATTCCTGTTTTTTACGATGTAGAAATTTTCAAACCTTTTAGTTCTGCTATTTTAGAGACTTCTATTACAGTAACTAATGCTTTAAATTTAGTAGATGGCGACTTTGTTACCTACCGTAATAATCCATTAGAAAACATTAAACTACTGCCAAATGCTTTTACGGTTGGCGAGTCTAACTTGTCTAAAGTAGATGGCTATATGTTGGTAGAACAAAAACAAAATTTCTTTTTTACCGTAGGTGATTCTGGCTATATAAGACCTTTAACATTGCAATCTGAAACTGTAAACGCAACAGCTAAGTGTGCTTATTTTTATGAAGATCCTAATCTTCCTTCGACCTTTGCTACCAGTTTTAACACCAATAGCAAACAAAAAGAAGTAAGAGATGTTAGCACCACAGAATTTTGGGATATCGATAGTAGTTTACCCTCTACTGTTAGTATTTCTTGGAACGACCGCAGCAACATTGCTAACCTAGTAGACGAGTACTACCAAGTTGGTATTGCAGGTTGGCACAGAATACAAAAAAGATGGGTTAATTTAGGCAGTGTAGACCCAATTGGTGATCTTAACCAAGGTGCAGTAACCTCTGAAACTTTTGTGCCTAACGATTACGAAGTGATTACATTGGCTAAAATGGCAATTCCAACAGAATTGTTAGATCTAGAAAACTACTATGTAAGTAATAATGGCGATGGTGTAAACGACTTTCTTGTGATTCCAGAATTAGAGCTATCTCCAAATAATCGCATTCGCATTTTTGATAGAAACGGACTTAAAGTATTTGAAAAAGACAATTATAACAGTGAGTTTAATGGCTATTCTAACATAAACAATAACGTATATAAACGAAACGAAGGTTTACCAAGTGGTGTTTATTTTTACCTTGCTTTCCTAGATGATCTACAACTAGAGTATCAAGGCTTTTTATATCTAACTGGTACTGGTAATTAGTAAGATACAGATTAACAAATTATTATTTTTTTATATAAAAGCAGACCATATGGTCTGCTTTTTTTATATCTAAACACCTATAAAACAAAGAATAAAACAGCACAAACTTAATCCTTTAAAAATACTGTAAGAATTTACTTTTATTTAAATGCGTAAATTCAAAATTTATTTTTTGTATTTTTATGATAGGACCAATCCAAAACCAACTCAAAACAAACGTTCTACAGACTTCTTTAAGCACTAATCAAGCCCATAAATTAGTCGTCTCACATACAATAAACTATGTTTTACAACATAATATTTAAGTACGCTTATTAATTCATTAATTTACAATTGCTAACCTAGATATAAACAAATGAAAATCAACAAATTAGTAGTAATCCTTTTTTTTGCCATTGCTCAACACTCTTTTGGGCAAGTAAAAATAGGTAATGATATAAACACCATAGATTCTGCTTCTATTTTAGAACTGGAGAGTACGGATAAGGTGTTAATTTTAACCCGAGTTACAAATACTCAAATGGCTGCTATTACCCCCCTTTCTGGCGCTATGGTTTACAATACGGATGAAGGTTGTATATTTCAATACAATGGTATTTTATGGCAATCACTGTGTGACACAAGTTCTTTTAATGAAACAAATACCATTATTTTTGATAATAATGATGGTACGTTTTCTTATACAAACGAGAATAATATTACTGTTGCCATTACAAAAGCACAATTATCAGCTAACGGAGATGGGACATTTAGTTTTACAAACGGAAACGGGACTCCTGTAAATTTTGATGGTACAGACAACCAGGTACTAAGTACCGATGGAACTTCTGGTAACCTAACATTAGAAAATGGAGGTACTCTAGTTTTAAATGTTGCTGATGCTGATGCTGATGACACAAACGAACTAAATACTGGCTTTACATTAAACGGTACAGCTTTAGAAATTACCGATGCTGGTGGCACAATAGCACAAGATTTAAACGGAACTTTTGCTACAGATGCAGAAGTTGGCGTTGTTGCTAGCGCAAGTGCAGCAGCGATACAAGCAGTTCAAGACAATGTAGATATAAATGAAGCCGATGCAGACGCAGCAATTACAGCGGAAACTACAAGAGCTACTGCTGCAGAAAATGCTATTCAGGCTGATGTTGATGCGAATGAAACAGCAGCAACTAATGCTATTAATGCAGTTCAGACTGATGTTGACACTAACGAAGCTGATGCTGATGCTGCAATTGCTGCGGCAAACACGGCAATCGCTTTAAAAGAAGATGCTGCTAATAAATCAACTAACGTTGCTTTAGGAACTTCAGATGTTGACTTCCCTACTCAAAACGCAGTTAAAACATATGTAGATGCACAAGTTGCTGGATCTACACAAGTAATTGTAAGCACTGATGCGAATAACGATGTGACTGCTGGTGCTGATGGTGGTGCTTTTTATGATGATGCTGCCTTACAAACTAGTATTGCTAACAATACAACTGCAATTACAACGGAAACTACAAGAGCTACTGCTGCAGAAAATGCTATTCAAGCTGATGTTGATGCCAATGAAACAGCAGCAACTAATGCAATAAATGCAGTTCAGACTGATGTTGATACTAACGAAGCTGATGCAGATGCTGCAATTGCCTTAAAAGAAGATGCTGCTAACAAATCGACTAACGTTGCTTTAGGAACTTCAGATGTTGACTTCCCTACTCAAAACGCAGTAAAAACATATGTAGACGCACAAGTGGCTGGATCTACACAAGTAATTGTAAGTACTGATGCGGATAACAATGTGACTGCTGGTGCCGATGGTGGTGCTTTTTATGACGATGCAACACTACAAACAAACATTGCAAACAATACAACAAATATTACGTCTAACGATACTGATATCGCTAATAATACAACTGCAATTACAGCAGAAACTACAAGAGCTACTGCTGCAGAAAATGCTATTCAGGCTGATGTTGATGCGAATGAAACAGCAGCAACTAATGCAATAAATGCAGTTCAGACTGATGTTGATACCAACGAAGCTGATGCAGATGCGGCAATTGCTCTAAAAGAAGATGCTGCTAACAAATCGACTAACGTTGCTTTAGGAACTTCAGATGTTGACTTCCCAACACAAAATGCAGTAAAGACCTATGTAGATGCACAAGTTGCTGGATCTACACAAGTAATTGTAAGTACTGATGCGGATAACGATGTGACTGCTGGTGCCGATGGTGGTGCTTTTTATGATGATGCAACACTACAAACAAACATTGCGAAAAATACAACAAACATTACGTCTAACGATACTGATATCGCAAACAATACAACTGCAATTACAGCAGAAACTACAAGAGCTACTGCTGCAGAAAATGCTATTCAGGCTGATGTTGATGCGAATGAAACAGCAGCAACTAATGCAATAAATGCAGTTCAGACTGATGTTGATACTAACGAAGCTGATGCCGATGCTGCAATCGCTCTAAAAGAAGATGCTGCTAATAAGTCAACTAACGTTGCTTTAGGAACTTCGGATGTTGATTTCCCAACACAAAATGCAGTAAAAACATATGTAGATGCACAAGTGGCTGGATCTACACAAGTAATTGTAAGTACTGATGCCAACAACGATGTGACTGCTGGTGCCGATGGTGGTGCTTTTTATGATGATGCTGCACTACAAACAAACATTGCGTCTAACGATACTGATATCGCAAACAATACAACTGCTATTACAGCTGAAACTACAAGAGCTACTGCTGCAGAAAATGCTATTCAAGCTGATGTAGATGCGAATGAAACAGCAGCAACTAATGCAATAAATGCAGTTCAGACTGATGTTGATACTAACGAAGCTGATGCTGATGCGGCAATCGCTCTAAAAGAAGATGCTGCTAATAAGTCAACTAACGTTGCGCTTGGAACTTCAGATGTTGATTTCCCAACACAAAACGCAGTAAAAACATATGTAGATGCACAAGTTCTTGCTTCTGATCAAGTAATTGTAAGTACTGATGCGGATAACGATGTAACGGCTGGTGCCGATGGCGGTGCTTTTTATGATGATGCAACACTACAAACTAACATTGCCAACAATACAACTGCTATTACAGCGGAAACTACAAGAGCTACTGCTGCAGAAAATGCTATTCAAGCTGATGTTGATACTAACGAAGCTGATGCAGATGGTGCAATTGCCTTAAAAGAAGATGCTGCTAATAAATCAACTAACGTTGCTTTAGGAACTTCAGATGTTGACTTCCCAACTCAGAATGCTGTTAAAACTTATGTAGACGCACAAGCAGATGGTACTATAACCTCAACAGATATTGATGTTACAGGCGGCTCTAATGCTGCATTTGAAAATGTAAGTCTTAGTATTGCGGACAATGCAATAACCACGAGCAAGATTGCCAATGACAATGTTACATTAGATAAATTGGCTAACGGAACTAGTAATGGCCAAATAATGAGATGGGATGGAACTAACTGGATTCTTAGTAATGAAACAATAACAAAACTAGAAAGTCCGGCTGCAGCTCAAAATACATTAGTATACACAGATGAAGCAAACGGAGTTACAACTTTACCTAACATTGTTAGAAGTGTTAATGGTGTTAACCCTCAAGCAAATGGAAATGTTGCTGTAATTTTGTCAAGTGTATCAACGGGAATGGAATCTGCTAGGCCAGCAACTGGTGTAGATTCTGATATTTATATTGTATCTGGCGAAGTTGCTCCTAATACCGATAGAAATGGTGTTGCTTTTATTTATGATGATCCAACTGGTTGGCAAGAAGTAACAACAGATTTATCTACAAATGATGCTCGTTATGTAAATATTATTGGTGATGCTATGACTGGTCCATTAACAATGGGAGGTAACGCTGTTACTTCAATAGCAAACCCTGTAAATGCTCAAGATGCAACTCCTAAAAGTTATGTAGATGCACAAATTATTGCTTCTACACAAGTTATTGTAAGTACTGATGCAAATAACGATGTTACGACTGGTGCTGATGGTGGTGCTTTTTATGATGATGCAACACTACAAACTAACATTGCCAACAATACAACAAATATCACTTCTAACGATACTGATATCGCCAATAACGTAACTGCTATCGCTTTAAAAGAAGATGCTGCTAACAAATCGACTAACGTTGCTTTAGGAACTTCAGATGTTGACTTCCCTACTCAAAACGCAGTTAAAACATATGTTGATGCGCAAGTAGCTGGATCTACACAAGTAATCGTAAGTACTGATGCGGATAACGATGTGACTGCTGGTGCCGATGGTGGTGCTTTTTATGATGATGCAACACTACAAACAAACATTGCTAACAATACAACTGCTATTACAGCGGAAACTACAAGAGCTACTGCTGCAGAAAATGCTATTCAGGCTGATGTTGATGCGAATGAAACAGCAGCAACTAATGCAATAAATGCAGTTCAGACTGATGTTGACACTAACGAAGCTGATGCTGATGCGGCAATTGCTGCGGCAAATACTGCTATCGCTCTAAAAGAAGATGCCGCTAACAAATCAACTAACGTTTCTTTAGGAACTTCAGATGTTGACTTCCCTACTCAGAATGCAGTAAAGACCTATGTAGATGCACAAGTGGCTGGATCTACACAAGTAATTGTAAGTACTGATGCCAACAACGATGTTACGACTGGTGCTGATGGTGGTGCTTTTTATGATGATGCTGCATTACAGACAAACATTGCCAACAATACAACAAATATCACTTCTAACGATACTGATATCGCCAATAACGTAACTGCTATCGCTTTAAAAGAAGATGCTGCTAACAAATCAACTAACGTTGCTTTAGGAACTTCAGATGTTGACTTCCCTACTCAAAATGCAGTAAAAACCTATGTAGATGCACAAGTGGCTGGATCTACACAAGTAATTGTAAGCACTGATGCGGATAACGATGTGACTGCTGGTGCCGATGGTGGTGCTTTTTATGATGATGCAACACTACAAACAAACATTGCCAACAATACTACTGCTATTACAGCGGAAACTACAAGAGCTACTGCTGCAGAAAATGCTATTCAAGCTGATGTTGACGCGAATGAAACAGCAGCAACTAATGCAATAAATGCAGTTCAGACTGATGTTGACACTAACGAAGCTGATGCTGATGCTGCAATTGCTGCGGCAAACACGGCAATCGCTCTAAAAGAAGATGCTGCTAACAAATCGACTAACGTTGCTTTAGGAACTTCAGATGTTGACTTCCCTACTCAAAACGCAGTAAAAACATACGTAGACGCACAAGTTCTTGCTTCTGATCAAGTAATTGTAAGTACTGATGCGAATAACGATGTGACTGCTGGTGCTGATGGTGGTGCTTTTTATGATGATGCAACACTACAAACAAACATTGCCAACAATACAACTGCAATTACAGCAGAAACTACAAGAGCTACTGCTGCAGAAAATGCTATTCAAGCTGATGTTGATGCAAATGAAACAGCAGCAACTAATGCTATTAATGCAGTTCAGACTGATGTTGACACTAACGAAGCTGATGCAGATGCGGCAATTGCTTTAAAAGAAGATGCTGCTAATAAGTCAACTAACGTTGCCTTAGGAACTTCGGATGTTAACTTCCCAACTCAGAATGCTGTTAAAACTTATGTAGACGCGCAAGTGGCTGGATCTACACAAGTAATTGTAAGTACTGATACGGATAACGATGTGACTGCTGGTGCCGATGGCGGTGCTTTTTATGATGATGCAACACTACAAACTAACATTACCAACAATACAACTGCAATTACAGCAGAAACTGCAAGAGCTACTGCTGCAGAAAATGCTATTCAGGCTGATGTTGATGCGAATGAAACAGCAGCAAACACTGCTATCGCTTTAAAAGAAGATGCTGCTAATAAGTCAACTAACGTTGCCTTAGGAACTTCAGATGTTGACTTCCCTACTCAGAACGCAGTAAAAACCTATGTAGATGCACAAAAAATTTCTGGAACCTCAGGTTCATTATTCTTTGCCGGAGCAACAGGAGCAGCAACTGAAGACAATTCTCAATTATTTTGGGACATCACAAACAATAGGCTAGGTGTTGGAACAGATATGCCCGAAAACAAATTACAAGTTTCAGGAGCAATTAGAAGTGCTGGTCTATTAAATTCTGACGGAACCGTTGGTGAACCTGCATACCGTTTTAGTGATGATACAAATACAGGTATCTTTAGTCCTGCAGCAGATGAAATAGGCCTGACAGTAGGTGGTATTGAAGCTATCAATATTGATGAAACATCTGGAAACACGACAGTTACAATTAATGAAACTTTAGATTTAGATGGTCAAGTTTTAGATGAAAATGATTCTTCTGGAAACGCAGGTCAAGTTTTAACAGCAACTGCAACAGGTACTGAGTGGGTAAACAACAGTAGTCCTATTAAGGCTTTTGGGAAAATCTCATCAACTGGGGCTTTAACTAGAGTTTCTACTGGTGTAACTGTGATAAAACAATCAGGTGTTGGTCATTATAGAGTAGTCCTTACAGGTATAGTTTCTGATGGAAATTATATTATTCAGTTAAGTCAGCCTGGAAGAGGTGGTGTTGGCAATGATGATCCAGGAATCTCGTATAGCAATCAGACCGCAACTGGATTTGATGTTATTATGGGAGATAATGATAACGGAGGAACAGACAGAGCAAGATTTGACTCAGAATTTATGTTTGTAATACTTGATTTATAAGAGAGCATCAACCTATAATATTAAAATAAACTTTAACCCTTAAAACAATCAATTTATAAAAAAAAACAAAAATCGAGTTACTTTTTAGTTCCCCAAGTAATTCATCAAATTAAACAAACATCTATATACTTTGTTGGTAACCAAACACAACAACCAATACCAACAACTAATATGCTAATATCTAACCAATAAAAGCATATTAAAAAATAAGTATATAGTACCAAACCAATAATTTAATGAAGATGAAAAAACAAATTTTACCACTTATGCTTTTAGTTCCTGTACTAAATTGCTTCGCCCAAATTGATGCAAATTTATTGTTAGGATTAACCTCCGGTACAACAGCAGAGATTAATGCAATAGCCGGACCTTTAGAAGGTTCTATTTTGTACAATACCACAGAAAAAAGAATGTATTTATACAACGCAAGTATCTGGGAGAAAATTCCTGATATCACAGATTTATTACCTCCTACATTTACTGATGGTTCAATATTGTTCGCAAGCTCTTCTGGAGCACCAGATGAAGATAACGGACAATTATTTTGGGACAGCACCAATAACAGGCTTGGTGTTGGCACAAACACACCTGACAACAAAATGCAAGTAACCGGTGCAATTAGAAGCGCAGGTCTATTAAATAGTAACGGAAATGCAGGAGAACCAGCATATAGATTTACAGATGATACCGATACAGGTATGTACTCAAAAAATGACAATGAACTTAGTTTTACCCTTGGTAGTCATGAAGCATTAAGATTAGATAGGTACACTACAACACAAACACAAGTATTAATAAGCGAACGTTTAGGTATTGGTTTTGATTTGCCTGAAAATTTGGCTTACACAGGAGTTGACGCCCACTCAACTTTAGAGGTTAAAGGTTCTGTTGCCACTGCAATAGATGTTACTACAGGAGACTTAACATTAGACGATACGCACCACACTATAATTTTAGGGGGAGCTCATAATATAACATTACCCGATGCATCTACTTGTAAAGGAAGAATATATGTAATAAAAAATCCAAATACTTTAATTTTAACTGCTACAATTAGCACTTATAAGAGTTTGATAGGTGTTAA
Source organism: Cellulophaga sp. 20_2_10 (assembly GCF_023476645.1). Taxonomy (GTDB): domain Bacteria; phylum Bacteroidota; class Bacteroidia; order Flavobacteriales; family Flavobacteriaceae; genus Cellulophaga. The sequence continues at coordinate 75,398 of NZ_JAMCOJ010000009.1, forward strand.
TATAAGCGCTATAGCAAGTTTAAAAACAATTTGGGTACAAAGTGATGGAACCAATTGGCAACAAATACAATAACAATGAAAAAAATAATATTCTATATCTTTTTATGTCTCTCTAGTATTGGTTTATCTCAGAACGTGATACAAAATACAGGCAATCTAAAAATTTTCAATAATGGCCAAATCGGTTTTCATATTGATTTGGCTAACGATGGTAATTTTGACCAAAACGAAGGTTTAGCTGGTTTTTATAGCGATGACACTAGAACAATTTCTGGTGCTTTTAAGCCCATTTTTAATGATATGGAAGTTGTTGTAACCAACGACTTATTTTTAGATATAGCGGTAGGAATTACAAACAATAGTAATTTTATTTTGGGTGATGTAGTTACTCCTAGAAGTGCTATTGATATAAACTTAGATTTTATACAAAATGCTTTTTATAACGGAGATAGCAACCTTACCAAAGTAGATGGCTATGCGTCTATTGCAAATAAAAAAAGTTTTACTTTTCCTGTAGGAGATGCAGATAAAATTAGACCCTTATTATTAGATTCTGAAACGATTAATAACACAGCTAAAAGTGCCTATTTTTTTGAAGATCCAAATACGCCATCAACCTTTACAAATACATTTAACACAGATGCCAAAGCTGATATTTTAACCGCCGTAAGCACCTATGAATTTTGGGATTTAGATGCCAATATCCCATCTAAAGTTACCCTAACTTGGGATCAAGATAGTAGTATTGAAAATTTTGTAAACGTTATTGAAGACATACGTATAGTGGGATGGAATAAAGCCTTAAACATTTGGGAGAATTTAGGTAATGCAGCAATGGCTGGCAACTTTAATTCGGGCTCTGTAACGTCTGACACTTTTGTTCCTGATGATTATGAGATTATTACTTTTGGAACCAGCTTAACTGCTTTAAGCGCTAATTTTGATAATTATTTTGTTTCTCCAAATGGGGATGGCATAAACGATTTTCTTCATTTTGAATCTATTTCTTTAGCTCCAGATAATAATAATTTAAAAATCTACAACAGATGGGGAAGGATTGTTTACGATAAAGAAGGATACGACAATACTTTTGGTGGTATAGCAAACGTAAAGGGAGTTGTTACAAAGGGAAATGCTTTACCAGACGGAGTCTATTTTTATATATTAAACCTAAGAGACATCAACATAAAACATCAAGGGTATATTTATTTAGGATATCAAAATCAATAATATGTATTTTTGTTACATAGCATCGATTTTATGATAACCCAAAACAACCTTGTTTTTAAACTGATTTCACCCAAAGAAACGTACCCAGTGAGACACGCTATTCTAAGAGCTGGAAAACCTTTGTCTTCTTGTAAGTTTGATGGAGATGACCTAAAGACTACTTTGCATATTGGTGCGTACCAAAATGGTAATTTAGTGGGAGTTGCAACTTTACTAGAAGCAAAAAATAGTGCTATTTTAGATGTTAATGCCTATCAACTAAGAGGTATGGCTATACATCAAGATCAGCAAGGAAAAGGCTTGGGGAAAAAAATTATTAATTACGCTGAAACAATTTTACAGGAAAAGCACGTTTTACTATTGTGGATGAATGCTAGAGAAAGTGCAATTCCCTTTTACACAAATTGTGGATACACAAAAAGTGGTCGCATATTTGATATAGAAAAGGTAGGACCACATGTAGTTATGTTTAAAAAGTTAAAATAAGAGTTATGCAAAGAAGATCATTTATTCTAAAAAGCGGAATTATAGGTGCTGCCGCATTAACCGCGCCACATCTAATTTTTGCCCAAGATGAAGAAACAGAATATTCTGTATACGAATTAATGGGGCAAGCAGATATAGAATTATTTGGCAAAGGCATAAACCTTAGAAAAGAAGCTTACGAATCTTTTAAAAAAATGAAAGTAGCGGCTTACAGTGCAGGTATAGATTTAAAAATTGTATCTAGCTACAGAAACTTTAACAGACAAGAAGGTATTTGGGAACGCAAGTATTTAAAATATACAGACAACCAAAACCTTAAACCACTAGATGCCATAGAAAAAATAATAGAATACTCTACAATACCAGGCACAAGTAGACACCATTGGGGTACAGATATAGATATTATAGATGGTTACCAAAAAACAAATGGAGATGTTTTGGTGCCTAGTAAATTTGAAGAAGGTGGCCCTTTCAAAGAATTAAAAAAATGGATGGATGAAAATGCTAATGACTTCGGTTTTCATTTAGTTTACACCAATGATAAAAAACGCAGAGGTTTTAAATACGAGCCTTGGCACTATAGCTACGCTCCTATTTCTAAGCCTATGTTAGAACAATTTAGAGGTAAAAACATCATGCGATTAATACAAGAACAAGAGCTTTTAGGTAGCGAACATTTTACCGCTGGCTTTTTAAGATCTTATATTGTAAATAACATTTTGGACATTAATCCAGATCTTTTATAACTCTTTTTGTATCTTGGATTTTACTAACCAAGATATAAACTATAATGAAAAGAGGCGGTAATTGGAAAATAAGAATACTTATTGGTCTAGCTATTGTTGCCTTTGCATACGTACAACGTTGCAGCAACAAAGAAGAAAATCCATATACAGGAAGAGTCCAAAATATTAATATGGACGCTGACCAAGAAATTGCTATTGGTCTACAAAGTTTACCACAAATAACAGAACAACATGGTGGCCTATATCCAGATCAAAGTTTACAAAATCTTGTAGACGCTGTTGGAAATAAACTAGTAGAAAATAGCGTTGCAAAAGACACTCCTTACAAATACGAATTTCATTTACTTGCAGATGAAAACACTATAAATGCTTTTGCCTTACCGGGCGGACAAATATTTATTACCTACGCTCTATTCTCTAAACTTAACGAAGCACAATTAGCTGGTGTTTTAGGCCACGAAATTGGACATGTAATTGGCAGACACTCTGCAGAAAGAATTGCAGATAGTAATTTTTGGCAAACTTTATCTACCGGCGCATCTGTTGGTGCAGATATGGGTGGTGTTGTAAATGGTATTGGCCAAAAAACATTACTTACCAATGGTCGCGGAGACGAATTAGAAAGTGATGATCTTGGAGTATTACTGATGATGCAATCTGGCTACAATCCAGAAGAAATGATAGAAGTAATGAAAATTTTAAAAGATGCCGCTGGGCCAAATAGACAACCAGAATTTCAAAGTACTCATCCAGATCCTGAAAACAGAATCCAAAAAATTAAAGATGCTATAGCAAAATATAGAAAAGGGAACTAACTATTCGACGAAAGGTAATTTAATCTCGTTATTTTTATTTAATTTTGTAGAACCCCAAATCCTAACTAATTGTTTTTAACCATTATAGCTTTGAGAATACTAATTCTAAAAAAGAGACTATATGGGAAGGCTACTAGAATACAAGAAAATTTATTTAAGCGCATTTGACAATTGCAGACCAATATTTGCTGTTATTTTATTAAAAGCATATTCATTTTTTTGCTTTGCACTAATATCGATAACTGTTTATGCATTTTTATACAGAGCATTTACTGGTTTTAGATTCTAAAAAAAATATACTTTTTATTTACGAGAACATTTACAAAGTATTACGTATAAAAAAATCCCTTTGAACTTATCAAAGGGATTTTTTTTAGCTGATGATTGTTGGATGAACTCTACTTTCTTTTTTTATTCTTTCTTTTATTCTTTTTAGCTAACTTTTTTTCCTTTGCAGTTTTATCTAACAAAGCTAAAGAACCCTTTGCATTACACATTTCTGCGTGCTCTACTATAGTCCGACCTTTATCACACGTAACTCTAACATCTGCCCCATTTGCAATTAACAATTCTAAAATAGCTACTTTATTATATCGCGCAGCAAATATTGCTGGTGTCATTCCATTCGATTTTTTATTCACATCTTCGCCAAACTCAATTAATTTACGAACCGTTTCTATATCACCCTTCATAATAGCCATACACAAAGGATTAACTGATACTACCGTACTTTCTGCTGCACTAAAACTAGATGCTGTTGTGCTTACTTCTGCCTTTACTACTGTTGTTGCTACTAATAAAGCAGCTGCCGCAACTAAAATTGATTTTTTCATGATGATTGTTGTTTTTTGATTTAATTGATGAATTGTATTCTATAATGAAAGACGACCATGATTATATTATGTTTCAATAAATATTGACTATAACATAATTTTAACATTGCTTTTCACTAACGATATCGTTTTAGTTTAGGCCAATAGTTAATGCATTCTTAAAAATTAAAAAAAGAAACGTAGATACCTTAAAAACTTAATAAATGGTGCTATTTTTGAGTAGCAAAAAATTTAAAGATGAACAAAAAAGTTATTTTAATGATTTTAGATGGTTGGGGTAAATCTCCAGATCCTAAAATCTCGGCTATAGAAAATGCAAACACTCCGTTTATAGATTCTTTATATACGAAATACCCTAATGCCAACTTACTAACAGATGGTATGAATGTTGGGTTACCTGAAGGTCAAATGGGAAACAGCGAAGTTGGACATATGAACCTAGGTGCTGGCCGTATTGTTTATCAGGATTTAGCTAAAATTAATTTAGCAGTAAAAGAAAATACGTTAAAGGATGAAAAAGTAATACAAGACGCGTTTAAATATGCTAAAGAAAACAACAAGTCTGTTCACTTTTTAGGCTTACTTAGTAATGGCGGTGTACACTCGCATACTTCTCATCTAAAAGGATTAATTGAGGCTGCTGAAAATTACGGAATAGAGAACTCTTACATACACGCCTTTACAGATGGTAGAGATGTAGATCCAAAAAGTGGAAAAGGGTACCTAAATGATATAACCACTTTTTGTGAAGATAAAAACACAAAATTAGCTAGTGTTATTGGTAGATACTACGCAATGGATCGTGATACTCGCTGGGAGCGCGTTAAACTAGCTTATGATTTGTTAGTGAATAATACAGGGACAAAAACTAGCAATGTAGAGCAAGCAATACAAGATAGTTACGACAATGATATTACAGATGAATTTGTAAAACCATTGGTTGTAACGGATGAAAACGGCACACCTCTTACTAAAATACAAGAAGATGATGTAGTCATCTTTTTTAACTTTAGAACAGATAGAGGAAGAGAGCTTACACAAATGTTGAGTCAGGAAATGTTTCACGAATACAATACGCATCCGTTAGCACTGTACTACGTTACAATGACAAATTACAATGAGTCTTTTAAAAACGTACACGTAATTTACAACAAAGCAAATATTGAAGAAACATTAGGAGAGGTATTGTCTAAGGCAGGTAAAAAACAAATTCGTATTGCTGAAACCGAAAAATACCCACACGTAACATTTTTCTTTAATGGCGGTAGAGAAGTTCCTTTTGATGGTGAACAGCGTATATTATGTCCGTCTCCAAAAGTAGCAACATACGATTTACAGCCAGAAATGAGTGCTTTTGAAATTCGTGATGCAATTATTCCTGAATTAGAAAAAGGAGATGCAGATTTTGTTTGTTTAAACTTTGCCAATCCAGATATGGTTGGTCATACGGGAGATATGCAAGCTGCAATAAAAGCTTGCGAAACAGTAGACAGTTGTGCTTCATCGGTTATTACAACTGCATTAGCTAATGGCTACACTACAATTGTTATAGCAGATCACGGTAATTGCGAAACAATGGTAAACCCAGATGGAAGTCCTAATACGGCACATACAACAAACCCTGTTCCTTTAATTTTAGTAGACAAAGAATTAAAACACATAAAAGATGGTGTTCTAGGAGATATAGCACCAACAATTTTAAAATTAATAGGAGTAGAACAACCAAAACTAATGACACAAAAATCTTTAGTTTAAGAATTATACTGATTTTGTAAGATTATTATACCTTTGCAAACTATGGTAAAAATTAAAACACCTGAAGAAATTGAAATTATGCGCGAAAGTGCATTAATCGTTTCAAAAACACTTGGCCTAATTGCTAAAGAAATTAAGCCTGGTGTTACCACATTGCAGTTAGATAAAATTGCTGAAGAATTTATAAGAGATAATGGCGGTATCCCTGGCTTTTTAGGATTATATGACTTCCCTAATACGTTATGCATGAGTCCCAACCAACAGGTTGTACACGGCATACCTAACAATAAGCCATTAAAAAACGGGGAAATTATTTCTGTAGATTGTGGTGTTCTAAAAAATGGTTATTACGGTGACCATGCTTATACTTTTGAAGTAGGCGAAGTAGAACCAGAAACAAAAAAATTACTAGATATAACCAAACAATCTCTATACGTTGGTATAAGAGAGTTTAAAGCTGGTAACAGAGTTGGTGATGTTGGCTTTGCTATACAACAGTTTTGTGAAGCAGAAGGTTATGGCGTAGTACGTGAGTTAGTTGGTCATGGCTTAGGTGAAAAAATGCACGAAGGTCCAGAAATGCCTAACTATGGAAAACGCGGTAGAGGTAAAAAGTTTGTAGAAGGGATGGTAGTTGCCATAGAACCTATGATTAACTTAGGGACTAGAAAAATAGTACAACACAGTGATGGATGGACCATAACTACTTTAGACAATAAACCAAGTGCGCATTTTGAGCACGATATTGCTATTGTTAACGGTAAACCACAGTTGCTATCTACTTTTGATTATATTTATGATGCTTTAGGCATAAAGAGTACCGAAGAGGATGAGTTTAGGGCTGCAAGCAACTAAATACATTATATATGAATTGCAAAACCTGCAATACAAAACTGAACAATAACAATAATTATTGCTCTAATTGTGGAGCAAAAATAGTTTTAGGTAGAATATCATTAAAAGGCGCATGGCAAGAGTTCATTGGGCCTTTTTTTAGTTGGGACAATAACTTCTGGAAAACCTTTTTAAACTTATTTACAAACCCCAAAGATGTTTTAGAAGCCTATATTAGTGGTGCACGTAAAAAATATTTTCAACCATTTTCTTATTTAGTGGTTTACGCCACTATAGCCTTAATTATAAATAAAATTTTCCCTAGTGTCGATGCCACTGATTTCTCTGATGGTTTTAAGTATGGAACAGGAGATTCCAACTCCAAAAAAGTATTAGAAAACTTCAATTTAATTTATCAGTTTTACACTAATTATTATAATCTAATTATAATATCTAGTATTCCTACTTATAGTTTACTTACGTATTTAACATTTAAAAAAAGAGACCACAACTACTCTGAGCACCTTGTATTTAATGCGTACATACAGGCTAATTTAGGATATGCTCTAATTGTTATGCAGCTTATCTTTTTTAATCTTTTAGAACTTTCAAAAGGATTAATTTCAAGTGCATTTATACTCACATCTGCTATTTATGCATTGTACGTTTTTATAAAATTATATCAACTTACTTTAAAACAAACACTTTATGCATTTTTTAGATATGTGGCCTACATTATACTTGCCTTTATAATTTTAATAATCATAAGCATTGGTGTTGTTATTTTATACGCAATAGCAACTAAAACTAACTAAAACATACTTTTAAAGTATATTTGCGCTTTATAGTTGCTATATAAAAACGCAACAGGCATTTATTACCCAACTACATTTATGAAAAAGCTTTTTAAGACCATTTTAAACACCATACCTAGACCATTATTAATAAAACTAAGTTATGTGTCGCGTCCTATTTTAACTTTTTTTATGCGTGGCAATACATATGTAGACCCTATAGATGGCAAAGGCTTTAAAAAGTTTTTACCTTATGGCTACGAAAAGCAACGAGATAATGTTTTGTCTCCCTCTACTCTATCTTTAGAACGCCATAGACTTCTTTGGCTGTATTTACAGAGTGAAACAGACTTTTTCTCTGCAGAGCTTAAGGTTTTACATTTTGCGCCAGAACAAGCGTTTTATAAGCGTTTTAGAAAAATGAATAATCTTGACTATACGACAACAGATTTAGAATCTCCGTTAGCAGATGTAAAAGCAGATATATGCGATTTGCCTTTTAAAGATAATACGTATGATGTTATTTTTTGTAATCACGTTTTAGAACACATTCCTGATGATACTAAAGCTATGCAAGAAATGTACAGAATATTAAAACCTGGCGGATGGGGAATTTTCCAAATCCCACAAGAATTAGACAGAAAAACTACTTTTGAAGACGACACAATAACCGACAGAAAAGAACGCGCACGCATTTTTGGGCAGTACGATCATGTTCGTATTTATGGTCGTGATTATTTTAATAAACTAAGAAGTATTGGTTTTACAGTACAAGAAGTAGATTACACCGCGACTTTACCAAAAGAAGACGTACTAAAGTACTGCCTAGCAAAAGGCGAAATTATACCGGTTGTAAAAAAGTAATTTTACTTAAGTATTAACTTTTTAAATCCGTCTGTAATATAATCTTTAGCTTCTCCATTAGCGTCTAAGTAAACTATATATGCCTCTAGTGAACTATCATTTTCTATAATTTTCTTAGAATCTTCTAAATCCATCGCCATAAAAGAAGTAGCATAACCGTCTGCTTTAGCACAGTTATCTGTAATAATAGTTGCCGCTAAAACTTTCGCATTTTTTGTATATCCTGTTTTAGGATCTAAAGTATGTACATATTTCTCTTTAGTAACAGGATCCACTCTAAAGTGTCTATAATTACCAGAAGAAGCCATTGCAACATCCTTTAGTTCTACTGCATCTTTGTATTGCGTTCTATCTTCAATTAAAGGATCATTAATGCCAACAACCCATTTTTTACGTTTACTAAGGTTTTCACCTTTCGCATAAATTTCTCCACCTACTTCTACCAAATAATTCGTAATTCCTTTTTGCTCTAACATAACTCCAAGTCTATCTATAGAATATCCTTTTGCAATGGCATTAAAGTCAAAAAAGATACTAGGCTTTGTTTTCTTTATTGTACCCGCGTTAGTTAACTCAACCTTACCAAAGCCTACATATTCTAACAAACTATCTACTTTAGAGCTATCTAATTTAATCTGCTCTCCTGGTCCAAAACCCCAAGCATTAACTAAAACGCCAACCGTAGGATCAAAATAACCATCTGTTTTTATATTAATCTCTTTAGATAAATTAAAGACATCTTTAAACATATGATCTACTTGAAGAATAGAGTCTCCTTTATTTATTTTTGATATGTCTGATGTTGGAATATATGTAGACATAGACTTATTTATAACTTTAAACACAGAATCTATCTCTTCTTGATAATCTACTTTTTTACTAGAAAAATAGATAATACTGTAAGATGTACCCAATGCCGCCCCATTATTTCTGTTTTCAATGATACTTGGGCCTTCACTATTTTTACAAGAAACTACTGCAAAAAACACTATTACAAAAGCAAAAAAGGGTATTCTAAATTTTAATAAGTCCATCATAATCAACTATATATTCTTCATTTAAATACACTGGTAAGTTCGGGTCTACAGCATTCGTTAATCTAACACCTGCGTAATATGCGGTTGATTCCATTTTCTCTGCGTGCTCTTTCATTTTGTCCATAAAAGCAATATCAAAAGCATTAGGGTTATGGGGATGCGCAATGGCTCTAACCACAATAAAATGTAATACTTTATCTTTTAAACATACAAACTGCGGGTTTCTTTTAGGCTTACTATTAACACCCATAAACTCGTAACCGTTAGCCTCTAGGTGCTTCCCTACAATATTCATTGCTAAGTTATGCAACTCTTGCTCTGTTAATGGTTTTCCCATAGTACAAAACTAAAACAAAAAAAGAGACTGCCCCAATAAAGAAGCAATCTCTTTCTAACTAAATTAAATTTTAAGTTCTAAATTTTTATAAACTTTTTAAATATTCTACTGCAGTATGTGCATTGGCCGCCTTAGCGTATTTTAACGCTGTAGCTCCAATTTTAGATTTTGCGTGAACATCTGCTCCATTTGCAACCAAAAGCTTCATAAACTCCACCTTATTATATCTAGCGGCATACATTAAAGGTGTCATATCCATTGTTCCAGATTTCTGATTAATATCTGAACCAAATTCTAAGAATTTCTGAGTCATATCAAAATTCCCTTTTACAACAGCTATACTTAAAGGCGATAAATTCTTAATTGTTGTTCTTTCAATTTTTAAATCTTTTTTTAATCGTGGCTTATCTGGACCTGTACTTGCAGATACACTTGTTGCTACTAAACTAAATACGATTCCGAATGCGATGATTGATTTTTTCATAATAATTGTTTTTTGATGTGATGATTGTTTTTGTTTTTGTTGTGTTGTTTTTACACTACACTTATATAGACGCTGAAAAATTTATTTTGTTTCATACTTTTTTCATTATAACTTTTATTTAACATTGATTAAGGGTTGCTTAAAAGCTAATTAACGTTCTAGAAACAAGTTGTTATTACAGCCTATAAAGTGTTTAAAAAAGCTATAGCTTCTGTTGCGTTAGACAATTTAGCATATCCTAAAGCACTGTATCCAATCTTAGATGTTACCGTAGTATCTGCGCCATTCAATAGTAACAATTTTAACAGCTTCACATTATTATATCTAGCCGCATACATTAAAGGCGTCATACCCGTTAATTTAGATTTCTCATTAATATCTGCTCCGTATTTTAAAAAATTGAATGCTGTAACATAATCACCTTTAGCAACAGCGATACTTAATGGTGATACATTTTTAATTGATGTTGTTACTACTATTAAAGTTTCCGGGTTTTTGTTTGATGCTACTGTTGTACCTACTACACTAACTAAAAGACTAAATGCGATGATTGATTTTTTCATGATTGATGATTTTAAATGATTATTATTATTATTATTATTATTATTATTATTTGATTACACTGTAAAGGTAGCGTGGCTATAGCCTAAATAAAACAGTTTTATGACCAACGGTAAATAGTTAGTAGGGAACGGTGCAAAAGCAAGACACCAAATGAAAATGCATAGATTAAGAAGAGCGAAGAAAACTATTGCTCACAAAAAAAGCCGATACAAAAGTATCGGCTTTTCAATTTATAAGTATTTGGAATAACTTTTATTTAACATTGATTAAGGGTTGCTTAAAAGCTAATTAATGTTCTAGAACCAAGTTGTTACTACAGCCTATAAAGTGTTTAAAAAAGCTATAGCTTCTGTTGCGTTAGACAATTTAGCATATCCTAAAGCACTGTATCCAATTTTAGATGTTACCGTAGTATCTGCGCCATTCAATAGTAACAATTTTAACAGCTTCACATTATTATATCTAGCCGCATACATTAAAGGCGTCATACCCGTTAATTTAGATTTCTCATTAATATCTGCTCCGTATTTTAAAAAATTGAATGCTGTAACATAATCCCCTTTAGCAACAGCGATACTTAATGGTGATACATTTTTAATTGATGTTGTTACTACTTTTAAAGTTTCTGGGGTTTTGTTTGATGCTACTGCTGTACCTACTACACTAACTAAAAGACTAAATGCGATGATTGATTTTTTCATGATTGATGATTTTAAATGATTATTACTATTTGATTACACTGTAAAGGTAGCGTGGCTATAGCGTAAATAAAACAGTTTTATGACCAACGGTAAATAGTTAGTAGGGAACGGTGCAAAAGCAAGACACCAAATGAAAATGCATAGATTAAGAAGAGCGAAGAAAACTATTGCACACAAAAAAAGCCGATACAAAAGTATCGGCTTTTCAATTTATAAGTATTTGGATTATCCTCCAAAGTCATCAAATCTAATGTGTTCATCTGGTATACCAAAATCTTCACCCATTTTCTGAACAGCTTTGTTCATCAATGGCGGTCCACAGAAATACAATTCTATATCTTCAGGAGACTCATGGTGACTTAAATAGTTATCTATTACACAATTGTGAATAAAACCAACAAAACCATCACCAGGCGCATCTATATTTTCTTTTACTTTCCAGTTATCTTCTGGAGCCGGCTCAGAAAGCGCTAAGTAGAACTTAAAGTTAGGAAACTCTCTTTCTAACTCGTAGAAGTGCTCTAAGTAGAACAACTCACGCTTAGAACGACCACCATACCAATACGTAACTTTTCTACCAGTTTTTAATGTTTTGAATAAGTGATACAAGTGAGAACGCATTGGCGCCATACCAGCTCCACCACCTACGTAAAGCATTTCAGATTCAGATTCGTTTATAAAAAACTCACCGTAAGGACCAGAAATAACAACTTTATCTCCTGGTTTTTGAGCAAATATGTAAGATGATGCAACACCAGGGTTAACATCCATCCAACCATTTTTAGCTCTATCCCATGGCGGAGTAGCAATACGCACGTTAAGCATTATTTCACGACCTTCTGCAGGGAAAGAAGCCATTGAATAAGCTCTTTCTACAGTTTCTTCGTTCTTCATTGCTAAAGGCCATAAATTAAATTTATCCCATTCGGCCTGAAACTTATCTGGAGTTTCGTGCTCTTCTGGGTGAGCCGTAATATCTATATCAGCGTATTTAATTTCACATTCAGGAATTTCAATCTGAATATAACCACCTGCTTTATACCCCATATCTTCAGGAATCTCTACTACAAATTCCTTGATAAAAGAAGCAACATTGTAGTTACGAACTACAGTACCATCCCATTTTTTAATACCAAATACTTCTTCAGGAATGGTGATTTCCATATCCTGCTTCACTTTTACTTGGCACGCTAAACGAGCTCCGTGGTTTAATTCTTTTTTAGAGAAGTGAGGTGTTTCTGTTGGTAAAGCATCTCCACCACCAGATAATACGTGACACTCACATTGTATACAAGTACCACCACCACCACATGCAGATGGTAAAAATATTTTTTGGTTACCTAAGGTTGTAAGTAAAGAACTTCCTGAACCCACTTCTACTTTTTTCTCTCCGTTAATGGTAATAGTAACAGGACCAGAAGGAGATAATTTTTCTTTTGTAAAAAGTAAAAGAGCAACTAATACTAACAATAATAACATAAACGCTATTACGGTTATAACAATTGTACCTATTGTTGTTGTAGCTAAAATCATTCTTATTTGTTTAAAGCGTTATTGTAAGAAACTGAATTTTCATCAACTTCATTTTTAACTTTTTTATCTTCTAATTTCTGTGCAGTTTCTGTTGTTTCCTTTTTAGGAGCATCATCACCACCAGTTAACATACCACCAAAGCTCATAAACCCAATAGCCATAAGACCAGTGATAATAAATGTTATACCCAAACCTCTTAAAGGTGCTGGCACATTAGAATATCTAATTTTTTCGCGAATAGCAGCAATTGCTACAATTGCTAAAAACCAACCAATACCAGAACTGATACCGTAATTAAACGCCAAACCTAAGGTTTGTATGTCTCTAGATTGCATAAATAATGAACCACCTAAAATGGCACAGTTTACTGCAATTAATGGTAAAAATATACCAAGAGAGTTATACAGTGATGGTGAAAATTTTTCTACAACTATCTCTACTAACTGCACCATTGTTGCAATGGTAGCAATAAATAAGATAAATGATAAAAAACTTAAATTGTAATCTGCATACTCTGGACCTAACCAAGCTAAAGCACCGTCTCTTAACAAGTACTGGTCTAACAACCAGTTCATAGGCACAGTTACTGCTAATACAAATATTACAGCAGCTCCAAGACCTACAGCCGTGGTTACTTTTTTAGATACCGCCAAATAGGAACACATCCCTAAAAAGGTAGCAAATACCATATTGTCTATGAATATGGATTTAAAGAATAATTCTACATGCTCTAACATAACATTGTTCTTTTATATAACTAGTTCTAGTTTTCTTCTATTAATGCTTTATTTCTTGAACGTTGTATCCAGATAATGATACCAACTACAATTAGTGCCATTGGCGACAATAACATAAACCCGTTGTTCTCATACCCTATGGCATACAATCCTGTTTTTTCTATAGGATCTCCTAATACTTTAAATCCTAACAAAGTACCAGAACCTAAAAGCTCCCTAAAGAACCCAACAATAATTAAGATTAAACCATACCCCAATGAGTTCCCTATACCATCAAGAAAAGATCTCCAAGGTCCGTTTGCCAAAGCAAACGCCTCAAAACGCCCCATAATGATACAGTTTGTAATAATTAACCCCACAAATACAGAAAGGGTTTTACTTAACTCGTACGCAAATGCTTTAAGCACTTGATCTACTATAATTACTAAGGCAGCCACTACTACCAATTGTACTATAATTCTAATTTTAGAAGGAATAATGTTTCTCATTAAAGAGATAACAACGTTACCCATTCCTAATACAAACATTACTGAAACCGCCATTACTATAGACGCCTTTAACTCTGCTGTAATTGCCAATGCAGAACATATACCTAATACTTGTATCGTAATTGGGTTGTTATCTGCTAATGGATCTAATATTAGATTTGCATCTTTTTTAGAAAGTAATCCCATTTTTTATTTTTTAGCTATAGTTTCTAAATAATCTTGATAAAGCTTAACACTTTCTTTAATCATAGCCGTTACACCATTACCTGTAATGGTAGCGCCAGCTAAAGCATCAACTTTATTATCATCTTTTCTTTCATTTATTGGATCATTGTTACCTTTTGCAACTGTAATTCCAACAAAATTATCGCCACTTAAAATAGACTCTCCTTTAAAGTCGTCCATAAAGTAACGTTGCTTAATATTTGCTCCTAGACCAGGTGTTTCTCCTTTATGATCAAAAAATACGCCTTGTACTTTTAAATCTTCGCCTACAGCAACAAAGCCCCAAATAGCATCCCAAAGACCTTTACCTCTCATTGGTATGATATAAGATTTTTTACCATCTTTTTCTCCAATAAATAAAGGCAACTTTCTTACTTCGCCATTCTTAGCTGCAGTCTCTTGCTTTTTTAAATCTATTAAGTAAGCTTCGTCATTTGGCGTAACCTTACCATCCTCTATAACTATTTGCTCCGTAATGTATTTTTTAAATTCAGCTTCAACCTTATCTGTAGGAACAAAGTTTATACTTCCTTCATCTACATTTTCATCAACACCCATTGCATACAAAATGTTCTGTTGCTTTTCAAACTTCTCGTTCATCTTAATTTTACTACTTAAACTAGAAGCAGTAAATGCCAAGACAGAACCTACAACAACAACCATAATGGCTGCAAAAAGTACGGTGTAACTATTTTTATCTGTATTAATTGCCATAACTATTTTTTTAATGCTATTAAGCTGTAGCTTTTTTTGATCTCTTTAAACGTCTCTTAACGTTCGCCTGTACTACATAATGATCTATAGTTGGCGCAAAAACGTTCATTAACAATATTGCTAAGAATACACCTTCTGGATATGCAGGGTTAAATACTCTAATTAAAACAGAGATAAACCCAATAAAGAAACCGTAATACCATTTTCCTTTATTTGTTTGCGAACCCGTAACAGGGTCAGTAGCCATATAAACAATACCAAAAGCCAATCCACCAACAAGTAAATGTTGCCAGAACTCGAAGCTCATTAATCCGTAAAATTTACTTCCTTCACTAATCCAATCTGCGCTAACAACGCCATTAAAGATTAATCCCATTGTTAAAGCACCAATAACGGCACTTAGCATAATTCTCCAGCTTGCTATCTTTGTAAATATTAAAAACAACCCTCCTAAAAGAATTAAAAATGTAGAAGTTTCTCCAACAGAACCAGGTATAAAACCAAAGAACATATCGGAAACGGAGTAAGACATATCTGTATTCTGTGCCAATTGACCCAAAATAGTTTCTCCTGACATAGCATCAAGATTTTGTCCTGCTGCAATTAACTGATCTTGTTTTACAGCTCCGTGAACCCAAACTTTATCACCACTCATCCAAGTAGGATAAGCAAAGAATAAAAATGCTCTAATTGTTAATGCTGGGTTTAAGATATTCATCCCTGTACCACCAAAAACTTCTTTACCTATTACAACTCCGAAAATAACTGCTATTGAAAGCATCCATAATGGTGTATCTATTGGCACAATTAACGGCACTAACATACCTGTTACCAAGTACCCCTCTTCTACCTCGTGACCTTTTATAACTGCAAAAACAAATTCTACAGCTAAACCAATTACATAAGATACTATTACCAATGGCAATACCGTAGTAACACCAATTAAGAAGTTATCCCAAGTAAGGAAATCGTTTAGTAATGAAAAGTCTGCAGGAAAACCATTAATTGCAGAATAGTGTTGGTAACCAGCATTAAACATTCCAAATATTAAAACTGGAACCAATGCCATTATTACCGTATTCATTGTACGCTTTAAATCATCTGCTGCTCGTACGTGAGACCCAGAGTGCGTAGTTTCATTAGGCAAGTACAAAAACGTATGGATTGCATTAAATGCAGGTGCCATTTTTTTGCCTTTATACTTTTCCTTTAAATTGTGTAATGTATTTTTAAGACCCATCTTTTATCCTATTTCTTTTTGTAATAAGTCCAACCCTTCTCTAATTATCTGCTGATGTGGTTGTTTAGATATACAGATAAACTCTGTTAAAGCAAAATCCTCAGGAGCTACCTCGTATAAACCAAGTTGTTCCATTTCATCTAAATCCTTAATCATACAAGCTTTTAGCAATTGCATTGGATAAATATCTAGTGGAAAAACTTTTTCATAAGCACCAGTTACCACAAATGCCCTATGTTCTCCGTTCGTATTGGTAGTTAAATCGTATTTTTTATTAGGACTTAACCAAGAGAAAGTCATTGCTCTAGTTGATGATATCTTATTAAAAACTGGCTTATTCCATCCAAATAATTCATAATCATCTCCTTCAGGAATAACAGAAACTGTATTGTTATAGAATCCTAAGTAGCCTTCTGGACTAGTTTTAGAACCCGTTAGCACATCTCCATTAATAACTCTAAAGTTTTCTATAGAAACACCGCTACCGTATAAGAAAGTAGAAATCTCTGCCCCAATTGTAGTTGTATAGTATTTTGGAGATTTAACAGCAGAACCAACTAAAGCTATTGTTCTTTGCGCATTAAACTTACCTGTTAACAACAATTCACCTATTATTACAAGGTCTTGCGCACTAACAGTCCAAACCACTTCTCCTTTATTAACAGGTTCTATCTTATTTATCTGTGTACCTACTAAACCTGCGGGGTGTGGCCCGGCAACCTTATGTTCTGTAACACCAGACAAACCAGATAATGGAGAGCTACTACTACCTACAGACACGTGTACTTTTCCAGAAGTTAAAGTCGCTAAGGCTGTTACAGCTGCTTGCAATTCTTTCTCCTTTCCTTTTAACACGTAATCCAAATCTGCTGCCAAAGGCGCTGTTGTATACCCAGAAATAAAGATAGCTTTTGGAGCCACTTCAGGATTTGCAACAACATCATACGGTCTCTGTTTAATAAAAGACCAACAACCAGATAACAACAACTGCGACTTAACGTCTTCTGCTGTTGCGTTTGCTAGGTTTAGCGTACTGTGTTCTACTACTTCACCACTTTTATTAGCGCTAATTTTTAACGATAATATTTTTCTTCTTGCTCCTCTTACAATTTCCACAAGTTCACCAGACACAGGAGAAACAAACTTCATTTCTTCTACATCTTTGTTGTAAAAAAGAGGCTCACCTGCCTTAACAGAAGCTCCTTCTTTCACTAACATTTTTGGCATTACACCGTGAAAATCATTAAGATTTATTGCATAAACATTGCTTAAAACCGCTTTAGAAGTAGTTTGCTCAGCGGCACCGATTAGGTTGATATTTAAGCCTTTTTTTATTCGAATGTCTTTAGACATATTATTGCAGACCTTAGGTTAACAAAATTTCGTGCAAATTTAAAGTTTTAAGGGGAAACTTCCGTGTTAAATCAACTAAGATGTTATTATTTATATTAATTCTAAATAAATAAAATTGCAATTTCAGCGTCCTAATTTTAGGCACAACTTTTGCTTATATTTGCGTAATAATTATACAAAATGAAACAATACACCCTTATACTATCTTTATTATTGGCTATTTGGAGCACTACAGCACAAGTTGCAGTAGAAAAAGACGCTCCAGAAAATATTAAATCGATAGTTTTTAAAGGAACCACAGAAGATCAATTTCCAATAATTTTATCAGGAGATCGAATTACCTTAGAATTTGATGATCTAAATGCATCTGAAGAAGACTACTATTATAAAGTTACATACTACAATTATGATTGGTCACCTTCTACCCTATTAAAATCTCAATACTTAAAAGGATTAGACAATCTTAGAATTACAAATTACGAGAACAGCTACAACACGCTACAAGCATACTCTAATTACCAACTGCAACTACCAAACAACAATATTAGCTTTAAAGTAAGCGGTAACTACATGCTAGAGGTTTATAATGAATATGATGAACTTCAGTTCTCTAGACGTTTTCTTATTTATCAAAACGCAGTATCTGTTGGCGTAGCAACAAAAAGAACAAGGGAGTTTGAGTTTCTAAACGAAAAACAAGCCGTACAAATAGCAATAAATGCAGGTGATTTTAGACTTATCAACCCTAAAAACGAAGTAAAAGTTGCTATTATCCAGAATTACTATTGGCCTTCTGCTATTACAAATCTTAAACCACAATACACAATTGGCAAAGAATTGCTATACAAATATGATAAAGAGGCTAGCTTTTTTGGCGGCAACGAATTTCTAAATTTTACCACCAAAGATTTGCGCTCCACGAGTACCGCAATTGCAAGAGTAGAATTACAAGATATCTACAACCATTATCTTTATGGGGATATACAAAGAGCAAACGAACCCTATACTTATTTTCCTGATATTAACGGCGACTTTGTAGTTACTACCCAACAAGGAGAGGATGCATCTAGAGAATCAGAATATACCAACATACATTTTAAATTAGAATACACAGATGCCATAGGTTTAGATGATGTTTATGTTTTTGGAAAATTTAACAACTATGCTTTAACTGATGAAAACAAAATGGCCTACAATGAAAAAACTGGCTACCTAGAAGCTAAAATAAAAATAAAGCAAGGTTTTTACAATTACAAATACGTACTAAAAACAGATAAAGGAGAAATAAAGAATAACGCCATTGGAGGCAATTTTCACTTTACCGAAAATAATTATTTAGTCTTAGTTTACTACAGAAACTTTGGCGACCAATACGATAGTTTAATTGGCGTGGGTTCTGGAAACTCTAGAAACATAACCAATTAAAAGCAACTATTTAAGCAGACTAAGTTGTTCGTTTACCGAATATATACCTTTACATAAACATTTTTAAATATTACTTTTTATATTTGTATGTAGCCAATGTGTCTCGCTGTAAAATAGTTACACACAACCTACTGAAAAAATAAGAACCTACATTACATTGTAATTAACCTCTAGTTTTTTCGATTTAATACTGAATTAAGTACTATACTTTTTTAAAAAAATTAAAACGTATGACTACACAAGTTACTAAGGGGATAAAAGTATCTGTAAGCACTAATTTTGAAGGTACTTTTTTTAAGAACTACAAGATGCACTATGCTTTTGGGTACACTATTACTATAGAAAACCTTAGCAAAGAGTCCGTACAATTAACCTCTAGACATTGGGAGATCTACGATTCTCTTAATGATTTAGAAATTATGGACGGTGAAGGTGTTGTTGGCAAAAAACCAGTTTTAAATCCAGGACAATCTCATACCTATAACTCTGGCTGCTTATTAACATCGCCAATTGGCGCTATGCGCGGACATTATAATATGGTTGGTTTTAACGAGAACAAAAAGTTTAGAGTACAGATACCTACATTTAAATTTAGTGCTCCTTTTGCTTTAAACTAAAAAAGCAACTTACTAACACCCAATTTGTTTTAATAACGATTTTGATTTTAGTACATTTGTTACGATATTAAACTTATAAAACGTAGCACAATGGGTAAAGGATTTTTTCAAGTTCCAACCGCTTTTAACGAACCAATAAAAAGCTATGCTCCAGGATCTCCTGAGCGCGAAGCAGTATTAGAGCAATACAAAGCTTACTACAATTCAACAGTAGACGTTCCTTTATATATAGGAAGCGAAGAGATAAAAACAGGCAACACAAGGCCTATGTCTCCTCCGCATGACCATAAACACATAGTAGGACACTACCATTTAGCAGAAAAGAAACACGTTACTAAAGCTATAGAAAACGCTCTTGAATCTAGAGAGGCTTGGGCTAATTTAGCTTGGGAACAACGTGCCGCTATTTTCTTGAAAGCTGCAGAATTAATTGCTGGTCCTTACAGAGCAAAGATTAATGCTGCTACTATGATGGCACAATCTAAAACTATACACCAAGCAGAAATTGATGCTGCCTGTGAACTTATAGACTTTTTACGTTTTAACGTAGAATATATGACTCAGATTTACGCTGAGCAACCAGATTCTGCTGAAGGTATCTGGAATAGAGTAGAATACCGTCCACTAGAAGGTTTTGTTTACGCTATTACTCCTTTTAACTTTACTGCTATTGCGGGTAACTTACCTGCAAGTGCTGCAATGATGGGTAATGTTGTATTATGGAAACCAAGTGATAGTCAGATTTTCTCTGCTAAAGTAATTATAGATATATTTAAAGAGGCTGGTGTACCAGATGGCGTTATTAATGTTGTTTACGGTGATCCAGTTATGGTTACAGAAACTGCTTTAGCTAGCCCAGATTTTGCTGGATTGCACTTTACAGGTTCTACGTATGTTTTTAAAGAACTTTGGAAACAAATTGGAAACAACATACATAATTACAAAACGTATCCTAAAATAGTTGGAGAAACTGGTGGTAAAGATTTTATTTTAGCACACAAAACAGCTAACCCTGCACAAGTAGCTACAGCTATTGTACGTGGTGCTTTTGAGTTCCAAGGACAAAAATGTAGTGCTGCATCTAGAGTATACTTACCTAAATCTACCGCTACAGAAACTTTAGAATTAGTAAAAAGAGATTTAGCTACTATTAACAAACCAGGATCTCCTGAGGATATGAGTAACTTTGTTACTGCTGTTATTCATGAAGGATCTTTTGACAAGTTAGCAAAGTACATCGACGGAGCTAAAGCAGATAAAGATGCTGAAGTTTTTGCTGGTGGTAATTATGACAAATCTAAAGGTTATTTTATAGAGCCTACAGTTATTGTAACTACAAATCCTAAGTACACTACTATGGAAACTGAGCTTTTTGGCCCTGTAGTGACTATATATGTATATGACGATAAAGATTGGAAAGAAACACTTAAACTAGTAGATGCTACATCTGAGTATGCATTAACTGGTGCTGTTATATCTGGTGACCGTTACGCAATAGAAGAAGCTACACAAGCATTACAAAACTGTGCTGGTAACTTTTACATTAACGACAAGCCAACTGGAGCAGTTGTTGGTCAGCAACCATTTGGTGGCGCTAGATCTTCTGGAACTAACGACAAAGCTGGTTCTGCGCAAAACTTATTACGTTGGGTTTCTCCAAGATTAATAAAAGAAACTTTTGTTACACCAACAGATTATAGATATCCTTTTTTAGGATAAGCCATAATTACTGATAATTTAAAAAGCCAAAATCCTAGATTTAATTCTAAAGATTTTGGCTTTTTTATGCTTAAAACTTCCCCGAAAAGGTTTAAAATTGTTTTTATCACAATTTTAATGTAAATTTAACGTTAAGTAAATGTAAACAGATTGTTTGTTTATTGTAAAATTTAAAAACCTATGAAAGATAAGATCGTAAATAACAAAAAACAGTTTCGTATTTTAAACGTGTATACCTATATAAAGAACTATGCAAAAAATTGCAAATACTCTTTTAACAGAATGCTCAGTATATAAATTAACCTTTATACTTTAAAGGTAAGTAAACTATTTTTTTGGTCTCAAAAAAGTCTTCAGTAAAATAATCTGATAAATTATATATTTCGGCAGTTCTATAGTCTAATAGCTCTTCTGATAAATCCCCACCTTTAAGGTATAAAATTCCGTTTCTGCGTTCGTGTATAGAATTCTTTTTTATACGTCCTTTTATCCAATGCACAAAAGTAGGCATCGCTGCCACTGCTCTACTCACTATAAAATCGAACTGAGTATCTAACTCCTCTACACGCATGTGTTTAGCGGTTACATTTGTTAATTGTAAACCATCTATAACCTCTTGCACAACTTTTATTTTTTTACCAATAGCATCTACCAATGTAAAGTGCGTTTCTGGAAAAAGTATAGCCAAAGGAATACCCGGAAAACCACCACCTGTACCAACATCTAAAACTGTTGCACCTGGTAAAAACTGCTGAAATTTTGCTATACCCGTAGAATGTAAAATATGACGCAAATAAATTTCGTCAATATCTTTTCTAGAAACTACGTTAATTTTCTGGTTCCAATCTGCATATAATGCTTCAAGTTGAATAAAGTGTTGCTTTTGCTCCTCGGTTAAGTCTGGAAAATACTTAAAAATAATATCGGACTTCATAAATTTTATCTAAGTTTTGGCAAAAGTAAGCATTTCCTAAATCATAAAAATTTCTTATTTTAAGATAATTATCATATTATAAAAAGTACTTTTGCGTTATCTTTACTTAGTTTTTACGTCTAACAATATCTAGAAGCTATTCAAAACTAAAATTATAAATTTCTACAATATAAAAATACAACTCCCTTAACAGTAAAAAGGGAATATCAGAATCAACAAATTATGGAGAATAAATCTATCAGATTTTCACGAAAAGATTCAACTCAGTTTTTTAAAACTTTGAATAAACGTGTGAATACTTATTTTAAAGAAAACGACATTAAAAAAACAGGGAACTGGAGACTACACTTAAAAACTATAGTTATGTTCACGCTATTTTTAGCGCCCTATTTTTTAATACTCACATTAGGATTGCCAATTTGGGCAAACTTACTATTAACCATTGTTATGGGTATTGGTATGGCTGGTGTTGGTATGAATGTGATGCACGATGGTAACCACGGTGCTTACTCTAACAACAAATGGGTAAATAAATTTATGGGCGGTAGTATTTACATACTTGCAGGTAATGTATACAACTGGCAAGTACAACATAATGTTTTACACCACACCTACACAAATATTCATGAGCATGATGAAGATTTAGAGGCTGGGAGGATTTTACGTTTTTCTAAACATGCAGAATGGCATAAACATCATAGGTTTCAACATTTTTATTCTGTTTTCTTATACGGACTATTAACATTTAACTGGGCTATTACTACAGATTTTCAGCAAATGTACCGTTACATGAAACGCAACTTATCTTATGGTAAAAAACCTAGTAAAGTTGGGAACTGGAGTACTTTAGTAATTACTAAATTATTGTACATTACTATATGGATTGTATTGCCTTTACTTTTTATTGATATTGCTTGGTGGCAAATTCTTATTGGTTTCTTTATTATGCACTACGTTGCTGGTGTAATATTAAGTGTTGTATTCCAATTAGCACATGTTGTAGATGATGCAGATACTCCTTTACCTGATGAAAGTGGTACTATGAAAAACACTTGGGCTATTCACCAATTATTTACTACTGTAAACTTTGGAACTAAAAATAGAATTGTTAATTGGTATACTGGTGGATTAAATCACCAAGTTGAACATCATATTTTTCCAAATATTAGTCACGTTCATTACACAAAAATCGCTAAAATTGTGAAAGAAACAGCAAATGAATTTAATTTGCCTTATAATGAATACAAAACTACTAGGAAAGCTATAATTTCGCACTTTAAACATCTAAAAGAGCTAGGTAAAAAACCAGCTTTACAGTACTAGTAAAAATAGAAAAGCATGAGCAACCATTTATCTAACAGAATTACAAATATGTCTACCTCTGCCACTTTAGCAATGGCAGCAAAAGCAAGAGAGTTACGCAACTCTGGTAAAGACATTATTGGTTTAAGTTTAGGAGAACCAGATTTTAATATTCCTGACTTTATTAAAGACGCTGCAAAACAAGCTGTAGATGACAACTACAGCAGTTATTCTCCTGTAGATGGTTATGCAGATTTAAAACAATCTATTGCGAACAAATTTAAAAGAGACAACAACTTAACGTACGGTCTTAACCAAATTGTAGTAAGCACAGGTGCAAAACAATCTTTAGCAAACATAGCAATGTGTATGTTAAACAAAGGAGATGAAGTTATTTTACCTGCACCTTACTGGGTTAGTTATAGTGATATTGTAAAACTTGCAGAAGGAACACCTGTAGAAGTGCCAACAAGCATAGATACAGATTTTAAAATGACTCCTGCACAGTTAGAAGCTGCAATTACACCTAACACTAAAATGATGTGGTTTAGCTCTCCTTGCAACCCAAGCGGATCTGTTTACAGCAAAGAAGAATTAGAAGGTTTAGCCGAAGTATTAAAAAAACATCCAAATATCTACGTAGTTTCTGATGAAATTTACGAACACATCAACTTTAGAGGTGGTCACGTTAGCATCGCTGGCATAGACGGTATGTACGACCGTACAATAACTGTTAACGGTGTCTCTAAGGCATTTGCTATGACTGGGTGGCGTATTGGGTACATTGGTGCCCCAGAATCTATTGCTAAAGCTTGCACAAAGTTTCAAGGACAAATTACTAGTGGCGCAAATGCTATTGCACAACGTGCTACTATTGCAGCATTAGATGCTCCTGTTAGCAAAATACAATTTATGATTGATGAGTTTCACAAAAGGAGAGATCTTATTTTGGAACTTTTAGGAGAAGTTGAAGGATTTAAATTAAATGTACCAGAAGGTGCTTTTTACGTTTTTCCAGATATCTCTGATTTCTTTGGCAAAACTTTAAACGGCACTACGATTAATACAGCATCTGATTTTTCTATGTATTTACTAGAAAATGCAAATGTTGCAACTGTTACGGGTGAAGCTTTTGGCAATCCAAATTGCATACGTATTTCTTATGCAGCAGCAGAAAAAGAATTAAGAGAAGCTATTAGCAGAATTAAAGCTGTTCTATAATAACTACTTAAAATTACACAAAAGGTCTTATTTGCAATTTGCAGTAAGACCTTTTTTTATTAATTTACTGTATTAAAATAGCAATCATTTCTACAGAAACTCACATAGCTGCTACGCAAGAAAAACCTATCAGGTTTCAAGAATACGGCGTTGGTATTTTTATAGGTCTAAGCACCAAATCTGCGCTAAAGAAAGCTATAAAAAAAGGCCTTTTATATATTGATGCAAAAAAAGCATCTACCGCTACATATATTCACGGATTAGAAACCATTACATATTCAAAACCAAAAGAAGACCTCAGTAAAAAAAAGTTAGTTCTAGATCTAGAAATTGTTTACCAAGACAATTATTTGGCCGTAATAAACAAGCCAGCCGGAATTTTAGTCAGCGGTAATTCTTTTAAAACAATAGACAACGCCCTAGAGCAAAACATTACAAAAAGCAACTTACCAGACGCCACAAGACCAAGACCCGTACACAGACTAGACTATCCAACAACAGGCCTATTGCTCGTTGGTAAAACATCCGCTAGCATCTTAGCTTTAAATAAGCTTTTTCAAAATAAAGAAATCAAAAAAGCATACTTTGCAATAACCACAGGCAGTATGCCTAAAGAAGGAAAAATAGAGACCAATGTAGATGACAAAAAAGCATCATCAACTTATACGGTTTTAGAGAGCGTGCCTTCTAAAAAATATGATTGTTTAAACTTGGTAAAACTTTTTCCTAAAACAGGAAGAAAGCATCAACTTAGAATACACCTAGCAACTATAGGCAATCCTATTTTAGGCGATGCGGAATATGGTATAGAAGGTCTAATTGTAAAAGGAAAAGGACTCTACCTACACGCCTACTCTCTATCTTTTATACATCCATTTACAAATGAAAAAATGAATGTTATGAAAGACCTACCAACTAAGTATAGTAAAATATTTAGTTCACTCTTATAAAAATAATAATTACTTTAGCTGCAAAACCAGTCTAAATGCCCAATACTAATGTCACTTGTAAAAATTGCGAAAATAAGTTCGACGCAAGTTTTGAGTACTGTCCACATTGCGGACAAAAATCTAACGATAAATTAACCGTAGGTGTTTTATTTAGAAACACTATTAAAAATTATTTCTCTGTTGATGCTCGTTTCTTTAAAAGTTTTTTTCCGTTGCTTTTTAAGCCTGGTTATTTACCTACTAAGTTTATAGAGGGAAAACGTTTATTATACCTGCACCCCGCACAGCTATACTTGTTTTCTTCCATTATATTCTTCTTTTTCTTTTCTTTTAAAGTAAGCAAACAAGAACAACAAATAAGAGAAAGTGTAAAATCAGAAAAAACACTTCAACAAACTATAGATTCTATAAAAACGTATAATACTAACGATTCTTTAGCTGCCGCTACCGTTATAGATAAACTTAAAAAAAACCAAGATAAAACAGGATTAAAAGATGAGGAATTAGCTAAGTTAGATTCTATTATTAGAGGAAGAAATTACAATGGTGATGATTTTATGACTTTTGGCTTTAATGAATCCAAAGTAGATTCCTTAATCGCTATTAGCGCGCCAGACTCTTTAATTACTAAAGAAATGGGGCAATCAAAAAACGCTGGTTATTTTAATAAAAAGGTATACGCTCAAGTACTAAAACTTTATAAGGATAATGGTAGTTTAGCAAGTATTCTGCATTCATTTTATGACACTATCCCAATTGCACTATTTTTTCTACTTCCAATATTTGCATTCATTTTAAAATTACTTTTTTATAATAAAGGTCCGTTTGCTTATCATCTAGTATTTGGCTTTTATTATTTCTCATACCTTTTTAGCACCTTTATAATTTTAATGCTAGTAAGCTTTATTTGGCCAAGTTTTTCAGGTTATATTCAATTTTTAATTGTTTTATCTACCTTTATATACCTATGTCTTGCCGCTATAAAATTCTACAAACAAGGTTGGTTTTTAAGCTTTATTAAATGTTCTCTAGCAACTTTTATTTACTTTGTAATTGTAATACCAATTACTATTGGCATATTAAGCACTTTTGCATTTTTATTTTATTAAATTAACTTAGACTTTTAAACTATTTATCAGAAATGAAAAAAGCATATCTAACTCTAACTTTCGTATTTTTTACACTATTTGTATTCAGCCAAAAACCAGCATATATAATTTACAATGCTAAAGGAAAAAAGGTTAGTTACAAGAAAATGCTAAAAGACTTAAATAAAAAAGATGTTATATTATTTGGAGAACTACACAACAACGCAATTGCTCATTGGCTAGAGCTAGAAGTTACTAAAGACATATACAAAAGCAAAACGGTTGTATTAGGTGCCGAAATGCTAGAGGCAGATAACCAACCACAGTTAAACAATTACTTAGCTGGTGTTATAGATGCAAAAACATTAGACACAGTTGCCAGACTATGGCCCAATTACAAAACCGATTATGCTCCTTTAGTAAATTTTTCAAAAGATCATACGTTGCCGTTTATAGCCACCAATATACCACGCAGATACGCGAGTTTGGTATATAAAAAAGGATTTGGAGCCTTAGACACTTTATCAGCCAAAGAAAAAGAATGGATTGCACCTTTGCCAATAGCTTTTGATAGTGAATTACCGACATATAAAAATATTTTAAAAATGATGGGAGATCACGGTACTCCAGAACTTGTAATGGCACAAGCGATAAAAGATGCAACGATGGCTCATTTCATTTTAAAGAACTATAAACCCAACACAACTTTTATACACTATAATGGTGCGTACCACTCTAACAATTACGAAGGCATCTTATGGTATTTAAAAAGAGAGAATACAAGCTTACAGTATGCTACATTATCTACTGTGAGCCAAAAGGATATTTCTAAATTAGAAGAAGAGCATTTAAATGTTGCTAATTACATTATTTGTGTTGATGCTGATATGACTAACACATACTAAAACAACCTAAAATGACAAACCAAGAACTTATTGAAAAATTCTACACTTCTTTTTCTAATGCAGATGCTGATGGTATGATTAGTTGCTACCACGATGATATTGTTTTTACAGATCCTGCTTTTGGAACTCTACATGGCAATAAAGCAAAAGCCATGTGGCAAATGCTATTAAGCAGAAGCAATGGCGGATCTACTATAACTTATACTGGTATTAAAGTTACAGAGAATAACGGAAGTGTTAATTGGAAAGCTGTCTACGCTTATGGACCAAAAAAAAGAAAAGTAATAAATAATATTACTGCTAATTTTACCTTTTTTGAGGGTAAAATAATAGCACACACAGATAAGTTTGATTTATGGAATTGGTCCAAACAGGCATTGGGAACTAGCGGTTATTTATTAGGTTGGTCCTCTTTTTTTAAATCTAAGATTCAGTCTAAGACAAACAACCTATTAACTACATTTATATCTTCTTCCAAAAGTACGGAGTCAAAATAATAAGCACCGTAAATAATTCTAGTCTACCTGCTAACATTAAAAAAGCTGTCCACCATTTTGCTAAACCTGGCAAACTATCAAAATTTGCAAGCGGATTAAGACTACCTAAACCTGGCCCAACATTCCCTAAAGAAGTTGCCGCTCCACCAATAGCAGAGACAAAATCTAACCCTAAAAAGCTTAATACCAAAGCTCCAATTATAAATAACAACATATATAAAACCAAGAAGGCGACAATGTTGTACACTATTTTTTCTGGCACCATTTTATTATTGTATCGTACCGGGATAATTGCATTTATATGTAGAGTCCTTTTAAACTCTAGCAATCCGTTTTTAATAATTAACAAGTGACGCATCACTTTAATACCACCAGCTGTAGAACCTGCACAGCCACCTAAAAACATTAATCCAAAAAAGAAAACGGTTAAAAAGGGTGTCCAGTTTGTAAAATCTGCTGTAACAAAACCTGTTGTTGTAATTACAGACACTATTTGGAATAAGGTATGCCTAAAAGCACTTTCTGCTTCTCCTAAAACCATAGGATGGTAATCTGAAACCGGCACATTTGCCTTTAAGTAAACTGTAAGTGCCGCTATTAACGTAAAGAAAACGACAAAGCCAGTATAAAACTTAAACTCTTCGTCCCTAAACATTTTCTGTATTTTACCCTTAAAAGCAAAGTAACTTAACACAAAATTACTACCTGCTAAAAACATAAATAAGATTACAATATATTGCACTAATGGATCATTATTCCAATACGCCAAACTTGCGTTTTTTGTAGAAAAACCACCGGTAGACAATGTTGCCAATGAATGATTAATTGCATCAAAGAAAGACATACCCGCTAATTGCAATAAAATAGTTTCTGCAACGGTATAGCCAACATAAATGTACCAAAGCCTTTTTGCTGTATCTGTAATACGCGGGTGTAATTTATCTGCACTTGGTCCTGGAGCTTCTGCAGAAAACAATTGCATACCACCAATACCTAATATTGGCAAAATGGCAATTGCCAAAACAATAATACCCATACCACCGATCCAATGTGTTAAGCTTCGCCAAAAAAGAACTCCCTCTGGCAATGCCTCAATGTCATTTAAGATAGATGCCCCTGTGGTTGTATACCCAGAAACAGTTTCAAAAAAAGCATTCGTAAAACTAGGAATAGATTCTGTAAAAAGATAAGGTAGCACACCTGATAAAGACATCACTATCCACCCAAAGGTCACTATTAAATAACCTTCTTTTCTCTTTACTTCTTTTTTATGACCTCTAGTAGCTAGCATAGCCATTGCACCCGCTGCTAATGTTACCAAGGCTGCCATAGCAATTTCTAATGTCGCACCATCATCATAAATAGCACTTATACCAGCAGAAATACCCATAAATGCACCGTTACAAAGTAGCAACAAGCCCATTATATGAATAATGATTTTATAATTTAACGTCATTTTACAAGAACAGCTTTTCAATTTTAGGAATAGCTCTTGGCAAACAACATACCACCACTCTATCTCCTTCTAAAATTTCGAAATCACCTAAAGCAATAATACCTTCACCATCCCTAACAACGCCACCTATGGTTGCTGATCTAGGAAAGTCTAACTCCTTTATAATTTTACCCCTAACCGCAGAATTAGGTTTTACTACAAACTCTAAAATCTCTGCGTTAAGATTGTTTAAACGTGTCATAGCAACCACTTCTCCACGTCTAATGTGTTTAAAAATATTATTGGCTGCTAATAATTTTTTATTAATTAAAGTATCTATACCAATGGTATGCGATAGCTGAAAATAATCCATATTCTCTACTAGGGCAATCGTTTTTTTTATGTTTCTAGATTTTGCTACTAGACAAGACATAATGTTGGTTTCTGAATTTGATGTTACAGAAATAAAAGCATCCATAGCATCTAAATTTTCTTCCTCTAAAACCTCTACATTTCTACCATCTGCATTAATTACTAAAGCGTTTGGCAAATCGTCTGCAAGTTGCAATGCTCTTTCTTTATCTTTCTCTATTAGCTTAACATTAAACTTTTTACCACATAAATCACGTGCTGTTTTATACCCAAGCTTACTTCCACCGTGAATCATCACGTTTTTAATTTGCCTTTTTTCTTTTCCGGTAAGTTTTAGAAGATCATCTAAACCAGCCTTAGAGGTAATAAAATAAACCTGATCCCCTTTCATGAATTCGGTATCTCCTCTTGGTATAATTGTATATTGTGTACCAACACGCTGTATTGCAATTGGCATAAAGTGTAATTCTGGAAATATACGCGCTGCTTCTTTTACCATTTTACCGACAAAAGGAGCCGATTTTGGCAAACAAACACCAATCATAATTAAGGCCCCGTCCTCAAACTCATAACTCTCGTTAAAAGCAGACTGGTTTAATAGTAATTGTATTTCAGTAGCGGCTAACTCTTCTGGAGAAATAAGTTCGTCTATTCCTAGTTTTTCGAAATTTAAAATTTCTTTATTCTTTATAAACTCTGTATTAGAAATACGGGCAATAGTACGTTTACACCCTAATTGCTTTGCTAAAATACAAAGCGTAAGGTTTGTTGTTTCTGATGATGTAACACCAATTACAAGATCTGATTTTTCAACCTGTGCATCTTTTAAAACTGCAACAGAAGTAGCATCTCCCTTTAAAACACGAATATCTAAATGACTGTCTGCATACGCTAGACTTTCCTTAAAAGTATCTATTAAGGTAATATCTTGCGACTCAAAAGACAATAATTTTGCCAAATGAAAGCCAACCTCTCCTGCACCCGCTATAATAATCTTCATATATTTATTTAACTAAGCCAAAATGCACCTTGGTAAACTTTGGACGGCAAAATTACTCTTTTTTATGCAATCGGCTTGTATATAGACGTAAAAACAAATATAAACTAACCTCGCTCTAAAATACGGTATTTATTTATTTGTTAAGCAGTTAACACCATACTACTTTAGCATACTATTTAAAACATTTTACTAGCTAATATGCTATTTAGTACTTAGTTCTAGCTCTTTTACCCCTCTATAACGCATAAAATGTAACCTTTATGTTATCTTTGCAAAAAAATTAATAATGGCAGAAAAAGTTACTCCTTACAAAAATTCTGAACTTGGAAAAAAAGAACAGGTCACTCAAATGTTTGACACTATTTCTAAGAATTACGACGGGTTAAACAGGGTTATTTCTTTTGGTATCGATATAAAATGGCGTAACAGAGTTGTTGCGATTTTAAAAAACAAGCAACCTAAAACTATTTTAGACATTGCTACAGGTACTGGCGACCTGGCCATTAACCTAGTTAAAACAGGAGCAACTAAAATCACTGGTTTAGATATATCTCCAGGAATGCTAGACGTTGGCAAGCAAAAAGTTGCCGATAAAAAACTAGCTGATACTATAGATATGATTATTGGTGATAGTGAGAATCTACCATTTAAAGACAATACTTTTGATGCTATTACTGTAGCATTTGGCGTACGTAACTTTGAAAACCTTGACAAAGGCTTATCAGAAATTTTTCGTGTCCTAAAACCAAAAGGTACTTTTGTAGTTCTAGAAACTTCTGTACCAGTAAAAACACCTTTTAAACAAGGGTATAAATTTTACACAAAATACATACTACCAACCATTGGTAAATTGTTTTCTAAAGACCGTACAGCATACTCTTATTTATCTGAATCTGCATCTATTTTTCCTCACGGAAAAGAGTTCAACAATATTTTAGAGAAAAATGGGTTTATATCTATAGAGAATAAGCCGCAAACTTTTGGAGTAGCATCCATTTACGTTGCTTCTAAATAAGATATGAAAATCTAATGAAAAAAATTCTGTTTCTTTTTTTGTGCCTTTTTATTGCTGGCAACACTGTAAATGCTCAGTTTAACGAGGATCCCATAATGAATTTAGAAAGCGAAGATTTACGCCCTTTAAACTGGGGTTACTTTCTTGGCTTTAACCAATACGATTTTAAATTTGACTATAAAGATGACCTCGGTGACATTTTAGTTGATAAATCTATGGGCTTTAATGTTGGTTTAATTGGTGAACTAAGATTAAATAATTTCTTAGACTTACGTTTTGAACCCGGTTTACATTACACAAAAAGAACTTTAGGGTTTAGAGGTTTTTCTGATGCTAATGATGCTATTAGAGAAGTAAAAAGCACCTACATTAATTTTCCTTTATTACTTAAGGTAAGCGCCAAAAGAATAGGAAATTGGAAGCCTTATCTTATTGGTGGCGCATCTACCTCTATGAATTTAAGTAGTAATGAAGATAGTATTGAAGATAACAGCGGAACTACTTTTAGAATGAAAAAGGCAACTTATTATTATGAAATGGGCTTTGGTGTAGATTTTTACCTAGAGTATTTTAAATTTTCGCCATCTATTAGAGGTGTTTTTGCTATTAATGATGAATTAGTACCAGATGTAGACGCTAACAGTCCGTGGACAGGAAATATTAATTCTATGAAAACTAGAGGTATTTTTATCAACTTTACGTTTGAGTAGTACTAGCCTCTTCTAATTTCGTTTAACAAAATTGCTGTTGCTGTTGCTACATTTAAACTCTCTGTAGTTTTTGCACCAAATTGCGGAATACTAATTTTTTTAGTTATTAAACCTTCAACTTCAGAAGAAACTCCATTAGCCTCATTACCCATTACCAAAATTCCTTTTTTACTTACAAAGTCTTCCTTGTACACCTCTTTTCCGTCCATAAAGGCTCCATATATAGGCATTTTAGTTGTTTGTAAAAAATCTTCTAAATTACCATAAACAATATTTACCCTAGCCAAGGAACCCATTGTTGCTTGTAATGTTTTTGGATTGTAGCAATCTACTGTATGGTTAGAGCAAAATAAGTCTGTTATTCCAAACCAGTCGCACAACCTTATTATAGTACCTAAATTTCCGGGATCACGCACATCATCAACAGCAACAACCCAATTATCTTTTGTTATTTCTTTTTCTTTAGGCTGATAAAAAACAGCTAAAATATTATTAGGTGTCTTTAGAGCACTTACCTTTCTTAGATCGGCTTCAGAAATTAGTTCGCATTTAAAAGTTTCTTCAGATAAAATAATATTGCTAGTTGTATAAATAGCATAAGGTTTCACATTCGCATTTGCCAATTCTTTTACCACCTTAATACCCTCAACCACGAATAACTTATGTTCCGTTCGGTACTTTTTTTGCTGTAGATTTTTTATAAACTTTATTTGGCTTTTACTAACCATACAAATAATGTATTTTTGAACTCTATGAAAATGCGTTTACGTAACACAAAACAGTTTACAAAAATAGGATTATTATTGCTAGTTATAGCAATAACATCTTGTAATGCACTAAAAAAAGTAGAAGACGACGAACTTTTACTTACTAAAAATACGGTAACTGCAGATGGTAAAAAAATAAAAAACGAAGATGCTTTTAGTTTAATTTCTCAAAAACCTAACAGCAACTTATTAGGCTACCCTTTGCGCTTAAACTTATATAATTTAGCTAAAGACAATCCAGATTCACTTTACCAAGTGTGGCTGCATAAAAAACCAAAAAGGATAGAAAGACTTACTAAGTTCTTATCTAAAAAACAAGTAGATGCTCTTGGGGAATCTTTTATGGTAAAAGGTGCTAGTCAATGGTTAAAAAACATAGGTGAGTCTCCTGCTATAATAGATACAACTAAATCTGCAAAATCTGCCAGACAATTAAAATTTTTCTATAATAACAAAGGGTATTTTGACACAGAATCATCATACCAAGTAGACACCACAAATAAAAAACAACGCGCACATATAAACTACAAACTTCAACTTGGAGATGCGTATATGGTAGACAGCATATCACAAAACATAGCTTCTGCCACCCTAGATTCAATTTATCAAATTCACAAAGGAGAATCGTTTTTAAAAGAAAAAGAACAGTATAATTCTTCTAACTTTTATAAAGAAAGAGAACGCTTAACCAAGCTCTTTAAAAATACTGGAATTTATAATTTTCAAGAAAGTTCTATTGAGTATGATATCCCTAGTGATAGTACAAACAGACCTACCTCTAAAAATATGTCTGTTAAAATACAGATTAACAACCTAAAGAAAAGAGGAGAACATAAACTTACCGAATACAAGATCTACGCCTTTGACACCATTAATATTTATACAGACTATCATTTTGGAGATGATGTTTCTAGTATGAAAACTTTAAACTTCGAAAATTACACTATATACTATAAGGATAAACTAAAGTACAAGCCAAAAGCACTAACCAATGCTATTTTTATTAAAAAAGATAGTATTTACAGGGAGATAAATAAATCTAGAACTTACAAACAAATAAGTAACCTAAACACTTTTAAATATCCTAATATTACGTTTGATTCTCTTGGCAATAAGTTAAATACCAACATTTACTTATCGCCATTAAAAAAATATTTATTAGAAACAAATATAGAAGGCACACACTCTAACATACAAAGACTTGGCGCCGCTTTTAGTTCTTCTCTAGCAATTAAGAATGTTTTTGGAGGTGCAGAAACGCTTAGTTTATCTGCTCGTGGATCTTTGGGTGTTTTAAGTGAAGTAAATAATCCTAATGAAAAATCAGTTTCTGAAATAGGTGCAGATATAAATTTAATTGTTCCTAGAATTTGGATGCCTTTTAAAACAAAGAAAATTATACCTCCTTATATGTTACCACAAACCAGAATGGTAATTGGAACAAATTTTCAGAAAAACATAGGATTAGACAAACAAAATGTCAATGCTATTTTAGGGTATAATTGGTCTGCTTCTCAATTCAAAAAAAATTCTTTAGAACTTTTAAATATTCAATTTATTAGGAACTTAAATCCTGGTAGGTTTTATAATGTGTACCAAAGTACGTACAACAGATTAGACGATGTTGCAGATAATTACCAAGACAACCCTGCTTTAAGTGAGTTATTTGAAACATCTGAAGGTAATTCTGACCCAAAACTAAAAATTCCTCTTGGTACAAGTGGGTTTATTGACCAAGTTTTAAATCAAGGTTTAGCTGCTTCTACATCTGATGATTATAAAGAAGTTAGAAGCATAGATGAAAGAGAAAAAAGACTAACTGAAAACAACCTAATCTTTGCTACTAATTTTTCGTATACTAAAGACAGTAGAACAGGAATAAACGATAATGACTTTCATCAATTTAAAATAAAAATAGAAGGTGCCGGCAACGTACTATCTTTACTTTCTGGCGTTGTAGATTTTAAAGAGAATGATAATGGAAAAAAAGAGATTTTTGATGTGCAATTTTCGCAATATATTAAAACAGATTTTGATTACATTAAGCACTGGAGTTTCCCCTCTCAGAATGTGTTGGCTTTTAGAGGTTTTCTAGGCATAGCAGTTCCTTACGGCAACTCTAATAGCATACCGTTTGCAAAAAGTTACTTTGCAGGTGGCTCTAATGACAACAGAGCTTGGAATGCGTATTCGCTTGGTCCAGGAAGCACACAATCTTTAAACGATTTTAACGAAGCAAACCTAAAAATAGCCGCAAATCTAGAATTTAGATTCCCTGTTGCAGGTAATATAAAAGGAGCTTTATTTGCAGATGCAGGCAACATTTGGAATGTTTTTGACAATGAAGAAAATGAAGATGCGATCTTTAAAGATGTTAGCTCTTTAACCGAAATTGCATTAGGAACTGGCTTTGGTATCAGGTATGATTTTACATACTTTGTGCTGCGTTTAGATACTGGTTTTAAAACATATAATCCGGAGTTAGAAGCATCAAAAAGATGGTTTAGAGATTATAATTTTGGTAACGCAACAATAAACATTGGTGTTAATTATCCTTTTTAACGCTAATAATTTTATTACTTTTGCTTTGTTAATCTAATAAAAATACCAACACATAAAGTATGGCTCACAACATTAAACCTGGAGTTGCTACAGGCGACCAAGTACAAGAAATTTTTAATTACGCAAAAGAAAAAGGCTTTGCATTACCTGCGGTAAATGTAATTGGATCTGACACTATAAATAGTGTTATAGAAACAGCAGCAGACTTAAATGCCCCTGTTATTATCCAATTCTCTAATGGAGGTGCACAATTTAACGCTGGTAAAGGATTATCTAACGATGGGCAAAAAGCTGCTATTGTTGGTGCTATTGCAGGCGCTAAACATGTTCATGAATTAGCAAAAGCTTATGGTGCAACTGTTATTTTACATACAGACCATTGTGCTAAAAAATTATTACCTTGGATAGATGGCTTACTAGATGCTAGTGAAAAACACTTTGCAGAAACAGGAAAGCCTTTATTTAGCTCTCATATGATAGATTTATCTGAAGAGCCAATTGAAGAAAATATAGAGATTTGTAAAGAATACCTTGCTAGAATGAGCAAAATGGGTATGACATTAGAAATAGAATTAGGTATTACAGGTGGTGAAGAAGATGGTGTAGATAATTCTGATGTAGATGATTCTAAACTATACACACAACCAGAAGAAGTTGCATTTGCTTACGAAGAACTTTCTAAAATAAGCCCTAAATTTACAATTGCAGCAGCATTTGGTAACGTACACGGTGTATACAAGCCAGGTAACGTAAAACTAACTCCAAAAATATTATTAAACTCTCAAGATTATATCACTAAAAAATACAATGTAGAAGAAAACCACATTGACTTTGTTTTTCACGGAGGTTCTGGTTCTACATTAGAAGAAATTAGAGAAGCTATTGGTTATGGAGTTATAAAAATGAATATTGATACAGATTTACAATATGCATTTTTAGAAGGAGTAAGAGACTATGTACTGGATAAAAAAGACTATTTAAAAGCACAAATAGGAAATCCAGATGGTGCAGATGTACCAAATAAAAAGTTTTACGATCCAAGAGTTTGGCTTCGTGAAGGAGAAAAAACGTTTAGTACACGTTTAAAGAAAGCATTTGAGGATCTTAATAATGTAAACACATTATAATAAAAGATCACCAATTAACTTAATATTATTTTATGTCGGCTTGGTTTAAAAGAAAAGAAAAAGGAATACAGACAGCTACAGAAGAGAAAAAAGACACTCCTAAAGGATTGTGGTATAAATCTCCAACAGGAAAAATTGTTGAATCTGAAGTTTTAGCAAAGAATTTTTACGTTAGTCCAGAAGATGACTACCACGTAAGAATAGGAAGTAAGGAATATTTTGAAATACTTTTTGATGATAATAAGTTTAAAGAATTAGACGCTAAATTATCATCTAAAGACCCTTTAAAGTTTGAAGATACTAAGAAGTATGTAGATCGCTTAAAAGCTGCCGAGAAAAAGACAGGGCTTCAAGACGCTGTAAGAACTGCAATAGGTAAATCTAACGGTAAT
Organism: Cellulophaga sp. 20_2_10; assembly: GCF_023476645.1. GTDB lineage: Bacteria > Bacteroidota > Bacteroidia > Flavobacteriales > Flavobacteriaceae > Cellulophaga. The sequence continues at coordinate 113,206 of NZ_JAMCOJ010000009.1, forward strand.
GACATCGTTATTGCTTGTATGGATTTTAGCTTTATTGGTGGTTCTATGGGTAGTGTTGTTGGTGAAAAAATTGCAAGAGCAATAGATTTCGCTATAAAGAAGAAAGTTCCTTTTATGATGATTTCAAAATCTGGAGGAGCCCGTATGATGGAAGCTGCGTTGTCTTTAATGCAATTAGCAAAAACATCTGTTAAGCTAGCACAATTGGCAGAAGCAGGACTACCATATGTATCTTTATGTACAGACCCTACAACTGGTGGTACAACCGCATCTTATGCAATGTTAGGAGATATAAATATTGCAGAACCAGGTGCTTTAATTGGTTTTGCTGGTCCTAGAATTGTAAAAGACACAACAGGTAAAGATCTTCCTGAAGGTTTTCAATCATCAGAATTCTTAAAAGAACACGGATTTTTAGACTTTATTACACATAGAAGAGATTTAAAACAAAAAGTAAATCTTTATATAGACTTAATACAGAATACCCCTGTTCGTAAACACAAACCTATGTCTGCTTAAAACAGAATAGATTTAATAGTACTATAATCCTTGTTTATATACACTAGCAATAGTTTTATAAAAACAAGGATTATTTTTTTAAAGAGTTTATACATCAACCCATAAAAAAATAGTTGTTGCTAAACATTAATTTTAAGCTCAAAAAAATATCTTTTTCAAGAATAAAATTGTCACAAATAAATTGTACATTTGCAGCTTGATTGAGATTCAGTCATATACATAAAAATCATTAAACAAATATTGGAATGTATTTAACGAAAGAAGTAAAAACCGAAATCTTTAAGAAACACGGTAAAAACGAAAAAGATTCTGGAGCAGCTGAAGCACAAATTGCTTTGTTTACTCACAGAATTAACCACTTAACTGGTCACTTAAGAAGAAATCATAAAGATTACAACACTGAGCGTTCTCTAGTTAAATTGGTAGGTAAAAGAAGAAGTCTTCTAGATTACTTAATCAAAAAAGATATTGTACGTTACCGTGCTATTATCGCAGAATTAGGTATTAGAAAATAATACATCAAGGGAAAGCATTGCTTTCCCTTTTTTTATACCAGTTAATTTATTATAATTATCTTAGCTAAAATTACAAAGACCTTATAGTAGTATAAGGCAAACTAAAAGCTTATTTATAGTTTTTCATTGGTCAACACAACAACACAACACCTCGTCTAACAAGACGTAAGACCATTGTTTAACAAGTCTTATTTTTAAAAAATTAGGCTTTAAAAAAAATTTATGATTCCAAAAGTATTTAAAGAGGTCATAGACCTTGGGGACGGTAGAGAAATCTCTATTGAAACTGGAAAATTAGCAAAACAAGCTCATGGTAGCGTTGTAGTGCAATCTGGAAACTGTATGTTATTATGTACTGTAGTTTCTAATTACAAACAAAGTGATGTGGACTTTCTTCCACTAACTGTAGATTACAGAGAAAAATTTGCTGCTGCAGGTCGTTACCCAGGTGGTTTCTTTAAAAGAGAAGCAAGACCAAGTGATGGTGAAGTATTAACAATGCGTTTAGTAGACCGTGTTTTACGTCCATTATTTCCAAAAGATTACCACGCAGAAACACAAGTTATGATACAGTTAATGTCTCATGATGAAAATGTTATGCCTGAAGCTATGGCTGGTTTAGCTGCTTCTGCTGCTATTCAATTATCAGATTTCCCATTTGAATGTGCTATTTCTGAGGCTAGAGTTGCTCGTGTTAATGGTGAGTTTGTAATTAACCCTACAAGAGCACAATTAGAAGAGTCAGACTTAGAGATGATGATTGGAGCTTCTGCCGATTCTGTAATGATGGTAGAGGGTGAGATGGATGAGATTTCTGAAGAAGAAATGGCTGAAGCTATTAAATTTGCTCATGAGGCTATTAAAGTTCAAATTGCTGCTCAATTACGTTTAGCTGAAGCTTTTGGCAAAAAAGAAACTCGTGAATATACTACTGCAGAAGTAAATGAAGATTTACAAAAAAGAATACACGACTTAGCTTACGATAAATGTTACGCCATTGCTAAGAAGGGAACTTCTAAAGCAGAACGTAGTGCTGCATTTGCTGAAGTAAAAGAAGAAGTGAAAGCATCTTTTACTGAAGAAGAGATGGAAGAATTTGGTCATCTTGTTAGTGGTTATTACAGTAAAGCTGAAAAAGAAGCTGTACGTGAATTAACGTTAAGTGAAGGTTTACGTTTAGATGGTCGTAAGACTGATGAAATTAGACCAATATGGTGTGAGGTAGATTACTTACCATCTACACACGGTTCTGCTATTTTTACACGTGGAGAAACTCAAGCTTTAGCTACAGTTACTTTAGGTACATCTAGAGACGCTAACAAAATAGATATGCCATCTCACGAAGGTGAAGAGAATTTCTATTTACATTATAACTTCCCTCCTTTTTGTACAGGTGAAGCTAGACCACTAAGAGGAACTTCTAGAAGAGAAGTTGGTCACGGTAACTTAGCGCAACGTGGTTTAAAAGGAATGATACCTGCTGACTGTCCTTATACTGTACGTGTAGTTTCTGAAGTATTAGAATCTAATGGTTCTTCTTCTATGGCAACTGTTTGTGCTGGTACAATGGCTTTAATGGATGCTGGTGTTAAAATGAAACGCCCTGTTTCTGGTATTGCTATGGGATTAATTTCTGATGGTGACCGTTATGCTGTATTGTCTGATATTTTAGGTGATGAAGATCATTTAGGAGATATGGATTTTAAAGTAACAGGTACTTCTGAAGGTATTACCGCATGTCAAATGGACATTAAAATTAAAGGATTATCATATGAAATTTTAGTAAATGCACTAAAACAAGCACGTGAAGGTCGTTTACATATTTTAGGTAAAATTACAGATACTATTTCTAGTCCGGCTGAAGATGTTAAGTCTCACGCTCCTAAAATGGTAACTAGACGTATTCCTAACGAATTTATTGGTGCTTTAATTGGTCCTGGTGGAAAAGTTATTCAGGAAATGCAAAAAGAAACAGGAACTACTATCGTTATTAACGAAGATCCAGTAACTGAAGAAGGTATTGTTGAAATCTTAGGTACTGCACAAGATGGTATTGATGCTGTTTTAGCTAAAATAGATTCTTTACTGTTTAAACCAGAAAAAGGAAGTGTTTACGAAGTTAAAGTAATTAAAATGTTAGATTTTGGTGCTGTTGTAGAATACATAGATGCTCCCGGAAATGAAGTTTTATTACACGTATCTGAGTTAGCTTGGGAACGTACAGAAAATGTTACAGATGTTGTAAACATGGGTGATGTTTTTGATGTAAAATACTTTGGTGTAGACCCAAGAACACGTAAAGAAAAAGTTTCTAGAAAAGCACTATTACCTAAACCAGAAGGTTATGTAGAAAGAGCTCCAAGAGAAAATAATGACCGTGGTGGTCGTGACAATAGAGGAAGAGATAATCGTGGACGTGACAACCGTCGTGATGATCGTAAGCCTAGAGAAGATAAAAAAGAAGATTAATTCTTAATTTTCTCAAAATAATAAAAGCCCAACAATTAAGTTTGTTGGGCTTTTTCTATATTACATAAAATTTAATTTCTAAAATGCGAAGCCTTTACTTTAAACCTAAACATCAGTCCGCTATTTGCACTATTTTATATTGTTCTAGCATACTTTTTATATTCGTATTTAACACATCCAACATAAATGCACAAGATGAAGTTGATACGTTAGCCAACATTGAGGAGCTATTATCAAAATCAAAAGAACTAACCCAGAAAGATATAGACAGTTCTTTTTTCTATATCAACAAAGCCATAAAATTCTCAAAGTTAATTAACAATGACACTTTAGTAGCTAAAGGTCAATTACAAAAGAGTAGTCTTTATATTTTTAAGAAGGAGTTTTCTAAATCAGATTCTTTATTACAAAATAACCTATCTAAAAACTTAACTAATTATATAAAAGGCCAAACATTACATAACCTTGGCACCATACAATACTACAAGCAAGATTTTAAAAAGGCATTAGACTTTTATTTACAAGCAGCAAAAATTTTAGAAAAAACAACAAACAACAAACAACTTGTTAGCACCTACTCTAATATTGGTGCAATAAACGCAACATTAAAAAATTATAAAAATGCACAACTTTATTTAGAAAGAGCGCTTCTTTTAAGCGATTTTAATGAAACAATTAAGCTTCAAATTCTAGTTAACCTATCAAACATTTACTTTAGTCAAGATTTATTTAAAAAATATACCGAGACCATTTTTAGAGCAGAGGAAATTGCAAAAAAACTAAACTCAAAGAATATACTTTCTACAATTTATACTAATCTAGCAATGTATTTTACCGACCAAGGTGCAGATTATAACTTAGCTGTTACTTACGGCAAAAAAGCTATTTCTTTGAGAAAAGAACTTAATAGCAAAAACACATTACAAGTTACGTACAACAATGTTGGCCACGCCTATCTTAGAAAAAAGGAATACAACAAAGCTATAGCCTATTTAGACAGTGCTGCTATTGGAGCGCATGGTACAGTTAAAACTTATATCTATAACAACCTTAAAGAATCTTACTTAGGTTTAAAAGAATATAAGACAGCTTTACGCTATGCAGATTTAAAAGATAAGATAAAAGATTCTATTACCAACGAACAACAAAAAGAAAGTGTTGCTGAATTAACTGAGAAATACGAATCAGAGAAAAAAGAGCAACGCATTCATATTTTAGACACTCAAAACAAATTACAAGCACTAACCATTAAGCAACAAAATTATTTGCTTTCAGCTATATTTATATTTATTTTATTACTCGTTATACTTGGCTACTTTGGATTTAAAAACTACAAAATACAACAGCAGTTAGACAAGATTCTGCTACAACAAAAATTAAGGAAAACTCAATTAAATCCGCACTTCCTATTTAATGCGTTACAAAGTATTCAGAATTTTATTCATCAAAATGAAAAAGAAAAATCTAGCTCTTACCTTACTAGTTACTCCAAACTAATTAGATTGGTCTTAGAAAAATCTGATGATGATTTTATTACTGTTGAAGATGATAAAATTGCATTAGAATCTTATCTAAATTTACAACTACTTAATTACAATAATAAATTCGCTTATACTATAAGTACCGATAATTCTGTTGATGATGATTTTGATATGATACCAACACTAATTACCCAGCCCTTTGTAGAAAACGCTATATTACACGGTCTAAAAGATAATAACAAGGGCATTATAAGTATTAAATATTACAAGCAAGATTCTACTTTATACATTTCTATTACTGATAATGGCAATGGTTTTAAAATTAAAAAAGACGACTCTAAAAGATTGCATAAATCTATGAGTACAGCCATTATACAAGAACAATTAAAAAACCTTAATAGAACGTTCAAAAATTTTAAAGGGGATATTAAAGTGAATACCACACCTAAAGGAACACAGGTGATTTTAAGTTTTACAACAACTTAAATATAGTATCTTTACCCACCTATGCACACCATATCTTGTTTTATCGTAGAAGATGATCCTCAAGCATTTTCTTTTGCTTCGTCGATTATCAAAAATTACAAAAATATAGCTGTAATTGGCAACTCTAGTAGCATTAATGAAGCGGCAGAATTAATAAAAAAGTTAAAACCAGACTTTATAATTTTAGATGTTTTCTTAACAGATGGTAATGCTTTTGAGTTTCTTCCTTTATTTAACGCCATAGAGTTTAAAATAATATTTACCACTTCATATGCAAAATATGCAATTGACGCGTTTAAATTTAGCGCTATAGATTACCTATTAAAACCTTACGAAGAAAAAGAATTAACTACGGCTATAGACAAAGTATTAATAGACATTAACAAAACAAACCACGAGTCACAGTTAAGCACCTTAATGCATAACATTTCTCATAAAGATCAATCAAAAAAAATAGTCCTAAAAAATACAGATGCTATTCACGTTGTAGACATAAAAGACATTCTTTATGCAAAATCAGACAACAACTACACGTCTTTTTTACTAACTAATAACAAAAGTATATTAGTCTCTAAGCCACTTAAGTCTTATGATGAAAAACTAAGGAATCATAATTTTCTCCGTGTTCATCAAAGTTATTTAATCAACTTAAATTACATCTCTTCTTTTAACAAACGTAATGAAGAAGTTGTTTTAAACGAAAAACACGCTATCCCTGTTGCTCAAAGCAGAAAAAAAAATCTTCTTGCTTATATTGATGAGTTATTCTAATATCCTTTATTCCTCTTAATTTTAATTCTTACCACTATAAATCCTCTTTAAATTGCCGCTATTTCTAATTACTTAGCGCCAAATTCTCATTTACAAGAATAACTGCTTCAAATAGTTCTAATTTTAGATTCTAGAAAGTAAAAAACACGACCAATACAACATTCTACATTGCATTATCTTCTTAATCCATAGAAAATAAAAAAGAACACTTCCAAAACTAAACTAAGTCGTTATCCGATTTTAGATAGATTAACTGTAAAGAAATTAATAAACTGTAATTAAAATGAAAATGAAAAAGACACTATCCATCTTAACTTTAATAGCTATCTGTACACTAGTACAATCTTGTTATGTTGCAAAAAAATCTGATGAATTTTTCGGAATTGAAACTTCGACTAGAAACACCCTATACCTTATAGATATCTCTGGCAGTATGGAAGGTATAGATGAAGGTTCTATAAAAGACCAAGTTGTAAGAGAAGTTGGCAATAAAGCAGGCAACCAAGTAAGCAAAGTTATTGGTGGCAAAATTGGTAACATACTGGGCAAACAGGTTACCAAAGAAGCGACCAAACTTGGCGCTGTAAAACGCAAATTAATACCTGCTATAAAAGGACTTCCTGATGGCAAAAAATTTCTTGTTTTTTCTTATAACGACAATGTAACAAAGCAATCTAATGCATTTAGAGTTGCAAATAATTCATCTAGAACATCTTCTAATATCTTTGTTCAAAACTTAAAAGCAGGTGGCGGAACAGATACTTTAAAAGGCTTATTAGAAGCTTTATCTACAAGTAGTGTAGAAGAAATTGTATTGATGAGTGATGGTTTACCTAATGGTGGTCCTGATGCCGTACTGCAAGAAATACGCAAGGTAAATACAAACAATATAATTATACATACTATTGCTTTTGGAGATGATGCCGATTTAGATTTTATGAGAACTCTAGCTCAAGAAAACAACGGTACATTTATTACTTCAAAAATGTAAGATTAAGTTGTAGTACAAAAACCAAATCATAAAAATTAGATTATTTAAAATCCAAAAAGTGCCCAAAAATTAAGTTTTTTGGGCTTTTTTTATTGAAAATTGTTCATTATTGATCAAAAATGGACATTTTCACCGACAGACTGTCACCTTCAGAATAAAAAAGCACTCCATCAATTTAAAATATTGCAACCATTTTACATTTCAATTAACAACATCATAATTTACAGGCGTATCATTACCATATTAATGAATCCTTAAAATTGAATCTCAAAATCCGAACTCTCGCATGGTCCTTGCGCCCTATAGTATATATAAAACAATAAACACATAAAATGAGAGTATTAGTAATTGGAGCAGGTAATATGGGATTAACATACTCAGAAGGTATGTCTAAATCTGTACTTCTAAACAAACACAAACTTAGAATTTACGACACCGATCCAAAAAAAATTGAAACACTTAGAAAAAATGATGCATTTAATGTTTTTGAAAACTTAGAAGATTGTTTACCTCTGGCTGATTTAGTATTTATTGCCGTTAAACCGTACCATAGCGATGATTTGTTTATTCAAATGAAAACTATGATTAACGATCAACAAATTTTTGTATCTCTAATGGCAGGCGTAACCATACAATCTATTCAAGAAAGGCTACAAACTAAAAAAGTAATACGTACAATGCCAAATTTACCAGCGCAGGTTGGTAAAGGCGTAACATCTTACACAGAATCTAAAGAAGTATCTAAAGTAGAGCTGTTAATGGTTCGTAATTTATTAGACACTACGGGAACATCTATACACGTTAAGACAGAAAACTTTATAGATGCCTCTACAGGTATTTCTGGTAGTGGACCTGCTTATGTTTTTTACTTTATGCAATCTATGCTAGAAGCAGCTTTAAAAATGGGTTTTTCGGACTACGATTCTAAAGTATTAGTAAGTAGCACTTTTGAAGGAGCTATAGAATTATTTAATCAAAATGATATTTCACCAGAAAAATGGATAGATCGAGTGTCATCTAAAGGAGGCACCACACAAGCAGCCATAGATTCTATGGAAGATAATAATGTAAAGCAGCTGATACAAGATGCCGCATACGCCGCATTTAACAGAGCCATAGAAATGGGAAAAGAAAAATAAAAAACAATAAAATGGAAATTAAAAGAGTGGTTGTAAAAGTAGGCACAAACGTACTTACCAATAAAGACAATAGAATTTTAGGTCCAATTTTAAAAGAGCTCGTTCGTCAAATTTCGGTATTGTACGAGAGAGATATTATGGTTGTTTTGGTTTCTTCTGGTTCTGCTATTGCAGGAAAAGAAATATTAGGAGAAACAAACATCACAGATAAATCTACTAGAAGACAAGTCTACTCTTCTGTTGGACAACCTAGATTAATGAGACATTATTATAGTCTTTTTAGTGATTATGGTATGCGTTGCGCTCAAGTTCTAGCTACTAAAAGAGATTTTGATTTAGGTGTACACAGAGATAATATGATTAATTGTTATGAAGGCTTATTATCCGAAGGCATAATACCAATTGCCAATGAAGATGATGCTGTTTCTGTAACAATGTCTATGTTTTCTGACAATGATGAGCTAGCAAGTTTGGTTGCTGAATTAATAGATGCAGATAGACTTATTATTTTATCAGACACAGATGGTTTATACACTGGACATCCTGATGATGAAAACTCTAAACAAATTAGCGAAGTTACTCACGATCAAGACGTAGAACAATATGTACAAGCTAGTTATAAAAAAGAAGGTGAAGGTCGTGGCGGCATGGCTTCTAAGCTAAAAATAGCAAAAAGTACTGCAGAAAAAGAAATACCAACCTACATAGCAAATGGTAAAAAGCAAAATGTTATTGTAGATATTATTGATAATAAAAAAATAGGAACAAAATTTATTCATTAAAATTTAAACTAATATGAAATTATTAAGCTCCAAAATAAAAAGTAACGTTCTAGAATCAATGTTAAGAATTATTGAGAACGACCGAGAACAAATTCTAGAAGCGAACAAAAAAGATATTGAAGCTTTTAACAAAGAAGATCAAGCACTTTTAGACCGTTTAATAGTAAATAACGGTAAAATTGACGGGATGATTAAAGCCATAACAGATGTAAAAGAACAAGAAGATCCTGTTGGTAAAGAAATATCTAACTTAACTTTAGATAGCGGTTTAGTAATCACAAATAAAACAGCTCCATTTGGTACTATTCTTATAATTTACGAATCTAGACCAGATGTTACAATAGAAGCTGCTGTATTAGCCTTTAAAGCCAATAATAAAATTTTATTAAAAGGAGGTAAAGAAGCATTGCAAACTAATATTATTTTAGAAAAATGTTGGCATAAAGCTTTAGATGAAAACAATATTTCTAAAAACTGGATAAAACTATTACATCTTCAAAGAGAAGAAACCCAAGAATTTTTAAGAAATCCACCAGAAAAACTAGACTTAATAGTACCTAGAGGAGGGGAACGTCTTATTAAATTTGTCAAAGAACACGCCCGTTGTGCTGTTTTAGTTAGTGGTCGTGGAAACAACTTTTTATATGTAGACGACGATGCAGACTGGACTAAAACAATACGTGTAATTGTAAATGCTAAAACCGATAAAATATCGGGATGCAATGCATTAGACAAAGTACTAATAAATAAAAATATTAGTAATTATAAAATGAAGATTATAGAATTAGAACAAGTTTTAAAACAACTTAATGTAAACATTATTACAGATGAAAACACCTCTCATTTAATACCTGAAAATGAAAAAATTGAAAATATAGCTATTTGGGAAGAAGAATTTTTAGCCTTAAAAATTCTCATTGGTGAAGTTGACGATTTAGAATCTGCTATAAAAAAAATAAATAATTATTCTGGTGGACATTCGGCTGCCATATTAACAGAAAATACTGAAAAAGCTAGAACATTTATGGAACAAGTAGACAGTGCTGCTGTATACCATAATGCATCTACTAGATTTACAGATGGCGGACAAATGGGCGTTGGTGCAGAGTTAGCAATTAGCACAGATAAACTACACCATAGAGGTCCGTTAGGTCTAAAACAACTTGTAACCAATAAATATTATGTTTTTGGAAATGGCCATATTAGAGAATAAAACTACCTACATTTTAACATATAGCAAAAGAGATTGTCTTTACACCAAAAGATAATCTCTTTTTGCCTTTAACCCCTATAAAAGCCAGAAGAATGCAGTTTTTATCTGCTGTAAATTCAACCCATAATAAAAGTTCACACAGGTTTTTATCAATAGAAAACAATGCTAAATTCCTCTTTATTTAACGCCAAATTAACAATTTAAGACAAAACAGCCTCTTTTTCTTAAGATATTCATAAATAAAAAAAACTAAAAATCTAAAAAGCATTTCAGTTCGTAAAACTAAGAGAGAACAGTAATAAAAACTTTTAATTTTATGAACACTATACCTATGCTTATAAAAACATCATACCAAAAAACTGCTACAGTTTTTCAAGATTTTCGCTCTTTCGTAGATGAAAAAATAGTTGAATCCAAGAAAAACAATTCATTAGCCATATTAGTTTTGGTTAGTACTTTTATATTAATGTTAGGATCTATTTATTATGTAGTTTCTTTTCAAAGTGATTTTCTTCAGTTTAATCAAGAAAGATCTAGTTCTTTATTTGGTTTTACTTTTATGGTCATCGCAGCAAGTTTGTTAGCTTTTAAAATTTTATTTTTCTTGTTTGTACTATATAGATATTTTAAATACAAACCTATAGCATCTGTTTCTGACGAAAAATTACCAACTGTTACAGTTATTGTTCCTGCATATAATGAAGGTAAACAAGTTTACGATACATTGATTAGCTTAATTAACAGTGATTTTCCAAAAGAAAAACTACAGTTAATTTCTATTGATGATGGTAGCGCAGATGATACTTGGAATTGGATGCAAAAAGCAAAACAAAAGTTAGGTGAAGGCGTAGAGATATATCAACAACCAGAAAACAAAGGTAAAAGACACGCATTATACCGTGGTTTTAACATAGGTACAGGAGATGTATTTGTAACTGTAGATAGCGATTCTATTGTAGATACAGACACCTTAAGAAATTTAGTTAGCCCATTTGTTGTTAATGATAAAGTAGGTGCAGTTGCTGGTAACATAAGAGTATTAAACAAAGCAAAAGCATTAATTCCAAAAATGCTAGATGTTAGTTTTGTATTAAGCTTCGAATTTGTTCGTTCAGCAGAAAGCACATTAAATTCTGTTTTATGTACTCCTGGAGCGCTAGCAGCTTACCGTAGTTCTGCAGTATTTAAGGTTCTACCAAAGTGGATTAATCAAACTTTTATGGGCAAACCATCTGATATTGGTGAAGACAGAGCAATGACTAATATGATATTGAAAGAAGGTAACCACGTACTTTTTCAAAGAAATGCAAATGCATATACTAATGTTCCAGAAAAATACAAAGGTCTTTATAAAATGTTTATTAGATGGGGAAGAAGTAATGTACGTGAAAACATAGAAATGGCTAAATATGTATTTACTAACTTTAGAAAAGAATCTAAATTAGGCTCAAGATTATTATTCATAAGTCAAGCTATTAAAATAATAATGAGTTATCCATTTTTAATATTTATGTTATACTTTGTTGTAACTCATCCATTATTATTTTTAAGCTCAACATTATTTAGCATTTTAATACTATCAACATTCTCAGTTATATTTTATTCTAATAAATACAAGCCTCAAGAATCATTATGGGCATATACTTATAGCGTTCTTTATACATTTGGCTTATTCTGGATTACACCTTACGCTATAGCTACAGCTAGTAGAAGAGGATGGTTAACACGTGGTTTGGCAGAGAAAAAATAAGAAAACAAATAATTTTATAGATTTAAAGTAGATGTGCAGAACCGTACATCTACTTTTTTTATATAAACTACTTAAAAATAATGGAAATAAAACAAGTCCAATTTGTAGGGTTATGAGTTTATTTTCGACTTAATAAAAATAAAAAGATGAAATTAACTTTATTAAAATGTAACATTTCCTCTTTTTCTACGTATAAGTATATGCACCCCTTTGGTTGCGCGTAAATTATATATTAAATGAGACAGCTTAAAATTACAAAACAGGTTACCAATAGGGAAACCGCATCGCTAGATAAATATTTACAAGAAATTGGTAAAGTAGACTTAATTACTGCCGATGAAGAAGTAGAATTAGCACAGCGTATTAAAGCGGGAGATCAGGTAGCCTTAGAAAAATTGACAAAAGCCAACCTTAGGTTCGTAGTTTCTGTTGCTAAGCAGTACCAAAATCAAGGTCTAACATTGCCAGATTTAATTAACGAAGGCAACTTAGGTCTAATTAAAGCTGCACAACGTTTTGATGAAACTCGTGGATTTAAATTTATCTCTTATGCTGTATGGTGGATTCGTCAATCTATTTTGCAAGCGTTAGCAGAACAATCTCGTATTGTACGTTTACCTTTAAACAAAATTGGATCTATTAATAAGATTAATAAAACTTTTGCTTTCTTAGAACAAGCACATGAGCGTAAGCCATCTGCAGAAGAAATAGCAAAGGAATTAGATATGACTATTGAGGATGTAAAGCAGTCATTAAAAAATTCTGGACGTCACGTATCTATGGATGCTCCTTTAATTGATGGTGAAGATTCTAACCTTTACGATGTATTACGTAGTGGTGAGTCTCCTAATCCAGACAGAGAACTATTAATAGAATCTTTACGCACAGAAATAGAAAGAGCATTAGAAACACTAACACCAAGAGAAGCGGACGTAATACGTTTATATTTTGGTTTAGCAGAGCAGCATTCTATGACTTTAGAAGAGATTGGTGAAACTTTTGACTTAACAAGAGAAAGAGTTAGACAAATTAAAGAGAAAGCTATTAGAAGACTTAAACATACTTCTAGAAGTAAAATATTAAAAACATATCTTGGATAAACCATAACGGTTTATAAGCACAATTCTTTTTTTAACAACCTATAGCAACTGTTGTTGTCTTTTTGGTATAAAAATTGTAATTTGTGAACTGTAACAACAGTTTATCATAACTGTTCGTTTTTTGATTGATGAATGAACTCCGGCTGATTACCGGAGTTTTTCGTTTTATATACTTAAGCATCGTTAACTCACTAAAACAACCTGTTTACTCACTGCCTATTTTTTCTTTTTATAGTTTGATTTAAGTTTACTTAAATTTAAATCACTTCTTATGAAAAAAGTAATTACTACAACCATACTATTAACCCTATTGCTATCTTCTTGTGACAAGAAAATTCCTAGAGAACAATCAAATATTAAAACTACAGAACAGGAAAAAATAAATTCTGAAAGTAAGAAAATTGCAGATCTACCAATTCAAATAGACTCCATAACTACGCAAATCCTAATACACCCGATTATTTTGATTGATAAGGAATCTAAAAATTACCTTAATAGAAGCTCCTACAAAAACAATAATAACACCGTTGATTATGTCAATCTGTACAATGATGTACTTACAGGAAACATAGTTAATTTAAATTTTGAAGCAATACACTCTAATAAGTTTACGAAGTTAGCAACTCAGGATCTCAAGATTAATAGCGTTACCTTTTTAAGAGATGTATATAACCATACAGCCAAGGAACTACTCCTGTATTCAGTTATAGATACAGATACCAATAATGACAAATTAATAGATTCTAAAGACAGTTCTACATTATATATAAGCCATATAAATGGTAGTAATTTTAAGCGTTTATCATTAACTAAAAATGACATCTTATACCGATCTAAATTTACATTGGACAATCAAAAATTATATTTTACCACGCTGGAAGATATCAACCAAGACAGCACAATAGACACAAAAGATAAATTACACTACGGTTATATAAATATAACCAGCCCAATTTTGGATATACACGGGTATACTCCTTTCTAAATAAAAAAAGGCCTAGAGTATATCTAGGCCTTTT